>NZ_CP019789.1:0-1247500 GCF_002022685.1 Bartonella schoenbuchensis R1 | reverse complement strand
TCGGAAATAGCTGGTTCTCCGCGAAATCTATTTAGGTAGAGCGTTAGTGTAATTCTCCAGGGGGTAGAGCACTGGATGGGCTAGGGGTCCTCACCGGATTACCAAACCTAACCAAACTCCGAATACCTGGAAGAACTCACTGGCAGACACACGGCGGGTGCTAACGTCCGTCGTGGAAAGGGCAACAACCCTAACCACCATCTAAGGTCCCTAAGTTATGGCTAAGTGGGAAAGGATGTGAGGATCCCAAAACAACCAGGATGTTGGCTTAGAAGCAGCCATCATTTAAAGAAAGCGTAACAGCTCACTGGTCTAAATAAGGGTCTTTGCGCCGAAAATGTAACGGGGCTAAAGCCATACACCGAAGCTGTGGATTTACTCTTATGAGTAAGTGGTAGCGGAGCGTTCCGTAAGCCTGTGAAGGGAGACTCGTGAGAGCTCCTGGAGGTATCGGAAGTGAGAATGCTGACATGAGTAACGATAAAGGGAGTGAGAGACTCCCTCGCCGAAAGTCCAAGGGTTCCTGCTTAAAGTTAATCTGAGCAGGGTGAGTCGGCCCCTAAGGCGAGGCCGAAAGGCGTAGTCGATGGGAACCACGTTAATATTCGTGGACCTGTGGGAAGTGACGGATTGCGTATATTGTAAGGTCTTATGGGATTGATCTTGCAGTGAAGTAGTCCCAGGAAATAGCTCCCACGTATAGACCGTACCCGAAACCGACACAGGTGGACAGGTAGAGAATACCAAGGCGCTTGAGAGAACTACGTTGAAGGAACTCGGCAAATTGCACGCGTAACTTCGGAAGAAGCGTGACCCTTTTTCGGGCAACCGTTAAAGGGTGGCACAGACCAGGGGGTAGCGACTGTTTACCAAAAACACAGGGCTCTGCGAAGTCGCAAGACGATGTATAGGGTCTGACGCCTGCCCGGTGCTGGAAGGTTAAGAGGAGATGTGCAAGCATCGAATTGAAGCCCCAGTAAACGGCGGCCGTAACTATAACGGTCCTAAGGTAGCGAAATTCCTTGTCGGGTAAGTTCCGACCTGCACGAATGGCGTAACGACTTCCCCGCTGTCTCCAACGTAGACTCAGTGAAATTGAATTCCCCGTGAAGATGCGGGGTTCCTGCGGTTAGACGGAAAGACCCCGTGCACCTTTACTATAGCTTTACACTGGCATTTGTGTCTATCTGTGTAGGATAGGTGGTAGACTTTGAAGCAGGGGCGTCAGCTCTTGTGGAGTCATCCTTGAAATACCACCCTTATGGATATGGATGTCTAACTGCAGTCCGTTATCCGGATTCAAGACAGTGTATGGTGGGTAGTTTGACTGGGGCGGTCGCCTCCTAAAGAGTAACGGAGGCGCGCGAAGGTAGGCTCAGAACGGTCGGAAATCGTTCGTTGAGTGCAATGGCATAAGCCTGCCTGACTGTGAGACTGACAAGTCGAACAGAGTCGAAAGACGGTCATAGTGATCCGGTGGTCCCGTGTGGAAGGGCCATCGCTCAACGGATAAAAGGTACGCCGGGGATAACAGGCTGATGACCCCCAAGAGTTCATATCGACGGGGTTGTTTGGCACCTCGATGTCGACTCATCGCATCCTGGGGCTGGAGCAGGTCCCAAGGGTATGGCTGTTCGCCATTTAAAGCGGTACGTGAGTTGGGTTCAGAACGTCGTGAGACAGTTCGGTCCCTATCTGCCGTGGGTGTAGGAATATTGACAGGATCTGTCCCTAGTACGAGAGGACCGGGATGGACGTATCTCTGGTGGACCTGTTGTGGCGCCAGCCGCATAGCAGGGTAGCTATATACGGACGGGATAACCGCTGAAAGCATCTAAGCGGGAAACCCACCTGAAAACGAGTATTCCCTGAGAACCGTGGAAGATCACCACGTTGATAGGTCAGGTGTGGAAGTGTGGTAACATATGAAGCTTACTGATACTAATCGTTCGATAGGCTTGATCGTTCCCATTCCCTATATTCATTCTAAAAAAACTCAAAAAACTCAAAAAACTCAAAAAAAAACTAAGCAAAAAAACCAGTTCTCGTTCATTGATATGTTCTTAGCTGACTTGGTGGTTATGGCGGAATGCCTGCACCCGATCCCCATCCCGAACTCGGCCGTGAAACGTTCCAGCGCTGATGGTACTGTGTCTTAAGGCACGGGAGAGTAAGTCACTGCCAGGTCTGTTAAAAACATACAATGGTCTTCTCAAACAGTTTCCAATAGAGGTTAGCAGTCAAGTGATTTTGTTACAAACATCATCGTCACAATAACTGTAAGATCTCTGCAATGGCGCGGGGTGGAGCAGCCCGGTAGCTCGTCAGGCTCATAACCTGAAGGCCGCAGGTTCAAATCCTGCCCCCGCAACCAAAAAAAATCCTGACAAAATTTGCACTCTCTCCCCAGAAAAACATCACTGTGGCAAATCAATAATTGCTTCTTATTGCTTTTGTGTATTTTGCTTTAAGAGTTTTTATATCTGCCGTAAAATATTTTTATTTGACCGTTTCTCTACAAGTTTCTTCTCTCTTCATAGTACAATACATAGTTCTTATGTTTGCACAGTTCTTATATGTCTGCCATGTCTTTATAAAAGGGGTGAGAGGCTGTTTGTCTTTCTGTTGTTCCTTTATATACAGACGGTAAATGGGTGTATCTGTTTCGTTTAAATGTCTAGGGTATATAAATGATAAGGCTCAAAGCGTTTGTTCTTATTCCTGCATGATTATTGTAAAAGATGTTGTTGCTGTGCTCAATAATCTGTTTAAGCTCAAGGCCAGAAAGGTCATATGGTCATTTTGTAAAAAGGAATGATTATGATGTCGCTTGTGAGTGTTGGTATAGGTATGTTGATAGGTATTCAATTTAAGCTCAGTGGTGTTTCTTTAGTTTTTAAAAAGTGTCATACATTTTGCAAAGAATCCTTTTGTATTTTCGTTTATCCCTTTGGTTATCGTGCATATTACACTAGGACAATAAAAACACTTGTGAAAAAGGCAAAAGGCTTTCTTGTCAGATCTTACCTGTGTTTCTGACAGATGGAAAAATTGGCTACAACGCTTAAGTAATGTGTATAGTCACTCTATTTTTAGCTAATTCACAAATCTAGCATGCAAAAATATTAGCTTATTAATAAACTCTTCTCTAATGATAAAGTATTATATTTTTTATAAGTTGGTAGGTGTTTCAAGCATGTACTTATCCATCTTTTCGAAATGCTAGGGTAATTGTTTCTCCTTTTAAGAAAGAAAGCTGCTATGAGTTAGCAGCTTTCTTGTTGTGATGATCAATTATGATCCATTACAGCAGTGCTTTTTAAGCAAAGCTTTTAAGTAGGCAGCAATGTTTACGGCTTTTGGCACCATAATAGCCACATACAGTCGCAATGACAGCTCCGATAAGGCTACCTAAAAAACTCCACCACCCAATTGTAGAAGCTGTTCCAATAGCTTTGTCTGCAAAGCTTTGAGCGCTCTTTGCTGTTTCTTCAAGGTGATGAGACAGTGTGTCGACTTGTTGGTTGAAATTTTTGATTGCCTGTTCAGTTTTTACCCGTGCTTCTTGATAAAGAGTGATTGCACGGTCTGCAGTGTGTTCAGCTTCAGCCTGGGTCATGCCATTGCTCGTAAGAGCGCGGATGACATCTTTGCGATCAATATTATCTGTAATCGTTTCAAGGCGGCTAGATAAACGATTTCCTAATTTCTTAAGATATACAGAATAACCGGTAGGATTATGCATCAAAGCTGTGATGACAGACTGTATATCATCTAAGCTTTCTTTATAAACGCTATTCAAACGTTCAGGGTTAAGAGCTGGAATATTACTTTCATTAAGTACTGTTCGTAAATCTTTACCTAGTTTGTCAAAATCAATTTTATGGCTATTTTTATCGCTCAACAGTTTGTTAAAATAATCATAATCTGAAGATGAGAAGAGGGTACTAATCCCTTTTCCTAGGCTAGAAATAGCGTTTTTAGAGCTAGATGCAACGCTTGAGAGGGTTTGAGCCCCCATGTGTGCTGCTCCGGAAACGAACAGAGTTGTCTGAAGTGTTATAAGAAGCATGAGAAGAGCCCAGGTTAAGAAGCCATGTGCTGCTCCTGCTTGTTTTGCAAAATATCCAGCAACAAAGCCCCCAATAGCAAGACTAAGAAACATCACAATAATGGAACCGATGCCAACAGACATCAAAACCCCTCCAAAAGGTGCAGAAGAATAAAGGTCAATTTGTCCTAAACCTAAAGCTGCAAGCAAAAAAGAAAAGCAAATTGAAGTAGCAATAGCCGTAATCAGTCCTGCAAAAAGAGCTGACCAAGAAAGAGGCCTATGAAATAGTGGACGCTGAGGTTCCACAATTTTTTCTCCATAAAAATGTGGATTTAATGATGTGTCTGTTGGAATGCGCGTTTCCATTTGTTTATCTCCTTCTATGAGTATTGATATACAACGCATGATCTGCGTCTATGTTTCAATCTAGGGAGATATTGATAGAAGGAAAGGGTACGCCTGATGATGCCAGGTCTTTAGAGAGCTATATCCGTTTTAAATAAACCTTGAAAATAAAGCGTCTCATTGCCACGATCATTTATAATAATCTATTTACTAAAGGGGTCAATAATGTGATGATCTTTAAGGAATAGTACAGTGTTATAGCGGTGTAATGGGGCCTTTTATTGTGATTTTAGGTTTGGGAACTTTTGTAAGATGAGCTCTTGTGAATGGTTGTACTGTTCTTGCCTGTAAAGATGATGAGGGCATATTATAGTATTTATGGTGTGCTAGGAATATATTATTATTTTCTTTATTGGCGGCCGCATTGAGCAATTTTTGTTATGTCCGCTTTGTGGGGTTATAAATAAATTGCTGATGCTGATCAAAGTTATAGAACAATAAACGATGATATTGTTCTTATCTTTTTTGAGCACATTGATGCTTTTGCTGATAGAGCAGATAAGAATTATACTGTTTTGGAAAGAGTGCTCACAATGGTCCAAACGTGATAAGAATACACGTTAGAAATAAAAAAGCTCTATTAATGGTGTTTACTTGTTTGAGACAAAACGCCAATAAGCACTAGTGTTACAGGTTATAAAAAGAAAAATTAAGAGGGAAAGAGAGGCTCAAAAATAGTGTTCTTTAATAGAGAGAAAAACTAGTAATTAGGAGTAAGTAATGCATGGCGAAATATGTAAAACTTAGTAACTTAGCTTATCGCCATTACAATTTTGACCTAAACTTACGGAACTGAATGGCAAAAATAACATCAATGTATTTGAGATTGTTAAAACTATTTTTGCTTGTTCAATGGAATTCAGTGGCAAAAAATTATATGTGAAAGATTTTTTTTGAACAACACTCTACCTTATTAGAATGATATGCGATGTTCATACTAAGAATAGTTTGATAAATTTTTAGTTATTGGCTTTGATATATAAGTGTTTCAAAAATATTTTGAATCTATCAATATAGCTGGTTAAACAACTGAAGTTGTTTATTTTTTCCAAAGTTTGATTTATTGCGATATATGGGAATATGTTTCTTATGCCAAGTTTAATTATACTGTATAATAATTTTTTATAGAAAAAATGTTACAAATAAAAAGCCTTGTCAGAGACAAGGCTTTTTAGTGATTAAGTTATACAACATACAAGAAATTAGAATTTATAAGATACTCCAGCACGAAAATCATTAGTCTTGTAATGAAGTTCAAAGCTATCTTTAGCAAATTTCTTTTTTCCGAAATCCGAATAACGATACTCTGCACGCAAAATAATATCATCGGTCATTGCAAAATCAATACCCGCACCAAAAGTATAACCGATCATTGTTTTTGTTTCATCCGACATATTATTAAGCTCTTTGTCATGTGTTGCTGTGCTTGATAGCGATAGAATATTTTGGAACTGTCCATAAGCAACACCACCAGCGATATAAGGCATAATACGATCAGCAGCAAAACCGATACGTATCCGTGTGGCACCTGTCCATTTTTGGTTTAAAGTATACTTAAATGTTATGATAGTTTTTTCTGCCTCTTCTATATCAATTGTATTTTCTCTTAATTGGACATCTCTTCTAGACAGTCGATATTGGCTATTCTCATGATTCGGTATTAAGTTACTTTCTTCTGGCATATTATCGTCTGTAGATGGGGGGTAATTACGATAGTGTTTGTATTTTTTCGTGCAGATAGAATTATATCCGTATCAATGCTTAGGATAAGACCATTACTGAGATCAACATTGGAACCTGCATAAAAACCACCTATGAAACCAGAAAGTTTAGGCAAAAATTTTTCATTAACTGGAACCCATTTTTTAGGTCTACCACTCTTATCAGGAAGTAAGGGAATATCATTATCATGACTCATCGCGGAAATCTTACTTGAGAAACCACCAACTTGTCCCCCAATATAAAAACCATTCCAAGAAAAAGTAGGTGGTCTAACAATTGGTGAAACACCCATTTTATAATTTTCTTTAAAAACTATACTATCTGCTGCTTGTACTAAAGAAATTGCAGCTAAAGTGAAAATAGATGTAGCTATTAAACATTTTGTATTCATATTTTTCTCCAAAGGTAATATTTAAATACGTAATGTTATTTTTACATCAAAAAATTTACAAAATGTTGATTTTTTCTTTGTCTTAAAAACAATGCTTTACAATATATTTCGAAGCTTTTTATGCAAGATAAGCTTATATGTGCTTGTTTTCGGTTTTTTATATAAATAATCAAAACGATTTTAACAATATATCACTTTGTTTTTAATTTCTTTAAGAGGGAGTACAATAACACACTCTTTCAGTTTAGGTAGCACTCCTCCAATACGTTGATGCAGACATCAAGTCATTTTATTTGGATTGTTATTCTTACTCTTCTTCCAGCTTCTGACTCAGCAATGCTTAATGTTATAAATAGCTGTAATATGAAAAGATTGTCCTGTTTTCTTTCGTGTATAAATACAAGCTGCCAAAAGGAGGAAAAGATCTTTTGTGGATAAATTGATGGCTATTCTTAATGCACTCAGAAATATAAGTATCATAACATAATAACTGGATTAACCATTTCCGGGAAAGATATAAAGATATAAAGCGTATAACTTGTGCTTCATCTGGAGATGAGAAGAAGCTTGAAGTTTTAAATGTTTTGTTCACGGAACGGCATAAGTAATATCTTCTACTACCCTTAATATTTCTTGTTTTTTTGTGTTGTAGATAAAACTTCCTACCTTACAATAATATTATAAGTAAAATTACTCCTAAACTTTTAGAATTCTTCATTAGCCTAAAACAAATATTTGCTAACGTGAGTGAGCGCAAGGATCATATCATTGCTGAGTTAACTTAAAGGCAGAACAACTTAAATGTTTAACGATTTTATAGACTGTTTAGTTTAATCCAAGTAGCAAAAATATTAGAATTAGAGCCTAAAGATTTATTAGTTATTTTTACATTTATTATTGGGTTTATTCTTGTATTCCAAGAGGGTTTTTATTATCATAATTAAAGTAAAATTAATAAAAAAATTAATGGATTGTAATCCGCATCTTAAATATCCAGTGGAATAGAAAAGACCGTTTCTAGCGCAAAAATCACAGCCAAAGGATTAGTATGCTTGAGGGAGTAAATTCAAAGACAGTGCACATATTAAAAAGATATCAATTAAAGCACGACCCTTTTCAATACACGCGTTTTTCACGCCACAAGTAAGGTGTATCCAAAATTAAGGAAAATAATAATGGAAACTCCCTTCATAGCAAAAGTAGCGCAAAAATATAATTTATCAGAACAAGAATTTCGTGAAGCACTCTTCAAAACATGTATCAATTTCAATATTTCTGAGGAAGATTTTGAAGATTTTATTTATCTTGCCGATGGGTATGGATTAAACCCTCTAAACAAAGAAATATATGCTGTTCCTAAAAAAAATGGCATCATCCCAGTTGCTACTGCCGCTGGGTGGATCAAGATGATTAAGTCAAGTCCTAACCTCTATGATATAAAACTTCAAAAAAACACCGATAATGAAGATAATCTGCTTTCTGTTACATGCGCTATGTATTTGAAAGGCATTAAATATCCAATAAGAATATCCGAATATTTAAAAGAATGCAAACAAGACACAGAACATTGGCGGAAATATCCTGCTCGCATGTTGCAGAATGAAGCAATTAAACAATGTGCACGTCTTGCCCTCGATTCTGTTGGTCCTTTTTTTTATGAAGAAGATGAAGCTTTTTATAAAGAAGAAGGTGTAGCTGATCTTATTCACGAGATCATTTGCCACAAATGAGGCTAATTATAATCTCCAAAACGAGAGGGTATCTGTTGAATTGTTTTTGTAAATCAAAGAGTTAATGAAACAAATACAAACAGAATGGTTTCACGCTCATTTAGGAAAATTTACAGCTTCAAACATTGACAGCTTTGTAGGTAAAATAGCTAAAGATTTGCCGACAAGTAAATATGAAGAGTACAAACTCAGATTTATTACAAAATGTTTAAGAGGTGAAACAGTATCATTTTATGAAATGCCAGCTATAAAATGGGGAAATAAACGCAAAGAGAGGGTAATTAAAAAGTACAGCCTCGAACGTGAGATTACTGTCACCAGATGCGGATTTATTCCCCATCCTACAATTGAAATGGCAAGCGCTATTCCTGATGGTCTCATTGGGGATGGAGGCCTTATAAAGGTCAAATATTCTCAACCAACAACGCATGTACGTTTTTTGTTAGATGGTAAAATCAAGCCTGAATATATCTTACAAATGCAATTCCAAATGGCTTGCACAGGGCGAAAATGGTGTGATTTTGTCAGTATAATCCTTGGTTAAAGGCCAACACACTCATTTGTGTATAAAGATTCAACGCATCTCACGCGATGATGAACAAATTGAACGTATCAATAAAGCTGTCAAAACATTTTTAGAAGAAATAAAACAAGAAATGCAAATCTTTATACAAGCTGCTTAATGCTATGGGGGCGCTCTTTTACTTACATGTCTTCTTGAGCGCTCCCACCATCCGTTTATGTAATATAAAAAGAGAGAGGCAACGAGATGATATTTAATGATGGCGATAGATATGTCACAACACGTAAATATACATAATTTTTAACGTATCAACAACAAGTTCGAATTGGGTGATGCAAGAAGCTTTTCCCGAACTATATAAGCTAGGTAGAGCAGTAAGATGGAGAAAAAAAGTCTTATTTTTTCAAATAAAATAAGCTGCAAATAGGAACAATTTAGGTAAAGTTATATAAACCGCAAAAGATAGACTAAAAGATGGTCTAAAAATTATCAAATTAAATAAAAATCTATATATTCCGATATATTAAAGACAAAAAATGGTGCCCAGAAGAGGACTCGAACCTCCACACCTTGCAGTACAGGTACCTGAAACCTGCGCGTCTACCAATTCCGCCATCTGGGCAATAGAATTTATCTAAGCTTGAGAAGTAACTCTGTCAATGATCATTAGTCTACTAAAAATATTAGAGTTAAAGTGTTTATCTCTATAAACTATAATTATAATGATTTAAGGCGTAATGATTTTTTTTGATAAAATTGTTGAATCAGAATTGAAGTCATAAACAATAGGGACACCGGTCGCTAATTCTTGAGATACAATTTCTTCATTGCTTAGACCTTCAAGTGCCATAATAAGAGCACGAAGAGAATTACCATGTGCTACAATTAAAACAGTTTGGGAGCGCAAAATATGGGGTTGGATGTGGTAAAAATAATAAGGCCAGACACGTGCACCTGTATCACGCAGGCTTTCTCCATTAGGTGGCGCAATGGCATAAGAACGGCGCCATATATGCACTTGTTCTTTTCCCCATTTTTGACAAGCATCATCTTTATTCAAGCCGGATAAATCACCATAATCGCGCTCATTCAATGCTGAATTTTTTATCAATTGCAAATCTGTTTGTTCTGTTTGTTTTAAAATATGCTGAGCAGTTTTTTGTGCACGCTGTAAGGCTGATGTATAAGCAACATCAAATTTTAAGCCGGATTCTTTTAATTTTTTTCCTGCTTTTATTGCTTCTGCGTGACCTTTTTCTGTCAAATCTGGGTCTTTCCAACCCGTGAAAAGATTTTTAAGGTTCCATTCACTTTGCCCATGACGGATTAATACGAGTGTACGTCCCATTATAAATTTCCTGCAGTTGATTGATTAACGTTAATCGTTTAGGTTTAAAACATCCAGCATTGAATAAAGACCATTTTTATGATTTTTTGCCCACAGAGCTGCTTTTAATGCACCGTTGGCAAAAATAGAACGTTCTTGTGCTGAATGTGAAAGAACAATGTGTTCATTTGGACCTGCAAAAATAACACTATGGTCCCCGACAACTGTTCCACCCCGTAAACAGGCAAAACCAATGGTGCCTTTTTTGCGTGCGCCTGTAGAGCTTTTGCGTTCGCTGACATAGACATCTTGGAACTGAACATTGCGGCCTTCTGCTGCTGCATTTCCAAGAAGAAGAGCTGTTCCAGAAGGAGCATCAACTTTGCCAGAATGATGCATTTCAGAAATTTCAATATCAAAATCTTCAGATGTTAATGTTTTAGCTGCTTTCTTTACAAGGTTAGCCAAAAGATTAATTCCAAGGCTCATATTTCCAGATTTGACAATGGTTGTGTGCATCGCAGAAATTGCAATTTGTGCCTCTTCTTCTTTGGTAAATCCTGTTGTTCCTATAATGTGAACAATGCCTTTTTGGGCCGCATAATCAGCATAGATAATAGTGGCTTGTGGCTGGGAAAAGTCTAAAATACCTTCAGCGTCAGAAAAGGCTTTTTCAGGATCATCAGTGATTGGAATTCCAAGAAGGTTTGAACCAATCAATACGCTGGCGTCTTTCCCTACAAAAGGTGATCCCTTGCGCACAAGAACACCACAAAGTTCTACGCCTTTTTTATGTTGGAGAGCTGTAATCAACGCACGCCCCATTCTCCCATTGGCACCAACAACTGCAAGGCGCATGTTTTTCTCCTTATGACACTTTACTCCTTGATTATAGGCAAATTCTTTTCTTTTTGCCAACTATTCTTTTTTTTTACATAAAGCTAAATTTAGCACATTTAGCAGTTTAAGCTGATGGCTTGTTTATGTAGAATTTTGTAAGAAATATATTTTTATCATTATAACAATAAATATTGAAAATGTAGGTGAAGTATTTTCAAAGTATATTTCTTAGATTACATTGTAATTTTTGTATTTCACTACAATAAATAATAACTTTCTGTTATATAATTATATTAATTGTAAAATTAAGAACGCCGTTTTGTTTACCTATATGTAAATTATTCCAATAATATTATTTATAGTTGTTATATGAGCAAAGTTGAATGCTTGCTTCTATATTAATAATATACAGGGATTTTTTTACAATTTGATAAAAATTCCAGTTAAGATTGCTCTCTATTGGTCAATATAAGATAGTTCTAAAAATTACAGTATTCATTGACAAATCAGAAGTCCAGATCAGCGTAATGGGAGCTGGGCGTAATTCCACGGATCCGATCATTTAAAAGAGGGCGAAAAGAGGGGCGAGATTTGATCCGCATATACCATTCTCGAATAGAAGGAAATTGCTCCCAATCAATTTCTCCCAAAAAATCAAGTATAGAAATAGAAGCTGCAGCTGCTAAATCTGCATAGGAGAGTATAGATCCAGCTAACCAATCACGAGATGTGCAAAGCCAATTCAAGTAATTCATATGTGGTGGAATATTAGCACGTGCATTGCGTAAAATTTGCGAATTAGGAGCTCCACCACCAATAGCTAACGGCATTTCACGTTTATAGATTCGTTCTCGCACAATATGACGCGTCACTTCATTTTCAAGTTTGTTTAAAAACCAATCATTAAGACGGCGTACTTCTGCGCGTTCTAAAGGGTTTGCTGGAAAAAATTGTTTATCTGGTCGTAAACTACCACGAGTTTCATCTAAATATTCATAAATTACAGTGACGCCCGATAATGGTATTTCATGTTCAGCAAGGAAAACGGGCAAATGCCCCGCTGGATTAAGTGCAAGGAACTCAGGTTTTCTTGCCCATTCATTCTCTTCAATAAGGTGGGTTGCTATACCATATTCTTCGAGAATAAGACGTATAAAACGAGAGGCAGAAGATAGGGGATGATGAAAAAGTGTGAGCATAATTTACGTGCTTAAATAGAGTCGATAGATATTTAAGATAACAGGATTTTTATAAAGGTGCTTTGTTGAAAGAACAAGATCATTAGTAATTGCTAACAGTTATGTTTAATAATCTCTTAATGAAGATATCATCTTATTGCGTAATTGCTTGCAAGATAGCTGCACGCAATTCTTCTAACCCTAAAGCTTTTTGTGAAGAGGTGATTAGCAGCTCTGGGTAAGCAGCTGGATGTTTTAAAATATTTTTTTTTGTAGCAGTTACTAAGGTTTCAAGTGCATTTGGTTTGATTTTATCACTTTTTGTTAAAACAATTTGATAAGAAACTGCTGCTTTATCCAGAAGATCTAAGACATCTGTATCATTTTTTTTAATTCCATGACGTGAGTCAATTAAAACATAAGCACGTTTGAGCGTTGTACGGCCCCGCAAATAATCAAAGATCAGACGTGTCCACGCTTCAATACAACTTGGGGGAGCTTTGGCAAAACCATAACCCGGCATATCGACAAGTGCTATAGGGGGAAAGTCTTCTTTCTGATCACTTAAGTTTTCAGGTATAAAGTAATTAAGTTCTTGAGTACGTCCTGGTGTATTTGAAGTGCGTGCTAAACCTTTTTGCTGCACTAATGCATTGATTAGGGAAGATTTTCCAACGTTAGAGCGTCCTACAAATGCAATTTCTGGGGGTCCTTCAGGTGGAAGACATTGTATTGTAGGCACACTGCGAATGAAAATCCAATTGCAAAAAAAAATCCCAGAAGTTGTAGGACGTTTTGTCATTTACGTCCTTCTTTTTTAGATTTCTTATGGAACATGGCTTTAAGATTATTAAAAAGCTCAATTTTCACGCCTTGACGTTTCATCATGATGCCTTGCTGAATAATTGACAATGTATTATTCCATGCCCAATAAATAACAAGACCAGCAGGGAAGGAAGCTAACATAAAGGTAAAAATGACAGGCATCCATGTGAAAATCATAGCTTGTGTTGGGTCTGGGGGAGTTGGGTTCATCTGCATCTGCAGAAACATTGTTATTCCCATGATTAAAGGCCATGCACCAAGGATAAGAAATGTTGGCACTTCATAGGGTAATAAACCAAATAGGTTAAAAATAGACGTGGGATCAGGCGCTGCCAAATCTTGAATCCAGCCAAAGAAAGGTGCATGTCGCATTTCAATGGTAATATAAAGAACCTTATAAAGAGCAAAAAATATTGGAAATTGAACTAACATTGGCCAGCAGCCCGCAAGGGGATTGATTTTTTGGGTTTTGTACAACGCTATCACTGCTTGTTGCTGTTTAACTCGGTCATCTGCATATTTTTCTTTTATTTCTTGCATCATTGGTTGCACTAATTTCATGCGCGCCATAGATTTATAAGATTTGTTAGCAAGTGGGAATAGAAGTACTTTCAAGAGCACTGTAACAAGAAGAATGGCAATACCAAAATTTCCTGTTTGCTTATAAAAAATATCAATAAGAGCGAACATTGGTTTGGTGATGAAATCAAACCAACCCCAATCAATTAAAAGACCAAATTTCCTAATCTTTAATTGGTTTTGATAACGGTTAATGATCTCAACTTGTTTTGCACCCGCAAAGAGGTGATTTGTAATAGTTTTTGTTTCATTGGGGGCAACTGTTAAAAGAGAACTTTGTAAATCGGATTGATAGTGGGTATTTAGTTGATTAAAATAAATAAAACGGCTTGTATATTCTTGATCTTGTGGGGGAATAACCACTACAGCCCAATATTTATCGGTAATACCAATCCAACCTCCTGTAACTTTGGAGAAGATCATACTTTTCTGACCATTTTCAGGGTTTGGGTTGAGCTCTTCTAGATTTTTATATGTTTCTGTTTTGAGTGAATCACCCGCAATACCAATCATACCTTCATGGAGCAAATAAGTTGCATTTGTATATTCTGGTGGAGCGGCACGTGCAACTCGGGCATAAGGCGAAAGATATATAGGATTGTCACTTTCATTTTTGATAGAATCTTCAATAGTGAACATGTAATGATTGTCAATCGAGAGAGTACGACGGAAAATTTGTCCTTGTCCATTGTTGTAGATTAAAGTGACAGGTGTTGAAGGGGTTAGAGTTGTATTTTTACCTTCTATTTGCCACTGTGTGTGAGATTGTGGCAATGCTGTTGCTGGTAGAGATGAACTCGTAAAACCAAATTCAGCAAGATAGGTTGTATTAAATCCATTGGGATTGAGCAAAGCAATTTCCGGTGATCCCTTATCTACAGTTAAGCGATATTTTTTAAGGAAAAGGTCATCAAATTGTGCACCAACAAGATTAATGGAACCTTCCAATTCATCAGTTTTAATTGCAATACGGTTTGTTTTGGCTAATTCTGCACTACGATTTTCAGGTGTCATAGGGCGATCAGATATAGATCCCGATCCACTTATTTGAGCAGAATCAGAGAAATGCATATCAGTTGAGGGAATTTCTGAACTTTGTTTTGACAATTGCTGTGCCATTTGCATTTCTTGTAGTTTTGCTTGTTGGGGAGCAACATAAAAAAAATGCCATGCAACAAAAATAATAAGAGACAATCCAATAGCGATAAAAAAATTACGATTATATTCCATTTGTACTTATCCTATTGCCGTTGCTGGTTTTTAATTTTTGGCTTTATTCGTCGGTTTAATTCATTAATCAGAGATGAAAACGGTGCGTGCAGTGCATCGGGATGAGCAACAATGACATAATCAGTTCCTGCTTCTATGTTATCTTTTAGTCCAACTCGAACGGCTTCACGCAGACGCCTTTTAATGCGATTACGTTTGACGGCATTGCCATTTTTACGCGTTACAGTAAAGCCTACACGTGCAACAAGAGGATGTTTTATTTCTGCTGTTTGTTCGCGGGGTTTAATTTCAAGTAGAAATAAAGGACCACGTCGTTTTTCTCCTGTGCGTACAGCCAAAAAATCTGCTCTTTTACGAATGCGGCAGGGGTGTTTTTGCTTCATGAAAGACGTTTCGTAGCTTTACTAAATGCCTGCCTTTTACAGAAAAGACAGGCACCAAAGGTTTATAACGAAAAAATAACTAACAACATGCAGTCTGTTATAAAAATTCAAAGAATCAAGCAGATAACCGCTTCCGTCCGCGATTACGCCGAGCTGAAATGATTTTACGCCCACTAGCTGTTGCCATACGGGCACGGAATCCATGGCGGCGTTTACGAACAAGTTTAGAGGGTTGATAAGTACGTTTCATTTATTCAAATACCGTTGTGTGCGGCCCTTCTTAGTTCTATAGCAAATAATATGCTCGATGAATAATCTTATTCTATCAGATAATTCTAAGGTAAATGCTACCCTATAAGGAAAAGCATAAAAAAGTCAATCTTAGATTATTTTTTCGTATTTTTAAAAGGTGCAAGAAGTTTGTTGACTTAAGCAATATATTTATCATTCGATTAGTTAATAAAAAAGGCCACGCGGGTGCGCAGCCTTTTTCACGTAAAAACTCTATGGAATTAATTACGGAACAACAATAAAATGTTCTGACTACCTTGGTTTGCAATAGAAAGAGCCTGAACACCAAGCTGTTGCTGAACTTGCAAAGCAGATAATTTTGCAGATTCTGCATTCATGTCAGCATCAATCATTGAACCAATCCCTGCATCAACATTGTCCAGCAATCTTTTAACAAATTCGAGCTGAGTGTTCATTAAGTTAACTGCAGAACCGATCTTAGCACCCGCAGTAAGAGTTAGATCAACTGCATCGCGCACTTTATTTTGAAGGCGGCCTAGAAGGATATTTTGTGCTTCTGCAGACATTGCACCAACATTCTCCATTTGAACAAATTCAGCTAAGGTGACATTACTAGCTTCGAATTTAAAAGCATCTTTTGCTTCATTGAATGTTCCGACTCCTCCTAAGTCATCATCATCATCTGGATTACCGTACAGCGCTGTTTCAGCTTCTTCTACTTTACCTTGGGCTGTTTCTATTTCGTCATGTCCTGGATCTTCTTCTTCAGGTTCAGCACCATATATGGCCACCAATTTCGCCAAATCAGCTTTCGCCTTTGCAAGGTCATTTACCAAGCCGTTGTAAGTTTCTTCCGCCCCATTGAAAGTTCCAAGGGCTCCAGCAAAATTACTTTCTGCATCTAATCCAAAAATGTTTTGCAAAACACCTTCTGACATATCAATGATGCCATTTTCACCCATAACACCAAAGTTCAGTTCTGCACCACCAACTTCAATCATATCAACATAGACAGCTGTACCTTCACGACGATAACCAGCAGCTATGCTAGCAGTTTGACCATCATTGGCAAGCATGTTTTTACCAGCAAATGAAGAAGACTGAACTGCATTCGAAATGTTCGTCATATTTGCTTTAATTGAATCTTGAAGCTTAGCAACATCAACCTCGCCTTTTCCATTAACAGTAACCAATGACTGTTGGATATTATCAAGCGCTTCTTTGGTGAGGTCAACAGCTGTAGCAGCAATGCTCACCTGTTCTTTACCCAAATTAATGGCATCAATAACAGTGCTCATTGTATTACTGTCATGCTTCATCATTGATGAAATGGACCAGTAAGCTACGTTATCACCAGCGTTGTTAATACGCAGACCTGTTGAAATACGGTCTTTTGATTTGTCTAAATTAGAATCAATTGCACGAAGTGTCTGCAATGCAGTCATCGCAGATCTATTAGTAAGTATACTTGAACCCATAATCGCGTCCCTATAACGAAAAAAAATAAAAAGGGACATGCTATTTTATAGCTAATGATAGAACGACATCATGTCTGTCAGATATGTAATATGACCTATCACTCTATGTACGCTATCAGACTAAAAAATATTATTCAAGCATTTTTTTGATCTGTGGATAAAGATTCAATTCTTTGTAGAGTTGTTTTAAGGGCCGTTATTAAAGCAGCCCGCCCGCCTTGGTTAGAAAAACAATTTGATAAAAGTTCATTTGTCCCTCCCTTGGTTGAAAGTTCTCTCTCAAGAAGTGCAAAATCAATAGGTGTTGAACAATGAGCTTTTGTCGTTTTGCGCATTTCATCAGCAAGATTTCCAAACATCGTGCTAAGAAAATCTGCTGACTGAGGTTTTTCTATTCCTTGTGTTACCAACCATTGATGTGCTGTTTCTATAAAATTAAAATACACCCCCATAAGTGATCCAGCTGTCATGAAAAGGTTAAACTGATCTTCGCTTTCAAGCGCCAATGTGCCACCTAATTTGTCAAACATGGCACGTAAAAATGGATGGTCGGGATAGATTGGTGTTAAATTTTTGCATTCTGCTACAAAAGGAAGAGGCATAGCACGATAAACTTTATGATTTATCCATTTCTCAACATCTGCTGCTCTAGCCATTGCAAGTACAGAAACAACAAGTTGTTCTGGATAAAAACGAAGAGGGCGTAATATCTCTTCAGCAACTTGGCTGCGCAGACAAAGGAAAACACAATCGCACCTGTCTAGCAATGCTTGATTGTTTTCAGCAATTATGACCTTGTCATAATCACGGGAAAGGCGCCCTGCTATTTGTGTATTGCGTGGTGAAACAATAATTGAATGCACCTCAAAAGCGCTAGCCATTAAGCCATCAATCATTGCAGCGCTAATTGTACCCGTTCCCAAAAAGCCAACTTTCATTCCGTTCCTCATTTTCACAATTTAAAGTGGATCTCAAATCAGCTCTTAACATACTTTACTGTTATTGATTCACGAATAGTTGGTAATAAATATTCTTAAACACTTCAGCAGGCTACCCGCAATGTAAGTAAAGTTATTTTAGCTCCATTGCACCATTTGGTTAATAAAAGAATAGTCTGTTAAAAAGAAGCAACACATAGAATATATGAGAATAATCAATCTAAAATATTTTAAGCTTAATCTATTCGCTCTTTATAGCAATGAAACTATGAAGCATTCATATAATACAGAGGCATACGAAAAAGAAATATTTTTGATTGATATAATAAAATAGCATAGAAGATTTTATCTATGAGACTCAATAAATGCTGAAATATGATGTGGCCAACGCCACGGTAAAATTGCAATTAGGTCAAAGCGCACACATAAAAGAGGGTAATCTTTTTGTCGTGCTAACCAAACATTAGCCGCCGATATAATGCGTTTTTCATTTACCTGACAAACTGCAGTCATTGCTTCAGTTAATGTTGAACGTGCTTTCACCTCAACAATTAAAACAAGATTTCCACGCCGTGCAATTAAATCAATTTCCCCACATTTTGTTTTAAAACGCATTTCAGCAATATGAAACCCTTTTAAACGCAACCACCAAGCTGCCCATTTTTCCGCTCGAATACCTTTATAAAAGAATTTTTTTATGCTTTTTTTGCATAAATCTCATCCTCCCTTTAAAAGGGTTGATCGTTGGAAAAGTTCTTGTTTTTTCAAGCCTGTTTTTTTTGCAACTAAAGCAGCTGCCTTTGCTGCAGGATATATCTTAAGCAATTCTAGTAACATCGCATCAATTTCTTGAGTACTCATTTTCTCTAAAGATGCTGTTGCTTCTCCAACGAGTATAACAATTTCTCCACGAATACGAGCTTGTTTTCCATACTTTTCAACTAAATTTCCTAAATTGGAGACATCTATAGTTTCAAATTTTTTTGTTAATTCACGGCATATTGCAGCTGACCGGTCGGCTGTGAAAATAGTAACCATATCTTGCAAAGTTTCTACAAGACGATGAGGTGATTCATAAAACACTAAGGTCGTAGGTATCGATTTTAATTGTTCCAGCCGTTTTTGGCGCTGCGTTTTCTTCGCACTTAAAAAACCTGCAAAGAAAAAACTATCTGTAGGAAACCCCGTTGTTATAATAGAAGCTAAAAGAGCTGATGCACCGGGAATTGGAACGATTTTGTAACCAGCTTTACGCGCCTCTTTTACTAATTTGAATCCTGGATCAGAAATAAGCGGTGTTCCAGCGTCTGATACAAGAGCTACTGTTTTATTTTCTGCTAAAGCTTCTAATAATTTTACTCCTGCTTTTTGTGCGTTATGCTCATGATAAAGAAATGTTTTTTTCTGAATACCATAGTGTTCTAACAAAACACGTGTTACCCGCGTATCCTCACAAGCTAAAATGTCGACTTGTGCAAGAACTTGTAAAGCACGAATAGTTATATCTGCAAGATTTCCGATAGGTGTTGCCACTAAATAAAGCGCTGGCTCTATAACTGGTGCACAAAAGGCATGAGAACCTATAAAATATACTTTTTCACTCATACTCTTTTGCATATCCAATGCTTTCTCTACAAAACTTTAGCAATAATCTTATGAACAATCGTCAGACATTTCTGCCAAAATTTTCTTTGTTGCAGCCAAAGGATCAACAGCTTGAATAATAGGCCGCGCCACAACAAGATGGCTTGCACCAGAATCCAAAGCTTTTCTTGGTGTCATAACCCGTTTTTGGTCATTCTTATCACTCCCCTGAGGGCGAATCCCCGGCGTTACTAATGCCATATCAGTTCCAATAACTCTTCGCAAAGCTTGTGCTTCGAGTGCTGAAGCAACAATGCCACCCATCCCTGCTTCTCGAGCTTGCTCAGCTCTTTTGAGCACTAATTTTGGGGGAGTGTCTTTATAACCAGCATTTTTTAAATCAGCCTCATCCATTGATGTTAAGACTGTCACCCCCAGCAAACATAAATCACTTCCTTTAGCCGCTGTAACAGCTGCTTTCATTGCTGTTGGATATGCATGAATCGTCAGCATTGAAACACCTAATTTTGCAATATTTTCTACAGCTCTAGCAACGGTATGATCGATATCTAACAATTTCATATCGAAAAATACTTTTTTTTGCGCTTGAATAAGATCTTTGGCTAATTCCATTCCACCAGAAAAAAACAACTGATAACCGATTTTATACCAGCTGACACAATCACCCAATTGCGTGATCAATTTTTCTGCTTGTTTAATATCCGGAACGTCTAACCCCACAATCAGGCGTTCACGCATCATAGTTACCATTAAAACACTCCCTTATATTTTAGGATTACTTTACCTTGGGTGAGACTTTACTCAAAAAAACAATGAAATTAAGAAAATCTTCCCTTTATTTGATGAACAATTGTACGGTAAAGATTGGCATGCCTACCTTCTGGCTCAGCAACAAAAATTGGTACTCCACCATCTGAAGAAAATCGGAAAGTTGCATCAAGTGGCACTTCTGCCAAAAAGGAAATATCTCGGCTTTCTGCTTCTGCACGCACAGTACCATGGCCAAAAATATCATAGCGTTTTCCCGTATCAGGCGCAATAAAGTAGCTCATATTTTCAATAAGCCCCAGAATGGGGACTTTGACTTTTGTAAACATTTCTACAGCTTTGCGTGCATCAACTAACGCAAGATCTTGCGGAGTAGAAACAATCAGCGCACCCGTTAAAGGCACTTGTTGGGCTAGTGTTAATTGTGCATCCCCTGTTCCAGGTGGCATATCAACTACCAAAACATCGAGAGGCCCCCATAAAACATCTCTTAATAATTGAGTTACAGCTGCCATCACCATAGGACCACGCCACACGATTGGTTTTTCCTCTTCAACTAAAAAGCCCATCGACATTAATTTCAGGCCAAACTTTTCAAGAGGTTGAATTTTTTTGCCATCAACCAATTGTGGTTTTTGATTTACAAGCCCTGTCAAACGTGGCAGAGACGGGCCATAGATATCTGCATCCATCAACCCCGTTTTAAAACCAGCATCTTGTAAAGCCAAAGCAATATTTATTGCCATTGTGGATTTACCAACTCCCCCTTTCCAGAAGCAACAGCAATGATATGCCGTACATTTTCTATCGGCATTTTCATAGGCAATGCATTTGCTTTACGCTTCTGCATAGAAAAAGCTGCATTTTTGTCTGTTTGAAAAAATGTCGGCGATTGTTTTTCTTCCGTAAGCGTGACAACAACTGCTTCAACTCCATCCATAGCACACACTACTTTTTCAGCAGTGCGGCGTAATGGTTCTAATTCTTGTGCGCGTTCACGGGGAACCGTAATGGAAAAGAAAACCTTACTACCTGTAATGAATATTTCTGAAAGCAACCCAAGCGATACAATATCGCTTTCAAAATTTGGTCCTTTAACTTTACGCAGTTCTTCACGAATAGCTTCACGTGTGACAGGGACCACACTCTTTCCTCTCTATACAGATGTTAGATAATGCAGCAATAAAGAGAAAAAATATTCACGTCAATCACCTTAGTATTTCCTTCGTTAAAAGTTACAAAATTTCAGTGTAATATTAATATATTGTGTCTCTTTCAAAATGCCAATTTAAGATACAAAATCAATTCCATACAACAAATTTAAAAATAGAAAATGCATTGCAAAATTTTATTATAAATATTTATTTTTAATCATTGTACGAATTTTTCTATACACTTCTGCAAATAACCAAAAATTTAAAAATTCTGTCAATATTATAAAATAATGTGCCGTTCTCTACTCTATTTTCAATTTTTTGATCATTCATTTGCAGCATAATAAAATAATTACGAATTATCCTATTGCGCTATATTTTTAAACGTGACCATCAATAGGATTATGCTTCATTTTCTGATAAGAGAAGAGTCCTGTTGGTTGGAAGGTGGGTTAAGGGGTGAGGTCAGATGTGCTTTTATAAGCGTATATATCAGTGGTATAGATTAGGATTTTACCTGGATAAAAATTGTATTTTTATTAGAACATGAGGATTTTAAATTTTTTTTCGGAAAAAGATAATAAGGCACTCATTACATATTTGGGTAAAAAGGTCCTTCACTTCCTTGCGGGCAAGTCCAATTGATATTTTGGTTAGGGTCTTTAATATCACATGTTTTACAATGGATGCAGTTTGAGGCGTTAATGATATAAATTTTATGATCATTATGGTCTAGCCATTCATAGACACAAGCGGGGCAATAGCGTGTAGAAGGTCCCCCATAGATTGCATATTCAGAGTTCTTGTGTTTTTCCAGTGAGGCTATTTTTAAATGGCAAGGTTGATTTTCCGTATGATGCGTATTGGAAAGTGCTACACTGGAAAGGCAATCAAAAGTCACAATACCATCTGGCTTGGGATAAGCTATAGGTTGAAATTTTTCTGCTGGTTCCAAATATGCATAGTCTGGCTTTCCATGAGGAAGTGTTCTAAATAAAGAAAAGCCAAAAATCTGTTGCCACCATATATCAAATATAGCAAGTTTAATTCCGTATTTTGTGCCATATTTTGCCCAGAGTGGCTTAGCATTACGTGCTATATAAAGATCTTTTCCGATAGGGCCTTTGCGCCAATGATCTTCGATCTCTTTGACTTCATCATGGGCACGATTTTGAGCAAGGGCATCAGCTATTTTGTCAGCTGCTAGTATACCGGATAATATGGCATTATGTGAGCCTTTTATACGAGGTACATTAACAAAGCCAGCAGAACATCCAATGAGTGCACCACCAGGAAAGGTAAGTTTTGGTACAGATTGCCAGCCACCTTCGCTGATGACACGTGCACCATAAGCAAGGCGCTTTGCACCCTTTAAAAGTTCATACAGTTTGGGGTGTGTTTTGAAACGTTGAAATTCTTCAAAAGGAGAGAGATAAGGATTTTTATAATCCAAGTGTACAACAAGGCCAACAGAAATTAAATTGTCTTCTTGATGATAAAGAAAACCTCCACCACCAGTGTTGTTATCCAATGGCCAGCCGATGAAATGCTGAACTAAACCAGGTTTATGCTTTGAGGAGTCAACTTCCCAAAGTTCTTTAAGACCAAGACCAAATTTTTGTGGTTCACGGTCCTTGCTAAGATCGAATTTTTGTATAAGTTGTTTAGCAATTGAGCCACGCGCTCCTTCAGCAATGAGGGTATATTTTGCTAGTAAAGCCATGCCAGGAATATAATTTTTTCCAGGTGTTCCTTCTTTTTCAATACCCATATCACCTGTGAGAACACCAATAACAGCTCCTTTATCATTATAAAGGACCTGAGATATGGCAAATCCGGGATAAATTTCAACGCCAAGCGCTTCGGCTTTTTTACTTAACCAACGGCAAACATTCCCCAGTGAAACGATATAACAACCATCATTTGATAAGATTTTTGGGAGAAAAATATTAGGTAATACTTTAGTGCTTGTTGGCTTCAGTAGAAAAAATTGATCGCTAGTGACAGGTGTTTTGAAAGGATGATTTTGTTCATTTTGCCATTCTGGTAAAAGTGTATTTATGCCGATAGGATCAACCACTGCACCTGATAGAATGTGAGCACCGATTTCTGAGCTTTTTTCGAGAATTACAATAGAAAGCTTGGGGTTGTTTTGTTTCAAACGAATTGCGGCAGAAAGGCCTGCAGGTCCTGCTCCTACAATTACTACATCAAATTCCATACTTTCACGTTGGTGATGTGTAGGTACATTCATAATAAAGCTTTCTCTAACTCAGGAATGATATGGTGAAGATCACCTACGAGGGCGTAATCAGCAATATGCATGATAGGGGCTTCTTCGTCTTTATTAATAGCCACAATGATTTGTGCATCCATTATTCCTGCTAGATGCTGAATGGCACCAGAGATGCCTATAGCAATATAGAGTTGAGGAGCAACGATTTTTCCTGTTTGTCCAATTTGCCAATCATTTGGAGCATAACCTGCATCAACTGCTGCACGGCTAGCACCCACTGCAGCTCCTAGTTTGTTTGCGAGCGGTAGAAGTAGTTCCATAAATTTCTCTTGTGAGCCAAATCCACGTCCACCTGCTACAATAATTTGCGCTGATGTAAGGTTAGGGCGATCACTTTTGTTAGCCTCTTCTGTTACGAAAGAAGAAAGGTTTGGGTTAGGAGCTGGTGTTATTGTTTTAATGGGAGCTAAATTTCCTTGAAGAGTTGGAGTGAAAGAGGCTGTACGCACTGTTATAATCTTTTGGCGGTCATTTGCACGCACAGTTTCAATGGCATTACCTGCGTAAATTGGTCGTTTAAAGGTATCAGGTGAAACGACAGCAATAATGTCTGAAATTTGCATAAGGTCAAGGAAAGCAGCTACGCGCGGCATTACACTTTTGCCAATACTTGTGGAAGCTGCCATGATTACATCATAGTTATTGGCAAGCTCGATAATCGTTGCTGCTACAGGTTCAGCTAATTGATGCGCTAGGTAATCAGCTTCAGCAACAAGTACTTGCCGAACACCAGCCAGTTGGGCACTATTTTCTGCAATCGCTTGAACCTTTGTTCCACAGACTAAAATATCAACATCATCACCAATTAAATGAGCAGCAGTGAGTGCTTTTGCAGTTTCTTCTGATAAGGAATGATTATTATGTTCGGCCAATAAGAGAATTGCCATAAGTTATTGCCTTTTTATGCATTGTTACTTTTGATATATCTGTTATCGTATTTTAAATACAATTTGTTTTTTTGAGCGCACTAACAAGCTCTGCTACATTTTCTACTTTAATTCCTGCTTGACGGGATTGAGGCTCTTCAATGTTAAGCACTGTTAAACGTGCTCGCGTATCTACGCATAAATCAGCAAGTGCCTTTTGTTCAATAGGTTTCTTTTTAGCTTTTATAATATTAGGAAGAGAAGTATAACGCGGCTCATTTAATCGCAAATCAGTAGTCATAACAACAGGAAGAGGTAAGCAAATGGTTTGCGTACCACCATCTACTTCGCGAGTAATAATAGCTTGATGATTTTCTATGTTTAAATGTGAGGCAAATGTTGCTTGCCCCCAACCAAGCAGAGCTGCTAACATTTGACCGGTTTGATTACTTTCGTCATCAATTGCTTGTTTGCCTAAAAAAACCATAGTTGGTTTTTCTTCAAGAATGATTGTTTTAAGAGTTTTAGCAATTGCTAAAGGTTCAAGCACTTCTTCAGTTTTGACAAGGATGGCGCGGTCAGCACCCATTGCAAGTCCTGCTCGTAAGGTCTCTTGTGCTGCTTCTGGCCCAATTGAAACAAGAACAACTTCTGAAATTTTACCAGCTTCTTTTTGCCGGATAGCTTCTTCTACAGCGATTTCATCAAAAGGGTTCATAGACATTTTTACATGGGATAGATCAACACCTGTGCCATCGGGTTTAACACGTATTTTGATATTATAATCAACAACACGTTTGACAGCGACAATTATTTTCATAATGATCCTCTTTAATTTATATAGTCACTATTTTATAATAATAACCACAAGAAACCAAATCATTTAAGATTGATGCCAACAGTTGGTTTTAAAAACCATTTCTATATTGCTATAAAGATATAAGCCTTTGGTCAATGGTAAGAACAGGTCAGTTAGGTGTTGTGTTGGAATTGAATGGGGTGAAAATTAGTAACATCTCCATTAATTTTGTTAGTTAACTCTGTTCTTATATTATTATTTTCAATTTCTCTTACCGTTTTAAAGCTCTATTTACTAAAATGAGCCACACTCTATTATCAATATGATTTCTTTGAAAAAGATGAAAAGGGATGCATCTGTGAATATGAAACGTCATGTTATAAACCCGGTTGCACATAATCAATTTTCTACTTTTGTTGTTGGACAAAAGCAGAAAACGGAAAAGCATGCCGAGATAACTATGTCCGATATTGCTACTAAGTTGCGCTACGTTTACACACAAATGCAGATAAAAAAAGTGCCTAATCAATTAATTATGCAGGGCTTTGTAGATAATAATATTAAATCTTATTTAGATACGATTAGTCGGGCAATTTTAGCTGAGCATTCTGCACGTGATCAAGCGCAAAAAAAGCTTTTTGAACGTTTGGAGCAGATAGAAAAACTTGTTCAAAAGCTTCTTCATGAAAAGAAAAATTCACAAGAAACTGTCATGAAGCAATGTGTTCCTCGTGCACAATCAATTAGTTCTGTTGTGCATCATCTTGCTCATATGACATGTGAAGAAAATTAAACATTTGGTGCATTAAGAGAACGCAATTTTCTAGAAAGTAGTCAATTGAACTCACCTTAACAAAGTAGTTTTAGTTCTTTACCAATAAAAGCTGTGAGACATTTCTTAATAAAATTCTGTAAGGCTTTTCAAAAAGGAAAGCCTTTTTAATACTCAATTACCTAGTCGTTTAGTTAAAGCTTCTTGATGTGCGCTTTTTTTAAAAAAACTCTAAGATCTTTTTTCTTGTCACTATAAAGCTTTTATGAAAATTTGTTTTTAAGAGAGAGTCTTAAAGCGCTTTATTTTCTACGAAAGATGCGTAAAAAAAGAAAAACAGGCATAACAATTACTGCACCAGCTAAGGTCACATGGAAGAGGTTTACAAAAGTCATAAACCCTGTTTCCCATAGAGATTGAAGGAAGTCTATTATTTCCCAAATAAGATCAATAGGTGTCCACCCTAGGATGTTTATTGCGATTCCAGTAAAAAATGAAAGGATAAGCAATTTTACAGCAATACGCCCTGGTGTACCACCAAGAAATGAATGAAGAGAATTGTGTGATTTTTTTCTATTTTTCATTTTGACGTGACTTCAAATATACTAAACTATGTATGTAGTGCAAATGATATACACATAACGGAGGAAGAAGACGGATTTTATCGTTATTTATTTGCTCTTTGTTTTTTAGGTTTTGCTCTCAAATTTTACATCCTTAAATATTAGTGTAATATTTGAGCTGTTTTTTTTGAACTGCTTTCATGTTTAATTGACAATTTTTACCAATAATTTTCACCTCTTGGATGATGGTGAGCATTTCTCAATATAATGTTATTGTGGAAGCGTTAATATGTTGTACATAGAATATGTTTCAAGAGATTCCGCTTTATAGAGATACTATTCATCTTCATAAAGATGTATTTATGTTACAGTTTGAGTTGAGTGTTTTTAGGGTTAAAAAAGTTGAAAAATACGATGGATTTATTTAGTCCACGACCGGTGGCAACAAATGTAGCAGAATTTAGTGTTTCTGAAGTATCAAGTGCTTTAAAACGCATTATTGAAGACAAATTTGCTTATATACGGGTCCGGGGGAGATATCTGGTTATCGTGGTGTTCATGCTTCAGGTCATGCATATTTTGCTTTAAAAGATGATAAAGCTCGGTTAGAGGCTGTTATTTGGCGAAGCTTAATGGAAAAGCTTAAATTCCCTCCTGAAGAAGGAATGGAAGTGATCGCTGTAGGCAAACTTACTACTTATCCAGGTTCATCAAAATATCAAATAGTCATTGATGCTCTTGAGCCAACAGGGGTTGGTGCTTTAATGACACTTTTGGAAAATCGTAAGAAAAAGCTTGCAGATGAAGGCTTGTTTGATGAAGCAAAAAAGAGGCCACTGCCTTATATGCCTCAAATTATAGGGGTTGTGACATCACCGACAGGAGCCGTTATTCACGATATTATTCATCGTATATCAGATCGTTTTCCTTTGCACATTTTGGTTTGGCCTGTAAGAGTTCAGGGGGAAACGAGTGGTCGAGAAGTAGCTTGTGCTATTGAGGGGTTTAATGCCCTACCTTTAGGTGGTGTTTTATTAAAGCCTGATCTTATTATTGTAG
Source organism: Bartonella schoenbuchensis R1 (assembly GCF_002022685.1). Lineage (NCBI taxonomy): Bacteria > Pseudomonadati > Pseudomonadota > Alphaproteobacteria > Hyphomicrobiales > Bartonellaceae > Bartonella > Bartonella schoenbuchensis. The sequence continues at coordinate 1,219,763 of NZ_CP019789.1, read as the reverse complement.
CACGCGGGGAGGGAGTTTAGAAGATTTATGGGGGTTTAATGATGAGGCGGTTGTTCGTGCTGTTCATGCATCGACTATTCCTGTTATTTCTGCAGTTGGGCATGAAACAGACTGGACTTTAATTGATTATGCTGCTGATTGGCGGGCACCAACCCCTACGGGAGCAGCAGAAAGAGCTGTTCCTGTTAAAATTGATCTTGAAGTACAATTAGCGTCACTTGGTGCACGTCTTCGTGCGGGATTGACGCGTTATTTTAGTTTTCATCAACAAAAATTGCGTGCTATTTCACGAGGTTTGCTTACTGCTGATCAATTACTCGCTTTACCACGTCGTGGTTTTGATGAAATTTCAAGCCGGTTACAACGAGCTCTTTGTATAAGCTACGAGAAAAAACTTTTTTACTTTCGTGCTCTTAGTGTTCGGTTTTCTCCACGTTTGTTAAATAGTGAAAAAGCACGATACAATGTAAAAGGATATACGATACATCTTCGTCGTGCTTTCTTACGCAATGTTGAAAAACAACGTGCTCAAGCAGAGATGGCATTTAGGCTTTTAAAAAGCACTTCTTATCAAAATATTTTAGAACGGGGTTTTGTTTTGGCATTGGGTCAAGATAATAAGCCGGTTAAACGATTAGTGCAGTTGCCTAAAACAGGTCGGATGAGTTTACGTTTTTTTGATGGTGAAATTAACGTTTCAACACTTAATTGTGCTTCAAAAAACAAACGGATAAAACAGCAAAAAGATGATCAAGGAACACTCTTCTGATACGGTAGATTCTGTACTCAATGAAGGCCTTTTGATGGGGGTGGATGGAAAAGTTCGTTGTTTTTGGGCAGGAACTGATCCGCTTTATTGCGCTTATCATGATCATGAATGGGGAAAGCCCGTTTTTGATGATCTGCGTTTATTTGAAAAAATTTGTCTTGAAGGTTTTCAAGCAGGGCTTTCTTGGTTAACAATTTTGAAAAAAATATCCCATTTTCGCAGTGCTTTTGATAACTTTGATTTTGAAAAGATCGTTCATTATGATGAAACAAAAATCGAAATATTAATGCAAGATAAAGGCATTGTTCGCCATCGTGGGAAAATCCGATCAGTGGTTAATAATGCTTTTAGGGCACAAGAAATTATAGCAGAGCAGGGCAATTTATCCCACTATTTTTGGTCTTTTCAACCACCACCATCTGAGCGTCCTGAAAAGATAGATTTTCAAATGTGGCAGGACAATCCTGTAACAGCCGCTTCTATTCGTCTTTCTACAGATTTAAAAAAACGCGGTTGGACATTTGTTGGTCCCACTACTTGTTATGCTTTTATGCAGGCAGTAGGCATCGTTAATGATCATCTTGAAGGGTGTTTTTGTCGATGAAACTGCGAAGATTTATTTTATAACCTTATTTGTTTCTTGATTATAAACGATCATGACAAACTAAAATACATCTCTGAGAGAAGGAGTTAAAGATAACATGAGTTATATAGAGATTGATTATATAATATATTGACACTTTAAATAGGGATTTTATTGTGTGCTTATTAAGTGGAAAATACTTTAATTTAACAGATTTCATCTTCTTTATTTTAAATCAAAATCCAGCGTTTAACTGCTAAAAATATAAAGCGAATTGTTAAATATTGGAGCAAATTATTTGGGTATATTTAAAGGTAAATAGTATGCGGGAATATTCTTTTGATTTTACTGATTACCCAATTTTATTCCAAGATAACACAACAGAAGTAGACCTGCACTTTTAAAATTAAATGTATTTTATAATATGATTATTTTTAGAGGCTTGCGCATATGCTTTTGATAAAGGTTCATGATGTGGGAGAAGTTGCTGTGCCGGTTTTGTATAATAATCTCATGCATTGTCGATAATTATGATAACTAGTTTAAGTTGAAATTATGGCTTATATCGGTTGTAAGAAAATGGTATTTTGGTGCAAATATAAACCACTATGTTAAAAAGTATTGTTTGAGAAGAATTTACAAGAATAGAAAAAACGAGATATTTATTTTTAAGTGTGAATTTATAGAGCAAACTTTTATAGCCCATTTTAAAATCACAATGTTGCAACCGTTGTATCTATTATTAAAAAATGAATAAAAGTAATATGGCTATATGTTTTCAAATGTAATTGAAAAATAAATTCAGTGCATAAAGAAGGAAATGACCATCTAAAAGAATACTTGCATTATATTTATTCAGTTTTTACTGGTATAAACTTACTCAGCTAAAATGACTAATTTAAAAATAAGAGTTTAAGGGAAAGATCTATGAATATGAAAAAGAAGATATTAAAGGCGAGCTGTTCTTTTGTTTCTGCTCTTATGGCTGTAGGCATGCTGTTGCAACAAGTGTCAGCAAAAACACCTGCCGATACACTCGTAATGGCTTGGAATCTTGATGCGATTAATGCATTTGATCCTGCTCAAGTCAATGATTCTTACAGCAGTGAAATTATTCACAACATGTGTGATAGTTTGGTTGATACTGATCCAAATGATGCAACCAAAATGATTCCACATTTAGCAAAAAGTTGGGATGTTACAAGTGATCATAATACGGTGATTACTTTTCATTTGCGTGATAATTTAAAGTTTGCTGATGGCCGACCTGCCAGTGCTAGTGATCTTGTTTGGAGTATGAAGCGTGTTATTCAGTTGAATATGGCTAATGCAGCAACACTTAATGAATATGGTATTACAGCGCAAACAGTTGATTCTGCTATTTACGCGCCGGATGAGAAAACTGTAGTAATGAAATTTGATAAGCCTTATCCAGCAGAGCTTATTCTTAATAATGTTGCTGCTAATCGTGTTGCTATGTTGCTCGATCGTGAAACGATTATGAAACACGAAAAAGATAATGATATGGGAAACCGCTATTTAGCAACTCATGCTGCTTGTGTTGGCCCTTATCAGTTGGTCAGTTGGCGTCCTGGAGAAGCTATTTTACTACGTTCTCATTCCAATTATTGGGGCAAGCACCTAAACTTAAACAAGTTCTAATTCGTCATGTTTCTGAATCTGGTACGCAACGCTTATTATTGCAAAAAAACGATATTGATGTAGCGCGTGACTTAACACCTGAGGCTTTGGAAGATCTTGAGAAAACAACAGATGTCAAGATTGAAAGAATATTACAGCCAGCTATGATGTATTGGGGTTTTAATATAACAAACCCTATTTTTGCTAATGAAAAAGTGCGTTTAGCCATGCGCTATCTTATTGACTATGACAATCTTGGTAAAACAGTTTTGAAAGGTATTGGTATTCCACGTTCTAGTTTTGTACCTATCGGCGTTTTTGGCGCTTTGGATGAAAAAGAAGGGCTACCTTTCAAACTTGATCTTCAAAAAGCTAAACAGCTTTTAATCGATGCAGGTTATCCAAATGGATTTGAGGCGCATATCATTGTGGGAGGGGCTCCTTATGCTTTACCGATTGTTCAGTCTATTCAAGATAATGCAGAAAAGGTGGGTGTGCACCTTAAAATTGAACGTGTAGCGGGAGCACAATTGTTTTCAAAAGTTTCTGCACGTGCTTTTGATACAGCTTTTTTAGGATGGGTTAATGAGTCTGCAGATCCTCACACGATGGCTTTGCGCATTGTTTATAACCCCGATAATCGTTTTGAGGCTAAAAATACGGCGTATCCTAGTTGGCAACAAGGATATTTTGATGCAAATATGAATCAGCAAGTTGAAGACGCTCTATTTGAAAAGGATTTAGAAAAACGAGCACAACGATATGCTGATTTACAGCGTCAACTTATGCAAAAAGGGCCTTATGCTTTTCTGTTTCAAAAATATAATACTGTAGCCGTTTCACCTGTTATTAAAAAATGGGTTTGGAATAGTGCGCCACGTGTTTTCTATAGTTCAATTGAAAAATAAGCGTATTTTAGACAATAGAAATACAAAGGGTGAATAGTTATAAGGTTGGTGATGAGCAATAGCCCCTTACATAAAATAACTTTTAGTGATTTATAATATTAAACGGTAAAGGGTAGCTCATTCATAAAAGTTCGATTTGTGTGTATTTGATCAATATTGATAACATGTGATAAGTGATATTTCTTGGTATACTTGCTCATCTATTATGGGTAATTTATAACTTTAAGTATGTGGAAAGAGACTAAGAACATTTTTGAGTTTAAGTTAGATAAGTAGAGTAGGTGAGTACGTACGTACAAATATTTTGTAAGAAAAAAAGCCAATAAAGAAATTGCAATCACTTTATCTGGAAACAGTAAAATATCATAAAAATAGGGATGAGAGGGAGTTTAAAATAATGCTTAAGGGTTTTTGTGCTTTATTAGGGTTAATCGTTTTTTCAGTAGTTTAATGCCAGTAGCGCTAAGTGTGCCGCCTAAAAATACATTAATAATGGCATGGAACATTGATTCAATCAGTAATTTTGACCCTGCCCAATCTGTTGAAATTGTAACAAGTGAATTATTAAGTAATATTTGTAGTTCTTTAGTGCAGTTTGATAAACATGATTCTACAAAAATCCGTCCTGCTATGGCTCGGTCTTGGGATGTTTTAAATGATGGGAAGAGAATTGTTTTTCATCTTCGTGATGATTTAAAATTTGATGATGGAAGGGTGGCTACTGCAAAAGATCTTGCTTGGTCAATGCAGCGAATCATTAAATTAAATCTGGGCTTTGCTCGAGCTTTAGAAGATTTTGGATTTACCAAAGAAAATGTTGAAACCAATATTCAAGCTCTTGATGATACAACTTTGCAGTTAGACTTTGATAAGCCTTATCCTGTTCATCTTATATTGGCTACAATTGGGCAAACTTATACTGCTGCTTTGCTTGACCGGAAAACACTTGAAACAAATAGTGTTAATGGGGATATGGGGAATAAGTATTTAGCTACTCATTCGGCTTGTGTTGGTCCTTATAAATTGGTTCGTTGGCTCCCTGGGGAGCGGGTTGTTTTACAAGCCAACCAACATTATTGGGGAGAGAAACCAAAAATTCAACAAATTTTGGTTCTCCATGTTGCTGAATCAGCAAGCCAGAGATTACTTTTGGAAAAGGGTGATGTGGATATAGCGCGTGATCTTTCTTCAGAAGATGTTTTAGATATTGAAAAACAAGGAGGGCCTGTCAAGATTAATCGTATTTTGCGTCCACAATCTGTTTATCTATCGTTGAATAATAGAAGAGAAATTTTTGCTAATGAAAAAGTGCGTTTGGCCATGCGCTATCTTATTGATTATGACAATCTTGGTAAAACAGTTTTGAAAGGTATTGCAATTCCTCGTGCAAGCTATATGCCATTAGGTGTGCCAGGCGCTTTGGATGAAAAAGAAGGAGTGCCATTTGAGTTGGATTTAAAAAAGGCAAAACAATTAATAAGTGAAGCAGGTTATCCAGATGGATTTAAAGCAAATCTTTTAATTGGTAGTCTTTCCTATATGTCATCTGTTGCACAGTCTATCCAGGAAAATGCGCGCAAAATCGGGGTTGATCTTACAATTGAAAAAATGACACAAACTCAATTGTTAAGCCGCGTTCGTGGAGGAAATTATGATATTGCTATAATGTCCTGGCATACAACAATTCCCGATGGATATTTGTCTTCGATACGTCAAGTTTTTAATCCTGATCCAACATTTACTGAAAAGAAAGGCATGTCTTTAGCTTTGCGGTCTGGCTATTATGATGTAAAGGTTAATAAAATGGTGATGGATGCTTTATCTGAGAAAGATCAAAATAAACTCATTGAACAATATCGCAATTTACAGCATTATATTCTGTATCATGGTCCTATGGCTTATTTATTTCAAACCTATTATATCATTGGTATGGGGCCTAAGGTCAAAAAATGGTTTTGGAATAGTTTTGAAATTCGCTATAGTGAAGCAGAGAAATAAGTTGCAATTCTGTTACGAATAAGGATCATATGAGTGTGCGCGTGCGAGGTATTTTTTATATAGCTAGGAAAGATCGCAAAGCATAGGTTTTATAAATGTGTGGGGAATTACCATAATGGTTTTATCGGATTCAAAAGCTGATGTGGCACTAACACAAAAGCAGAGAAATCTGCATGTATGGTCCTTTTTCTTTAGGTTATTTAAGCTGTTAATTTCGATATTAATTACATTATTGGGTTTAGTGACAATTACTTTTTTTATTGGTCGTCTTTTACCTTTAGACCCTGTTATTGCTATCCTGGGTGATAACATTAGTCAGGAAGCTTATGACACAATGTTCTATAAATTAGGTCTCGATCAGCCATTAATTGTGCAATATTGGAATTATCTTCAAAATATTTTTCTGTTTGATTTGGGGGATGCTTTGACTTCGGGGCGTCCTGTTTTGGAAGATATTTTACGTGTGTTTCCTGCAACGCTGGAACTTGCAACGGTTGCTGTTATTATTGGCACGAGTTTGGGTATTCCGTTAGGGGTCTTTGCAGCAATGTATCGTAATTCATTTATTGATTATTTCGTTCGTATTTTTACGTTGATAAGTTATTCAACACCAGCTTTTTGGCTTTGTTTGATGGCGTTATTAGTATTTTACGCTAAACTTGGCTGGATTGGTGGGCCAGGGCGTATTGATTTTCTTTATGAATATTCTTTCGAACCCAAAACAGGTTTATTTCTTTGGGATTCTGCTATGCAGGGTCAATGGGAAGTTTTTGGCAACGTTTTTAGTCACATTATTATGCCTGCCTTAATTCTAGCTTTTGGTGCTATGGCTTATATTAGCCGTATGACTCGTGGGTTTATGATTGAACAGCTTAATCAGGAATATATTCTTACAGCACGTGTTAAAGGATTGTCATGGGCCAGAACAGTTTGGGGGCATGCTTTTCGTAATTCTGCTGTTCAGATTATTACTGTGGTTGGCCTTTCTTATGCGTTTTTGCTAGAAGGTGCTGTGTTGACAGAAACAGTTTTTGCTTGGCCTGGTTTCGGGCGTTATTTGACTAATGCGCTTTTTGCAGGAGATATGAACGCAGTTGTAGGTTGTACGCTACTTATAGGATGTTTTTCTGTCGCTATTAATTTATTTTCTGATTTGCTTTATCAGCTTTTTGATCCAAGGACACGTTGATATGACAATAAGTAATCATAATAATCCGCGATCGTCATTTTCTTTGAGTCGTTGGTTGAATGAATCTGTTCCGCAGTCAACAACCCAGGCAAATATACAAAAATTTTATTACTCATTGACCATTTTTTTTCGTAATTTTTCAGCTGTATTGGGATTGGCTATTATCCTCGTTATTCTTTTGTGCGCGATTTTTGCGCCTTGGATTGCTACCTATGATATTGCCAGCAATGATCTTACTCATCGATTGCAACCACCGTCTATGCTACATTATTTTGGGACTGATGAGTTAGGCCGTGATATCTTTAGTCGATTAATTTTTGGTGCACGTATTACCCTTTATATTGTTTTTTTAACGACAATTATTGTAGGCCCAATAGGGCTGATTGTAGGCACTATATCTGGCTATATGGGGGGGTGGGTTGATACGGTTTTAATGCGTATTGTAGATATTTTTCTTGCTTTCCCAAGTTTGATTTTAGCACTTGCTTTTTCAGCAGCTTTAGGGCCAGGTATTGAAAATGCAGCAATTGCAATTTCAATGGCAGCGTGGCCACCAATAGCACGTTTGGCGCGTGCAGAAACTTTGACCATACGTTCATCTGATTATGTTGCAGCAGTTTTTCTGCAAGGTGCATCAATGTGGCGAATTGTTTTGTTTCATATAGCACCAATGTGTATTCCTTCAGTGATTGTACGGTTAACATTAAATATGTCTGCAATTATTTTAACAGCTGCTGGTCTTGGTTTTTTGGGATTGGGTGCTCAACCACCAACTCCTGAATGGGGCGTTATGCTTTCGACTGGTCGTGAATTTATGATGACAAGTTGGTGGTTGGCAGCAGTACCAGGTTGTGCAATATTGCTTACAAGTCTTGCCTTCAATCTTTTAGGTGATGGACTTCGTGATATATTGGATCCGCGCAATGGATAAAAAATTATTAGAGATAAAAGATTTACGCATTTCATTTCCTACAACGCGTGGTATTTTAGAGGTTGTACGTGGCGTTAGTTTTTCTGTAGGAAAAGAGAAAATTGGAATTGTTGGAGAATCTGGGTCTGGAAAATCGACAACTGGGCGTGCGATTTTAAAATTAAATCCAAGATCAGCAATTATCAAAGCTCAAAAAATGTGCTTCAATGATATAGATTTATTGGCTGCTAGTGAGCATCAGATGCGCTCTATTCGGGGAAAGCGTATTTCGATGATTTTACAAGATCCCAAATATTCACTTAATCCATTAATGCGAATTGGGAAGCAGATTATGGAGGCTTACCGTATTCATTATCGCGTTTCAAAAATGGAGGCATGGGAAAGAACAATTTCTGTGTTGGAATCTGTTCATATTCGCGATCCTGAACGTATTATGCGGTTATTTCCTCATGAAATATCAGGTGGAATGGGGCAGCGTGTTATGATCGCTATGATGCTTATCCCTAAGCCTGACTTGATTATTGCAGATGAGCCAACATCTGCACTGGATGTCACTGTGAGATGTAAGGTTTTAGCAATATTGGATGAACTTGTAACAAAGTCTGGAGCGGGACTTATTTTCATTAGTCATGATTTAAATCTGATTGCTGATTTTTGTGATCGTGTTTTAGTGATGTATGCCGGTCGTATCTTGGAAGAGTTGCCTGCACGTGATTTATCTCGTGCATGTCATCCCTATACTAAAGCTCTTTTACAAAGTTTACCACAGCTTGATAAACCGGTTGGTGTTTTGTCTGTCCCTGAGCGGAACCCTGATTGGCTACATGGCCCAACAATTGTTAATGGCGTTGAAGGAACTTACCATGACCAATTGTAAAAATATTATTGAGGTTTTTGATTTGTCTGTAACCTTTGGGCGTGGGCACAAGGCGGTAAAGGTTGTTAAGGAAGTCAATTTTCATATTAAGCGTGGTGAATCTTATGGTTTGATTGGTGAATCAGGATGCGGAAAATCAACCATTTTGAATGCATTAGTTGGGCTTATTCCCGATTGTAGGGGGCATTTTACCTTTGATGGACAGGAAGTATTAAAGAAAAAAAGCAAAACTTTTTTACGCCGTATTCAAATGGTCTTTCAAGATCCTTATGCTTCGCTTCATCCAAGGAAGATGGTACATACGGTTCTTTCGGAATCTCTTACAATTCATGGCATGGATAATCACAAGGAAAGGGTGCACGATGTTTTGCATTCTGTTGGTTTAGATTCTTCATTTCTTTACCGTTATCCACATGAGTTGTCAGGAGGGCAGCGTCAGCGTATTGCTCTTGCACGTGCTTTGATTATTGAGCCAGAAGTTTTGTTGCTAGATGAGCCAACATCTGCACTGGATGTATCTGTGCAGGCTGAAATTTTGAATTTATTGAAATCATTACGAGAAGAAAAACAATTAACCTATTTGATGGTATCCCATGATCTTCCTGTTGTTGCGCATATATGTGAGCGTATTGGAATTATGCATCAAGGCGTTATTTTGGAAGAGTTAAGTAATAGTAATTTGCGTCATTTGCGTGCGCAACATGATTATACAAAAATGTTTCTTAAAACGAGTACTAAGCCAATTTCTTGTGAAGAAGAGAGAGCATAATTGGTTTTACAAAAATGGGAGAGGTTTTCTTTATTTTGGATCTTTTGTGCTAAAATAAAAAATTCTCTCTATCTTTCGATTTTTTTGCCTCTTTATTATAAAAACATTTTATAAATATGGGCTTGGTGCTTAAAATTTTAGCAATATAATTGTTTGTTGATTTAGAAGTTGTACTATTATTCTTCTCTAAAAAGTTGTTTATAATTATCTAATAGAATTCGCCAAAAACCAATGGTGCAGAATTTCTTTTAAAAGTGCTATAAAAAAGCGCTGGTAGCGGAGGAGGGATTTGAACCCCCGACACAAGGATTATGATTCCTCTGCTCTAACCTACTGAGCTACTCCGCCAAAACAGAAAGATATTACAAACAATTTTATCTTTGGCGGATATAAGAGGTAGAATAGTGAGATGTCAAGCATCGTTTTTAAGCTTTTCTCTTGTCATTCTATTTCATCCCCGATATGGAATGAATGGAAATATAATTTTCATAGAGTTAGGCAGATAAGGTGTAAAAATGACACCACGTGTAGCGGTTTTAGGATGCGGTTATTGGGGTGGGAATCATATACGAACACTCCAAAGTCTTGGAGCTTTAGCAGCAGTTTCTGATATTGATTCTAATCGGGCTATGAGTTTTGCAAACGCGCATAACGTTGCAGCTATAGCGCCTGATGATCTTTTTACTCATGGGGATATTGATGCAATTGTATTAGCACTCCCTCCACAATTTCATACAGACAATGCACTACGTGCTCTAAAAAATGGTAAAGATATTTTGGTTGAAAAACCAATTGCTTTAAATATGGCTGATGCTGAGCGCCAAGTTCATGTGGCTAATGAACATGGGCGGATTTTTATGGTAGGCCATGTTTTACGTTTTCATCCTGCTTTTGAAAAAATATGTGAATTAGTAGCGAATAAAGAATTGGGAGATATGCGTTATATTTATTCTCACCGATTAGGTTTTGGAAAATTTCATATGCAAAGTGATGCCCTATGGGATCTTGCTCCTCATGATCTTTCAATGATTTTTGCGTTGACAGGGTGTGAACCTTCTGAAATTCGGGGAGAGGGTTCTGCAGTGATTGATCAGCTTTCTGATTTTGCACATATTCATATGGCGTTTCCAAATGGTATACGCAGCCACCTTTTTACTTCACGCCTTAGTCCTTATCGTGAAAGACGTTTAACAGTCGTTGGTACAAAAGCTATGCTTGTATTTGATGATATGGAACCGTGGAATCGTAAATTAGCATTTTGCCGCTTTTCTGTTTGGCAAAAAAATAAAGAGTGGGCTTTTCATTCTGATGAATTAAATTATATTGATATTTGTGAAGGTTTACCGCTTACTTATGAATTGCAGCATTTTCTTCATTGTATTGAAACGCGTCAGACACCTCGTACAAATGGCGATGATGCTCTTGCTGTTTTACGAACTTTAATCGCTGCTAATATCAATCATCGGAGATGAAAAATAGATAGTATTTTCATGTTCTTGTAATTATCAATGGAGTTAATATGAAATTTATCGACCTTGGGGCGCAGCGCGCACGCATTGAAGAGAAAATTAATGCCGCAATTGCGCAGGTGGTGGCCAGTGGTCAATATGTTTTAGGGCCGCAAGTAACGGAATTTGAAGAAAAATTAGCAGATTATCTTGGCGTTAAACATGTGGTTGCATGTGCCAATGGAACTGATGCATTGATGATGCCCCTTATGGCTAAAAATATTGGGCCAGGTGATGCTGTTTTTTGCCCAAGCTTTACGTTTTCTGCTACAGCTGAGGTTGTTGCTTTAGTAGGAGCAAAACCTGTTTTTGTGGATGTTTTGCCAGATACGTTCAATATTGACGTTGATAAACTTGGTGAAGCAATCACAATGATAAAGAAAGAGGGGCAGCTTAAGCCAAAAGCAATTATTTCGGTCGATTTGTTTGGGCTACCTGCTGATTATAAAACAATTTCTGCCATAGCTGCGAGAGAAAATCTTTTTGTTATTGAAGATACTGCTCAAGCGATAGGTGGTAAAATAGGTAATGTTATGTGTGGGGCTTTTGGTGATGTTGCAGCAACAAGCTTTTATCCAGCAAAACCATTAGGATGTTACGGTGACGGAGGCGCTATGATGACCAATGATGGTGATTTGGCAGCGCTTTTACGTTCAATTTTGTTTCATGGTAAAGGGAAAACACAATATGATAATGTTCGTATTGGTTTAAATTCACGGTTGGATACAATTCAAGCTGCAATTTTATTAGAAAAACTTGCAATCATTGAAGATGAGATGGAAAGGCGTGTGGCAATTGCTCAGCGTTATTCTAATGGTTTAAAAGATATTGTAACAGTTCCAGAAGTGGGAGAAGATATTCGTTGTGCTTATGCGCAATATACTATTAAGGTGAAAAATCGCGATCAATTAAAGATGTATTTACAAGAAAACGGTATTCCTACAATGGTTTATTATAATACTCCATTGCATTTACAACCAGCTTATAAACACTTTCCCTACGTGAAGGGTTCTCTTTCTGTTTCTGAATCTTTAGCAGATTGTGTTTTAAGTTTGCCTATGCATCCTTATTTATCGCAAAGTGATCAGGATGTAATTATTCAACACATAAGAAATTTTTGTCTTTAAAAGGTGTATAATTTTTAACATAAGAAGGAAATTGCAACCACCATTTAATCGCTTCAGTAACTTCTTAATGTATAAACGTTAGCTAATATTGTTTTTAAAGACAGTTTATGTCGAAAATATTTATGTAGTACGAATTGTTTTTTTGCGAATATAGGATGCGAGATCACTTTTACTTTTAGAGTTTTTGATCAATGTATTGATGGGTGAATTTTCACCTTCTTTTAAGGCTATTTGGGCAGCTAATGTAGCTGCTAATTCTTTTGTTTCTTTACGCAGCTCATTGAGCAGTTGATTGCTAGAATCACTGTTAAGGTCGTCGATTTGAACTTTTAATAAGCGTTGTTGAAAATCTTCTATTTTTTTACGCATAGCGTTAGTTTCCGTTATAAGAGATTTACCACAAGAATATATTGCTTGTTTTTATGTGATTTAGCACCTGTTTAAAGGGATATGGAGCTCATTATATGGATGGAGACGACCGGATAAAATTGCTTTTTGCTTGATTGAATTGAATTTTACCTTTGAAAAAATTGTATTTTTATCATTGTATATCAGTTTTATAGCATACTTGAGCATAAAAATCATAGCTTTCTTGTATTGCATTGAGTGATAACGGAGCTGTTATAGAAACAAATTGATGTATAAGGCAAAAAGTATTTTGCCAAATAATAAAGAACGACACATCCTTCTTAAACCTGGAAAATAGAAACGCTAGGAATAAAAGAAGAGTTGTTTAATTCGCATAATTTCTTTTTTCAATAGCAATTGTTTAAAATGGATTCCATGTTGGCATGGGGGTTAACTTTAAATACCCCATATTAATGCCAAGACGTGCACCAACCCCTGTACGTACTGGAATCAATAAAGTATTATTACGTTTAAGAGCGTGAAAACCGACTCCCGCAATTAAATAGGCTGAACCTGAAATACCGCCATAACGTCCCCATAAATTGTTTATATCATTGAGATCATAAATTAGAATCATTAAACGAGAGCCTTGACCGCCAAAGTCCCACCCTACAGATGGCCCTTGCCAAAAGACTTTATGCTGACCATAATTTTTGGTAAAGATTTGCCCTTCACCATAAGTTAATCCAGCAAAAAAAGCACCAGAAGCTTCTTCTCCTAAAATATAAGCATTTGGAAGACCGTATCGCGAAAAGATATTTTCAATTGCAGTTGCTAGATTATTTGTAGTTTGTCCAAAAAATTATGGCCAGAACCGATAATTTCTTGCATTGAATAATATTTATTCTTGTTCATTGGTTGAAGTTCAGCGTTTGCAGAACCTACCGTTACAAATAAAAGAGCTATCAAAAGTGCAATATTTGCAGTCCAGCGTGATAAAAAAGAGAGAGTCATGGGATTTTCTTTTTAGTTGTCATATAAAAGGATGTTAAAGTTTTTATTCAATTTAAATAGAAAATAAGGCATAAAACTGTTTAAATCCTTAAAGTTATCTCACAAAATTTCTTTAATGTAGTTATTAATTTCCATATATGCACTGAATGTTAAAAGTTCTAGCGTAAAATGAGTTTTAAATTTTTAAGTTCGGGAGTTATCAATAAATTATGACGTCAACTGTTTCTTTGAAGTTTGCCGATCTTACTGCGCTGCTTTGTAGCCGTATTTGCCATGATTTAATTTCACCTATTGGTGCCATTCAAAATGCGATGGAACTTTATGATGAAGGAGGAGTTGAAGAAGATGCTTTGCAATTGGTGCGTTCGTCTGTTTCAAAAGCTTCTGCATGCTTACAATTTTTCCGATTAGCTTTTGGTGCTTCAGGATCAGTGGACAGTCAGATAGACACGCGTTTTGCTGAACAGGTTGCTCAGCAATATATGGCAGAAGAAAGGGCAATTTTGAAATGGCAAGCTCCCACTTTGCTTTTACCAAAAAATGAAGTTAAGCTTTTGCTGAATTTATTATTAATTGCAAATACAACCATTTCCCGTGGTGGTGAAATAGTTGTGACGATTGCACAAGATATCAATACACGTTCTTTCCGATTTGAAATTTGCGGTCAAATTTTACGTATTCCCCCTCGTTTTGTTGAATTATACAATAAAAAAGCACTAGAAGAAACAATTGATGCTCACGCAATTCAATTTTACTATACAATATTATTGGCTGAGCTAACAGGTATGACACTAAACATATATGAAACTGATAGTCATGTTATTTTTGAAAGCACAAAGAAGCTTTAAATAAAATTGTTTATACTATGCTGAAAATACCCTAATCTTGTGGGTTAATAGAGTGACCTTAGCCTTTCTTAACTAACCCACAAGCATTTTTGTATAAAAGAAGTCATTGTGTAAAACCTTTATTTAAGAAATAAAACGTCACACTTAACATTCCAAAACCATACTTATGCGTTTTATCATTTAAGCGGTTTTGCGTATATTTTCTTCAGATGGATCACGTAATACATAGCCACGCCCCCAAACTGTATCAATATAATTAACTCCCGATGATACAGCATCCAATTTTTTACGCAATTTGCAGATGAAGACATCAATAATTTTAAGCTCTGGTTCATCCATCCCACCATAAAGATGATTTAGAAACATTTCTTTGGTGAGTGTGGTTCCTTTTCGTAATGAAAGAAGCTCTAGCATCTGATATTCTTTACCAGTCAAATGAACGGGACGACCCGCAATCTCAACTGTTTTATTGTCAAGATTGACAGTAAGATCACCTGTGACAATAACTGATTGTGCATGACCTTTAGAACGACGCACGACAGCATGAATACGCGCAATTAGCTCTTCTTTATGAAAAGGCTTAGTCATATAATCGTCAGCCCCAAAACCAAAACCGCGCACCTTATCTTCAATGCTACTCATACCTGAAAGAATAAGAACGGGGGTTTTTATTTTTGCTAATCGTAAAGTCCGCAAAACATCATAACCTGACATATCAGGTAAATTTAAATCAAGCAAAATAATATCATAATCATAAAGCTTACCTAAATCGACGCCCTCTTCACCTAAATCAGTAATGTATACATTAAAGTTTCCTGATTTTAGCATCAATTCAATGCTTTGAGAGGTGGTTTTATCGTCTTCAATTAATAATACGCGCATTTTAAAAATTCCTCGCTTTGCTCCTTGCGAATCAAGAAGAGCTCTTCATTTATACAATTGGTAAAACTACCATTGATAAAAAATAACAACATCAAACACTTAACTGTTAAAAGTGTTTGTAAATAATGCAGTGGTACGCGTAACAATCACCACTATTTTCTCCCCACTATCTGAGATAGTGGTTAACAAAATATTTTCATTTTTGGAAGAGGTTAATAAAATATTTTAGAAAGAATCTTATTTTTCTTAATTAAGTAGAAAAATGAGTTACCTATTTTGTTAATTTTTTACTTAAAATAAATCTTATAATATA
Source organism: Bartonella schoenbuchensis R1 (assembly GCF_002022685.1). Classification (NCBI taxonomy): domain Bacteria; kingdom Pseudomonadati; phylum Pseudomonadota; class Alphaproteobacteria; order Hyphomicrobiales; family Bartonellaceae; genus Bartonella; species Bartonella schoenbuchensis. The sequence goes on along the minus strand of NZ_CP019789.1, from coordinate 1,204,058 downwards.
TTATTTACAATTATTTTTTTGTTCAAAATTATGAGGTTTATTTATTTGTATTTTAAGTTTCTTTGATTCTATGATAGAAATGAAAAATGAATAAGTAGTTGATGCTTTGTAAATACATTGTGTTTATTAAGTGTTTTAAAAAAGGCAGAAAAGAGTTATTTTTCGACTTAAAAAGAACGGTTTACTTTTTTGTTGAAAGGATGGTACTAGAAGTCTGTTGTCAGAGGGGAAATGTGCGTTCTTTGTTAGCGCAATCAAGGAGTAATGAGTATGAAGCCACAGCAGAATATGGTAAAATTAAAAACGTTTCAAGTGCGTGAGAAGCGTCGTGAAATTGCACAGCTTGAAATAATGATCAAAGAATTTGAACAAATGGTGCTAGAATTAGAAGCACAAATTGCCAGTGAAGAACGTAAATCTGGAAATGATGATATTAATCATTTTGCTTATTCAACTGTTGCTCGTGCAGCGCGGAAGCGACACGATAATTTAACAGATTCAATTCGTGATTTACAGCTTCAAAAAGCAAATGCTGAGATTACTTTACATGAAGTTGAAACGGAATTGCAACGTATGCAAGTTCTTGAAGTGCGAGAAAGTGAAAGGGCAGTGGGTGAGTAATGACCATGTTTTGGTAAAGTCTCACACTTTATGATTGAATGATACAAACTGTAGATTAGATATAAATTTTAGTTTGTGGATTATAATAGAAAATAGCCAGATTTAAAAAAATCTGGCTATTTTTTAAGTATAAGGCCTGAAAATCCATCACTATCAATGGCAATTAATGCCTGTATTGTTGGATTCTTGTTGTCCGTAATCCAGCTAAGCCGTGTTCATCAATCGAACTTTGCCATGAAAGAAATTCTTCTACAGTCAAAGTATAGCGTTGACACGCCTCATCAAGACTTAACAATCCACCTCTGACAGCAGCAACAACTTCAGCTTTACGGCGAATAACCCAACGCCTTGTTGTTGGTGATGGCAGGTCGGTAATTGTCAGTGGACTACCATCCGGGCCAATCACATATTTTATTTGTGTTTTTATCAAATCGGTCATTGTATTCTCTACTTTTGTTCAAGGACCTGAGATGCTTGTAAAGCGTGAGCTTTAAAAAAGAACTAAACACGTTGAAAAAAAATTAATAAAATCGATTCAAATGCAAAGGGGTAGATAAAAGATAAATAAAACAGTACATTATGATATTCTCGATAAGGTTTTTTATTAAAAAAAATGAAAAAAGCTGTTTTCTTTGTTTTTTATCTCTCCCTTTGCATTTTGTATCGCTTCTTTAAAAATCTAATACTATTAGTTGTAGGAAGGATAAAAAACAATATAAAGAGATAATGGATAGTGTGTATATATATTGAAACAATCCACTTACTAGCGCATATTTTAAGTAGAGAATAAGCATATGTCTTTAAATAGCCTTGATTTGCCAGGACAGCCCGAAAACTCTCGTATTGTTGTTGCAATGTCTGGAGGCGTTGATTCGTCTGTTGTGGCAGGCCTCTTAAAAAAAGAAGGTTATGATGTTGTTGGAATTACCTTGCAACTTTATGATCATGGTGTTGCAACGCATCGTGTGGGGTCGTGTTGTGCAGGACAAGATATTGAAGATGCCCGTCGTATAGCAGAAACATTGAATATACCTCATTATGTTCTTGATTACGAAGAGCGATTTCGCGAAGCTGTAATTGATCCTTTTACAGAAAGTTATACACATGGAGAAACCCCTGTTCCATGTGTTGCTTGCAATCAAACTGTTAAATTTTCTGATTTATTAGCAACTGCACGTGAATTAGGTGCAGATGCTTTGGCAACAGGCCATTATATTCGCAGTCGTTCTTGTGGTGCACACCGAGCATTGTTTCGCCCTCTTGATGCTGAGCGTGATCAGAGCTATTTTCTTTTTGCCACAACGCAAGAGCAAATTGATTATTTGCGTTTTCCACTTGGAGATCTTCCAAAAGCACGTGTTCGTGAAATAGCAGCAGAAATGGGTTTTGTTGTTGCCGATAAGCATGATAGCCAAGATATTTGCTTTGTTCCACAAGGAAAATATTCTGATGTTATTACAAAATTGCGCCCAGAATCTACAAATCCTGGGATTATTATGCATATCAATGGGCAAATTTTGGGCGAACATTCAGGAATTATCAATTATACTGTTGGTCAACGTCGCGGCATTGGGATTGCAACTGGTGAGGCGCTTTATGTAGTTTATCTCGATGCGGAAAATGCGCGCGTTATTGTTGGTCCGCGTGAGATGTTAGAAACGCATAAACTTTTTTTGCGTGATGTAAATTGGCTTGGTGATGAGCAATTAGACAATTTTCCTCCTAATGGTATTGATGTGGTAGTCAAAATTCGTTCAACGCGCCCTCCACGTCCAGCTCGTTTGCATTATCAAAATGGTGTGTTTTCTGTTGATTTATTAGAAAGCGAAAGTGGGGTTGCTCCTGGGCAAGCCTGTGTTTTTTATAATGAAAATAGTAATGAGGCGCGTGTTCTTGGGGGTGGGTTTATTACACATTCAGAACGTTCTGCAGGTGCTGAGGCAATGTTGAAACAAGTTTTGCATAATTTAGAAACAAAAACTATTACTTTCCCTCAGACTAAAGAAGCTATTGCGTGCAAATAAAATAGTAAACTAATAAAATGGGTATTTACGGTTTAAAATATTCTCACTTTTAGTTGAGTTTATCAAAATCAGCAAAATGTGCTAATGCAATACCTGATGCTGTAGCAACATTGAGGCTATCAAAACCATAAGCCATAGGAATGCGTAGGGTCTCTGATTTTTGTAGAATATGAGCTGGCAAACCATCACCTTCCGCTCCTAAAATAATTGCAGTGCGTTTTGTTGATTTTGCTTCTTTGAGATAGCGTGGGGCAGAAGGGGAAAGGGCATAAAGATGAAAGTCCGCATCATTTAAAGCTTCAATAATGCTATCAATATCAGCGCCTTGTGTGTAAGGTATTTTTAGAGCAGCACCAACAGAAACTCTAATTGCTTTTCGATATAGCGGATCACATGAAGTTTTATCAACAATAATACCATGGCTGGCAAAAGCGGCTGCATTGCGAAAAATAGCACCCATATTATCATGATTAGAAATACCACATAAAACTGGCACCAAGGTTTTTTCTGGAAGATTTTGTAAAAAATCTTGTAATGATGGTAAAGTTTTACGTTCACCAATACCAAGCATACCACGATGAACATGAAAACCAGCAATATCGTCCATGACTTTTTGCGGAACACAATAAATAGGACAGGTTGGTTTTGTTGCTTTTAAAATAGGCATAATTCCAAGAAGGCGTGCTGCTACAATAAGCAATGACAAGGCAGAAAAATCTTTTGAATGCAGCAGTGCTGACAATACTACTTTGCCTTCAGCAATAAATTGATGTTGCCGTCCAACGAGATCTTTTTCACGAATATTGCGATAAGCTTCCAAGCGTGGGTCATCAGTTTCGTGGATTGTTGTGATATTTAAAGTCATATAGAGCTTCTAACATTATTTTTTCTAAATCACCAGCGTAGTGAATGCTGTGTCTTCATGATTGAATAGGGAGACAAAAAAGATGTATTATTTTTAAATTTAAAGTAGAATATATGTTGACATAATACAACCATAAGTATAAAAATACAACTACCGAGTGCAGCACACAACAGTGTTTTATTCGGGTACAGTGTCTTAGGTCCCCGCTATTTCCTAAGACTGTAGTCCCTTTTTAGGGGAAAAGAATCTGGGTCCCAATGCCCAGATTCTTTTTATGGGGATGGTATTTATAAAAATGCTTTTTTCTATGGGCTAAAAATAATTTTTTGAATTGCACGCTATAGATCACAAAATAAAAATTTTGTGGTGAATATTCTGTCCACTTTATGGTTTTTCTTTAAGTAGAATTATTTATAACAACCATAAGTTTTAATGCATTTGGGAATAAAATCACAACAATAATATTAACTGGCTTTTTTGTGCTTTATGCAGTAACAGCTATGCTGAATGAAAATGGTCATAAGAAATATGTAAGTATTACGTAAGTATAAAGTGTGTTTAAGAAAATTGTTTCTCAATTATAAGGCGACAAGAGTGTTCAGTCTATTCAAGAAGCAATTATAACAGTTGGGTTGATACATCTGGTGTCGTTTTAAGAGCTGTCTCTTCTTTTTATGGGAGAAATTCAAGTCGTTACAGTTGATTGAGTATGGTTTGTGATGTGGCATTTTTGCACGAACAGTAGGCTTACGGTAATTGTTTTATTTTATTTTAAAGCTATCTGATATTGAGGAATAATGTAAAGGCATATCAATAATGTTTATAGGTATGCTGCTCAAAATATTGTGCCTCATTTAATAGAGAATGGTGTGTGGTTATGAGTACAAAGATAAAGATACAAAGATTGACACTATGGTCTATTTTAGTGGCTTGTATCGTTTTTGCTTTGAAATATTGGGCTTATCAGATTACCGGTTCGGTCGCACTTTATTCTGATGCTTTGGAATCAATTGTTAATATAATTGCTGCATTAGCAACATGGTGGGCTGTTAAAATAAGTCTAAAGCCAGCTGATCAAAAGCATCCTTTTGGGCATCATAAGGCAGAATATTTTTCTGCTATTTTTGAAGGTGTATTGATCATTATTGCAGCAATTATGATTTTAAGAAAAGCATGGCTAGCTCTTTCGACTGCTGAATTACCGCAGCAGCCTGGAATATGGGTTGGTATTAATATTGCAGTTTGTATCATAAATTATTTTTGGGGTTTGATTCTTATTCGACAAGGCAAAATTCATCATTCACCAGCTCTTAAGGCTGATGGAGCACATGTAATGATGGATGTTTTAACTTCCTTTGGCATTTTAGTAGGACTTATTGCTGCTTTCATAAGTGGATGGACTATTTTAGATCCAATTTTGGCAATAATGGTTGCTATTCATATTCTTGTGCAAGGTTGGAAAGTGATCCATAATTCTGTTCAAGGATTAATGGATGTTGGAGTTGAATTAAATGAAACCATGCGGATTAATGATCTTATTTTAGCAAATGCATGTGGTGCCATTGAAATACATGATTTACGCACGCGTATTGCTGGTAGGGTTACTTTTATAGAGTTTCATTTAGTTGTACCAACTGTAATGCAGGTGGGAGAAGCACATCAGATTTGTAATAAAGTTGAGGAAGCAATTAGAATTGAATTTAAAAATGCCCGTATTACTATTCATATAGAACCTGAAAATGAAGCCAAGTTTCCTCCTGGTACGATGACTATTCCTTCTTTGTGAGAAATTTCCTTTTTATTTGTTTTTTCTATGCACAATGCATAATCGAATTTTTATAGCTATAGAAATAGCGATCATGGATTATTGTAGATATTTATTTTAGCAAGGGGGGCTATGATAGTGGGATATTATATGAAAGTAATGCATCGGCAAAATATGAGGCATTATAATTGATAATGGTATCATAGTTGTTATATCGGTAACTCTGAGTTTTGTAGTTGATTATAATGTTTTAAGAAGTATGAGCCACAGGATATTTTGGGGTTAATAGTTTAAAATACTAAAGATCAATTTTTTCAGTACACATTATTTCATTGTTTTGAGTAATAATACTATGACGTTGTAATTGACAGTGCCATTGCTGATGAGAGCGCTCAATAGCAAACAAGTTGAAATTGGCAGGTGGTTTCTTGCTCCCAAAAGCTTGTGATGCAGAAGAAACACCGACAATAGGAACTTTTTTCATTTTTCCTTCAATGAAGTTTAATGTAGGTAGGTGGGTATGGCCGTGAAGAATAAGCTCACAACCGTGGTGTTTTATAACGTCTAGAAATTTTTCTATACCCCATAATTTTTTATACCAAGAAGTTGCATTATGAAAAGGAGGGTGATGTATCATCACAATACGAAAGAGATCGCGTGCTGCAGCTTCATTTAAAAGTTGGGATAAAGTCTGTGCTTGCATTTTATCAAAATAGCCAGCAGCTTGGAAAAATGGTGTAGCGATGGCTGAAGAAGCACTGATAATGGCCACATTATCGCGAACGCGCATATAAGGAAAAACATTATTTTGAGGAATATCACCTGTGATCCAAGGTTGAAAGGCGATACAGGCTTTTTGAAATGCTCCACGAACATAAGCATCATGATTACCGAGCGTTAAAGAAATATTTTCAGGATGGCCTTGTGCGCACAACCAACGGCACGCTTGTTCAAATTCTTTATCTAGAGAAAGATTGACGAGATCACCAGAAATTACAAGATGATTAGGTTTTTCCTTTTTCAAGGCATGCATTAAAGTGTCTAAAACACTTGTTGTCATTTGGCTTTTGCGTTTTTTTTGCCAATTAAAATAGCCAGTAAGACGCTTCCCAAAAAGCTCAGACAAAGAAGGTTGTGGGAGAGGTGAAAGGTGCACATCCGATATGTGGGCAAGATAAAACATAAATATTAGCATAGTACTGAAAACAATTTAGGCAATAGAAAAATAGCCGGTTTATTGTTAGGAGCGGTAGAGGGGTATAAGGTAGGAACAGTTTGCTAGAAAGTTTTAAGAAAACTTTGCAAGCATTTACGGTGTTAGAAAAGAGTGCTAAAAGCAAGTTTTTTCAAATGGGATGGGTAATGTGTAAAAAAAATAGTGATAATGAAACAAAATTTTTTAAACTGAAATAATTGACTTTTTGTTTGCATATTAATTTTTTAGGAACGATCTATGATAAACTCATCGTCTACTTCTCAATCTTGCGCTCCTTTTTCTGCAACTGATAATACGATAAGTTATTGGCCTGAAATAATTGATCATGATGATCAAATTAAGCAAATTAATCAAACAGTTTTTGGTCCGGGTCGTTTTGTGCGTGCAAGTTATTTACTGCGAGAAGATGGTAAGCATGATCGTCAGCTGTCTTTTGTTGCTTGTTTGGAAGACCATGTTATTGGCTCTGTGAGGATGACTCCTATATACATTGGTGAACAAACTGCTTATCTGCTAGGTCCTCTTGTTGTTCTGCCTGACCATAAAAATATTGGTGTAGGAAGCAAATTAGTACGTATGGCATTACAAGCGGCGGAAAATTGTAATGTTCCTTTGGTCATTTTAATTGGGGATAAGGATTACTATGGCCGTTTCAATTTTAAAAATGTACAACATGGGCAAATACAAATGCCTGCGCCAGTGAACCCCCAACGATTATTAGTCTTAGAATTACAAGAAGATGCGTTAAAAACAGCACATGGTAAAGTACGTTATCGTTCATGTAGCTAAATATACATTTTTCCTGTAAAATAGATTTAAATTATCTTAAACGCTTAAAAAAATCGCTTAGAATTTTTAGTGATTTTCACGATACCACATACTGCTGAATAGTAAAAAGCAGGTGATCAGAGCTAAAAATCCAGAAAAGATTGGAAAATATGAGGCATTAACCAAACGGGTTTCTGTTGCTTCTTTCAGAACAATTGATTGAGCACGAGGAGATATTGATTTTGTTTTCGTTTGAATCAATTTAATGGGAGGAAGGTGAATGCCATCTTTTTTCTCATGATGCAAACGTACTACATGACCACCAGTATGTTGGCTGATAGGGGCTAGTTTTTCTTCTGTTGAAATTAAATCAGAAAATTCAAGACTATCGAGTGCACCTATAGAAGAAAGCACTGTTTGATCACCATTGTGGATGGTAAAAATTCCTGTTTCATCAGTATTTACAGTTCTTGTAAAAACACCTTCTTGTTCTTTTGTGAGAATGATCTTTTGTTTTTTGCCAGAGGGGAAGGTTACTTCGACTGGCTCTGGCTGCTCTTTAAGTGTTTGTCGACGAATTGTTAAATGATGATGATCATTTACAGCACTTAATCTTTCTTCTTCAAGTTCTGGTTCTTTCATGAGCCAATGAGCAATGCGACGATAAAGAGCAGCGTAAGGTCCCCCCCTTCAAAACCTCGTGCCCACAGCCAACTTTCATCAGAAAGCAACATACCTACTCGACCTTTACCAGTATGTGAAAGAAGCAAAAGCGGTTGTTCATCAGCTCCTTTCATAATAGGAATACTTTTGTTTGTGTTTTGAATTGCAATTTGTCGTAGCCATCTCCCCCATTGAGAAGCTGGGTGGGTAGGGGTAGCAAGACCTCGCGTAACAGGGTGGCGTTCACCTTCTTTGGTTAATGTAGGGCGGAAAGGTTTTTGAATAATAGCACCATTTGGCAATGCTGGTAGAACACTTATTAAAGGTGTTTTAGCAAGTGACTGTTCATTAGCAAATTCAGGCCCTGTTACTATGAGTAATGCACCACCTTTTTGTACATATTGAGCAATATAATCATAATAAATCAATGGTAACACATTGGAATGTTGAAAGCCGTCAAGAATGATAAGATCAAAATTATTGATTTCTTCAACAAATAACTGGGTTGTAGGAAAAACCACAAGTGACAATTGGCTCAAAGGTGTATTGTCTGCTTTTTCAGGTGGACGCAAAATAGTAAAATGAACAAGATCAATATTAGAATCACTTTTTAAAAGATCACGCCATGTACGTTCACCATTGTAAGGTGCACCCGAGATGAGAAGAACACGCAAATTTTCTCTAATTCCTTCAATAACAGCAATGGCGCGATTATTATCAAAGCTTAATTCACCTTCATAAGTATCAGTTGTAGCTTGAATGATATTTTTTTCAGCATGAGGAAGAGTGATTTCAGTTTGAAAAATAGTACCAGGGGTTACAGAATAATGGCCAACTTCTTGACCATTAACGCTTATAGAAATATTTGCTTGCGCTGGTATAGCTTCTTGAGGTTGGCCTTTATCTTCTACCAAAATGGAAAGTACTTGTGGTTTATTGATAAGAGCAAAGCGGGGAGGAGAAATAAATTTAATTTGACGGTCAAATTCATTGGCTCTCCCTGTTATAAGAGCATTAATTGGTGCACTATCATGAAGTTCTGATAATTTTGGAATATCATGCACTTGTCCATCTGTGATCAAAATTGTTCCTGCATAGCGAGATGGGGTATATCAGCTATAGCTTGTGTTAGAGCATTAAATAAATTTGTTGATGGTGCATAATGGTTTTCAGAAAGTTTTCCAGCTTCAATAAAACGCAGCTCAAATTGTGGATAGCGGGATAGTTCATTTGTTAATTGTATGCGCGCTTTGTGACTATCGTCTGCACGTGTACCAAATGTTTGACTTTCGCTTTGATCAATTACAATACCCACAGTGCTTTTAACAGGTTGGCGCTCTTCTTTTATTATCATTGGATTAAGCAAAGCAAGAATGATTGAGCTCAATGCTATAAGACGCAACAAAGCTCCAGGGCGCTTCGTAATGAGGCCAATGATAATAAAAAAGGTGGGAAGTCCTCCTAAAAAAAGAAGCCAAGGGATGGGTAGAAGAGACTGAAAAGTGATCGATGGTATCATTGACTTTTTTTTCTGTTAAAGCTCTCTAACAATGCAGGAACATGAACCTGATCGGCTTTATAATTACCTGTGAGCATGTAGATGACAATATTCAGTCCTGCACGAAATGCCCATAGGCGTTGCATAGGGTCATTGGGGACAAGTGGGTATTTCCATGTACCTTTCTCGTCTAGCGCCCAAGCACCAGCGAAGTTATTGGCAGTGATAAGAAGAGAACTAACATTATCGCCAGTAGCAATAGAGTTTTTATTTTTTTATTTATTGATGATGCTTCAACCCATAAAGGTGAGCCACGATAGCGTCCAGGAAAATCGGGCATAATATAAAAAGAACGAGTAATAACATGATCAGCTGATGCTGGCTCAATGGCTGGGATATTTAATCCGCTTAAAATGGCACGCAATCTTTGTGTGGCTGGGGTAGCAGTTTCTTCAAGGTTCAGATTGGCGCTTATTTGATCACGGGTGTCAAATAAAACTGTACCACCATGTTTCATAAAAGCATTTATTTTTTCAAGGATTTTTTGCGTTGGCATGGGGCCATCAGCGTCAATAGGCCAGTAAATGAGAGGATAGAAAGAAAGTTCATCTTTATCAAGATCAAGCGCTACAACAGAACCGGGTGAAAGCATTGTGCGCTCTGAGATAAATTGACTGAGTGCTTCCAAGCCACTTTTACTTGTTGTATCAATTTCATGATTATGAGTCACAACATAAGCAAGGTGGGTGGCACCAGCTGCTTGCACCATGATTTCATCATGCTTTTCTAGGGGTTGTGCATGAGTGGTTGGTGGATAAGACAATAAGACGATAAAACTTGCTATCAAGGGAAGTAAGAGGAACATATTACTTCGTCGATTAAAAAGAAAAGCTCCTCCCATCCATAAAACTAAAAAACTATCTAGCGCTAAGAATAGGCTAGCCAGCCCTAAAAGTGGTCCAGCAAAATGTTTTTCTTGTGTATCATAAGATAACGGGTCATTGCCTGAGGAGGCAGGTAATGGCGATTGTTTTGTTAAACGTGATGAATGATTTAATAAATTCAATGCATAAAGATTATTTTTAGAACCGTAAAATCCAGGTGGGGTATCATAGGATGGAAGGGGTGGTTTTTGTACATTAATAACAAGTGGTGCAATATGAGGGGAGGGTATCTGTAATTGACCATCAGCATTTAATGTTCGCCAAGGGCTTTGTGTCGTTGTTGCCTGTGTTTGTATAGGGGTTTCCTGGTCATGTACACCAAGCGTGGTAAGCTTTTGCAACATTTGTGCAAAAAATCCAGAAAGCGGAAGGTTTGACCATGTAGGATCAGGCGCAATGTGGACAAAAATGAGTATGCCTTTTCCATAGTTAGCAGCTGTGAGAAGGGGGGTGCCATCAGCAAGACTAAGCCACGTTTTTTCAAAAAGGTCTGAGCTTGGTTCTGCTAAGATTTGACGTGAAACAGTAACTTCTTCTGGAAAAGGAAGGTCAAAGAAAAAGCTATTTTTTGCAAAAGGTGCTAATTTTTGTGGTTTAGCCCATGACATAGTGCTTCCAAGATAACGTTCACCAGAACGTAGTGGTACAGGTAGTAAACTGTCATATTGTTCTGTAGAACTCAAATTCTCCCCAGCAAAACGAATGAGCACTCCCCCTTTATTCACAAAATTAGATAGTTTTTTTTCTGCTGCTTTTGACATATTAGCAATGTCACCCATAATGAAAACAGACGGGTTTTGTTTGAGTAAGTGATCAATATCAACTGAAAGCTCTCCTCCGCCAGCTGTTATAATCTGTGCATGTTCCTGCAATGCTTTGATGACATAGTAAAGTGGAGACAATAAAGGCTGCACCATTTCATTAACGCTTGGTGATAAAAGAGCAACGCGACTTATTTGATTACGGCTATCAATTAAAAAAGTTGCGGCAGCTTGAGCATGGTTATCAATTTTTATCCATGCAATGTCATTGCGTAATTCAAGCGGTAAATTAAGGGGGACAAGAGCTGTTGTTTCTCCTTCATGAAAGTGTGCTGTAAAACGCCCAAGAAGCTGACTTTTGAAATCATAAAGGCTTAATGTCGTCGTAGACTTATCATAAGTGGCTGCGCGAATAATACGTGCTGCGATATTTCCATCATTATTGACTATGCCTGTTATGCCAATCAAGTGAGAAATATCAGCTGAATACCATAAAAGTGTTTTAGGCTTTAATTGTTCAATGAAAGTGAGAACTTCTTTATCTTCGTTTGTTTGTAAGCCATCACTTAAGTAGGCAATATCAAGAGGTTTTTCGCCAGTTTTTTCAATAAGTTTTTTAAATGCCTGCAAGCGATTGACAGGCCAGGGTTGAGGTTGCAAATGTATTAAATGTTGTCTTACAACTTCTGCAGAAAAGGGGCCAATTTCTTGGGTGTTGTTTTCAGCTGTTGCAAGTAAATAAATGTCTTTTTTATGTTTTTCTGCTTGTACAAGTAAGGATTTTGCAACAGTAATACGTTTTTTCCATTCTTCAGCAGAAGCCCATCCATTGTCAATAATAAGTGCTAGCGGTTGAGATCCGGAAAAAATAACAGGATTTTTGTTCCATATAGGGCGCGCTAAGGCGATAGTAATTAATGCTATCATAAAGAGCCGTAGCAATAACAACCACCAAGGTGTATGGTTGGCTGTTTCTTGCTGATTAGTTCGTTTAAGCAAGAAGCGTAAGGGAGGAAAAGGTTCTTTATGAGGCGTGGAAGGTGTTGTGCGCAACAACCACCAAATGACTGGTAAGGCCAAAAGTCCGAGCAAAACTAGGGGAGCTTCAAAACTCAAATTGCCCTCCCTGTATGAGGTAAAGAGGCATTCATTCTCTTTGTAAGTTGCAAGATGGTTTCTTTTAAAGGTCGGTCAGTTGTACTCACATGGTAACTCCATCCTTGATGTAAACAGAAATTTATTAATTCTTCCCGTCTTTCTTGGTAGAGTTTGCAATAATGTTTGCGGAGGTTTTCTGCTTTTCCTAAGAGAAGCTTTTGTTTGGTTTCAGGATCAAAGAACTCTGTATGTCCTTTGTAAGGAAAGCTCTCTTCTGCAGGGTCGGCAATTTCAATTAGATGTGCATTGACCTGTTTTGCTAGCAAAATTTTTAAATGTTGAATGATTTGTTCAGGCTGATCAAGAAAATCACTAATTATTATGACTTGTGAAAAGCGGGTAATAGCCGAGAAATCTGGAAATGAATTTTCAGCTTGGTGATTTGTTAAAGCTATTGCCATGCGTTCTGCTATATTAGATGTCATAGTGGGAGCCATTAAATTAGGAATAGCAATATATTGACCATCTCGTGCAAGAAGTGTCGCCAGTGCAAGGGAAAGAATAATCGCATGATTACCTTTAGAGATTTTGGAAAAGCGTGAGCAATAGTGCATGGAAGCACTTTGATCAAGCCAGATCCAAACTGTTTGGGCTGTTTCCCATTCGCGTTCACGTAAGTAAGTGTGTTCATCACGTGCAGAACGACGCCAATCAATATGTGTTGTAGATTCCCCTTCGACATATAGACGAAATTGCCAAAAATTATCTCCATTGCCACGTTTACGTTGATTATGGCAGCCAGCCATTAGTGTATTAGCAATGAGGCGTGCTTGTAAAAGAAGATCGGGCATATTTCCTACGTCTTTATGCAGTTTTGCAATAAACGACAGTGGATTTTTCTTAGAGACTTTTTTGCCAATAGCCATTAAAGAGCATCTTTCACAAGCTTAGCGATAATATCTTTGGTGGTTATATTATCAGCACGTGCAGAAAAATTAAGTGCCATGCGGTGTTGTAATACGGGATAAGCTAACGCTTTAACGTCATCAAGTGAGGGGGATAAACGCCCGTGATAAAGAGCTCGGGCGCGAGCACAAAGTGAAAGAGCTTGTGATGCCCGAGGGCCAGGTCCCCAAGCAATATAAGTATTTGCAAAGGAATTATCTTCATTTGGACGAGCCGAACGCACTAGTTTCAAAATGGCTTCAACAACATTTTCAGAAATAGGTATTTTGCGGACGATTGTTTGAATTTTTTGTAGTTTTTTGGTCGAGAGAACTGGTTTTACAGTTTGGCTTTTTTGACCTGTTGTTTCTAAAATAATACGCCGTTCTGTAGTAAGATCGGGATAATCAATATCAATTTGCATCAAAAAACGATCAAGTTGTGCTTCAGGAAGTGGGTAGGTTCCTTCTTGTTCGAGAGGATTTTGTGTTGCAAATACATGAAAAGGTTTTGGCAAATCATAACGAGTGCCGGCAATAGTGACATGATATTCTTGCATGGCTTGCAAAAGAGCTGATTGAGTGCGCGGTGAAGCACGGTTAATTTCATCTGCCATAAGAAGTTGGGCAAAAACAGGGCCTTGGATGTAACGGAAGAAGCGTTTACCATTTTTATCCAAGTCCATAATTTCAGAACCGATAATATCTGATGGCATTAAATCTGGTGTGAATTGGATGCGCTTTCCATCAAGCCCTAAAACAAGGCTTAATGTCTCAACAAGACGTGTTTTAGCAAGCCCTGGAACGCCAACAAGAAGGGCGTGCCCCCCGGCCAAAATGGCCGTTAAGGTATATTCAATCACGTGGCTTTGACCAAAAATAACTTTGTCGATTGCTTTTTGCAGAGTAGCTAATTCTTTATACGCTGCATCAATATCATCAACGATCGATTGGCTGTCTTTATTTATACTAGTCTTTTTGATGGTATTAGATAACGTATCATCTTGACTCATATTGTTTCCTTAAAACAGTTGTCGCAAAGTAATAATTTCTTTTATACGATAATAAATATTTATAATTTGTAGCAGAAAATGAAGAAAAAAGAAGCATGATAAGCTGTTTTTTTAATTCGTGCACAGATGGAGAAGTGCATTAATGAGGCAGGAATTATAACTTATAAGAAATGTATTACAAATTATCGTGCAATAAGACTACCTAAGTGGAGGGAAACATTAAGAATTTGTTCAAAAGGTTGAGTGGATGAGCATACCACAAAATTTCAGAAAAGTTGACTGGTTGCAACACAGCCATATTCAAACACTTCTTCGTATTTTATCGTTGGATGGTGAAGAGGCACGTATTGTTGGTGGTGCAGTACGTAATCAGCTTTTAAATCAGCCCATTAGCGATATTGATATTGCTACGACCTGTTTGCCACAGCAGGTTATAAAGCGCGTAGAAAAGGAAGGATTTAAAGCTATTCCTACAGGTGTTGACTTTGGTACAGTGACAGTTGTTATAGAGTCATGTTGCTATGAGGTTACAACTCTTCGCTCTGACATTGAAACAGATGGTCGCTATGCAAAAGTTGCTTTTTGTCGAGATTGGAAAAAGGACGCTCAGCGACGGGATTTTACTATCAATGCACTTTATTGTGATGCATCTGGTCAGCTTTATGATGAAGTGGGAGGTTTGAACGATATTGAAAGCAAAACGATACGTTTTATAGGTGTCGCGAAGGATCGTATTTGTGAAGATTATTTACGTATTTTACGTTTTTTTCGTTTTTTTGCTTGGTATGGGGGAGGGCGTCCTGATGCGCAGGGGTTGAAAGCATGCATTTCTTTGAAACAAGGTCTGCACAAACTTTCACCTGAACGTGTTTGGGGAGAAATGAAAAAACTTCTTACTGCTTCAGATCCAACACGTACTCTTTTATGGATGCGTCAAAGCGGTATTTTAACACTCATTTTACCTGAAACAGAAAAATGGGGTATTGATGCAATCCACCCACTTGTGAAAATAGAGCGTATCCTTGGTTGGAAAGCAGATCCATTGCTGCGGTTAGAAAGTTTACTACCTCCTGATCCTGTACGCCTTCATGATATGGCTCATCGTTTGCGTTTGTCTAATGAAGAGAAAAAGCGATTGAAAGAATGGGCAAAATTGGGGATTATCAATCCAAGCTGTTCAGATGTTTGCGTGAAAGAATTGATTTATTTTCATGGTCGACAACCCGTTTTAGATCAATTATCCTTGTCTTTGGCATCTATCTGTACTGGTATTTTAGATGAAGACGAAATTTTAGAAAAAACAGAATATTATCTTCAACTTTATCACCTGGCTCAACAATGGCAGATTCCAACTTTTCCTATAAGTGGCAGAGATTTGATGAAAAAAGGCTTAACTCAGGGAGCACTTTTAGGTCAAAAGCTTAAGGAGCTAGAAAAAATCTGGGTTAAAAGCGGATTTTTAATGGATCGTAATGAGTTATTAGAAAAAATTGAGCAGGAATAACTAAGTTTTTATGAGCAACTCTCTGCTTCTTTTTTCATGAGACATTTTCTATCTCATTGTAACCAATTTGGCGAAGAGCTTCACCGGTTGTTATGGCTACACTCATTGCGAGATTTAAAGAGCGTGCGTGTGGTTGCATAGGAATTGTTAATGTATGATCAACTGCTTCATAGACGTAATTAGGAACACCTGCTGATTCACGGCCAAAAAGTAAAACATCATTTTTTTGGTAGCGTATATCTGTATAACATGTTTTTGCTTTTGTGCTCAAAAGCAAAAGACGGCGGTTAAAATGCCTCATAGTTTCAATAAAATGTTGCCAATCAATGTGACGTTCCAACAAGGCATGTTCAAGATAATCCATACCTGCTCGTTTAAGGTTACGGTCTGATAAATTAAAACCTGCTGGTTCAATAATATGTACGTGTACGCCAAGACAGGCACTAAGGCGTAAAATTGTTCCAGTATTACCAGCAATATCCGGTTGAAAAAGAGCAATGTGAAGTGGCATACGCTGTTCCATATGGTTTTACATATTTCTCTGTAGAAGATTTATACAACTCTTCATAGAAATATATTCATAGAAGCGTTGTTTTTTTATTTAATAACTATTTGTTCTAAATTTTAGAGAGGGTTATTTACACGGGCTTTTATCTATATACAATAAGTAGAGAGAGTGTATATCCTTAATATAATCAATAAAATTTATGTTTCAAAGAGTATAAAGGTATTACGTATATCCAACTGATTGAAAATACATTTCTTTGATAAATGCTTGGGTATTTCTTTTTAAAGTAGAATTTTAGAAACAACGAAACATTATCCATACATAATATCTCTATTTTAAAATTTGAGCTGATAATCCATAAGTAGATCTTCTTAAGATAACCAGTTCTCATATTATTTTACTTTTCAATATTTTAGGTGCTGTTTACCTTATAAAAGCTAAGTTTAGCATGATTGAGATAAAAATTTTCAAAAAGAAACCGCATAATTGAAGGAACACATAAAAATAGAACAAGCCAATCTTAAAGCCCATAGGGAACAAATCAAATTATCGTGCATTGAGAGCATGTAAAATAAAAATGGAGAATGTAAAATGAAAAAAATTGCTATCACTGCTCTTGCGTCAATTTTAATGGTTTCTAGTGCTTATGCCCAATTTTCATCGCCTTCTGAAAATGGAAAGATTTTGGCAGAAGGTATTGTACGAGTTAAGGCGGATATGGTTGCAGGTTATGTTACGCCTTCAACAGCTAATTTCGTTGCTTCAAACTTTATTGGTGTAGATGTATGCGATATAGAAGATGAAGAAATTGGTGAGGTAAAAGATATTATTTTACGTCAGAATAATATCGATGGGATTGTTATTAGCGTTGGCGGTTTTTTAGGTATGGGTGAGCATTATGTTGTTGTTTCTCCAGAAAAAGTCCGGATGAAAGCTGATGATGGTAAGTGGAAGCTTATGGTCAATGTAACAAAGAATGCTTTGAAAGAAATGCCAGAATTTAAATATAAAGACTATTTGATACGCTAGTTTTTGTATTTATGTCTTTAATGAATAAAACAGTCGCTCTTATAGTGCGGCTGTTTTTGTCAAATAGTACTCGTTGAGAATATGGAAACAGTTTTATATAAAAAGTGTTTTAAGTTATTAAAGAGGTAATGATATTTAAGTATTGTGTTTAAACAACATAACATCACCATCTTGTACGATATATTCTTTACCTTCATCACGGGCTTTTCCTGCTTCTTTTGCTGCGTTTTCCCCACCTAAGGTAATATAATCTTCATAGCTAATAGTTTGTGCACGAATAAAGCCGCGTTCAAAGTCTGAGTGAATGACACCCGCTGCTTGAGGTGCTTTGGTACCCCGGGTGATTGTCCAAGCTCGTGTTTCCTTAGGTCCACAAGTAAAATAAGTAATTAAATCAAGCAGGTGATAACCAGCGTGGATGAGTCGATTCAAACTAGGCTCAGATAATCCTAAGACTTGGAGATATTCAATAGCTTCTTCATCAGAAAGTTGAGCGATTTCAGCTTCAATGGAAACAGAAATAATAATACTTTGCGCATTTTGCTCTGCAGCTATTTTCTCCACCGCTTTAGTAAAATCATTGCCATGAGCAATTTCATTTTCGCTGACATTGCAAACATAAAGCACAGGCTTTGAGGTTAAAAGATTCAAACCATGAAGAATACGTCGTTCATCAGAGGAAATATTTTTAAGTAATAACCGTACAGGATCTCCTTTTTGTAATAATTCTAATGCTGCTTCCATTGTAGGGAGGATTGCCAAAGCTTCTTTGTCTTTTCCGATTGCACGTTTACGGACTTGTATAATTCGTCGTTCAAGACTTTCAAGGTCTGAAAGCATGAGTTCTGTATCGACAGTTACAGCATCAGAAACGGGATCAATCTTTCCTTCTACATGGGTAATGTCTTCATTTTCAAAACACCGTAGCACATGGATAATGGCATCGACTTCACGAATATTGGCTAAAAATTTATTGCCTAAACCTTCACCTTTTGAAGCTCCACGGACGAGTCCTGCAATATCAACAAAATTAATACGTGTAGGAATAATTTCTTTTGAACCAACAATAGAGGCGATTTTTTCCATTCGTGGATCTGGCACAGCAACTTCACCGGTATTAGGCTCGATTGTGCAAAAGGGATAGTTAGCTGCTTGCGCTGTAGCTGTTTTTGTTAACGCGTTAAAAAGGGTTGATTTACCGACATTAGGCAGCCCGACGATACCACATTTAAAACCCATAGGTTCTCTCTCTTAATTAGACTTTTGATTTATTTATAATGACTAAGATATACTTTATTGGCGTTTTTATAGCATGTTTGAAGAAGAGTTCTAGTCTTCAGCTTTTTGTGGTGATAAAAAAGATAAACTGAAATAATTATGACGATTTTAGCAAGTAATTGTCATTTTTTAATCGACAAATCCTAAACATTCCCTATTTTAATAATCATAAAATTATAGATTAACGTTAACAGTGTGCTAAGTTTTTTATAGTATAGAAAACTATAGAATTAAATAATTATATTAAATCAAATGATTGCGGGAATATGGAATTGTTGTCTCGTCGTGCTTTTTTAATGGCTGTTGCTCTGGTATTGGTTGGCTGCGCTACACATCAACCAAGTGAGTCTTTTGTTTCTTCTCAACAAGTTCGCGTCATTCCAGAGGAATTACGGGCTTTATATGGGCCTATAACGAATGAGCCTTATTCATTACCTGCAATTGATCTTGCGGAAATTGATCCAAAATTTTTGCGTAAACAAGTAGATTACGATACTTCTTATCCGGCTGGTACGCTGATTGTAGATATTCAAGAGTGCTTTCTTTATCTTGTTGGTGAAAATGGAAAAGCTATGCGTTATGGCATTGGCGTTGGTAAAGAAGGTTTAGAATTTAAAGGTGAAGCAGTTGTACAATATAAACGTCGCTGGCCGTCTTGGGCTCCAACTGCAGCGATGATGGCTCGTGAACCAGAACGATACGGTCATTTAGGAAAAGGGATGCCGCCAGGGCCTGATAATCCATTAGGTGCACGGGCATTATATCTCTTTAAAAATGGTCAGGATACGCTTTTCCGGATTCATGGTTCATATGAAGAATGGTCAATTGGCCAGGCTATTTCAAGTGGGTGTATCCGTTTGCTCAATCAAGATATTATTGATCTTTATGACCGTGTTCCTAATGGTTCACGTGTGGTGGTTTTGTAGCTATAGTAAAATATATTATAAGTTTTCATCACATGGCTTCTTGCAATTTCAAATGGCCATATAGGTTTGAGCAGTTTTATCTGATAAATATTTTATATTAATATTCTCCTTAAAGAGAGTGTATCATATGTAAAGGTTTTAAAAAATTATTCGTTATTACATCTACTTAAAAGAGGTTATATTTTATCGCGAGTTTTTTCCTCCATTACCAATGAAATTTTGTTCATGAATTGATTAGCATCTCCCTTTATTAAAATAGCAATATTATCCGCGATTATATCTAATAAAGTAGGTAACCATTCTTGATCAGATTTTGTAAAGTTTCCTAAAACATGCTGATGAACCAATTCTTTGGAACCAGGATGTCCAATCCCCAAACGTACACGGCAGTAGTTATTACCACAATGGCTATCGATAGATTTTATGCCGTTGTGTCCTCCACTTCCTCCTCCAATTTTTACGCGCACTTTCCCAGGAGGTAAATCTAATTCATCGTAAAAAACAATAAAATTATTTAATTCTAGTTTATAAAATCGCAAGGTTTGGCTGATGGCTTGACCAGATAAATTCATAAAAGTTTGAGGTTTAATAAGAAGAATTTTTTCACCATTTATAAGACCATTAGAAATTTCAGCTTGAAATTTTTTTGACCATGGAGAAAAGGAAAAGGACTTATGAATGGCATCAACAGCCATGAAACCAATATTATGACGATTATTTTGGTAGGACAAACCAGGGTTGCCAAGACCAGCAATGAGCAACATATACGCTTTCAATAAAGTATAAATGATTAGCAAAACACTTCAAAATAGGTGTAGGTGGGAAAACTCCCCACCTACTGAAATTTATAAAGTTTTAATTATTTTCATCACTCTCTTGTTCGGAGTTATCGTTCACATTTGTACCAGCAGGAGCTGCGATGGTTGCAATGGTAAAGTCTCGATCCTGAATAACCGGAGTTACACCTTTTGGTAATTGCACGGCTGAGATATGGATAGAGTCACCAATAGAATAACTAGAAAGATCAATGTTAATTGCTTCAGGAATAGCATTTGCTGGTGCAGTACATTCAATTTCATGGCGAACAATGTTTAGAACACCACCTCGTTTAATACCTGGTGCTGTATCTTCATTGAGGAAATGTACAGGAATGTTCACATGCACAACTGATTTCTCTGAAACACGTAAAAAATCTACGTGCAGAGGAAAATCACGGACAGGATCAAGTTGATAATCCTTTGGTAGAACTTGAATTCTTTTTTTATCAACTTCAATGGTAGCAACAGTAGTACGAAAACCACCTGCATGAATTTTGTAGAAAATTTCCTTATAAGAAACTGCAATTGCCAAAGGGGGCTGTTTGTCACCGTAGATGACTGCTGGAATAAGACCGTTGCGGCGAAGTTCACGGGAGGACCCCTTACCAACCCGCTCGCGTATTTCAGCCTTAAGAGTATAACTCTTGCTCATGGTTAAATCCTTCTTACATGATTGGAGATTCATCAAAAACAACTAGCAGTTTTTGCATGAATATGAAGATATGTACTGCAAAGCAGCAATTAGCTCCATTCTGCGTTGCCTCCAAGGGTGTCTACGCAGAAGCTTATTCTATAATTCAAACCCTTTAGAGATGCAAGAGTTGTAGGAAAACCCATTTATCTAATTTTGGCTTTATTTGGAAAAGCGTGAATTTTGCGTTATCCGTATTTATTTAATAGTAAACACCTCAGATATTTCCCGGTTTCAATTTTAAAAAACTATCAGGAAATTTAAAACTAGGCACTATTTTAGTCAAATAAGCTTGAAACAGACTGTTCTGCTGCTGTTCTTGCAATCGCTTCTCCTATTAAGTCAGCAATAGCCAAAACACGTATATTATGTGCTTGTTCAATTTTTGTTGTTGGCATAATCGAATCAGTAATGACCAATTCTTTCATTTCTGAGTTGGTAATGCGTTCAATAGCGTTTCCAGAAAGAACACCATGTGTAATATAAGCAGTAACACTATTTGCTCCATGCTTAAGAAGAGCGCTTGCTGCATTGCATAAAGTGCCACCTGAATCAACAATATCATCTAGTAGAAGGCAATCTTTTCCTGCTACATTTCCGATAATGTTCATTACTTCTGATTCACCTGGCCGTTCACGACGTTTATCAACAATAGCAAGTAAACTGTTTAAGCGCTTGGCTAAGGAGCGTGCACGTACCACACCACCGACATCGGGTGAAACAACAATAACATTTTCAAGAGAATAACGCGTTTTGACATCACGAGAAATAACGGGAACGGCATAGAGATTGTCAGTAGGAATATCAAAAAAACCTTGGATCTGTCCTGCATGAAGATCTAATGTTAAAACGCGATGAGCACCTGCTTGAGTAATCAGGTTGGCAACAAGTTTTGCAGAAATAGGGGTGCGTGGTCCAGGTTTGCGGTCTTGGCGAGCATATCCAAAATAGGGTATAACAGCTGTAATACGACGTGCTGAAGAACGATGCAGGGCATCAATCATGATGAGTAATTCCATCAAATGATCATTGGCTGGATAAGAGGTTGATTGCAGCACAAATACATCTTCTCCGCGCACATTTTCATGCAATTCTACAAAAATCTCTTGATCAGCAAAACGCTTGACGGTTGCTTCACCTAGGGAGATGTTTAAATAATTTGCAATATTTTTCGCAAGATGTGGGTTAGAATTGCCACAGAAAAGTTTCATGATAGAACCCCTGAATAATCATGATAGAATCTGATACAGCTTTTAACTTTTTATTATCAGATTGCAAAGGAACAATTACAAAAACATTATAATTTTATCTAGCATGGGTTAAAAGAATTATTTTGCTATTAGTTATGACAAATCAAGTATTCACAAACAAGATTTTAAATTATCATAATTTACGGACTTATAAGTTATTTCATTAAACAAACAAAACATGATCGAGCGTACCTTTTTTCATTTGGATAAGAAATTTTATTTTGTAGTTATGATATGTTTTTAAGGTAAAAAACTTATTTGTCATTTTCTAGCATGATAGCAGAAATCTGTCGCCCGTAATCAGATTCATTACGATGTGTTGCACGACGATAGGAAAAAAAGCGTTGCTCATCTTGATAAGTACAAAGTTTTAGACAAGAAGTATTGAGGCCTGCTTGTTCTAATTGGTCGATAATGAATGTCCATAGATTAAAATGAAAATGGTTTTTTTTATCTGTTTTTAAAAAATATTTTTGAAATTGATTACTGCGATTCATAAATTGGTTATAAAATTCATTTGTTACCTCATAATGATGGGGACCAATACAAGGTCCTAACACTGCTGTTATTGATTTTCGTTTGGCACCTTGTTCTTCCATAGCTAAAATTGTTTTTTCCAAAATTCCATTCAAGCTTCCTCGCCAACCAGCGTGCGCAGCACCGATAACACCTGCAT
Source organism: Bartonella schoenbuchensis R1 (assembly GCF_002022685.1). Taxonomy (NCBI): domain Bacteria; kingdom Pseudomonadati; phylum Pseudomonadota; class Alphaproteobacteria; order Hyphomicrobiales; family Bartonellaceae; genus Bartonella; species Bartonella schoenbuchensis. The sequence goes on along the minus strand of NZ_CP019789.1, from coordinate 1,181,198 downwards.
GCGGATCAGCAAAAAGAACTGGTCCACAATCGGCTGTAAGGATGCCGATTGCTAAACCTTTACTAGTTGTGACAAGAGCGTCAGCTTTAGGACGTTCACCGATAAAAGCTTGATCAATTACGACTACGTCACAAGAATGTACTTGATTGACAGTGATCAAATTTTTTATCTCAATATCAAAATAATTCGCGATTAATGTGCGATTTTGCATAATATGTTTAGGATGATCATTTGAACCTTGGCCGACATTAAGGCTATGATAAAGGTTTTGTGAAACTCCACCTTGACGTGTAAAAAAACCATGTTTTATCCCGTGTTTATGTAAAGCAAGAAGATCTTTCGCAAGGATAGGCTTAAGGACAGGCTTCATGAAAGCTCCACATAATTGTTTGAACAAGCAATGGTGTTCAAGACAGCAGTATTTGTCAATTCTTTGTCATTATTGGAAGTCAAAAAAGTTAGAGATAGTAGTAGATTGATCACTAACATGGAGAACTTTGAAAAGTTTACCCATTTGATCTGGGCTGACAAGCCGTTCAATATCTTGACGGATTTTGTTTTGGATCAAGGTATCTTTATTAATGCTAAGCTGTTTTGCACGTTCAAGAATTCCCATTTTTACAAGAAAATCTCCTTGTTCTAGAATTTCAGCAAAACAGCCTTCTTGAAGTGCTATTGTTTTTAAAGTAAAAAAATCAACATGTGATGTTAAATCATTTTCACCTGGGTTGGCAAAAACATCGCGGAATTTATGTTTTGAAATAGCTTGCAATGTATCCCCAAATGCACAATCAGAAGCACCATAATCAATGAGCAAAGCAGATCCTTTATCTTGTATTAAGCGATTACTAATTTGTTGCATCAGTTGGTTACGTAAGGGAGCGTATTCCCAAATTGTTCCGTCAGGCATTTGAGCACAATAGACTGGTAAGTCACCAGAAGAAAATTTATGCGCTCCAGCTATAAAGGTAAAATGACCATCTTGATCAAGTGTAATGCAACGCTCTCTCCATTCTCCGTTGATTTTGATATATTGGTGGATAGGAAGCGCATCAAAGAGCTCATTAGCAATGAGAAAGAGAGGTCCTGAAGGTATTTGATTAAAATGTTCAATAGTATGAATATGTTTTTGATAAGAGGAAAGACGTTTTTTTTGTTCTGTTGCAAGACGTTGGCTTATTTCAACAAGAAAAATTTCAGCAGCATTGAAGGCTGTTTTACATAATTTTTGAATGGTACGTAAAACATCGTCCATGAGTGTTCCACGTCCTGGACCTATTTCAGCTAAAATGAAAGGATTGGGGCTACCTTGAGCTTTCCAGCTTGCAAAAACCCAAATACCAATCATCTCTCCAAATAATTGACTTATTTCAGGTGCGGTAATGAAATCACCCGTAGATCCAAAAGGCTCTTGTGTTTGGTAATAGCCAAATTGTGGGTCTGTGAGGGCTAATGTCATATATTGACTAACAGTTATTGGCCCATTGGCAGCAATAATTTCTTTAATTTTTCTTTTAGAGTAGTCATTATTTTATAGAATGATTTCTAAAAGCTTGAAGAAGTGCATAAAAGCCAAAGAGAATCATAGGAAGAGATAATGCCATTCCATAGGTAAATCCAGTGGAATAAAAGAGGGCAGAAAACCACTCTGGGTCTTCTTGAGGAACACGAAAAATTTCTGAAATGCTACGCGCTATTCCATAACCTAAAATAAATATTCCAGTTGCTGTTCCAGGGCGTTTTAATACTTTAAAAGCAAAAACAGCAATAGCCAATATGATGAAAAGAAGAAATCCTTCCATCAACGCTTCATAAAGTTGACTTGGATGGCGTGGTAGATATTGGGGATCATAGTTAAAGCAAATAGCCCAAGGAACGGTAGTAACATTACCCCATAATTCTTGGTTAATGAAGTTGCACACCCGCACAATGCCGATACCAACGGGGGCACCTACAGCAATTGTATCAAACATTGCCCAAATGTTAATGCTATTTTTACGAGCAAACCAGATCATTGCAATGGTGGTACCAATAAGGCCGCCATGAAAAGACATTCCTCCAGTCCACACTGCAATAATGGCGCTTGGATGGTTAAAATAATAAGCAGGATCCCACACAAGCACTTGTCCTAAACGACCACCAACAACAATACCTATAGTAGCCCAAATAACAAAATCACCTATTTTATGTTGATCCATGGGAGGTTGGTTTGCGTGCCACAAGAATTTTTTTGCCAATAATTTTTGCGCATACCACCAAGAAAAAAGAATGCCTACAACATAACCAAGCCCATACCAGTGTAGCGCTATGGGACCTAAATGGATAATAACAGGATCAAGAAAGGTAGGGAAATTAATAGCAGGACAAAAAGGAAAGTCGTTCATCAGGAAGCGCTTTACATCTATGAAATTATAGGTTGTTAAAACATGACAGATGAACACACGATGGTCAAGGCAAGAAGAGAATAGATCGCTATTGTTTATAGATGTAAGGGGAGGATAGAAAAATTACGATGGATTTTATAAAAGAAACAAATACAATATCTATATGTTATAAAATGCACTATAATGCACACATAATTGACTAAAATTAAGGAAAAATTTCATGCATGATGGACCCAACCGTATTCTTGACGAATTAGCAAAATTAATGACAGATGCAGCTGGTGCTGCGCAAGGTGTACGGCATGAAGCTGAAACAATTTTTCGTTCGCAAGCTGAGAAGATAGTCAATAAGCTTAATCTTGTTTCACGTGAGGAATTTGAAGTAGTTAAGGAAATGGTGCTTAAAGCGCGTGCGGAAAACGCTGATTTGGCAAAACGTCTTGATGATTTAGAAAAATAGAGTCCGTGACGGACACTAAAATTAGTTTTAGTATAAAAATTGTATTCTCAAAAAAATAATCCCCAATTTTTCAACATTATGCACGAAGCTAAAAAATGCTTAATTCTGAATCTGTTAAGGAAAATCGTTAATTTATTGTTGGATTCGTTTTTTATAAAAAAGCATTTTTTTGAATCAGGGGGCTAGCACTATGAGATTGTATCAATACACTGAAATAGCTTGATGATTCGTTTTATCTTTATCAGGCTATTATATACCATGGGAAATATCACCTGTTGTATTTCTAGGTATCGTATATTGTCTACGTTTTACTGTGTATTTTGTTTGGTGTAAGGGCTTAATTGTAACAAATGTTATTACAATTGTAAGCATTTTGCGCTGTATTGATAACATTCTTGATTATTTTGAGGGTTAATGATGAGGCTTGCCTTTAGCGCCGCAGAAAGAGAAGAGCATCCAGTCGATTTTATCGAACAGATTGCCTATAGGTATGACTGGTCTTTTGAGCGGAGTGCAGAAGATGAAATTAATGTTTGCGTAGAAGGAAAACGAGCTAATTATCGTCTTGCTTTTTCATGGATGGAAGAACAAGAAGCTCTTCATTTAGCTTGTGCGTTTGATCTTTCTATTGAAAGTACTCGAACGGAGGAAATGCACCGCTTATTATTGGCAATTAATGAAAAGTTGTTACTAGGGCATTTTGATTATTGGCAAGGAGACAATTCAGTTATTTATCGGCAAGGTCTTCTTTTAGCTGGTGGGGTGCATCCATCTCATGTACAAGTTGAAACATTGTTGGTCCATGCGCTTAAAGTTTGTGAAAGTCATTATACTGCTTTTCAAATGGTAGCTTGGATGGGTGAAAGTGCTTATAAAGCATTACAATATGCTTTATTTGAAACTGTAGGAAACGCTTAAAATCATTCAATAAATTTATTTTCTGATTAATTCTTGATCAAAGTTTTTTTTGTATATTTTATAGGGGAATGTCAATAATAGCACGCAAGCCTCCTAATGGGCTGTCGTCTAATTGAATATTCCCCCGTGGCTACGCGCAATATCTTGGGCAATGGCAAGACCAAGACCTGTTCCACTTGCATCTTGATTACGCGCTTTATCAAGTCTAAAAAATGGTTTAAATACTTCTGTACGCATGTTTTTATGAATGCCCGGTCCATTATCATCAATAATAATAATAAGCGATTCTTGTTGGGATGTAGCTGTTAGTTTGATGGTGTTTGCATAATGAAATGCATTTGACACAAGGTTGCTAATCAAACGCGTAAAAGCATGAGGGCGTACTTGTATCTGTTTAGGGCCTTCAATTGTGTAAGAGAATTGACATTTATGAAGATGAGCTTCGGTAGAGAATTTTTGCATCAGGGCATTTAAATCAAGAGAACTAACATTTTCACCGTTTTCTCCACGTGCAAAAGCAAGATAATCTTCTAGCATATTTTGCATGTCGCTAACGTCTTGCTCGAGCGGGCTAATATCAAAGTCTGTACTTGCTAAGGCTAGTTGGAGCTTAAAACGTGTAAGAATGGTTCTTAAATCATGGCTTACACCTGAAAGCATCATAGTGCGTTGATCAATTTGGCGTTCAATGCGTTCACGCATGCGTAGAAAGGCGATACCAGCACGGCGCACCTCATCAGCTCCTTGTGGTTGAAAATCTTTTGGTAGGGGACGTCCCCGTCCAAAACTTTCAGCTGCTTCAGCAAGTTGTTGGATCGGTTTGATTTGATTACGTAAGAAGTAAATGGCTATCAGTAATAAAACAAGAGCCGTTCCTACCATCCAGCTTAAGAAGATACCGGTATTGGAAGCATAAGCTTGACTGCGCACAGCAAAGACGCGCAAAATACTGTTATCAAGACGGATACGGATTTCGACAAGATTAGAATCGCCTACTGTATCAATCCAGAAGGGGCGGTTAATTTGATGAGTGATTTCTTCACTAAGAAAATAGTCAAGAATTGCAAAAAATGGTTTAGGACCAGGAGGGGGCAGGGGATCAGGGGGTAAGATAGAAATATTTAATCCCATACGCTGCTGTGCAATGCGTTTGATATCTTCATAGTTATGTTGTTGCGGATATGTTTCAATTATATCAATAATGGCAGAGATATCGTGGACAATAGCAGTTGAGAGACGCTCAGTTACCATTTGCCAGTGACGCTCCATAAAGACATAGGCAATTACTGTTTGCAAGAGCACCATGGGAGCAATAATAATAATCAAAGAGCGGGCATAAAGACGTTTAGGCATTTGCCTCGTTAGCCACTGAGCAAATTGTCTTGCGAGTTTAATCATTACTTACGTCTATTCAATTGAGAGTTTATAACCGACCCCTCGCACAGTTTGAAGCCATATAGGGGTTGCTGGGTCTTTTTCGATTTTGCGACGTAAACGATTAATTTGTACGTCAATAGCACGTTCACTTATCTCGCTATCACCTGTTGCGAATTTATGACGTGGAATTGTATTACCTGCATGTTCGGCAAAAATAACCATCATTTCTTGTTCTTTATCTGTTAGTTTGATGACTTCTCCCCCTTTTTTCAGTTCACGTCGTGAAATTGAAAACATATAAGGCCCAAAAACAATTTGTTCGATTTTGGACTGGTTAGGTGAGAAACCACGCCGTAAAATGGCATTAATGCGAAGTAAAAGTTCACGAGGATTAAATGGCTTGGATAGATAATCATCTGCTCCTGCTTCTAACCCATGGATACGATTATCTGTTTCTGATAAAGCCGTTAACATTAAGATGGGGACATTTTTGTTTGGCGTAATGAAAGGGTAAGATCAATGCCATTTTCACCAGGCATCATAACATCAACAATGAGAAGGTCAAAATCTAGGCTTGCAAGTTGACGCCTGGCTTCATCAGCATTAGCAGAAACTGAAACACGAAATCCGTTTTTAATAAGAAATTGAGATAAGAGGCTACGAATACGCGTGTCATCATCAATAACAAGGAGATGAGGTGCATCATCACATAAAACGTGAACATGGTCGGTCATTATTTAAAACCTTGACGAAAATCCAGTTTCCAATAAGATCCAGTCTACATAAGTTGCATCAAGCTGTCGAGCACGCAATTTTTGATTTTATAAATGTATGAAACTGTTATTTAATTGATAAATATTTCTTTAAAAGGGGTACTATGAGTAATCTGAGCGCACATATTATTCCAGTTACATCTTTCCAACAAAATTGTACTTTGCTTTTTGATAGTAAAAGTAAAAAGGGGGTTTTAGTTGATCCAGGTGGTGACTGGCCTAAAATCCAAGCAACAATTCAAGAAATAAGTGTTAGCATTGAAGCTATTTGGATAACACATGGTCATGTTGATCATGTAGGAGCAGCGATGCAAGCTAAAGAGGAACTTAATGTTAAAATCATTGGTTCACATCGTGGTGATAAACCAATTATGGAAGACGTGATCGAAAGAGCAAAAGTCTATCGCATGGCTGATGTGCGTATTTGTGTGCCTGATCAATGGTTGGAAGATGGTGATAGCCTTGATTGTGCTGGACATGTGTTTGATGTTTTGCATATCCCTGGTCACACCCCTGGGCATGTTATTTATTTCAATAAAAAAGAGCGCTTGGCTTTAGTGGGTGATGTTCTCTTTCGTGGTTCTATTGGACGTACTGATTTCCCATTATCTTCTCATGAGGCATTGATGACATCCATTAAAGAAAAAGTTTTACCCTTAGGTGATGATGTCAGCTTTATTTCTGGTCATGGATCAGGAAGCACAATAGGTTATGAACGCCGCTTCAATTCTTTTCTTCAAGGAATTTAATGGCAAATATATGAAAACCCCGCTTTTAAACGAGGTTTTTTCAGTATTACTTAAGGTTATTGTAATGGAGCATGACAGAAATGGTCTAAACCGTCGTAACCACGAAAGGTACCGGTTCTAGGATTAAATGAGCGGTATTTTTTTGTACAATATTGAAGCCATTGTGATGTCCATGGTTGTTGGTAGGCGGGGTTATAGGTTACTGGTGGATGCACTTGGTAAATTACTTGAGATTGGGGTATTTCTTGATAGATCACCTGATTTTGAGGGTATGGGGCTTGATAGATAATTTGTGGCTGCGCAGGTTTTGTTAAAACATTGCCAAGAATTGCACCTGTAGCAAGGCCTAGAACACCTGCTGCTAAAGCATCATTTGTGTTATTAGGACGATTCACATGATATTGATGAACATGGTTTTGTGTAGTGTGTTCGTAATGATAAGAGTAACGTGTTGGATTTTTGTGATGAATATGCTGCTGCTCGCGATGATATTGAGTGTGGTGTTGAGGGATGCTGTTTACATTGTGCTGAACGTACACATAATCATTACGAGCAGATGCTGCGGTTAATGGTGTGGAGATGGTTGCAGTTGATATTGCTGATAATACTACTAATTTAGTCAATTTGTTCATAACATACTCCCTTTATGAATTTATATTATTCATACTTTATATGCATTAAGCTGAATGTAACCTGAACGGTTTTTAATTTTTTAATAGAACGAATAAAGAAGCCATTTAGTTGAGAATAAATTATAAAATAACAAAATAACATTATGCTAAAAATCTGATTACACAGAACATATTATATTAAATTAACACATAAAACGTCAGTATTTGAAGTTTTATTTTTTACTACAGTAGTCAAACTTTATATCGAATATACTTTGTACATCATATAATCTAGAAATGTCTGACTCTTAGACAAGAGTAATGTAATAAAAATATCAATGCTAATATTATTAAAGTTAATAAAATTAAAACCCTTATTATTGTTTTAAAACTTTACTTGTCTGTTTAAGGTATAGAGTGTTTTTATGTCATTGCTTTTTAAACGATAGGCAATAAAAACTATGCCCTATACTATATAAATTAGTATATTAAGGTAGCTTTTGATATATGAAAAGCTCTCTCTTGATTGGTTTTTTGCTTATTTCAAAATTGGGAAATAGTTCTTTTATCATTTTGTGATATTTATAACTCATCAAAAGTTGATAAGTTTTTTAAAGCAAAAGATATTTGAAAAAATTTTATTCGCACAATCCACCTTCTTATATCATTTTTTCATTTTAAAATGGTTTTAAAAGATTAAGTCTTTTTATTTTACTATGAATTATAAAAACAAAAAAATACAATTTTTTGATTATGGATTTAGCGCTTACTGATGTTTTGGAAGACCATTTTTTGTAAAGCGTTTCCGTTTTCTAGTTGTATGAGAGTCATTTTTAGAAATACTAGCAGTTGAAGAGACTTTAGCTTCCTTTATTACTTTCTTATCAAGAGCTTTTTTATGCAGCTTTTTTTCTATTGGATGCTTTTCTAAAAGACCGACATCCATAGTAGGGCCCATATGGTCAAGATCAGGTTTGGAGAAAAGGCTTGATTGTATCGTGGCCTCATTAGTGGAATGTTCACTATTATCATGTGTTAAGGGGTCATCAGCAATTGTTAATTCTATTTTCTGTAGCCGTTTGATTTCATCACGAAGTCGAGCTGCTTCTTCAAAGTTAAGATTGGCAGCCGCTTCACGCATTGATTTTTCGAGATGCTGAATATGGTTGGCTAAATTATTATCAACTTTATTATTTTGTGCGATAAAATCAGGAATATCTGCATGATGATTATTTTCGTAAACTGAATTGAGGACATCACCGATATTTTTTTGGATACTGGTAGGGGTGATATGGTGCTCTTCATTATAGGCTATTTGTTTTTGTCGGCGTCGTGTTGTTTCTTGCAATGCTCGTTCTATGGAGTTGGTGATTGTATCCGCATAAAGAATAACATGGCCATCTACATTACGCGCAGCTCGCCCAATTGTTTGAATAAGAGAGGTTTCTGAGCGTAAAAATCCTTCTTTGTCAGCATCTAAAATGGCAACAAAGCCGCATTCTGGAATGTCTAATCCTTCTCGCAGTAAGTTAATGCCAATTAAAACATCAAAAGTACCAAGTCGTAGGTCACGAAGAATTTCAATACGCTCTAATGTATCAATGTCAGAATGCATATAGCGTACACGAATGTTGTGTTCATGGAGATATTCTGTCAAATCTTCAGCCATACGTTTGGTTAGAACAGTTACTAATGTACGATAGCCTTTTTTAATTGTTTTGCGAATTTCATTCATAACGTCATCGACTTGTATGCGTGCTGGGCGCACTTGTGTTAGTGGGTCAATGAGCCCTGTTGGACGAATGATTTGTTCGACAAAAACGCCGCATGTTTGTTCTATTTCCCAACGTCCAGGTGTTGCAGAAACGGCAATTGTTTGTGGGCGCATAGCATCCCATTCCTCAAAGCGTAAAGGACGGTTGTCCATACAAGAGGGTAGGCGAAATCCATATTCAGCCAGGGTTGCTTTTCTTCGAAAGTCACCCCGATACATCCCACCAATTTGGGGGATAGTTACATGGCTTTCATCAATAAAAATAAGAGCATTGTTGGGAATATATTCGAACATGGTTGGGGGTGGTTCACCAGGATTACGGCCCGTTAGATAGCGGGAGTAATTTTCAATTCCAGAACAAGAACCAGTCGTCTCTAACATTTCTAGATCAAATATTGTGCGCTGTTCTAAACGTTGCGCTTCTAAAAGGCGACCAACAGAATTTAATTCATCAAGGCGTTGGGCTAATTCCATTTTGATTGCTTTTATTGCTTGATTTAATGTTGGTCGTGGTGTGACATAGTGTGAATTTGCATAAATTTTAATAGATTGAAGATCCCCCGTTTTTTGTCCTGTTAAAGGATCAAATTCAGTAATTGTTTCAATTTCATCACCAAATAGTGAGATCCTCCAAGCACGATCTTCAAGGTGAGAAGGAAATATTTCGATCGTATCACCTCTCACACGAAAAGAACCGCGCGTAAAATTTATATCTTGTCGACGATATTGTTGAGTAACTAAATCAGCTAATAATTGCCGTTGATTTAACTTATCACCTTTTTGCATTTGAAAGGTCATGGCGGTGTAAGTTTCTACTGAACCAATTCCATAGATACAGGATACAGATGCAACGATAATGACATCATCGCGTTCAAGTACAGCACGTGTTGCAGCGTGGCGCATACGATCAATTTGTTCATTAATAGAAGATTCTTTTTCGATATAAGTGTCAGAGCGTGCAACATAGGCTTCTGGTTGGTAATAATCATAATAAGAAACAAAATATTCGACAGCATTTTTGGGAAAGAAGCTTTTGAATTCTCCATAAAGTTGCGCAGCTAAAGTTTTATTTGGCGCCAGAATTAGAGCAGGGCGTTGTGTTTCTTCAATAATTTTAGCCATTGTGTAAGTTTTTCCTGAACCGGTAATGCCTAAAAGTACTTGAGTACGCTCATTTCGCTCAACGCCCTCAACCAAAGCTTTAATTGCTGCTGGTTGATCTCCTGCAGGTTCAAAAGGTGTGTTTATTTGGAATGGAATTCCACCTTCAGATTTTTCAGGGCGAATGGGGCGATGAGGTGTCCATACTGTACCATTTTTAAAAAGGGGATTGTCCGAAGCAATAAGCGTAGAAAGAGCTTCAACTGTTGCTGTAACACCAGTTTTTGTTGCATTGTGAGATGTAAAATCACTTGCAGCTTTAAAGGAAATATCAGACTCTATTACTGGGTTAGAACTAGTAACAGAAGGTTGTTTAGCAATTGCAGTATGGCCTGTTTTTATCTTACAGGATGTTTTATTAGATTTCGGGGCAGGTCTTTTAGGTTTTTGGTACGACATTATAGAAACATTTTATGGGTTTTTATCGTAAGAGATAAGGTAAAAAAGGCTTTAATGTTATCATCAGCTTTGCATTCTACCTAATTATGGAGAGGTTTTTAGCACTTTTAGTTTGATAACACTAGAGTTGCTTGTACCTATTGTTTATTTGTTGTGGGTGATAGTTTTATGTAGTTTTTTATGATTACGCTACTTAACTAATAGCTATTGTCTTTGATAGAAATGTAGTTAGCTTAGAAAAATTAGACCAGTATAGCCATTAAAGTGGGATGAATGGTAAAAATGTACGGTGTTGGGATTTTTAAATTCACTCAACTGTTATCAATAATGATGGTAGGTAGTTGAAGATGATGGTATCGTATATGTATAATAGAGCTCATTTCCATTTTTAAATGATAAATAACGAGATGATACCCAACCGGTTCGTGAGTCATAATTAATTTGGCACCAGTTATTTCTACAGCTATAGACGGTTATTAAGTGTCCTGCAGGAATGAAACCTCGAAGTGCGTAATGAATACTTGGTCCTGCTCTAAGATTAAGATTTCTTGTTACAATTGCGTTTGTGGCTTGGCTTGCGGTTGTGGTCAGGAAAAAAAAGCCGAACACAAAAAAAACAATCATTTTTTTCATTATTGACCTCATAGGATTTTTATATAGTTCCATTCTTCTTAGTTTTACATAATGTCTTTTTTGTTTAAGTTAATGATAAGATAGAAAAATATAATTGTTCCTTTGAAGTGTCCTATCATTATAGGTGTTATGGGTGAGTATTTAAGCCGAAAATGTAAATTTATCGAAAAGAATCCCAATATGCTATTTATTGTTTTTATTTTTTTATATGGAAAACGAGGTTTTTGTCCTATATAATAAGAAAGTTGTAATGCTCGGGTTCCAAAAGCAATTTTGGAAGCCGTTTTTGTATTTTTATAAGGCCTTCTGTGTAAAAGAAAGGGACGGATCATGGAAAAAGTTCCAATGACTACAACCGGTTTTGAAAATCTCAAAGAAGAGTTGCGTTGGCGCCAACAGCAGGAACGTCCACGGATTATTGAAGCAATTTCTGAAGCACGTGCGCATGGTGATCTGTCGGAAAATGCTGAATATCACGCCGCTAAGGAAGCGCAAAGTCATAATGAAGGGCGTATAAACGAACTTGAAGATTACATTGCACGAGCAGAAGTTATAGATGTTTCTCGCCTTTCAGGTGATAGAATTAAATTTGGGGCTACTATAAAACTTTTGAATGAAGATACTGAAGAAAAAAAGGTTTACCAGATCGTTGGTGATCAAGAAGCTGATGTGAAAACTGGTAAAATTTCTATTTCTTCACCTATTGCACGTGCACTTATTGGTAAGCAAGAGGGGGATGTTATTGAAGTCAATGCTCCAGGTGGAGCGCATAATTATGAAATTATTAAGATTCAATATATCTAAATTTTATGTATGTGTCTTTGAAAGAGACTGATATTATTGTTCCTCATTTTAAAAAACGTATGTCAGGGGTAACGTCTACAATTATTCAACTTATTCCATTGCAACGAAAACAGGGGATACGTATATCTACTTTGGGATGGGGATTGCCGCAAAGTTTGCCAGCTCTTTCTTTTAGAGATCTTTTTGGGCTTTGGAAAAATCCAGTAAGCAAGCCATTTCGTATCTGGCATGCACGACGCAATATTGAGATGCTCTGTGGTATCTTTTTTCGCGATGTTTTGCGTATGAAGCTTAAACTCATTTTTACGTCGGCATCTCAGCGTCAGCATAAGCCTTTTACGAAATGGTTAATTCGTCGCATGGATAAAGTTATTGCTACCAGTGCGCGCACTGGAACTTATCTAGAAGTTCCTTATCAAGTTATTATGCATGGGGTGGACCTTGAGCGTTTTTTACCACCAAAAACTGTTAGTGATTGCTTTGTAGCAACAGGGCTACCAGGAAAATATGCAGTAGGGTGTTTTGGGCGTGTGCGCTATTTAAAGGGTACTGATTTATTTGTGGATGCAATGTTAAAATTATTGCCACACTATCCTGATTGGACAGCAATTATCGCTGGTCGTACTACAACACAACATTATAATTTTGAAAAAAAATTACGTCAAAAGATCGCTCATGCTGGTTTGAATGATCGCATTATTATTCTTGGTGAAGTATTAGATATAGCTTTATGGTACCGTCGTCTATCGCTTTATGTAGCACCTTCTCGTGCGGAAGGTTTTGGTTTAACACCACTAGAGGCGATGGCATCGCAAACAGCTGTAGTAACCAGTGATGCAGGTGTTTATGAAGAATTAGTAGTAGAAGGAACAGGAACAGTTGTTAAAGCAGGAGATGGATTAGCTTTAACTGCCGCAATTGAACCTTATTTTGCTGATTTAGAAAAAACATTGGCTACAGGGAAAAAGGCTTTAACTCATGTTTGCACTCATTTTCCTTTAGAAAGGGAAGCTGCTGCAATTGGGAGTGTTTATGAGATGATGTTTGAGGGAAAAACATTCTAAATATACTTCAAGGTCTTTAGAGTAATTATTTTGAAGAGAGAAAACGGATTTCTTGAAAGAAATGTCGTATACCGTTTTGCAAAATGATACCAAATATGTTCACTAGAACTTAATTGATTGTCCATATCAAGAGGAGTTGCATTGAGGTAAAGTATTAAATTCTTGTTGGGCGGAGTATAGTTAACAATAATTATTTCAGATTTTTGTTTTGTTACATTACTGTCAGTGAATTTTAAAAAACTGTTATTTTTTCTACAGTGTTCCATTTAAGGGTATAGGATAGTTCTTCTTTCGAAATGCAGGTTGTTAAAGCTTTTTGTATTGATTCAATACTAGAAATAGAAATAAGTTGTTAAATAACAAAGCTGTAAAAATTTTTGATATTAAATGTAACGTAATATAGAAAAAATCAGATTTACCAAAACTTTCCTATGTTGATGAACTGGTAGCCATTTATAAGTCATAACAAAGAAGTAATGCAGATCAGCTTTGGGCTGATAGAAAAGACCTGCAAAGCAGGGATATCACAAATCTTAGTCAATATAAGAAGTGTTGTACTCAATGTTTGGTTGTTTTTAATAACATTACCTTGCTTGTTGACAAATGTATCTTAGCCAGATGAAGCAGAAATTATAGCTAATGTTAAGCTTAACATTACTAATGTAGCTATCCATTTGAGGTTCTTTAAGGATTTTCCAATCAATTGGACTGAAGCTTAGTCTTAACGTGTGTGTTATTTATCTTTTTGTTTTGCTTGTGAGTTTCTTTTATTACAAAATTAAGCGTTAAGCATAAAAACTACTCACGCCAAAAAGTAGGGATAAAAAATACAAATATAGTTATAATTTCGAGGCGACCGGCTAGCATAAGAAAGCTCAAAATCCATAAAGCGTTATCATTAATCGTCATAAAATTACCAGAAGGACCAATAATTTCTCCAAAACCTGGGCCGATATTTGAAAGTGCCGTTAAAACGCCTGTAAAAGCAGAAGTGAAATCAAGCCCGGTGGTGAGTAAAAGTGTAGTGCCGATAAGAAGACAAAACATATACAGGCATACAAAAAGCAAAACGGATTGAGCAATATCATTAGATATATTCGAATGATCATAGCGAACTTTTACAACTGCATTAGGGGAAAGAAGTTTTGCCATATTTGTTTGTGCAATGCGCCAAAGAATAATTAAGCGGTTGATTTTTATACCACCAGAGGTAGAACCAGCGCACCCACCTGTAAAAGAAACAATGAAAAAAACACCAAAAGCAAAAGGTCCCCAAAGTTGATAATTTTCAGCACTGTAGCCGGTGGTGCTGATAATAGATACAAAGTGAAAAATCACATCAAGAAAAGCCCAATGAAAGGTAAGATGATCCTGAGATCGTAACCACACAGCTAAAGCAAAGCTGAAAAAGAAAACAATATTTAGGAAAACGATAACTTGTGGATCAATAGAGCGTTTTGATTGGCCAGGAAGCACTAGTTTTACATAAAGTACAAAGGGTAAAGCAGAAAGCAACATGAAAATTGTTGAAACAATCAGGATGGCTGGCTTATCAGAAAAATAACCAAATGAGGCATCGTGGGTTGAGAACCCGGCAGTTGCTATCGTACTCATTGCATGGTTGATGGCATCAAATAAGGTCATGCCAGCAGCAAAATAAGAGAGCATGCAAGCAAGCGTTAGTCCAATATAGGCAATGATAATTCCATTAGCGATTTGATTAATACGAGGCAATATTTTTTCGGATTTATCTGATGATTCCATGTGAAAAAGTTGTACTCCCCCAACACGAAGCGAAGGCAAAAGCAATAAAGCTAAACCAATAAAACCAATACCTCCTATCCAGCAGATGAGAGAACGCCATAGCAAAATGCTTCGTGAGAGATTATCAAGACCTGTGATTACAGTGGAACCTGTTGTTGTAATTCCAGAAACAGATTCAAAAATTGCTCCTGCTAAGGAAATTGGTAGAGGGGAAAGATACAGAGGGAGGGCCCCACTATACTACCTGTTAACCAAAGGCAAAGAGTCAGTGTGAAACCAAGGCGCGCTGAAAAACGGCAGCTAGCACCTCTGGTAGCTAAAAGAATCAGCGTTGCTAGCATGGTAGTTATAACACAAGAGTAAAGAAAAGCTGCCCAATTGTGGTTTCCATCACGCAAATCTGCAAGAGCAGGTAAAAGCATTGCTGCTCCCATGACTAATGCAAAACGTGCGCAGATATTGGTAATAAACTGAAAAATGACCGTTTCCTATCTCTTTTTTATTTTGTTTGTGGTTTTGTACTCATTAGTGTGTATATATTTGTGTAAGATGTAGTTTAATCTCTATAGTAAGCAAGCTATGATAAATTGGCAATCAACCTTTAGTAGACCTTGAAAAAAATACAGGTGAACCATAACTTGAATTGTAAGAGAAATATTTTAAAAAGGCTACATTTTTCATCATAATTTATAGATATAAAGAGGATAAAAGAGGAAGGGATTTTATGACAAAACCGCATATTCGCGTTCTTATTATTGGTTCGGGGCCAGCTGGTTATACAGCGGCAATCTATGCGGCAAGAGCAATGCTTAAACCTGTTTTGGTTACAGGAGTGCAGCAGGGTGGGCAGTTGACAATTACAACTGATGTTGAAAACTACCCAGGTTTTTCTGATTCAATTCAGGGGCCATGGTTGATGGAACAAATGGCAAAACAAGCTGAGCATATGGGTACGGAAATTGTTTATGACAGTATTATAAAAGCTGATTTATCGAAACGTCCTTTTACTTTATATGGGGATTCAGGAACACAATATTGTTGTGATGCATTGATTATTGCAACAGGAGCACAAGCTCGCTGGCTTGGTTTGGAAAGCGAACAAACTTTTATGGGCGGTGGTGTTTCTGCTTGTGCTACTTGTGATGGTTTTTTTTATCGTGATAAAGATGTTATTGTTGTGGGTGGTGGAAATACAGCTGTTGAAGAAGCACTTTATTTATCACACTTGGCTAAAAGTGTTAGTATAGTTCACCGGAGAGATCATTTTCGTGCGGAAAAAATTTTGCAAGATAGATTATTTTCTCGTGATAATGTGCGTATTATTTGGGATCATGTAGTAGAAGAAATTGTCGGTTTACCAGCTAATTCATCAATGGGTGCTGTTGTGACAGGAGCACGTCTTAAAAATATTAAAACAGGTCAAGAACTTAAAGTGGATGCAGACGGGATATTTATTGCTATCGGGCATGAACCTGCTGTTTCTTTGTTTGAAGGACAATTGAAACAAAAACCAGGTGGCTATTTATGGACAGCACCAGATTCAACAGCTACAAGCATTTCTGGCGTTTTTGCTGCAGGGGATGTAGCAGATGATGTATTTCGTCAAGCTGTGACTGCTGCAGGAAGGGGATGTATGGCTGCGTTAGAGGCAGAACGGTTTTTAGATTTACAGACATAAGTGTTTTTAAAACAGCAGTTATTTAATTAGTAAAAAAGATTAGAGAAAAATTGTGACTTCACCATTGGATTGGGATAAATTGAGAGTTTTTCATGCTGCAGCAGAAGCAGGCTCTTTTACGCATGCAGCTGAAAAGCTTCATTTGTCTCAATCAGCAATTTCACGACAAGTCGCTGCTTTAGAACAGGATGTTGGTGTTCCCTTGTTTCAACGCCATGCGCGTGGTTTAATTTTAACAGAGCAGGGTGAAATTCTCTACCGTACCGCTTATGATGTGTTAATGAAGCTTGAAAATGCGCGTTCACAATTAAATGAAAGCAGCAAAAAACCAACAGGGCGTTTACGTGTTACATCAACTTTTGGAATGGGGGCAGGTTGGCTTGCAAAGCGTGCGCATGAATTTCTTAGTCTTTATCCCGATATGCAAATACAACTCTTGCTTGATGATAAAGAGATTGATTTAACAATACGTTATGCAGATTGTGCAGTTCGCTTACGTCAACCCCAACAACCTGGTCTTATACAAAGAAAATTATTTACGGTTCATATGCATGTTTATGCTTCAGTAAATTATATTGCAACCTATGGGAAGCCAGAGAAATTATCTGAACTAGATTCACATCGTATTATTTCATTTGGTGAACCTGTCCCCTCTTATTTGTCTGGTTTGAATTGGCTGGAAAAAGCAGGGAGAAGTGATGGCTCTTTGCGTGTTTCAGCCTTACAAATTAATAATATTATTTCGATCAAGAATGCACTTATGCGTGATTTTGGTATTGCTGTGCTTCCCGATTATATCGTGAATAACAATGAGCAGCTTGTACGTCTTTTTCCTGATATGGTTGATATCCCTTCCTTTGATACCTTCTTTTGCTATCCTGATGCTTTGAAAAATTCGGCAAAGCTCAATGCTTTTCGAGATTATATTTTTCTAAAAGCTCGGAAATGGTCTTTTTAATAGGGTAATTTAAAAAAAACTATTGGGCAATTAAAATAAAAAAGCTTTAATAAGCTATGTTTAGTGTACAGCAGCGCACTTTAAGTTTTTATTATGCTTCATTTTTTATAAAATGCTATAAATCTATTACTTCTAAGTTATATCTACTTCTATTACGTTTTTTGGGTGTTTTCCTGAGAAGGACTGTTAGATTGATTTCATCTCTACAAATCTAGCAAATTAGCCAAGTGTATATCCAGTTTTTGTTTTGAGACATGAAAAATGATTCAGAACTTTTAAAATAAACTGTTACAAAAGCGTTGGATACGCAAGCAAGCTTCTTCGAGTATTTTTTCTGATGTTGCATAGGAAATGCGAAATGCTGGCCCAAGCCCAAAGGCAGATCCTTGCACTACAGCAACAGATTCTGATTCTAGAAGCTCTGTTACAAAGTCTTCATCGTTTGTAATAATTTTCCCTCCGGGTGTTTTTTTGCCAATGAGATTTGCACAAGAAGGGTAGACATAAAAAGCACCTTCGGGCGTTGGGCAATTAATACCAGGAGCTTGATTAAGCATGGCAACGACAAGATCACGACGTGCTTGGAAAACACTTTTATTTTGAATAATGAAATCTTGTGGTCCATTAAGTGCTTCAACAGCTGCCCATTGTGAAATGGAGCTTGTACCAGATGTTTGTTGCCCCTGAATTATATCCATGGCTTTAATTAATTCTTGAGGGCCACCTGCATAACCAATTCGCCAGCCTGTCATTGCATAGGCTTTGGAAACACCGTTCATTGTTAATGTACGGTTATAAAGCTTTGGTTCTACTTGAGCTGGAGTAACAAAAGTAAAATCTCCATATGTTAGGTGTTCATATATATCGTCGGTGAGGATATAAATATGAGGGTATTTTACTAAAACGTCCGTTAGCTTTTTTAATTCGTCATATGTGTAAGCAGCTCCTGATGGATTTGAGGGAGAGTTAAAAATAAACCATTTGGTTTTAGGGGTGATAGCGGCTTCTAAATCTTGCGGTTGGAGTTTATAAGAGAATTCTGCTTTACTTTCTACAAAGACAGGGGTGCCATCATTGATAATAACCATTTCAGGATAACTCACCCAATAAGGAGAGGGAATAATGACTTCGTCTTCTTTATTCAGAGTTGCCATAAGCGCATTAAAAAGAATTTGTTTCCCGCCTGTACCGACAATGATTTGTTCTGGTGTATAATTAAGGTTATTTTCTCTTTTAAATTTTGCAGAAATTGCTTTACGCAATTCTGGAATACCAGATATAGGTGTATATTTTGTTTCTCCACGTTGAATGGCTTCAATAGCAGCTTTTTTAACATTGTCTGGGGTATCAAAATCTGGTTCTCCAGCGCTTAAGGAAACGATATCACGGCCTAAGTCTTTTAAATTACGCGCTTTTTGAGCAACAGCAATTGTTGCAGAAGGTTTGATGTAAGAAAGCTTATCAGCAATAAAAGCCATAATTAAAATCCTTAATGATTTAAGCGAGTGATTGTTTTATTAATAGATACTCCAATAAAGATTATGTCGTAAGCAATAAAAAACTACAAGAAAACTCTTAGAAAATTTTATTTTAAGCACAGATTATATAATTTTATTTTGAAATTTTAGAAGAATGTCTAAAAAGCGAACGCGAAGAAAGTCTTCTTTTGTTTGGAATAATACAGACGTTTATTTTGAATTTTTCTGATAAAATAGTGCTATCATTTACAAGAGAGAGAAAAATTTATACTTGAAATTTTTCTAGTTAATTTTCCATATTTTTTATTATTTCTCTTAAGGATTTTCCCAAAAAATTATGGAAAATTATGAGCAGATTTTAAGATAGATACAAAAATGTTGAAAATAGTTGTTATTTTATTGGGGTAAAATATTTTATACAAAATAAAAATCTCGCCTATGAAGACGAGATTTTAAAAAACAAAATAAACTTGAAGTTAAAGAACTGCGAGATTTCCAGCAGCAAGTTTTCCTGAACGACGATCCTGAACAACTTCATACGAAATTTTCTGCCCTTCATTAAGGTTACTCAAACCAGAGCGTTCAACAGCAGAAATATGTACGAATACATCTGCACTCCCATCATTAGGTTGGATAAAACCAAAACCTTTTGTTGTATTAAACCACTTAACTGTTCCTGTAGAAGACATAGGAAACTCCTTATATAAATAATTATCATATATTGAAGCTAAAAGCTTTCAATATGGCTTTAAATCGAAATTATAGGCAGGAGAAGTTTTGTCAAAAATGCGTATTGCACAGGAAAAAAGTCACGTAACCGAAAATCCGATCGCGATAATGATAAAAGACTTTTGAATAATAAACAAGTCTAATCACTATCTTTATGCAAAGAAAAGGTCAGTAAAGAAGTAAGAGACGTTAGTTTTATAGATGTAGTTCAAATCTTAAGCAAAATAGCTTTGTAGGGGGCGCACTTCCAAAGGGCTGGATTTGAGTGCTTCAATGGCTTGTACTGCGGCTTCAGCTCCAGCTATTGTTGTGTAATAGGGTACTTTTTGCATGAGTGTTGCTTGGCGCAGAGATTTAGAGTCTGAAATGGCACTGGCCGTATTTGTTGTATTGAAAATCAATTGGATTTGCCGGTTACGAATGGCATCTTCAATATGAGGGTGGCCTTCTAACACTTTATTAATTTTTTGGGCTTTAATACCGTGAAGATCAAGAAATTTTTGTGTTCCATTTGTCGCTAAAACAGAAAAACCAAGCTCAGTTAAACGTTTGGCACACTTGAGGATACGTTTTTTATCTTCATCTCTTACGGAAACAAATACAGTCCCCTCATATGGAAGATCAACACCAGCCCCAAGTTGTGCTTTAGCAAAAGCAAGTGCAAATTCGTAATCGATTCCCATAACCTCTCCAGTTGAACGCATTTCTGGACCAAGCAGTGTATCTACACCAGGAAAACGATCGAAAGGAAAGACTGCTTCTTTGACGGCAATATGCGGTTTTTGTAATGTAGAAGGTAATCCGCCGTAAGCTTGAAGTGCACTGTGAAGTTTTTCTCCCGCCATAATACGTGCAGCAATTTTAGCAATTGGTCGGCCAATGGTTTTTGCAACAAATGGAACAGTACGCGAAGCACGGGGATTGGCTTCTAAAACATAAATCACTCCATCTTTGATAGCATATTGTACATTCATTAAGCCCACAACATGAAGTGCTTGTGCTAAAGCTTTGGTTTGGCGTTCTAATTCAAGGACCAATTCAGGTGAAAGTGTGTTTACAGGTAAAGAACAAGCGGAATCGCCAGAATGGATACCTGCTTCTTCAATATGTTCCATAATACCAACGACCAGTGTTTCCTCACCATCGCACAGACAATCAACATCAACTTCAATAGCTTGTGTTAGATAGGTATCAAATAAAAGTGGGTTTTTACTAAGTAATGTGTTGATCTGCTTTGTTGTATCATTAGGGTAACAGGCTTTGAGATCTTCGGAAATTAATTCGGGAACTGTTTCAAGCAAATAATTTTGCAAGCTGCGTTCATCGCGGATAATTTGCATGGCACGTCCGCCTAAAACATAAGAAGGGCGTACAACTAATGGAAACCCTAGGTCATGAGCAATAAGATGCGCTTGTTCAATTGAATGGGCAATGCCATTTTTGGGTTGTTTTAAGTTAAGCTTGAATAATAATTGTTGAAAGCGATCTCTATCTTCTGCCAGATCAATAGCATCAGGTGAAGTACCTAAAATGGGAATGTTATTTTTTTCTAACGCACTTGCTAATTTCAACGGTGTTTGTCCGCCAAATTGAACGATAACTCCAATCACCTCACCTTTTTTCTGTTCTGTTTCTAAAACAGCTAAAACATCTTCTATTGTTAAAGGTTCAAAATAAAGGCGGTCAGATGTATCGTAGTCAGTCGAAACAGTTTCGGGATTGCAATTAATCATGATGGCTTCAAAGCCTGCATCACGCAAGGCAAAAGCAGCGTGGCAACAACAATAGTCAAATTCAATTCCCTGGCCGATGCGGTTTGGACCACCACCCAAAATAACAATTTTTTTACGTTGAGAAACGTGTGCTTCTGAACATGTTACCCCTGCAAAAGGTGTTTCATAGGTTGAATACATATAAGCTGTAGGTGAAGCAAATTCAGCAGCACAAGTATCAATCCGTTTAAACACATGTTTAACATTAAGCGATTTACGTAAAGTAGCAATATTGTCTGGCTCTTGCCCTGTAAGGTTAGCTAAACGTGCATCTGAAAAGCCCATGGCTTTTAACATACGTAGATTGTCTGCATCTTGAGGAAGACCATGAGTGCGAATACGCTGTTCCATTTCAACGATAGAAGCTATTTGTTCTAAAAACCATGGATCAATTTTACTTATTTGGTGGATTTCATTTAAAGGTAACCCCATGCGCATTGCTTGAGCCACATAACGTAGACGATTAGGGCTTGGTATTGCGATAGCTGAACGTATAGAATTATTTTCATCACCTTCAGCATGTTCAGGAAGCTCAATTTCATCAAGGCCGGTAAGACCTGTTTCAAGTCCACGGAGTGCCTTTTGCAATGATTCTTGAAAAGTACGGCCAATTGCCATGACTTCCCCAACAGATTTCATTGCAGTGGTTAAGACAGATGATGAACCAGGAAATTTTTCAAAAGCAAAACGAGGGATTTTGGTGACAATATAATCGATAGAGGGTTCAAATGACGCTGGTGTTATACCACCCGTAATATCGTTTTTTAATTCATCAAGTGTATAACCAACCGCTAATTTTGCTGCCACCTTGGCAATTGGAAAACCTGTTGCTTTTGAAGCAAGTGCTGAAGAACGTGAAACACGAGGGTTCATTTCAATAACAACTAAACGGCCATTTTCAGGATTGACAGCAAACTGCACATTAGCCCCACCAGTCTCGACACCAATTTCACGCAATACAGCAATTGAGGCATTGCGCATGATTTGGTATTCTTTATC
Source organism: Bartonella schoenbuchensis R1 (assembly GCF_002022685.1). Classification (NCBI taxonomy): domain Bacteria; kingdom Pseudomonadati; phylum Pseudomonadota; class Alphaproteobacteria; order Hyphomicrobiales; family Bartonellaceae; genus Bartonella; species Bartonella schoenbuchensis. The sequence continues at coordinate 1,158,713 of NZ_CP019789.1, read as the reverse complement.
GGTTAAAGTAAGAGCAGGGGCAACGGTAATAGAATCACCAGTGTGGACACCCATAGGGTCAATATTTTCAATGGAACAAACGATAATACAGTTATCTTGTTTATCGCGGACGATTTCCATTTCATATTCTTTCCACCCCAAAACACTTTCTTCAATCAGAACTTCCGTTGTGGGAGACGCTTCAAGGCCACGTTCAATAATTTCATAAAATTCAGAGCGGTTGTAAGCGATACCACCACCTGTGCCACCAAGCGTGAATGAAGGGCGAATGATAACTGGAAGCCCAATAATATCAAGAGCTTGAACTGCTTTTGCTGTGGCATGTGCTATATAACGTTGTTTACGATCGGCTTCTGTATGATACCAATCATGATCAAGTTTCTCTAATGCCTGCTCAAGTGCATCACCGGAAAGTTCAGTTTTCGGTTCATTACGTCTTTTTTCGTATAGTCGACGATCTTCTTCTTTAAGTTCAGTTGCATTGGCTAACATAGAACGCGGTGTTTCTAAACCAATCTTTGCCATTGATTTGCGAAATAAAGCACGATCTTCGGCTTTATCAATAACGTCAGCATTAGCTCCAATCATTTCAACATTATAGCGGTCTAAGATTCCCATGCGCTTTAATGATAAAGCTGTATTGAGTGCTGTCTGTCCTCCCATGGTAGGTAAAAGAGCGTCTGGGCGTTCATAAGCGATAATTTTGGCGACTACTTCTGGAGTGATGGGTTCAATATAAGTTGCATTAGCTAAATCTGGATCAGTCATAATGGTGGCAGGATTAGAATTGACTAGAATAATTCGGTAGCCTTCTTCCTTTAAAGCTTTACAAGCTTGTGTGCCTGAATAGTCAAATTCACATGCCTGGCCAATAATAATAGGTCCTGCTCCAATGATAAGAATAGATTTTATATCTGTACGTTTTGGCATGTTTTTTCCTATCACAAATTTCTGTGCGCAGTTGTGGCAGGCAGAATATTGAAAAATTTTAAGGCTAAACTCACTTTATAGGTTAATAAACGAGGAAAGTAATCCATAAAATGCTTTTTCCATGCTTTTTTTATAAAAATTGGAAATCAATATTTTCTTCTTTGTTGCTGATAAACTTTATATAGCTATGAAAGTATGTTTTTTGATAAAAGAGACAATAGTGTATTAGCAAAAAGCACGTTCTAATCAATGTATTGAAGATTGGTGTGTTTGATAAGATATAAACAGCTGTTGATCATAAATAGAATTTAGACAGATAGAAATTAAGCTGTTTGTGTACAAAAATAACTGAAGCATACTTATGTGCTGATTATCTTTATTAAATTTTTGGATGATGATTTTGATTGTGTTCCCTTTGGTGATGACCTTCAAAATAGAGCTCTCTTTTAAACATGGGTAATGAATGCTCAACATTGCTAGAAAGATACTTGGCTGCAATTTTCTGCTGATATAACACATGTTAGCAAGAACTTATGTTGATATTTATAGATTGCATCTTTGCTATTGGTTTTATCACTATTTGGCTGATTATAAGTTTTTATTTTAATGGTGTATTCCAAACTGAATAGTGATGCCTAAAATCGCACACTGCGCTATTTTCTAAGCTCATGTTATTTATGTATGGATTTGATTTATTTTTTAAAGAAATAACCTGCATAAATATGCAATAGGTTTATAGCACTTTTAATATTCCTTGTATGGATAGAATTACAAGGGTTGTTACATTAAGATTTTGATTGATTTAACCAACTAAAAAAGATTTTTCAAAAGTGATGGAATACTAAACGTGGCAGCAAAATTAATGATAATGTTTTGAAAAAAACATACATGTCTACAGAGTTTTGAAATTTATTCAAATTTCTTACGTGGTGAATAGTTTAGACATGGTTATAAAATTTAGTAATAAATAAATATTATATTATATTTTTTGATGTTTTCCGTAACCTTTTTTTATTTTGTTATTGTTATATATGAAACTCGAGTTATGTTTTTGGGCGGCTCTAAAAATAAGTAAGATCTAAAAACATAGGCAAAGAAATATGCATGCTGTAAAAGATCAAAAGCTCGATCCAAAATTTATCCGTCGTGGGCTCATTTTAGTTTTTATTACTCTGTTATTGGATATTATTGGTATTGCGATTATTAGTCCTGTTTTGCCTGAATATCTTCATCATTTGACTGGAGAGGATCTTAGTAAAGTTTCCATAAATGGGGGGGTGTTGCTGGCAGTCTATTCAGTAATGCAATTTTTATTTGCTCCCTTGATTGGTAATCTTTCTGACCGTTATGGTCGGCGTCCTGTTTTGCTTATCTCTATTATAAGTTTTGCTATTGATAATTTTATATGCGCTATAGCATGGAGTTATTCTATGTTGTTTATTGGGCGTCTTTTATCGGGGATAAGTGGTGCTAGCTTTGCAACTTGTTCAGCTTATTTAGCAGATATATCAGATGATAAAACTCGTACACGTAATTTTGGTATGATAGGAATGGCATTTGGGGTAGGATTTATTATAGGCTCCCTTATTGGTGGCTTTTTGGGCCAATTTGAGTTGCGCTTGCCTTTTTATTTTGCAGCTGCTTGTTCATTTGTTAATTTTATTTTTGCATGGTTTATGCTTCCAGAAACTCTTGCTATGCATGATAGGCGCCGTTTTGATATTAAGCGTGCTAATCCTTTAGGTGCACTTTTGCAACTTAGACAATATCCAACAGTTATTTGGGTGTTGTTAGCATTTTTTCTTTATTGGCTTGCAGAAGCTGTATGGCCGAGCGTTTGGGCATTTATTGCTAAAGAACGCTATGATTGGAACACATTTTCTATTGGATTGTCTTATAGTGTTTTTGGTGTAGGCCAGATTTTTGTGATGGTTCTCATTTTACCATATCTTTCTAAGCGCTGGAGCGATTGGCGCATGACTATGGTAGGACTCCTTTTTTCATTGATTGCTATGCTTGGCTATATGTTTGCGGCGCAAGGGTGGATGGTTTATGTTGTTTTTGTGTGTACAGTGCTTGAATATCTTGTTCATGCACCTATACGTTCTATTGCTGCAGCACAAGTACCAGCTAATGCACAAGGGGAATTACAAGGGGCAATGACATCTATTACTTCGTTAAGTTTGATAATTGGGCCCATTTTTTATACATTTCTCTTCGAACAATTTACACATAAAGATGCGGCATTTCATTTTTCTGGTGCACCTTTTGCCGGGAGTTTCTGTGTGCTTTTTTTAGCAATTTTAGTGTTTGCTTTCTGGGTAAGACAGTCTCTAAAAAAGCTTCCTGGAGATATTTTACCAAAATAATTCAATAAAATATAACTCCTATGCTCTATGAGTGAATCTAACTATTTTGTTATTTCAAGAGCTGGTGTATTTGAATACAATAAAATGCACCAATGTTTGGTGGAAAATTCAAATTAATTAAGCTGTTTTTTTATACTCTACGATCAGATTATGAAAACGCTGGAAAAGATATTGACTGTCTTGTGGCCCAGGGGAAGCTTCAGGATGATGTTGAACAGAAAAAACGGGTTTTCCAATAATCTGAATGCCACAATTTGAGCCATCAAAAAGAGAAACATGTGTTTCTTCAACATGCTTTGGTAGAGACGCTGCATCTACAGTGAAACTATGATTCATTGATGTAATTTCTACTTTTCCAGTGGTAAGGTCTTTTACAGGGTGGTTTGCTCCATGATGCCCTTGATGCATTTTTATGGTTTTAGCTCCAACAGAAAGGGCAAGAAGCTGATGGCCAAGGCATATACCAAAAAGTGGAATATTACAGTCAATTAGTTTTTTTATAGTTGGAACTGCGTATGCGGCTGTGGCAGATGGATCTCCTGGTCCATTGGAAAGAAAAATGCCATCAGGCTTCATTGCCAGAATTTCTTCTGCGTTTGTATCTGCTGGCACAATAGTAATACGTGCACCTTGTGTTGCCATAAGGCGAAGTATATTGCGCTTAATACCATAATCGACCGCAACGATATGAAAATTGTGTTTACTGTTTCTACCGTAACCTTGATTCCAAGTCCACGCTTTTTCATTCCATTCCATTAACTGGTGTGATGTTACTTTTTTTGTGAGATCGAGATTGGTGATCCCTGACCATTTTTGCATACGTTTTTTTAAAGCGCTAAGATCAAAATTACCATTTAAATCATGAGCAATAATAGCATTTTGCGCACCTTTTTCACGGATAAGAGCAGTTAGTGCACGTGTATCAATGCCGCAAATTGCAATGATTTGACGCATTTTAAGCCACTGATTTAAGTTTTCATTCGCACGGTAATTAGAGGGGTGAGTAATATCTGCCTTAAAAATAGCACCAACTGCACCATGGTGATTAATTGGTGTAAGATCTTCAATATCTTCACTATTTATACCTACATTGCCTATATGAGGAAAGGTAAAATTAACGATTTGTTTAGTGTATGATGGATCGGTGAGAATTTCTTCATAACCTGTCATGGCAGTGTTAAAACATATTTCTGCTTCAACAATACCTGTAGCTCCTGCACCTTTGCCTTCAATAACGGTTCCATCAGCTAATACTAAAAGAGCTGTAGGTTTGCTGGTGCACCAAGGTTTGGGAGATAGGGTGGTTTGTGTCATAGTGTGCGCTCACAGTTCGACGTCATACGAAAACCGCAGCCATAGCAGATGCTGTATATTATCTTGCAATGTTTTGCTTAATTTTGAAAGTATAAGTATATTCCATAAATAGGTAAAGCCCCATTTTTAGATTTTTCGAGACTTTTGTTATTATTATGCATTGTCAGATATTAAAGAGTGCTGAAAAGAGTATGTACCCATTTGAACAAAATTAAATAAATTTATGTTGTATTGATTAGCTTAATAGAGCACTGCAAATGATTTTGTAGAAGAAGAGACAACAGGTTTTGTTCTACGTTATTTAATGGATATTACGTGATTAAGAAATGTCAGAGTATTTAGAGTGTTTGAGATGGTGAAGAAAAATAAAAGTGATAATAACCAGAAACACTCTATTTTAACAAAATAATGGTTTTAGAAATCAACACGTGTTTATAAATAAATTGATATTTTGGAGCTTAAAACGCAAGCAGCAGGGGGTGTTGTTTGCGATCTCTCTACCAGTTAATAGGGCACAAGGTGATTAGTTTTTATGGTATTTTAGGTAACAAGAGTTAAAGAATGATGCAATATAGGGTGGGTAAATTATAACTTTGTTCAAAAGAGACGATTACATAGGTAAATAGATTTTTTAAGGTTATAGTTGATAGCGTTTCATAAACGCTTAAATAAGTTTATCAAATTGACTAAGAATATCTCAAGCTGTTTTTTATAACGAGTAGAGCATTAAGCTAGCAAAAAATAGAGTGCGTTATTATAAATAACACTCGGCTATATAAGTGTTATGAGGGAATGAGTAAAAGTAGCCAAATTAGTGAGTTTTCATTGGTGAAGGGCAATGAATAAGATTTTTGTTATTTATTGTATACTACGTTTCTTTTCAAAATATTGATTTTTCTGATTTATATAAGGTCAGTTTTATATATTGGTGAAGCAATTAAAAACAGCTCAGTCAGCAATAGTGGCTTGTCTGCTAGCCGCAAACGAGAACGGCGCGCCCATAGCGCATCTTTTTGGCCAATATGAATGTAATCACGGGTTAGTTCTTTACTGTTAAATAAATAACGCCCTAGAGATACATTTCCCAAGTTTGTTAGTTGATTGTGATCATCTAGGGTTTCTTGTGGGATCACTGTACGCCCCAAAAGCCAAGGTTGATTGTCTCCCATTAGTACAATTTCGCGTAGCCAGTAACGGGAGGTATCAGGCAAATGCTCAGCCTCTTCCTCTAGCTCATCATAAGTAATGAAGCATTCACGTTGCGGTTTAATATGTAGCTGAGTACAGTGACGTTCCAAACGACGAGTCATAGAGCCTGGTTCCATCAACCAATCTTTGATAGTAATAGGCACTGAAGGGTCTTGATCAGATAACCACTTTAGCGGTGGTAAAATAGAATTTCTCGTTCTAGTACTCGACATGATTCAAACTGCATGTTGTTCTAGATGATACAGGTTGTTAAAATACCTATTATAAAGCTTCCTAATTATAATGTAGAAATACAAAAGCAGCAAGTTGATAAGGGTAGGGCATAAAAATGGATTATTGGCTTTATGACTATAGTTTTAGGATTTTGGCGATAAACAAAATTTATTAGTATGATTAGCGCATTTTATTTTAGTTTAAGAATTTTGATTATCGATATTTTACTATTTTACATTATTTTATGCAGGAAATGCTAATGGTATAAATGTGAATTACAGTAATTATTTCATACTGGACACAGTTATTATTTAAGCAATTTGCTATATAGAAAAAGTTTTTAGAGAATATTAGCTAGTGTGTTGAAAAATATTTTTTCGTCTTCACATCAAGATTTTATCATTGATTATGCTTTTAAGGTTTTGGTCGTTGATAAATCGGGATTAATTCTAGTAGGGTGATCGCTGTGCTGAATGGTTACTTGCTATATTGAGCTGGTAGATTATAATTTCAAAACTAAGGTAGAATTTTAAGGTGACTTAAAAAGGCACCAGAAGGTGCCTTTGAAAATAAACATTTTATGGCCGGATTTTTCGACCGACCCATATAAGAATGCAGGCGCCGATAAAACCTGAAATAAGGTAACCAAACACACCAACAAAAGTAACACCAAAAAGGCCAAAAGAAAGCTAGCCAATGACGCTCCAATAATTCCTAGAATAATGTTTAAAAATATTCCTGTTCGACTGTTCATAAAATATTGTGCAGCCCAACCTGCAAAACCACCAATAATAATAGCTGCAATCCAGCCGATATTTGCATCTTCCATTACGCTCTCCTTTGCCTGAATTAAACTGTAAATTCTAGGTAGGGTAAGCTTTTTAAAGGTCAAGTCTTACTTATTGTTTAGAAAGGTTATGGAGGCAAAAACTTTGGGGTAGTTTCTATTCTTTTAAAATGGGATAGACCATGGAAGAGAGAAGAGAATTAATTTGTTTTTAGATGATGAACACTATCAAGATACAGACAGGATGTTTCTATATTTTGGATATTAATTTCATGTAAGTATTTAATTTAAGCTCATTTTTTTCTAAATTACGGAGCTGATTTATACCCAACTATCGTTATGATGGTCCTTGGCATTAATTTAGGCTCTTTTTTCACAGCTCTAATTTTAATGCACAATGCCTACATTTCTTTTATGCGTTAATAAATATGTACAGTATGGGTATCGCATGAGATGAAAACATTAAATGCAATATGCGCATTAGCTAAAACAGTGGCATGGGGAAAGCGGGTTATTTCAACTGTTGTGAGTGAATTGTGGACTTTTTTATTTCTTTTAACAACTAATGTTTATTGATTAAGCTCATATACGGTGAAGTGATCTGGATTTTCATAAAATTCCATTTTTGCAGCATTATAATCAACAAGATCACAGATATGGATCACTTCTCACACATGACATTAGAAAACGCTGAAGTTGGGCGATTAAAAACACTATCATCAAGAGCTGTTTGTTTAGTTAAGTCAGGAGTTTTGTCAGGCTGCATTTGTACTTATATGAATAAGTTTAGGGATTAGTTTTTAAACTTATCTTGATAATGTTTTTTTCAAGAAGGGCGAACATATTAAAATTAAAATAATGTAGGCATTGTGCATTAAAATTGGAGCTGCGAAAGAAGAGCCTAAATTAATGCTAAGGACCATCACAACGATAGTTGGGTATGAGTAAGATCATAATTAGCAAAATTGATTAACAAAATGATTCCTGTCATGGAATGAATGTAAAAAATAAATTACAACTGCCACCAACAAAAAACAGAAATAAGATCTGTTGAAAGATAATGGCGGTATTAGGCAAAATTGCGCTATCAATATAAAGTTTTTGTGGCAGTGTTTATTATATCAATTCTTGTTCACACCATGCGTGTGTAATCCAAAAAAGTAGAGAAATAGCACCTGCAAGATGAAGAGTTACTAATGCTATTCGTGATATTTTTTTCCTTTTTTATGTTGAGAATATAGTTCAATTTAAAGAATTTATATAATTAAGACTTACGGTTTTGTTTGGTTTCAAATGCGTGAACAAAATCATAACCACTTGGGTTTTGAAAAAGTTTAAGACCAAAACTGGGAAGGATGGAATAAAGATGGTCAAAAATATCAGCTTGAATTTGTTCGTACTCTATCCAAATAGTGGTGTTCGTAAAACAATAGATTTCTAAAGGCAAACCATTTGGTGTAGGGGATAATTGCCGTATCATGAGTGTCATATTATTTGTAATATTTGGGTGATTTTGTAAATAAGATAAAACATAAGCGCGGAAAGTTCCAATGTTTGTTAAGCGACGGGTATTAGCTGATATATCGCGATTTTTGTCTAATTTAGCATTCCATTCATTGAGTTCGGGTAATTTTTTTGCAAAATAGTTTTCTAATAGATTAAATTGCATCAAGTATTCTTGTTCTTCTTCTTTGTGGAATCGGATACTGGATTGGTCAATAAAAAGAGATCGTTTGATACGCCTTCCGCCTGATTCTTGCATACCACGCCAATTTTTAAAAGGATCGGTTACAAGTTTGCGAATAGGGACGTTGGTAATCGTTTTATCAAAATTTTGAACTTTGACAGTGTGGAGTGCAATTTCAATTACGTCTCCATCTGCACCGAGATTGGGGATTTCAATCCAATCACCAACACGCACCATATCAGTAGATGAAATTTGAATACTTGCAACGAGGGAAAGAAGCGTATCTTGAAATACCAAAATCAAGACAGCTGCCATCGCACCAAGACCGGAAAAGAGGATAAGAGGGGAGCGGTCAATCAATTTTGCTAATATTAAAACAGTAGCAACAGTAAAAAGTGCAATTTTAGCGATTTGAATATAACCTTTTATCGGTTTTAACCGCGATGTTGGCCGTTGTTCATAAAGAGTATTAACAATATTGAGAAGTGCAGAAATTATTAAGACAATAACAAAAATAATAAAAGCGTTGGAAACATTACGAATAATGGTACTAAGTGGATTGGGCAATGTAGGGATAAAATTAACACCGATTGAAAAAATAAAGGCTGAAGCAGTATTAGCCATGTGCCGAATGGTATACTCAGTGTCATTAGTTGTATCTGCGGGAAGAAAAGAAAAAAGCTGTTTTGCTTTATGAATAAGCAGTTTGCGTGCTAAAATATTAATTAAAATAGCAATAAGAGTAAGGATAATGAGCCAAGAAATAGCCTCTAACAATGGATATTGAGCAAGAAATTCGGTCACTTTTCTATCTCCGTTTCTCAAATTATTTGGGGTTGATCACTTGGAATTTATCAACCATTTAAGAGAAGTATTGGAATTATGCTTCAAAGTAGTTAAACATACAAAAAAGAATTTAAAACTCTGTGAGATATAATGCGTTTTCCACCTGATTTCATTGACGAGATCCGCAGCCGATTACCAATTTCAACGGTTATTAACCAAAGGGTGACATTTGACCCTCAAAAAAGCAAGCCCGCACGAGGAGATTTTTGGTTTTGTTGCCCATTTCATGGTGAAAAAACCCCAAGTTTTCACTGTAATGATCGTAAAGGTTGTTATTATTGTTTTGGTTGTGGTGTAAGCGGTAATATTTTCACTTTTCTTTGTGAACTTGATGGATTGCAGTTTTTAGAAGCTGTAGAGCGTTTGGCTGATCTTGCAGGTATGAAACTACCTGTTCTTGATCCACAAAGTTATGAACGTGAAATGCAAAAAGCCAGTCTTTATGATGTTATGGGAATGGCTACGGATTTTTTTCAATGTAGCTTACATAATAAAGAGGGAGAACAGGCGCGTTATTATCTTGGTGAGCGTGGTGTAACACCAGAACTTATAAAACGCTTTCGGATTGGTTTTGCTCCAACAAAGCGTACAGCTTTAAAAGAAGCGTTAAGTATGCGCGGTATTTCGGTAAAGCAGATGGAAGATTGTGGTCTTCTTGTATCGGGTGAGGATGTTACAGTTCCCTACGATCGATTTAGAAATCGTATCATATTTCCTATTGAAGATTTACGTGGGCGTGTAGTGGCTTTTGGAGGGCGCGGATTAGATAAAAACGTGCGAGCGAAATATCTCAATAGTCCTGAAACGGTACTTTTTCATAAGGGAAACATGCTTTACAATGCAGCTTCTGCTCGCAAAAGCAATCATTCCATAGAAGAGAAAAAAGCACGTTCTATTCTTGTCGTTGAAGGCTATATGGATGTAATTGCCTTGACAAAGGCTGGTTTTGAAAAAGTGGTAGCACCTTTGGGGACAGCATTAACAGAGGAACAAATTGCACTTTTATGGCAAATAGAACCTGATTGTGTTTTTTGTTTTGATGGGGATGATGCTGGTTTAAAAGCTGCTTTTCGTGTAGCTGATCGTGTGTTACCCCTTTTAAGAGTGGGGGTATCTGTACATTTTATTTTATTGCCTCAAGGTGAAGATCCAGATGAAATTATTCGTGCTGGTGGTGCTCCTCTTTTTAATTCTTTTTTGCAAAAATCAATTCCACTGATTGAGCTTTTATGGTGGCGCGCTACTTATGGGCAACGTTTTGAAACACCAGAAACACGAGCAGCACTGGAACGAAGACTTAAACAAGAGGTCTTTACGATTAAAGATGAAGATGTGCGTCGTTATTATTTTCAAGATATAAAGAAACGACTTTTTGATTTTTTTTCTCCTTCTTTTTTACAAAAAAAGAATACAGCAGGATATGGTAAAAACCAAAAAAACGAAATATTTAAAGGACAGTCTTTTTCTTCCTTAGAAAATTCTAATATGGTACGTAATTTGCCGCATTCTATTCCTTTGCGTGAGGCAGTTATTTTACTAATTTTAGCTCATTATCCTGATCTTTGGTATGAGAATTTTGAAGTTCTTTCTAAGTTAGAATTAAAAAATACTGAATTAACAAATTTTCATCAGTCGATGCTGGAAATTCTAGGAAGCCAACAGATTCATGATAAAGCAGTAATGATTGAGCTTTTAGAAGAAAAAGGGCAAAAGGCTATTTTAGAACGTATGAGAAATCTTGTGCAAAGCGTTGGTATGCGTACTACTTTTACTAAAGCTCCCATAGAAGATGCTCGTGCTGTATTAAAACAAGCTATCTACTTGCATCTTCGAGAACACCACCTACATAAGAGATTACAAGATATTGAGGAACAACTCATGGAAAATCCTAATAATGAGGTTTTTGATCTACTGCGTGAAACGAAAACTGAATTGGAGCAAATGCGGGCAACAGAAGCTTTGATTGAAGGATTTGGATGTTGGTTTGATGAAGAAACAGATGAGAGTGAGCCAAATAAGATAAAATGATTCGCTTTTTTTAAGCGAATCAGTCACCAAAGTCTAATGTGAAAAAAATCTATTGTAAGAGACGGCATTTTTGTGAAGAATGGCGAGTGAATTTTAAAAAAGCGGAAATTGATTCTTACTATGGAGTGTAGAGATTATCTCAAAAGGGCTGAAAGTGTCGGGGAAACTTCTGTAGTTTTCCCGCGTTTTTATGTGGGTAAAAGCGTATATAAAGTGTGTCTTTGAGAATGAGGATTTTATCCTAGGATAAAATGCATATGAGAAATTGTTGACGCGCTAAATGAAAACGCAAAAAGCTGGTCACATGAAATCTAGTAGTGATCAAGTGGAGTTAATGGTATGGCAACAAAGGCTAAACAAAAAGATAGCGTGGCAGAAACGGGCCAAGTAAGTTTGGACAGTCCTCTTCTTGATTTTTCCGATGATGCTATCAAAAAGATGATTAAACTCGCCAAGAAAAATGGTTATGTGACAATGGATGAATTGAATGCAGTTCTTCCTTCTGAATCAGTTACATCTGAGCAAATTGAAGATACATTGGCCATGCTGTCTGAAATGGGGATTAATGTTGTAGACGACGAGGATGAAGTCGATTCTGAACCTTATGAGGAAGAAATTACGATAGAAGGTGGTGATTTAGTGGAAGCCACCAGCCGATCAATTGCAACAATATCGAAATGTGATACGACAGATCGGACTGATGACCCGGTGCGTATGTATTTGCGTGAAATGGGAGCAGTTGAATTACTTTCACGTGAGGGTGAAATTGCCATTGCCAAGCGTATTGAAGCAGGGCGTGAAACGATGATTGCGGGGCTATGTGAAAGCCCTTTAACATTTCAAGCCTTAATTATATGGCGTGAAGAATTAAATGAGAAGCGTATCCTTCTTCGTGAAATTATTGATCTTGAAATGACTTATGCTGGTCCAGAAGCCAAGCAAGCTCCTGCTATTGAACGCAGTGAAGTAGAAAAAATAAAAGAGGAAATGCCATGTTCTAGTATGCATGATGTAGACGATCTTGCAGAAGACATTGGGGTTGAAGATGATGAGGAGGATGAAGTTAACTTATCGCTTGCAGCGATGGAAAATGAGCTGTGTCCTCAGGTTATGGAAACTTTAGATTTTATTGCTGAGACGTATGTAAAACTGAGAAAACTGCAAGATCAACACGTTGAAAGCAGTTTGGCAGATTGTAAAGAGGATGCTCTTTCATCTTCTCAAAAAAGAAATGCACTCAATTGAAAGCTGATTTAGTTCAAGCAGTAAAGTCTCTTTCTTTGAACCAAAATCGTATTGAGGCGTTGGTTGAACAGCTTTATGATATCAATAAACGGTTGGTTCATAGTGAAGGTAAATTGAAGCGACTTGCTAACAACTATGGAGTTGGGCACGAAGATTTTTTAAAAGAATATCAAGGTCGTGAATTAGATGCAGATTGGATTAATTATATTGCAACTTTGCCGGGATCTGGCTGGAAAGAATTTTCAACTCGTGAAGCCAAAGTAATACAGAGTTTGCGCAGTGAAATACAAAGTCTTGCGCAAGAAACTGCTATCTCAATTGGGGAGTTTCGTCGGATTGTTACGCAGGTACAAAAAGGTGAACGTGAAGCAACAATCGCTAAAAAGGAAATGGTGGAAGCCAATTTACGCCTTGTGATTTCAATTGCAAAAAGATACACTAATCGTGGTTTACAGTTTCTTGACCTCATTCAAGAAGGCAATATCGGCTTGATGAAAGCGGTCGATAAATTTGAATACCGGCGTGGATACAAATTTTCGACTTATGCAACATGGTGGATTCGTCAAGCAATTACGCGGTCGATAGCTGATCAAGCGCGCACCATTCGTATTCCTGTTCATATGATTGAAACTATTAATAAGATTGTTCGTACATCACGTCAGATTTTGCATGAAATTGGGCGTGAACCTACACCGGAAGAATTATCTAGCAAACTTTCTATGCCATTAGAAAAAGTGAGAAAAGTGCTTAAAATTGCAAAGGAGCCTATTTCACTTGAAACACCAGTTGGTGATGAGGATGATTCCCATTTAGGTGATTTTATTGAGGATAGAAACGCATTGTTGCCGATTGATGCAGCTATTCAAGCTAATTTACGAGATACAACAACTCGCGTACTTGCTTCACTAACGCCGCGTGAAGAACGTGTTTTGCGGATGCGTTTTGGTATTGGGATGAACACTGATCACACGTTGGAAGAAGTTGGTCAGCAGTTTTCAGTTACACGTGAGCGTATCCGTCAGATTGAAGCAAAAGCGCTTCGTAAGTTAAAGCATCCTAGCCGTTCACGGAAATTACGCAGTTTTCTTGATTCTTAATAATTTTCAGTATATTTCAAAATGTACCATTTATTGTAATGAAAAGTTTACTGAGTCATTTTTTGGAAAAAATTTTTAAAAAAGATAAAAGAGGTATGCTGAATAATTGGAGAAAATTCACTGTTCAAGCAATATAATGACTTAAATATTTATTACTACGCTTTGTGGAAAAAAAGACAGTGTAAAATCATGGAGATGATCTGCAAAGAAATAAATAACGTCATAAAATTATTATTTGTACATGTAGGTGAAGTTAACTCCAGAGGGGATGATTATTGAATATGCTTCACGTTGAAGTGTGTCAAATCATAGGTAAATACAAAAAATCTCTTTTTTATAAAATGGCTTATACAAGTGTATAGTTTGTAGAAAAAAATTCATTTAATTTTTGTCAGTAATTGTAGTTTGTAGGATAGATATTACAATTAGGTATTGTTTCTGAATTTAAGTTCATTTGTGATAAGATATTTTCATAAGGTATTTTTTGTATGAGATTTTTTCTAGAGATGTCTTTTATCTTTGTTGAATTAATCTTTGGGAAGATTATTTTGGGGCAGAATGAATATGGATGGTATTAAGCTAGCTTAGAGATGTATAGTGTTACAGGGACAACATTGTACTTATTTTACGTAAATTTTCTTATTTTTAAAAAGAGTATAGTCGATTTATGAGTAAAGAGGCTCCCTTTTGGAAAGTTAAAAAATTAGAAGAGATGTCCATTGTTGAGTGGGAGAGTCTCTGTGATGGTTGTGGCTTTTGTTGTTTGCATAAAGTAGAAGATGAAAACACCGGTTATATTTATGCAACTAGCGTTGCTTGCCGTCTTTTAGATATGGAAACTTGTCAGTGTCAAGATTATGCTCATCGTAAATCAATAGTTCCGGATTGTATATTATTGGATACTGCAACGGTGAAAAAAGTTCATTGGCTGCCAAAAAATTGTGCTTATCGGTTAATTAATGAGGGAAAAGACCTTCATTGGTGGCATCCACTTATATCAGGAAATCGCGAAACAGTACATCAAGCACAATTTTCTGCACACGGGAAGATTGAAGTTCACGAAAATGAATTATCATCTGACGAGGCTTATCTTCAATATATCACCGGCATTTTATATGAGGGCCGGTGATACAATTTTTTATGTATCGTTTTATTATGTACGAATTAACGACGATATCTTACTTAGTCGATAGAAAATGTTACAGTAACACTGACATTATAGTTTAATTCACCGCTTGAAAAATTTGTATCCGCATAGTTTGCAAATTGTGCACTTCTGCTTAAGCGCTGTGTTGGATGAAAGCTATTATTATTTTCATTAATTTCAATGATTTTACCCAATTTTAAATTAGCTGCTTGTGCTAAAGTTTCTGCTTTTTCAATAGCTTCAGCAATGGCTTTTTGACGTGCTTCTTTATAAAAAGGTTTTGTATCAGCATTGGTAAAGGTAATACCATGGACAGAATTAATGCCAAAAGATATTGCTTGATCAAATATTTTACCAACGTTAGCAAGATCACGGATACGCACTGTTAAAGAATTGGAAACTTCATAGAGGTTTTCGCTATTTTTTTGTTCTTGCTGTTTATCTGAGCTAGACTGATAAATAGACAAATTTGATGTTTGCAAGTCGTGTTCTTGAATGTTATTTTTTTTAAAAGAATCTACAACATTGTTCATAAATTTATTATTGTCCACTAATGCTTTTTGAGCGGTTTTGTCGTGAGTAACAATAGATAGATTGATAATTGCCATATCTGGTGTTGCTTGGCTTTCACCTGTTGCAGTAACTACAATAGTTGAATTTTTCATTGTACATTCTTCTGCGTGTACAGAGAATGAAGTGGTTAGTAATGTTATTGCTGCTAACATGGAAACTTTAATTAAGTTAGCATTTTTTAACTGGAAAATTATTTGAGTCATATTCATTTTCACTCCGTTCATTTATAGATTTTCACTTTTCCATTTTCGGGAATCATTGTAAAGAATTAAGGTACTGAAAAATAAAAACGAGAGAAACTTAAAAAAGTGAATTATAATTCAAGCAGTCTCTTGTATCGTAAAGCATTTTAGTTTAGAGAAAAATAGTCTGTAGGGCCTGTAGCTCAATTGGTTAGAGCCAGCGGCTCATAACCGCTTGGTTGGGGGTTCGAGTCCCTCCGGGCCCACAGTTATTTAATAAAATCAATAGGTTATTGTAAAAGTAAGGGAATTTGTACTTATTGATTCTATTAAGTTTTTTTATACCCTATCCCGCACCTTTTTGAAGTTTTTTAATTGCTTCTATGGCGAGTCGTTTTCTATCAGCAGTCTTTGTATAGAGTGATGCCATATCATCTTCAGTCCACCCAAAAATTGCTTTAAGTTGTGCAACGGTAGCGCCTGCATTGGCAGCTCTTGTAGCAGCTAATTTTCTTAAACCATGTGCTGATTTTTTTACACCAGCTTCATTACAAGCATTTTTAAATAAGTTCCCAAAGGTTTCTTTGGTTAGTTTCTTGCCCCCTTTTCCACAAATAAATGTTTCATTTCCGACGGGACCCGTTTCAAGAGTTTTTGCTAATTCGGGTAAAATGGGAAGAAACACATCTGTTTGAAATTTGCTCTTTTCTGTCTTTAAATGAATGACATTATCCGTTACATCTTTCCAACCAATGCGTACAACATCCCCCTTCGTAAGCCTGTGTAGAGAAGAACATCAACCCATACCCGTTCATGTGTTCCAAGAGGCCATTGTTGATAATATTTATTGATATCTTCTTCTATCCAAGCAGGGAAACCATCCTTGTTTTTAAGAGACGGTCTTTTAACCCCTGCAGCAGGATTATCTTCCAAAAGCCCTTGTTCAATTGCCCATTTAAAAAGGCTATTAACTGCTTTGAGAAAATTCCGAGCATTTGCGGGTGTTTCCTTGCGTCTTTCAACACCAGCTATAATATGCGACTTTTTAATTGCTTTGTACGGAATATCTCCTATGGCATCTGATACTTTCATTAAAATGAGTTCTTTTTGTCTTTTCGTAGCATGAGCTAGGTTATGCCAGGTGAGGCTATTAAAATATTGTTTTAGAAGCCATATGAAACTACCTTCAACCAGTTTACCAGGTTTAGATTTAGGGAGCTTGTATCCTTGTAACTCAGAAAGTGCTTTTTTATAATCGTCGACAAATTCTTGTGTACCATAGACTCCATGCACTCTACGCCTTTGACCATGGCCAATACGCACATACCATATAGTTTTACCATGGCGCGTGATTTCTTTGACAAGGTGAGGAGGCCGCGGTTTAGGCATGACAGGACCTTACATACCAATGTCATAATCAAAATCATCCTTTGAGAGATCTAGTAATCTGTCTGGATGGGTAGCTGTATTTGGTACGGTGATGTCAGGTTTAAGATAAATTAAGAGCTCACCAGTTGGTTTGATTTCAATTAACTCACAACCTTGCTTTTTAGCCTCTCGTAAAGCCCGAGCAATGGCTGGCTGTGTTATAGTAGGGTGGCGATGAGCCATGTTGAATTTCCTTAATTTTGAGTGCACTTCATCTGTGGTGAAAAGTGCGCATGTGTGAGAGAGTGATTGAAAATGGGTGGGGACGCTTTTGGAGGGAGATGAGAATACAAGAGCGCCCCCGATGGGGTTTAAGCAGCTTTTGTCAAGATTTGCATTTCTTGTTCTATTTCTGCTAAAAATGCTTCAACAGCTTTATTAATGTGCTCAATCTGTTCATCATCGCGTGGGATGCGTATAACCTTGATACACAAATGAGGTGATTCATCTATAAACCAAGGATGATAGCTAACAAAATCACACCATTTTCGCCCTGTGCAAGCCATTTGGAATTGCATTTGTAAGATATATTCCGGTTTGATTTCACCACTTAACAAAAAACGTGTATGTGTTATTGGTTGAGGGCATTTGACTTCTATGAGACCCTCATCTCCAATGAGACCATCAGGACTAGCGCCTGCCATTTCAATTGTTGGGTGAGGAATAAAACCACATCGTGTGACAGGAGTATCGTAAAGAAAGCTATATTCTTCAATTGCACTGTCTTCATGTTCATTTCCCCATCGCATGGCAGGCGTTTCATAAGATGATACTGTTTTGCCCATTAAGCGTTCTGTGATGAGTTGGAATTTGTACTCTTCATATTTACTTGTAGGTAAGCCCTTAGCTGTTTTATTGATAATGCTGCTAATATTTGAAGCTGTGACTTTACCTAAACGAGCTTGAAACCATTCTGCTGTTCTTTGTTGCATATCACACCCCCATTGAAGCTTGTTGAATTGGTGTGTTTGGTTGTTTTGGTAAAGGTAAAGCTTGTTGTGCTTCATTCATTTGTAAGTGTTGTTTTGCTTCCAAACGCCTTAAAACAATTTGCCCTGTCTCATGAGACATTTCTGCAAAGTTTGTGATCTTTGCATAAGAGAGTACTTTTTCCTCTTCTGTTTTTGTTTGTTCCATTAATTTTTTGATTTGCGCAAGTAAATCATCAGAAACCCTATCGTTTTGGGGGGTGTAGTTAATTTCACTGAGGTAAATAGCCTCATTAATACGTTCAGCTTCGTCTTTATCGTAAATACCAGAAAAACCGAATGCATAGCATGCGCATTGTATAAGTGCCTTATGACGCAACATGCGGACAGGCCATTGATTCCAAGGTTCTGTATTTCGCTTACATTCTTTGAAATATTCTGTGAGTTCAAATGGCTCTGGATCGTTCTTAAAATACATAGCGCATGTAACAGAAAACAAATTGCCTTCTTTATCGAAGTTTTCTTTAATTTTCATTTTTCTGTAGTTAGGATGTGAATGTATAATTTTGAGCCATCCCCTATAACCGACAACCGGTATAATACCGCCCCCTCTTTTAGGGATGGCATATATTTCTTTTCTCAGGGGATTTAATCCATAATCATTGGCAAGATAAATAAAGACTAAAAACTCAGCATTAGAGATATCACAGCTGATACAAGTTTTGAAAATTGCTTCACGAAACTCTTGTTCTGATAACTGATATTTTTGTGCCACTGTTGCTACGAGAGAAGATGTCATTGTTATTTTCCTTAACTTTGGGTACACCCCACCTGTGGCGTGAAGCACGCGTGTGTTGAAGAGGGTGTGTTTTGGGTGGTGTTTAGATGTATTGAGAAGAAAAGGTTGTTGCTGTTCTTTTAAAGTCAGCAACTTTGGCATTAGCAAAGCCGTGAATCTCTTCTTGAGTGCGGATCTGTTTTTGGAGCATCATACTCAGACGTTTTAATCCTTTGGATGTGATCTTTGCACTAGGAACGCTCTTTTTTCTTCCACTAATGGTTTGAATGGTTTTTGGTATATACCCCATTAGTCCTTCATTGATTTTACTATAATAAGGCACCAAACTTTTATCAGTACGGCAATAAATCCAACGATGATTGATCAAATAATTCGCTAAATCTTCAAGGCGCATGCCTAACTTTTCTGCTGCATCATTTATATCAAACAAATCATCACAGCGTTCTAAACGTTCAAGTGCTTCTGTCTTTGGGGTTAACTCAGCAATGATATGATCTTTGCGTTCACTTTCATTTTTTAAGTGCGTAAAAACACCTAATATGACTTGAGGATCAGAATAGTCAATTTGAGGAGGTGTCATTTGTTTTGTTTTTCGTTCGCACTCAATAAAGTATTGACGAGCTTGTTTCCCCTTTTCATTACGTTCAATCATAGCAAGTTCTTTTGCCATTTCTAAAGTAAGGTAATATTCCATGCTTGGACGAGTGTTTTGTTTTGATTTTACTAAAATTTGAATAAAACTCACAAAGTCTTTGTTTTCTAAAAAACCATACTCTTTAATACGGTAAGCTATCCAATCATTAAAAGGAGAAATTATTTTTAAAAAAGCATGTAATTCACGTGCATTGACTGTCTGAACAGGTTCTTGATTAATTGTGTGTTCCCAAATGGTGATAGGAGCTTTCATTACAGACCTCATAGTGTTTTGATTAATTTTCAAATGTGTTGAGAAAAAAGAGTTATTGCCGATAAGTACTGTAGAATGGATTTGTACTTTCCCGTTCTTCTATCTTGTCTAAGACATCACTGTATGCCCAGCTGTGAGCTATAAAAGGATATGGGGCATCCTCTAAAAAATAATAATGGCTATAATCATCTAAGTACTTTTGAACATAAAGTTCAGCAACGTCTTCTGAAATATCATCATAGCGATTTGACGTAAGATCAATACGAAGAATGCTTACAACGCTTTCTATCTGGTTGACCATGTTCATGATTTCAGTTCCACCCAGTGGTCCAGGTCTAGCGTCGTACTCATCATAAGTAGACACAATCAGCAAGATCTGATCAGCACCAATCAAAACTTGTTCATTCATTTTCATCCCCTCCAATCCGCGTTGGCAAATGGTTCTTTTACTTTATGGGGATATGTATACCGTAATGGTAATATTTAGTCAATACCAAAATGGTTATTTTTGTATTTTATATTTTTGGAGTAAGGTGAAATAATGGATAAAAATCCATCAATTAATGCGCAAATATTAGCGCTTTGGGAAAAATTAACAGAAGACGAAAAAAAGCAATTTATTATTTTTTTTCTTGATAGAATGAAGAAAGAAGATCAAGAAGTTTAACTTTTTTATCATAGCTTAGATGTTCGAGCATATCTTGTATTTGTTCGTCTAAGCTATTTGTTTGTTGTTCTGAAAACATTAATTGCTTAGGAGTAGTGGCTAAGTGAGGTGCTAGACGTATAGCCCATTCTTTTGTTAGTTTTCGTTGTCCATTTTCTAAACGGAAAATCTGTGGCTGACTCGTTCCTACTAGTTCAGCTAATTTTTTAGAGCTTAAGCCCATTTTTTTTCTGAAGAATTTCAAATTATTCATGATTCTTATCCTATTAAAAAAAAATCATCTTTCAAATACCAATATGGTAAAATTTTCTTGCATTAAAATTTCCAATATGGTATAAATACAAAAATGTTTAAGCTAAAATCATATTTATCAGAAAATAATATTACTTATGCTGCATTTGCAGTTTCTGTGGGTGTCACGCAAGCATCAATAGCGCGTTATGTGAATGGAAAGAGGTTTCCTCATCCTAGGATAAT
This sequence comes from Bartonella schoenbuchensis R1, assembly GCF_002022685.1. Lineage (NCBI taxonomy): Bacteria > Pseudomonadati > Pseudomonadota > Alphaproteobacteria > Hyphomicrobiales > Bartonellaceae > Bartonella > Bartonella schoenbuchensis. The sequence goes on along the minus strand of NZ_CP019789.1, from coordinate 1,137,879 downwards.
AAAAAAAATAGCAAAAATTACAAATAATTATGTAAGCCCTAGTGATTGGTATCAAGACAATTTCACTGCTGTAACGCAAAACTTAATGCAGCAAAAAGAAACATCTCCATCACCTGAGTTTGTTGATGGTTGTGCAGTAAGCAGGGCAGGGTATGAGCAAAACGATGCACAACAATCATTAGGTGGATAAGAACATGAGTATAGCAAAGAAATACGAGCTTACGGAAGAGGGTACGTTGTTTATACGCTACGACTCTAATGGGTTATATGCTTGCACGTTGTATCAGATTAGAGCGTTAAGAGATTTTGGTAATGTCAAAGCTGGTGATTTGGGTGGCTTTATAGAGAAAGAAGAAAATCTTTCTCACGAGGGCGATTGTTGGGTTTATGATAATGCTCAAGTATATAACGATGCAGTAGTTCGTGGTGATGCTTTAGTTTACGATAATGCACTCGTTTATTATAAAGCTCGTATTTACGGCAATGCAAAAGTTTCTGGTAATGCACGCGTTTATGACGATGCAGTAGTTTATGACAATGCGCATATTCATGGCAATGCTTATGTTTATGATTCTGCTGAAGTATCTGACAATGCAGATATTTGTGGCAATGCACGCGTTTATGGCAGTGCTTGGATTGAAGACAATGCACTGATTCATGGTAACGCTCAAGTTTACCTCAATGCAGTAATTGGTGGCGATGCACGTGTTTACGGTGATGCTCAGGTTTACGGCAGTTCATATGTTAACGGTAATGCTCGAATTTATGGCCGTGCATGTATTTATTTTGGTGCACATGTTCACGGCAATGCACTGGTTTATGGTAATGCACGTGTTTACGGCGCAACAGAAATTTCCGGTGATGCAGAAGTTGCTGGCAATGTTCATATTTACGGCGTTCAAAAGATCTGTTCGGGTAAGCATTTTGTCGATGACGCAGAGGTTGATGTGAGTGCTTCCACTCAACGTGATGCCCAACAGATAAGACAGTAATGTTATGGACTTTAATTCACTAACCATTCTTTGTCTTGATCTAGGTACGAAAACAGGTTGGGCAATTTCTTCTGAAGACGGCACGATAGCCAGTGGAACAGTAAATTTTTCTACACGTCGATTTGAAGGCGGTGGGATGAGGTATTTAAGATTCAAGCAGTGGCTTACAGAAACCAAAGCGATACTAGAGCATATTGACGCAGTGTATTTTGAAGAAGTGCGCTGTCACATTGGTACAGATGCTGCTCATGTTTATGGGGGCTTGTTAGCAATCTTAACCTCTTGGTGTGAACACCATCAGACTCCTTATCAAGGTATCCCCATTGCTACGATTAAGAAAGCAATGACAGGCAGAGGTAATGCCCCAAAAACAGAAATGATTAAGGCTGTGCGTGCAAAAGGACATGAGCCTGAAGATGATAATGAAGCAGATGCTTTGGCAATTTTATATTTAATAAGAGAGGGAAAATAGTGATGGCAACGAAATTACCGTGGGTTAAACTTTATCCTAGTCAATTTTTGAAAGAGCTTATGGTTTTGAAGCCAGAAGAAACTGCTGTTTACACAATATTGGTATTGCTCATGATTGATTTTGGTGGATCTATTCCAAACAAAACTTCTGATTTAAAAATTGTGTGCGGCTGTTCAGAGTGGACGTTTCGAAACATATTAGAATCTTTAATGAACCGTGGCTATATCATTCGTTTAGAAGATGGCAGCTTATGGCACACCTCATCAGCATTTGATCTTGATATCAGTAATACACCTTCAGAAAAATAGGGGGGAAGTTATGTCAACTAAATTACCTTGGGTGCGAAGTTTTCCATCTGATTGCCTTGCCGATACGAGTGGAATGAAAGCATTTCAGATAGCAACATACGTAATATTGCAATGGCACATGCGTAGAAGTGGTGAACCTATTTTTTGTGATCAAAGTAAATTGGCACACAGTGCGGGTTGCTCGGTTAAAGCTTTTAATAAGGCATTAGATTTTTTATTGCGTGATCAAAAAATCGTTCGTTTAGAAGATGGCCGTTTATGGAGTTTGCAAATTGAAGAAGAGTTAAAAGATTGCAGTGAGCACTTAAATAAGCTTTCAGAAAGAGCTTCCAAAGCAGCAAAGGCGAGATGGGACAAACAAAAAAGTTAGATGATTCATTAACAATCAGTGATGATGAAAACGCTAGTGATATGCTTAATCAATGCACAAGCAATGCTAAGCATGATGCTAACGCTATGCTTGTTGATGCCAATCACAATCACAATCACATATATAAAAAAACTAACACTATCGTGTTATCAAAAAAAGAAAATGCTTCAGAAGATTTAGCAACTGAAGTTTCGGTTCAAAGTGAAACAACCGATGATGCTGTTGAGCAGCAGTTGGATCACGATACACCCTCATCAGAAAACCAATCATCCGTTTCACAGCAAAAAAGCACTGAAAAGAAAACCAAGCGGTCTAGGGATGGACGAGGATGTCGCATTCCTGAGGATTTCGAACCTGATTACGATTTTGCCATTCAAGAGGGATTGCCTCCAGAGCGGGTTAAAATCGAGATTGCAAAATTTCGGGATTATTGGAAAGCCAAGTCTGGTCAAGGTGCAACCAAAACGGATTGGCCAGCAACATGGCGTAACTGGGTACGAAAGGCTGTCGAGGATCTTAAGAAAGGAAAAAGCTATGGAAAACCAGGCGTTGAACAAACAAAACAACAACGTGGGTGGAATTATCGAGTTGCACAGCACATGTCCAATATCAAAACTTCAGATAATGTTTTCAAATTTTTATTCGAGGATGACGAAAGAACCGCCGTTCCTTTGGAAAACGGGGCAAAAACCATCGATTGCAGAAGCGAAGAAAGCTACCTCATTGGTCCATGATGCCTTGAAGAAGCTTGAAAAAAAAGCCACTGAGGAAGAAATCCAGACGGCGTATCTTGTCCTTTCAAGTGGTTTAAAAAGCCAATTGGGATCAGATGAAAAATCAACATCACTTGCGTATTTCTACGCTCTTGATGGCATAAGCAGCTGGGTATTGCAAACAGCTACAAAGGATGCCTTGAAAGGAAAAGCAGAAGGGTTAAACACGACCTTTATGCCATCAACAGCAGATTTTTATCATTACTGTGAAAAACTTGAAAACCGTATTCGCACAAGGGCTAGTTGTATTCTTAAAAATCTTCAAAAGCCCGAGTTAGAGAGCAGGAGGCAGGAGAAATTGGTAACGTCAGAACGTCTGGAAGCTTTTCAAAAAGAACTTCGCAAAACATTTGAGACAGCAAAATAGAGAGAAGTGCTGATCATTTTTGGATTAGATATGCGTTTAAATCAACAGAAAGGCACCTTAGAGAAAGATTTGGAAGTTTTTTAATGAATTCCACATCTGAAACATAAAACGCTCTGTACGGGGCTAATTTAAGGAAATTAGAACAGATGCGAAAATTAGGGCAATCGCTATGAAATTTATAAAACAACTTTTAGCAAAGAATCTTGACAAGATTAAGGAAATGCGTTTATGTGCAAATCAGGTGCTTGAAAAACACCTTCAGTGCATAGCGGATTGATTGCCGAAATAATCAGTTTTCCGCACTTTTAAAGACTTTGACTCGTTATATGCGTGTAGCGTATAGTGATCTTGTCGGGTGTAGTTATGCTATACAAAACCCTCACGGGGAAAGCATAACGACGGACTATGCACCGTGTTTTTCAGCGCCCGGCGCTCTTTTTTGAGTGTCAATGAAAAACCTTTAACTGCATAGGAGTTCATCATGAACGATTTAGTAAAGAACACACAAACTACACTGACGATGTCTAGCCGTGAAATTGCAAAATTGTGTGGTAAAAGGCATGACCATGTTATGCGTGATATCAAGAAAATGCTTGAAGAATTATACTCTGAAAGAGGTCTCCCCAAATTTGGGGGCACCTATTTAGACAAGCAAAAAAAGACGCAAAACTGCTTTAATCTTCCCAAACGTGAGTGCCTTATTTTAATCTCAGGTTATAGTACAGTGTTACGTGCTAAAATTATTGATCGTTGGATGGAACTCGAAAGTCAATTACGATTCGATCATGAATTATTTTCTCGTGATTTATTTAAATCATCCTCAGGTATTGGTAAAGTTTTAGGAGTAATTGCAAGACGTCTGTCAGATGTAAATGATCTCGAAAACGAGCTTGAACATTACAAATCAGTTACAACAGAAGTAAGGCGTGTTTTAGAAAGCCCTGTTGCAAAGGCTGCTTAATTGAAAGAAATATAACTCATACCTTTCCCCTAAAAATGGGGAAAGTGTTGTTTAAGCTTTTTCTCAAGATGTGTGTTCTTCATTTTGGGTGGGTGTTAGGCTAATTTGTAAATTTAAAGCACTCAAAACATTAAGGAATGTTGAGAGCTTAGGATCACCTTTGTCGCTTAAAGAGCGATAAAGAGATTCTCGATTTAAACCTGTTTTATTGGAAACAGTTGCCATTCCTTGTTTGCGTGCAATAATGCCCAATACATGTAAAACATAGCCACTGTTTTGAGTTTCTAAAGCATCTTGTAATAATTCTTTAAAATCTTCAGGCGTTTTGAAATACTCGCTAGCGTCAAAGGGTGTTATTTTCATCATTGACCTCTTTTACTATTTGTAGGGCTTTTTCGATATCCTTTTGTTGGGTAGATTTATCACCACCATTAAGGAGTAGAATAATTTCTTGCCCTTGTTTTATAAAATAAACTCGATAACCAGGACCATAATTTATTTTTAATTCTCCAATACCGTGAAAATATTTAGCATCACCAAAAAGACCATATTCAAGACGCAAAATACGTGTAGCAATTTTCTTTTGTGCTTGTCTGTCTTTTAAGGAATTTAACCACTTGGTAAAATGCAGGGTTTTTTTAATAATAAACATCTGTAGTTTTTAAGCGACGTAAAAGATAATGTCAAATACAATTTTTTGTTCCAATGACAGACAAATCTTCTTATTTTCTAGAATAAATTTATAAGTATTATCAGTTAGTTATTTTATTTTTCTATATTAACTAGTGTAGCATATTGTTTTATGCTATTGTAAAATATAGAAAAATAAGTTTTTCATATCCGTATTTCATTTCAATTATTTTCCTTAGAAAAGATAAAAAACATGATCAACAAAGTAATTTTAGTAGGCAATCTCGGTGCCAATCCCGAAAGCAAAACAATGGCATCTGGAACAGAGGTGGTGAACTTTCGTATAGCCACGTCACAAAGCTATAAAGATAAAACAACAGGTGAAAAGGTAGAGAAAACAGAATGGCACTCTATCGTGGTTTTTAATCCACATCTTGTAAAGGTTGCACTTCAGTATCTGAGTAAAGGTTCCAAAGTTTATGTTGAAGGTCAATTACAGACGCGTAAATGGCAAGATAAAAGCGGGCAAACACACTACACAACAGAAATTATCTTACCGCAATATAAGGGTGAATTGAGGATCCTTGATAGCATTAAAAAAGATGGTATTGATATGGCTTTGGAAGCGATGGAGCAAGAGGATAAGCAGTATTTAGAAACGACTTTGGATGACAATATCCCGTTTTAATCAGGAGGTTTTCTTATGAAAAAACGTAAAAAACGGGGAAGACCTAGAATAGAAGGTCAAATAAGAGAACCCAATGGACGTATCTCACGTGCAAAAACGCCTGATAAGTTTTCATATCAACAGACACTTGAAATGCGTGCCAAGCGTTATGGGGTGAGTATTCAAGATGCGAAAAACCCGATTATTGGCACTTATGTAGGGCGGTTATATTTATTGGAAAAAAAGATTAATCAAGATCAGTATGATGCATCACAACAGTATATTCAGGTGAAAAACGATTATCGGTGTGCAAAAGGGTTTCCGGGGGCTATTTATGATGGTGCAAATGACAATCACGATCAAGACAGTCTTGAGAGGTGGATTGAGGTAGCAACCGATCGCTATGAAGCTATGCAAGAGGTTATCAGAGAAACACAAGGTTTATATCGTCAGTATAATCTTTATGCTGCATTGCAGTATATCGTTATTGAAGATCAACCAATGGAACATCTTGTCAGCTCTCTATACATTGCTCTGAATGCTCTTCAGAAATATTTTGACCGTTAACCAAAAGCGAGCAACAATAACATTGAGCAACTAATTCCAGCAGTTGTTATTATAAATAAAGATGCGGGGACTTTCAATCCAAAGCGCCACAGCAAGCTAATGGGGATAGACATGATGCTGATAAATATAAGCAGTGCTATTGGAAAAACAAAATCATCAATTCCCAACTTTCGAGGTGTTTTATTGTCAAAAGAAGAGGAAGATGAAACGTTATTATTTCTTACAATAGGAACATTTTTATTTCCCTTATTCTTCGAGAAAAGCTCTCTAAGCTGTTCTGGGGTAAAGTCACTTATATGACCAAGAACTTCAGCATTATCATAGTCTGTGTCAAGCAATCGCTTATCAACTTTTAAAGTCCTTTGATTGTTCCCATAAGAAGGAGGCTGTTGACTATGTGCGTTATTGGTAAAGATGAATATACTGATAAATATACCTAATAAGGCAGCTCTTTTAACAGATAAGAAAAAACGCATTATCCCTCCTTATTTTAAAGTTATGAATTCGTATAATTGATTCGATGAAAGGAGGCAATTTACACCATATTTAGGTAGAATGAGATAAAAAATACCATATCGTGATTTTTGAGTTGACATGGGGGTAGAAATGGTATTTAATGACACTGCGGTACTAGTCGTACTGTGCCTAAAATTAGATTTATAATACAATTTTCACTTCTTGCTATGCTACGGAAAGCCCTGCGTTTGCAGGGTTTTTTGTTAGGATAATCAAGTTTAGTTGTTTTTATTTATTGACGATTTATTGACCTCCTCTTGTTCCCCCGAGAGTGAGGTCTTTTTATATCTCGCACTTTAAAGGAATAATCTATGGCATCTGGATCAGATAAGTCTGTGAAGGGGACACCGCCCAATGCAGGAGCAGGGCGTGTGAAAGGTGTTCCCAATAAGACAACGCGCATTCTTAAAGAGGCTGTGATTAAAGCAGCAGAGCAGGCTGGCAACAAATATGGCAATGAAGGATTGATTTCTTATCTTGAACGCCAGGCTGTCAAATGCCCAGCGGCTTATTTAGCTTTGTTGGGCAAGATCTTACCTTTGCAGGTTACCGGTGAAAATGATGAAGCGATCAAGATGATTACCCGTGTTGAGATTGTTGCGCCTGTTATAAAGGACAAGGCAGCTGTTTAAGGGTGATTGAGATGGCTACAGCTCAAGTTGTGATCATCGAGAAATTAATCCCGTTGTTTCAAGGAGCTGCTGATGTGCGTGCTGCGTGGGGAGGGCGAGGATCAGGAAAGACGAGGTCCTTTGCCTTAATGGCAGCTTTAAAGGGCTATGAATATGGTATGGGTGGGATATCAGGGATTATCCTTTGTGCCCGCCAGTTTCAAAATTCGCTTGCTGAGAGTTCATTACAAGAGATTAAACGAGCGATTGAGACTTATGATTTTTTAAAGGACTATTACTGTGTTGGAGAGTCGTCCATTAAGTCGAAAGATGGACGTATATCTTTTCAGTTTTCAGGGTTAGATCGCAATATTGCGAGCATTAAGTCGATGGGGCGTATTTTGCTTTGTTGGGTTGATGAAGCTGAACCTGTGACTGAAACGGCTTGGCAAACACTGATACCGACATTGCGAGAAGAAGGAGAGGGCTGGCGTGCAGAGCTTTGGGTGACGTGGAATCCGTTACGTGAGAATGCACCTGTTGAAAGACGCTTTCGTTTTACAAAGGATCAAAATATTAAAGGGGTAGAGGTTAACTGGTCTGATAATCCTTTGTTTCCCCAAAAGTTGCAAAGAGTACGTCTTGATGATCTTCAAAACCGTCCTGAGAGTTATAACCATATTTGGGAGGGTGATTATCTTAAAGCTGTGCAAGGGGCTTATTTTCAGAAGGAAATGTTAGCAGCCGAGCAAGAGGGGCGGGTTGGACGTGTAGCACGTGATCCTTTAATGCCCATTCGTGCCTTTTGGGATATTGGGGGCACGGGAGCAAAAGCTGACGCAACGGCTATCTGGATTGCACAGTTTGTAGGCAGGGAGATCAGGGTGCTTGATTATTATGAAGCGCAAGGTCAACCTTTATCTGAGCATATTGGGTGGTTGCGTTGCAATGGTTATGACAAGGCACTGATGGTGCTTCCTCATGATGGAGCGACAAGAGACCGTGTTTACAATGTGAGCTTTGAGAGTGCTTTAAATGAGGCTGGTTTTGACACACAGGTTGTACCCAATCAAGGGGCAGGGGCTGTTAAGATGCGCATTGAAGCCGTGCGTCGTATTTTGCCTTGTGTTTGGTTTCATGAAGAAACGACAGTTGCTGGCCGTAAAGCCTTAAATTGGTATCACGAAAAATGGGATGAAAAACGCGCCATTGGTTTGGGGGCTGAACATGACTGGGCAAGTCATGGAGCCGATGCCTTTGGTTTGATGTGCATTGTTTATGAAGCACCACGTACTCCATCAAAGCCAGAGCGTTATAGCGCGACAGAAAGAGAAACGGCATCATGGATGGCATTTTAGAAAACGATCTTAAAAAAACAACAAGCCTTGATGATGATGGGCTTTATAGACGTCTTAAGTCTTGGTACGGGGAAGATATTGAGCATGTCAATGAATGGCGTGAGCAAGCGCGTGAAGACTTTGACTTTTATAATGGACGTCAGTGGGCAGAAGAAGATTTAGCTGTTTTAAAAGCACAGCGGCGCCCTGTTATGACGTTTAACCGTATTGCTCCTCTGGTTAATGCCATTGTTGGAGCAGAGCGTAACAATAAACGGGAAGTACAGTTTCAACCAAGACAAGTTGGTGCAGCGATATCCAATGAATTGCTCACCGGGGCAGCAGAGTGGTTTCGTGATGAAGCTGAAGCTGAATATGCCGATTCCGATGCCTTTCAAGATATGATCATTTGCGGTATGGGGTGGACAGATACACGGCTTGATTATGAAGCAAACCCTGAAGGCAAACCCACAGTAAGGCGCTTGGATCCACTCAAGATGGTGTGGGATGTGAATGCTGTAAGGCCTAATCTGGTTGATGCACAGCGCATGTGGTATGTTGATCGCAAACCCATTGAGGATGCCAAAAGCTTGTTTCCCAATGTGGCCAGTGAAGATCTGAATGCTGATTGGGCTATCGACAACACAACCGATCTTGAAGATTATCATGTTTCCCTTGATGCTTATAGTGATGACAATAATGGAACAGATGCAGTTTCAAGGAAACGATATGTCACGCTTGTTGAGTGTCGTTGGTTTGAATATGAGCCTTATTACAAAGCAGAAGATCTTCAAACAGGTCAGATGCGTGATTATAGTGCCCAAGAGTTTAAACAGCTGCAAATGCTTGTACCGCAAATTCAAGGTGCGAGCTTTCATAAAAAGGTGGTTAAGCGTGCTTTTTTAGGGCGTCGTCTTTTAGGCAAGCCTGACAGACCATTAGCCCTGATGGGCAGCTTGGATGGGAATGCATAACAGGCACGTTGGATAAGCTTAAAAACCAGTTTTATGGCATTGTCAGGCCGGCAAAAGACCCGCAAAGATGGTCGAATAAATATTTTAGTCAAGTGATGTATATCCTCAATAGCCAAGCTAAAGGCGGCATTATGGCTGAACGAGGTGCTTTTGATGATGAGCGCCAGGCCGTGGAGAGCTGGGCAAAGGCTGATACGATTACATGGCTTAAAAGTGGTGCTTTGGTTGGTGGAAAGATACAGTCCAAACCACGTGCAGAATTTCCCAATGGTTTTTTTCAACTGTTTAATGAGGCCCGTGAGTCACTTACACATGTGACAGGTTTATCTGCTGAGTTCATAGGAACACGGGAGGTTAATCAGGCGAATGTGTTAGAGAATACACGCCGCCAGTCAACACTCAATTTGCTTGCAGGTTTATTTGATAATTTAAAGCTGTATCGGTGCCGACAAGGAAAGATCATCCTTTATCTCATTCAAAACTATCTTTCCGATGGTCGCCTGATACGCATTTCCGGACCAGAGAAGGCTGAGTATGTGCCCTTAACACGTGAGGATGTCACCACCCTTGAGTATGACATTATTGTTGATGATTCACCAACCAGCCCGAATGAGAAAGAAAGAACATTTGCGGCTATTACTCAAATGTTGCCGTTACTCGGGAATTTCTTAACGCCTGATATGATCCCCGATCTTTTGAAACTCTCGCCATTGCCGGCAACTCTTGTGGCCAGTTTAACGGCCAAAGCGCAGCAAGCGCAAATGCAACAGCAACAACAGCAGATGATGATGCAAAACCAAGGGCCGCAATTAAGCCCCGAGCAACAAGCAAAAGTTGCAGCTATTCAACAAGAAACTCAGGCAAAAGGCATGCTCAATCAGCTGGATGCCCAAAGCAAACAAGTAGCACTGCAGCAGAAGAATATTGAGCTTTTCTTAAAGCAAGAACAAGCACGTATGCAGCTTGAACAGCAAAGAGCAAGAAATGCGATAACTGAGCGAGAGATGCAGATCAGAGCATTACAAATAGAGCTTGAAAATTATCGAGCAGCAACCATCAGAGGCAAAACTTAAACTTTAACGAAAAGGAACGAGATAATGGAAGAAAAATTTACCCCTGAAGAACAAGCCCTTTATGATGAACAATTTACAAGCGATTATCCTGTTGAGAGCATGCAAGATGAGAATCTTGAGCAAGATGTTAAAACAGATGGAGAAGATGACACAGATGGACTAAATGAGGCATCTGAGCAGCCAGCAGAAGAGGTTTCTCAAGAGTCGTTAAATGATGATGGTGGCGAGAAGGAGTCTGAGCAACCTCGTTACGCTGTTGTAGAGCAAGAGCGCCAAGCACGTCAAAAAGCGGAGCAAGATGCTGCTGAGGCCCGTGAGCTTGCGCTAGAGATGGCACAAAAATATGCCGCTATCCAGCAAGAAATAACGCGCCGTCATGATGAAAATGTTCCTTCTTTGGAAAAGGATCCCAAAGCGTATATGACATGGATTGGTCAGAAGGTGCAAGAACAGCAGAGATTGCTTCATGAGTTTTCATCGATAAGAGAGCAACAAGAGCGTGTCAATCAAGAGTACTATGAGCGTCAGCAATTAGGGGATTATTTTGAAGCAGCCAAGGCACAGGTTCAAGATAAATACCCTGACTTAGATTATATCATGGATTATCTTTATGAGTATGCAGATAATTCTTTTAAAGCAGATGCCAATCTGTATCCGCAACTTAACGATCCTGCGGTAAGGCAAGAACAAATTGGTATTCAATTACGTGATATATGTAAGCAATCTCAAAGGGCAGGCATTAACCCTGTAGAGGTGCTTGTGCACAAAGCAAAAGCGTTTGGATACTCTGGTCCACAGATGAGAGATGATGTGAGTGCTCTTCAAGAACGCACAACAGCAGCACGTACATTAGCAGCGCGTGGGGGCAAGCTCCAACAGGGGGTGTTGATATAAAAACGCTTTCTTCCATGCCAGAAGCTGAGTTTGCAGCATGGGTTGAGAAAAATCCTGGGAAATTTGAACAAATTATGAGCGGGATGTGAAAGACATGCATCTTAGCTCATCAGAGATAACCAAGTGATGGTGCTTGGTTATGCTGCACAAGTGCGGCAATTTTTTAACCAAGATGAAGAAAGGCATTTAAAAAAATGGCGACAACACAAATAACGATCAATGCCCCATTAGCGGTTAGCGCTTGGGCTAAGATGCTCAATACAGAGACCTCAAAAGCATTGTCTATTGCACCGCTTATGGGGACAAACAAAAATAGTATCATCCAAGTGAAGGATGAATCAGGAAAATCAGCGGGTGATTCAATTACCATGGGATTACGGACCCAGCTTATGGGTGATGGTGTTAGCGAAAGTCAAACGCTGGAAGGTAATGAAGAAGCGCTTCAGTTTATGAGTGATAAGATACGCATTAATGAGCTTTCTCATGCTGTACGTGTTCCAAATGAAGGGTCGATTGATCAGCAACGTGTTTTGTTTAACTTGCGTAATGAAGCAAAGGATGCACTTGTTGATTGGTATGCAGACCGTTTAAGCATGATGTTCTTTATTCAAGCTGCAGGCTATACAGCACCATGGATGAAGTTTGAAGGGCATACCGTAACGCTTAAACCAGTGCATTATGGCTTTAATGAACCTTTAGAACCAAGCAGTAAGCGTGTTATTCGCCCAAATCAGAAAAAAACGGATGAAGCACTTGCAAAAGAAGATGTGTTTAATCTCAAATTAATCGATCAAGCTGTACAGAATGCAAAACTGGCTAATCCTAAGATTAGACCGGTACGGATTAATGGAGACAGTGTCTATGTGATGTATCTTCACCCAACACAGGTGACCCAATTGCGTACCAATACAGATGAAGGGCAATGGCTTGACATTACCAAGGCAGTTTTTAGTGGAAGCCGCTCTAAAAACCCAATTTTTGATGGATCATTAGGGGTGTATAATGGTGTTGTTTTGCGTGAATCTGAACATGTGCCCAATGGTGTTGATTCAAAGACTAAAGAGCCTGTTTTGTCTGTTCGGCGTGCTGTTTTGCTTGGTGCACAAAGTATCATCATGGCTTATGGGCGTAGCAATAAAGGCAATGGAGCAACACGCTATAAATTAGTGGAAGAGCTGTTTGATTATGAGCGTAGATTTGGCGTGGCTGCCAAGACGATTATTGGCATGAAAAAGTCACGCTACGCTTTGCCCTATTCTAATCAGGGAGCACAAGACTTTGGCACCATTGTTATCCCATCTTTTGTTGAAGATAACATATAAACATCAATGAATAGGATTTAATCATGACAAAACAACGTTCTATCACACAGACATTTGTTGATTTTACACAAACAACGGATGAAGGCATGCCACCTGTTTTGCAGGGGCGTGATATTCATACACAGCAGGTGAGCTTTTTTCGCTCGCGTATACAAGCAAGCGACACTGGGCTTACCACATCGGTTGGTGTTTTACCGCGGGGTGCTTTGATTAAAAGCATTACTGTTTATACGCTAACAGATTTTGAAGGAGCTACTGCAACGATTGGTAAAAAGCCAGGGGGCAGTGATTATGGGACGCAAGTACTTGAAGCGGAAGGTGTTAAAGAGGTTGAATTGCCTTTAAAAGCACGCAGTGTTCCTCTTCAGTTTGAAAATACGATTTATGTTACACGAGACAAGAAAAGCTCCAAAGGGGATGCTGAGATCGTTGTTGAGTTTTACACAAATCGTTAAAAGAGGGGGCGTTTGTTCCTTACGTCCCCCCCTTTTAAATGTTGGGAATAATATTCATGGCTATTACGATTCATACAGGTGGCCCCATTGAGATAAAAGGGGAGATAGTTCCTCATGATCAAAATTTTATTCAGATGGTTGATGATATTCAAGATGAGATTGATGATCAAACCAATGAATATGTTGATCAGGTTCAAAATGCGATATTTTCAGCTATTCGCTTTTGTGAACGGTTTCCTTTTTACTTCAATGAAAGCCGTGAAATTGTCTTGACCACATTGCAAGGCAAAAACCGCTATGGAGATGAGGCTCATCCTTCAATCAGTGGGGCTATTCAGATTATTGATGCTTATATTGATGGGAATAATCATAATAAGTCAAAGCTTTTGCGGGTAGATCCGATGGAGATTGAAGGGCTTGATGAGGCGCATCATGGTTTGCCCACACGCTATGCTTATTTTGCACAAAAGCTTGTTTTCTATCCAACACCCGATGATATTTATTCCATCAGGCTTATTCTTGACCCTATACGGGTTAAAACCATTGAGAATGCGAGGCAAGCATCTGTATGGTTTTTGGAAGCTTATGAGCTTATCAAAACCCGTGCAAAATATGAGTTATATGCCAATATTATCAAAGAGCCACAGATGGCAGCAACAGCCCTTGCGATGTTTCAAGAACAGTTAAACGTTCTTCAAATTGAGACCTCACGGCGTAAAAACTTTGCACAGATTCAACACACGGATTTCTGATGACTTTTGTCCCTATTGCTGAATTTAGACCAGACACTGCATTTATAAACAGTGGCTATTCGAATGAGATTGTGAATGTTTTGCCTGCCCCTCAGGCTTATATTCCCTTTCCAACGGTTGCACCTATTTCAGATCCGTTTCCCGATGAGATTTTAAGCGTGTATGCTGTGCGCTCATCAGGTGGTGTGCGTATCATTGTGGGTTCACCAACAAAGCTTTACGAGTTTGATAATGGTACGCGTGGATGGAAAGATATCAGCAAGCCTGATACGCTCTATCATGCCAATGAGACAACGCCTTGGTCTTTTGCTTCTTTTGGGGATTACGTCATTGCTGTTAATAGCAACGATGCACCACAGGTGCTTTCTTTAAAAAAGGATGAGAGGTTTGATGATTTGAGGGGAGAACCTCCACGGGCTGGTATTGTGCGTGTTTGGGGTGATTTTGTTTGTTTGATGAAGCTTACAGATTATCCAAACCGTGTGTATTGGTCAGGGTTAAATGATGCAGAATTTTGGACTGTTGGGAAAAACAGCTGTGATTATCAAGATTTTCCAGATGGTGAATATGTTCAAGGGTCAACACAAGCAACCAACCCATTTATTTTTATGCGATCGGCTATTTACCATGCGACATTTGTACCGGGCTCGAGCATTATATTTAGTTTTACGAAAGTAAAGGATAAAATAGGAGCCAAAAGCAGTATGGCCATTGCAAGCCGTGGAGAGCATACTTTCTTTGTATCTGATGATGGTTTTTACCAGATCAATAACGAAGGTGAGATGCTGCCTATTGGTTTTGGTAAAGTTGATAAAACGATTTTTACACTTTATCATAATTTTACACTTGATGAAATGCACGCGTGCATTGATCCGATTTATTCACGGGTGTACTTTTCGGTTAATGATGATATCGCTGGAATGCATATTTATGTGTATGATTGGATTTTACAAACATGGAGTGTCATCAAGGGGCATGATCTTTTCTTATTTCCCTTATTTGCAATGGGTTATACTTTAGAAGGTCTCGATGAAGTCTCAGAGCACTTGATAGATTTACCCGCTTCTCTTGATAGTAAAATGTGGCAAAATGGTGCGCCTGTCTTAGGAGCGTTTAATCAAGACAATAGATTTGGGCTTTTTGCTGGCCCGCCGATGGAAGCGGTGATTACCTCACAGACGATTGGCAATACGACAAGACAGATAAACCTGATGAGTGAGGCTTTTGTTCAAGGCGATACGACAGAGGGTTTATTAAGTGTTGGGGCTGCTTTTATTCTGGATGATAACAATCGGTTCCATTGGGCTAAAGAGCGTTGTGCGGGCTATAATCACGGGATGTATAATATTCGCTCACGAGCGCGTTATCACGCGTTGCGTCTGAGAATACCAGAAGGCACGCCATGGACGCATATAACAGGTTTTGAGGTGACGCTCAAACCTGCGGGTATCCGATGAATTTGAAGGTTTATAACACACAGCAATGGAGTGCTTGGCAAATAGCACCCTATTGGCGTGATATCTTAAAATCGATTGCTTATTTTATTGATAAGTTTCCCGATGATTATGATCTTGAGACACTTTTGAGCGATATTTTAAAGGGAGAAAAGCTTCTTTGGATTATCGTTGATGAGCATGAAAATTTTATGGCTCATCTCACCACCCAATTGGATCATCTTGTTACAGGGGTAAAGCGTGCGGTTATTGTGACCCTTGGTGGAAAAGGTGGGCAGCATTTAAGTCAGATTATTCCGCATATTGAGGACTATTACAAAGAACAAGGGGCAGACGAGCTTATCATCATAGGTCGGCGTGGATGGGAGAGATCTCTTAAAGCGCATGGCTACTGCGTTAATCTTTTAGAATATAGAAAGCAGCTTTACTATGGGAAAGAATAAAAAACCAAAGGTGACACAAAACACGACACAGACAAATGCACCTCCTGCGTGGGCACAAGGTATTTTTGAGCTTGGTGCCAATGATGCGATGAATCTCTACAACAATGGCAGTGGGAAGGAGGTTTATCAGGGGGATCGTGTTACCAATTTGAGTGATCAGACATTGGGTGCGATTACAGGGCTTAACAACACGGCTCAAAGCTATAATAACAGCTATTTAAATGGGCTTGCCACGGGACCCAATGCAGCAAGTCAAAATTTAAGCAACATGGCTTCTGGGGCGCAAATAGGCGCTAACCCTTACTTTAATGAAGCCCTTCAAAACACCTTAAACAATACGGCGAACTCTATTAACAGCTCAATGTCAGGGGCAGGGCGCTATGGTTCAGGGGCGCATACGGGGGTTCTTGCTAATGAATTGGGGGGTATCGCAACCCAAGCGATGTCACAGCAATATAACCAAGATGTCAACAATATGATGGCTGCTAATAGTTTGATTGACCAGGCAAACCAAAACCAGCTTGCAGGTGCTTCAAATTTCTTCCAAGGTCAAGGTCAGGCGAATATGAATGCGCTTGCGGGGGAAGTTTGATTGATGCCAATAATCAGCAAAAACTGGATGCAGAGCGAGAAAAATGGGAGCAACAGAATAATCTTGAATGGGATCAGTTAGGTAAATTACTCGCTGCAGGAGGGGCTGTTTCTGGCAATTACGGGACACAAACAGGGCAAGCGACAACGCTTGTTCCAAATAACCCATGGGCAACTGTTGGTGGTGTTGGGGGCATTTTTGGTGGACTTACGGGGTTGAGTGATCGAAGAGCCAAGGAGAACATTGTTGAGGTTGGGTATAGAGATGGCCACAAACTCTATGATTATAACTACAAAGGGTGCTCTCAGCGTTATCGAGGGGTGATGGCGCAAGATGTTCTTGCAACAAACCCTGAGGCTGTTTTCTTAAATACTGCCACCGGATTCTTGCATGTTGATTATAGCAAGCTTGGTTTTAATATGGAAAGGGTTGCCTAATGTCTAGATTTGATGAGTTAGATCCACCTTTGGATCAAGAAAATGGCCGCAATAATAAAGGGTTTATGTCTTTTATTGCCCGTTACGACCCGTTCCTTAAGCATATCAATAAACAAGACAGGCGTTATAATCGACAAAAGGCTACTCTTCAGGATCTTATTCGAGGCGTTTATGAGGAACCTGAAGAAACGGGTAAAAAAGGGCTTAAAGATTTAATTGTATCTGTTACAGATTTAAAAAGTCAGATGCCTCCTTTATCAGATTACTCAATCAAAACAAACAATACACCGCAATACGATAAGAGTAACTCTCTAGGGTATGGTGAGACGTTGGCGCCCCAATCTGAATTTGTTTCTCCTATTGATAGGCTTTCACAAAATGAAGCAGAGCAACAGCAAAAAGATGCAATGAATTATATTGCTGAGCTCAACAAAGGAGGATTAACTTCAGAGCAATTGCAGACGAATGCACCTTTGAATGAAAATGCGCCTTTGAGTGAGGAGAGGGCTTTACAGACAAATGATAAGTCAGAGCAAGAACAAGAATCTTTAAATGCACCTGAGAACTTTATTAATTCACAAGGTCAGCCAAAGCAACTTGCCAATGGTGCAGAAGACTTTTTCCAAAGATTAGCGGGGGTAATGGTCATGCAGGTAATGGTAATGTAGAAGCTCAAGATAGGTACAGTGCGAGCAGTTTATGGGATCGTTTTAAAAATTCGGAATTTTCAGAGCGTTTAATGGATTCTTTTGCTGGTCTTGCTTCGGGACAGACACCTCAAGAGAGTTTTTCGAATGCAGCACTTCAATTGCGCCAGGGCAATAGTGAGCGGGCTCAACGTCAGCAAGTTTTAAAAGTTTTACAATCCAAAGGATATAGTGCTGAAGAGGCGCAAGCAATTGCACAAAACCCTGAGCTTTCTATGAAAATCATGAGTGATACGCTAAGCCCTACTGGCCTTAAGGAGGGCTATAGAATACTCACGAAGGAAGAAAAGGAAGCACGAGGCTTGCCTGATGATATGGCTTACCAAATCTCAACACAGACGGGAAAGATTGAATATCTCAAAGGCACTGAAAGGACAGATGATCCTAACAATATGCGTTCAAGGCCTGAGAATGGACATATGTTTGTCAAAGATGAAAATGGCAATTTACGTTCTGTACTTATTCCAGGAAGCGATGCAGAGCGTAAAAGAATAGATGAAGAGAACAAGAAAAAAGCAGAATTTGCAAACAGTTCTTTTAAAGCAGAACAGTTAATTGGAACGGTAAAAAAATTAAAGGAAAAATTGGATAAAAATCCTAGCGTTGTTGGTTTTTCGGGTTATTGGGAATCGCTCATACCAGGAACACCTGCTTCTCAATTTAAGTCTATGCTTAATGTTATTAAGGCAAACATTGCAATTGATAAATTGCAACAAATGAAACATCATTCTCCAAATGGAGCATCGGGCTTTGGGAACTTATCTAACGTTGAATTTATGGCACTGCAGAACTCTATAGCTGCTTTAGAGCAAGACCTTTCACCTGAGCAGATGAAAGAATCTTTCCAAACGATTATTGATACTTACGAGAAAGCCAATAAAGCAACGCGGATACTTCTTTTTAGTGAAGGAGAAGTATCACCTGAACTTGTTCAAAAACTTGTTCAAGAAGCATACGGACTTGAGGCTTATAAAAATCAAGATAAGGCACAGCAAATGCAAGATGAGCAGCAAAATCTGCCGTCATATGTGATGGATGATGAACAGTTTGATACATTACCAGAAGGTGATGTATTCCGTGATAGTGACGGTCGTATTAAAAGGAAACAAAGCAATGGCTGAGTTAAGACAACCCATTATGACGGAAAGGCCTCCTCTTATTCATCGTAAAAATACTGAAGTTCTTGGTCATATAGATGATTTTACTCCGGAACAGCTTAGAGAGCTTTTCTCAAAGAATAAAGGAAATAAAAATGTTCCTATTGTAAGCAATAATGGAACAAAACCTCCTCTTATTCATCGTAAAAATACTGAAGTTCTTGGTCATATAGATGATTTTACTCCGGAACAACTCCGAGAACTTTTCTCGAAAAATAAGGGAAATAAAAGTGTTCCTATCGCAAACAATAATGGGACAACGACACAAAATAAAACAACGACACAAGAAGATAGCCCTAAAACGAGTATTAAGGAGGCTTTAGGATGGGGGACAGTTCACGGAGCGACTTTGGGCTATGATGATGAAATAGGGGCACTTTTTGCGAAAGAAAAATATGACGACGGGGTGAAAAGAAGGCGTGATTATCAAAAATTGTTGGCAAAAGAGCATCCTTATGCTTATTTCGCCGGTAATTTAGCTGGTGGTGTGGCAGCTCTAGTTCCTGCAATAGTTGGAGGCCCTGTTGTAGCGGGTGGTGCTGCTATTGGACGTGGTGCACTTGCTGCTATACGTGCTGCTCCTGCTGCTATGCGCGCTATGCCTTCAGCTGTACGCGCTGTTCCCGCTGCTATGCGTGCTGCTCCTGCTGCTGTTGGACGTGGTGCAGTTGCTACTGGACGTGCTATTCCCAGTGCTATACGTGGTGCTCCTACAGCAGCAAAAGCTGTAGGTAAAGCTGTAATGAGCCCTATAAATAAGGCAGCCACAAGAACTTCAGGTGCAGCTGCAGATTATGCAAGTAGAGCAGAGGCAAAAGCATTTCAATCTGCATTAGCGCAAGGTGCCACACGGGCAGAGGCGAAACTTGCAGGGGAAGCAGCGGCAAAAAAAGCAGTAGCAAAGTTTAATACAATACGCGCTGCAAAAATCGGTGGAATCTATGGAGCTATAGCAGGAAGTGGTGAAGGGGAAGGTTGGGGGAATACTATAGTAACTACTGGATTTGGTGGGTTATTTGGTGGTGCTGCGCCTTTTGCTCTATCAGCAGCAGCGCCTCTTGTCACAAAACCAGCTAGTGCAACGCCTTCTTTTGTTAAAAAAACGCTTCCAAAATGGGTTCGTGGAAGTCAACCAGGTGAAGTTCAAATAAGCAACAAAGCGCTTAAAGAGATAAGTCGTGCTTTAGACAGTGCAGGTATTCATGATCTTGACAAGGCTTTAAAGTGGAAAGGCCCTGATTCAATGATCATTGATTTAAGTGATCAGCTTGCTGCACGGGCCTTAAGAGAGGCAAAAAAAGACTATCCTACACATTCAACAATGAGCAATCGTTTAGGAGCTAGGCAAGCTGAAAGTACTCAACGTGTAAGGGAAAGGCTGAATGAAGCACTTGGTGAGAAAGTCAATACACTTGATTTAAAGCAAGACATTATTAACAACGCAAAAAGAGAGGCTGAACCGCTCTATGAAAAGGCATTTACTGCACCCATTGCAGAGTCTGTTATGAAAGATTTACAGCTTTTAGAGGACAGTCCTGCGTTTAATGATGCACGTAAAAAAGCAATTGCGGGTTTGTTGAATGTGGGAGATGAAACAGTTAGGGCAAATCGTAAAAATCCAGAAATGAGTATGCGGATTTTGCACAGAATAAAGGGCGATATAGACAATCAGATTAAATTAGCTCTCAGAGAAGACAATCAAACACATGCTGCAGATTTAATGAATGTGAAGGAACGTTTGCTTCGTGTTTTAGATACATCATCTCCATATTATACTCAGGCGCGCAAATTTTACCATGACGAGCGCACTCTGGGTAATGCCTTATCTCAGGGTGAAAAAGCGTTTGATAAGAATGTTACGCTTGATATGATCAAAAATCAGCTTTCAGGCTTGGAATCTAAAGAACTGGATGCGTTTAGAAAAGGTGCACGTTCACAGATAGAACATGCAGCAGCCAATGTACAAAGCCCTGAAAATAATCTTTCAAGTTTGTTTAATACGCAAAGTGGACAAGAGAAATTACGGCTGATTTATGGTGAGGATAAAGCAAACCAAATGGTGAAAGCTTTACGGCCAGAGGTTGAGAGATCAGAGTTATTTGCGCGCCTTCCAAGGAACGAGGGTGAGCTCGGATCAAAGGCAGGAGAAGCACTTGATAATGTAAGTAAGTCTAGCCTTCGTACTACAATAATGAATTTTTTTACAGGGTCAGTAAAGCGTGGAGTGTCATCAATCGATAGAAATGTCGAGAGAGATATTGCAGAACTGATAACAGCCCATGAACGTGGGGATGTTAGGTTATCGAGACAAAAATCTGTTGAGTTAATTAACAAGTTTCGTAAAGCAGAACAGAAGCGTTTAATCACACAAGAAGAACTTGTAAAGTTCATCAATTTGCTTAATGTTCTATCGACGGGCAGCTATACTAGATGGCTTAAAAATTAATGATTAATTTTCATCCTCATGTTCACAGTGCCATTTCCCAAGCGGCACAAAGGTATGATTTACCCGAAAGCTTTCTTAAACGCGTGGCGATGATAGAAAGTGGTGGTGATCCCAATGCAAGAAATAAGAAGAGTAGTGCAGGTGGGCTTTATCAATTTTTAGATTCCACAGCACGCCAATATAAGCTGGATAATAAGTTTGATCCCCTTCAATCGATTGATGCAATGGCGCGGTTAACCAAAGACAATATCCGTTATTTGCAAACAGCTTTGGGAAGAGCCCCTTCAGAAGCTGAACTTTACTTAGCACACCAACAAGGGCCAGCGGGGGCTGCAAGGCTTATTAAGAACCCCGATGCACCAGCAAGCCAGCTGTTAAGCTCACAAGCAATAGCCCTTAATGGTGGGCGCCCTGGTGCAACAGCAGGTGATTTTATGAATCATGTTTATCAGCAGTACAATAGAACAGCACAACCTGAGCAAGGTTATAGGAATACAGTTCCACCACGTGGCATGCAAAGACTTCAAAATGTAATGCAGGGTGATCAATTGGTGGCACAGAATGCTCCATTGCAGGAGCAGGGTGGTCATGCTGATTTTCCAAAAAAAGGCGTGGATGGTTTAACGCAGTTAATCAAAGAGAATGCGCAAAATTATGATCAACAAATACAGCTGGCACAAAATCAAATGATGCAGCAACCTGTGTTTGCACAAGGTGGGACACGCCCTGCGGATTTAACGCCTTTGATTAGTCCTCGCCGCCAGCCATCTTCTTTCAATGGTCGACAAAGAGGAGATCAATTACGCAAAGAGTTCTTAACAAGGGCAGGAGTTTATAATGTCTGATATTTATGATTGGTCACTGACAGCGGATACAAACGCACACTCAGATGATATTATTAATTGGGCACAAGGACAGCCGCCTAGTTCTGTTAATAATAGTGCCCGTGCTATGATGCAGCGTATACGAGAATATCTTGCAGATAATGGCGGGACAATTGAAGCAAAATTTATCGTCAATAGTGAAGGTAAGACAACATCAATTACATTGAACACGATTTCCCCCATCACGGAATATAAGAATGATGTCTTTATACGTTTTAGAGCAAGCGACACAAATGTTGGTGCGACAACAATAACCGTCAATCGTTTGAGTGAAAAGCCTGTTTATAAGATGACCGATGCAGGTGTTATATCCTTAGAAGGCGGTGAGCTGCAAAAGGATGGCATTTATGAGCTGATCTATAATAACAGCACACTAACAAGAAGTCTTGATGGTTGGTATTTATTAAACCCAACCCCAAAAACACCTCCTCAGATAGAAATTTTTCCCCCTGGGTTTATTGCGACATTTGCTATGAAAGCATTACCTAATGGTTGGCTTTTGTGTGATGGTGCAAGTTATGAGCGTGTAAAATATCCTCGTTTATTCAAAGCAATAGGTGAGCATTGGGGGACAGATAGTGATACTACTTTTAAGGTACCCGATTTTAGGGGGATGTTTTTACGTGGTTTTGATGATGGGCGCGGTATAGATAAAGATAGAAAGTTTGCTGAAAAGCAGCAAGATAGCTTGAAAGCGCATACACATGGCTGCACCGTTCAATCAGCAGGGGCGCATGTGCACCAGTTTCAGTATGAGGCGTTAAGAAGACCTGGCAGTCCTATTGGTGGAAAAAACCCTGCCTTTTATAGCCAAAATATAAGAGCAAATACAAGCTCAGCAGGTGCCCATACGCATAGTGCAACAATTTCTTCAACAGGTGCAGCAGAAACACGCCCTGTTAATACAACGGTTGTTTACGCCATAAAATCATAAGGTTTTTTACAGATGATCAATAGTCCCTCGGCAATTGATGAGATTGCCGACACAGGGCAGATTCGTGTTCTTTTTTATGCAAGTCATAGATTAGTTCATGCGCCCTTAAATAAGATCCTTGATAAGGTCAAAGACGATATTCAACATGATCTTTCAAGCGCTTTTACAGCTTATCAAAAAGAAACAGATCAACGCATTGAAGCTTTGCAAAAAGCCATAGATGAATTGCGTTTGCAACTTATCAGTCTAACACATCCCGAGGATATAAATTAAGGAATTTAAAGCGATGCCTATTCCCTATCACACACACAAGTTTGAAATTGAACCAGCAACAAATAAGGAAGTCAAAGAAGGTGTTTTAGACAGTAAGGTTGTTGCACCCTCTTCATTAGGCAGTGCAGCGGCTTATTCTATGGGTTATTTTGCGACTGCTGCTCAAGGGAAGAAAGCTGATGAAGCTGTTGCAAAAAGAGATGTTGGAACACTTGCTTATAAAGATACGGTTACAGTTAATGATATCAACACCAGTGGGGATCCTCATGAGAATACAGTTTTATCGGGTACTGGTTGGGTAAAGCTATCGCCTTTGGGAATTGGTGATATGAGTGTTGCTATTTATGATCCTACTCATGTGAGGTCAGATGCCTTCTCTATGGAGAATATGGTTGAAGGTGATACAAAGAAGATTTTGACTGCAGAAGAAAGGGTAAAGCTACAATGGATAAGTTCTGAATGCCCGACGATAGAAAAATGGAAGAAGGCAGATGAGGATATCAATTATCCTATATCGCCTGTCGATCTTAAAGATACCATCAATCATTTTGCATTATCAAAATCTCTTGCGATGTCAAAATCAGTTTATGATCCAGATAAAATAGCAAAAGATGTTTTTGCTATGGATCATATGAAAGAGGGAGAGAAGCATCTTATCCTAACGCCTCAAGAACGTATCCAGATTACAAAGATTGATCAAATTGAAGAGGCTGCACAACAAGCACAAACAACAGCTCAATGTGGGGTCAATCTAGCCGGTGAGACTAAGGAGATTGCGGAGAATGCTTTAAGCACAGCAAAGGATGCACAGAGCACTGCAATGGATGCAAAGGAAATGGTAGAGGCTGCACAAAGTACTGCCGATAAGGCTCAAGAGACTGCTGATAAGGTGCAAAGCACTGCAGAGGCTGCAAAAGAAACGGCAGCTGATGCTTTAAGCGTAGCAAAGGATGCAAAAGAAACTGCTGATAAGGTATACAGTAATGTCGTGGATGCAAAGGAAGCAGCGACAAGTGCAAAAACAGTGGCAGATAAGGCGCAAGAAACTGCCGATAAGGTGCAAGAAGAAGTGACAGGTGCCTTAAATACAGCAAAAGATGCACAAAGCACTGCAGTGGCTGCACAAAAGACTGCCGATAAGGCTCAAGAGACTGCTGATAAGGTGCAAAGCACTGCAGAGGCTGCAAAAGAAACGGCAGCTGATGCTTTAAGCGTAGCAAAGGATGCAAAAGAAACTGCTGATAAGGTATACAGTAATGTCGTGGATGCAAAGGAAGCAGCGACAAGTGCAAAAACAGTGGCAGATAAGGCGCAAGAAACTGCCGATAAGGTGCAAGAAGAAGTGACAGGTGCCTTAAATACAGCAAAAGATGCACAAAGCACTGCAGTGGCTGCACAAAAGACTGCCGATAAGGTGCAAAAAGCAGTTGATCTTATTCACCCTCTTGAAAAGCAAGATTGGATTGATGGCATCAAAGCAGAAAATGCACTGATATCACCGGCTCATCTTGTTGCTTCTATTAAAGCAAATGGTGGCAGCAATAATAGTGTAGGTGTTGGCATTAGCAAACCTGTTGAGATTTTTATGACGGAAAGTGGGGAAATTGCATGGCCAGAAGGTGTTACTGAAGATACCGAGCTTGAAATATGGGCTTGGGGTGGTGGTAATGCTGGTGATAATAATGCTCGTCATGGTGGTAATGGTGGGTGTTGTGTTTATGTGAGAACAAAGAAAAAGTTTCTTGGCGACAGTAAAGTAACTATCGGCAAGGGTGGGGGGACAGCTGAGAATAGCAGTTTTGCTGGAAAAAACACAAAAGTTGGTCAATTTATTACAGCTTCTGGTGGTTCTTTCGGATACGATCCTAGTGGTATTCATGGTGCCAAGGGCGATAATGGAGCTGATGCAGAGGATCAAAATGGTATTGGGGGTGATGGCAAGAATGGTGAAGTTGGTAGGCTAGGTGGATTTGGTGGTAATGGGGGTGAAGGGGGCAAAGGCGGTAAAAATGGCACTGGAGGGCAAGGGGGCAGAGGGGGCATAGGGGGCGATAATTTTTTAAAAAGTGCCGGTAATGGAGGTAGAGGCGGTGAAGGTGGGCGTGGCAAGGATGGGGGAAGGGGTGGTAAAGGCGGCGGAGGTGGCGATGGTGGAAACAGTATATATAACTGTGGCGGTGTTGGAGGTTGGGGTAGTCATGGGGGCTGGGTCAGTAGCAGCAAAAGTGGTTTAGGTGGTGAAGGCGGTCGGGGTGGTAAAGGAGGCAATAGTATGTGGGGTGGTGGCGGAGGAGGTAGTGTTGGAGGTAAAGGCGGTGATTGTGATCAAGGAATTGGTGGTAAAGGCGGCATGGGCGGTAATGGTGGAGACAGTGTTTATGGTGGTGCAGGAGGAGGGGCAGGGGGTGGCTTAGGTGGAAAAGGTAAGGAAAAAAACGGTGATAATGGTGTTAGAGGACGTGGGGGCATAGCATGTGGGGTGGTCATGGGGGATGGGGGAGTGTTGGCAAAGATAAGAGTTACCATGGTGGCGGTGGTGGATATTTTCCCGGGAAAGATGCGACATCTTCATCGAGTGGTGCTGGGGGAGACGGCGCTGTATTAATTAAAGTGTATTTATAGAAATGGAATGAAACGATGGCACGAAGAATAAGTAAAGACTGTTTAAACTATTTAAAAAAATGGGAAGGTTTGCGACTGAACGCTTATCAAGATGCATCTGGTGTTTGGACCATTGGATATGGCCATACGGGAAAAGCTGGTAAACCAGATGTTGTTGAGGGTATGGTGATTACCAAGCAAAAAGCTGAAACCATGCTGTTAACTGATTTGCAGAAATATGAAGCAGCAGTAGAAAAATCAGTTTGCGTTGATTTAAGTGATGAGCAGTTTGGGGCTCTTGTTTCATTTTGTTATAATGTTGGTGTGAATGCTTTTCAACGCTCTACCTTGCTTAAAAAGCTTAATAAAGGGGATTATGAAGCTGTACCGGCTGAATTACAAAAATGGACAATGGCTGATGGCAAACGTTTGAAAGGGTTAGTCCACAGGCGTGCTGCTGAAGCGGGGTTATGGGCAACGAGTGCTTATGTTTCTTCTAATTATCAAGCAGTAGAAGCAAAAGAATCAACAAGTGCTTTTAAAGTAGAAATGTTAGCTCCCATCATCGGGTCTTTTTCTGGGCTTGGAGGGTTGCTTGCTGGTAATGGTCCGGTTCAGTGGGCTTTTGCTGCAATTATGGTTTTAGCAGCTTGTGTAGGCGTTGCTTTTGTTGCTCAACGTTTTTGGGAGCAACGGTTATGATTTGGTGGGGAAAGAAATACTTACTGATGGTGGCGGCGGCTTTTGCCGCTTTTTTTGTAACTTTAGCTAAGATTTTTCGGTTTGGAAAGAAAGTTGAGCAACGCAAACGGACTGAGAAAACTTTAAAAATAGCTATAACACGGTTTGAAGTAGAAGATGAAGTTAACAAGAAAAGTGATGTGGATATACGCTCTGATCTTTCTGAGTGGGTGCGCAAAAAATGAATACACTTCTTGTCTCGGGTGGTTGCCAATATATTTGGAGAGGCAAGATCTCAATGCAATCAGTCCAAACTTAGCACGAGACATTTTAAAGCATAACCAAAACGGAAAACGTTCCTGTGGGTGGAGACCTATTAACAAGAAATCAGGATGATCTTAATGCAGTTTGGAAAGACAAATTGCAAAATCCTATTCCCTAACCTGATTTTTTCATCCCTAACCCTAAAAAAATATCAATAAAATCAATAGGTTATAGGGGTAAAAAAGGCGTATAATACACCCTCCGGGCCCACCAGTCCCTTTTTTATCCCTATAAGCAGTTGATTTTATTATATTATAATATGTCTTTCGGGGGCAAAAGTCATCTAGTAAGTCAAAATATCTTTTTAGAGTGAAGATTTACATGGTTGTTTATTTTTTGGATTCCTATCGGGCACATTTTTGTAACTTTATGATTTATTTGGTCAAGTTTTTTGGCCAGTGCTTTAGCATAAAGTGTTTGTTGTATACTATTGGTTGATTACAATATTGTTCCCAATATATCCCTCTGCTATTTTTGCACAAGAATATGGAATTTTATTAGATTTCAAAAGTTTTGTAAGGGAAGGGGGATATTTTAAATAAAGCTATTAGCTTTTAAAGGTAGCTCATATCCAATAGACTAAGTTTTTCTCTATCATCCATAATATATGTATTTTTATGTGTTATAAGATATCAATAATAAGATTTTGCTATCGAATCTATAAAATAAATTACATTAAATAGTTATAACATCAATGAAATGGAAATTGAAAAATTCATAAGTATTCATTTAGTGGATATGATAATAACATATTTAGGAGCGGCGATTTTTTAAAAACATTGGGGTAAAAACTGCTATTGTAAAAATGGAAAATAAAGAGGGGCGCTTTTTCAAGGGATGAAGTGGGTTATTTTTTCAGTTAAGAATAATCGATATTATTTGCAGGATGATGATAAGCTTTAATGGTGATTTGTAATTAGTTTGGCAAAAGATATATTACTTATAAAACGCGTGGATGGAGGCTGTGAATAAGTGTGTTGGCAACCACAAAAAACATTTAATATCCTCCCCCTTCTAAGAAAGACCAAAGTAGCCATTTACAAGGAGCTATTTCATATTCTAGAACTAATTATTTTCAATTTTAACTGGTGTTGAAAATAAGAAAAATTGTATCACTGCAAACAGAATTTGTTTGATTATTTTACTACAGCAAAAATTATAAAACAGCTTAAACTTTATCAATATGGTAGAAGTACAATACTACTTATCCACGTTAATAAAATTTAAGCCTGATTTTATTTGAAATGAATATTATTAGCTAGCGGTCGTTTCTTTGTGCGAGATGCTTCGAATAAGTAAATCGATAAACAAACTAAGAGCATAAGAGTTGGCCATATTTGCTTTCATATTGACCAGAGAAGTAATTGCCTTTGGATTGAGACCATTGGATATACCTTGTGTCAAAAGATATTGCTGTAATTTTTCATAAGAATTTTCAATCTTTTTTTGATTTAGTGTATCGTTATGATCATTTTTGGTAAGAATATCTTCAATTGCTTCAATTTTTTTAATAAAATAATTCCAATCGAATTCACTTCTAGTGCATTCGGTGTCAAACATTTTTCCTTGTCCAGTTAAAAGCCAATTAATGTTGACTCCATACAACGTGCGATATGCTTGTAATACGCTAAGGTTAGGTTCTCTTTCTCCACGCTCATAAAAGGCAATGGAATTTTTTGTCATGCTAAAATTTTTAGCTAATGTTTCACGTGACGGATCGCCTAAAGCGAGGCGTACATGACGTAAACGTTTTCCAAATACAGTTTTTGCTTCAGTTTCAGGACGTGCCACGAATTATCTCCCTCAATAAATCATCATGGTATGAGCTTTGTGTTGGTAAAAGCACACAATGTATGAATATCTCATTGCCTAATGTCAATATTTATTGACTTTTATTCCTCTTATTTTTTTAAATATTTAATAAATATTTGGATTAAATTTTAATTTTTTGTATTTTATTATTATAAGGAATAACCTTTTTATTGGAAGAAATATAGGCTTTTTTGATTCTTCTCTTGTTTTTTCTTGGAGAGATTCCATATAAATTTTACAATGTATATTATTGTACTTATCGATAGATGTAATCTTTCAGTCTTGTGATCTTTCAATATGAGTGAGTATCAGGATAGATTAAAGAGATGGTTTTGAGGCGTGATCATGGCCCTATTAGGCTATTTTAGATGGGCTTTTTTCTTCACAATTATTGGTGTTTTTGGGGGTGGATTTGTTGGTTGGTTTGAGACGGGTAGTCTCATTGGTTTTTTAAAATATTTTTTCATTTGCTGTGTTTTGGGAATTTTAGAAATTTCTTTATCTTTTGATAATTCTATTATCAATGCACGTATTCTTGGAAAGATGGATCAGCTATGGTCCCGTCGCTTTTTGACATGGGGCATTTTAATAGCAGTATTTGGTATGAGAATTATTTTTCCATTACTGATTGTTGCTTTTGCAGCTTGGATTAGTCCAATTGCAGCAGTCAAATTAGCACTATGGGAGCCACATCAGTATGCTGAAATTTTGGCAAATGCTCATGTGGGTATTGCTGCTTTTGGGGGAACTTTCCTCATGATGGTTGGTTTAAAATATTTTTTTGATCCTAAAAAAGAGGTGCATTGGCTAGCATTTATTGAGAAACCAGCTCAGAAGGTTGGTTCATTTGTTGGAGTTGATATTGCTATTGTTTTAATTCTGATGTTATTTTTCTTAGGGCAAATTACAACAGAAAATAAGCTGACTGTTTTATTTGCCATGCTTTATGGACTTTTAACATTTTTAGTGGTTGAAGCAGTTAGTTCACTTTTGGATTCCCAAAAAAATACTTTAGTCACTATTGCTAAGGGAGGAGTGGGCTCATTTCTTTATTTAGAAATTCTGGATGCTAGCTTTTCTTTTGATGGTGTTATGAGTGCTTTTGCTTTTTCACATAATCTTTTTATTATTGCAATTGGACTTGGTATCGGTGCATTTTATGTACGTGCTATAACTATCATGTTGGTTGAAACAGGAACATTGTTGCATTACCGCTATTTGGAACATGGTGCTTTTTACGCAATTTTGGTACTTGCAGTGATTATGTATATACAAATTATTATGCCGGTGCCTGAAGCATTAACAGGACTTATTGGTGTATGTATTCTTGGAGTAGCATTTTATTCCTCCATTCGCTTTAAATATAAAACATTATCTCCCGAATAATCTGTTGTTTTGAAATACAGATTCTATAAAAACCCTTCTATTTATTACCACAAAACAGGACAGAGAAGTGGTTTATAATGTCATTAAGAGCTCTATGCCGGTTTCATTCATAGTTTTAAGCATCGTATTTAATGATCCATTTAGATCAATACCGGCACAAGCGTTCAGTGAAACACTCACTTTAAAGCCGCATTTTACGGCGTGAAGTGCAGAAAATCCTACACAGAAATCAGTAGCCAAACCACATATAATTAATTGTGTAAAACCACGCTCTTTGAGATAACTTTGTAAGCCTGTTGGTGTTTTTTGGTCATTTTCAAAAAAAGCAGAACAACTGTCAATTTTCTGATGATAACCTTTTCGAAGGATAAGTTGTGCTTTACCAAGCATGAGAGACGTATGAAATTTCGCTCCTTGTGTTCCTTGTACACAATGATCGGGCCACAGTGTTTGAAATCCGTAGTCAAGCTTAACCGTATCATAAAGAGATTTGTGGGGATAGGAAGAAGCAAAGCTGCAATGGCCTTTTGGGTGCCAATCTTGGGTTAAAATGACATGGTCAAAACGGTTTATAAGGTCATTGACGGCAGGTATAATAGTATCGCTTTGTGGGACTGCAAGTGCTCCTCCTGGTAAGAAGTCATTTTGTACATCGATAACGATTAAGGCTTTTTTTTCCATAAATTTGTTCCTGTGGGTGATTTTTTTGTCGTAGCCTTTTAAAGATTGTGTTTCGTCTTAAAGTTTTGAGATGGTTTGGTCAATGTTTGTGCTTATTTTGATGATTTAAACCAAAAAAAATGAATGGATCAGTTGGTACGATAATTTTTGTAATTTTGTACTAATTTGTAACTGTGGATCAATATAAGTGGTGCACTGTTTAGTGATAAAGCTATGTGTTGGTACAAAGCTTTGATGATAATAGAGCTGGGGCATTAGATTTTATAAATGTGTTTTCACTTTTTAATGCAGTTTTAATCACATAAAATAATATAAATAGGGATCATTTATTTTGATGATATCAAAATGATGAAACACCGTGGTGGAGGAAGGTGGCGTGATGTAAAATCTGTAAGACGAGAAAATGGTGCATGGAAAATTGGCTTTCTCTTATGATTTTTGTTGCACTATAGATTGGTTTAATATGATTAAAGTGTATTTTGTATCCTGTATGGAGAAGAGAGGAGCTATTTGATAGCATAATTCAAGTATAATTTTAAGAATATTTGCTTTTTGTACTTTGGGAGAGTGTTTTTCTGCCTTTGAAGCGCAAAGTAGGGCTTGTGGGATTAGAAAAAATATATCAATATAAAGATAAAGCTGTTAGGGCATTATTTAAGTGTTGCTAATTGTGAAATTTAAGAAAAGCGAAAATAATACTTTCGAAATTCTCATCCTTTAATTTTGCATAATATCAAAGAGAAATTTATGGCGCGTCAATTTATCTATCATATGGCTGGAGTCAATAAGGTTTACGGCAATAAGAAAATTTTGGAAAATATTCATTTATCTTTTTATCCAGATGCTAAGATTGGTATTTTAGGGCCGAATGGTGCAGGTAAGTCAACGATTTTGCGTATTATGAGTGGGTTAGATAAAGAATATACAGGAGAAGCGTGGCTTTCTGAAGGAGCGCGTTGTGGTTATCTTCCGCAAGAACCTGTTCTTGACCCCAGCAAGGATGTGTGGGGTAATGTGATGGAAGGGGTTGCAGATAAGCAAGCAATTTTAGATCGCTATAATGAATTGATGATGAATTACAGTGATGAAACAGCCGATGAAAGTGCTAAACTTCAGGATATTATTGACAGCCAAAATCTTTGGGATTTAGACAATCAAGTAGAAATGGCCATGGCTGCTCTTGGTTGCCCACCAGGGGAGGAGGGTGTAACTAAACTTTCAGGTGGTGAAAGGCGGCGTGTTGCGCTTTGTAAATTACTTTTGTCAAAACCTGATTTATTACTTTTAGATGAACCAACAAACCATTTAGATGCTGAAACTACAGCTTGGCTTGAAAGGCATTTACGTGAGTATCCAGGTGCAGTACTTCTGATTACGCATGATCGTTATTTTCTCGATAATGTAACGGGTTGGATATTAGAATTAGATCGCGGTAAAGGTATTCCTTATGAGGGAAATTATTCTGCTTATTTGAGTGCTAAAGCTAAACGTATGGCACAAGAGGGGCGGGAAGAAGCTGCTCGTCAACGTGCATTGTCACGCGAAAAGGAATGGATAGCTTCCAGTCCGAAAGCGCGCCAAGCAAAATCAAAAGCTCGTATCAGGGCTTATGATGAATTGGTTCAGGCTGCGCGTGAACGCCGTCCTGGAGATGCGCAAATTATTATACCAGTTGGAGAAAGATTGGGACAGGTTGTTATTGAGGTTGATAATTTGTCAAAAGCATATGGTGAGCGTGTATTGATCGATTCTCTTTCTTTCAAGCTTCCTGCCGGTGGAATTGTGGGCGTTATTGGTGCCAATGGTGTAGGGAAGTCTACCTTATTTAAAATGTTAACAGGGCAGGAACAGCCTGATTCAGGTACAGTACGCATCGGGGAAACGGTTCAGATGAGTTATATTGACCAGAATCGCGATGCATTGGCAGGAGATAAGACTGTTTGGGAGGAAATCTCTGGTGGAGATGACATTATTAAGTTAGGCAAATATGAAATGAATAGCCGTGCTTATTGTGGTGCATTTAACTTTAAAGGTTCAGATCAGCAGCAAAAGGTGGCGAATTTATCGGGAGGGCAGCGCAATCGTGTTCATTTAGCTAAACTTTTAAAAAATGGAGGTAATGTTCTTCTTCTTGACGAACCTACAAACGATCTTGATACAGAAACATTAGGTGCGTTAGAAGATGCACTGGAAAATTTTGCTGGTTGTGCAGTTGTGATATCGCATGATCGTATGTTTCTTGATAGGTTGGCTACTCATATTTTGGCGTTTGAAGGTAATGGTCATGTGGAATGGTTTGAAGGTAATTTTGCTGAATATGAAGCTGATAAACTTCGTCGTCTTGGGCCAGATGCTATTAATCTTAAACGTGTCAATTATAAACCTCTCGCCCGTTAACACTGCTTATCTTATATGAATACTTATACTCCTAATTTGTCAGTATAATACTTTTTAGAAAATATCTAAGACCTGTATTTTTGCAAAATATAGTTGCTTGATTTGACAGAGCAGGGCTGTTAGAGATTTTTATTGTAATAAGTTGTCTAATTAATTGATATAATTTATTCTGCTTATTGGAATGTGATCTATAAAAACTATTTGTTATTCTTAAATTTTTGCTACAGTAAATTATTTCTCATAATCTTGTACTAAAGATTTAAATTGCTAAAAAGAATTTTATTAACACACTTTGGAGTAAAGTGTGCTTCAAATTGGATCATCTTAAATATTTTTTGCCTAAATTTTTCCATTTTTGCAAGGCTTAAGGCTATTTTTTGCTCTTTCTTTAGCTAAAATGGTGAGAATTTCTTGTTGTTTAAAATGTTTTATTTCATAGTTGGGTCATTGCATTAGCGATTATAATGGTTGATGTAATAAGACAATCAGGGAGCCTCTCCCCCCTCCCCCGCGTGGATCCCTAGATTGTCTGGCCCGACTGAAAAATTCTTCAGTCGGGTTTATTTTTTTATTTAAATTAAATTTGAATTCAGCATTACATTGGTACATATGTCATTTTAGCAAGTGTAAACAGCTACTTATAGTATGGTGTTTGATACATAAATATTTGGAATATTTTTCTAGGTATTTATGTGTTATTTTCAGTAAGTGATATAATTATTTTTAAATTTAAAAAATAAAAAACATTATATAAATGATGTAATTATAGTGTGTTATAATGTTTAGGATCAAAGATGATAAAGTTTCGCTGGCGTTATCTTGTTATTCTAGTATTTCTTTTATTGTTCGTTGCGGTAGCGAGTTTTTTTGTGTATCAATTTGTATTTGGTGAGGCGAGCTTTTCACGCCAGACTGATACAACAGATAGTGCCCTAAGAAGGGTGGCGGTATCTTCACCAGATATTCCAGTGAATCTTTTTAAGATAAGTTCTCAGCAAGAAAAGAGCATTGTTAAGCAGGCACGTCAAGATGCAATTGCTGCTGCCCTTGCGAGCGGTCAGAATAATAAAAAGGCACAACAATTTGGGAAAATTGCAGCTGCAGCTGCATTAAAAGTAATTTCTCATTCTCCTGTTGTTGATGTTGGTTTTTAATCATTTATCTATAATGATTTAAGAATAATCATTTGAAGCTTGTTTTAAGAATGCCTTGTTGCGTTCTTCTCCAGAATATAAAAAGCGTGAAAAATACATTCTGAATTATTCGCTACGTTATTGGGGATGAATGATAGGTAAACTGCTAAAATGTTTTTTCTATAAAATTTTAAGCTGTTTATCCATTTTAGCTGCGTGAGGGTTAGTGTATCGTAAGCCCACGTGTGTGTGAATGTAAGCCAAAATATTTATTAGGTAATGTTTTTAGGGGGGCAGCATAAATTGCTTGTTAATAGGTATTGCTTATTAGTTGGTAATTGAAATTATCAATGTTTTTTACAAAATTATCTGAAAAATAGATAGAATCTGGTCATCAAGTTGTGCTTGAAAGCAGTTAATAATATACAATTGAAAGACTGACTTGTTAACATATTTAAGTGTAGTTTCTCATAAGAGAATTAGCTCTGGAGAATGGTTTTCATGACATGAGCTGCTAATTGGTATTGGCTTTAAATAAAACTGATGATCTTTTTTAGGGATGCTATATGCTTAATGAATAAAAGAGCATTCGTTAAAAAGATTCTTAGTCGATATTGGTATTGTAAATAGTAGATTTGGCGATAATGGAGTTTTTAATATCTGTAAGTGATAAGTAATGGAGTTTTTCATCATTATTTTTTGCATACAGTTAGTATCGTAGGTCTATCCAATGAATATAATTGTATCACTTTTAAACTCTTTTCTAGATGAAATACACCTTCAATCTTTATAATTGTGACTAGATGTATTTTAATGAAAAGAAAAAGAATGCAATTTTTGAAAATCCTTTTAAATTGCGATCTTTTCTCTATTTTTATATTTTGTGCGAAAGGGTTTATACTGATATTGAAAGTTTAAGCTTAAACAGCAGTTTAATTGTTATTTCTTTTAAGATATTTGTTCATTTTTATGAAATTTTGGTTCAAAAATTGCAATTCAATATAAGATTCCAATTAATTTAGTATAAGCTGTTGTTAGTATTAAAGGTAATGGTCGTACGCATACAAAAAATTTTTTGGTACAATAAATTTGACCTGCGAGGGGGAATTTCAAAATAACTCTGTATGAAGCTCTGTATCATTCTTAAGGCAATTTTGAATGCAGTGTACGTTATTGATATAAATACCTAAATTAAACAGTGACGATAGTTGTATAATTTTATAATATAATGCCGATCGTGCTGCGCAAATGAGTTCTATTTTAGTTTAATGAGTTTTATTTTAGTTTAAAATATTGTTCAAAAATTACAATCTATTTAGGTTCATTGAAGCAACACTATGTTTTAATGGTAATGGACGATTTTAAGGATATGTAAAATATTTTTAAGGGCTATTTTCACTTTGTGAAAAATGTTTTATAAATCATTAAGTCAGTCGGCTGGGCAGCCGCGCTTGTTCAATCTTTAAAAGAGCAGGTGAGGAAAGTCCGGGCTCCATGGAAAAACGGTGCCGGGTAACACCCGGCGGGGGTGACCCTAGGGAAAGT
Organism: Bartonella schoenbuchensis R1; assembly: GCF_002022685.1. Lineage (NCBI taxonomy): Bacteria > Pseudomonadati > Pseudomonadota > Alphaproteobacteria > Hyphomicrobiales > Bartonellaceae > Bartonella > Bartonella schoenbuchensis. The sequence goes on along the minus strand of NZ_CP019789.1, from coordinate 1,101,951 downwards.
GCCACAGAAAGCAAACCGCCTATTTTTATAGGTAAGGGTGAAAGGGTGGGGTAAGAGCCCACCGCGCACTCAGTAATGAGTGTGGCAAGGTAAACCCCACCGGGAGCAAGACCGAATAGAAATGACGCGCAAGGTTTAACTTGCAGCCGGTTTCCAGGTGAGTCATTTGGGTAGGTTGCACGAGGCGGATGGTAACATCCGTCCCAGATGAATGGTTGCCATGTAGAGTGTAAACTTTACCATACAGAACCCGGCTTACAGGCCGACTGATATTTTTTATATTTTTATAGTATTGGCACAAGTTTTCAAAAAAAATTATGTTTAAATTGCACACATTTTAAAAATGTTTTTTAAAATTATAACATTTCTTTAAATATAATGAATTAATGTGTGCATTAGGATAACTTTAACTGCATTTTCTTTTGTTAAGATAAGTGTGAAAGTTAAGGTTTTAGTTATTATGACATCATTTGCCATTGGTGGTTATTGATGCGGAAAAATATAAATCAAGATGGGTTATTTTGACAGGGCAGGGTAACGAAACTGAAAGCCATATTCCAGTATTGTTGCAGCCAGTTTTAGCTGCGCTTGTACCATTAGCTGGGGCAAAAGTAATTGATGGCACCTTTGGTGCTGGGGTTATACGCGTGCTTTGCTTGATGCAGGTGCAGATGTTATTGCTCTTGATCGTGATCCTCATGCAATCCGTGAGGGACAATTGCTTGTTGATCAATTTTTTCCGCGTCTTCGTTTGGTGCAAATGGAGTTTTCACAGTTGGATTGTGTGGTAGAAGAAAAGGTGGATGCAGTTATTCTTGATATTGGCGTATCTTCAATGCAATTGGATGAAGCTGAACGGGGATTTTCTTTTCAAAAAGATGGTCCGCTAGATATGCGAATGGCACAGACTGGTTTTACAGCAAGCGATGTTGTTAATTGTTTAAAAGTCAATGAATTGTCCCATATGTTTAGGGTATTGGGTGAAGAGCGTCATGCTGGTCGAATTGCGCGAATGATTGAAAAGCGTCGTCGTATTCGTCCTTTTTTGCGTACATGTGATCTTGCCAATGCTATTGAGGTTTTAGTTGGTCGTAAACCAGGTGATCGTATTCACCCTGCAACACGTGTGTTTCAGGCGCTTCGTATTTACGTTAATGATGAACTTGGTGAACTTACGCGAGGTTTATTGGCTGCTGAAAAAGTTTTGAAAGCAGGGGGGCGTTTAGGAGTTGTTAGTTTTCATTCTCTTGAGGATCGCATAGTAAAAAAATTTTTTTCTGCTCGTTCAGGGGAAGGGGGAAGGTCGCGCTATCTTCCTGAAATAAAATCTAGTCCAGCAACATTTTTGCCTTTGTTTAAAGGTGTGAAGACTGCAAATGAAGAAGAAGTACAAAAAAATCCTCGTGCACGTTCTGCAAAGTTACGTGTAGGCATACGTACTCAAGAAGATGTTATTCGTACTCAAGAGGATGTCATTAAAGCGGATATGGAATTGTTTGGTTTGGCAGAAATTACCAGTTTTAAAGGCAGTAAGAAATGACATTTTTTCGTACATTGGATGTGGTTTTAGTGACTGTTATGATTTGTATGGCAGCTATTACTTATAAGGTAAAATATGATGTCCAAAAACAAATTGGCGAAGCATATCGTCTTGAACGGGAGATTACAGCAGAAAAAAATATGGTAAGACTTTTGCATGCTGAGTGGGCTGTGATGATAGAACCATCACGTATGCAAAAACTTGCAGAACATTATCAAAAAGAACTAGGTTTGGAGATAATACAACCTCGTCAGATTGTAGAATTGAAAGATATTCCAGCACGTTTATATGATCAAATTGACGAATTGATTAAGAAAAATACCTTTGAAGAAGATAAGGCTCTTCTTGTTAAAAATCATGTTTCTCAAAATGATAACGTTATTCAAAAAGGTGTGCAGTAATGCGATTATTGCTCCTGTTTTCACGCAAAAAGAAATTAAACGACCAATTGAGCAGCCCGGATCTTCCTATTTATCGCTCATATTTTAACCGTTCACGATTGATTTTTTCTCTACTGTGTTTTCTTATTTTGTACGGTATTATGGCGAAGTGCCTTATTTCTTATGGGCTTCAAGGTGGCCAGATTGAAGAAGCAAAAGGACCGGGAGCATTACAGCTGGCTGCTCGACCTGATATTATTGATCGTAATGGGCGTTTATTGGCAACAGATATTGAAACTTATTCACTTTTTGCCGAACCACGGCGCATTATTGATATAGATGAAACAATAGAATTGATTTCAACAGTTTTACCTCAGCTTAATTGGCAAGAAACTTATAAGCGCTTAAAAAGAAAATCTCGTTTTTCTTGGGTCCAACGTGGGTTAACTCCAACACAAAAAGCACAAATTATGGCACTTGGTATTCCAGGTATTGGTTTTCGTGCTGAAGTACGTCGTTTTTATCCAGGTGGGCCTATAGCTTCGCATATTCTTGGTATGGTTAATGTTGATAATCAAGGCATAGCAGGCATAGAAAAATATATTGATGATACGGGTTTGAGTGTTCTTCGAGATGCTGGTCTTGCAACTGAGGCATTGTTGAAACCAGTTCAACTTTCGATTGATATACGTGTTCAGGCAATTGTGCGTGATGAGCTTATGAAGGGGATGGAGCGCTATAAAGCGCTTGCTGCAGGAGCTGTTATTTTAAACATCCATACCGGTGAGGTCGTTGCTATGGTATCTGTGCCTGATTTTGACCCTGGGAATCCTGTTGATGCTCTTAAAGGTGACCGCCTTAATCGGATGACAGCTGGAACTTTTGAAATGGGATCAATTATCAAAAGCTTTACTACTGCGATGGCACTTGATTCAGAAGTTTTTCATTTAAATAGTATCATTGATGCTTCAAAACCAATTCAAGTAAGTCATAGTCGTTTTATTCGTGATTTTCATGGGAAAAATCGCTTTTTAACGCTGTGGGAGGTGTTTGTTTATTCTTCTAATATCGGCTCTGCTCGAGAAGCATTAGAAATAGGGATTGATGGACATCGTGATTTTTTTAAACGTCTTGGTTTACTTGACCGTATGACAACAGAATTACCTGAAGTTGCTAGTCCTGTTTTGCCGCGTCGTTGGCGGGATATAGATTCTATGACGATTTCTTTTGGTCATGGTATGGCAACAACACCATTGCAAACAGCGGTAGGAACAGCTGCTTTAATGAATGGTGGCTGGCTGATTGAACCCACATTTTTAAAGCGAACTGAAGCACAAGCTGTGCAACATGCTAAACAAGTGTTACACCCCCGGACTAGCCAAGATATGCGCTACCTTTATCAGTTAAATAGTGTTATTGGTTCTGGGCGTAATGCAAAGGTGGAAGGTTATCGTATTGGCGGTAAGACAGGAACAGCTGAAAAAGTTGTAAATGGAAAATATTCTAAGATGAAGAATTTCAACAGTTTTCTTGCTGCTTTTCCTATGGATAATCCTTCTTACGTTGTTTTAACGATTGTTGATGAACCTCAGCCTGAAGAAGGCAAACGCTCAGCAGTGGCAGCAATGAATGCAGCACCGATGCTTGCGAATATTATTCGTCGTTCAGCCAGTTTTCTTGGAGTAAAATCAGATTTTAAAAAAGAATATGAGCTAACTTTAAGTACAACTAATAATTCTGCATTATTTAAGACAACGGTAAACAATTAACATAAAGATAAGCGATCATGTTTCTTGGAGCATTATTTACAGAATGTATTGAAGATAATTGTCTTGCCTCAATTGAAATTACGGGAATAAGTTCAGATTCTCGGCAAGTGTTGCCAGGTTATGTTTTTGTGGCTCTTCAAGGAAAACAAGGTGATGGCAGGCAATATGTGAACGATGCTATAAAGCGTGGTGCACGAGTAATAGTTACAGATTACAATTGTGCCCTTGAGGGGTATATGTTCCGGTTTTGCGTGTTGTAGATGTACGCCATAGCTTAGCCATTGCAGCTGCACGTTTTTATGGTGTTCAACCTGAAATTGTTACAGCTGTTACGGGGACAAGCGGAAAAACATCGGTTGTGTCTTTTGTTAGGCAAATTTGGAAGCATGCTGGGTTTTGTGCGGCTAGCATAGGGACAGTTGGTGTTGTTTCACCTAAGCGTAATGATTATGGTTCCCTCACAACACCTGATCCAGTAATGTTGCAGCGTTTGTTGTGTGAAATTGCTGGTGAGGGTGTTACGCATGCAGCACTTGAAGCTTCTTCGCATGGTCTTGACCAGGGTAGACTTGATGGAGTGCGTTTGGCAGCAGCAGCTTTCACTAATTTAGGGCGCGATCATATGGATTATCACCCATGTGTGGAAGATTATTTACGTGCTAAAATGAGATTGTTTGATACGCTTTTGCCATGTGATGCACCCGCTATTATTTTTGCGGATGATGTTTATTCACAAAAGGTGATTGATCATGTTACACGAGCAGGGCGCCCAGTATTAACGATTGGACGTAGCGGCAAGTTTATTACAATTAATCGTATTGAGCATCAGCGTTTAAAACAGTGTGTTGAGTGTCGTATGGGAAACGATATTTACACATTTGATTTGCCTCTTGCGGGGGAGTTTCAAGTGACTAATGCACTTATGGCTGCAGGTTTAGCAATTGCGACAAATGTACCGCCCAGTAGTGTTTTTCGCTCTTTGAAAAAATTACAAGGAGCACCTGGTCGGTTAGAGTTGGTCGGAAATACGAAAGATAATGCATTTGTTTATGTGGATTATGCTCATAAACCAGAGGCTTTAGAGCAGGTATTACTTTCTGTTCGCCCCTTTACATTGGGGCGTTTGATTCTTGTTTTTGGTTGTGGTGGTGATCGTGATCAGGGCAAAAGACCCTTGATGGGAAAAATTGCAGCAAGCAAAGCTGATATTGTTATTGTTACTGATGATAATCCTCGTACGGAAGATCCTGCGAAAATTCGAAAAGATATTTTACAAGCAGCATCAGGAGCAATGGAAATAGCAGATCGTGGTGAAGCTATTGATTATGCAGTGAGATTACTTGAAGCTGGAGATACGTTGATTATTGCAGGAAAAGGTCATGAAAATGGTCAAATTATAGGAAAGACAACGTATCCTTTTTCAGATCATTTAAGAGCAGTTTCTGCTTTGAAAGAACGAAATAAATGACAGTTTTATGGGATAAACAGACACTTCTTTCTGTTATGAATGGTCTATCGGTTGGATGCTTGCCAGAGACTTTTTCGGGGATTTCTATTGATAGTAGATCTCTTATAGAGGGTGATATTTTTTTCTGTATTAAGGGTAATAGTCTAGACGGTCATGATTTTGCTGCACAAGCTTACGCGAAAGGTGCTGGAGTTCTTGTGGTTGCGCAAAATCGTTTGGCTGAAATGAAGATGTTAGCTGCCCCATTGATTGTAGTCCCCGATGTTTTAAAAGCGTTAGAAAAACTTGCGCAAGCAGCACGTGAGCGTTCAAAAGCTAAAATTATAGCTGTTACAGGTTCTGTTGGAAAAACAACAACAAAAGAAGCTCTTAAACAAGCACTTGGAACTGTTGGAAGGGTTTATGCTAATCTTGGTTCTTTCAACAATTGTTGGGGTGTTCCCTTAACTTTAGCACGTATGCCTGCAGATAGTGATTATGGTATATTTGAGATTGGGATGAATCATAAGGATGAAATTCGCCCTTTGGTAAAATTAGTTCGCCCACATGTAGCTTTGATTACTCATATTGCTGCTGGACATATAGGTTTTTTTAAAAATCTTGAAGAGATTGCAGATGCAAAAGCTGAAATTTTTGAAGGACTGGATGATGAAGGTGTAGCTCTTTTAAATGCGGACAGTCATTTTTTTTCTCGTTTGGTTCAAAAAGCAGAACAATGTGGTGTAAAAAAAATCTTGAGCTTTGGAGAATCGCAAGGTGCTAATTACCAGGCAAAAGAGATTCATCTTTTGACAGATTGTTCTTGCATGACTATGCATTTTTCCAACCAAGATATAACGGTTAAAATTGGTGCTCCTGGGCGGCATATTGTACAAAATATTTTGGGCGTTTTAGCGGTTTGTGATGTAGTTGGTGCTGATTTAACACGTGTTTCACTTGCTTTAAATTGTTTTTCTCTTCCAAAAGGCAGAGGTAACCGCTATCGACTATCTTTGCCAAATGGAGGAGAATTTCATTTAATTGATGAAAGTTATAATGCCAATCCTGCTTCTATGCGTGCTGCCCTTGATCTTCTTGCTGCGGGACCAGTCGGTACACGTGGTCGTAAAATAGCAATTTTGGGTGATATGCTTGAGTTAGGAGTTTATAGTGAAAAGCTTCATCGTGATCTGGTGAAGCCAATATGTATTTCTGGTGCTAATCCGGTTTTTTTAGTTGGAAAAGCAATGAAATTTTTGGCTGATGAGCTTTCTACTTATATCAAAGTTTATTACTCTGAATATATTGAGGAACTTTTACCGCTTATTTTACAAGAAATTTCAGAAGGCGATCTTATTATGATTAAATCATCTCATAGTGTTGGTTTGTCACGTATTGTGGTGGCTCTTCTTGATCGCTATAAAAAGATATCTTTATAATTTTACCGGGTTTTTTGCACTATGATTTTGTTACTTTCTTCGTTGAGTGATTGGCTGCCAGGCGTTAATGTTTTTCGTTATATTACTTTTCGCACTGTGTTAGCTATGCTGACATCAGGTTTAATTGTTTTTTTGTTTGGCCCTAGTATTATTGCTTCTCTTAAAGTGCGGCAAGGAAAGGGGCAGCCAATTCGAGCTGATGGTCCTCAGACCCATTTTAGAAAAGCTGGGACACCTACCATGGGTGGGTTAATGATTTTGAGTGGCATTGTGGCATCGACGCTTCTGTGGTGTAATTTATCGAACGCTTATCTTTGGGTATCATTATTAGTTATGCTTTCTTTTGGGGTAATTGGTTTTTATGATGATTATCTTAAAGTGACAAAGCAAACAGACAAGGGATTTTCCGGTAAAGCACGGTTGGGTTTAGAGTTTTTAATTGCGACAACTGCTTGTGTGATTATTGTAAAGATTGGTTCACCAGGATTGGCTTTACCTTTTGTGAAAGACTATTTTATTAATTTAGGTTGGTTTTTTATTCCTTTTACTGCTTGTGTTATAGTGGGGACCGGTAATGCGGTTAATTTAACGGATGGTCTTGATGGGCTTGCTATTGTTCCTGTAATGGTTGCTGCTTTATCGTTTGCGTTAATTGCTTATCTGTCGGGTAATATAAATTTTGCTGATTATTTACAGATCCACTATGTATCTGGAGCTGGAGAATTGACTGTTTTATTAGGAGCAGTTGTGGGTGCTGGCCTTGGTTTTTTATGGTTTAATGCACCTCCGGCGGCTATTTTTATGGGTGATACCGGTTCGTTGGCACTTGGAGGGTTGTTGGGTGTTGTTGCTGTAGCGACTAAACATGAAATTGTTTTAGCTGTTATCGGTGGGCTTTTTGTTTTAGAAACACTGTCGGTTATCATTCAGGTAGGTTGGTTTAAATTGACGAGAAAGCGTGTATTCCTTATGGCACCAATTCATCATCATTTTGAGAAAAAGGGGTGGACTGAAAGTCAGGTTGTGGTACGCTTTTGGATTATTTCGATTGTTTTAGCGTTGATTGGTCTTTCAACACTTAAGTTGAGATAAGATTGTGATTTCAGTTGAATGTTATAAAGGTCAAAAGTTGCTTTATTTGGACTAGGGCAGTCGGGATTAGCTACAGCGCAAGCACTGATTACTGGTGGAGCTGAAGTGATTGGGTGGGATGAAAATCCTTCTAGCGTAGAAGCTGCTTGTAGAGAAAATATCCCAACGAGAGATCTTCGTTATGAAGATTGGTCAGAATTTGTTGCATTGATTTTAGCGCCTGGGGTACCTTTAACTCACCCTCAATCTCATTGGACGGTTGATAAAGCACGTCAGGCAGGTATAGAAATTATTGGTGATATTGAACTATTTGTTCGTGCACGGAACCATTTTTTACGTCAACATGGTTTTTGTGATCAGGATGTTCCATTTATTGCTATTACAGGTACGAATGGTAAATCGACCACTACTACTTTACTTGCCCATCTTTTAGACAAGATGGGTTATGATGTACAAATGGGAGGAAATATTGGAACGGCGATATTAACTCTTAAGCCATTTGTTAAAAAACGTATTTATGTTATTGAATGTTCATCATTTCAGATTGACTTAAGTCCTTCTCTTCAACCTACAGTTGGTCTTTTGTTAAATCTAACACCTGATCATATTGACCGACATGGCAGTTTTACTCATTATGCGCAAGTCAAAGGGCGTTTAGTTTCTAAAGCTTCTCATGCTCTTGTTTCAGTTGATGATGCCGCCTGTCAGGTTTTATATCAACAACTTGTAAATAAGGGGCATCAAGTTAAGGCAATTTCTAAAGAACACTGTATTGATGATGGTTTTTATGCAGAAGGAACCAAACTTTTTTCTATTAGCCATGGGCAGCGTTGTTTGCTTGCAGATCTTGCTACAATAACTTCGTTACGCGGTGCCCATAATGTGCAAAATGCTCTTATGGTTTTAGCGACATTGCAGGTGTTAAAAATTACTGATCCGCATATAGAGAAGCATTTAGCAAGTTATATGGGGCTTGCCCATCGTATGCAGCAGGTACGCAAAATGGGATCGGTTTTGTTTATTAATGATAGTAAAGCTACTAATGCGGAAGCATCAGCTTGCGCGCTTGCTACTTTTAACGATATTTTTTGGATTGCTGGAGGGCAGGCAAAAGAAAGTGGAATTGCTCCCTTAAAAGGATTTTTTGATAAAATTCATAAAGCTTATTTAATTGGTGCTGCTGCAGAGGATTTTGCCCGCACTATTGGCTCTGCTTTTCCTTTTTCAATGAGCTTAACTTTGGAAAATGCAGTGCAGGAAGCGGCTATTGATGCAACTCATGCTAATGTAAAAGAAGCTGTGGTTTTGTTTTCGCCAGCTTGTGCGAGTTATGATCAATTCAAAAATTATGAAATGCGTGGAGAGACTTTTATTTCTTTGGTTAGGCAGTTGAAGGAAAACGAATTATAAAAAAATTATTCTACTATTAATAATCCAGAATCTTTTTTAGTGTAATTTAGTTTTTGAAATGCTTGCCAAAAAAAATAGAAACATCATATCGCTTTGAGTGGAATGATAAAAAGGATGAAGTGAAGGTGATGATTACTCGTGCAAATCAAGATCCGATTGCTAATTGGTGGTGGACGATTGATCGTTTTATTTTTGCTGCTTGTCTGATTGTGATGGGGATTGGCGTTATGTTGTCTTTTGCAGCTAGTCCCGCTGTTGCGAAAAAAATAGGAATTACGGATAGTTTTTATTTTGTTCGTTGGCATATCATTTTTAGTATCCTTGCGTTTTTTACTATGGTTACTATTTCTTTTTTTTCACCCCATAATATTCGTCGTTTGTCCATTCTTTTGTTATTTACGACACTTATTCTTATGGTAGCAACTTTATTATTTGGTTCTGAGTTAAAAGGGGCACGGCGTTGGATTTCTTTGTTTGGTTTTTCTTTGCAAGCTTCAGAATTTATGAAACCAGCGTTTGTGGTTGTGTCAGCTTGGTTGTTTTCAGATCAAATGAAACATTACGGTAGGTTGCGCTATACATTGGCTATTGCACTTTATGCTCTTTGTTGCACACTTCTTGTTTTACAGCCTGATATTGGTCAAACACTTTTGATTAGTGCAACATGGGGTGGTTTGTTTTTTATTGCAGGTGTACCTCTTACTATTATTTTGTTCTTTGTTGTTTTAGCGGTTTTAGGAGGTTTTTTAGCTTATTTTTTTGTTCACCATGTGCGCGAACGTATTAATGGTTTTTTGACAGGTGAAGGTGATACATTTCAGGTGGATGTAGGGCGTGAAGCTATTTTAAATGGTGGGTGGTTTGGTCAAGGGCCAGGTGAGGGACAGTTAAGCGCATTATTCCTGATAGCCATACAGATTTTGTGTTTTCTGTTGCAGCTGAAGAATATGGTATTATCTTCTGTTTATTGATTATGGCCCTTTTTGGTTTTATTGTTATACGTTCACTTTATATAGCGTTGAATACGCGTGATTCATTTACGTGTTTTGGTATTACTGGCATGGCGATAATGATTGGTTTGCAATCGGGGATTAATATGGCAGTCAATCTTCATTTGATACCTCCAAAAGGTATGACATTGCCATTTATTTCTTATGGTGGTTCATCTATGGTGGCGATTGCTATTTCGATGGGTATTTTGCTTAGTTTAACACGCCGTTGGCCAGAAACGCGGTTTTCAGCTTTTCCTCCGCTTACTGTTTAGGATGTTACCTAATGACGCATAAAAAAAAGGTTATTATTTTGGTTGCTGGAGGTACAGGTGGGCATCTTTTTCCTGCAGAGGCACTTTCTGTTGAATTAAGACAGCGCGGATATGATGTTCATTTGGTAACGGATGAAAGAGCGAAGTATTTTGTGCGCCATTTTGATAAAAAACATATCCATATTATTTCATCAGCAACATTAACACGGTATCATCCTTTTGCACTTATAAAAACATTTTGGCGTTTGTTAAAGGGAATATGTCAATCGTGGGTGCTTTTTTATAAATTACGTCCTGTTCTTGTGGGGGGTTTGGTGGTTATCCTACCTTTCCACCTGTTTTGATTGCTGCCTTAACGAAACGTGTAACATTTATTCATGAGCAAAATGCTGTTATGGGCCGTGCTAATAAAGTTTTAGCATCTAGGGTCAATGCAATAGCAGGTGGTTTATTGTCAGCTAATGGAATTTATGCTTATAAAACGTTTCTTACAGGCAATCCTGTTCGTGAGGCTATTCTTAAATCGGCAGAAATTCCTTATTGTCCTTCTACTGAGGACAAGCCATTTCATTTTTTGGTTTTTGGTGGTAGCCAAGGGGCTTCTGCTTTTTCAAAAATTGTCCCTGAAGCGATTGCTTTACTTGATAATAATATCCGTAAATGTTTACGTATTATTCAGCAGGTTCGTGGTGAAGCGATGGATTTGGTACAAATTTATCGCAATATGGGGGTGGAAGCAAAAGTTGCTCCTTTTTTTGATAATATGGCTGAACATATTGCTTGGTCTCATTTCATTATGTCACGTTCTGGTGCTTCAACGGTTTGTGAAATAGCTGTTATTGGTAGGCCAGCTTTATTGATTCCCTATCCTCATGCTTTAGATCATGATCAAGCAGAAAATGCGGCAATGCTTGCTGCAACGGGAGCAGCTCAAATTATTGCTGAAAAAGATTTAAATGCACAAATACTCGCTTCTCTTTTAACGAAAGCTTGTCGTGAACCGGACTTATTAAAAAAACAGGCGCTTGCTGCAAAAAAAGTTGGGCAACCTCATGCAACCAAAGTTCTTGCAGATATGGCTGAAGCGTTGATTGCAGGAAGGTCATTATCAGACATTAGAAAGGAGCTTTTTAATGAAAATGCCGCTTGATATTGGCCTTATCCACTTTGTAGGTATTGGTGGTATTGGTATGAGTGGAATTGCTGAGGTTCTTCATAATCTTGGTTATAAAGTTCAAGGATCCGATCAAACAGATAATGCAAATGTGGAGCGTTTACGGGGTAAAGGGATTAATATTCATATAGGTCATCGAGCTGAAAATTTAGAAGCGGCAAAAGTTGTTGTTATTTCCACTGCTATAAAAAAAACAAATCCTGAATATATTGCTGCTAAAGAAAAACATTTACCAATTGTTAGGCGTGCGGAAATGTTAGCAGAATTGATGCGTTTTCGCCGAACAATAGCTGTTGGTGGTACACATGGTAAGACAACCACCACATCAATGGTAGCAGCACTTCTTGATGCTAGTAATTTTGATCCGATGGTCATTAATGGTGGCATTATCAACGCTTATGGAACCAATGCACGTATGGGCTGCGGAGATTGGATGGTGGTTGAAGCCGATGAAAGTGATGGTACATTTTTAAAATTGCCTGCTGATATTGTTGTTGTTACTAATATCGACTCTGAACATTTGGATTATTATGGTAGTTTTGATGCTGTACGTGAGGCTTTTCGGCAATTCGTAGAGAATATGCCTTTTTATGGTTTTGCTGTTATGTGCCTTGATCATCCAGAAGTTCAAACATTGGCCAGTCGTATTGATGATCGTTGGGTAGTGACTTATGGTGCTAATCCGCAAGCTGATGTACGTTTTCTTAATCTTTCGATGGAAGGTCAAAAAACGCATTTTGACGTTCTTATTCGATCCCGGAAAACAAATGAAGAAACTGAACTAAGAAATTTGGTTTTACCGATGTCAGGGCAACACAATATTTCTAATGCTACTGCAGCGATTGCTATTGCACATGAGCTTGGTATTTCAAATGAATCTATTAGAAAAGGGTTAGCGGAATTTTGTGGAGTAAAACGGCGTTTTACACAGACGGGAAGTTGGTGTGGTGTTGAGATATTTGATGATTATGGGCATCATCCGGTTGAAATAAAAGCTGTTTTAAGTGCAGCTCGTGAAAGTGCAAAAGGACGAGTTATTGCGATTGTGCAGCCGCACCGTTATTCACGTTTGCATGATTTATTTGATGATTTTGTTACTTGTTTTAATGATGCTGATACAGTGATGATTGCGCCGGTTTATGCAGCTGGTGAAGAACCAATTACTGGTTTTGGTTCTAAAGAGTTGGTTGAACATATTCAAATGGCAAGCCATCGTGATGTGCGCTTGGTGAATACTCTTGAAGATATTGCTTTGATTATAGCTACATTAGCAAAACCTGGTGATTATGTTGTCTTTCTTGGTGCAGGTAGCATTACACAATGGGCTTATGCCCTACCTAAACAATTAGCGGAACTTAATAGAAATGATTAATTTTCAGCCAATTGATGGTGAAACGCTGTTGGCGCAATTACAGCCGGCATTGAAAAACATACGGGGTAAATTTACTCCCAATGTTGAGATGCGTAAGGTGACATGGTTTCGTACTGGTGGATTAGCTGAGCTTTTTTATCAGCCTTCTGATGAAGCAGATTTAGCTTTGTTTCTTCAAGTACTACCGGAATCTATTCCTATAACAATTGTGGGGATTGGTTCTAATCTTCTTGTACGTGATGGAGGAGTTCCTGGGGTTGTTATTCGTCTTTCAGCAAAAGGTTTTGGACAATTAGAGCAGGTTTCTCCAAAGCACCTTCTTGTTGGTGCTGCTACGGCAGATAAACATTTAGCAGCAGCGGCTTTAGAAGCTGAGCTTTCTGGTTTTCATTTTTATTATGGTATTCCTGGTAATTTGGGTGGGGCATTAAAAATGAATGCAGGGGCTAATGGTATTGAGACAGCTGAGCGTGTTGTTGAAGTCTATGCACTTGATCGTAAGGGTGAACGCCATGTCTTGAGTGTAAACGATATGCATTATTCGTATCGTCATTGTAATGTTTCTGAGGAGCTTATTTTTACTGCTGCTGTGTTGGAAGGAAAGCCAGGAAATAAAGATAATATTCATGCTGCTATGAATGAAGTTGTTCTGCATCGGGAAAAAGTACAACCTGTTCGCGAAAAAACAGGTGGGTCAACTTTTCGTAACCCTAAAGGTACATCTGCATGGCGCGTTATTGATGAAGCAGGGTGCCGTGGTTTACAGATCGGTGGTGCTCAAATGAGTAAGATGCATTGTAATTTTATGATTAATACAGGTGAGGCTACAGGCTATGATCTTGAGCAGTTGGGTGAAACTGTACGTGCTCGTGTTTTTGCTCATTCAGCCCATTATTTAGAATGGGAAATACAGCGCCTTGGTCAGTTTGAACAAGACCATATCGTTCCTTCTTTTGATCAGTTTTATTGATTTATTTAAATCACTAAAAAATTGAGTCATTTCAAAGAGATAAGAAAAATTTTCCATTAAAAATCAACAAATTAACAGAAAAACTCTTGCTTCATGCTCTTGATTCTGATTCATTATAGAAAATGCTAGGATGTTGATTCGCAAGGATAAATCTAGTTTGTTCTTATGTATAGTATGAGTTGTTTTGATAGAGTCTATATCTAGTATGTCAAGAGGAATAGATTGTTATGAAAGATAAGCGTATAGCTGTGTTGATGGGCGGATTTTCATCTGAGCGCTCTGTAAGCTTATCTTCAGGTACTGCTTGTGCTGATGCTCTTGAAAAGCAGGGTTATCACGTAATTCGTGTGGATGTTGATCAACAAATTGCTACTGTTCTTAAGCAATTGCAGCCAGATATTGTTTTTAACGCATTGCATGGACCATTTGGTGAAGATGGTTGTATCCAAGGTATTCTTGAATATTTTAAAATTCCTTATACTCACTCTGGAGTGATGGCATCAGCTTTGGCAATGGATAAAGGACGTGCGAAAGTTATTGTTGCTAACGCTGGTGTACATGTTGCCCCTTCTTGTGTGATGAATCGCTTTGCTATAGGGCGAGAGCATCCTATGGAACCGCCGTATGTCATTAAACCAGTGCGTGAAGGGTCAAGTTTTGGTGTGGTGATTGTAAGTGGTGATGAGGCTTTGCCACTGTGTAATGTTATGAGTAGTGAATGGGTTTATGGGGATGAAGTGATTGTTGAGAAATACATCCCTGGGCGTGAACTTACTTGCGCAGTTTTAGGGGATGAAGCTTTGGATGTTTGTGAAATTGTGCCTGATAAACACTTTCAGTTTTATGATTATGATTCAAAATATAAGCTTGGCGGTTCTCTTCATATTTGTCCTGCACAACTTTCATTAAATATTTACCAAAAAGTGCAAAGAATGTCTTTGGCAGCACATCGAGCTATAGGTTGTCGAGGTGTTAGCCGTTCAGATTTTCGTTTTGTTGAGGAGACAGAGGAGCTAGTTTGGCTCGAAATTAATACACAGCCTGGTATGACACCGGTTTCTCTTGTTCCTGATATAGCGAAAGCAAGTGGCCGTACTTACGGTGATATTGTTAAGTGGATAGCGGAGGACGCGTCGTGTATGCGTTGAGTGTTGATAGAATAAATGTTCTAATGGTGCAATCAGTGCCAGTTTTTCCGCGTCTTTATCGTCGCTTTTGTCGGTTTATATTTCAGTTTGTTGCCAGTATTTATGTGCCTCGCCATTTTGGTTCTTTTGCCGTTTTGTTTTTTTTCTTTCTTTCGGTACTTTATGGGATTTCGTTTAATGGTCAGATGGATAGTATTATAAAAGCTGCACCATTGAATTTTGGTTTTGTAGTGACTGATGTCGATATGAATGGCAATAAGCGTGTAGCAAAACAGGATGTTTTGAAGATTTTAGGGCTTGATGCTTATCCATCAATTATCAATTTTGATGTTAATAAAGCGCGTTTTATTTTAGAGCAACAGGCTTGGATTCAATCGGCTGATGTTCAGAAGATTTATCCTAATCGTGTGCGTATTTCAGTGATAGAGCGTGAACCATATGCCGTTTGGCAACATGATGGTATAATGGATATTGTTGATCATACAGGATGTGTGATTGCTCCATTTCAGGCGGGTTTAGTTCAGAATTTGCCTCTTGTGGTTGGTCACGGTGCGCAAAGTGCAGCAAAATTATTTATTCAAGAACTTTCGGTATATCCACAGTTGAGCGATCGTATCCGTGCTTATGTGCGTGTGGGTGATCGGCGTTGGGATATTGTTCTAGATAATGGGATGCGTATTATGCTGCCTGAAAAGGGAGCTATTGAAAGCCTTTCTTCTCTTATTAAAACAGGTATAGCGCAAGATCTTTTTGTACGTGATGTTTTAAGTGTTGATTTGCGTCTTTCTGATCGGATAACAGTTTCTTTATCCGATGAAGCGTTGGCACGTCATCGTGCTGCTGTGGCAGAAGAAGAACGCGTCTTGAAGGCAGGGGGTGTGTAATGTTGCTTGGGTCGCATCATAGTGGAGGGCGCAAAACACGCTTTTTAACGGTTCTTGATGTTGGTTCAAGTAAGATTGTGTGTCTTATTGCTTGTTTGCATCCTTTGAAGCATACACACCATTTACATGCTCGTACACACTCTATGGAAATTTTAGGTTTTGGTGTGCAACGTTCACGTGGTATTAAATCTGGTGTTGTGATGGATATGTATGCGGCAGAGCAGTCTATACGGTTGGCTGTTGATGCAGCAGAAAAAATGGCTGGTTTAGTGGTAGATTCAGTCATTGTGAATTTTTCTTCAAGCCGGTTGAAAAGTGCCTTTGTTAATGGTGTTGTGCGTTTGGGGGGGCGTAAAGTTACTACGCGTGATATGCGTATGGCATTGGCAGATGTTTCGCGTAAAGCTTTTAAGGCTGAACGTCACGTTATGCATTCAGTTCCAGTGTCTTATGCATTGGATGGAGATAAGGGAATTTCTGATCCTGTTGGGATGATGGGAGAGTTATTTGGTGTTGATGTACATGTTGTGACGGCAGAAACAGCACCTTTGCGTAATTTAGAAGCATGCATTAACCGTGCTCATTTAAGTGTTGAAGCGATGGTGGCAACACCTTTTGCTAGCGGTCTTTCGGTTTTAGTTGATGATGAGGCGCGTTTAGGAGCGGCGTGTATTGATTTTGGTGGTGGAACAACGACATTTTCTGTGTTTTCTGAAGGAAAATTTGTTCATGCAGATGCACTTGCAATTGGGGGGCATCATATAACTCTTGATGTTGCTCGTGGATTATCGATGTCTATTGAAGAGGCTGAGCGTTTAAAAGTTGTATATGGCTCAACATTTTCAGCAGATTGTGATGAGCGTCAGATGATTAATGTGTCAGAAATTGGAAATGAACGCCTTGAAATCCAGTATCCATGCGCTGTCCTTGGTCGTATTATTCGTGCGCGTGTTGAAGAAATATTAGAAATGATGCGTGATTGTTTGAACCGTTCAGGTTTTGGTCACATCATTGGTAAGCGTGTTATTTTGACCGGGGGGGCAAGCCAATTGGCTGGTTTGCCGGAAATAGCACGTAGTATATTGGGGAGAAATGTCCGTGTAGGGCGGCCTTTGGGTATTTCCAGGCTTCCTTCCTTTGCTAAAGGAGCGGCATTTTCATCTGCTGTTGGATTGTTAATTTATCCGCAATTGGCGGGGTTTGAAGAAAAAACAGCCCAAACTGCAGTGAATTATTTATCGACAAGCACGGATGGATATTTCAGACGTGTTGGTCAGTGGTTGCGTGAGAGTTTTTAGTAAATTTATAGGAATGAGATTAATTTTTACCGTCTTAATTTGCGGTGCTTTATGAAAAGGAAAAGAAAATGACGATTAATCTGCACCGGCCAGATATCGCGGAATTGAAACCACGCATTACCGTTTTTGGTGTTGGTGGTGGTGGTGGAAATGCCGTCAATAATATGATTAATGCTGGCCTTCAAGGAGTTGATTTTGTTGTTGCCAATACAGATGCACAAGCTTTAGCTATGTCAAAGGCTGAGCGTGTAATCCAGCTTGGTGCGGCAGTTACAGAAGGTTTGGGTGCTGGTGCTTTACCAGAAGTTGGGCAGGCAGCTGCAAATGAATGTATTGATGAGATTATGGATCATCTTGCAAATTCCCATATGGTTTTCATTACGGCAGGTATGGGTGGAGGCACTGGAACAGGGGCAGCACCTGTTGTTGCTCGTGCGGCGCGTGAAAAAGGTATTTTGACTGTAGGTGTTGTAACCAAGCCATTTCAATTTGAGGGTGCACGCCGTATGAAAACAGCGGAAGCTGGTATAGAAGAATTACAAAAATCTGTCGATACATTAATTGTTATTCCTAACCAAAATCTATTTCGTATTGCAGATGAAAAAACAACTTTTGCCGATGCTTTTGCTATGGCTGATCAGGTGCTTTACTCTGGTGTTGCTTCTATTACGGACTTAATGATTAAAGAAGGGTTGATTAATCTTGACTTTGCTGATGTTCGTTCTGTTATGCATGAAATGGGTCGTGCGATGATGGGAACAGGTGAGGCTTCTGGTGAAGGACGTGCTTTAAAAGCTGCTGAAGCTGCTATTGCAAATCCGCTGTTGGATGAAACCTCTATGTGTGGGGCTCGTGGTCTTTTGATTTCCATTACAGGGGGCCGTGATATGACTTTGTTTGAAGTGGATGAGGCTGCTAATCGTATTCGTGAAGAAGTTGATGTTGATGCGAATGTTATTTTTGGTGCCATTGATGATGATTCACTTGAAGGTATTATTCGTGTATCAGTGGTTGCAACAGGTATTGACCGTATGGTTAGTGATGTTGTTCAGCCTTCTGGTCCTAAATTTCAACGACCTACAGTTTCAACGCGTAGGGGTGATAATGGACTAGAACAAACAGCTTCTCAATCATCATCATCGTCTTCTGAATCAATGGTAGATGTGATGGAAGCGCTTGAATTGGAAATGAATCAATCAGTTGAAGAGCCATTCCGCCCTAAAAGTCAAATTTTTACGCGACCTACAGATACAGTTGCTACACGAAGTGCAAATACTCTTCCTTATGGGCAAAATATCTCTCATGGTCAGATATCAAATACACCGCGTATGCAAGTTAATCGTGTTTCTGCACAGCCTTTGGCTGCAGCAGTTAGTATGGAGGCGACTGCGCATGTTCTTGATGAAATGACTGAAATTGTAGAACAGGAGGAAAAGAAAGTACAAGTGCAGCCTCGCTCAACATCGGTGCATATTCCTGAATTAAAAGATTTTCCTTCCGTTTCTCTTGAACAGGATGTGCATTCTTCTATTGTTGATCAAGGTCCACGTAATCTTTGGCAGCGTTTAAAGCAGAGCTTAACATATCGTGAGGAAGATGAACTAGAAGCCCGGTTGGAGCCTGCTGTAAGATCTTCTCAGCATGAGGAATCTGAAAATTCTAATGAAAACAGTCAAATGCTTTCTCAGGATGCTTCTGTTTATGTTCCACGTTGTTCTACTGAATCGCAGCCACGCGTATTACAAGATCAGCGTACTTTGGTAAGTGAAGAAGATCAGTTGGAAATACCCGCATTTTTGCGTCGCCAAGCACATTAATAGATAAAAGGGTATGAAGAGAAGACTCTTTATCGTGATAAATTATAAGTAAAATATGTTGAGTTTTTATATAAGATTCTATATTTTTTATAAGCCCGCTTTATAATAAGCGGGTTTATTATTTTGCGCAGAAATAATTTGTTGAGGATTTTGTTAAGGCCTTTAAAGATCATCAAGAAAATTAAGAAGTGGTATTATGCGTTTGATGAAAAGGTATCAATCGACTCTTAAGAATGCAGTGACGTTTAAGGGATATGGTGTGCATAGTGGGTGCCTATCTGTAGTAAAAGTTTGTCCAGCCGATGTTGGGTGTGGTATTATCTTTAAACGTTTTGGGGAGGACGGAGAAGAACAAACGTTTCAGGCACATGTATCGCAAACGGGAAAGACTGAATTATCAACAGTGCTTGGCCATGGAGATGTACGGGTTGAAACAATTGAACATTTGATGGCGGCAATTGCTGCTTATGATTTAGATAACCTTATCATTGAAGTATCAAGTAATGAGATACCTATTTTAGATGGTGCTGCATGGCAGTATTGTCAGCTTTTCGAGAAAGTAGGTATTGTACAGCAGGCAGTATTGCGTCCTTATTTTATTATAAAAAAACCAATGCGCGTTGAAACGACCAATGGCTTTGCAGAATTTTTGCCGTTTAATGGCCGCCGTTTTGATGTTACAATTGATTTTGCTTCATCTGCTATTGGGAAGCAGCAATTAAGTTTTGATCTTACGTCACAGGCATTTCGAGATGATTTATCGCGTGCGCGTACCTTTGGTTTTGTTAAAGATGTAGAAAAATTGTGGACTTCTGGGAAAGGATTAGGCGCCTCTTTAGAAAATTCTCTTATTATTGGTCTTAATAACCAAATCATTAATTCAGATGGCCCTTATTTTGAAAATGAATTTGTTAGGCATAAAACTCTTGATGCAGTTGGTGACACTGCTTTGCTTGGTGCACCTTTTATTGGATTATTTCGTTCACATTGCAGTGGGCATGCACTTAATTCACAATTAGTTAAGGCTGTTTTGACAGATGAGTCGTGTTACGAAAAAAGTATTTTGTAGTTAGAATAAAAAGATTTGAGAAATTTTACTTAAGCTTCTTTGATTTTTAAGGGGATGATTGACCAAAAACTACTAAATCAGTTAGTCAGTTTTAAAATGATATGGCATAAAGCTTTTTGATAAATAGCTTTTACTCCAAGGTGATATTTTTGGGAGGCTGGGAACACTATGAAAAGGTCTAATATGTATATTAAAAGTATGGCACATAGGCAATCTAACATTGTACGCAAAGTATTGATTGGGATCTTAGGAGGAGGGCTCTGTTTATTAGCGGGTTGTTTAAGCAAAGATACAGATGCTTTTAATCCAGCTATGCATGTTTTAATAATGGATCCACCAGATGTATTGTATAATCAAGCACTTACTAACCTTGATCTAGGGCGATTTGATGAGGCATTGAAGAAGTTTTCTATTATTGAAAAACAATACGCTTATACTGAATGGGGCCGTAAATCTTTAGTTATGGGTGCTTTTGTAAGTTACCGACTGGCCAAGTATGATGATGCAATTAGTATGGCACAGCGCTATATTACTCTTTATCCAAATGCCAGCGATTCTGCTTATGCTTATTATATTGTTGGTCTTTCTTCTTTTCATCAAATTCGCGATGTTACACGCGACCAACGAGATACCAAACGCGCTATTGCTGCTATGCAGCTTTTAATAGAACGCTACCCAAACTCTGAATATGTAAAAGATGCTAAAGATAAAATACGCTTTGGCCGAGAACAATTGGCTGGTAAAGAAATGCAGGTTGGTCGTTACTATGAGGAAGGTCGGCAATATCTAGCAGCAAGCAGAAGATTTCGCACAGTAGTTGAAGAGTATTCGGATACAAACCAAATTGAGGAAGCGCTTTTCCGCTTGACTGAGGTTAATCTTGCTCTTGGTTTAATTACAGAAGCGCAGACAGCAGCAGCTGTTTTAGGGCGCAATTATCCAGAAAGTAAGTGGTATAAATTCTCCTATGATTTGTTACAGAAAAATAGAGTGTCACCGCAAGAGCATAAGTCTTCTTGGATTTCACGTGCTTTAAGTGGTGATAAAAATGAGGCGCGTTGATTTCATATGCTGATACAGCTTTCGATTCATAATATTGTTTTGATCGAGAAGCTCGATATTAGTTTCCCCATGGGGTTATTGATTTTAACTGGGGAAACGGGTGCTGGAAAATCTATTTTACTTGATTCTTTATCATTAGCTCTTGGAGGGCGTGGAGATGCTTCACTTGTGCGCCATGGTGCAGAGCAAGGGCAGGTGACAGCTGTTTTTGATGTGCCTATTTCACACCCTGTACGCCAGCTTATACGTGAGAATGGTTTTGATAATGAAGGCGATATCATTTTACGACGTGTGCAATCAAATGATGGTCGTAGCCGTGGTTTTATCAATGATCAGGTTGCTAGTATTGCATTGATGCGCAATGTTGGTCGTATGTTGGTTGAAATTCATGGGCAGCATGATGATCGTGCACTTGTTGATGTTGATACGCATCGCCGGTTATTAGATGCTTTTGGTGGGCTTGAGAGTGAGGCAGAAAATGTACGCAAATGTTATCGGATATGGCATGAATTAGAGGAGCATGTGCAACAGCAGCATATCAAAGTGGAAGCTGCTACACGTGAGGCTTTTTACCTTCGTGCAAGTGTGGAAGAACTTGAAAAATTTGATTTTACAATTGATGAAGAAAATACACTGTCTCTTCGTCGTGCAGATATGTTGAAACTAGATAAAATAGCGACTGATATTAAGGAAGCTGATGATCTTTTCAATGGTCCGAAATCACCAATTTCTATTCTGTCCAATTTGGTGAGGCGTTTAGAACGGAAAATTCCTGAAGCACAGACACTCATTACACCTGTGGTTAAGTCTATTGATGAAGCATTGCAGGCACTTTCAATAGCGCAAGATGGTATTGAAACAGCAATGCAAGCATTGAATTTTGATTCTGGTGAATTGGAGCGAATAGAAGAGCGTCTTTTTGCACTTCGGGGATTGGCGCGTAAATACCATGTTTCTGTAGCTGAATTATCTCAGTTATGCGATAAAATGAAGGATGAACTTTCTGATTTTGATTCTGCTCAGACCACGTTGGAGAATTTGAGAGTAAAAGCGCAGGAGGCACAAAAAAAGTATGATGCATCTGCACAAGCCCTTTCCATAAAACGCCAAGAAGTGGCGCACCGTTTATCTACAAGCGTTATGGCTGAGTTGCCAGCGTTGAAGTTAGAAAAGGCAGAATTTACTGTGAACGTGCAAAGTGATTCTGAAAAGCGTAATGCAGATGGTATAGACCGTGTTGAATATTGGGTACGAACAAATCCTGGATCACGAGCTGGACCAATGTTGAGTGTAGTTTCTGGCGGTGAATTATCGCGCTTTTTATTAGCATTAAAGGTTGTCTTGGCTGATCGTGGATCAGCTCCTACACTGATTTTTGATGAAATTGATACGGGAATTGGTGGGGCTGTGGCTGCTGCAATTGGGCAAAGGTTGCTGTGTTTATCAAAAAGTGTTCAGGTTTTTGCTATTACACATGCACCTCAGGTTGCAGCCAAAGCTCATAGTCATTTTCTTGTTTCAAAAGTTGAAGGTGATAAAGGGCATTTTGTTACGCGTATTCATAAAATGGAAGAGTGTGAACGTGCTGAAGAAATTGCACGTATGTTGGCAGGGGAACAGATCACTGAAGAGGCACGTGCAGCGGCCCAAAAACTTTTAGCGCAGATATAATTGATTAATGATTGAGATGACAAGCGAATATATATTCGTTTGGATTCTATTGATAACAAAGAATTGAGATTCATATAATTATAAATTGCACGACTTGGAATAAAGTATATGGACAAAAATGCGGTTAAAAATCTTACTGCTCTTGAAGCGGCAAGTGAGTTAGAGTGGTTAGCAAAAGAAATCGCACGTCATGATGTTCTTTATAATAATAATGATCAACCTGAGATTTCTGATGCACAATATGATGCTCTTCGTCGTCGCAATACGGAAATTGAAGCTCTATTTCCTGAATTAATTCGTACAGATTCCCCTTCATATAAAATTGGTGCACCAGTTTCAGAAAAATTTGAAAAATCTGTTCATGCACAGGCGATGCTTTCTCTTGATAATGCGTTTAGTGCTGAAGATGTCAGTGAATTTGTTGAGCGTGTTCGCCGTTTTTTAAGACTTCCATCAACACAGACATTAGAAATGACGGCTGAACCGAAGATTGATGGCTTATCTTTATCTTTGCGTTATGAGCAAGGGAAACTTGTGCGTGCTGCAACGCGTGGTGATGGGTACACAGGTGAAAATGTAACTACAAATGCACGAACAATTTCTGATATTCCAAAGGTTTTACAGGGTGAATTTCCTGATATTATTGAAGTTCGTGGTGAAGTTTATATAAGACAAGAGGATTTTCAAGTCCTCAATATTAACCAGCAAAAAGAAGGGAAAATAGCTTTTGCAAATCCTAGAAATGCAGCGGCTGGCTCTCTACGCCAGCTTGATTCACGGATAACTGCTAGCAGAAAGCTTAAGTTTTTTGCTTATGCTTGGGGTGAGGTGAGTGAAATGCCGGCTAAAAGCCAAATGGAGATGGTGAATAAGCTAAAAGAATATGGCTTTATTGTTAATCCATTTACAAAAGTTTTCGAAAAAGTAGAAGATCTTATCTCATATTATCATTTTATTGAAGAACAGCGGCAATCTTTAAGCTATGATATTGATGGGGTTGTTTATAAGGTTAATGATTTAGGGCTACAAATGCGTTTGGGGTTTGTATCTCGTTCACCACGTTGGGCAATTGCACATAAATTTCCAGCAGAAAAAGCTACAGCACTTTTAGAAGGTATTGATATTCAAGTAGGTAGAACTGGAGCACTAACGCCAGTTGCACGCCTTGCACCTATCACTGTAGGTGGGGTTGTGGTTACTAACGCAACTTTGCATAATGAGGATTATATTAAAGGGGTTGGTCGTAAAGGTGAACCAATTCGTGAGGGGCGTGATATCCGTATAGGTGATACAGTGATTGTACAGCGTGCTGGTGATGTAATTCCTCAGATTGTTGATATTATTTCTAGCAAGCGTCCAAAAGACGCAGTTCCTTTCGTTTTTCCTCATCATTGTCCTGCTTGTGGGAGTCATGCTGTTCGTGAAGTGGGTGAGGCAGTGTATCGGTGCACAGGTGGGCTTATCTGCTCAGCACAAGCGATTGAGCGTATTCGTCATTTTGTTTCACGTAATGCTTTTGATATTGAGGGGCTTGGTAAAAAACAGGTGGAATTTTTCTTTAATATTCAAGATGAAACGCTTTGTATCCGTTCACCGGTTGATATTTTCACTTTAGAGAAACGCCAAAAAAAAGCTTTGACACGTTTGGAAAATATAGAGGGTTTTGGCAGTCTTTCTGTCCGCAAGCTTTTTGATGCTATTAATGCACGTCGAGAAATTCCTTTAAGTCGTTTTTTGTTTGCATTAGGTATTCGTCATGTTGGTGAAGTTAATGCACAACGTCTTGCACGTGTTTATCGAAATTATACTGCTTTTGAGGCTGCTGTAATGGCAGCTATTGTGCCACATGATAAGACAGATGAAGGTAATGAGGAGTGGACAGATCTGATCAGTATTGAAGGGATTGGAGTTCGTGTTGGCAGGGCAATTATTGATTTTTATCAAGAAGCACATAACCGTGATGTGTTATCAGCCTTGCTTCAAGAAGTGACACCTCTTCCTGAGGAAGCTATTGCAACAGATTATTCGCCAATAGCGGGAAAAATAATTGTTTTCACGGGAACTTTAATGTCTATGTCGCGAGATGAAGCAAAAGCATTAGCAGAACGGTTAGGTGCCAAAACATCTGGTTCTATTTCTAAAAAGACTGATCTTCTTATTGCAGGGCTTGGAGCGGGGTCAAAATTGACCAAAGCAAAAGAGTTAGGTGTTGAAATTATCGATGAAGATAGCTGGTCCCAGTTGATTAAAGAGTATTATATTTAAATTTTTTTGATGATATATTCCAATTAATTACCCTTTGTGCAATTATGAGCT
Source organism: Bartonella schoenbuchensis R1 (assembly GCF_002022685.1). Lineage (NCBI taxonomy): Bacteria > Pseudomonadati > Pseudomonadota > Alphaproteobacteria > Hyphomicrobiales > Bartonellaceae > Bartonella > Bartonella schoenbuchensis. The sequence continues at coordinate 1,076,829 of NZ_CP019789.1, read as the reverse complement.
TCAAGGTTTTATTTATCTCTGCTTACAAGAAGAAGTACGCATTTGTTTTTCCAAAATTACCAAAGAGAATGCTTTTAGAATAAAATAAGTGTGCACTTTTATTCAATTAAAGAGGCATTGTGGCTTCTTTTGCCCATTTTTTTTCTTCTGTATTAAGATAAGGTGCATTCACTTTATAAACGTGCGCATGATAGTCATTAAGCCATTGTCGCTCTTGAGTGGTCAAAAGCTCTGGTAAGATTAGCCGTCGATCAATAGGGCAATTTGTGAGAGTTTCAAATGATAGCATGTCTATATCACCAGAAGTAATTTTTTGCGCAGGTTTCACAATCATCAAATTTTCAATACGAATGCCAAAAGCTCCTTCACGGTAATACCCTGGTTCATTAGAAATAATCATTCCGGGAATGAGTTCTTGACTTCCGTAACGTGAAAGATTTTGTGGTCCCTCATGAACAGAAAGGTAAGAACCAACTCCATGGCCAGTACCATGCGCATAATCAAAACCAGCTTTCCATAAAGAGATACGTGCTAGAACATCAATATCTTGTCCGCGTGTACCTTTTGGAAATCGTGCGGTTGAAAGAGCAATCATACCTTTAAGAACAAGAGTAAAACAACGTTTTTCTTCTTCTCCAATAATGCCAATTGCTATTGTACGTGTGACATCTGTTGTGCCGTTGCGATATTGTCCACCTGAATCAACAAGATAAAGCTCACCGGCATTGAGTGGTTTGTTTGTTTCAGTCGTTACACGATAATGAACAATTGCACCATTTGCGCCTGCTGCTGAGATCGTATCAAAGGAAAGGTCTTCGAGTTTTGTTCCCATTTTTTTTGCTGTTATTATGCGAAATTCTTCTAATTTTTGGGCGGCAGAAATTTCACTAATTGTGCCTGGTGTTTGTTTGTCCAACCAAGAAAAAAAGCGGGTAAGTGATACACCATCGCACAAATGAGCTTTGCGTGCACCGTCTAATTCTGTGCTATTTTTAATAGCACGTGGTAAGGCAGCTGGGTCAGTAAGCGTAATGAAAGAATTATTTTCATCTTCAATAACAGTACGCAATTTTTCACATGTTCGCAGTGGATCTAAAGCAAAAATCATTCCTTTTTGAACATGATCTTTGATCTTTGGAATGAGTTTTTCCGGTTCATATAATTCTACGTATTGTTTTAGATAATTTTTCTGTTCTTTGCCAAGTTTTTTGCTATCAATAAATAGGGATGGCGTTTCTTTGGTTGAAATGAGAGCAAAACAAAGGGCAAAGGGTGTGTTAGAGACATCATTGCCCCGTATATTGAATGTCCATGCAATAGAAGCAGGATCTGTGAAAATAAAAGCATTCGCTCCGGCTTGCTGTATATTTTCATAAATCAATGCTAATTTTTCGTCGGTTTTACACCCCGCATATTCAAGAGGATGAATTGATAAGGCAGCTTGCGGTAATTGTGGTTGGTCTTGCCAAATAAGATCAACAGGATTGGCTTTTGTTGCTATAAGCTTTCCTCCTGCTTTAAATTCTAATGCTTTTCTCAATGTGGCAGTAGCAGCAATAGTATGAAGCCATGGGTCAAAGCCAATAGAAAGTTTGTGCCCATTTTCTTCTAACCATTGTGAGGGTGAGCAAACCATCAGATCTTCATAATCAAAAATCTGAGGATCGGTTTGTTGGCGAACTTGGAGTGTATAACGCCCGTCTGTGAATATAATAGCTTTATTTTTTAAAATTAATGCCATACCAGCTGATCCAGTAAAACCAGTTAGCCAGCTAAGGCGCTGAGCGTGCGGTGGAATATACTCTCCTTGATGTTCATCTGCCCTTGGTACAAGAAAACCATCTAGCCCTATACGTTCAAGTTCTTGACGAAGGGCAAAAATACGCTCTGCAGCATGGGTTGGATTTGTTATAACATCAAAAGATTGATACACACGATGTCCTTTTTTATTTGAGATGTAAAGTAACCCATCCTTGGCGGTGGTATGTTTCAATGTGTTGCAAGCCTTGTTTTACATAAGCTTTTAGGACATGGTCATGCTGTTCTTCAAGGATACCCGATAATATGATAGATCCATTTTTTTGCAAAGCTTGGGTCATTTCTTGTGCAAGTTCAATAAGAGGGCCGGCGAGGATATTAGCAACAATAAGGTCAAAGGGTGCACGTGATGCAATTGTATCATGATTAAAGCCCGTCGCTGTAATAGCTGTGATATATTTTTTAACACCATTGAGTTTAATATTGTGTTGTGCAATTTGAACGGCAATTGGATCATTATCAGATGCAAGTATAGAAATGGGTTTAAGCATTGCCATACCAATGGCTAATACGCCACTCCCTGTACCAAGATCGAGAGCATTTTGCGGATTTTCAGTTCGCATAATTTTGGTGATCATTTCTAAACAACCAGATGTTGTTTCATGGTGACCTGTACCAAAAGCTTGATTGGCTTCAATTTCAATTGGCAAAACATCAGGTGGGATATTTTTTCGGTCATGACTTCCATAAAGAAAGAAAGGACCTGCATATACAGGTTTTAGCCCTTTAAGACTTTGTTGGACCCAGTCAATATCGGGTAAAACTTCTATATTAATTTTATTAGGGTCTAGAGCAAGAATATCTGCAAAGCGTTTGTACGCACTGTCTTGGTTTTCTTTGTCAACATAAAGTGACAGTTCATAAATAGCGTTTTTTTCATCTATTTCTACCAAAGCAAGAGGATATCCTTCTTCCTCAAAGGCTTCTTCCATAAGAGTATAAAACTGCTCTGCCTCATCTTTGAGGGTTGTACAAAATAAACGAATTTGTTGAGACATATTTTTTCTTTATTAAACGCTTTTTAATTTAGTTTGAGATGAGCTTTTTAAGCCGTTTAATGGCAATATCATCTTTTAATTGATTTTCATTTTCTTCCACGTTGTAAGGAATAATACCAGCTAGTTTTCCACCTTTTTTAAGCAAGAAAATTGCAGCTGTATGATCGTAAGTATAGTTACCATTTGTTCCGGGCACTTTTTCTGCAACAATGTTGAAAGAAGATACCATTTTATGGACTTTTTCAGGATCTCCACTTATACCAATAATATTGTTGGTAAAATTGCTTAAATAATCACGTAGTACTTCTGGTGTATCACGTTCAGGATCGACAGTTACAAACCATATACCTAATTTATCAGCGTTAGGGCCAATTTCTGTAAGCCACCGATCAAGATCTGTCAGTGTAGTAGGGCAACTTTCAGGGCACATGGTGAAACCGAAAAAAATGGCTGAAGGTTTACTTCTGATATCAGCTTCAGTAACAGTTTGGCCATTGGAATCGATGAGTGTAAAATCATCACCGAGTGGCTTATTTTTCCACGCATCATAAGTAAAAACGCCAGCGAGAAATATGATTGTTAACCCAAAGATGTATATTACATTTTTCATAGCTTAACCTCTTTGAATTTTATAGCTTAATTTTAAAGCATCAGGAATGCTATAATGCTGACAGATTAGTTTTGCAATCTTTGTTTCAACATTATGAAGCGTGATTTGTGCTGTAAGTTTCATAAAAGAATATAGATCACAAAATTATCATATCGCAGATGAGCAATGAAGTGTTGTATTTTCTATGTGAGGGGTCATTCTACTATCTAAAATCAGCATGCTGTTTTATTGTTTTGTAATGCCAAAACAACTGATGCAAAATGAATGAATTTTTAAAAAATTTTTTAAAGGTTATAAAAACCATCTTGATATTAAACGGTAATAAAATTGCGTAAAGCGCAGTTATTTGGAAATAAGCGTGTTAATGTTTTTTTGTGTTAAGCTTTAGTTACAAAGTCATCAAGAACACGTTTTTCACCGGCTTTATCAAACAAAATAGTTAATTTATTACCACCTATTGCTGAAATATGACCATAACCAAATTTGATATGAAAAACGCGATCATTAATTGAAAAAGCTGATGGTGTATCAGACACAGATTGAGAAGTGCCTTTTTTTTCAATATTTTTTTCTGATGAAATTGAATGGGACTAAAATCTAAATCACTATTTTCATAATCAGTTTTCTTAATATAACCGGATGACTGTGAGCTCCAGTTATTATGTCTTGCTTCTGTTTGATTTTTATGTGCACTCTTCCACCCTAGTTTTGAGTACTGACCGTAACCACCATAAGATGTTTCATTTTCTAGCACTTCTATATGTTCTCCTGGCAATTCATCTAGAAAACGAGAGGGAAGGCTAGATTGCCAAAGCCCATGAATGCGTCGATTAGAGACAAACCATATATGCAGATTTTGTTGTGCTCTTGTTAGACCTACATAAGCAAGCCTGCGTTCTTCTTCTAGTCCTGCACGGCCACCTTCATCTAGTGAGCGTTGATTGGGAAAGAGTCCTTCTTCCCAGCCAGGAAGGAAAACTGTTTTAAATTCAAGCCCCTTAGCTGAATGAAGGGTCATAATATTAACTGCATCCATATTTTCGTTATGCTCAACATCCATAACTAATGAAACATGTTCTAAAAAACTGTGAAGATTTTCAAATTGTTCCATAGAACGAATCATTTCTTTAAGATTTTCTAAGCGTGTTGGTGCTTCTGGCGAACGATCTTCTTGCCACATTTCCATGTAGCCTGAATCATTAAGGATCATTTCAGTAAGCTCTGTCAGCGGTGTGCGTGGTGATAGGTTTTGCCAGCGATGAAAGTCTTCAATAATGTTGCGTAAAGCATTTCGTGCTTTAGGTTTTAGTTCATCTGTTTCGATTATTTCAATAGCAGCAGAAAAGAGAGGAATAGCGCGTGCACGTGCATTATTATGAAGGTGGCGTAGTGTTGTCTCTCCTAAGCCACGTTTGGGTGTATTGATAATACGTTCAAAGGCTAAATCATCGGAAGGTTGAGCAACAACACGCAAGTAAGCCAAAGCATCACGTATTTCCATTCGTTCATAAAAACGTGGACCACCAACGACACGATAGTTAAGACCAAGTGTTATAAAACGCTCTTCAAATGCGCGCATTTGAAATGATGCTCGCACTAATATAGCCATGTCATTTAAAAAATGCCCAGATTGTTGTGCTTGTTCAATTTCTTTCGCGATGGCACGTGCTTCTTCTTCCGAATCCCATGCAGCATGGATTTTTACTTTTTTCTCTTCGTTATTTGTTTTATCTGAGAAAAGCGTTTTTCCAAGTCTTCCCTGATTGTGAGAAATAAAATGAGAGGCCGTTTTAAGAATATGCGATGTAGAACGATAGTTGCGTTCTAAACGGATGATTTTTGCAGGAGGAAAATCTTTTTCAAAGCGCAGTATATTATCAACTTTAGCACCACGCCATCCGTAAATGGATTGGTCATCGTCACCAACACAACAAAGATTGACCTGCTGTCTTGTAGATTGTTGCGCCAAAAGACGAAGCCAAAGATATTGCGCTGTATTTGTGTCTTGATATTCATCTACAAGGATATAGCGAAATTTAGCATGATATTCATGAAGGATATCTGGATTATGCTGGAAGATGTTAATGGAATGGAGTAAGAGATCACCAAAGTCACAAGCATTGAGGCTTTTTAGCCGATCCTGATAACTGTGATAGAGTTCACGCCCCATACCTTTAGCAAAGGCATAAGAATCACTTTCTGAAATATGATCTGGTGAGAGCCCCTGGTTTTTCCAAGCATCTATCATTGTTGCCAAACTACGTGCCGACCAGCGCTTGTCATCTAAACCTGCAGCTTGAATGAGCTGTTTTAAAAGACGAACAACATCGTCAGTATCAAGAATGGTGAAATTGCTTTTTAAGTCGATAAGTTCTGCATGGCGGCGTAAAATTTTTGCACCAATGGAATGAAACGTTCCAAGCCACGGCATACCTTCAATAGCTTCACCAACAAGTTCAGCAATACGGGTTTTCATTTCACGCGCTGCTTTATTTGTAAAAGTAATCGCTAATATTTGCTTAGGGTGGGCAAGACCAAGGTGCAAAATATGAAAAATGCGTGTGGTAAGAACACGTGTTTTTCCCGTACCAGCCCCGGCAAGAACTAACAAAGGCCCTTCTGTGTTTATGACAGCTTCTCGTTGTTCTGGGTTAAGTTTTTTCAAATATTCGGGCTCGTATTGTGCTTTTTCTTTTGCTATTATAGCACCGGGAGTTAATTCAGAATTATTTTCAGGCTTATGGGGGAGCTCTTCATCTTCAAAAAATGGTACGTGATTAGAAAAGTCATTCATTATATTTTTTTATGTATTATTTTTTTGATTGAAACGCTAGTTTTAAAATTCTTCTCGGGGAAAATCTCAACATTTTCAGGTGAATGAGTTTATAAAAATAACAGAAACGAAACAAAAGCAGTATTAAAATTATTAGGTGAGAGATTATAAAGTACGGTAAACATATAATAAAACTGAAATATTAAATTTTTTCAGTCTTTTATTTTCAATATTAAGGGTCATTAAATATAAAAATTATTTTTTTACGAACTGTTTTTATCTCCAAAATGGTTATTCTAAAAATCTACTTGTAAAAGGCTTATCAATATCAGCGAATAGTTTTTGACCAAACATTTATTTTCATTTTTTCTCATTCACTGTTAGATAGACGGTTTTGATCAAGAAACTTTTGAGCTTTTAAAAGTTCTTTTTTATCAAAAAGTTTCTCAAGTTTTGTTCGTCCAAAACGATAACGGTTTTCCTCTACATAAGTAGCTTGCTCAATACGTTTCTGTTGTTTTCGAAATTGGCGAAGGTTAATCACTTTAGTCATGGACAGGTTCATTTATTTTTTCGAAAAGAGTCTAAAGAAACAACATCAGCACTTTGTTTGGTATCATTGTTTGAAGGTTCTTTATCCCTTTTGGGATTCTGTGTTTTTATGAGCTCATTTTCTGTTTTTTGTTTGTTTAAAGAAATATCGGGTGTATGTGGAGCACTTTCTGGATTTTCATTTTCTTCAGAAGTGAGATTAGCAGGCAAATCAAATGCTGCTTCAAATGCCGCTACAGGGTCATAAAAAACTTGAATGGAAGCAAAAGGAATAATTAATTTTTCAGTAATTTCTCCAAAGGATAAAGTAACTTCAAAAGCAGTTTCTGATACGTTCAAGTCTCTAAATTGATGTTGTAATACGATTGTCATTTGATCAGGGTAACGACTTTTGAGTCGAGAAGAGATTTTTACTGCTGGTGCCTTTGTTGAAAAGGTAATAAAAAAGTGATGATTACCCGGAAGACCTGCTTTAGCCACTTCTAACAAAACTTTGCGGATAACTCCACGGAGCGCATCCTGAACGAGAATATCGTAACGGATTTGATCTTGAACCATTGAAGTTTATTCCTTTTAATTTATGCAATTATTGAAGCGCAAGTAATATAGTGCAATGAAACGTTTTTTAAAGCTGGCAATGTTTTTCTACCACATATTTGATAACAATTCGTATATCTTGTTTGTCAAAATAAATACTTATAAAAGTGAAGGCTTCTGTTGCCAGGTGCCTCCGAACCCCGCTTAAACCTGCGACGGTTTAAGGCTTAATTTGAAGCCTTCGCACTGCTTAAGCAGCGAGACGTGCTTCCGCATAGTTGTCGTTTGCAACTACTAATTTAGTCCGATGACGGTGGTACAATGCCGAGTAAAAGAGCAATCTTTACACCCTTGTCGATCCTATTTCGCCCCCACCAAAATATAAGCTTGTTGATTATATTTTGGTGGAGGCGCCGGGTACCGCCCCCGGGTCCAATGAGTTTATTCCATTGTCCGTTTATTACCATAGCTGGAAAACCAGCACTTTTAAATATAGATGAAGAACAGTCTTTGGGAAAGGGGGGAATTGTTAATATTTTAAATCTTTTCATTATTGATAGGTTTCAAGATTTTATAATGTGATTGTAAAATGTAATTGTTCATTCTTAGTTTTATGTATGAAATGACACATAATTTAATAGGGTAACTTATATAAAACGATTTTGATGAGGTAAGCTAAAAATGGCTTAGATATCGCTTAGCTTTGCCTATAGGAACTAAATGCAGCCATTTTCTGCTGGATAAAAGAGAGCGTGAAGTGAATTCAAAACTTATTGGGTGATAAAAACAAAGCACTGAAATGGCTACTACAAAAGTGGTGGTATGATATTGGGAAATCGTAAAAAATTATACAGCTTTTTGTTATAGTTACTAGAAAAGCAAATGCACTTGATGAAATTTTAATGTCAAGTTTTTATAGAACAGTCAAAAAAAGCCCGAGAAAATCGGGCTTTTTAATCGATCTTTTTAAAAAATGAAAAACTTACTGGATTTCATCTTTTTGAAGATATCCATTTTTTCGAGGATCTGGCATCAAAACAATTGCGATGAATGCAATTATCATCATACCGGTTATATAAAAATAGAAGACAGATCCATATCCAATATCTTTTAATCCAAGTGCTACAGATTCAGCAGAACCACCAAATAGCGCGTTAGCAATGGCGTAAGATAAACCGACCCCTATTGCACGAACTGAAGAAGGGAACATGTCTGCCTTTATAATACCAGAAATGGATGTGTAGAAGCTTAGAATGCATAGCATTCCAATAATAATTGATAAGGCAACCCACATATTGTCGGTATTACCAATTATTTTAAGTCCGGGAATGGTGAAAATGACAGATAAAAGACTCCACATAAAGAGTGAAGCTTTTGTTCCAATTTTGTCAGCTAAAGCACCAAATGCTGGCTGGAATAACATAAAAACAAAAAGAGCTATTGTCATTATGGTTGTAGCTGTGTGCTTGTCAAACCCGCTGGTAGTGATCAAGTACTTTTGCATATAAGTTGTATAGGTATAAAATGTGAGTGATCCTCCAGCTGTAAAACCAATAACCAAAAAGAAAGCTTTTCTATGGTTGCGCAGAAGTTCCATAAGGCTACCTGCTTGTTTTTTAGAACGACTTTCTTCAGTGGTTGTTTCATGAAGAGTACGACGTAAAAAAATCGCAACAATCGCTGCTAGTCCACCAATGGCGAATGGAATGCGCCAGCCCCACGCTTTTAACTGATCTTCTGTAAGATAAAGCGCCAGAATAAATATAACAAGGCTAGCTAGAAGCTGACCACCAATCAGTGTAGTATATTGGAAAGAACTAAAAAAGCCCCGGTGATTTTTAAGAGCAACTTCACTCATATAAGTTGCTGTCGTACCGTATTCACCACCAACAGAGAGTCCTTGAAGCATACGAAGTAAGAGAAGAAGAACTGCTGCTGTTACTCCGATAGTTTCGTATGTGGGAAGTATAGCGATTAAAAATGAACCTCCGCACATCATAAAAACAGAAATAAGCATTGAACGTTTGCGGCCATAACGGTCAGCGATGTAACCAAAAAGCCATCCACCGATTGGACGCATAAGAAAACCAATGAAAAAGACTGCGGCAGCTTTTAAGAGTTGGGCAACAACATCACCATCTGAGGGAAAGAATTGCGACGCAAAGTAAATAGAAGCAAAGGAGTAAACATAAAAGTCATACCATTCTACCAGATTACCTGATGCACTAGATACAATAGACATGATACGTTTTTTGTATCATGTGCTGCTAAAGTTACATTATTTTCCATATTATCCCTCTTGAGTTCATATTGGCTTATTTCCTTCTACAGCATTTTATCTTTTGCGTCATCAAAATTTAAATCGCATAATAATAATTTCCTGTAAAAGGTGATTTTTGGTTTATTTGAATTGTGTTTTTATGAATTTTAAAATTTCAATTTCCTGTAAGAAGTAGAATCAGCCATAATACTTTTATGAAAGTTTACCTTGATCTTTTATCCCATGTTTTAAGCAACGGTGTTGATCGTTCAGATAGGACAGGTGTGGGAACGCGATCGATTTTGGATATCAGATGCGATTTAATTTGCAAGCAGGATTTCCACTTTTAACAACAAAAAAGTTGCATTTGCGTTCAATTATTTATGAACTTTTGTGGTTTCTTAGAGGTGACACAAATATTGCGTGGCTAAAGGAACACGGCGTATCTATTTGGGATGAGTGGGCCGATAAAGATGGAAATCTTGGTCCTATTTATGGTTTTCAGTGGCGTTCTTGGCCTGCACCTGATGGGCGCTATATTGATCAAATTAGCAATCTTTTAGATACGATTAACACAAATCCTGATTCGCGTCGTTTGATTGTATCAGCGTGGAATCCTGCATTAATAGAAGATATGGCTTTACCACCTTGTCATTGTTTATTCCAATTTTATGTTTCTGATGGCAAATTGTCATGCCAACTTTATCAGCGTTCGGCAGATATTTTTTTAGGGGTTCCATTCAATATTGCTTCTTATGCGTTATTAACGATGATGATTGCTCAAGTTACTGGTTTGAAAGTGGGGGATTTTATTCACACTCTTGGCGATGCTCACCTTTATGTTAACCATTTTGAACAGGCAAAACAGCAATTATCCCGTACACCTGGTGTTTTACCTGTAATGTTTATAAATCCAGAAGTAACAGATCTTTTTTCTTTTAAATTTGAGGATTTTAACTTGCTTAATTATGAAGCTCAACCCCATATCAAAGCGCCGGTGGCAGTATGAAGCTTCCAATTTATTTAATCGCGGCTGTTGCCCAAAATGGTGTTATCGGTTGTGAAGGCACAATGCCTTGGCGTTTATCAACAGATTTGCAGCGTTTTAAGGCTTTGACTTTGGGTAAGCCCATTATTATGGGGCGAAAAACTTGGGATTCTCTTGGGCGTCCCTTACCAGGGCGCACAAATATTGTAATTACGCGTAATCGTACTTTTACAGCTGAAGGTGCTGTTATTGCTCATTCTTTGTCTCAAGCTTGTGATATAGCACAAGAGGCGGCCACTCAAAATGGTGCAGATGCAGTTTTTATTATTGGGGGTGGTGAAATTTTTCAACAAGGATTAATGATTGCTCATAAAATATTCTTAACAGAAATTTTTGCATCTATTGAAGGTGATAGTTTTTTTCCCATTTTTGATAAAGAAAAGTGGACTATTATTGAAACACAATATATTCCACAAGGAGACAAAGACAATTATCCGACGCGTTTTGTAATTTATGAACGGCAGTAGCCATTTAAATGAAAGAATTTATCGATTAATTGTAAACAGGTCATAGACCTTCTATAAGGTCAATGGTTAAGTTTTGAAAATGGTTGGTTGTGATTCATAGCACTAATTAAAGAGGTGATGATGCCCTGGACAAATCAAAATGGCAGTGGCCCATGGGGCGGCGATAGAAATAAACTTGGTGGTGATAAAAAATTACCGCCTAAGAATCCTTTTGGTTCTGGTGGCAATAACGGCGGTGATAATAGCTCTAATCTTGATGATATTCTGCGTAAAGGGCAGCATCAGCTTAAGCAGTTTGGTGAGAGTGGTATTTTTATTGTGTTATTTTTGCTTGCTGTTCTTTTTTGGCTATTCCAATCTGTTTATATTGTGCAGCAAAATGAACAAGCAGTAGAGTTGCGCTTTGGTGTTCCTAAAGCAGGTATTGTTGGTGATGGTTTGCATTTTCATTTTTGGCCAATTGAAACCTATATGAAAGTGCCTTTAACGGAAAAAACAATCGCAATTGGTGGTCAGTCTAATCAGACGCAACAAAGTGAAGGTTTGATGCTTTCAAGCGATCAGAATATTGTTAATGTAAATTTTTCTATATATTATCGGATTTCAAATCCTAGCCAATTTTTGTTTAATGTGAGCGATCAAGAAGGAACAGTACGTCAGGTTGCTGAAAGTGCAATGCGCGAAGTGATTGGGTCACGACCTGTTGATGATGTTTTACGCGATAAGAAAGAAGAAGTGGCTGATGATGTCAAAAAGATTATTCAGTTGACTGCAAATAAATATCAACTTGGTGTTGAAATAAATCGTGTATCAATTAGTGAAGCTGCTCCTCCTACTAAAGTTGCTGCTGCGTTTAACTCTGTCCAACAAGCAGAGCAGGAGCGTGGGCGGATGATTGAGGAGGGTAATCGTGTGCGTTTTACTAAGATTGGCTTAGCTAATGGTGAAGCTTCACGCACACGAGAAATTGCAAAAGGTGAAAAAGCACGGATGATTGAAGAAGCAACGGGGCGTGCTCAACATTTTCAAGCTATAGCTCGTGAGGCTGCAATTGCGCCTGAGGCTGTTCGCTACCGTTTTTATATGGAAACAATGGGGCGTATTCTTTCTTCACCTAATAAATTAGTTTTGAATCAAACAGATTCTCCAGTAATACCTTATTTACCACTGAATGAATTGTTGCGTAATTCATCAGAAAAAACAGCGACAACATCAACACATTCCTCATCATTATTGGGGTCTAGTGTTTCTGGAGGGCGTTAATTATGCAGCAATCTCGTTTCTTTTTATTTTTGGTGTTATAGTATTTGCTCTTGTTACTTTATGGGCATCTATTTTTATTGTTTATCCTCGTCAGCAGATGGCGATTAAGCGTTTTGGACAGATCGTAAAAGTAGAATCTGATCCTGGTATTTATTTTAAGGTCCCTTTTTTGGATCAGACAGTTGTTATTGATAACCGGCTGTTGCGTTATGATTTGCCTACACAATCTGTGCAAGTGCGTGGTGGTGCCTATTATGAAGTGGATGCATTCTTTATCTATTGCATTACGGATCCTAAATTGTTCTTGCAACGCATTGCATCGGGTCGTCCACACATTGCTGCACGTGAAAATCTTGCACCACGTTTTATTGATGCTTTGCGCGCTGTTTACGGTAAAAGAGAATTCAAAGCAGCTTTATCGGACGAACGTGGAGCAATGATGGCTGAGGTACAACGACAATTTTCTGTAGATGCAGGTTCGTTGGGTATTACCATTGTTGATGTGCGTATTCGTAAAACCGATTTAACTGATGCTGTTTCTGAAGATGTATATCGGCAAATGGCGGCTGAACGTGAGGCAGCTGCAGAAAATATTCGTGCTCGTGGTCAACAAGAGAGAGATCGTATTGTGGCAGAAGCTAACCGTGAATATGAAGAAATTGTAGCAGCAGCAAAACGTGATGCTGAAATTACACGTGGTGAAGGGCAGGCTGAAAGTATTCGTCTTTTATTAAATGCCAGAAAAACCAATCCATCGTTTTATGATTTTTGGTTAGCGATGGAACAGTATAAGAATTTGGAGCAAACTTCGATAGTGATTTCACCAAAGGAGGATTTCTTTTTCTATTTCCGTAATTTACCGCAAACAAAATCAAATGTTAGCACTGATGGTTGATATGGGGTAATAAAACTGATAAAAAAATGAACGAATAGATCACAGCTGTAGACTTTGCTTTTTCATTAAAAGCTTAACGTGTGGCCATTTTCTTTTATGATGAAGTTTGTATGGTATTGTAACGAACATGTTAGTTTTGCAGAAATGAATTTGATAATGCTTTTTAAGCATTGAGCAAACGCATGTTATAGGTAGAAATATGTTACTGAAACGCTTTGTCACGGTAATCATTATCTGTATGGTTTTGTTTTTATTAAGATCAGCAAGTTGGTCTAATGTTGCTTTACAAAAAGATATATCATTATCAGTTCCTGATTTAGCTGCTACCCTTTTGGATACAGTCGTAAATATTTCTACTACGCAAATAGTTGATGGGACTGAGCAAGATGAACATACTCCTGCTCCTGTTATTTCGAAAGATTCATTACTACAGGAGTATTTTGATGATTTTTTTACACCAAAAGATGGTCAAGAGGGTAGTCAGTTTCAAAAAGTACGTTCTCTTGGATCAGGTTTTGTAATTGATGCTCAAAAAGGGCTTATTGTTACAAATTACCACGTTATTGTGGATGCTGATGATATTGAGGTTAATTTTACTGATGGCACAAAGCTAAAAGCAAAATTACTTGGAAAAGATAGTAAGACGGATTTAGCTTTACTCCAAGTAACACCAGGAAGCAAAAAATTAACAGCTGTACGTTTTGGTAATTCAGAAAAAGTACGTATTGGTGATTGGGTTATGGCTATCGGTAACCCTTTTGGTTTTGGTGGTAGTGTAACGGTTGGAATTATTTCTGCACGTAATCGTGATCTTAATGCTGGTCCTTATGATAATTTTATTCAAACAGATGCAGCAATTAACCGAGGAAATTCTGGGGGTCCATTATTTGATAGAAATGGTGAAGTGATTGGCATTAATACAGCAATTGTTTCGCCTTCTGGAGGATCGATTGGGATTGGTTTTGCCATACCATCTGATATGGCTATTTCTATTATCAATCAATTGCGTGATTTTGGGGAAGTAAGACGCGGTTGGTTGGCTATTCGTATTCAACCTGTAACAGATGATATTGCAGAAAGTTTGAAATTGGACCAGGCTGTTGGGGCGTTAGTTGCGGGTAAAATCGAACATGCAAAAGTAGACAATAGTCAATTACATGTTGGTGATGTTATCCTTTATTTTGAGAATACCAAAATAAAGAATGCACGTGATTTACCGCGTTTAGCAGCAGAAAGCCCTGTAGGGAAAGTGGTGAATATTACAGTTTTACGTGATGGACAGGAAAAAACAGTAAAAGTTAAACTTGGTCGTTTAGTTGAAACTGATTCAGATGAAAATAAAGAGGAAAAATCTGATAAGAAAAAAGTAACGCAGATCCTACTATAATGCAACTTATGGGGATGACATTATCGGCACTTAACTCTGATTTACGCCAACGTTATTCAATTGCTGATAAGCTTAATGGATTAGTTGTGACATCTGTAGCACAAGATAGTGCGGCTGATAAAAAACGTATTCGTGTTGGTGAAGTAATAGTTGATATCAATCAAAGTGCGGTCACAACAGTTGATGATGCTAAAAAACGTTTTCATAAATTACGTGAAGCAGGGCGCAAAAACGCTTTATTTATTGTTGCTCGTCCTGATGGAGAATTGCGATTTGTAACAATCCGAATGGATTGATGTTTTGCAATGCCTTTGTTTTCATTATAAAAAATAATTTTTATAAGGCAGTGCTTTTATGCGTAATGCTGATTAAAAAGCTATTATTGTTTATAGATAACGCAGTGATGTTAACAATATCTGTATGCAAATTCTAATTTTTTAGCCCATTTAGAATATATTTTATCGTAATTGAAATTCATACCTACAAGAAAAAGTTTTTATAGAGAGTAGTTTTAATTTATCTATTAATCGTAATGCTTTAATCTTATTTTAGAATTATCGTATTGCTTGTTTTACCTTTTTAAAGGAATAAAAATACCGTTACATTAGCTTTTTCTCTTTATTTAAATGTATCAATGCTTATGTGTTCACATTTTGAAAAATTCTATTTACAACGTCATAGGTAAATACTGAATTCAATATTAATGATGAGCATTGCAATTAAGTGATTGATTAATGGATATAAAAGGCTTCCATTCATGACACAGAGAATGGTTACATTGATAGCTGGTCCAACAGCAAGCGGAAAGTCAAAACTTGCATTAAAAATAGCTCAAGAAAAAAATGCTATTATCATTAATACTGATTCTATGCAGATTTATGATGTGTTGAATATTTTAACAGCAAGGCCAACAAAAGCTGATACTTTGATTATTCCACACTATCTTTATGGTTATGTAAGTCCCACTTTTAACTATTCGGTAGGGCAATGGTTGAGCGATGTTGAAAAGCTTTTAAGCTCATTTCCGTTGAAACCACTTATTTTTGTCGGGGAACAGGGCTTTATTTTCGTGCGCTTTTAGAGGGGATTTCAAAAATCCCTTCTATTCCAGATGCTATACGAGAAAAATGGCGAATGCGACTTTATAAGGAAGGAGCTGAAAGTCTTTATCGTGAGTTATTGCAGGTTGATGCTGTTCTTTGTGAAAAAATTGCTCCACAAGATGGACAACGAATTGTTCGTGCTTTGGAAGTTTATGAATCGACAGGTAAGAGATTAAGTTGGTGGCAAAAGAAAAAAACAAAATCCTTAATTGCGCAAGATTGTTCAGAGAAAATTCTTCTTATTCCCCCACGTCAATTACTTTATGAACGCATTAATGAGCGGTTTAACCATATGGTTGAAAGAGGAGTGTTAGAAGAAGTAATTGCTATGAAGAAGCTCATGCTTTCTCCTTTACTACCAGCGATGAAAGCTATAGGGGTACGTGAACTTATGGCTTATTTAGATGGGTATAAAAGTTTTGAAGATGCTATTGAAGAAGCAAAAATGCAAACCAGGAGATATGCAAAAAGGCAAATGACGTGGTTTAATAACCAATTTGATGACAAATGGAATCTCATTTATTCATAAAACGAAGAGTAGAAAAAATATCAAAATCGTTTAAGGAAAAGAGAATATTTTGAATGAAAAATTTTTCAAAAAGCAATTTTTAATTGACGAATAACATTAATGAAATTAAAATCCTCATCTAAGTACTCTTATCATAGTTGCTTATAAAGATAAGAAGTTCGATTTATGATATTTTCTCCTTATATGCTATAGGCTCCTTTGGGGCCTTTTTTGTTATGCTGTAGAGTAGGCGAGTAGAAAAAATGACAGATCATCCAAGAACAAAAGAGAGAGCAGATGGGAAGATAATGTCAGGGGCTGAAATGGTAATTCAGGCTCTCATTGATCAGGGGTTGAACATATTTTTGGTTATCCTGGTGGAGCTGTTCTTCCTATCTTTGACGCGATTTATAAACAAGACTCATTTCAACATATTTTAGTGCGTCATGAACAAGCGGCAGGTCATGCGGCAGAAGGCTATGCACGCAGTACCGGAAAAGTTGGCGTTATGCTTGTAACTTCTGGTCCGGGAGCAACCAATGCTGTAACTCCTTTGCAAGATGCATTGATGGATTCTATCCCTATTGTTTGCTTTTCTGGTCAGGTACCTACAACTTTGATTGGAACAAATGGTTTTCAAGAAGCGGATACAGTTAGTATTACGCGGTCTTGTACTAAACATAATTGGCTTGTTAAAGATGTGAATGATCTTGCACAAATTATTCATGAAGCATTTCATATTGCTCGATCTGGACGTCCAGGGCCAGTTTTAGTTGATATTCCTAAAGATATTCAATGTGCTTCAGGTGTTTATAGGGCGCCTCAAACTATGACATCTACACATTATCATGCCCAACCAAAAGACGATGCAAAAGCTATTAAACATGCTGCTTCTCTTTTAGCAGAAGCTAAACGGCCTGTTATTTATTCTGGTGGTGGTGTTATTTCATCAGGACTTGAAGCTGTACGACTTTTGCGTGATTTAGTTCAATTGGGAGATTTTCCGATCACTTCAACATTAATGGGGCTTGGTGCTTACCCTGCTTCTGGCAAAAATTGGCTTGGAATGCTCGGAATGCATGGAACTTATGAAGCTAATATGACCATGCATCATTGTGATGTCATGTTAGCTCTTGGTGCACGGTTTGATGATCGTGTTACTGGGCGGCTTGATGCATTTGCACCTCATGCGCGCATTATACACGTTGATGTTGATCCTTCTTCTATCAATAAAATAGTTAAGGTAGACGTTCCTATTATTGGGGATGTCGCCTATGTTTTAAAAGATATGATACAATGTTTGCGTACACTACAACCTGTATTGAATAAGAAAAGTCAGGATGAGTGGTGGACACAAATTAATCAATGGCGTGCTCGTAATTCATTAGTATATGTCGAGAAAAAAGATGTTATTATGCCGCAATATGCCCTTGAACGGCTTCACGCTCTTACCAAAGATGCCAATACTTATATTACAACTGATGTTGGGCAACATCAGATGTGGGCTGCACAATATTGTCATTTTGAGGAACCAAACCGTTGGATGACTTCTGGTGGTCTTGGAACAATGGGGTATGGTTTTCCTTCTGCTATTGGTGTTCAAATTGCACATCCTGATGCACTTGTTATATGTGTTTCTGGTGATGCTTCAATTCAGATGAATATTCAAGAACTTGCAACAGCAGTTCAGCATAATACACCTGTAAAGGTTTTTATTTTGAACAATCAGTATATGGGTATGGTCCGCCAATGGCAGCAATTATTACACGGTAATCGTCTTTCTAATTCTTATATAGAATCGATGCCTGATTTTGTTAAATTGGCGCAGGCTTATGGAGCAGTTGGTATTTGTTGCTCAAAACCAGATGAACTTGATGATAAAATTCAGCAAATGATTGATTGCGATAAACCGGTTTTATTTGATTGCCGTGTTGATAATTTAGAAAATTGTCTTCCTATGATCCCATCTGGGTGTGCACATAATGATATGCTGTTGCCTGATGAGGCCAATGATGAAGTAGTTGCTAATGCTGTTCCTGTTACAGGAAAATTATTCGTATAAAGAGTTTGAAATCTATTATATTCAATTGAGAATTTTATTTCAGCGTATTTCACTATTCGTGATCATGATTTAATAAAAATTAGTATGCCGGTCTTAAGTTGATAATAAGCCGGATTTTTAAGCGTATATCATTGATTTGTTTTTAGAATATGGAGATTATTGCCATTTATTATATGTATTGGTTTGACTGTTTGTCGGTTAATTGGAATATTTTTCTTCAACAAGAATAGGCTTAATTAAAGGAGTATAGGCGGTGGATTAGGTACAAGCTTTGTAATGGTGAAAGTATTTTGTGTAAAATTAGTATGACGATGGATTATTTTAATTTTTAAATTATTGAAAACCTATCTAACATTGATCAATTTGGTAAATGCTCTACGTTTTTTGAAGTTTATAAAATATACTAAATTTTGGTTCAAAAATGAGCTGAGATTTTAAAAACACCATAAGGATAAGCTTATCTTTGATAATAGTTTTTATTTTCAAAATGCTTGCTCTTTTTGTGCGAATCTTGTCTTGATAGACCATGCAGTTTTCATCAGAACAAGATAATGCGCTGAAGGCTGTAGCCGCGTGGTTGAAAGACGGGACCTCTCCTGTTTTTCGCCTTTTTGGCTATGCAGGAACGGGAAAAACAACACTTGCTCGCTATTTTGCAGAAACAATAGATGGTTCTGTTCAGTTTGCTGCGTTTACAGGTAAAGCAGCACAAGTTTTGCGTTCTAAGGGGGCAAGTAATGCTCGTACTATTCATTCATTGATTTATTGTCCTCGTGGTGAGCAAGAAGTTTCTGATGAAGTCACAGGTAAAACATCTATAACACCAACATTTTCATTAAATCGACAAAGTCCAATTGCGCAGGCCAAGCTTGTTGTTGTGGATGAATGTTCAATGGTAGATGAACAATTAGCACGTGATTTGATGAGTTTTCGCACGCCAATTCTTGTTCTTGGTGATCCAGGTCAGTTGCCTCCCATATCAGGGGGCGGTTTTTTTTCTAGTGGTACACCAGATTTTCTTTTATCAGAAATTCATCGACAAGCGTATGACAATCCAATTATTCGCCTAGCTATGGATGTACGTGAGGGGCGTGATATTGCTTATGGAGATTATGGGCTAGCGCGTGTTGTTAAGCGCAAAGAGCTTGATCAACGATTGGTATTAGATGCTGATCAACTTTTGGTAGGGCTGAATCGAACGCGCTATCTTTATAATAGACGTTTTCGTGAATTAAAGGGGTTTATAGAAAAATATCCGCAGGTTGGAGACAGGCTTGTGTGTTTGCGCAATGATTCAACAAAACGTTTGTTGAATGGCTCTTTGTGGACAGTTATGACTTCAAAGAAGGAACTTGTTAAACCAGGGATTCATCTTCTTGTTAATTCGGAAGAGAGTGAATGGGGAGTTGTAAAAATAAAACTTCTCAAAGCAATTTTTGAAAATCCTGAAGATGAAATTTCATGGCAAATAAAAAAGAGATACGATGACTTTGATTATGGGTATGCGTTGACTGTTCATAAAGCTCAAGGATCTCAATGGGATAATGTGGTTTTATTTGATGAAAGTTTTGCATTTCGTGATATGAATGCATGTTGGCTTTATACGGGGATTACGCGCGCAGCAAAACAGTTAACAATTGTTCGATAGGATGAAAAATAATTTTTATTGCCTGATTTTACAGGGAATTGTATTTTTCTCTGTCTTTAAAATTTAATAGAAATGGAAGTGTGTATGGCAGTAAAACTTTCAGTTAATCTCAATGCTGTTGCTGTTTTGCGTAATCGGCGCCATCTGCCATGGCCGAGTGTTACAGATATTGGGTATAAAGCACTTACAGCAGGTGCAGCAGGGTTGACGGTTCATCCACGACCGGATGAAAGACACATTTGTTTTTCCGATTTACCAGATATACGTTTTTTAATTAACAATAATTTTCCCACTGCTGAATTTAATATTGAAGGTTATCCAAGTGATATGTTTTTAGATATGACAGAAAAATATGCTGATCAAATTACACTTGTGCCTGATGATCCAGCTCAGTCGACATCCGATCATGGTTGGGATTTTTCTAATGATGCGGAGTTTTTAATACCTATTGTACAACGCTTAAAGAAAAAAAAATTCGTGTATCATTATTTGCTAATCCAGTTGTAGAAGGTCTTGATATTGTTAAAACGATTGGTGCTGATCGTGTAGAGTTTTATACTGGAGCTTATGGTGGAGCATTTAAAGATAAGGAAAAACAGAAGCAGGAGTTAGATAAACTTGTATTGGCGGCCAAAAAAGCCAGAGAGTTGCAATTAGGTATCAATGCGGGACATGATCTGACAGTTTCTAATCTTCCTGCTCTTGTTGATCGAATACCTTGGCTTGATGAGGTTTCCATTGGTCATGGGCTTATCGCTGATGCGTTAGAATATGGAATACATGAGACTGTTCAGCGTTTCACCCGTTTATTAGTATAAATTTTTACTTATATTAGTTTGTTAATGTGGGGTAAAATTTTCTTGTAAATCGGAAAAATTGCTTGTTTTTATGATTTATCCAAAATCATAGTCATTAGAAAATCGTGATTGATATTATTTGCGATTTAATAATTCTATTCCAAATAGTGAATTGAATGTTCATTTTAGGTTAAAATAAGCCTTTAACAAGTGTAGAATCAAAATGTTACAATGTGTTGAATGCACTGTTTATGGTTGACGTAAATATTTTATTGTATAGCCGGTGTTTTTATAATTGTTATCAGTCGTTTAACATGGTATTTCCTTATTTAACCTGAAAATAAAAGTAAGAAATAAGCTTTTAAAAATTATTTTTGTTAAATAAGTGGAACTATACAAATGATTATCAGTCATTTTAAAGAGCGGTTGTATTTTATCGTAGGGTAGGTGAGATTGGTTTTAATACCAAAGTATGACTAGGTTATCATGTTTATTATGATTTTTTACTATTTATTTTGAGATCTAAATATATTTTAAAAAAATTCTTCGAATTTATAGCTTTGTTGTTTGCAATATGCGAATTTAAAAATTATTCAATTACCGTCTTATTGTGAGTGGAAGTTTGAGCATTTGTAAGGTGCAAAATACGTAGAGTGGTTTTTTACTCTTTGTTTATTTGAGTGAAAGACATTTAAGCTTCAATTAAAATGTAGATATAAAGGAATATTTTCATGCGTGTTTATTATGATTGTGATGCCAACGTTAATTTAATTAAAGAAAAAAAAGTAGCAATTATCGGTTATGGTTCACAAGGACGTGCACACGCGTTAAATTTAAAGGATTCTGGTGTTCAAAATATACAAATTGCTTTACGTCCAGGATCGGCAACGGCTAAAAAAGCCAAAACAGATGGTTTTAAAGTTGTTGATGTTTCTCAAGCAGCACAGTGGGCAGACCTTATTATGATGGCAACACCTGATGAGTTGCAGGCTGATATTTATAAAGAGCATGTCCATAATTATTTGCGCGATGGGGCGGCGATTGCTTTTGCTCACGGTTTGAATATTCATTTTGGCTTGATTGAGGTTAAGGAAACCATTGATGTTGTGATGGTTGCTCCCAAAGGTCCAGGCCATACAGTGCGTGGCGAATATCAACGCGGTGGTGGTGTTCCTTGCTTAATTGCGATTGCACAGGATGCTTCAGGTAATGCGCATGATGTGGCGTTGTCTTATGCTTGTGGTATTGGTGGTGGACGTGCCGGTGTGATTGAAACAACTTTTAGAGAAGAATGTGAAACAGATCTTTTTGGTGAACAAGCTGTTCTTTGTGGTGGGCTTGTTGAGCTTATTCGTGCAGGTTTTGAAACATTGACAGAAGCAGGTTATGCACCTGAGATGGCTTATTTTGAGTGTTTACATGAGGTTAAATTGATTGTTGATCTCATTTATGAAGGCGGTATTGCAAACATGAATTATTCAATTTCCAATACAGCTGAATGGGGGGAATATATGTCTGGTCCACGCGTAATCACTGATAAAACCAAAACAGAGATGAAACGTATTTTAAGGGATATTCAAACAGGTAAATTTACGTCAGATTGGATGCAAGAATATAAAGCTGGCGCAGCCCGTTTTAAAAGTATTCGACGTTTAAATGATGCACACCCTATTGAAGAAGTTGGTAAGAAACTACGCGCTATGATGCCTTGGATTAGCTCTAATGCTTTGGTTGATAAGGAACGTAACTGAGTTTTATTGGGTTATGCGTAAAAAAGCTTCAATATAAAACTGGGTAACAAGAACTCTTTTTTATGATGTGCTTTTACGCATAACCTTTATTTTTTGTGTCTGATAAAATTCTTCTTTCCAAATATAAAATACATAACAGTTAAGAAAACAAACCAAAGTGATGTGTATTTTAAAGCTGCTAAAGTATCGGATTCTAACGTCAATAAAGAGATAATAAAGGCGAAGAAAGCCAAAGTAACCCAGCACATAAAAACACCTCCTGGCATTTTATAGGTAGATGCATCATGTTGCGTAGGGTAATTGCGGCGGTAAGTAATATAGCTGATTAAAATCACGGACCATACAAATATAAATAAAATTGCTGAAATGGTTGTAACGATTGTAAAGGCACCTATAGCAGTTGGAGATAACGATGAGAAAATGTAGCCTAATAAAATGCACAGGCAAGAGAAGACTAATGCATTGGCTGGAACGTGATTGTTGGAAAGTTTTCCTAAAAAAGCAGGAGCTCCCTGTTTAGTAGCAAGGCCGTATATCATACGGCTAGTAGAAAAAATACCACTATTTGCAGAAGATGCTGCTGATGTGAGAACGACAAAATTAACTATACCAGCAGAGATTGGAATACCAGCAAGTAAAAACATTTCTACAAATGGACTTTTATCTGGAACAACTTGATACCAAGGTATGACTGACATAATCACAACAAGAGAGAAGATGTAAAAGAGTACAATACGAATAGGTATTGAGTTGATTGCTTTTGGTAATATCTTTTCAGGTTCTTTGACTTCAGCTGCAGTTGTTCCGGCCAATTCAATGCCAGTAAAAGAAAAAATAGCAATTTGAAATCCAGCAAAAAATCCGGTGATTCCTCGAGGAAAGATATTTCCATCATTCCATACGTTACTAAGAGAGGAAACAGTGCCATTTGGGGAAGTAAAACCGATAAAAACCATATAAAATCCAACAACAATTAATACCAGAATTGCTATGATTTTGATAAGACCGAACCAGAATTCAAGTTCACCAAATAATTTTACGGCTACGAGGTTAAACATTAAGAAGAAAAGGATACAAATAGGAACGGGAATCCATGGGTTGAGTGTAGGCCACCAAAATTGTGCATAACTAATGATAGCAATAATATCTGCAACTCCGGTTACAATCCAGCATAACCAATAAGTCCAACCAATAAAAAAACCAATAGTCGGCCCCAATAGTTCGGATGAAAAGTCCATAAAGGATCGATATTGTGTATTAGAAAGTAACAATTCTCCCATAGCTCGCATTACAAAATAGAGAATGCAACCAATAATGGCGTAAACTAGTATAATTGAGGGGCCTGCAACGCTGATTGTTTTGCCTGATCCCATGAAGAGACCTGTTCCGATAGCACCACCAATAGCAATAAGTTGCACGTGGCGATTATCTAATCCACGTTGTAATTCCTTTTTATAATCTTCAGCTAAATTTGGTTTATGGTCCATTTTTAGGAGATCCCCTTTATTATTTAAGACTAAATTACGCTAACAAAAAGACAATTTCGCATATGGAAGCATGATACAAGTGAGTCGTAAAGTAGAAAAACACTTTCAATAACTTTAAAGGTCAGTGGTTCATAGAGAAGAAAAGTGAATATAGTGGTATAATATTGGTAAAACTCATCAATTTGTTTAAATAGAACAATGGAAGTTAATCTATAAACTTTAGGATATTACTCTTAATAAAGTAATTGGTATTTTGTAATATAGCAATTTACCAATTACTTTTGTAAAGCAGGCTAATGGTTGATAAAATAAGCGTGAAAATTTGTTATTCAAGTGATAACTGTAATTATGTTTTCTACACAAAAGGAACATGATTATAGCCGTTTTACTTACTATACTTTTTTATGAGTGAAGTTTGTTGGTAAAATGAGTGTGTGCTGAAATGAGTTATAATCAACAAATTTTAATAAAAATTAATATGGCCTTATTTAAACATTCGTAAATATGTTTTCAATGTTAATTTATTTTTATTGAGAAAGTTTATTGTATTTATAATTTTTTCATAGTGTCTAGTTTGCTTATATTATTTAATATAATGGCGATTCTTATAAAGTATTTTTGCTATAAAATTTAAAAGAGAATGATAGAGAACAGGTACAATGAATATTGAAAATTCTTGGTAATGAAATGGGAAGGAATTTCAATTTTAAATAGAAATTTTGTGATATTATCACAAAATTTAGCAATAAAATCTTATAGAATAAATGGTGGGTGATGAGGGAATCGAACCCACGACCCGCTGATTAAGAGTCAGCTGCTCTACCGACTGAGCTAATCACCCAGGGTTCTTACAAAGAAGAGAATGAGGGGTTCTATAACGTTCCTAGAGGAGGATGTCTAGATGGTCTCATTGTTTTTTGTAAGATAAATAAAATCTGTAACTAAACCAGTAAGGCATATAAGCTTTATATAGTATTTTCTCTTGATCTTGTACAAAAATATCCATTATAAGATAATTCTACTAATAAATGTTCTAATTATCTATGCAGAACGGTGCTAAAGGATTGTCGAGCGTAATGCCCGAACGAAATTCAGAAGAATTTTCTTATAATATCAAGCGATGTAAGCTTTTCTTTCACGGTATGAATCTTGTCAACAATCATATGAATTTAAGTAATGCCTTGTGGCTACCTGCTTTTGGGTGCAATTTATTTGCATTCAATGTTATCGATCAATTGTGCGAATGAAAGCTTATGAATTTATTTCATCAACGATGCGCATTTAAGTTTTTTACAACATTTTCAAAGGATGAACTATGATGGAATGGGTCATTGATCCCCATGTGTGGTTTGGTTTGGTTACGTTGATTTTCCTCGAAATTGTTTTAGGAATAGATAACCTTGTTTTCATTGCAATCTTAGCAGAAAAATTGCCATTACATTTGCGTAATCGTGCACGTTTGGTAGGTTTAACTTTAGCATTAATTATGCGGCTTTGTCTTCTCATGGTTATTGGCTGGGTAATGAGTCTTGATAAAGTAATTTTTTCTATTGCTTCCTTTGGTTTTAGTTGGCACAGCCTCATTTTAATGAGTGGTGGAGCTTTTTTGTTAGCAAAAGGAACGCTGGAGTTACATGAAAGATTGGAGGGGGCAGCACATGAAAGGAAAACTGGTGTTATTTATGCTGTTTTTTGGCAAGTGATTGTTCAAATTGTTGTACTTGATGCAGTGTTTTCTCTTGATAGTATTATTACTGCAACAGGCATGATTGCCAGAGATCAGGCAGTGGTTATGTACATAGCGGTTGTTGTTGCAATGGGTGTAATGATGTGGGGATCTGGCACCATTATGCGTTTGATTAGTCGTTATCCTACTATTGTCATTCTTTGTCTTGGTTTTTTAATGATGATTGGCTTTACTCTCATTGTTGAAGGATTGGGCTTTCATATTCCAAAAGGTTATTTGTATGCAGCTATAGGTTTTTCAGTTCTTATTGAGTTTTTGAATCAAATTGGGCGTCGTAATCGTGAAAAGATGGTTACAACAAATGATTTACGTGAGCGGACAGCCGATGCTGTGTTAAGACTTTTAGGGGGAGGAAAAAAAGACGGTAATCTGAGTGAGACTGTAGATGTCATTGTTGAACAAGCAGCTATTTCTGAGCTTTTTCGACCAGAAGAAAAAGAAATGATACGTGGTGTTTTAGATTTGGCTGATCGTCCTGTGCGCTCTATTATGTCACCCCGTAATGAGATTGAATGGTTGGACTTGAACGGCAATGAGAGTGAGATGCGTGAAGAATTGCAAAAAGTTAAACATAGCCGTTTAATTCTTGCGCGCGAAAAAGTAGACGAATTTGTTGGCGTTGCTTTAACTAAAGATCTGCTTTTAAATTGGGCTGAAGATCAAAAGATTAATTGGCAAAGAGCTATGCGTGAACCACTTGTTGTTCATGAAAATACGAGTGTTTTACGATTGATGGAGCAATTACGCCATTCTTCAATCCAGCTTGCGATTATTGTGGATGAGCATGGATCTTTTGAAGGTATTGCAACACCGACGGACATTCTTGAGGCTATTGCTGGTGATTTTCCTGATGATGATGAAGAACCTGTTGTGGTGGAACGACTTGAAGATGGAAGTTTTCTTGTTGAGGGGTGTGCAGATATTCGCCATTTAAGTAGTTATCTTGAGCGTGATTTTGTTGATGAGGCAGACCGTTATACTACGCTTGCGGGATTTATGCTTTGGCATTTTGGCCATTTACCAAATGAAGATGAAAGTTTTGAAACTGAAGGTTTGTGTTTTAAAGTGATTGAAATGGACCGTCGAAATATTTCTAAAGTGCTCATCTCTCCCCTTAATTTTGTAGCAAAAGAAGTAATGGTTTAGAAAATAAAAAGAATAGCCAATTTTTTATTATTGCTTTTAATAGGCTTATACAAATTTATGAATATATAAAAGTATAGAAGTATTAAAAAGATTTATATTAAAAAAGTAGTATTTATTCCGTTAATTTCTGTATATTTATGTAAAGAATAATTACTGATCAATACATTATTATAAGGTTATAAATATTATTTAAATTAAAATTGATATCTATAATCGTGAAAAATATACGTTTATTTTAGTATATCGTTTATATTGTGCATTTATAGGGAAATCGAGTAAATACACTGATTTTAATGTTAGTTAAAATTAGCACAATTCTTATTATTTGTTTGAATGCAAAAAAAGTGAAGTGAGTTTAGGTTTTTCAAGTTAGGTATGCTGCGTTCGTTTTCGATATTGGTGAATCTCAAAAATTGCTACAAAGAATAGTGAAATGATAAGCGGTATAATCAAATAGAGCATTCTAAATACAATAAGTGCTGCAATAACATTAGTAGGATCTATTTGAGGCATACCTGCCATGAATAAAGCTTCAAGTACACCTACGCCTCCTGCAGGGGCATTAGAGAGCAGGGTAATGGTAAAAGACGCTAGGAAAACGCCGAGTACAGAGATAAAACAAATATCAGTATTATGTGGCAATACGGCATATATAATTCCCGCTGCTCCTAAAAGTTCTAATGGGCTAATCAGAAGCTGTTGGATGACAATTTTAAGCCGTGGATAAGAAAGTTGAATTTTTTTGCTGATGTATAAAGGTTTTAACTGAAACCAACTGCCGAGAGTGTATAGCGCTATAAAAGCGAGTAAAATTACGCCAATTATTGTGCCAAGCCATATGGGAAGATCTTCGTAAATGAGCGTGATAATTTCAGGATGCAGAATTAAAACGATGCCAGAAAGCAAGATTGTGCCAATTACAAAAGTAAAGGAGCAAAAGCCAACTAATATTGCAACTTCTGTTCCACTTAACCCTTTCATTTTATACGCACGGTAGCGTACAACAGCACCAGAAAAAACTGAAGCACCGATATTATGTGAAAGCGCATAAGTGGTAAATGAACAGATGGCGATAAATACCCAGGAAATTTTACGACCAAGATGTTGCAAAGCAATTCGGTCATACCCAGCAAGAGCTGCATAAGCGATGAGTGAACAAAAACAGGCCAGTAACCACTGATGTACCTTTAAATCGGCTAAACGATCCAGTACATCAATTAGAAAAATAGTTGATAGCTTTATATAAAGAATACGGATTGATATCAGCATTGTTAGGATGCCGATAAATGGCCATATAAATTTTTTTAATTTCACACTTTTTTATCCATTTCCGGGTTTTTATTCATGACTTTTGGGCACATAATTCGTGATTATTCGTCTTAGATTGCAAATCATTGTTTTGCTAAATTTTCCATAATCTCGAGTGCTTTTTTGTCATTATCATTACAATGGCTACACATCAATTAATAAAACAGGCTGTTTTTGTTGTAAGTAGTGTATAAGCTTTAAGTTTGGGTATATTGGTTGCGCATTATCCTACTTCAATAGTACAATAACATCTTTTTGTATATTTCTAAATATTAGTTGCATCAATAATTTCTTGTTTTATGGTATTTTTTGCTAATTGTTTCTATTTTATCTGCAATTATTCTACTGGCAAAAATATTTTTATTCTTTATTTGAAATCAAAGACTTACCTTTGTTTGTTAAGGAAAATCGCAAATCTGTTTGCCAATACAGTTGTGATTACTCATCATAACATGACTGATTTTTTAAATAGTGAATAGAAACTCTAGGCTAGAATTTTCATTAATATTAAGAATTATTTGCGTATTTCATAAATTTACGTGAAAATTTCTCTAAATATTTTTAATTTTGCCAAGGTTAATGAAAACGGAAAGATTTGAGCACAAATAGAAAAAGTTGTTTTTGCAAAGATCAAATCATAGAGGCATTATTCAAGAAGTTCTAAGTTTGAATTTAATTTTGTGGGGATAAAAAATTTTCTAAAAACTACAGTCCATAATCCAGCTAGGAACGTAACCTTAAAAAATAGCAAATGCCATTTTGTATAATGATAACAGAGGTTGTTAATGGCTTTGATAGATACAAGCTTTTAACAAAAATGCACTTCAACACCAAATATCAAAAAGTAACAAATCTTCCAATGAGTTGATTGATAAAAAATGGAATTCTATTTTAGAATTGCTTGTATTTGGTTATGTAATAATAATCCTTAGAGAACAAATATCTCGCCAGTAATGAAATACGTAAATGATAAGTAATTATTTCAAAAAGAAATGCTCAACATGAATCCAATAACAATAATTGTAACTGGTAGCATATCATAGAGTATAATTTTTTGAGATTTTTTGGTTGTCTAAAACGATTGTATTTTTATAGGGAGAGAAAAATGGCACGTCATATGAATTGATGTGCCAATTATGGTTTATTGGGTTTTATTATTTATGCCTTCTCTTTTATTTTGCTTATACCCCAGTTACTTAACAATAATAGAATAGGAGCTGCAATAAAGATAGAAGATAATGTAGCAATAATAATACCAAAGACCATAGGCAATGCAAAATTATAGACAGCACTTCCACCCCATAATGCCATAGGCAACATAGCTAATATTGTAGTGGTTGATGTGAAGACACAGCGTGTAAAAACTTGATTAATCGAGAGGTCTATCAACTGATACATAGGCATTTTTTTATAAAGACGCATATTTTCACGCATGCGGTTATAAACAACTACTTTATCGTTAATCGAGTAACCAACAATCGTTAAAAGGGCAGCAATAGCGGTCAAATTAAAATCAAATTGAAACAAAGCAAAAAGACCAATCATTTTTGCGATATCAAGAATGAGTGTAACAATTGCTCCAACTGCAAAGAACCATTCAAAGCGCCACCAAATGTAGAGTGACATAGCAATTGCTGCTAGTATAACAGCAATAACACTAGCTGTAACAAATTCTTCTGAAATCTTAGGGCCAACAATTTCTATTTGATCAAATATAGTATCTGGGTAGATATTCTGTATGGCTGCCTTGACCTTATCCATGGCAACGGTTTGTTGTATTTCATCACCGTTTTGTTTCTGGATACGAATTAAAACTGTGTGTGCGTTATCAATATTTTGTAACTTTACTTCACCGATATTAAGGGCGGAAAGCGTTGAGCGCAGGGTAGCTAAATTTGCTGGCGCCTTTGTTGTTATACTCATTTGGCTACCACCAATAAAATCGATACCAAAATTCAAACCAGGTTTAAAGAACAGAAAAATTGAAGCAAGTGATAAAATAATTGAAATACCAATACCTATAAAACGGGCTTTCATAAAGTGGAAAGTTGTATTGTATAAGGTAAAGTCAAAGAAAGGTTGAATACGCAGCGTCTTTATTTTCCATTTACGGACAACCCAAACCATGATGATACGCACTATGGTGATATCAGTGAACATGGAGATAATAATTCCAAGTAACATTGTGATTGCAAAACCGCGAACAGGGCCATTACCAAACCAAAAAAGTAAAATGGTTGCAATAATAGCCGTAACATTGGCATCAACAATGGTCGCAAAAGCTTGTTTAAATCCACGATCTAAGGCAGCAAAGGCGCTGACACCTTTGCGACTTTCTTCTCGAATACGTTCATTAATCAAAATATTGGCATCGACAGCAATGCCAATACCCAAAATAATACCGGCAATACCCGGCAGTGTGAGTGTAGCACCGAGAAGACTTAATGCTGCAAGTGTCAAAATAGTATGTAGCGCTAGCGCTATGTCGGTGATAATGCCCCAAATGCCATATAGAAGAAACATGAAAATGGCGACAAGAACAAAGCCTATAATTCCTGTATAAAGTCCCATTTTAATAGCGTCTGCACCAAGATCTGGGCCTACAGTTCTTTCTTCAATAACAATTAATGGTGCGGGCAAAGAGCCAGCTCGCAGTAAAGCAGCAAGGGTTGATGCTTCTTTTATATCAAAATTTCCTGTGATTTGACCTTGTCCATTAGGGATAATGCCATTAATGACAGGAGCGGTCAAAACTTTGTTATCAAGAACGATTGCAAAGGGACGGTTAATGTTTTTACGTGTTATTTCCGCAAATATTTTAGAACCAATTGAATTCATGGTAAATGAAATAATAGCACGCCCTGGCATTTGCGGGTCAAAACCTGCGCGTGCATCTTTTAGTACATTTCCATCCAAAGCAATTTGATCATAAATTGCAAAATGTTGATTTTCATCAGTATACCCAGGAAGAATTGAAACACCTATAGGCGGGGTGTTTACATCCACATTGGAAGGAACAAGATGGAAGGTCATTTTTGCGGTTGTTCCTAGAAGATCACGTAATTGTTTTGGATCTTGGAGACCAGGCAATTGAACCATAATACGATTAGTTCCTACTTTTTGAATGGCTGGTTCAGCTACACCTATTTGATCAATACGTCGGCGAATGATTTCTAAGCTTTGTTCAACAGTGTTTTTAATACGATCCTTAATACCAGATTCAGTTAATGTTACACGGATATTCTCATTTTGAGTGCTAATAGTGATATCATTGGTTGTGGTGCCAAAGCTATTTTGTATCGGCATGATCAATGTTTCTAAAGCAGTAACGGCTTTTTGATTTTGTGTAGGATCGGAAATAACAATAATAATGTCATCTTCAATGATACGAATATTGGATGTACGGATTTTTTGTTCACGCAGTTTTGTGCGTACATTATCTAAAATTGTGCGTAATTGATCACGCTTTAATGTTTTTACATCAACTTCCAGTAAGAGAGAAGATCCTCCTTGAAGATCAAGTCCAAGCGTCACGTGGGTGTTAGGCAGGAATTTAGAGGTTTTAATTTGTTCTTGTGAGAATAAATTAGGTAATGCAACGTAAATGCCGCTTAAAAGGATAAGGCAATAGAGAGTGATTAGCCAGCCAGGTGTACGCATGATATATTCCAACTAATAGAACACTGTAAGAGTTATTGAAGTTAAGCGCGCAAAGTAAAATTAAAATGATAATTTTGCAGCTCAAACAACGAAAGGAGCATGTTAATTTAAAAAGTATTATTTTTGAAGACTATAACACCTTATATGAGCAATAATTATAGGATTTGAAAATATATTCAATGCCTGTTTAGAAAGTTGCAACAGGTCAATCATAGTGGATATAAGCTGTTATACATTTTTGTTTGTAATCATTGTGAAATATCGTGAAATTCAGTTGATTGTATTTATTTTCTAGATAAACCGTAATACCTACTACATTATCAGTATGTCGTACTCTGATCAAGTGCATACACATTTCTAAGCTATTAAGCAGCTACATTGCTCAATGTTGCACAAAAAAACAAATTGTACAAAAGAGAAAATTTTTTGCAATATAAGAGCAAAAAACATGCTAAATTATTTTTTGTCTTATTAATTTTAGGTCTATTTAGTCTCCTTTATTAGCATTATTGGGTGAGGGGAGGCTTTTATGGGATTATTCTTATGAGAGTTGGAAATATTATCTTATGCCATATTTAAAAAGGAATTACTCTTTTTACTTATTTTTAGGGCGGATATGTATTTATTCTTTAAAAAAAATTATATGTTTTTTTCTCAATCATCACGATTAGTGTTTTATTTAGCGCTTTTTCATGGGGAAATTTAGCATCTCCAACTATAGAAATTGGGCAATCAATAACTTCACAATTAGTTGAAGAAATTGTTCAGCAACAACAGCCAATTCTTGAGACTCTTAAGCAAGATATCGAGTCTTTACAAAAAAACTTTGAAAGTGAATCAGAAGATGAGCACATTTTAAAAGAATGGCGGTTGCAGGCACAAGATATAAGTAAGCGTGCTTTAGAAGCTGCATTTGTTTTACGCGCTCCTCTTAATAACATTAATATACTTCTTAGCCAGTCGGCTGAGCTGCAAGATGGTCAAACAGACTTAGAAAGCCAAAATAAGGAACGATCTGGTCTGATAGAGCAAAAGGCTAAAATTAATAGTATAGTATGTCAGTTTGAAGAGATATTTTTGACTGCAAATAAGATGACGGAACGTGCTATTTCTCAATCTCGAGCATTGTTTACGCGCACCCTTACGTACAAATTTGAATTTTCAATGTCAATGCTTGAAGATATTATTACAAAAACCAAAGAGGCTTCGTTTGATTTTATTTCGTTGTTTAACTCTTGGTGGAAATTTGTGTATCATTTCAAACCATTACAATTACTTTCTACCTTTTTATTCCACTGATTGTTGCTTTAGGTCTTTCTTATTTTTCGCACAAAAGTATTGCGCACGTAAGCTCCCGTGTTATCACAGGTAATGACGAAGTCCCTTATCTACAGCGTTTATTGGTTGCTTTTATTTCAATTCTTTTGCCTTCATTTGTATGTGTTTTTTGCATTTATTTGACATTTTTCCTATTGCACCATTTCAGTTTGACTTTGGAGAAGCTTACAGAAGTATTTCATACGATTGGGCACCAGATTATTATGGTCTTTTTGATAAATCGTATAGCAGTTTCTCTTTTATCACCAAAAATGGCACCTGTCCGCCTTTTGAATATTGCACCATCGTCAGCATATCAACTGATAATTTTGCTTACTTTGTTAGGTGGAGTTTTAGCACTTGATGCTGTTTTTGATAGTATTTATTGGGCGGTTTCAGCATCTCTTTCTTTAACAATTGCTAAAAGCTTTATTGCTGTTTTTCTTGTAGGAGTTTTGTTGTTTATCATTGCGTTTATACCTTTGCAGTTTAGGCGTAAGCGTTTTCAAAATGAAGAGATAAAACCACTACCTTGGCCACTTTATATACGTATTCCTCTCTTTGTATTGGGATTATTTCTTATTGTGATGGATTTTTTAGGTTATATTGGTTTGGCACGATTTGTCGTGCAGCTGATTGTGACCAGTAGTGCATTTTTAATTTTGATGTATTTGGGGATACAAAGTACACGTGCTATCGCATCTAAAGGGGAATTTATCAAAACAGGAATTGGTCACACTTTGATGAAATGGTTTCATTTCGAAGAAAAAACGATGGATCAATTAGGAGTTGTTATTAGTATTCTTCTTAATGTGGTTGTGTTTGTGCTTTGTACAGTACCAATTATTGGGAAGTTTGGATTTTCGTATTCTGAAATAGGGGCACTATTTTGGCAATTAATGACAGGTTTTCAGATTGGAAATATGTCTATTTCTTTGATTTCTATTGTCATGGGAATAGTTGTTTTCTTTGTTTGTTTGTTCATTATTCGTCTATTTATTTGTTGGCTAGACGGCACAGTAATGGAGCGCGGAGAATTCGATCTGGGTGTGCGTAATTCTATCAAAACGGTCATAAGCTATGGGGGTATCGCTTTGTCGGTCTTGTTAGGAGTGTCAACAGCAGGTTTTAATCTTAGTAGTTTGGCGCTCGTTGCTGGAGGGCTTTCACTTGGTATCGGTTTTGGTTTGCAAAATATTGTCCAAAATTTTGTATCTGGGCTTATTATTTTAATCGGGCGGCCATTTAAATTAGGTGATTATGTAGAATCAGGATCGGTTCGTGGTATTGTCAAACGTATTAGTGTGCGTGCAACTGAACTTGAGACATTTCAGCGCCAGACAATCATTATTCCTAACTCAAATCTCATCAATAACAACGTAAATAATTGGACGCGTCGCAGCAAAATGGGGCGAATTGATATACCTTTGACTGTTGCAACTAATGTTGATCCAGAATACGTCGTTCAAATATTGCTAGAAATTGCTTCTGCAACGGAGGGAGTTTTGAAAAACCCTGCGCCGCAGGTGAATTTTACTGGATTTGATAAACAAAACTTTTCATTTACCTTGGCTATTTACGTACCTAATATCACTTCTACTTCTAAGGTAAACAATGCTCTTCGCTTTATGCTTTATAAACGTTTTTTGAAGAAGGGATTTTAGAGTGCTAAAATATTTTTATATTTTTATTACGGTGACACTATTCAGTGTTTTTTCTATGAAAGTTTTTGCAGCAACTGTGAAAAATAATGGTTTAACAGTACAGTTGCTTATTATTGCTGAAGGAAGTGCACGTTCAAATATTTCACTAGATACTGGCCAAATGATTACAGTGTGTACAAAGGGCTGTTTTATTACTTTTTCCAATAAGGATAATTATGCAATAAAAGCAGACGATACTATAGAGATAGATGAAAGTAGAGTATTTTTTAAGTAAAATAGTTTGTGATTCTTTTATTATAAGGCTTTGTTGGAAGGGTTTTATAGTAAAGCTTTCTGATCTATTTGGTTATAGAATTGATGATATATTTGTAAAAATTTTGGTGCTTTTTCATACAAAAGATTGGGCAATCTTCAAGAAGATCAGAGAGAAAATAAGAAGAGGGCTGATACGCATTTATTATGCTTAATTCAGATATGTAAAATCAGTTGCTTAGAAAAGCTATATAGATCTTAAATTTCATTAACTACAAAAGATGTTCAAACTGTAGAACTTAAAATTGCTTTTAAAAAGTGTTTAGGGCAATTGCATCCAGTTCATAGTGGCAGCCCTAACTGTTTAGTGAAGCATTATTAGTAAATTGCCAAAAAAGCATGATAAAAAATGCTTTAACAGGACTCTTTATTTACAATTTTGATAATTACTGTACAGCGTTGATAACGCTATAATTCTTTATATAAGATGATTTAAAAGTGATTTTTCATCACTTCCAATAAAACTGGAATAGAAAAATATTTTATATAATTAATGGTGCGGACGGCGGGACTTGAACCCGCAAGGTCTTCGACCGGCAGATTTTAAGTCTGCTATGTTTACCTATTTCATCACGTCCGCGATAAGGGCTAAGGGCTTTCTCATAAGCTATATCTTTTATTTAATCAAGAATTAATAACAAAAGAATTTTCTTTCGTTCTGTGATAAATTTTTGACTGACAATAATTGTTTTTACAGTTAGAAGAAATCTATACACTATCAATAAATCAGGAAAATAAGTGGTGCTATGAGTGAATTTGTTCAAGATGTGACTAAAGCTATGGTAGCTTTACGTAATGTTTTTACTGAAACACCACTTCAACGCAATGATTTTCTTAGTCAAAAATATGATGCGGAAATTTATTTAAAGCGTGAGGATTTAACACCTGTACGGTCGTATAAAATTCGTGGTGCTTTCAATTTTGTTTCAGAGATGCTTGATAAGGTATCTCAAGATGCAGCATTTGTTTGTGCATCAGCAGGTAATCATGCACAAGGGGTTTCTTTTGTTTGTCGCTATTTTAAACGTAGAGGCATTATTTTTATGCCTGTGACAACACCACAGCAAAAAATTGATAAGACACGTATTTTCGGTAAGGAATTTATTGAAATCCGTTTGGTTGGTGATACATTTGACCAATGTTATGAGGCTGCGCAATCTTTTGTAGCTGAGGGGGGAGGTGTGATGGCACCACCTTTTGATGATATTCGCATTGTTACAGGGCAAGCAACAGTTTTATGTGAGGCTGCTTTACAATGGAAAAAACTTAATGGAGAAAGTGAGCCAGATTTAATTGTTGTACCTGTGGGCGGTGGTGGTCTGGCTAGTGGTGTGAGCAATTTTTTACATGAATATGGTTGGAAAACAAAGATCCGTTTTGTTGAACCGGAAGGGGCGGCGAGTTTACTTGCATGTTTAAAGAACAAAAAACGTGTCAAACTTGAAAATATTAATACATTTGTAGATGGTGCTGCTGTGGCTGAAATTGGCGCGTTAAATTATGCTATGTTGCAGCAATTTTCACCTGATTGTATTATTACAGTTCCTGAGAACAGAGTTTGTTCTACAATGGTTGAAATGCTCAATGTTGAAGGTGTGGTTCTTGAGCCAGCTGGTGCTTTGTCGATTGATGCTCTGAAAAGTATTTCTCGTCAGGAATTGAAAGGCAAAAAAATTCTTTTAATTATTTCAGGTGGTAATTTTGATTTTGAACGTTTGCCAGACATTAAAGAGCGCTCTTCGCGTTTTCAGGGATTAAAAAAATATTTTATTTTTGGTTTTCCACAACACCCTGGTGCTTTGCGTAGCTTCCTTGCTCAATTAACACCAGATGATGACATTGTGCGGTTTGAATATCTCAAAAAATCAGCTAGAAATTTTGGTTCTGTTTTGATTGCAATTGAAACAAAAAAGTATGATAATTTTTACGTCTTAGAGAAAAATTTTCAAGCGTTAGGTTGGCCTTATCGTGATATTACTAATGATCAGGTATTATTTGATTTTGTAATTTAAAAGTTTAAATTTTTTACTAGAGCGAAAGTTATAAAAATGAGATTTTTTCGTTATTTTACGCTGGGGGTATTTTTATTGTTAGGTACTGGCGGACAAAGTTTAGCAGCCAAACAAACAACAATACAAAAAACAGAGCTTTTAAACCTAGTTGTTGATATCAATAATGCTATAAAAGATAGAAATTTTGCAATTGTTTCTGCTCATATGCCTGACCGGCTTTATAAAGAAATGGCACATCGATTAAATACAACAGAAGATGATTTACGCAACAATTTACTTAAACAACTTCATACTCAGTTTGAAAATTTGCCTTCTGACGCTTATTATTTAGATGAGATAAAAATAGATTATCGGCAAACAGATAATGGTTCTTTTTACGCATTGATTCCAACTACGCTAAAAACAGAAGATCGCATTATTCATTATAAAACATTGGCGATTTTTGATAATAACAGGTGGTATTTAATTTATGGAGGGCAGAAAACAATACAAAATCCGGTTTTTCTTGAAATTTATCCTGATTTTGATGGAATCAATCTTCCAAAGGAAACGGTAATAAAAAGATAAATAATAAAGCTAATGTTTCTTCTGCTTATAATAACTGCTTTTAGAAAGTACTTGCTTTTTTATTTTAATCCAACAATAGTGTAACTTAAGACATTTAAGCTTGAATATTGGCGTTTTACAAAGTAATTTTACATTTTCTCTTTAAATTTGAAGATACTTATGAACTGCTCAAGTCGCTTATTTTTATTTAAGCGGTATTTTAAATGTTCAATGTCAGATCTCGATTATACGGGATTTTAAGATGATGTAATTGTGGCTTGTTAGCTGTTTGCAGTTCTTGAGCTAAAGAGAGATTTTGTTGTGAATATAAAAGAAAATGCCTTTATAAAATTAGGTATACCTACACTTTTAACTGAAAACCTATTTATTGCTGGTATAAACAAACCTAAGCCTATTCAAAAACAGGCTATTCCAGTCATGCTAAAAAAGCGCGATATTTTAGGTATTGCACAAACCGGTTCTGGAAAAACATTAGCATTTGGATTACCTGTTTTGAGCCAAATTTTAGCTTTAGGTGACAAAAGATATCCTAAAACTGCACGAGCTTTGATCTTAGTTCCAACTCGTGAACTTGCAGTTCAGATTGAAGAATCAATTCGTATGGTTGCAAAAGGGTCTCACCTTTCAACATGTTTAATTTTAGGGGGGTATCTCGATTTGCGCAAATCAAACGTATGAAAACAGGTGTGGATGTTTTAATTGCAACACCAGGGCGTTTAATGGACCTTGTCAGTGAAAAATGCATTGATCTTTCTCAGTCTCGTTTTTTGGTTTTAGATGAAGCTGATCGTATGTTAGATATGGGCTTTATTCGTGATGTACAACGCATTGCAAAACTTTTGCATGAGAAGCGTCAAACAGCACTTTTTTCAGCGACAATGCCACGGGAAATAGTTACACTTGCAAAGAATTTGCTTAATGAACCAGTAAAAATAGAAATTGTTCCTCAAGGAACTGTTGCTACGAAAATTACTCAAAAATTATATTGTGTTCCTACAAGTGAAAAAAAGAGCGTTTTGAATAAGTTTTTAACAGATCCGGCTTTAGCTTCGGTTATTATTTTTACGCGAACTAAACATGGTGCTGATGCTGTTGCACGCAGTTTGACGAAGGCGGGATATTCTGTTGCAGCAATTCATGGAAATAAATCGCATGCTGCACGACAGCGTGCCTTGAAAGCTTTTCGTGAAGGGTCGGTAGGGATTCTTGTTGCAACTGATATTGCTGCACGTGGTATTGATGTGCCTGGAGTCAGCCACGTTATTAATTATGATTTACCGGATGAAGCTGAAAATTATGTGCATCGTATTGGCCGTACGGGACGAAATGATACGTCTGGCAACGCTATTACACTTTTTGATGAAAAGGTAGAACAAGTACGTTTACGTGCTGTAGAACGTGTTATTCGAATGAAATTGACGCGCGAAGATATTCCACCACAAATTGCAGCACTTCCAGAGAAATCCCTTATACCAGAAAATGATAAGAAACATTGTTTTAAGAAATCTCAGTGTCAGAAGCAGGCTTTTGATCATATAGATCAAATTAAACAATCACATGTCAAAAATTCTTCATCTAAAAATAAAAGATGTAAGAAAGCAAAAACCACAACAAAACGTGCTAAATCATTTCGTTTTCGTAAGTCAATAAAGCAGGTGGCTTAAATAAAACATTTGGAAAAATAACAAAAATAACTAGGTTATATCAGAGGAAACCTGGCAAAATCCTTTTAAGCTGTAGCAACAGATTTGGTGGTTGTGTTTTTAATGTATTTGGTGCTTTTAAAGTGCTCTAACCATATATTGATTATCTGTTATAAGAAAATACAATGGAACACTTAAAAAAGCACACAAATAGCGCTATTCTAGCTGTAAGGTTGCGAAGTTGTAGTACGAAACAATATGTTTACGTAATGTATGAGATAGTTAGTGTATTTTTGAAGCAATTTAGAAATAAATCCAAAAGCGTATCGATTAATTTTAGTAATAATTAACCTGATAAAAAGGCTGGTTTTTCGTTATTTTTCAAACATGATGGATCTCATTTATTGTAAGTTATATAGCTCTAGTGGTTACGTACTAAAATACTAATCAACTCAATTACTTACAGTTCAATGATGAGCGCATGCTTTAATTCAAAAGCAAAATATTTTTAAACTGATTTTTCAGTATAGCTTAGATCATTTACTTTAATTTATGAGTATCATTTTCGTTTGTTTGGTAAAAAGCGATGAATTCAAAAAAGAATTTGAGTTCTGTAAGCTAATATAAAAAAGAAATGAAGCATTGTTAATAAATTTTGTTGCTAAAACTGTTTAGCCTTAGCCTAATATACATTTTTATCACTTTTAAATCGGGCAAAGGTTGAAAGAAAACTTTTTGCAAGAAGTTTGGATATTTCATCTTATAGAAGATATTAATCCGGATAAAAAATATTCAAAACAAAAAGCAAATAAAGGAATGCTTCAAAGAGTGTGAAAAACCAATTATTGTAACAATAAATGAAATATTTTTAATGAGTTAAAAAGCATCTTTAATTTAAAAGATGAATTATATTATGTTGTTTTAAAATTGAGAACCATAATGTTTCAATTATTTTTTATTTTCAATAAATTGCAGCTATCTTTTAATTAAAAGAATGAACTAAATTGGTTTATATTAAGCTGAACTTAAAAACTTTCTTAAAAAGCTTTGAAATTTACATAAATGCCATTACAAATTTGAGATGGAAGAAAATAACCCGAAAAAGAGAGGAAACTGCGAAAAGTAAGAACCCTGTTCAAAAATAACTTCACTTCTATTGCTTTTAAATACAGCTCATTACAAGCTTATTCTGCTGCTTTAGAGGTTACATTTTGTAATTAGAACACCATTTACAAAAGCATGAATCATGTAAATCTTTAAAAGATATTCATAGAATTCTGAGCAAAAATTAACAGAGCTTCTTAACCCAATTACATTTATAAAGATCAGAATTTATAAGACACACCAACACGGAAATCATTGGTTTTATAATCAATTTCAAATTTATCTTTAATAAATTTCTTTTTACCAAAATTTGAGAAACGATATTCTGCACGTAAAATAAGATCATTCATCATTGCAAAATCAATACCACCACCAAAAGTATAACCAATCATTGCTTTGGTTTCATCCACTATTTTATCTTTTTTTATTCCAGTTGAGACCAGAAGGATGTCTTGAAGCTGCGTATAAGCAACACCACCAGCAATATAAGGCATAATATGATCAACAGCAAAACCTACACGCATTCGTGTAGCACCAGCCCATTTTTGTTTTAAAGTATGGCTTACAGTTACAATAAATTTTTCTAATAATTCATCGCTTGACACTGCTTCTTGCAAATGGTGTTGCCTCTGTACGCCATGTCCCCCATCTTTCGTTTTATATCCACTATGTCTGATAACTTTTGTATCTTTTTTATCAGACCAAATTACATCTGTATCAACACCTAGAACAAGGCTATTATTAAGGTCAAAATTAGCCCCCGCGTAAAGACCACCCATAAAGCCCGAAAGTTTGGGTAACAAGTCTTTCTCAATCGATGATAATTTTGTAGAACCAACACCTTTTAAATTTAAATTTAGATCAGTCTTACTCGAAAAACCGCCAATTTGGCCACCGAAATAAAAACCTGTCCAAGAAAAAGAAGGAGCAACGACATTTGGTAGAACAACAGACATTGATTCTTGAGAAATTCTACCACTTTCTGCTTGTGCTACAGAAGATGCAACCAAAGTAAAAATAGATGCGGTGATTAAATATTTAGTATTCATATGTTGCTCCAAAGTTACACACTAAACTACATAATGATACATTTTTTTCCATAAAAAATCTGTAGTAAAAATGATACAAGTATAGGCAAAAATGAAGTTCCACACAAAAAGCAATAACCTCTTCTCATGCTTCAAAAATAAAACAAATATCAAACGTTTTGTATTTTTTTGTTTGCTCAAAATTTGTCTATTATATTACGTTAATATGATGAGCAAAACTCTATTGTAATATGTCTTTAAATTAAAACTTTTTCTTCCCTAAAATTTTTCTAATCTGTGCAAGAAAAATAGACATTTACTTTGATATTTCATTCAAAGGCATAATTATACATTAAACGTGAACTTGGATAGCATCAGTTCAGGCTTAACAAGAGGCATTTTAAAATTGATGCACATGGAAAACGTTTGTGTGGGTGGAAACAAATTCAGAAGAAAAACTGAAAAACAGACAGAACTTACAGAAGCAGAAAAAAAATGCTTCAAAAGTGATCATTACTCACCAAAGTATGAAAATCTATCAAAGTGTGAAAGCAAAGTGATGTCTCGTTTTATGAAGTAGATAGCATTTATCACTTTTTACTGATCCTTATTTTGCATGTTTTATGGATGCAATGTATAATTATAATATATTTCCACATTTAAAACAGTAGTTTTCAAGAAAATTAAGTATTTTTGTATTGAATTACTTTAAAATATACTAATAAAATACTCTTATTCTATAATAACAACCATAAAACATTGTTTTTTAAAGATACACTGAAGGGTATTATGATATTTATTTCATTTAAATTAGAAAATTTCAAAGGGATAGGCTAACCTGTGGAAATAGATCTCTCAGGGGGAGATAGACGTTTTCCTTTTATTCTGATGGGGAATAATGAATCAGGAAAAACAACAACTTTGCAGGGTGTTTACCTATTATCACAGTTATGTTTAGGGAAACAATTAACAGATGAAGAGCTTGCTTCTATACGTCCTAAAATAGGTTATTTTAATAAAGGTATTATCTTATCTGCCACAATTTTAGTAGATGAAGCGGAGATTGAAAAATTAGCTAAGCTTAACACACTGAAAAAAATCAAAGATGATTTCTCTGAAAATAACCAACTAAATTTATCTTTTGCATATTCATTTGTTAATAGTTTTTGCACAGAAAAGCGTGTAATGATCAACAATAAGGATTATGGAGATAAAACAGTAACAACTCTTTTAGATTATATACAGAACCATATTCCTGAAATCGTCTATTATGATGATTTTATGTTTGATGTGGCTAATAAAATTAGGTTTTTAAAAACTGCAGCTCAAGATTCAAATAAAGAATTAACACAGGACAGTTTGTTGAACGATAAAAAAAACCTTTTATGGCATAATATTTTTAATGATTTACTGATTGGTGCTCATAAACATCAAACTGGGGGGAAAACTGAATTGGATATTAATTTTCAACGTGATGTCGTTGATTGTGATGATGAAGACGTAGTTGATCAACGTCTATCTTCTATGAATAATTATCTTAATAGTGTTGTTACCAAAGATTGGGAAGACATTACAGGAGGAAAAACTGTATTTGATAGCTTTAGCATAAAAACAGTAACAGGATCAAATCCCAATTTTCTAGATTATTGTTTAAAGGTCAAAGCTAACGGTCGCACTTTTTCTTTACATGAAAGAAGTAAAGGGTGCCGTTGGTTCTTTTGTTTTAAAGTGCTTACAGATATTCGTACCAATAGGAGCAAAAATGGAACAATTTTCTTGTTGGATGAACCTGCAAGTAATCTACATATCCATCCCCAAGAAAAAATATTACAATCTTTGCAGAAATTATCAGGGTCTGACAACAATAGCGTGATTTATTCTACTCATTCTCCTTATTTGATTGAGGAGACTAAAGTGGATAATTTATTTATTGTTCGCAATGAAGCGTCTGATTGCGATCATCCTAAAATTCTATGCAGCAAAATTTCTCAATTGGATAACAGCAGCGACGAAGTGTCGAGATCAGTTGAGCCTTTTTTACAGAAACTTGTGATGAATTGCGTTAAACATCTTGGTAATAACCGGAAAGAAAGATTTTCACGACTTTATAATTTTATTAAAGAGACTGGTCCTCTTGCTGATTCTATCGAAAAAGCCATTAATTTAATACAGAAAATTCTCTGACAAGCTATATTAGAAAATCTTATTTCCTAGCCTTATTGTTTTGTCTCTAACTTCAATAAATATCAATAAAATCAATAGGTTATAGAGGAAAAATAAATGGCTCCCCGGGCCGGATTCGAACCAGCGACCAACCGGTTAACAGCCGGTTGCTCTACCACTGAGCTACCGAGGAATAACACCAATTTATTTTAGTGCAAGGGCTATAGCAAAGCAATATTCATTTGCAAAGGGTAAAATTACTTTTTTTTAAAAAAATCAAAAATTGTATAAAAAGAATAAAAAGGATCCAAGAAAGATTACTGTATCTTGACGGATGCATTGCCTTCCCTTATTGACAATTTTGATATTTATTGACGAGGCCTCGTGGCGGAATGGTTACGCAGAGGACTGCAAATCCTTGTATCCCGGTTCGATTCCGGGCGAGGCCTCCACTTAATTTTGATTAAAATAATTTTTATTGAATAGTATTCTTAATTTTTTGAGTGAAGTTACCTTTATATGGAAAATTAGCGCAATTAGAATCTTATTATTGACTGTAACATGCTTTTTTGTCACATTCACAATAAAGGACATTTATTACCGCCATTTTGATTGTGGTTTTTGTTATGCATTAGGAGAAAAAACTGGTTATGGTTGCAGATTTTGCAGAACTTCGCCGCAAAATGGTTGACAATCAAATTCGTACAGTAGATGTAACGGATTTATCGATTCTTGAGGCATTTTTAACGGTGCCGCGTGAAGATTTCGTGTCAGAAGACGTTAAAGATTTAAGTTATCTTGATGGAGATATCGTTGTTTTTCCAGCGCAAGATGATTTGCGTGCATGCTATTTGATGAAGCCTGCCTCTTTAGCAAAATTGCTACAACTTGCAGCTATAAAGCCATCAGATAGCGTGCTAAATATTGGTGCAAATAGTGGTTATTGTGCAGCATTATTTTCAAAGATTGCTGGGTCTGTTGTTGCGTTGGAAAGTAATAAAACGCTTGTAGAACAAGCAGATAAACTTTTAAAATATCATCAGTGTGATAATGTGGTTGTTGTCCATGGACCGTTAGAACAAGGTTATGCTGCTAAGGGGCCTTATGATGTGATTTTTATCGAAGGTGCTGTTGATTTTATTCCTGATGGTA
The DNA here is from genome assembly GCF_002022685.1 of Bartonella schoenbuchensis R1. Lineage (NCBI taxonomy): Bacteria > Pseudomonadati > Pseudomonadota > Alphaproteobacteria > Hyphomicrobiales > Bartonellaceae > Bartonella > Bartonella schoenbuchensis. Next base: position 1,032,042 of record NZ_CP019789.1, on the reverse strand, counting down.
TCTTTGATCAAATGAAAGAAGGTGGGCGTCTTGTTGTGGTTGAAGGGCATGGTGGCGCGGGTGTTGCACAAATTTACATAAAAGAAGACAAGGTTATTTCAGTTCGTCGTAGTTTTAACCTTGCTGTCAAACCCCTTCCTGGTTTTTTAAAGACATTCGATTTTATGTTTTAATATTTAATTTCATCCATGAATATGCAAAGAGTTATGTGGTAAGTTTAGGATTTATAGTGTGCTTAAAATAAATAAAAAACTTCAGGCATGTTTGTTGCTAGTACTGGATGTTTTTATATCAGGATCTGCTCATGCTGGTACGTTGAAAGATGCTTTAGCTGAAGCTTATGTGTATAATGCCAAGTTAAATAGCGAACGTGCTGGTGTACGTATATCAGATGATGATATGGTCATTGCACGCTCAAATTTTTTACCACAAATTGAAGGGATTGGGACCTATGTCCGGAATAAGCTTGTAATGGGTTCTCATAATGTTTCTGGATCTGTAGGAATAAGGTTAAGTCAAAGATTATTTGACGGTTTTGTGACACAAAATACATTTTTTTCAGCTCAAGTTAAAACAAAAGCGCAACGTGAATATCTTCGCAATGCTGAACAAAATATGTTTTTGGATGCTGTAACAGCATATGCTAATGTGTATAAAGCACGTCGTATTGCTGATCTTCGTCGAGAAAATTTGGCTGCTCTTGAAGAACAAGTTCGTTCAAATGAAGCAAGGTTAAATGTAGGGGAAGGGGCTCATGTAGATTTTGCTCAAGCACAGGCAGCGCGTTCTGTAGCTGTTTCTGAATTTAGTCTCGCTCGTGCTGATGTGAAGGCAATGGAAGCCATTTATCGTCAAATCATTGGTTCAGATCCTACACAGTTAGAACGCCCACCAGTGGCGACAGAGCTTCCGGAGAATCTTGATGTTGGTTATCGAGTTGGTGATATCATGCATCCAGCGATTCTTTATGCAAGATATTTGACTGATGCCAGTTCTTATAATGTAAAAGCAAAAGAGGGGGCTTTGCTTCCTAAAGTAGATTTTTCCACAACAGTATCTTATAATCGAATTTATAGTGGCCCTGGTGAGAATGGGGTTTCTCAATCGGTCGGGGTTTCATTGAGTGTTCCAATTTTTGAAGGTGGACGTACATCTGCGCAGGTTCGTCAATCAAAAGAGCAGTTTGAACAGGCTCGTCTCCAACTTACTGTAGCTCAAAATGGTGTAAGACAAGCATTAACTGCTGCCTGGTTTCAATTAGAGGGTGCGCGTGCGTCTGTTATTGCTTATCGTGAGAGTGTTCGTGCTGCTGAAATTGCTCTTAAAGGTCGTATTCAAGAAAACCGAGTGGGGCAAGCAACTACATTAGATGTTTTGAACTCTCGAACTCAGTTGATTAATGCTCAAATTGCACTGGCAATTGCAGAACGGGATGTTGTGGTTGCAAGCTATAGTGTTCAATCTTCTATTGGAAAATTGACTGCAAATTATTTAGGTTTGAGGACGGTTAAATATACTCGCTGAAACTATAAGCTATGTGTGTATAGTGATTAGCATTTAGGGGGTAAACAAATCAAAATGCTAATCATATTGAAAAATATATTGTTTACATGTAGTTTCTTTTAAGTGGGGAAATTCACTTAACTAAGGAAAGAAAGTTGTGTGTGGCATCATATTTCGTATGGCAATCTTATAATTCTTTTATTACACTGATGCATTGTTTTGCGTTTTTAAGAGGTTTTTAATATGGTACAGAGTTCAAATGCGTTACGTGAGCCAAGTATGGATGAGATTTTAACATCTATTCGTGAAATCATTGAAGAGAATGCAGTTCAGGCTGATCATTTTGTAAATGAGACCCTTGCTGATGCTTCTTCTGAAAAACACTCAGAGGTATCTTCAGAAGATGTTTGTGAAACCACTTTGTCAGTTGATGATGCAATGAAAGCTTTGGCTGACCGTATTGGCTTTTCCTCTGATAACCAAGATTTTTCTCTGTCTCAAGTGCAAGATAACACAAATGTAGAGGATAATACAGTTAGTATGAGTGTACAAGCAACGAAACTTTCTTCCGAAGAACAGGCTTCTGTTCATAAAACAAAACAGTATAATACTAAGGCATTTGTATCGCAGCAAGAAAATACAGTTTCTGATTGTATAGAACTATCTCCATATTTTATCTCTTCTGCAGAGAGAATGGCAGAGGATATTTTACGCCCGGCTATAGCGGAGTGGTTACAGCGTCAATTGCCTGTTTTTGTTGAAAAGATTTTGCGTGAAGAAATCGTCAAGACAATTAAGAAATTACCTTAAGTGTTTGTTTGTTACTTTTAGTCATTTGGTATTTTCCTTTTATTGTAAAAATTGGTTTGTAATTTTATAAGGCCATTTTAAGTGGGTGACGTTTGCGAATAATGTTTGCTGGGTATTAGGTGTAAGTTACGTTTTTTAGTGGTGTTATGAGTAAGTGGGTAAAAGAATGATAGAAAAAACTATGATGCCGCTTCCATAGAGCCACAGATCGCAAAAGAGTGGGAGGCTCATGGTGTTTTTAAGGCGGGGGCTGGTTCAAAACCAGGTTCAGAGCCTTTTTGCGTTATGCTTCCCCCACCGAATGTAACGGGCTCACTTCATATGGGTCACGCTTTAAATACGACAATCCAAGACATTATGGTACGTTTTCAGCGAATGAGGGGTAAAAACGTATTATGGCAACCTGGTTTGGATCATGCAGGGATTGCCACGCAAATGGTTGTTGAACGCCAATTGGCAGAACATCAAGAACCAACACGTCAAGAAATGGGTAGAGAAAAATTTGTCGAACGTGTTTGGAAATGGCGTCGTGAGACGGGGGGCATCATTGTTAATCAACTACGGCGTCTTGGTGTTTCATGTGATTGGTCGCGTGAACGATTTACAATGGATGAGGGGCTGTCTCAAGCTGTTTGTGAAGTGTTTGTTACACTTTATAAGCAAGGGTTGATTTATAAAGACAAGCGTTTGGTTAATTGGGATCCCAAGTTATTAACGGCTATTTCAGATCTTGAAGTGGATTCGAAAGAAGTAAAAGGTCATTTGTGGCATTTTAGATATCCGCTTGAAGGTAAAGTTTTTGATCCAAATGATTCAACAACTTTTATAACAGTTGCGACAACGCGGCCTGAAACAATGCTTGGTGACACAGGCATTGCGGTTAATCCTGAAGATGATCGTTATAAAAATCTTATAGGTCAAAATGCTATATTACCACTTGTTGGTCGCAAGTTATTAATTGTTGGTGATTCTTATGCTGATCCTGAAGAGGGAAGTGGTGCTGTAAAAATTACACCAGCGCATGACTTTAATGATTTTGAAGTAGGGCAGAGAAATGGCTTGCGCTTAATCAATATTTTAACGCAAAAGGCTGAAGTTTTTTTGCGTGATAATGAAGCGTTTTTTGATGGTTTAGTCTTATCGGACGAATTGAAAGCATTGGTGGAGGATTTGGATCGGTGTGATCGTTTTGTTGCGCGAAATCGGATCATATCTTTAATGAAGGAACGGGGTTATTTTGTAAGTGTTGATGATCATCTGCACACCGTTCCTCATGGTGATAGGAGTGGAGTGCCTATTGAACCATTTTTAACTGATCAATGGTACGTTAATGCTGCAGAATTAGCAAAACCGGCAGTAGAGGCTGTTCGTCAAGGCAAAACACAATTTGTTCCAGCCAGTTGGGAAAAAACCTATTTCAATTGGATGGAGAATATTCAACCTTGGTGTATTTCTCGCCAATTATGGTGGGGACATCAGATTCCAGCTTGGTATGGCCCTGATGGTGTGATTTTTGTTGAAAAAAGTGAAGAAGAAGCTTTAGTTTCAGCTTTATCTCATTATGGTAAAGAGGTTCAGCTAACGCGTGATCAGGATGTCTTAGACACCTGGTTTTCATCAGCTCTGTGGCCTTTTTCGACGCTAGGTTGGCCAGAAAAGACGACAGAATTAAAAACGTTTTATCCAACATCTCTATCGGTTACTGGGTTTGATATTATTTTTTTCTGGGTTGCCCGTATGATGATGATGGGTATTCACTTTATAGGTGAGGTACCTTTTCCAACTGTTTATGTACATGCTCTCGTACGGGACCATACGGGTGCAAAGATGTCAAAGTCGAAGGGAAACGTTATTGATCCACTAGAACTTATTGATCAATATAGTGCAGATGCATTACGTTTCACTTTAGCTATTATGGCAGCGCAGGGGCGTGATGTAAAACTTGATCCTTCGCGCGTTGCAGGTTATCGCAATTTTGCTACAAAATTATGGAATGCCACTCGATTTGCAGAAATGAATGGGGTTAGGCATGGTTTGCCTTTTAAGCCGGAAGAAGCAAAACTTACTTTTAATCGTTGGATTGTAACAGAATTATCCAAAACTGTTTCGGCAGTGACTGCTGGTATTGAGAGCTATAAATTTAATGAGGCTGCTAGCGCACTTTATCGATTTGTTTGGAATACATTATGCGATTGGTATCTTGAATTTCTTAAACCTGTATTTCAAGGTTCAGACGAAGATTCCAAAAAAGAAGCGCAAGCATGTACTGCTTGGGTTCTTGATGAAGTTTATAAACTACTGCATCCTTTTATGCCTCATATGACGGAAAAATTGTGGTCTCTCACAACAATGTCGGGCACAAAACGTGAAAATATGTTGGCATTGACGCAATGGCCACAGATAACATTTGTAAATGAAGAAGCTGCAATCGATGTTAATTGGCTCATTGATGTTATTAGTGAAATTCGTTCTGTGCGCTCTGAAATGAATGTTCCAGCGGCTGCACAAGCACCTCTTATTATTATAGAGGGGGAGGGGACAATACAAGAACGTGTGCAGCGTTATGATACTATTCTTAAAAGATTAGCACGTGTTGAGACGATTTGTTTCTCTGATAAAATTCCATCTGGATCTGCGCAAATTGTTTTAGGAGAGGTGACTTTTTGTTTATCGCTGGAGCAGTTAATTGATTTAAATGCTGAACGTGCCCGTTTGATGAAAGATATTAATAAAATTGAACAAGATATTGAAAAAATATCAGTTAGGTTAAATAACCCAAAGTTTATAGAGAATGCAAAACCAGAAGTTGTTGAAATTGAACGTAAAAGAATCATAGAACTGCGTGCTGCAAAGAACAAAACATCGCTTGCTTTAGAGCGCTTGGTTTAATTAAAATTTTTCATTTTTATGAAAGTCAAAAATTATTTAAATGTGATACATTTAATATTTTTTTCATTACGTGTTTTTAAAATTGAAATTATATAATACTTTATTTTTATTTTAAAAAGGTAATGCATTTTAAATACATGTTTTTTTAAGACTTGTAGTGGCACCGATGGCGTAATGAGATTGGATAACTTTTAATGATAAATAGCTTTAAAATGTTCAAAATAGCTACGATGGCTATTACTTTAGGGGTGCTTTCTACTGCTTGTGCAGCGGATGTAAGCGTTTCCCAGAAAGTAACTAACCGTTCATCTGATTTTTTTAAGCGTGGTATGTCTGCTTATAAAAATGGACAAACAGATCAAGCTATTTCAGCTTTACATTATGCCGCTAATATGGGCCACATTGGTGCAAATTGGAAACTTGGTTATATTTATGCAAATGGCGATGGTGTGCCTGAAAATGATTATAAGGCATATAATTTTTTTGCATATATCGTTGAAAAAGGTGCTGATCCTGGCTCGGAAAATGAAAGTTATGTTTCTGATGCATTAGTTAAGCTTGCGGGATATCTTAGAAAAGGTATTCCTGATTCGCCTGTAAAAGCTGATCCTTCTTATGCAGTTGATCTTTATACGCAGGCTGCAACGAATTATAGAAATCCTCAAGCTCAATATTATCTAGGTAGCATGCTTTTAAAAGGTGAGGGTGGGGAAAAAAATCCTGTACAAGCAGCTCGATGGTTTCAGCTTTCAGCTAAGAAAGGAAATTCTTCTGCTCAGGCTATGCTCGGAAATATGTTGTTTCAAGCAGGGGAAACAGTTCGTGGTGTAGCAATGTTAACTGCAGCTTATGAAAAGGCTAACACAAAAGACAAAAGTTGGATTCGTCCTATGCAAGAACGAGCTTTTGCTATTTGTGATGAATTTGAACGGCGTACAGCGATGTCGTTAGCTATTGATATTCTTGAAAAAGATAATTCTTAAGTAATTTTATTTGCGATAATATACCTCTAATGTCTATACATAAAATTTTGGTTTTATGTATAGACTCACAATAAAATGACTTAGATACACAATGTAACAGTTAATGATTGAGAATTTTTGATAAAAATTCTTGTGCACGTGGTGTTCTAGCTTGTGGATCAGAGAAAAATTCTTCTGAAGAACAATCTTCAAAAATTGTTCCTTGATCCATGAAAATTACGCGCTTTGATACTTTTTGCGCAAAACTCATTTCATGGGTTACGCAAATCATTGTCATACCTTCTTCTGCTAAGTTGATCATAACGTCTAACACTTCGCCTACCATTTCGGGATCCAAGGCAGAGGTTGGTTCATCAAAAAGCATAACAAGTGGGTCCATAGTTAAAGCTCGTGCAATAGCAACACGTTGCTGTTGGCCTCCTGAAAGCTGACCGGGGTACTTATTTTTATGTTCGATAAGTCCAACACGTTCAAGATACAATAAACCACGCTCAAGTGCTTCTTTTTTACTGCGTTTTAGAACTTTAATTTGCGCAATTGTTAAGTTTTCCGTGACAGACAAATGTGGGAAAAGCTCAAAATGTTGAAATACCATTCCCACATGGCTGCGCAATTTAGGTAAATCTGTTTTTTTTGAGTGTACTGGTACACCATTAATCCAAATTTCGCCTTTTTGAAAAGGTACTAAGGCATTGATGGTTTTAATGAAGGTTGATTTCCCTGAACCTGATGGTCCACAAACTACCACAACCTCCCCTTTATTAATATTGGTTGTGCAATTTTTAAGAATATTAACTTCGCCGTACCAATTGGAAACGTTTTTCATTTCGATCATATGAGTAGACATTTTTTTTCCTTATTAGCGAATGATGGATATTTTTTTCTGGAGGTATAAGACTACCTGCGACAATGTAAAACAGATAGCAAAATAGAAAATGGCTGCTAAAATGTAAGCTTCTTGTTTTACGCCAAAATTGTTAGAAACAATATCAAAACCGTTTAAAAGACTGTTACCACTAATTGCATAAACAAGTGTTGTGTCTTGAAACAGAATAATAACCTGTGTCAAAAAAACAGGAAGCATGTTTCTGAAGGCTTGGGGAAGAAGTACAATATACATGTTTTGCCAATACGTCATTCCAAGAGCTTGTCCTGCATATTTTTGCCCTTGCGGTATTGAAGAAAGGCCAGCGCGCATAATTTCAGCAAAATAAGCAGCTTCAAATGCAGTAAAAGTAATTAATGCTGATTTATTTGCGCCGATTGACGTTCCCGTTAGGAAAGGTAAGAGCACAAAAAACCACAAGATAACCATAACAAGTGGTATTGAGCGCATGGCAGTTATATAAATTACGGCAAGCGAGGAAAAAAGTTTAATAGAAGAAAGCCGCATCATTGCTAACAATATGCCGAAGATAAGCCCAAATATCGTTGCAAAAAGTGTTAGAAAAACACTAAAGAGCAGACCTGGCAGAATATAAGAAAGGAATATATCAAAAGTAAAAAATGAAAAATCAAAGTCTGAAAAATTGAAAGAAAGATAAGGCCAAAAATAAGAATTCATAAAATCTTTCATATTCAACGCCCCCCCGTTTGAAGATTAGGAATTTTAAGCATTTTCTCAATGATTGTCATCATAATAAAAATGAATAAAGCTATAACAATATAAAGAATAGTAACAATCAAATAGTTTTCATAGACATGACTTACTTCTTCAATTGTTTGGTATTGGAACTGCATTAGTTCATTAATAGAAACGGCAAATGCTATAGATGAATTTTTTACAATCCCCATTGCCTCTGAAGTTAATGGTGGCAAGATTGTACGAATAGCACGTGGCAATATGATATAACGATAACTTTGACCAGTAGTAAATCCCATTGCCATGGCTGCATAACGCTGCCCAGAAGAAATAGATTCAATACCTGAACGAACTTGCTCTGCAACACGTGCAGATGTGAAGAACCCCAAAGCGCAGGTTATTAATACAATAGGTGAAAAATTTATTGCTGGTGGATAAATTTTAGGGACAACGAAATACCACAAAAACACTTGTACAAGCAGAGGGATATTGCGCATAATTTCTACCCAAACACGACCAATAGCACGAAGTACGCGGTTGATGATGGAAGTGTGGGGTAGAGTGCGTATCGTCCCTATAATGACACCGACAAATACAGCTAATATTAATGAAGAGACAGATAATATAGCGGTATTTTTAAAGCCATCGAGCAGTGTGTCCAAGTAGGTATGAGTTATACCAGGAGTTCCAAGGCACCCAATCACTGGTGTTTGATTAAGATCATCTATACAAAGGAAAGAAAAGTCCATTAGTCAACATTTCCTAAAGTTGTCCATCCCTTAGTAGGGTGGATAAATCAGCTGCATTACACATGCTAAATTTATTGAAAAGTTAAAAAAGTACAACCACACTCGATTTTTAGAGAGTGTGGTTGCTCTTTATTCAAATACTACAAGTTGTTTTCTATATAATGTTCCCGAGGTTTATTGTTAGGGTTTTCCCAAGCGGATTTTGTTGATTGGGACAAGGGAAGATTGACAACAGTATTTGTAGGAGGAATTGGTTCCATAAACCATTTATTGTAAAGCTTTTCAAGTGAACCATCTTTAATTTGCCGCATAATACTATTATTGATTTCTTGCTCGAGGTTTTTATCATTTAATCGAAGCATACAGGCAATAGGTTCAATTGAGAGCACGGTATCAAGAATTATATAATCGGATGGATTTTTTGATTTAGAAATATGCCCAGAGAGAATTGAAGCATCCATCACAAATGCATCAGCACGACCAGATTCTAACAACAAAAAGCTATCTCCGTGATCTTTACCTGTTACAACTTTGAAGTTAATGTTTTTTGCACGTTTATTTTTACGGATAAGCTGAACAGATGTTGTACCGGTGGTGGTTGCAACTGTTTTACCATTTAAATCTTCAATAGATTTAATACCAGAATTTTTCTTCACAGCAATTCGAACTTCTTCAACATAAGTGGTATAAGCAAACGCTGCCTCTTTATTGCGAGAAGAATCATTTGTTGTAGAACCACATTCGAAATCATAGGTTCCGTTTTGTAAAAGAGGAATTCGATTTTGTGACGTAATAGGAAGATAATGGATTTTAATTGATTGGCCAATTTTTTTTGAAATATCATCAATAATATATTCCGCCATTTCTGTATGAAAACCTGTATATTTACCATTACCAATAGCATAGGCCAAACCTATAGATGATTCGCGAACACCTAAAGTAATTTCTCCTGTTGTTTTAATTTTCTCCAACGTGTCATTTTGAGCTTGCACCATACTTGTTAGCCCAATAACAATCGCCGCACTAAATGCCAACAGTGATTTTTTCATTATTTCCTCCATTTATTTTATAATTTTTTGTTCTTAATTATTATATTTAAAAATCTTTTGCACGCAATGTAACATGTTTATTATTCGAAGTGGGTATTTTTTTTAAATTATCCTCATAACAGGGTTAAATTTTTAAATTAGAGTTGAGCTCAATCCAAACGGGAACATGGTCTGAAGGCTTTTCATATCCTCTTACTTCTGTTTGGCTGTAGGCACAAACAAGTTGATCTGCAGCTTCTGGGGATAATAATAAGTGATCAATACGAATGCCATTGTTTTTTCGCCATGCACCAGCTTGAAAATCCCAAAAACTGAAAGAAGAGTCATCTGTAACGTTACGAATAGAATCATAAAAACCTAAATAAATAATGCGCTGGAATGCTTGTCGTGTTTGTGGAAGAAATAAAGCGTCATTTTTCCACTCTTCAGGTTTTTTTGCATCTAATGGGGTTGGGATGACATTATAATCACCAGCTAGAATAAGGGGATCTTCATATGCAAGTAATGATTTTGCATGTGTATACAATCTCTCCATCCATCTCATTTTATAAAGATGTTTTTCGCTATTGATGGGGTTACCATTCGGAAGATAAAGGGAAGCGACACGAACAACCCCTTTATTTGTTGAATAAACGGCTTCAATATAACGTGCTTGCTCGTCATTATCATCACCTGGCAATTGACGGATGAGCTCATCAGGTCTTTTTTTAGAAAGAAGTGCAACGCCATTGAAACTTTTTTGTCCATGTGTTTCTATATGATATCCTAAAGTTTCAATTTCATCACGTGGAAAATTTGCATCAATACATTTAATTTCTTGTAAGCAAACTATATCAGGCTGATTTTTCTGCAGCCATTTACATAGTGTGTCATGTCGTGCTTTTATTCCAGCAATGTTCCATGTTGCAATTTTCATAGTATTAACTTTTAAGCATTATATATACAATTAGCAAGTGATTACAGAATAGTATGTTGAAAACTCTCTAATATATTGCAGTTGTTTTTGTTGGATGGAATTATTACAGCAGCAACTTTCTTTACAATAGTTTCTTTAGTTTCTTTAAAAACCAAATTTGTAAAAGTGCCGTAATGTTACTTTATTTTCATTTTTACAAACTTTCTGCTGTTTAATACTTGACGAATGTATATGTTCTCGTTATTAAAAATCATCATGACCGATGTGAGAGTGATTAATATCTTAGGGTTTTACCCTGAGAGTCATCTTAAACAGAGTTTGTTTTAAAAAATTTAAAAACCAATACTAGTGCAAGAGGCTAATGCCTCCTCTGCTTTTAGTCGGGTAAGCTATCTATATAAGCATGCCCGGCTTTGTGTGTAAGCTTAAGTCTTTATTCCAATTGTATCGGGATAGGTATTAAAGTAAAGAAGCCCAAGTGGGTGAGATGAACGTAGATTGAAAGAGGAAGGTTGTATGCCTACCGTAAACCAGTTGATTCGCAAACCACGTGTAGCGCCGGTTAAGCGTAATAAGGTTCCTGCCCTTCAGGCGAACCCGCAAAAACGTGGCGTTTGTACTCGTGTCTATACAACAACACCGAAGAAGCCTAATTCTGCTCTTCGTAAAGTTGCTAAGGTTCGTTTAACAAATGGATTTGAGGTTATCGGTTATATTCCTGGTGAGGGACATAATCTTCAAGAACACTCTGTTGTGATGATTCGTGGTGGTCGTGTAAAGGATTTACCTGGGGTTCGTTATCACATTATTCGTGGTTTGCTTGATACACAGGGTGTTAAAAATCGTAAACAGCGCCGTTCAAAATATGGCGCGAAACGTCCGAAATAAATACTGAGAGACAAAGCCAATGTCCCGTCGCCATAGAGCAGAAAAACGTGAAATTAATCCAGATCCTAAATTTGGTGATTTGGTCATTACAAAGTTTATGAATGCCATTATGTTTGATGGTAAAAAATCTGTTGCTGAGCGCATTGTTTATGGTGCGCTTGATGCGGTTGAGAGTAAAGTAAAAACAGATCCTGTGGCGTTGTTTCATCAGGCATTGGAAAATGTTGCTCCACATATTGAAGTTCGTTCGCGTCGTGTTGGTGGTGCTACTTATCAAGTTCCGATAGATGTTCGTCCTGATCGTCGTCAGGCTCTTGCTATTCGTTGGTTAATTGTGGCGGCGCGTGGGCGTAATGAGACGACAATGATTGATCGTCTTTCTGGAGAGTTGGTGGATGCGGCTAATAATCGTGGTTCTGCAGTGAAAAAGCGTGAGGATGTGCACCGTATGGCTGAGGCTAACCGTGCGTTTTCTCATTATCGCTGGTAGGTATATTGTAAATCTAAGGCAAATAGAATGGCTCGCGAATATAAAATCGAAGACTATCGTAATTTTGGTATTATGGCGCATATTGATGCGGGTAAGACCACGATGACTGAGCGTATTTTGTTCTATACTGGTAAAAACCATAAGATTGGTGAAACTCATGATGGCGCTTCTACAATGGATTGGATGGAGCAAGAGCAAGAGCGTGGTATTACAATTACATCTGCTGCGACGACAACTTTTTGGAAAGGGCGTGATGGCCGGAGTAGACGTTTTAATATTATTGATACGCCAGGGCACGTTGATTTTACAATTGAGGTTGAGCGTTCTTTACGTGTTCTTGATGGTGCGATAGCTTTACTAGATGCTAATGCTGGTGTGGAGCCTCAAACGGAAACGGTTTGGCGGCAGGCTGAGAAATATCATGTGCCACGCATGGTTTTTGTTAATAAAATGGATAAAATTGGGGCTGACTTCTATCGTAGTGTAGAAATGGTTGGTTCGCGATTGGGTGCTAAGGCGCTTGTTATTCAGTTACCAATTGGTTCTGAGAATGATTTTGAAGGCGTTGTTGATCTTATTGAGATGAAGGCGTTGAAGTGGGATGGTTCTATTGGTGCTTCGGCTACAGTAGGTGAAATTCCAGTCGAATTGAAGGAAAAAGCAGAGGAATATCGTGAAAAATTAGTTGAAATGGCAGTTGAAGTTGATGAAGCTGCTATGGAGGCTTATTTGGATGGTGTCATGCCAACTGATGAACAGCTTATGGCTCTTATTCGTAAGGGAACAATAGAGGTTCAATTTCACCCAGTTCTTTGTGGTACTGCCTTTAAAAATAAAGGGATTCAACCACTATTAGATGCTATTGTTTCTTACCTTCCTTCTCCGATTGATGTTCCGGCTATTAATGGTATTGATGTTAAGACTGAAGCTGAAACAACACGTGAGTCTTCAGATGATGCCCCGCTTTCTATGCTTGCTTTTAAGATTATGAATGATCCATTTGTTGGGTCATTAACTTTCTGTCGTATTTATTCTGGTAAGGTTCAGAGAGGTATTTCTCTTGAAAATACAGTAAAAGGAAAAAAAGAACGTTTAGGGCGTATGCTTCAGATGCACTCAAATTCTCGTGAAGATATTGAGGAGGCATTTGCGGGTGATATTGTTGCTCTTGCGGGTCTTAAGGAAACAACGACAGGTGATACTCTTTGTGATCCTTTGAAGCCTGTTATTCTGGAGAGAATGGAGTTTCCTGAGCCTGTTATTGAGATTGCGATTGAACCAAAAACAAAAGCAGATCAAGAAAAAATGGGTATTGCGCTTAATCGTTTGGCTGCGGAAGATCCTTCATTTCGTGTTAAATCAGATGAAGAATCTGGTCAAACAATTATAGCTGGAATGGGAGAGTTGCATCTTGATATTATTGTTGATCGTATGCGGCGTGAATTTAAGGTTGAGGCTAATGTAGGTCAACCACAGGTTGCTTATCGTGAAACAATTACGAAAGTTGCAGAAATTGACTATACTCACAAAAAGCAGTCTGGTGGTGCTGGGCAGTTTGCTCGTGTGAAGATTATTTTTGAGCCTCATGACGGTGATGATTTTGTATTTGAATCAAAAATTGTTGGTGGTGCTGTTCCTAAAGAATATATTCCAGGTGTTCAGAAGGGTATTGAAAGCGTTATGGGATCAGGGCCTCTTGCAGGTTTTCCCATGCTTGGTGTGAAGGCTACTTTAATTGATGGTGGTTATCATGATGTTGATTCTTCTGTTTTAGCTTTTGAAATTGCTGCGCGCGCAGCTTTTCGAGAGGGGGCGCAAAAAGCAGGTGCACAGCTTCTTGAACCAATCATGAAGGTGGAGGTTGTGACTCCAGAGGATTATATGGGAGATGTAATTGGTGATTTAAATTCTCGCCGAGGTCAAATTTCAGGTACTGAGGTGCGCGGTATTGCGACAGTAGTAAATGCAATGGTTCCTTTGGCGAATATGTTTGGTTATGTAAACACGCTTCGTTCAATGAGTCAGGGGCGTGCTCAATATACAATGCAATTTAATCATTATGAGCCTGTTCCTTTAGCTGTGGCGCAGGAAATTCAGAAAAAATACGCGTGATCTTTTGATTACGTATTAACTTTAAACTTAGTCCTTGATTTGGACAGAAAATGGAGAGCTCAAATGGCAAAGAGCAAATTTGAACGTACGAAGCCGCATGTTAATATAGGAACGATAGGTCACGTTGACCACGGTAAGACGTCATTAACAGCTGCGATTACGAAATATTTTGGTGAATTTAAAGCGTATGACCAAATTGATGCGGCGCCTGAGGAGCGTGCTCGTGGAATTACCATTTCAACAGCGCATGTTGAATATGAGACAGAGCAACGTCACTATGCGCATGTTGATTGTCCAGGCCATGCGGATTATGTGAAGAACATGATCACAGGTGCTGCACAAATGGATGGGGCGATTTTGGTTGTTTCAGCAGCTGATGGCCCGATGCCTCAGACACGTGAGCATATTTTGTTAGCACGTCAGGTTGGTGTTCCTGCGATTGTAGTTTTTTTAAATAAGGTTGATCAGGTTGATGATGCTGAGCTTTTAGAGCTTGTTGAGCTTGAAGTTCGTGAGCTTCTTTCGAAATATGACTTCCCTGGTGATGATATACCGATAATTAAGGGTTCTGCGTTAGCAGCTCTTGAGGATTCAGATAAAAGTATAGGTGAAGATGCAGTTCGTCGTTTGATGAATGAGGTTGATAATTATATCCCAACGCCTGAGCGTCCGGTTGATCAACCATTTTTGATGCCTATAGAAGATGTTTTTTCGATTTCTGGACGTGGAACGGTTGTAACGGGTCGTGTTGAGCGTGGAATTATTAAAGTTGGTGAAGAAATCGAGATTATAGGTATTCGCCCGACTTCTAAGACGACGGTTACAGGTGTTGAAATGTTCCGTAAGCTTTTAGATCAAGGTCAGGCAGGTGATAATATTGGTGCATTGCTTCGTGGTATTGATCGTGAAGGTATTGAGCGTGGACAAGTTTTGGCGAAGCCTGGTTCTGTTACGCCGCATACCAAGTTTAAAGCTGAGGCTTATATTTTGACGAAAGATGAAGGGGGTCGTCATACACCGTTTTTCACGAATTATCGTCCACAGTTTTATTTCCGCACCACGGATGTGACAGGAATTGTTACGCTTCCGGAAGGTACGGAAATGGTTATGCCGGGTGATAATGTTGCAATGGATGTTTCTTTGATTGTTCCGATTGCAATGGAAGAGAAGCTTCGTTTCGCTATCCGTGAAGGAGGGCGTACTGTCGGAGCTGGTATCGTTTCTAAGATTATTGAATAATATCAATAAATTATGTGAAGTATCTTTAGTGTTAGAGTTGCTCCGTATGACAGGGAAATAAGAATATGAATGGTCAGAATATCCGCATTCGCTTGAAAGCGTTTGATCACCGGATTCTTGATGCGTCGACGCGTGAAATTGTGTCGACCGCCAAGCGTACTGGCGCCAATGTCCGTGGTCCCATTCCGCTTCCGACGCGGATTGAGAAGTTTACGGTCAATCGTGGGCCGCACATTGATAAGAAAAGTCGTGAGCAATTTGAGATGCGCACACATAAGCGTCTTCTTGATATTGTTGATCCCACACCGCAAACGGTGGATGCTCTTATGAAGCTCGACCTTTCTGCTGGTGTGGATGTAGAAATTAAGCTCTGAGGTTTGAAGACAGAAGGAACAAACCCGATGCGTTCAGGTGTAATAGCACAAAAACTGGGTATGACCCGTATATATAATGAGGCTGGTGAGCATGTACCAGTGACAGTACTTCGTTTGGAGAATTGTCAGGTTATTGCTCAGCGTACAGTTGAGAAGAACGGTTATACTGCTGTTCAATTAGGTGTGGGGTTTGCGAAAGTTAAAAATGTTTCGCGAGCTCTCCGTGGGCATTTTGCTAAGGCTGTAGTTGAGCCAAAAGCTAAGGTGGCGGAATTTCGTGTTAGTCCCGATAATTTACTTGATGTAGGTACTGAGATTACAGTGGAACATTTTATTCCAGGACAAAGAGTTGATGTAACGGGTACAAGTATCGGTAAAGGTTTTGCCGGCGTTATGAAGCGGCATAATTTTGGTGGCCATCGTGCTTCACATGGTAATTCAATTACACATCGTGCTCATGGTTCAACGGGGCAATGTCAAGACCCGGGTAAAGTATTTAAAGGCAAAAAAATGGCTGGTCATATGGGGCAAGTACGTGTGACAACGCAAAATATCGAAGTTGTTTCTACTGATATTGATCGTGGCTTAATTTTGGTGCGTGGTGCTGTCTCTGGTTCTAAAGGGGCTTGGATTTTAGTGCGTGATGCTGTAAAGAAGCGTCTTCCTGATAATGTGCCAAAGCCTGCTGGGATTCGTCGCTCTGTAGAGAAAAAGACTGAATCATCTACTCCGGTGGTAGAGGCCTCTAAAGTTGAGGAGGCTGAATAATGGATCTTGTAATTAAAACTCTTGACGGCAACGAAGCTGGTAAGTTAAAAGTTTCTGAACATATTTTTGGCCTCGCTCCGCGTGAAGATATTCTCCAGCGTGTTGTTCGTTGGCAGCTTGCGCGTCGTCAGCAAGGAACGCATCAGTCACAGGGGCGCTCGGATGTGGCTCGGACAGGTGCAAAAATGTTTAAACAAAAAGGAACTGGGCGTGCTCGGCATTCATCTGCTCGCGCACCGCAGTTTCGAGGTGGTGGTAAAGCACATGGTCCAGTGGCTCGTAGTCACGTGCATATTCTTCCTAAAAAGAGTCGTGCGCTTGGGTTATGTCTTGCTTTGTCAGTAAAACTAAAGACAAATGATTTGATTGTAGTTGATGAACTTAATGTTCAGGATGCTAAAACTAAGGTACTTGCTAAGAGTTTTTCTAAGCTTGGTTTTAATAATGCCCTATTAATTGGTGGAAAAGAAATAAATATGAATTTTTCTCGTGCAGCATCTAATATCCCTAATATTGATGTTTTACCGGTTCAGGGGATTAATGTTTATGATATTTTGCGTCGCAATAAGCTTGTTTTATCGAAGGCAGCTGTTGAGGCTCTTGAGGAGCGTTTCAAATGACGGATCTTCGCCACTATGATGTAATTATTAGTCCGGTTATTACTGAGAAATCGACTATGGTTTCTGAATATAATCAAGTTGTTTTTAATGTTGCACCAAAAGCAATGAAACCTGAAATCAAAGCAGCCATTGAGGCGCTTTTTAATGTTAAGGTTAAGGCGGTTAACACAACGATTCGTAAGGGTAAAGTGAAGCGTTTCAAAGGTGTTGTTGGTCGACAGAATGATGTTAAAAAAGCGATTGTGACATTGGCTAAAGGTTACTCAATTGACCTTTCGACAGGTCTTTAGTAAGGCTCGGAGATAAGAATAATGGCACTTAAGCACTTTAATCCAACAACACCCGGGCAACGTCAGCTTGTTATTGTGGAGCGTTCTGATCTTCATAAGGGTAAATCTGTAAAGACGCTGACTGGGGGGTTGTCGTCAAAGGGTGGGCGTAATAATCATGGTAGAGTTACAGCTCGTTTTCAAGGTGGGGGGCATAAGCGTAGCTATCGGTTTGTTGATTTTAAGCGCCTTAAGCGTGATATGTCTGCAAAGGTTGAGCGTTTGGAGTATGATCCAAATCGTACTGCTTTTATCGCATTGATTCGTTATGAAGATGGTCAATTAAGTTATATTCTTGCGCCTCAGCGTCTTGGTATTGGTGATGTGGTTATTACTGGTTCAAATGTTGATATTAAGCCAGGTAATGCAATGCCTCTTTGTAATATGCCAGTGGGTACGATTATCCATAACGTTGAGATGAAACCTGGTAAAGGTGGTCAGATTGCACGTTCAGCAGGGGCTTATGCACAGCTAGTTGGGCGAGATCAGGGGATGGCTATTCTTCGTCTTAATTCTGGGGAGCAGCGTTTGGTTCCTGGTGGTTGCTTTGCAACCATTGGTGCTGTTTCAAATCCTGATCACGGAAATATTAATGATGGTAAAGCTGGTCGGTCGCGTTGGCGTGGAAAGCGTCCTCATGTTCGTGGTGTCGCTATGAATCCAGTGGATCATCCACATGGTGGTGGTGAGGGGCGTACATCGGGTGGTCGTCACCCTGTATCTCCTTGGGGTAAGCCTACGAAAGGTAAGCGTACACGCTCCAATAAAGCTACTAGCAAATTTATTATGCGTTCGCGTCATCAACGTAAGAAGTAAGAGAGGTAGTCTAAAGTGGTTCGTTCAGTTTGGAAAGGTCCGTTTGTTGACGGCTATCTTCTTGGGAAAGCAGAGAAGGTACGTGCAAGTGGGCGTAATGAAGTTATTAAAATGTGGAGTCGTCGTTCTACCATTCTGCCGCAATTTGTTGGTTTGACTTTTGGTGTTTACAACGGCAATAAACATATTCCTGTTTCTGTTTCTGAAGAAATGGTTGGGCATAAATTTGGCGAGTTCGCTCCCACTCGAACCTATTATGGTCATGGTGCGGATAAGAAAGCAAAAAGGAAGTAGTAATGGGCAAAGCTAAAGTTCCGCGCCAACTTAAGGACAATGAAGCGAAGGCTGTTGCTCGAACGATTCGTGTTAGTCCACAAAAGCTTAACCTGGTTGCTGCGATGATTCGTGGTAAAAAGGTTAATACAGCGTTGGCTGATTTGACATTTTCACGTAAACGTATCGCTCAGACAGTTAGAAAAACTCTTGAGTCAGCGATCGCGAATGCGGAAAATAACCATGATCTTGATATTGATTCGTTGATTGTTTCAGAAGCGCATGTTGGTAAATCTATAGTAATGAAACGTTTTCATGTTCGTGGTCGCGGGCGTTCTAGTCGAATTGAGCGTCCATTTTCGCATCTTACTATTATTGTTCGTGAAGTTACCGAAAAAGAGGAGGCTGCGTAATGGGGCAGAAGATCAATCCAATAGGGCTTCGTCTTGGAGTTAATCGAACTTGGGATTCACGTTGGTATGCTGATAGTGGTGAATATGGACGTCTCCTTCATGAAGATTTAAAAATTCGTTTATATGTGATTGAAGAACTGAAGCAAGCAGCTATTTCTAAGGTTGTTATTGAGCGTCCTCATAAAAAGTGTCGTATTATAATTCACTCAGCACGCCCTGGTCTTATTATTGGTAAAAAGGGTGCTGATATTGAAAAGCTTCGTTGTAAACTTTCAGAAATGACGAATGCTGAGACTTCACTAAATATTGTTGAGATTCGTAAGCCGGAAATTGATGCGACAATCATTGCGCAATCAATTGCTCAGCAGCTTGAACGTCGTGTTGCTTTTCGGCGTGCAATGAAGCGTGCTGTTCAATCTGCTATGCGTCTTGGAGCGGAAGGTATTCGTATTAATTGTTCTGGTCGTCTTGGTGGTGCTGAAATTGCTCGTATGGAATGGTATCGTGAAGGTCGTGTTCCACTTCATACTTTGCGTGCCGATGTGGATTATGGTACAGCAGAGGCTAAAACGGCGTATGGTATTTGTGGTGTTAAAGTTTGGGTTTTTAAAGGCGAGATCCTTGAACATAATCCAATGGCTTCGGAAAATCGTGCTATGGAAAGTGATCATTCAGGAGTTTCGTCGAGTCGCCGCCGTGAAAATACTTGATTTTTATGGTTGAATTGAGATTTGGAGTAAAGAGTAATGTTGCAGCCAAAGCGCACAAAATTTCGTAAGCAATTCAAAGGCCGTATTCACGGTGTTGCGAAAGGTGGTACGGATTTGAACTTCGGTGCTTACGGTCTGAAGGCTATTGAGCCAGAGCGTATTACTGCGCGCCAAATTGAAGCGGCGCGTCGTGCTATTACACGTTACATGAAGCGTTCTGGTCGTGTATGGATTCGGATTTTTCCAGATCTTCCGGTTACATCTAAGCCGACTGAAGTTCGTATGGGTAAGGGTAAGGGAAGTGTTGACTATTGGGCAGCACGTGTTTCTCCTGGCCGCGTTATGTTTGAGCTTGACGGGATTCCTGAGGATGTTGCACGTGAAGCTCTTAGATTGGGTGCTGCAAAGTTGCCTGTTAAGACTCGTTTTGTTCAACGAATTGCTGAATAAAGAGGTTAAGCGATGAAAGCCGAAGAATTACGGGCGCAAACGCTCGACCAAATGAAAGATGAATTGGCTAAGTTAAAGAAAGAGCAGTTTAATCTGCGTTTTCAGAAAGCGACAGGTCAATTAGAAAAAACCGCACGTGTTAAGCAAGTTCGTCGTAACATTGCGCGTATTAAAACTTTTCTTCGTCAGAAGATGGATGGAAACAAGGTTTAAGGAAATAAGAGATGCCTAAACGCATTTTGCAAGGCGTTGTCGTTAGCGACAAGAATGATAAAACTGTAGTTGTCAAAGTGGAGCGTCGTTATTCTCATCCGCTTCTCCAAAAGACGGTTCGACAGTCTAAAAAATACAAGGCGCATGACGAGAACAATCAATTCAAAATCGGAGATCAGATTTCTATTCAAGAATCTAAACCGATTTCGAAAGATAAACGTTGGATTGTTGTTGTAGACAGTGTAACGTGATTAACCAGGCTAATTGTTTTAAAATTTAACATTGGTTTTTTCCATTGGGTAAATTTTGATAACCATAGCTTCATTATTGTTTGACAGGCAAGTCCGGATGTGCCAAAGGCATCGTCGGATTTAAACATTAAGAAAAGGTGGTGGCCAGTCATGATTCAGATGCAAACAAACCTCGACGTTGCTGATAATTCTGGTGCTCGTCGTGTCATGTGCATCAAGGTGCTGGGCGGTTCAAAGCGGAAATATGCTTCGGTCGGTGACATTGTTGTTGTTTCGGTTAAGGATGTTATTCCCCGTGGACGTGTTAAAAAAGGTGATGTGATGAAAGCTGTGGTAGTTCGTACTGCCAAGGATATTCGTCGTGCGGATGGTAGTGTAATTCGTTTTGATAGAAATGCTGCTGTTTTGGTGGATAATAAAAAAGAGCCTATTGGTACACGTATTTTTGGGCCTGTTCCTCGCGAACTTCGTGGTAAAAACCACATGAAGATCATTTCACTCGCTCCTGAAGTGTTGTAAGGAGTAAATATCGTGCAAAAGATTCGAAAAGGTGATAAAGTTATCGTTTTATCTGGGAAAGATAAAGGTCGTAGCGGTGAAGTTATTAAGGTGAATCCCAAAAATAGCAGCGCTCTTGTTCTTGGAATTAATGTAGTTAAACGTCATCAGCGTCAAACACAAACACAAGAAGCTGGAATTGTTTCTAAGGAGGCACCTATTCATTTGTCTAATTTGGCGGTTGTTGATCCTAAAGATGGTAAACCTACACGTATAGGTTTTCGTGTAAATGCAGATGGTAATAAAGTTCGTGTTGCCAAACGGTCGGGAGAACTGATTAATGGCTAAAGAAAAACAGAAGCCGCGTATGAAGACGCATTATCTTGAAGTTGTTCGTAAAATGCTTCAAGAGAAGTTTAACTATAAAAACGAAATGCAAATTCCACGCGTTGATAAAATTGTGATTAATATGGGGATTGGTGAGGCGACTGCTGATTCCAAAAAACCATCTATTGCAGCTGAAGATCTGACATTAATAACAGGTCAGAGAGCTGTAGTTACCTATGCGCGTAATTCTATTGCGAGTTTTAAGGTTCGTGAAAAAATGCCGCTTGGGGCTAAGGTTACATTACGTAAAGATCGTATGTTTGAGTTTTTGGATCGTCTTATTACGATTGCCCTTCCACGGGTTCGTGATTTTCGTGGTTTGAATCCAAAAAGCTTTGATGGTCATGGCAATTTTGCTATGGGTATTAAAGAGCACATTGTGTTTCCAGAGATCAATTATGATAAAGTTGATCAGATTTGGGGCATGGATATTATCGTTTGTACGACAGCAAAAACGGATGATGAAGCGCGTGAATTATTGCGTGCTTTTAATTTTCCATTTCGCTTGTAACGGCAGACGTAGTGAGGTGAGATTATGGCCAAAGTAAGTGCCGTTGAGAAAAATAAGCATCGTGTTGTGATGGCAAAGCGTTATGCTGCACGTCGTGCGCGTTTGAAAGCAATTGTGATGGATCAGAAGATTTCGCTTGAAGAGCGTTTTAAAGCTTCTATTCGGTTGGCGGAACTACCACGTAATTCTGCAAAGGTTCGTATTCGTAATCGTTGTGAAGTTTCGGGGCGTCCAAGAGCTTATTATCGTAAATTAAAAATGTCGCGGATTGCGCTACGTGAACTTGGTTCTCTAGGCCATATTCCTGGTATTGTTAAATCTAGTTGGTAAGAGGAGATAACAAGATGTCTATGTCAGATCCTCTTGGTGATATGTTAACACGTATTCGTAATGCGCTTAGTCGTAAAAAGGGTAAAGTGATTACGCCTGCTTCTAAGCTTCGTAGGCGGGTGCTTGATGTTTTGCAGTCTGAAGGTTATATTCGTGGGTACAATCAGGTTGATTTTGGTAAAGGGAAATCCGAAATCGAGATTGAATTGAAGTATTTTGAAGGTTCAGCTGTTATTCGTGAGATTTCACGTGTTTCAAAACCTGGTCGTCGTGTGTATGTTTCTGCTAAGTCTATTCCTCAGGTAGCAAATGGTCTTGGTATTTCAATTTTGTCGACTCCTAAAGGGGTAATGGCAGATCATGAAGCGCGTGAACAAAATGTCGGTGGAGAAATTCTCTGTCGTGTTTTCTGATTGATTGTAAGCAAACGAAAGTAAAACAGGTTAAAACAATGTCTCGTATTGGAAAAAGGCCTATTCCGGTTCCTCTTGGAGTTACTGCTACTGTTGAAGGTCAGTTGATTAAGGCAAAAGGTCCAAAAGGTGAACTGAGCTACGTCGTTAATGATGAAGTTTTGGTTAAGCTTGAGGAAAATGTTGTGTCGGTTTTACCGCGTGATCAATCAAAGGATGCGCGCTCTAAATGGGGTATGTCACGTTCAATGATTGAGAATATTTTTTGCGGTGTGAAAGATGGTTTTGAGAAGAAACTTGAGATCAACGGCGTTGGTTATCGTGCTGCTTTACAGGGTAAGGATATTCAATTATCATTAGGTTTTTCCCATGATGTTATTTATAAAGTGCCGTCTGGTGTTACTGTAACAGTTCCTAAGCCAACAGAAATTGTTGTTTCTGGAATTGATAAGCAGCAAGTCGGGCAAGTTGCGGCAGAAATTCGTGAATATCGTGGACCCGAGCCTTATAAAGGTAAAGGTATTAAATATGTAGATGAACGTATCGTTCGTAAAGAAGGTAAAAAGAAGTAAGGGTTTTGCGTTATGGTTTCATCTAAAAAGATTATTCAGCGCCGTGCGCAGCGTGTTCGTCGTCAAATTAGAGCTGTCGCTAATGGTCGTCCGAGACTTAGTGTTTACCGCTCAAATCAGAATATTTATGCACAAATTATTGATGATTTACGTGGGTGTACACTTGCTTCTGCATGTACTCTTGAAGGAGAATTGAGAAAATCTTTAAAAAGCGGTTCTGATAAAGCGGCCGCTTTTGCTGTTGGTAAATTAATTGCTGAACGTGCAAAAAAAGCTGGTGTTAATGAGGTTGTTTTTGATCGTGGGGCATATGTTTATCATGGTCGAGTGAAAGTTTTAGCTGAAGCTGCTCGTGAGGGCGGTTTGATTTTTTAAAATATCTTGTTTAGAATTCTGTTAAAAAGATATTTTTAGTGTTTCATATGAGTTCCTTAATTTAATGTTGAGGATTCGTTAAGGTGCTTCCGGAAAAGAAAAAGGAATGAGGAATGGCACAAAAAGAACGTAATGATCGCGATGAGCGTCGAAATGAAAATAGTAGTGAATTTGTTGATAAACTTGTGCACATTAATCGTGTTGCTAAAGTTGTAAAGGGTGGACGACGTTTTGGGTTTGCTGCTCTTGTTGTTGTTGGAGACCAAAAAGGACGTGTTGGTTTTGGTCATGGTAAGGCGCGTGAAGTGCCTGAAGCAATTCGTAAGGCTACGGACTCTGCGAAGCGTGAAATGATTTATGTTCCGCTTCGATCTGGGCGCACATTACATCATGATGTTGAAGGTTGTCATGGAGCTGGTCGTGTGTTATTGCGCTCAGCTTCTGCTGGTACTGGTATTATTGCTGGTGGGCCAATGCGTGCTATTTTTGAAACTCTTGGTGTGCAAGATGTCGTTGCTAAATCATTGGGTTCATCAAATCCGTATAATATGGTTCGTGCAACTTTTGATGCTTTAAAGCGTCAGGTGCACCCTAAAGATATTGCGGCGCAACGTGGTATTAAATATTCAACTTTACAGTCGCGTCGCCAGCATTTGATTGGTTCAGAGGAATAATTTCTGAGGTTTGTCAGAAAAGGAATTTAAAATGGTTCAAAAAAAATCTCAGATTGGTAAAACTGTAACGGTAGAGCAAGTTGGAAGTCCGATTCGAAAGCCACAAACTCAGCGTGCAACGTTAAAGGGACTTGGATTAAATAAGATGCGTCGTCGTCGCACTTTAGAGGATACACTTTGTGTGCGAGGTATGATTGCTAAGGTTTCCCACCTTGTTCGGATTGTGGATGAAGGTTAGAATAGAAGGTCGCAGGAGTATAGAATATGAAACTCAACGAACTGCGTGATTGCGAAGGCGCAACAAAGAATCGTAAGCGTATTGGACGTGGTATTGGTTCGGGTAGTGGTAAAACTGGTGGTCGCGGTGTTAAAGGGCAAAAATCGCGTTCTGGTGTAGCGCTTAATGGTTTTGAAGGTGGGCAGATGCCTATCTATCGTCGTTTACCAAAGCGTGGATTTAAAAATTTCTCTGCCAAGATTTATAATGAAGTTTCATTAGGTCGAATTCAGCAAGCGATTGATACGGGAAAGTTAAATATTGAAAAACCGGTTGATGTATTTGTACTAAAAGAAGCTGGTATTATTCGTCGTGTAAAAGATGGTGTTCGTCTTCTTTCTGATGGTGAGTTAAAAGCTAAGATTGTGTTTAACGTTTCTGGTGCTTCTAAGATTGCTTGTGTAAAGATTGAAAAAGTTGGTGGTCAGATTAATCTTCTTGAATCTGTCCAGTAAAGTTCATTTTGATAAATAGTGGCTGGCCTGGAAAGGAGTATCTATAACTCATTCTAGGCCATTATTTATGAGAGACCATTTAAGTTTTGCGTTTATTCTTATATAACATATGAATGTTAGGGTTATTGTTGTGTAAGCAACGAGTTGGGGTATAAACTGGAGAGATTTTATGGCATCAGCTGCAGAACAACTTGCTTCCAATATAAATTTTGGTACTTTTTCACGTGCGACTGAATTAAAAAAACGTATTTGGTTTACTCTAGCTGCGCTTCTTGTGTATCGTTTTGGTACCTATATTTCTTTGCCTGGCATTAATATTGATGCTTTACGGCAAACGTTTGAACAGCATGCGTCTGGTGTATTGGGGTTGGTGAATATGTTCGCTGGAGGTGCTGTTGGGCGGATGGCGATTTTTGCGCTAGGAATTATGCCTTATATATCAGCATCAATTATTGTACAGTTGCTAACTTCAATTATTCCTTCATTAGAATCTCTTAAAAAGAGGGTGAATTAGGCCGTAAAATTATCAATCAATATACTCGTTATGTAACGGTAGTGTTAGCTATTCTGCAGGCTTTTGGTGTTGCGGTTGCGCTTGAAACTGGTATAGGAACGGGACTTCAAATTGTTTTGGAGCCAGGTATAATGTTTCGTGTTTCTGCTGTCATTACGCTGGTTGGTGGGACGATGTTTTTAATGTGGCTTGGCGAGCAGATTACATCACGCGGTGTTGGTAATGGGGTTTCTCTCATTATTTTTACAGGTATTGTGGCTAATTTTCCTTCCACTTTTGCTCAACTTTTGACTGCACATAGTCAAGCTGATTTATCAACTTTTTTATTGATAGGAATTGTCCTTATTATTATTTTTGTTGTTGGGTTTATTGTTTTTATAGAACGTGCTCAGCGACGGATTCTTATTCAATACCCAAAACGTCAAGTTGGTAATCAGATGTTTCAGAGTGATATGTCACACCTTCCTTTAAAGTTGAATACTGCTGGAATTATTCCTCCAATTTTTGCTTCATCTTTGTTGTTGTTACCTGCAACTATTAATAATTTTTCTGATAAAATGCCGCAATGGATTCAGACTATTTCTTTTTCTCTTGGTCATGGGCAACCACTTTATATGATAATTTATGCGGCTTTGATGGCATTTTTTTGTTTTTTCTATACAGCTATTGTATTTAATCCTAGTGATACAGCAGATCAATTAAAAAAGCATTCGGGTTTTATTCCTGGAATTCGCCCTGGTGAACGTACAGCTGAATATATTGATTATGTTTTAACACGTATCACTGTTGTCGGTGCGATTTATATTATTCTAGTTTGTTTGCTGCCGGAGTTTATGATATCAGCACTGCATGTTCCTTTTTATCTTGGGGGCACATCCTTGCTTATTGTCGTTACTGTTACACTTGATACAGTTGCTCAAATTCAGGGGCATCTTGTTGCACATCAATATGAAGGGTTGATTAAAAAATCAAAACTCCGTGGAGGTAAAAGGAATCGATGAGAGTTATTTTTTTAGGACCTCCTGGGGCTGGTAAGGGCACTCAAGCTAAAATATTAGGTGAGCATTATAATATTCCTCAATTATCAACAGGTGATATGCTTCGTGAAGCTGTTATAGCAGAAAAAGAAATTGGTAAAAAAGCTAAAGCCATTATAGAAAGTGGTGCTTTGGTGTCTGATGATATTGTTAATCAAATTGTATCAGATCGTATTGATGAGAATGATTGTGTAAACGGTTTTATATTGGATGGATATCCGCGCACTGTCGGGCAAGCAGAGGCATTACAACAAATTTTGCAATCAAAAAACGTGCAGCTTAATGCCGTTATTGAATTTATTGTTGATGAAAAGGCTTTGATTGAGCGCATGAAGAAACGTGTTGAGGAAACGATAGCTGTTGGTGGACAAGTCCGTTCAGATGATAATTCTGA
This sequence comes from Bartonella schoenbuchensis R1, assembly GCF_002022685.1. Classification (NCBI taxonomy): domain Bacteria; kingdom Pseudomonadati; phylum Pseudomonadota; class Alphaproteobacteria; order Hyphomicrobiales; family Bartonellaceae; genus Bartonella; species Bartonella schoenbuchensis. Next base: position 1,005,178 of record NZ_CP019789.1, on the reverse strand, counting down.
TTCTTTTGCAAAACGATTAGTTGAATATCGTGAAAAAACAGCTCCTTTATCAGAATTTTACTTAAAAACGGGTTTGTTAAAAAAGGTTGATGGAATGGCTGGTGTTACTGATATATCATGTGCAATTAGAGAGTTCCTTAAATAAGAAAATTTTTTAAAAATAAATGAAAAGAGTTGACTTTTATAGTAAAATCTATCAAAAGCTGCTTTATTTCAGTAAAAAATGGGATTTGGGGTATGTTGGAGCCGAGATCATTTCTTTGTTTCTATAAAGTGCTTCAAGTATTTTATGGTTCATTGTTAACATAATCAAGGAGAATAAGTGTGGCTCGTATTGCTGGCGTCAATATCCCAACAAATAAGCGTGTAGTTATTGCGCTTCAATATATCCACGGGATTGGACGGAAATTTGCTCAAGAAATTGTCGAGAAAGTTGGCATTCCTTCGGAACGTCGTGTACATGAACTTTTAGATGCGGAAGTGTTGCAAATTCGTGAAACGATAGATCAAGGTTATCAAGTTGAAGGGGATCTTCGTCGTGAAGTTGCGATGAATGTTAAACGTTTAATGGATCTTGGTTGTTATAGGGGGTTGCGCCATCGTCGTTCTTTACCTGTTCGTGGGCAGCGTACACATACTAATGCGCGTACGCGTAAAGGTCCAGCTAAAGCAATTGCTGGTAAGAAGAAATAATAGTAATCTTTATTTTTATATTCTTCTTTTTATGGGAAGTTTTGAATAAAGGTAAATAAGGTGGAGCTGCTGGTGTTACGGCAGTGGAGAGATCGTTGAAAGGAAAGTTATGGCCAAGGAAGCCACACGTGTTCGTCGTCGCGAACGTAAAAATATTTCATCAGGTGTTGTGCATATCAATTCAACATTTAATAATACGATGATTACTATTACTGATGCTCAGGGGAATGTGATCGCATGGTCATCTGCTGGTGCTCAGGGGTTTAAAGGTTCTCGTAAATCTACACCTTTTGCTGCGCAGGTTGCAGCAGAAGATTGTGCTAAAAAGGCGCAAGAACACGGTATGCGCTCATTGGAAGTTGAAGTTTGTGGTCCTGGGTCAGGTCGTGAATCTGCTTTACGTGCGTTGCAATCTGTTGGTTTTGTAATTACTTCCATTCGAGATGTAACGCCAATTCCTCATAATGGATGTCGTCCCCGAAAGAGACGGCGTGTTTGATTAGGTATTGTTTTTCATAATCGGAAACTTTTTCCGATGTTCACACTGGCCGTTGCGATTGAATGGTAGCGGAACTAAAGAACAGGAATAAAAATATGATCCAGAAAAACTGGCAGGAGTTAATTAAACCCAATAAGGTTGAGTTTCATGCAGATGGTAATTCAAATGTTGTGAGTGTTGTTGCAGAGCCGCTTGAGCGTGGTTTTGGTTTAACATTAGGAAACGCACTTCGTCGTGTATTATTGTCATCACTGCGTGGCGCTGCTGTTACTGCTGTGCAAATTGATGGTGTGTTGCATGAGTTCTCATCAATTCCAGGTGTTCGTGAAGATGTTACAGATATTATTTTAAATATCAAAGAAATCGCTATTCGCATGGAAGAGGAGGGTCCTAAGCACGTTATCATTTGTAAAGAAGGGCCTGGTGTTGTTAGAGCTGGAGATATACGTACTGTTGGGGATATGGAAATTCTTAATCCTGAGCATGTTATTTGCACGCTAGATGAGGGTGCGGAAATTCGTATGGAATTTATTGTGAATACGGGAAAAGGTTATGTTCCATCTGATCGTAATTGTGTAGATGATGCGGTTATAGGTCTTATCCCAATCGATAGTCTTTATTCTCCAGTTCGTAAGGTGTCTTATAAAGTAGAAAACACACGCGAAGGGCAGGTCCTTGATTACGATAAGTTGACGTTAACGATTGAAACTAATGGTGCTGTTAATGGTGAAGACGCTGTCGCTTTTGCGGCGCGTATTCTTCAAGATCAGCTTTCGGTATTTGTCAATTTTGAAGAGCCACAAAAAGAACTTGTTGAAGAACCAGCTTCTGAACTTTCCTTTAATCTTGCACTTCTTAAAAAAGTGGATGAGTTGGAGCTTTCAGTTCGTTCAGCAAATTGTCTTAAGAATGATAATATTGTTTATATTGGTGATCTTATTCAAAAAACAGAAGCTGAAATGCTTCGGACGCCAAATTTTGGACGTAAGTCATTAAACGAGATTAAAGAGGTTCTTGCATGTATGGGGCTCCATCTTGGTATGGAGATTCCTGCGTGGCCGCCTGAGAATATTGATGATCTTGCTAAACGTTATGAAGATCAGTATTAAGAATTAAATTTAAGGAGAAAGCTCATGCGTCATGGTAAATCAGGTCGCAAGCTAAACCGGACTGCCAGTCACCGTAAAGCGATGTTTGCCAATATGGCAGCTTCATTGATCGGGTATGAGCAGATCGTGACGACGCTTCCAAAGGCTAAAGAAATTCGCCCTATTGTTGAAAAGTTGGTTACACTTGGTAAACGGGGCGATTTGCACGCGCGCCGGCAAGCAATTTCAGCTATTCGTGACACTAAAAAGGTTGCAAAGTTATTTGATACACTTGCACCACGTTATGCATCACGCAAAGGTGGTTATTTGCGCATTATGAAAGCAGGTTTTCGTACTGGTGATAATGCACCTATGGCTGTTATAGAATTTGTTGATAGGGATATTAATGCAAAAAATTCTGTAAATCATAAACACATAGAAGGGGTTGCCAATGAGGAAAAGGCCTCTTCGTAAGGAGCTTTTTCTTTTTTTGGAGAATGAAAAACGCCTTTCTGAGGCGTTTTTTAATTTGTGCTTCAGAATAAATGTTGTTCAATAATGGGTGAAGAAAGAAGATTGTTCTCATTGTTGATTTTGCAATATTACTTGCCAAAGTGAGACATTTTTGATTTAAATATCAAATAAATGGAGATGATAAATGGAGATGAATAATAAAATTTCCATGTTCTATTAAATGGGGGCTGTTTTAGTTTTTGAGGGAGTGGATAATGAAGCGTTCTATTTTAATAGGGCTTTTTTTTGTGATTATGACATTAATATCGTTTCATTCCACGAATGCTCAAGTTCCATCAACACAGTCAAAAACCACTTTTTCATTTGCTCCTTTAGTTAAAAAAACTGTACCGTCTGTTGTAAATATTTACGCTGCTCGACAAGTTAAAGTGCGTTCTCCTTTTGAAGATGATCCATTTTTTGAGCAATTTTTTGGTCGTTATCAAGATAACAGACCTTTACGCACGCAATCATCATTGGGGTCTGGGGTAATTGTTGATGTACGTGGTTTGGTTGTTACGAGTTACCACATTATTAAAGGTGCTTACGAGATTAAAGTTGTTCTTTCTGATGGAAGAGAATTTGAAAGCGCAGTTATATTAAAAGATGAAGCAACTGATATTGCAATACTTGAAATTAATTCAAAAGATACTCAGTTTCCTGTTCTTCCTTTAGGAAATTCTGATGCAGTTGAAGTTGGCGATCTCGTTCTTGCAATTGGTAATCCTTTTGGTGTTGGACAAACAGTTACAAGTGGCATTGTTTCAGCGCAAGCGCGTAGACGTGTTGGTATTTCTGAGTTTGATTTTTTTATTCAAACGGATGCTGCTATCAATCCGGGTAATTCTGGTGGGGCTCTAATTGACGTGAATGGCCGATTGATTGGGATTAATACAGCTATTTATTCGCGTTCCGGCGGTTCTACAGGAATTGGTTTTGCTATTCCAGCTAATCTTATTAAAGTAGTTCTTGATACAGTTAAACGTGGTGAAAAGTTTTTTGTGCCGCCTTATATTGGTGCATCCTTTCAAAGGGTTACACCTGATGTTGCAGGTGGTTTGGGTTTAGAACGTCCCTATGGAGCTCTTGTTATTGAAATTGTTCAAGATAGTCCTGCTGCAAAAGCTGGTTTAAAAGTGGGTGATGTTATTTTAAGTGTGCAAGATGTACAAATTGATAGCCCAGATGACCTTATATATCGTTTGATAACAACTAGTGTTGGGCAAAACCTTAATTTAGAATATTTACGAGATGGAAAAACTTTAAAAACAAAGATAACTGTCTCATCAATGTCTAATTCTTCATTTGTAAAATCTGAAAAAATTATTGATAAAAGTCCTCTTTCTGGGGCTGAAGTGCTAGATTTAACACCGCAAAATAGCCAGCGTTTTCATCTTCCTGCGACTGTAAAAGGTGTTGTGATTGCCAATCTCGATAACATGAGTAATGCTGCAGAGATTTTCCGCTCAGGAGATATTTTGCGTGCTGTTAATGGTCATCAAATTCAAACTGTGAACCAATTAAAAAAGATTCTTATGCAGGAACATCCGCGTATTTGGCAACTGGAATATGAACGCAATGGTGTCTATATTCGCCAATTTATCCGCTGAGGGGCACTTTGAATAAAGATTTTTTTACTTCATCTTTTGATTCTCATGTCAGCGCAAATCGTCCACTTGCTGAAAGAATGCGTCCTCGTTCTTTGAGTGAGGTTGTTGGGCAAGATCATTTGATTGGAACGGAAGGCTTTCTTTCACGTATGATAGAAAGTGGTTCGTTTGGTTCGATGATTTTTTGGGGACCTCCAGGAACAGGTAAAACAACAATTGCACGTTTATTGGCATTAGAGACGAATTTCGCTTTTGAGCAAGTTTCTGCTATTTGTACTGGTGTTACAGAGCTAAAGAAAATTTTTGAAGTAGCTCAAGCTCGTTTTATATCTGGATGTCGGACACTTTTGTTTGTTGATGAAATTCATCGATTTAATCGTGCTCAGCAGGATGTTTTTCTTCCTTTTATGGAAGATGGTACAGTGGTTCTTGTAGGGGCAACAACTGAAAACCCTTCATTTGAACTTAATAGCGCCCTTCTTTCACGTGCACGTGTTTTGACGTTTCGTTTACATGATAGTAAAAGTTTGAATATGCTTTTAAAGCGCGCTGAGGAAGTGGAGGGCAAATCTTTACCTTTGGATGATCACGCTAGAGACCTCTTGATAAGGATGTCTGATGGTGATGCACGAGCGGCACTAACACTAGCAGAGGAAATTTGGCGTGCTGCACGCCCAGAAGAAATCTTCAATGCTAAAGTTTTACAAGAAATCATTCAGCGTAGAGCTCCGATTTATGATAAAGGTCAGGATAGTCACTATAATCTTATTTCAGCATTACATAAATCAGTTCGTGGATCTGATCCTGATGCTGCTCTTTATTATCTTGCACGTATGTTTGATGCGGGTGAAGATCCTCTATATATTGGACGCAGATTGGTACGTATAGCTGTTGAAGATATTGGTTTGGCAGATCCGCAGGCTCTTGTAATCTGTAATGCAGCAAAGGATGCTTATAATTATTTAGGGTCGCCTGAGGGTGAATTGGCTTTGGCGCAAGCATGTCTTTATATTGCTACGGCACCAAAGTCGAATGCAGTTTATCTTGCTTATAAAGCAGCAATGCATTGTGCGCGTAAAAATGGTTCTTTACCTCCTCCTAAGCATATCCTTAATGCTCCTACAAAACTTATGAAGGAAAATGGATATGGGGAAGGCTATCGTTATGACCATTCTGAGCCAGATGCTTTTTCAGGGCAGGAGTATTTTCCTGAAAAACTTGGACGTCAAATTTATTATCAACCACAAGAGCGTGGTTTTGAGCGTGAAATTGTGAAACGTCTTGAATGGTGGAAAAAGTTACGACAAAAACGGGGTAGTCAAAAACAAGATTGCGACTAAATCATTTTCTGTTTTTTCTATAATAGATTTCAATTCAACCACAACTTATTGTAGCTTTATTAATAAGCTAAATCATGTGCGAAAATTTGACATTCCTTACATATTAAAAAATTTCTCTTTTTGAGTAAGGGAAAATTCAAACCTAGATGACAACTAAGTTTTGAAAATTTTATGGAAACTGTAATTGGTATGGTTGTTAGTGTGTTTAATGATTAGCTGATTGGTGTGCTTCAAGTTATTTCTCAAATATTATGGTGATTTTGATCAATATTAGCTTTGGGCCATTTGCGGTAAATTGGTAATTATGGGTCCGTGTGCTCAGTTGCTTCATTTATTATATTGTAAAAGTGTGTGCCCAAAACATTGTCTTAAAAATTGGGGCGTTTTCTTTATGGATGAGATAGATTAACGATATAAACTTAATATAATAAGCTGCTATTTTTCGATGCATTTTTTTTGAAATATGCTTTGTGTTAGCAAAAAAGTATAATTTTTTACAACATTGATTAAAAATTGTTGGTGCAACGAAGATAGAGATGAAATAGTCTGTGAAAATCTAAACTCCAGACTTTAATTAAGTTAATAGAGCAGTATATATTGTATAAAAAATTATTCTGACTTACTAAGGATATGATTGTGGATAAAACAAAAGCTCTAGATTCTGCTCTATCACAAATCGAACGTTCTTTCGGTAAAGGCTCAATTATGCGTCTTGGGCAAAAGGAGCAGGTTGTTGAAATTGAAACAATTCCCACTGGCTCATTATCCTTAGATATTGCTTTGGGTGTAGGTGGATTACCAAAAGGGCGTATTATTGAGATTTATGGGCCAGAAAGCTCCGGAAAAACGACGCTGGCTCTTCATGCTATTGCTGAAGCTCAGAAAAGTGGTGGAGTTTGTGCTTTTGTTGATGCAGAACATGCTCTTGATCCTATTTATGCACGTAAACTTGGTGTTAAATTAGAAGATCTGCTCATTTCTCAACCAGATACCGGTGAACAGGCTTTGGAAATTGCAGAAACGCTAGTTCGTTCTGGTGCGATTGACGTACTTGTTGTTGATTCAGTAGCAGCTTTAACACCACGTGCGGAAATTGATGGTGAAATGAATGATTCTGTTCCTGGGTTGCAAGCTCGATTAATGAGTAAAGCTTTGCGTAAATTAACGGCATCAATTTTTCGCTCTAACTGTATGGTTATTTTCATCAATCAGATTCGCATGAAAATTGGTGTAATGTTTGGTTCTCCTGAAACGACAACAGGTGGGAATGCTTTAAAGTTTTATGCTTCTGTCCGTTTAGATATTCGTCGTGTTGGTGCTATTAAAGACCGGGATATGGTAATTGGTAATCAAACGCGTGTTAAAGTGGTGAAAAATAAATTAGCTCCTCCATTTAAACAGGTGGAATTTGACATTATCTATGGTGAAGGTATTTCCAAAGTGGGGGAATTGATTGATTTGGGTGTTAAAGCTGGTATTGTAGAGAAATCTGGTTCATGGTTCTCTTATAATTCTCAACGTTTAGGGCAGGGGCGTGAGAACGCAAAGCAATTTTTACACGAGAATGCAGAAATAGCAACAGAGATTGAATCGGCTTTACGTCAAAATGCTGGTTTGCTTGCAATTGAATTATTAGAAAATGCAGGATTAGAAAATACAGAAAGCGAAGAATCAATTTGATAAATGATCATTAATTGCAATTTAGTTCTTTCTGTTTTTGTTTGTTAGATTTTTTGAGTGTAAAATCTTTTATTTTCAAATTTTTATGAAAAAATATTTCTATTTTAATTAAGTTACTCTAAAAGCGATAAGGAGAGTATTTAATTAAAATGGGTTTTATCTTTGCAGTTTTGTGCTGTATTGTGCGGGTGTAAATATGAATAGCGTTAATAAGATCCGGTCAACATTTCTGGATTATTTTCATCGTAATGGACATAAAGTTCTTTCTTCTAGCCCACTTGTTCCACGCAATGATCCCACATTAATGTTTACAAATGCAGGAATGGTGCAGTTTAAAAATGTTTTTACTGGACTTGAGCAGCTTTCCTGTAGCCGGGCAACAACCGCACAAAAGTGTGTACGTGCGGGTGGAAAGCATAATGATCTTGATAATGTTGGTTATACTGCACGTCATCATACTTTTTTTGAAATGCTTGGTAATTTTTCTTTTAGCGATTACTTCAAGGAAGAAGCAATTTTTTTTGCATGGAACCTTCTAACAAAGGAATTTTGTCTTTCGAAAGATAAGTTGTTGGTTACAGTTTATCATAGTGATGATGTAGCTGCTCAGTTATGGCGTAAAATTTCAGGTCTTCCAGACGAAAAAATTATTCGGATTGCAACAAATGATAATTTTTGGATGATGGGGGATACAGGACCTTGTGGTCCATGTTCAGAGATTTTTTATGATCATGGCGATAAAATTTTTGGGGGACCTCCTGGAAGTGCTGATGAAGATGGCGATCGCTTTGTTGAAATTTGGAATCTAGTCTTCATGCAGTATGAGCAGGTGAGTAAAGACAAGAGAATTGAATTGCCTCATCCTTCTATTGATACGGGGATGGGATTAGAACGTATCGCTGCTGTTTTGCAAGGTGTGCACGATAATTATGATATTGATCTTTTTTCTGCATTAATTCGTGAGTCACAAAGGATAACAGGAGTTGAGGCGACTGGTGACTTTGTTGTTAGTCATCGTGTTATTGCTGATCATCTACGTTCCTCTGCATTTTTGATTGCAGATGGTGTTCTGCCTTCTAATGAAGGTCGGGGATATGTTCTACGTCGTATTATGCGTCGTGCTATGCGTTATGCTCATTTTCTTGATGCAAAAGAATTATTGATGTGGCGTCTTGTGCCTGCTTTGATACGCGAAATGGGGCAAGCCTATCCTGAATTAGTGCGTGCCGAATCTTTAATTTCAGAAATTTTAAAGTTGGAAGAAACGCGTTTTAGAAAAACTCTTGAACGGGGTCTTCGTTTGTTGAATGAAGAAAGTGTTCATCTTAAAGAAGGTGATTGTTTTAATGGTGAAGTTGCTTTTAAACTTTACGATACATATGGTTTTCCACTTGATTTGACGCAAGATGCTCTTCGGCACCGTGGAATATCTGTTGATGTTAACGCTTTTAACAAAGCGATGGAACACCAAAAAGCGGAGGCTCGTGCTAATTGGTCTGGTTCTGGTGAGTCTGTAACGGAAACGGTTTGGTTTTCTGTTCGTGATCAAGTAGGTACTACAGAGTTTTTGGGTTATGAAACAGAAAAAGCAGAAGGTGTTATTACTGCCCTTATCTGTGACGGTGAGATTGTTGATAAAGTTTCTTCAGGGCAAAAAGCTATGCTTGTCGTTAATCAGACACCTTTTTATGGCGAATCTGGTGGGCAAATTGGGGATAGCGGTATAATTTCTGGTGAGAATTTTATTTTTGAAGTACATGATACCCAGAAAAAGGCTAAAGGCGTTTTTGTTCATATTGGTGAGGTTAAAAGTGGTCAAGCAAAAACACATGATTGTGTGGAATTAGCAGTTGATTGTGTTCGTCGTAGAAAAATTCGTGCAAACCATTCTGCTACCCATATATTACATAAGGCTTTGCGTCAAACATTGGGGGATCATGTTGTACAGAAGGGTTCTTTTGTATCACCCGATCGGTTACGTTTTGATTTTTCTCATTCAGGACAAATTTTATTAAAAGATTTGAAAAAAATAGAAGATTTAGCCAATGAAATTGTGTTGCAAAATAGCGAAGTAATAACACGTCTGATGACAGTGGATGATGCAATTTCTGAAGGGGCAATAGCATTATTTGGTGAAAAATATAGTGATGAAGTTCGTGTTGTTTCTATGGGAAAAAGGCATGAAGAGATAGGGGAAAAAGACTATTGGTCAATTGAGCTTTGTGGGGGCACGCATGTGCACAGAACAGGTGAAATTGGCTTGATTCATATTGTTTCTGTAAGTTCTGTAGCGGCTGGAGTTCGCCGTATTGAAGCATTAACGGGCACTGCTGCGCGTCTTTACTTCCGTAACCAATATAAGCAACTTTATGACATTGCTGCTCTTTTAAAAATGCCCTCTGTTTTTAATCTAAGCAAAAATATTCAAGGTTTACTAGATGATTATCGTAGGATTGGAAAAGAATTAAGTAATTTACGTACGAAAATTGCTTTTAATGATGGAGCTACAAAAGATAATAAAGCAGATATAAAAATTATTAATGGCATTTCTTTTATGGGGCGTGTCATTCAAAATATTTCACCAAAAGATCTTAAGACATTAGTGGATTCTGGAAAAAAGCAGATTGGATCTGGTGTTGTAGCTTTCATCGGTATTTCAGAAAATGGCAAGGGAAGTGTTGTTGTGGGTGTAACTGATGATTTGGTTGATAGACTGAGTGCTGTTGATTTAGTACGTATTGTATCAGATACTCTTGGTGGTAAAGGTGGTGGTGGGCGCCCTGATATGGCGCAAGCCGGTGGCCCGCAAGGGGATAAAGCTTATGATGCTATTGCAGCATTAGAAGTTTTTCTTGAAAACTTGTAATTTATCTTCGTGTTACTTAAACTTAGGTCTTGTAAGAAGCTAGAAAACTGTACTTTAGATAAAGTTGGCGTTTGAAGATATAGAAAAATAACTGATTTTACGATGCAATAGATTCATGTAGAGGAATTACATTTTCACCTTCTACTTTTATCATTGGTTGATCGTTTGTTAACCCGCCGGCTTTTAATAGTTTATAAAAACGTCCACCTTTTTTAGTCAATTCTTGAAAACTACCTTTTTCAATTAAGCGACCATGATCTAGAAAAAGTATGAGATCAGCATTGCGGATTGTTGAAAGACGATGCGCTATAATAAAAGTTGTACGATTTTGGCTTACATAATCGATAGCGTCTTTAACGCGTGCTTCTGTTTCAATATCAAGAGCGCTGGTTGCTTCATCTAAAATGAGAATAGGTGCATTTTTTAAAACAGCACGTGCAATTGCTAATCGTTGCCTTTCTCCACCTGATAATTGGGAGCCCCGTTCGCCAATTAATGTATCATACTGATCATTTTTATTCAAAATAAAGTCATGAGCAGCAGCTGTTTTTGCAGCTTTATAAAGTTCTTTATCTGTTGCAGTCGTTCTACCTATTGCAATGTTATCACGAATGCTACGGTTGAAAAGGCCAGCATCTTGAAATACTGTTGCAAGAGCTTTGCGTAAAGATTCACGGTTAATGGAGCGTATATCTATTCCATCAATTTTGATATGTCCAACTGTAGGGTCGTATACGCGTTGTAACAAATTGATTAGTGTTGTTTTTCCAGCACCTGTTGGTCCTACAATGGCGACAGTTTGTCCTGTTTTGACTTCGAATGAAATGTCAAAAACACCTTGAGAAGAATTTGGAAATGCATAAGTCACGTGATGAAATTGAATCGCACCTTTAACATTTTGGAGAGAAGGAAGATTATCGGGTTCTTTCATATTAAAAGTTGAGTCTTCCATTTCAAAGAATTCTTGTAATTTTGCTTGTGAGGATACAGCTAAATTAATAAAACCGCTAATTTGATCAAGACGACCAATCATTAATTGAGCAAATCCGACGAAAGAGACGACTTCACCTACACTTAGTTGACCTTTTGTCACAAAAAAAGCACCAAGAAGAAATACACACACTATTGAAATGGTTGAAGCCATTCTATTTAAACCACTGGCAAGTGCCCACCAGTTTAGAACAGGGTTTTGTGCTTTAAGAAGATCACTGGTGTATTGATGAAGCTCTGATGTTTCTTCTGCTATTCGGTTATAGCTTTGTACAATTGAAACGTTAGAAATTGAATCACTGATATGTTTAAAAACACTATGATGATAACGTTCTACAGCGGCTTGTCCGTCTTTTGTTTTTTGCATTACTAAGCGTGCAATTAATACATAGATAATGGCAAGAACCACTAAGACTATTGAAAGGCGCCAGTTCATATTAAAAGCTATGGGCACTAGAACAAATAATGCGACAAAAGTAGAAAGGTGTTGGCGCATAAAATCAAGCCATATAGCTGACATGGAATCTGTAGCGCGCAATAGCGTATGAAGGGCATTAGAAGTTCCACGTTGTTGATGCCAAATTAATGGCATGGTAATGATACGCTCAAAAGATTCTGTTAAAACACTTAAACGTCGTCTGTGCACTAAGCGATCCGCGCCACGAGCTACAAGGATATAAGCAATAATATTAAAAACACCAAAGCACACCCAGAGTGTGAGGTTAAAAATGATACCTGATTTGTCTGCAATTGCATCAATGACGTGACCAAACAAGATAGGTTCTGCTATCGTAATGATAGCTAGTATAACATTAGCAGCACAGATTAAAAAAAATGCGCTTTTTTCTCTATCTAAATAAGAAAGAACACGCGCGTATGTTTTTAATAAAAGCACGGGATGGTTATCTCCAACAGCTATTACAGTCACAAAATTAGGATTACTAGTTCTTTATGTAGTTGTTTTCTTTGAAGTAATGAAATTTATACAGAAAGGAAATGCAATTTTGGATACTGATTGTAATGCAATGTGATAAAGTCTAATTTTAAAAGGATGTAGTTTTTGCGTTTATAAAGACGAGAAAATACAATTGGTAAACAAAGAAATTGTATAGCAAGAGGGTCACAGTGGGTGTAGAAATCAAAAAGGTTGAGGAAGGTGAAAGCGGAATGCGCTTAGATCGTTGGTTTAAGGTGCATTATCCAGGGCTTGCGTTTGGGTATCTACAAAAACTGCTGCGTTCTGGTCAGATACGCGTTGATGGCAGGCGTGTTAAAACTGATATACGTCTTATTGTAGGGCAGTCTATTCGTGTGCCGTTTTTATCTGTTGATAATAAGAAAAATCTTTCTGTAACGGATAAAACTATTCATGATCAAGCCAAATTGGCCATTTTAGAAAAAATGCTTCTTTATAAAGATCCAAAAATCTTTGTATTAAACAAACCTGCAGGTTTGGCTGTACAAGGTGGCTCTGGTTTAACGTGCCATATTGATGGTATGCTTGAAGTATGGCGTAATAAAAAAGGGGAAAAACCACGGTTAGTTCATCGTCTTGATCGTGAGACATCAGGTGTACTTATTATTGCTCGATCAAGAGGGGCTGCACAAGCTTTGACTGCCGCTTTTCGAGCACGAGAAACGAAAAAAACTTATTGGGCATTGGTACGGGGAGTGCCTAGAAAAAAGCAAGATAAAATTTCAACATGGATGGTAAAGGAAACGACTGCACAAGGCGATAAAATGCGTGTTTGTGAACATGGGGAACCAGATTCTAATCACGCGGTTTCTTACTATCGTGTTCTAGATACACGAGGGCGGGCTCTGTCTTGGTTAGAAATGGAGCCTTATACTGGCAGAACACATCAACTACGTGTTCACGCAGCTTATATGGACCATCCAATTATTGGTGATTCAAAGTATTTTTTTTCTGATAATAATTGGGAATTACCTGGCGGCATTCAAAATCGTCTTCATCTTCATGCGCGCCGTATTCGTATTCCTCATCCTTCAGGTGGCATATTGGATATTATAGCTCCTTTACCACCCCATATGGTACAAAGTTTTAATCTTTTGGCTTTTAATGAAAATGATGGTGATACAGAGTAATAAAAAACTTCAGCTTAATTTTATAATTGTAGTAACACAGTTTATTAGCAGTGTTTAATTACTTATTATTATAAAAAGGCATTTGAAAAATTTGGTTATAAACTGCCAAATTATGAATGGGTCGAAATATCACTAGAGTTTTATTTAGTAAAAAACGATAGCAACTTTATGCCTTAAACTGTCAGTAATGAAATGTAAGAAATAGTTTGAGTTTATAAGTGGGTATTGTTTTTAATCTGTAATAAAACAATATTTAAAGTTTACTTTGTTTAAGAATGAAAATTTTAGCAAATTTAATTCATATAAGCTAGATATCCTACCTTTTCTTGGTGTGGTGGTTGGAAAATTACGCTGTATTTTCAATTAGGTATATCAGTTTTATTATTTAATTGTTTTATTGGTAATGCAAACGGTTAATGATTACCTTCTTAATCACCCCTTTATAATTTTGTTTGAGTCTCATGGAGAGATTGGTATGAAAGTGAAAGAATGCTACGCTAAAAATTCAATCTTGGATATCAATAGTGAAATCAGCTAACTATAAGTACAATTGGTCTTTCCTAAGCTTTTCACATGGTATCTGATGTACGAGAAGTGTGTGGATTCTATTCTAGAAATTCAGTGGATTAATTGAACATATTAGAAGTAGAACAATATGCGTAAAATTTTAGATGATTTTAATATGCCGTTAGACGACGATAATCCTGTTTACAAAGTACAAAAGCTTTCATGTCAGCCACTACCTAAGCGATTTTATAAGGAAGTAAGTATTGCGCATGAAGAGGGAGGTTTTTCCATATTATTAGATGGAACCCCAGTAAAGACACCTGCGAGACGCTGTCTTCTCATGTCAACAGAAGCACTTGCTGCATTAGTAGCACAGGAATTTACTGTGCAAGAAGAGAGCATTGATCCCGGAAAAATGCCAATTACGCGTCTTGTTAACACTGTTGTTGATGGTATAGCCGATAATATGCAAATTATTTTTGAAGATTTATTGCGTTTTGTTGCGTGTGATATGATTTTTTATCGTGCACAAACACCAAAAGAACTTGTAGAACAACAATGTGAGCAATGGGATTTTTTACTTGATTGGGTAGAGGAAAAACTTGGTGCACGTTTTAATATAGCAGCAGGAGTTATGCATATTGAACAACCATGGGAAGCTATTCAAGCGGTGAGTAATTATTTACGCAAGATAGAATCCCCTTATATACTTGCTGCACTTCATGCAATGACTACTTTAACGGGCTCTGCCCTTATTGCTTTTGCTGTAGCTGAAAAGAAAATTAATTTGGATAATGCTTGGGATATTGCTCATTTAGATGAGAACTGGACGAAGAAACAATGGGGTGTTGATAAGGAAGCGATGATGCGGCGAGCTTACAAAAAGAGTGAGTTTAATGCAGCAGCTGCAATCATTACTGCCTGCGCGTAAGTGGAACCTTCTTCTGCTCATACATGAACATGAAATTTCCAATTACGATATTTTTATAATTTTAGTTGAATTAATTTTTATTTTTTCAAGTCCAGGGAAAGCTTCATTGGTTATGTTTAAAGCTGTGTCGTCATTGCCACGAATAAAATACCACTGATTATTTTCGAGAAGGGCAATAATCTCACTTTTAATACAAGACTTTTTTCCACTATTTATCGTAATTGCAATTTCTAAAGGCATAATAAAATAAGGAATGCCGTTATCGAGTTTTCCTTCACGTTTTTGTGTTTGGTCGATTTTTATATTCTCGATTTTATAATTTTTCGCTAGCTGTTCTATGTGGCTTTTTATTATTTGTTGAAATTGTGCTTTATTGAGATTTTTTTTGACAGCTAAACTCTCAATAATTTTTGGGGGAATAGCATTTAAGATAGCATCTGAATCAATTTCTTTAAGTGCTTTATTATAAATGGAAATTTCCTTTTGTAGATTTATCAATTCTTCATCGGTTACTCCATTGGCTTGCACTGTTGATATAATAGAAGCAAGGCATAAAAGAATAAAAAAAGATCGATAAATCTGCAGCATTAGAGACCCTAATTATTGATTCGAAAGGATTCAATCTCTTTTATAAAGGAAAAGTATCTCAATAAAAGGGTAGTAATGCTCTTTAGAAAAAAACATCACAACAAATGGAGGTTAAACCTCCATTTTTAGATTAAACAATGTGACTTATTCTTTAAACAGAATAATACATATCGAATTCAATAGGATGCGGAGTCATTTCATAACGCAAGATTTCTTGCATTTTCAATTCAATGAAAGAATTGATTTGGTCGTCATCAAAAACATCTCCTGCTTTAAGAAAGCTACGATCTTTATCAAGAGCTTCAAGCGCTTCCCGCAAGCTACCTGAAACTGTAGGGATGTCTTTAAGTTCTTTAGGGGGCAGATCATAAAGATCTTTATCCATAGCTTGTCCAGGGTGAATTTTATTTTTAATGCCGTCAAGGCCAGCCATTAAGAGCGCTGAAAATGCTAGATATGGATTTGCTGTTAGATCTGGGAAACGGATTTCTACGCGTTTTGAATTTGGTGAGGAACTGAATGGAATACGACAAGATGCCGAACGATTGCGTGCAGAATAAGCAAGAAGAACAGGTGCTTCAAACCCAGGAACTAAACGCTTATAAGAATTAGTAGATGGGTTTGTAAAAGCGTTGATTGCTTTTGCATGTTTAATGATACCACCGATAAAAAATAAGCAGGTTTCTGATAATCCGGCGTATTCATTTCCTGCAAAGGTTGGTTTTCCATCTTTCCAAATTGATATGTGAACATGCATGCCTGAGCCATTATCACCAAAAATTGGTTTTGGCATGAAAGTCGCTGTTTTTCCATAACTGTTTGCAATTTGATGCACAGCGTATTTAAAAATTTGCATTTTATCAGCTTCTCGAACTAATGTATCGTATTGAATACCCAATTCGTGTTGAGCTGCAGCTACTTCATGATGATGTTTTTCAACATTTACGCCCATGTCTTTTAGTGCAGTGAGCATTTCAGAACGCATGTCTTGACAAGAGTCAATAGGAGGAACTGGAAAATAACCACATTTCATACGTGGTCGGTGCCCGAGATTACCCATTTCATATTCAGTGTCATCATTTGATGGAAGTTCACTTGAATCAACCTTAAAGCCTGTATTGTATGGGTCATTTTTATAACGTACGTCGTCAAAAATAAAAAATTCTGCTTCTGGGCCTATATTAACTGTATCACCTATACCTAAGGATTTCATGTAAGCTTCTGCTCTTTTTGCGATAGAACGCGGATCTCTACTATACAATTCTCCAGAAACAGGATCGAGTACGTCACAAAGTATGACTAAAGTAGACTGAGCAAAAAAGGGATCCATATGAGCTGTTTCTGGATTTGGCATCAACACCATGTCAGATTCATTAATTGTTTTCCATCCAGCAATTGAAGAGCCATCAAACATGACGCCATCAGTAAATGTATCTTCACTGATTGCGGTAACATCTATTGTGACGTGGTGTAATTTACCCCACGGGTCAGTGAAACGTAAATCAACAAAGCGTATGTCATTATCTGCAATCTGTTTAAGTATGTCTGATACGGTCGTCATATGCAATTTCCTTATTGGACTAAAAATTTTTGTAAATGTTAAAGAGCATCAATGCCAGATTCACCAGTACGAATACGAATAGCATCATCAATGGATGAAACAAATATTTTTCCATCGCCGCTATGTTTTGTTTGAGCTGCTTTACGTATTGCTTCAATAGCTTGTTCTAAAATTTCGTCTGCAATAACAACTTCAATTTTTACTTTAGGTAGAAAATCAACAACATATTGAGCACCACGGTACAGTTCTGTATACTCCTCTTGATTGCCAAAACCTTTTGCTTCTGTTACAGTAATCTCCTGTAAGCCAACTTTTTGAAGTGCTTCTTTCACTTCATCCAGTTTAAAAGGTTTTATAATAGCTTCAATTTTTTTCATGTTGAAATGATCTCCAACGTTATTTTATCTTTTTAGGCTACTATACATTATATTGGCAAGCACGAGATGTGCCAACAAATAGTTTCTATACGAAAAAATCAAAAATAATATAATTGTGTGTTTTTTTGGCAAACAATTCCAACATAACATATGAAGTAAAATATTATTGTATTATAGCATAAAATGGCTTGTGAAGAATAAAAACGGTACAATTATGAGTTACAAACCTTATTTTGTACATCAATATCATTAGGTGCATAAAGTGCATAAATTATTTTCGACTTATTTTAAGAGTCTGAATTATGCAAAGGTCGGCGTAACAAAAGCTCTTTTAGAAATTTTCCAGTATAGGATTCAGGAATATTTATAATATCTTCAGGGCGACCAATTGCAACGATTTGACCACCACCATCTCCACCTTCTGGTCCTAGATCAATAATCCAATCAGCTGTCTTAATGACTTCAAGATTATGCTCGATAACTACAACTGTATTGCCTTGCTCGACGAGTTCATGCAAAACTTCAAGAAGTTTTGCAACATCATGGAAATGTAAACCAGTTGTTGGTTCGTCTAAAATATAGAGTGTGCGACCTGTTGTTTTGCGTGAAAGTTCTTTGGCAAGTTTTACGCGCTGAGCTTCACCACCAGAAAGCGTTGTAGCTTGCTGCCCAACTTTGATATAGCCAAGGCCAGTTTTGACAAGAGTCTTCATTGTGTTGTGAATAGCAGGAACAGCTTGGAAAAATTTTTCAGCCTTTTCGACTGTCATATCAAGTACGTCAGCAATGGATTTTCCTTTAAATTTTACTTCTAGCGTTTCTCTATTATAGCGTTTTCCTTGGCATATATCACATGTAACATAAATATCAGGTAAAAAGTGCATTTCAATTTTAATAACACCATCGCCTTGGCATGCTTCACAACGCCCCCCTTTGACATTAAATGAAAAACGTCCTGCTTGATAACCACGAGCCTTTGATTCAGGAAGTTCAGCAAACCAATCGCGGATTGCAGTAAAAGCACCAGTATAAGTTGCTGGATTAGAGCGTGGGGTGCGCCCAATAGGTGATTGATTAATATCAATGACCTTATCAAGTAATTCTAGTCCTTCAATTTTGGTATAGGGTGCTGGATTTTGATGACTTCCCATAATGTGGCGCGATGCAGCTTTAAACAGAGTTTCAATGAGAAATGTTGATTTTCCTCCACCTGAAACACCAGTTACACAAGTGAAGGTTCCAAGAGGGATGTCGGCATTGATATTTTTAAGGTTATTACCTTGAGCACCAATCACTTTAAGTACTTTTGATTTTGATATTTTACGTCGCTTGGCAGGCATAGTAACTGCCATTTTTCCTGAAAGATATTGGCCTGTAAGCGAGGATGGATTGTTCATGATTTCCTGCGGTGTACCTTGAGCAATAACTTCTCCACCATGAACACCTGCAGCAGGGCCAATATCCACTACATAATCTGCAGTAAGAATGGCATCTTCATCATGTTCAACAACGATAACTGTATTGCCAAGATCACGTAAATGGCACAGCGTTTTTAGAAGAAGTCCATTATCGCGTTGGTGTAAGCCAATAGATGGTTCATCTAAGACATAAAGCACACCTGTGAGACCAGAACCAATTTGAGATGCTAGCCGAATACGTTGACTTTCTCCACCTGAAAGTGTTCCTGAATTTCGAGATAAGGTAAGATATTCAAGTCCCACATGATTTAAAAATTCTAAACGTTTACGGATTTCTTTTAAAATACGTGCTGCAATACTACGTTGTTTTTTATTAAGATATTGATCAATATTAGCAAACCAATCATTTGCTTTTAGGATAGAGAGTTCTGATACTTGCCCAATGTGCATTTCGTGAATTTTAACACAGAGTGCTTCTGGTTTTAACCGATAACCATTACAAGCTCGGCAAGGTGAAGAAGACATGTAATATTCGATTTCTTTATATGAACCAGCGGAATCAGTTTCTTTCCATTGCCGTTCCATATTTGGAATAACGCCTTCAAAATATTGGGTTGTTGTGTTAGAGCAACTTTCATCTTCATGGATAAGGGGGATTTCTTTTGTTTTTGTACCATATAAAATAGCACGCCTGGCTTCATCTGAAAGTTCACACCATTTATCTGTGAGTTTAAATTCATAGGCTTTGCCTAACGCTTTTAGTATTTGGTTGTGGTAAGGTGAGGGTGATTTAAACCAAGGGGCAATAGCTCCAGATTTTAAAGTAAGATTTTCATTGGGTACAATTTTTGCTGGATCGATTGCTTTTTGAATGCCAAGCCCATCACAAGTGGGACAAGCACCAAAAGGGTTGTTGAATGAAAAGAGACGTGGCTCAATTTCAGGAATAGAAAAGCCAGATATAGGGCAGGCGAATTTTTCTGAAAAAATGAGTCGTTTATGTGTTTCATTTTTTGATTTATTGGCAGATTCCTTTGAGGTTTCCTTTATTGTCAAAGGTTGATCTGCCATTTCAGCAATCGCAAGTCCATTTGCAAGCTGCAGACAGGTTTCTATACTATCAGCCAAACGAGAAGTAATATCATGACGCACAACAAGGCGGTCTACCACTACATCTATATCATGTTTGTATTTTTTGTTAAGAGGAGGGATATCAGGAATTTCATAGAATTTGCCATCAACTTTGGCACGTTGAAATCCTTTTCTTAAAAGTTCTGCTAGCTCTTTTCTATATTCGCCTTTTCTTCCTCGTACTAAAGGCGCCATAATAAAAATCCGCGTACCCTCTGGTAAGGCCATAATTTGGTCAACCATTTGGCTGATTGTCTGATTTTCAATAGGAAGGCCTGTAGCAGGTGAATAAGGAATACCGATACGGGCAAAGAGAAGGCGCATATAATCGTAAATTTCAGTTACAGTACCAACTGTTGAACGAGGATTGCGGCTAGTGGTTTTTTGTTCAATAGAGATAGCAGGGGAGAGACCATCTATTTGATCAACATCTGGCTTTTGCATCATTTCCAAAAACTGGCGTGCATAGGCAGAAAGGCTTTCAACATAACGACGTTGGCCCTCAGCGTAAATTGTATCAAAAGCTAAGGATGATTTACCTGAGCCAGAAAGTCCTGTTATAATAATTAATTGATTACGAGGGAGGTCAAGATCGATGTTTTTAAGATTATGTTCACGTGCGCCGCGAATAGAAATATATTTTTGGTGAGGCATGCTGATCCTTGGCGTATGAACAAAAATTTTACACTATTATGTGAAATAAGACCTTTTCTTTGAAATTACAATGTGTTCCATTATTATAATGGGAAAGAAGAGTGTAAATTCTTTTGGAAAAAGGAGTAAAAACACAGCTTTTTTCCTTTATAATGAACATAGTTATATGTTTTTATCATCTTTTACTATATAAAGTGGTTTAAAATTTTGGAGTTTGTATAATGGCTGGTAGCCTTAATAAAGTTATTTTGATTGGTAACCTTGGTGCTGATCCTGAAATCCGTCGTTTGAACTCTGGTGATCAAGTGGCAAATCTACGTATTGCCACCTCGGAAAGCTGGCGTGACCGTAATACGAATGAACGTAAAGAACGCACTGAGTGGCATAGTATTGTTATTTTTAATGAAAACCTTGTAAAGATTGCGGAGCAATATCTAAAAAAAGGCAACAAAATTTATATTGAAGGTCAATTGCAAACACGCAAATGGCAAGATCAAAATGGTAATGATCGTTATACGACAGAGATTGTTTTACAAAAATATCGTGGTGAATTACAAATGCTTGAAGGCCGTGGCGCTATGGATGGTGGCGAGAGAATGCAAGACACAAGTCCGTTAGGCGGTGGTGACTTTGGTGATAGTAGTTTTGATCGCAAAGAGGATTTTAGTCAGAACAGTAATTATTTGGAAGGGAATTTCTCACACCAATTGGATGATGATGTGCCGTTTTGATAATCTATGAAATGATATTATTATTGCTTTTTCATTTTCAAGTAAGAAGGGTAAATTTCTAATTTGAAGCTTATTTTTTTATAAGAAAAATAGAAAAATTTATTTTGTATCATGCAGTTAGACTGATCAGTAAATGTAGTAGAAGATATTGTGATAGGTTATAACATAGGGCGCTTGTGTCGTGCCCTCATGTCAAAAAGTATGTAAGTAGACTGAAGATGATGAAGATTGTTTGTAAAGGCAATGGTCTATTTTTAAAATCTTTATTTTAGTGTTTTTATTGAAAAGATTGCTTAAAATACGCGGGGAATTTGAAGAGATTCATTGGGTATTGTTTATTTCGTTTTTTAACTCAGGGGAGTGAGTTATATTCATTTTATTTCTGATTTTTCATATAAACAAATAATATGTTGGAAATTATTGTTCAATTCTCACTCTCTTGTGGGCAGGGGAGTTAGCATTTTAAAATATTTTTCGATATAAACGATCAAAATGATTCTTTTTTGAAAGTATTGAAACTGTGACCGATCTTACTCCACTGACAGAACGTGATGTGCTGACCGGTATTGAGCCAGTTAGTATTATTGAAGAAATGCAACGCTCTTATCTCGATTATGCGATGAGCGTGATTGTGTCACGTGCATTACCTGATGTGCGTGATGGGTTAAAACCTGTTCATCGTCGTATTCTTCATGCGATGAATGAAATGGGCCTTTCTTTCAACAAATCTTATCGTAAATCAGCGGGTGTTGTCGGTGAAGTGATGGGGAAATTTCATCCCCACGGTGATGCTTCGATTTATGATGCATTAGTGCGTATGGCACAGGATTTTTCTTTGCGAAATCCGCTGATTGACGGGCAAGGAAATTTTGGTTCCATTGATGGTGACCCACCTGCAGCGATGCGTTATACAGAATGTCGTTTAGAGAAAATTTCAGAAGAACTTTTAACTGATATTGATAAGGATACTGTTGATTTTCAAGATAATTATGATGGGCGTGAACGTGAGCCTATGGTTTTACCAGCACGTTTTCCTAACCTTTTGGTAAATGGATCGGGTGGTATTGCTGTAGGAATGGCAACAAATATTCCTCCACATAATCTTGGTGAAGTTGTTGATGGGTGTATCGCTTTAATTGATGACCCCAGTATAACGCTAGATGAGATGATTAAAATCATTCCTGGTCCTGATTTTCCTACAGGGGGTATTATTCTTGGCAGTTCGGGTATTCGTTCAGCGTATGAAACAGGGCGGGGTTCAATTATTATGCGTGCTAAAGTCGATATCGAAGAAATTCGTAATAATCGGCAGGCAATTATCGTAAGCGAGATACCTTACCAGATTAATAAAGCTACAATGATTGAAAAAATAGCTGAATTAGTTCGTGATAAGCGCATTGATGGAGTTTCTGATTTACGTGATGAATCTGATCGTGATGGGTATCGGGTTGTTATTGAGCTTAAGAGAGAAGCTGTTGCGGATGTTGTTTTAAATCAACTGTATCGTTATACGCCACTGCAGGCCTCTTTTGGTTGTAATATGGTTGCGTTGAATGGCGGCAAACCTGAGCAGATGACGTTGCTTGATATACTCCGTGCATTTGTTTCTTTCCGTGAAGAAGTGGTGAGTCGGAGAACAAAATATCTTTTACGTAGGGCGCGTGAGCGTGCGCATGTTTTAGTTGGGCTTGCTATTGCTGTTGCTAATATTGATGAAATTATAGCATTAATTCGCAAAGCATCTGATCCACAAATAGCGCGCGCGCAATTAATGGAGCGGCGTTGGTTGGCTGTTGATATAGCACCTTTAATTAAGCTTATTGATGATCCTCGTCATATTATCCATGAGGATAATACATATCATTTATCGGAAGAACAGGCACGAGCTATTCTAGAGTTGCGTTTGCAAAGGTTAACAGCACTTGGTCGCGATGAGATTGCTGATGAATTAAATAAAATTGGTGTAGATATTACCGATTATCTCGATATTTTGGCATCGCGTTCACGAATTATGGGTATTGTTAAAGATGAACTAAACGCTCTTCGTGAAGTATTTGCAACTCCTCGGCGCACTGTTTTTGGTTTCGGTAGTGCGGATATGGATAGTGAAGATCTGATCGCACCAGAAGAAATGGTGGTGACGGTTAGTCATAGTGGCTATATTAAACGTGTGCCTTTAAATACGTACCGTGCCCAACGTCGTGGAGGTAAAGGGCGTTCTGGTATGGCTACAAAAGATGAGGATTTTGTAACTCGTTTATTTGTAGCTAATACACATACGCCGGTTCTTTTCTTTTCATCACGTGGAATTGTTTATAAAGAGAAGGTTTGGCGTTTGCCTATTGGTACGCCGCAATCGCGTGGGCGAGCTTTAATTAATATGCTGCCCTTGCAACAAGGTGAGCGTATAACAACAATTATGCCTTTACCAGATGATGAGAAAGATTGGGGCAAACTTGATGTTATGTTTGCAACAATGCGTGGGACTGTACGTCGCAATAAATTATCGGATTTTGTTCAAGTTAACCGTAATGGTAAAATTGCAATGAAATTTGGTGAAGAAGGAGATGAGATTCTTTCCGTAGAGACCTGTACAGAGTATGATGATGTTGTCCTTACAACGGCGAATGGACAATGTATTCGTTTTCCTGTGAGTGATGTTCGTGTGTTTGTTGGGCGTCATTCAATGGGGGTACGTGGTATCAATATGGGTGATAGTGATAAAGTCATTTCTATGACTATTTTAAAGCATGTTGAAGCTACGTCGACTGAGCGTTCTGCCTATATTAAACGCGTGATCAGTGAACGGCGTGCAGCTGGTGCAGATGATGAAGATATTGTCATTGGTGATGAAGAGTCAGAAGCAACCGTAACAGAATTAACAGATGAACGTTATATGGAACTTAGTGCCCATGAACAAATGCTCTTAACAGTTAGTGAGTTTGGTTATGGGAAACGGTCTTCCTCTTATGATTTCCGTATTTCAGGACGTGGCGGAAAAGGGATTCGCGCAACCGACCCATCTAAAACAGCTGAAATTGGTAAGTTAGTGGCAGCCTTTCCGGTGGAAGCACAAGATCAAATTATGCTTGTCTCAGATAAAGGGCAGCTTATTCGTGTTCCTGTTAATGGTATTCGCATAGCTGGTCGTTCAACCAAGGGGGTAACGATCTTTAATACAGCAAAAGGTGAGAAGGTTGTATCTGTTGAGCGTATTTCTGAGCCTGAAGTTAATGCTAGCGAACCAGATGAGGAAGAAAGTGAGCAGCATTGCAATGCGGTTGATGCGAGCGACGAAATATAATTGTAAAAACATTGGAGTAAATGATGACCATTGCTCTTTATGCAGGTTCTTTTGATCCTATTACAAATGGTCACCTTGATGTTTTGCAAGGCAGTTTATTATTGGCTGATGAAGTGGTGGTGGCTATTGGTATACAAAGTGGAAAACAATCACTTTTTAGTTTTGAAGAGCGTGTTGATTTAATTACACAAGTCGGGAAAGACTTATTAAATATAGGTCCTGATCGACTGCGAGTTATTGCATTTGATAATCTTTTAATTAATAAGGCGCGTGAAATTCAAGCTTCGTTTCTTATTCGTGGTTTGCGTGATGGTACTGATCTCGATTACGAAATGCAAATGGCAGGGATGAATAAGATTATGGCTCCTGAATTACAAACTGTTTTTTTACCGGCAAGCGTTTCTAGTCGCCCAATAACTTCTACATTAGTGCGCCAGATTGCTGCTATGGGGGGAACGTTATGCCTTTTGTTCCTCAAAATGTTGCACAAGCTTTATGTTTGAAATTTAAATCCTTGAAGGAAAAATGATTGTGTATATTAGAATTTTTGCCATTTTAACATGTATTGTTCATCTTTTTTCATTTAATGCTTTAGCAAATGAGCATAATACCCTTGTTTTATCTCTTAAAAATGGTGATATTGTTATTCGTTTGCGTCCTGATCTTGCACCAAAACATGTTGCTAGAATCAAGCAATTAACACAAGAGGGTGCTTATAATAATGTCGTATTTCATCGTGTTATTCCTGGTTTTATGGCACAGACAGGCGATGTAAAATTTGGAAAAAAAGATAGTACTGATTTTGACCTTAAGCGCGTTGGTATGGGTGGTTCAGATTATCCTAATTTAGTGGCAGAGTTTTCAAAACAGCCATTCAAGCGTGGTACTGTTGGTATGGCACGTTCACAAGATCCTCATTCAGCAAATTCTCAATTTTTCATCTGTTTTGATGATGCTACTTTTTTAAATGAACAGTATACTGTTGTTGGGGAAGTTGTAAAAGGAATGGATGTTGTCGATAAAATTAAAAAGGGCACTGTAAGTAACAATGGATCTGTAACAAATCCTGATGTTATTGATACTGCTCATTTGCAACGTAATCAATAAATCAAAGGAATAATTATATGGTTGAGATAAAAGACCCAGAAAATACATTAATTCTTGAAACAACAAAAGGCAATGTAGTGATTGAGTTGTTTGCTGATTTAGCTCCTGGTCATGTGGTACGTATTAAAGAGTTAGTGCGTGAAGGTGCTTATGATAATGTTGTTTTTCATCGTGTTATTGATGGTTTTATGGCTCAAACTGGTGATGTGAAGTTTGGAAAAAAGATAGTGAGAAATTCGATTCATCACGTGTGGGTATGGGGGGTCAGATAAGCCTGATTTGAAGGCAGAGTTTTCAAATATTTCTCATAAACGTGGTACAGTTTCTATGGCACGCAGCCAGAATCCAAATTCTGCTAATTCGCAGTTTTTTATTTGCTTTGAAGATGCTCCTTGGCTTGATCGTCAATATTCTATATGGGGGCAGGTTATGGAAGGTATGGAAAATGTTGATAAGATCAAGCGTGGTGAACCTGTTGTAGAGCCTGATGCGATTATCAAAGCTAGAATTGCTGCAGATACAAAGTAGTATTAGAATATTGTGCAGATAATTTCTGTTTACAGTTTAATTTGGAATTTTATTGAAGTTGGTGTGAATTGTGTATTTTGGTGTAAATAGAATTTTTCAATTTTGAATTATTTCGAA
This sequence comes from Bartonella schoenbuchensis R1, assembly GCF_002022685.1. Lineage (NCBI taxonomy): Bacteria > Pseudomonadati > Pseudomonadota > Alphaproteobacteria > Hyphomicrobiales > Bartonellaceae > Bartonella > Bartonella schoenbuchensis. The sequence goes on along the minus strand of NZ_CP019789.1, from coordinate 978,839 downwards.
ATAACAAGCCTTATTGAAATTGGTTTTTTTACATCAGAATACACGGTTGCTTTATATTATGTTTTTCAAAACAAATATTACAATATTTTTATGTTTATATTTTTCTAAGTTTTTTAGTGAAAAAATGCACCAGTTTTCATGAAGTAAAATATTATTCCGGTATAGCTGCAAAGTATTTATTTTTGTTTTGGTGCTGTTACTCCAATTTATTCGAGTAAAATATCATTTCTGTCTTAATTTGTTGTGTTTTAAATGTTGAAAAAGGAAGAAATGCTAAAATTATTTTTATTTGTAAAATAAAGTAGCAACCCAGATTATCAGTTTATATTTTAGCAAGAAATTTCACGGTAGGCTTTAAAGTTATAAAATAGAGCACTATTTTGTTTCATAATGTAGAAGCTGTGTAATTTTACTTTGAACGTAACAAGTATACGTGACCATAAAATGGATTCAGACAAATTGATTATATTCATACTAAAATTATTCAAGCATTTATGGCACTGAAAACATAAAAATAAAGTCAAAGTCATTGTTATCGAAATACAATACTTAAGGTTATTTAAGACTGTAGTGGATAAATGTTAGTGTTTTAAGCTATATAATCCAGACACTACAGATATTTTTATTCGTCTGGCTGTTTTTAGTGTGTTGATTGTTTGATAATAAATTCTCATTTATTTTGTTGAACTCTCTTAAGGCTGATTTCAGGGTTTAGTAGAGTAAAATCATTTATAACACTTATAATAATACGATCAAAAAAGGAATTATGTTTGGTTGCTAGGCGATATGAATTTGTTCAATCAAAAAGACGAAAATGATGATTAAGACGTTTCACTATAACAAAATCGCTCAAGATGGACAGGCCCGTTTGGGTGAAATTATAACAAGACGTGGACGTATTCGCACACCCGCATTCATGCCCGTTGGAACGGTAGGGACCGTTAAGGCTATGTATATGGATCAGATACGTGATCTTGGGGCAGATGTTATTTTGGGTAATACTTATCATTTAATGTTGCGGCCTGGGGCTGAGAGGGTTGCACGTTTAGGAGGTTTACATGAATTTGCACGTTGGCCTGAACCTATTTTAACAGATTCTGGTGGTTTTCAAGTTATGTCCCTTTCAGGGATTTGTAAAATCACAGAGAAATGTGTGATTTTTCGCTCTCATATTAATGGAGCGTATTATGAAATGAGTCCAGAACGTTCTATTGAAATCCAAGGACTGCTTGATTCTGACATTCAAATGCAGCTTGATCAATGTATTGCATTACCTGCGAGTGAGAAAGAAATAGAAGCTGCTATGGAGCTTTCATTGCGTTGGGCACAGCGTTGTAAGACAGCTTTTGGTGATCAACCAGATAAAGCGATGTTTGGTATTGTTCAAGGCGGTGATAATATGAAATTGCGTGAACGTTCTGTTCAAGCATTGAAAGAGATGGATTTGAAGGGCTACGCTATTGGAGGACTTGCAGTTGGTGAAACTCAAGATATTATGATGGCGGTATTGGATGCTACTTGTTCTCTTTTGCCAGAAAATAAACCACGCTATCTCATGGGAGTAGGCACTCCAGATGATATTTTAAAAAGTGTCGCTCGAGGTATTGATATGTTTGATTGTGTTTTACCAACGCGTGCTGGGCGTCATGGTTTAGCTTTTACCCGCTTTGGTAGAATAAATTTGCGCAATGCACGTTATGCAGAAGATTCTCGCCCTCTTGATCCACAATCGCCTTGCCCTGCTGCACGTGATTATAGTCGTGCTTATTTGCACCATTTAGTCAAATCTAATGAAGCTCTTGGTGGCATGTTGTTAACTTGGAATAATCTTTCTTATTATCAACAGCTTATGCAAGGTATTCGTACTTCCATTAAAGCAGGATGTTATGCTGATTTTTGTGCAGAAACGAGTGCTTTATGGGAGCAAAGCAATAAGGCGTTAGCACATTAAGTATGTGTCTATTTTTGACGGTATTTGAGTTGTTTTTCATTGTGTTAAGTTTATCTTCTCATGAAGAGAGTTTTTCTTAACAGTTTTGATTGACGAGAGTAACTTTTTTGAAAAATATAAAACTGCGCTATCATAAAAATGAATTGCGCAGTTTTATTGAAACATTTTCTCTGTCAATTTAACAGAGATTATTGCTCCGATACGCATTACCTGATCCGGAGAAAAACAGTTTGTTTTCTGTTTCTGGACAACTTTTTAGATTAACAATGTTAATTACAGGTTAGTGATTTCTTAAAGAAGTATGAAAATTGCATTTTTTATACAAGATCTTTAGATACGCAACATATATTAGCATGGTGCTGTTTATTATGTTTCAACCAATATTATGAACACTCGTTTTTTGTTTTACTTAATTAGTGGTATTACAGTTTGTAAGCAGTTGCTTGTATAACATTTATTTCAAAATTATGACTATGGTTGATTTAAATGCTGAAAAATAGCATCTGAAAGCTGTTAATAGTATTACACGTCATTTTGACGATTACGATTATTATTCAAGTTAATACAACTTAGATTGGATGAGCTTGCGAGGGGAGGGTAAGTTGCTTTTATTTTTGTGACTGTTGTTATTTTATGGGGTTGATAATAAAAGCTATTGAATAAATAGATTTGATAAATACTTCAAAGTATCTCTTTTTTGCAATATTCACATTAGAAAATGTGCGTATATTAATACTAAAGTGTCAATATTTTATTCTTATGAAACAGTATGTTTCATTATTTTTTCATTGAGAAAGAAATTGCCTGTTTCACTTAGAATACAGTTCTTTAATTTTGCAAAAACCCCAAGCTCTCCTTTCGCAGAGCTTGAGGATTTTAATTATATTAATTAGCCATTTCTTTTTTTAGATTTGCATCAATTTTATCGAGAAATCCTGTTGTAGAAAGCCATTTTTGTTCTGGTCCGATCAAAAGTGCGAGATCTTTTGTCATAAAACCTTCCTCAACAGTGTTGACACAAACTTTTTCTAATGTAACGGCAAAGTTTTTCAACTTCTCATTATTGTCAAGTTTTGCACGATGAATCAGACCACGTGTCCATGCAAAAATAGAGGCGATAGAATTTGTTGATGTTTCTTCACCTTTCTGATGCTGACGGTAATGACGTGTTACTGTACCATGCGCAGCTTCTGCTTCAACAATTTTACCGTCTGGTGTCATAAGAACGGAAGTCATAAGACCAAGGGAACCAAAACCTTGAGCAACGATGTCTGATTGAACATCACCATCATAGTTTTTACATGCCCAAACATATCCACCTGACCATTTGAGTGCTGAAGCAACCATATCATCAATCAAGCGATGCTCATAATGTAATTTGCGGCTTTCAAATTCAGTTTTAAATTCTGTATCGAATATTTCTTGAAAGATATCTTTGAAACGACCATCATAGGCTTTTAAAATAGTATTTTTTGTCGAAAGATAAACTGGAACATTTCGTTGTAGGCCGTAATTGAAAGATGCGCGTGCAAAGTCGCGGATTGATTCATCAATATTGTACATGGCCATAGCAACCCCTGCGCTTGGGGCATCAAAAACATCGTGTTCTATAATCTGACCATCATCACCAACAAATTTGATACTTAGCTTTCCTTTACCAGGGAATTTAAAATCGGTTGCTTTATATTGGTCACCAAAAGCGTGGCGCCCAATAATAATAGGTTTTGTCCAGCTAGGAACGAGGCGTGGGACATTTTTACAGATAATGGGCTCACGAAAAATGACTCCTCCTAAAATGTTACGTATTGTGCCATTTGGCGACTTCCACATTTTTTTTAAGTTAAATTCTTTAACACGTGATTCATCAGGAGTGATAGTTGCACATTTTACACCAACCCCATACTGTTTAATAGCATTGGCAGAATCAATAGTGACTTGATCATTGGTTTCATCTCGGTTTTTGATGGAAAGATCATAATATTTAAGATTAATATCGAGATAAGGGTGGATCAATTTGTCTTTTATATGCTTCCAAATAATACGGGTCATTTCATCACCGTCGATTTCAACGACGGGATTTTCTACTTTGATCTTTTCCATTAGAAGTCCTTTTTCATTTAAGTAATATTATCTTCTATAACACTTTCAAGTCTATGATGAAAAGTAAAAATAAGTGAGAATAGAAGAGTATTAAATTTCATAAGCAAAGAGTTATTGAATATATCAATAAGCTGTTTTGTAATTTTTATTTTTTAAAACAAAATTATAATGGATAAAAATAAACTTTATGAAATAACCTTTGTTTTTTCTGTATTTGTTTTAATATTTATTTGTGTTATATAAAAATCTGTAAAAGTGTTATTGAAATACATCAGCTCAGATGGGGAGGGGAGAAGAATGGTTTTTATTAATTCATCTCAGTTAAACATAAAAATTGATGAATATCAAAAGCACAGCTTACCTATAGAGCAGCATTTTGGCGAAACGCTTCCCGACACTATTCAGGCACCATCTGTATCTATTGATACTAAAGATATTTTTCCTTTAAAATTTTATGATGCATTATCATATATTAAAGAGGTATCTGATGATAAAATTCAAACTGCCGAAGCTTTATCTCCTGTAATGGAGTCCACTCATTCTGTTGCTTTGTGGGGGAATTTGATTGACGCTGATTCTTCACAATTTCAGGGGTATGATGATGTTCCAAGTGGTCACTTTCAGGTTTATGCCCCTTTGACAATAAGCGATAATCAATTGAAGGATCTTGTACATTCCTTAGCAAAAGAAGGTAAATTGCTTGGAGGATCACAAGCTTTATTTAAAGCTTTAGATCATGATACTGCCAGAATATATAATCGATCAGCTATGGAAAATTTTACTGGAAGACCTGTTGATTGGAAAAAAGGTTATATGTTTGGCACAATGTGGGATCGCCGCGTGATTGATGAAAAATTAATTCAACAATTTGAACAAGAAGGTAAGCAGATATTTACTGGAGCTATAGGATCTATACATTTTTCTATTGTGTATTAAATACTGTTTAATACATCATATTATTTGCTAACAGCTATTGATAGCAAAATATGGATATTTTTTAGATATACTGAATAAATTCATCACCTTTGAGTTTGCTAAATTTTTCAACAAATGAAGAAATTTTCTTTTGTGTAGCAAATTCAATATGAGCACTGTAACTGCTCTTCATTGATGTAAACTATCAATCATTTTTGTTCCAAGCATGCTTAATTCTATAAGCTTGCATTTGTCAGCATAAGACTAAAAAGAGAAACATCCATATTTGTAAGGTACAAATTCATAACTTTGTTTTTCTTCCCATTTGTAAATAAAATAAATATTTTTGAAAATCTGTATTGAAAGACGTCCTCCAAATTCTTGAAGCAAGGCTAACAATAGTTTTTGCTGTTTGAATAGAGTCTTGCCTTTTTTTGTTTCCATAGTGTTATCTCGGGTGTCTGATTGAACGGTATTTTACGGTACAAACCGGTAGATGAATTTGAAAAACCATTCAAATTTCAACAAGTCGCGCGGGTTTATATTTGCTTGGTATAAAGTCAATAAAATTATAGTACAAAAAAGCATTTATGCACTGATAAAATCACCAATAAACTGTTTATTTTCAGTTATTTATGCTGTTTTTTCTTTGGAAAAATGCACTATGTTATGCTATAGTAAAAATAGCTTTTCATATCCGTATTTTGTTTCAATTATTTTCCCTAGAAAAGGTGTAAAAATATGATCAATAAAATAACTTAATAGGTTATCTTGGTGCAGATCCTGAGAGCAAGACAATGGCATCTGGAATAGAAGTAGTGAACTTTCGTATGAGCACTTCTCAAAGTTGTACAGATAAAATAACCCCTCAAAAAGTAGAGAAAACAGAGTGGCATTCTGTCGTGATTTTTAATCCACATCTTGCAAAAGTTGTACTTCAATATCTGAGTATTGGAAAAAAGATTAATTAAAATCAGTATGATGCATCACAGCAGTATATTCAAGTGTTAAATGATTATCGATGTGCGAAAGGGTTTCAGAGTGCGGTTTATAATGAGATGCCAACATCTTATGATGACCGAGGAAGGGAAAAATGAGTTGAGGTAGCAACTGATCGCTATAAAGCTATGCAAGAGGTTATTAGAGAAACACAAGGGTTATATCGTCAGTATAATCTTCATGCTGCATTGCAGTATATCGTTATTGAAGATCAACAACTGCCATATTTTGTCAGTTCTCTATATATTGCTTTGAATGCTCTTCATAAATATTTTGATCGTTAACCAAAAGCGAGCATCAATAATATTGAGCAACTAATTACAGCAGTTGTTATTATAAATAAAAATGCGGAAACTTTCAATCCAAAGCGCCACAGTAAGCTAATTGGGATAGACATGATGCTGATGAATATAAGCAGCCCTATTGGAAAAACAAAGTTATCAATTGCCAAATTCATTTTATTCCTCCATTACTTTTTCTGTTTCTCATTTATTTCTTTTAACATTTGAATAGCTAGGTCACGTCCTATAATCGCTTTACGGCGTAGTTTCAGATATTTAATGATGGAATAAGGAAGTGAGATGGTTAATACTACCTTTACACAAGCCGCCATAGAAGTTACGGCCTGTGCTAATAAGAATAGAGTAAAAATCATTTTTCTCTCCTTCTTGGATTTTGATTAGCCATTATTTCGTTAATTTTTTCAATTGCTTCGTCCAATTGTTGAATTATGTCCTTCAGTTTCTTTTTTACTATTATGTATAATCCTAAAAATATCGGTAAAGATATGGATATTAAGAGAAAAGCCACCAATCCTATTGCAGTTGGGATATCAAATTGATCTCTATCTAGATTACCCAATATTAAAAGAGTATTAGATAAACCTAAACTTATAAAAAATATTAGTATTAGTTGCATCCGTGAAATAACACCAAACTTCATTACCTTCTTCATCTCTTTTTGTGTGTTGAGTATCGAATCCCATTTTGAAGTCATCTTTTCTCGTTCCTTGATTGCTTTACTATGCTTTTTAATCATGTTATCGTAGTTTTCTATTGCTGGATTATAGAGATCAACAGAATTATCGTGTGTATAACTTGTATTCCAACCGTCTTTTATTATTTTATAAATGGGGTAAATTATACTTGATGCTACGAGTATTCCCGCTGTTATTATGACGGCGTAGATCATTGTTGCCCCTCCTGATTTTTTTTGAGTTATAGGCCCGTATAATTAATTGATTCGATGAGAGGGGGCAATTTACACCATATTTAGATTGAATGAGATAAAAATATACTAGATCGTGATTTTAGTTGACAGGAGGATAAAAATAGTATTTACTAATGAAGCGGCGTGAGTGTCATTGTGTTAAAAATTACAAATTAATGTAATTAGTTTTGTTGTTGAAGGCCCTACGAATGCGGGTTTTTTATTAAAGTAATCAAGTTTATTCGTTTTTATTTATTGACGATTTATTGACCTCCTCTTTGTTCTTGAGAGTGAGGTTTTTTTATTGTCTCAACTACTCGAAAGGAAAATAACTATGGAAGAAATACCAGTAGTTATCACAAGGCCTGTGTGCGTTCTTGGCGACAACAAAGCCACTGTTAACATTTATTGCACGGTAAAAGCATCTAAATTGATATGGTTTGATAAGATTGAAAAAAGGAAAAAGACAACAGCCATTCAAATCTTAGAAGACAAAAACAAAATTATACTGCAATAGGAATATACGAATATGGATATAAATTTTTTTAATCACAACGCTTTTTCATCAGAAGTAATGACAAAAGCGATTGAAAACTATGAATTTAAACCTAACCTGATTGGTTCACTCAACCTTTTTAAGGAGGTTGCGACAAACAAAACAACGGTTAGTATTGAAAAACGTAAATTATCGCTCATTCCAGTAAGTGAACGTGGTACACCTCCAACAGAAACAGAAAAAGATGAGTATGATCGTCGGTGTTTTAAAACAACACCTATTATTAAAGAGTATATTATAAAAGCGGAAGAAATTAAAGACTGGCGAGAATTTGGCATAGAAGATCAGTTTGAAACAGTAATGAAATTTATCGCTAAAAAACAAAAGAAGTTGATTTCAGAAATTGAACTGATATGGGAAAATATGCAACTTGGAGCTATTCAAGGTGTTGTCCTTGATGCAGATGGATCAGTGATCTATGATTGCTATGAAGAATGGGGAATCACGCCACAAAAGGCTATTGATTTTAAACTAGATGAGGACACAACAGATGTTGCTTATATGGTTAATCAAGTCGTTACAAATATGGCGCAAGCTTCAGGCAATACATTTTCTATTTATTCACGAATTATTGGGTTTTGTGGAGATGAATTCTTTTTCAAGTTAAAAAATCATAAAGCAATTCGTGACACCTATTTAAATACACCTTCAGCACGAATATTAAAGAACACAGCAGGTATTACAATGCCTGGTACTATTGAATCAGGAAGTTTTAAGAGTTTTGATTTTGCAGGTGCGACGTTTATTAATTACTGCAACATTCATGATTATAATATGAACACTAATAGTTCAAAACGAAGCATAGGAATCAAACCTGATGAATGTCAATTCGTTCCTGTTAATGTACCTGGTGCATTCCAAAAAACCTTTTCTCCTGATAAAGGCGTGGAGTTTATCAATACAGTTGGAAAGCCTCTTTATACGAGACTTATTGTAGATCGTGAATCTGCAACATGGGCCAAGCTTGAAGTATGCAGTTACCCACTCTTTGTCTGCGCGCGTCCTGAAATGCTCTTTAAAGCAGTAGTGAGAGCAAAATAAAATATGCTAGCACACGGGCTGCTTAGTTAAATGTTTGAGATAGATGAAAACATTTTTGGGTAGCCTGTGATCTATACATGAAAGAAAAATAGAGTGATCTTTTCCTTTCAAGCTGATTATAATTTAGAAATTGATGGTGTTGTTGGTGCCAAAACTCAAGTAGCATTAGATATGCTACTCCAATGATTAGCTCCCGCCATTCCTGTAAGTATGGGAGGATTTGAGAAGGAATAGTACAAACATTATTATGAAGATAAGAATAAAACCAAATAGTTTGCAGGGCTATTATTGCTAGTTCAGCTCTTATGGAAGCAGAACAAATGGGGGCGTTCGATAATTTCAAATTTTGATAGGAAAAATGAGTGCCCTTGTAGAATCATTTACTCATATTAGTAAAGCAATTTCGGATCATTGGTGGATTGATACTATTTTTGTGGACTTGATTATTTATATTCATGTCAAATCGGTAAAAGAGTTTGTCTGAAAGCTTACAAGAAGGACAGAGCGCTCTAGAAGGATATCTTTTAAAGGGCAGAGGAGAGCAAGGAGTGAAAAAATATCTTGCGATTATACTTGATGCATCCGCTGTTCTTTTAGAGATTGTAATGGATGTTTGTCAGATTAGAGAAAGAAAGTTGAACAAACGCAAACAAATAGAGGAATCTTTAAAGACAGTAACACGTGACTGGAAATAAAAGGCGAGATTAGCAAGAAAAGTGATGCTGGTATGCATTCTGGTCTTTCTGACTGGGTGTGTAGTAACAAATGAAGATGCTGCTTGTATTGGGTGGTTGCCAGTGCATTTGGATCAAAAGATTACAATGTGATCAGTTCAAGCTTAGCAAGAGATATTTTAAAGAGTAGTGAGTGTGGGAAACATTTGTATAGGTTGTTAGAAAACCAATTCACAAAGAGTTCAAGGGAATTGTTAGAGGGCAAGTTTGGAAAATCTTATTCTCTAACCTTACTACTTTATTTTTGAGTTTTAAAAAGGATAATAGAATCAAATAGATATAGAGATGAAAAAGTAACTGGTACGCCCAAGGGGCCCACCAGTCCCTTTTTTTGCATTTGTAACCTATTGATTTTATTATTATTTTTTTAGGTTAGGGAATGAAATAATCAGGTTAGGGAATAGGATTTTTACATAGACTTTGTTTATTATGTGCTGTAATATCAATAAATATGAGATCTCATATACCTGATGGAATTCTTGATATTGCTAAGAATCGAGCGTTACCATTTGATTCGTTCCAACCTAATTTGGAAACATTACAAGCTATTGAAGATGTTGAAGTAGGGCGTGTCAAACGTACATCCTTGAATGGTTTACGTGCTATGATCCACAACGATCAAGATAATTCAAAATAGAAATTTAACATCACAATCATTTTGTTTTCTGAACATGCTTCCATCCACACAACTGTTTACCGTGCTGATTATGTTTTAAAATGTCTCGTGCTAGGTTTGGACTGATCGTATTGAGATCTTGTCTGTCTAAATAAATAGGCAACCATCCTAGACAAGAGGAAGTGTATTTATTTGTCGCGCAGCCAGTTAGAGAGATCAGAGCGCACATTATCATCACTTTTTTTGTTAATCTCATCTTCTATTTTTAACCTTGTTTTGGCTGCCTTTAAAGCTTCCTCTGTCTGTTTGTGCTGTTCAACTTTCTTTCCAATCTGACAAACATTCATCAAAATCTCGAAAAGAGCAGCGGATGCATCAAGTATAATCGCAAGGTATTTTTGCACTTAGATAGCTCTGCCTTTCTTGTAATCTTTTAAATAAGTTCTTTTGACACGATCTGAGACGAGAACAATAATCAATCCTACAAAAATAGCAGCCATCCACCAATGATCCGAGATTGCTTTACCAATATGAACAAGTGGCTTTACAAGAGAACTCATTTTTCCTATAGAGAGTTTAAGATTATCAAATAGCCCCATTTGTTCTGCTCCCATGAGAGCTGAAGTGGCAGCAAGACCATAGCCCGCCGTTTGGGTTTTATCTGCATCTTTAATAATATTTGTCCCATTCTTTCTTAAGTCGGCCATGCTTACACCAGAGCGACGGGGACTAATCATTGGAGTGGCCACATCTAGCGCTGCTTGAGTTTTAGCGCCAACAACACCATCAACCTCTAAATTATGATCAGCTTGAAAAGCAAAGATTGCACTGCGTGTATTTGGTCCATAATCACTATCAATGGCAACAGGATAACCAAGATCATTGAGACGTTTTTGCAGCGCTTCAACACGGTAGCCTTTACACCCTAGTCGTAAACCATTGGCACGAACTGAATTACTAACCTCTGCTGATTTCTTTGTGAGAGCACAATAAGCATTACGCATGCGTCGGCCATATTCTTTGACCATACCACTGCCATTGTAAGCACGTGCAATGGCATTAAAATCCTTGTCTCGTAAACTTGAAGCAAGGCCACGGACTTTGAAAAAAGAAAACATTGCTCTTATTTGTTCGTCTTCACACGAACACATGCTGGTGACAAAATCTTGAACACTATTCCAACCAAGGATACCATAGTTATTTCCCATAATTTGACCAGCACCATAAGAAGCAGATTTTAAAGCAGCTTCTTCATCAATGGTCATAGCTGCAATAAGTAATTGTAAAGCTTGAGTATTGGTTTTTTGCTCTTTATATCCCCCATCTTTAGGGCTGATCCACTTCTCTCTCGCAAGATCTTCTGTAATAGCTTGTTTACGCTTATGAGGGGGTAAATTCTTATAAAACTGATGTTTTTCAAAAAGGACTTTTACACGCTGTTCATCATCAAAACCTTTACCATCTGACTCCACAGAAATAATCGCAGCAACGACAGCTTCTTCACACCCAATCTCTTGTGCTAAGGATTTCACCAGACCTTGTGTACGTGCTTTGCATTCACCATTGAGTAATTGTTCTACAATCTCTGTCATATATCTTCCTTATCCATGTGAATAACACCTTCACCTTCATCGTACTCTTCAATGTCCTCTGGGTTTTGTGCTGTTGATGTTACTTTTTGATCATCCCCTTCAAAGCTTCAAAAAAGACAGCATCATCTTCTTCAGAAGAGATATTCGTTACATAAGTGACTTCAAATGTTAAAATAGAACCATGCAATGCTAAGGAGCCATTATCACCAAAAGCCATGGCAATGTTTTGTAAGCGACAGCTTTCAACTGTGTTGTTAAGACTGGGATTACTATGGAAAATCGCTTCAATTTCCCAAGCTAATTGATCAACAAAACGCGCTCCATTTTCTCTTGTGTCATAGCATTCAACATCAACCGTTAAAACACGTCGTCTTGCCCCATAATCGTGTCCATCTTCTATCGTTTCGTTTGGAGTCGATACATTAACAAACGGATGCTCTTCATTAAAGAAATTAAAGTCTCGCATATTGTAAACTTCATCACCAGCCGATGTCTTGCTAGCTTTAATTAACTCAACAAACGTCTCTCTTAATGTATCTCGTAGATGCATCTTAAATCCTGTTTAGGACATATCAGTTGAAAACTATAAAAAGCATTGAATAGTATCAATAATAATACTATATAATAAAATTATGAGTCATAAAATTGAAAAAATAATCAGCTTGATGAAAACATCACCAAAGAACATAAAGTTTTTAGATTTGTTGGCTGTATGTAGACATTTCTTTGGAGAACTGCGGAACAATGGTTCAAGCCATTTTGTTTTTAAAACCCCGTGGTTTGGAGATCCTCGTGTAAATATTCAAAAAAGTTCTGGTAACAAAGCAAAAGCTTATCAAGTTAAACAAATCTTACAAGCGATAGAAAGGATAAAGAATGAACAATAATCATTATACGTATCGTGTTCTGTGGTCGCAAGAAGATGAGGAATATGTTGGTTTATGTGCTGAATTTCCTTCTCTTTCATGGTTAGATGTTAAAGCAGAGAACGCTTTAAAGGGTATTATGAACCTCGTTACAGAAGTTGTTGAGGACATGCAACGCAATGGAGAGGATGTTCCTATACCTTTGTCACATGTAAAATATAGTGGCAGATTTCAGTTAAGAATACCGCCAGAACTCCATAGACAATTAGCAATTCAAGCCGCTGAAAATGGTGTGAGTTTAAATAGATATATTTCTTCTAAACTGTAGCTCCTTTCCTCGATGCTTTATGAAGATGGAAAACTAATAAAAAAATTTACTTTACATCAGACACAGCGTCCTCACGAAGGATAAGCTTATACATATTTGCTTCTGAGGCTTGTACATTTGCGACAGTAAAATTCTCTTGGGAAGTGAGTAGAACAATACGATCTCCTAGTTCAGGAAGCACGCCTCCAATATCATTGATGCAAACATCAAGTTCTTTTCTTGGGATTGTTGTTTTTACTCTTCCCCCAGCTTCTGGCTCTGCATGCTTAATGCTATAAATCGCTATGATATGAAAAGATTGCCCTGTTTTCTTTCGTGTATAGATAACGGGCTGCCCAAAAGTGTCGCGTACATCTTCAATCATTTGACTGAGCAGCCCATACCATTGCATTTTATTTTTCTCCCACTACTGCTTTGAAGAGCATTTCAGGACGCGTGCAAATGAAGAGTGGGTAACTGTATACTTCAGGTCTCACCCATGCGTTATGTTCGCGATCTACAGTAAGTGTAGTATAAAGAGGTTTGCCAACTGTATTGACAAACTCCCAGGTTTCACCCGGAGCAAATGTTTTTTGGAATACACCAGGTGCGTTAACAGGGAAGAATCGGCATTCATTAGGCTTAATCCCTATAGCTTGTTTGGTGCCAGCTTTAGCGTTTACATTATAGTTACCAATATTACGATAATTGATAAATGTTACACCAGCAAAGTCAAAACTCCCGAAACTTCCTGATCCAATAGCTCCAGGTGTTGCAATACCTTTTGGGCTATTTAATGTTTGTGCTAAGGGTGTGTTGAGATAGGTTTCACGAACTGTTTTGTGATTTTTTAATTTTGAAAAGAATTCACGTCCACAAAGCCCAATAATCCATGACCAATTGGAAAATGCACCACTTGATGCTTCCACCATATTGGTGACAACTTGATCAACCATATTGGCAACATCTGTTGTGTCATCATCGAGTTTAAAATTAATAGCCTTTGGTGGTGTGATTCCCCATTCCTTGTACCAATCATAGACCACTGATCCGTCAGCATCAAGAACAACACCTTGAATAGCTCCAAGCTGCATATTTTCCCAGGTCAGTTCGATTTCTTTGATCAGTTTTTTTTGTCTTTTAGCGATAAATTTCATCGCTGTTTCAAGCTGGTCTTCTGTACCAAATTCTCGTCGGTTTTGAATTTCTCCTGATTTTATAGTATCGCTTTTGGCAATACGTGTTGTTTCAAAATATCGAATATTACGCTTATCTCTACCTGCTTCTATTAAAGGCGCACCGCGTTCACTTGTTGGAATGAGCGATAATGTATTATTACATCTCTCAATACTAACAGATGTTGTAGTTGTTTCAACTTCTTCAAAAAGATCAAGTGAGCCAATCAGACTAGGTTTAAACTCATAGTTTTCAATTGCTTTCATCATTGTTACCGATGAAAAAGCATCATGATTAAAAGATTTTATATCCATATTTGTATGTTTCCTATCGCAATAGAATGTTATTTTTTTCTAAGATCTGAATGGCAGTTTCCTTTTTCTTTTCGTCAATTTTGTCAGGCCATATCAGTTCAGATTTTTTTACTGTGCATAAACGCACTGTAATCGTTGCACGTTGATCGCTTTGTGATACATCAACATTGGCATAAGAAATTCCCGCTGGAATTTCACTGCCATCTGATGCATCAGGATTAAACGGCACATATTTGCCCGTTGATTTCACAAGCCCCATGACGGTTCCCGCTACAACTTCATCTCCTTGTGCAAAGATTACTTCCTCGTTTGACATGTCAGGATCATAACGCCCAAGATAAGCGCTATCACGAGGACCTTCATAAAAAACTTTACTCATTATATTGCCCTCCAAACTTTTTCCCATTTTGCATAAATATTTGTCTGAGTGTTTACTTCCGGATGGGGTGCATAAGACGATACGGCTAAAGCCTCGCTTTGTGACGTAGCATTAGCTAGAATAATGCTCTTTGCTTCTTCTAAGCTCATACCATCTTGAATAGCTTGTGCTGCATTGAAAGAAACACCTAAACGCTGCGCTTGCTTTTCCAAAGTCATAAAGCCCTGAGCACGCCTTCTTTCTTGTTCAAGTGTCGCTTGAATAACTACGTATTTATTTTCATTGACGTTATTATCTTTGTTAAAAACTTCAGTGTTAACACCAACGTCGACAGCATTTTCTTCTGCAGAAACTTTAATTTTTTCGCTTTCCTCTCCTGCAGGCAATTGTGCGGAAAGCTCGTAACGAAGCTGGCGCTAAGAAATCAGCTCACGGTTTGAGAAAATTAGCTGCAACAAGAGCTGCCAATGCTTGTGCAAATGTGCCTTGCGCATCTGCTAACCCAAGTTTTACAGCTTGAGCGCCTATAAATGTCTCTGTTTTCGTGTCGCGGATCGCTTGAACACTCGTAGGTCTGTTTTGAGTGTTTTTGTTTTTTCTGTCTGTGTGATGCTGGTTATGATTTTTGGATATGATTTTATGTTTTGTGTGTTTTTTGATGAATTTTTTTAAGTTTAATTTTTAGTTTTAAGGTGATTGTTTTGGTTTTGGTTCCACAGGGGTTCTTCTTGAGATGATGATGTAGGATAGAATGTTGTGGGGAGAATTTTGTGGTTTTTTTGCCCAGTTATTGGGTTTGAGGTGTTGGTTTTATTTTTCTGTTTTTTGAAAAATCGTTTTCCTCTTTTGATCCCATTGGTTTTGGGAGAAAGTGTGGGTGAGAGTTATGCGTCGTGTCTTAAATAATCATATTTGTTCTTGTATCCTATCAACCGCTCTGTTGGCAGCTCTGGCTCATTGCCTCTATCCGAAAAATGCAGTTGCTCAATCACAAAATTGTACGGGTGATGTTCAGGGGAATGGGGGGACTGATCGGCCTGGTGAGCCGATTGTGTGTGAGAGTGGATCAAAGTTTCTGAAGGGGCCTCGAGAAATAGATATGGGAAAAGTCTCTGATGAAGGTCAAGAAGCTGCTGTCACGGTGAAGGGGCAGGGGGCAATTATTACGATAGAGAGTCTGACGGTTAATGGTGAGGGTGCTGATGCTAATAAGCCGGCTGTTAAGGTGAAGAAGGGGACGTTGGTGTTGGAGGGGGTGTTGAATATTTCAGATGTCAAAACGGCGGTAGAGATTGATGGGAAGGGCTCTACTGTTATGCTGCTAGGGGAGACTGGTAGGAAGTCTATTACGATTAAGGAGGGAGGGCATGGGTTTAAGGTGAAGGGAGGAAATTTGTCATTGAAAGGGAAGACGGAGATTACGGGAGTGGGAAGTGGGGGGGTGGAGAGTACGGGGATGGAGATAAGTAATGGGGGAATGGTGTATGTGGAAGAGGGTGTGACTTTTGATAAGGTCACAACGGCGATAAGGATTGCGAGGGGTAGTGGAGAGGCGAGTATAAGTGGTAGGGGGAGTATGAATGTTACAGGAGAGGGTATTGCGATTCAGGTGGAGGGAGGGGGGAAGGCTAGTGTGACGTTGAAGACAATTACGGGAGATAATAAGGGTACGGGGATGGTGGTTTCGGGGAGTGGGGATTTGACGTTGAATGATGTGACGATGACGGGGATGAAGACAGCGATGCAGGTGGTGAGTGGGACGGCTAGTGTGATGGGGGAGACGCAGATTACGGTTAGGGGGGGTAATGGGATCGGGGTTAAGGTGGAGAGGAGTGGAACGTTGAATATGATGGGGGAGACGATGATTATGGTTACGGGTACGGGAGGGGTTGGGGTTAAGGTGGGGGAGGGGACGGTGAATGCTACTTTGACGAATACGAGGATTACGGTTGTGGAAAATGGGACGGGGGTTAAGGTGGGTGAGGGGACGGTGATCATGAAACAGGGGTCGATTACGGGAGATAGAACAGGAACGGGGGTACAGATGATGGGAGGGAACGTGACGTTGGAGGGGGTGAATATTTCAAGCTTCATGAAGGGGATAGAGGCAACAAAGGGGACGCTGAAGGTGAAAGGGGGAACGCAGATTACGGTTGCGGATGGTGGGACGGGGATAAACATGACTGGGGGGACGTTGAACATGAATCAGGGGACGATTACGGTTAAGGGGGGTGGGATTGGGGTGAATGTGGGGGATCGGTAGAAGCTACTTTGACAAATACGGTGATTATGGGAGGGAATACGGGGGTGACTATGGGGAGTTCGGGGGAGATGACGTTGAATAGTGTGAATATTTCAAAGGTGGGAACGGGGGTGAGTGCGACAAAGGGGACGCTGACGGTGACTGGCGGGTCGATTACGGTTGAGAATGGCGGAAAGGGGATAAACATGACTGGGGGGACAAAGTTAGAGGTGAGTGGGGGGACGGAGATTAATTTTACAGGAACAGGTACGGGGGTGCATGCGCAGAATGTGACGGGGGCGGTGAATTTGACGGGGACGACGATTGAGGGAGATGGAAAGGGTCATGGGGTGGGGATAACTATGGGAAGCACGGGGAAAATGACGTTGACTAGTGTGAATATTTTACAGGTGGGAACGGGGGTGAGTGCGACAAGTGGGACGCTGACGGTGACTGGCGGGTCGATTACGGTTGAGGGGGATGGGAGGACAGGTGGGGTTGGGATAAACATGAATGGGGGGACAAGTTTGACGATGAATGGGGGGACGATTGGGTTTAAGGGGGATGGGAGAGGGGTTAAGGTGCAGGGAACGGCGACGGTTAATTTGACGGGGACGACGATTACGGGAGGGGGAAATCAAGGGATAGGGGTGTGGGCGCAGAATGTGAAAGGGACGGTGACGTTGAATGAGGTGACGATTGAGAAGGTCAATCAGGGGGTGTATGTGAATGGGGGTGAGAGTTTGGAGGTGAGGGGGGGACGATTAATTTAACGGGAGCGGGGACGGGGGTGTATGTGTGGAATGGGACGAAAACGGTTAGTTTGACGGGGACGAAGATTACGGGAGATAGGAGTGCGAAGAGTTATGGGGTGGGAGTGCAGGGGGTAACGGGAACAGTAGTGACGTTGAATGGGGGATCGATTGATAAGGTGCAAACGGGGGTGTGGGTGTATGGGGGTGAGAAGTTGGAGGTGAGGGGGGGACGATTAATTTAACGGGAGCGGGGACGGGGGTGTATGTGTGGAATGGGACGAAAACGGTTAATTTGACGGATACGGTGATTAAGTTTAAGGGGGGTGGGATTGGGGTGTATGCGTGGGGGTGGAGAAGGTTGGTTTGACGGATACGACAATTGAGGGGGATGAAACAGGTACGGGGTTGGAGATGAAGGGGGGAGTGGCGTTGCTGCATGAGACAAATATAAGAGAGGTTGCAAATGGGATGACTATCGACAAGGGAATTGTACAGATGATTAGGGGAGAGATTGAGTTTAAGGGAGGGCATGGGGTTAGTCTTACAAAGGGATATGCTCATTTAGAAGATCTTACTATCGATGGAAAGGGAGCAGGAGGAGTGGGGATTAAAATTAATGAAGGGTTAGTAGGGTTGTATGGCACAAACTTGAGAGATGTCGGAAGTGGGGTGAGTATTACACAGGGAGCTGTCAAGATGGTCAAGGGAGAGATTGGGTTTAAGGGGAGTTATGGGGTTTATCTTTCAAAGGGGGGAGCTGGTTTAGAAGATCTCACTATCGATGGAAAAGGAACAGGAAAAGTAGGGATATGGATAAGTGGGAAGGGGACAGTGTTGTTAGAAAGGGTGAAGATTGAGAATGTACAAATGGGGGCAAGTGTAAAAGGAAGTGGGATGCTAAAGATGATTGGAGGGGAGATTAGGGGTGATGGAAGTGACAGGAGTACGGGGTTGGAGATAGTCCATGGAATGGTGCAGTTGGTTGATGTGGAGGTTTCAGGGGTCACAACGGGGGTAACTATGGCAGGGGGTGGGATTTTGATGATGGAGGGAAGAACGAAGATTACTTTAGCAGATGGGGATGGAGGGGTTGGGCTTAAAATAATGGGGGGTAATGCTTATTTGGCAGGTATAGTGGTTAAGGGAGAGGATTGGGGGAGAGTGAGGACGACAGTTAGGACAACAGCTATGGAGCGTACGGCAATCGAGGTGTCACAAAAGGGAACGCTGTTGTTGAAAGAGGTCGATTTGAAGGATATCGAAAATGGGATAACTGTCACAGAAGGGGCTGTCAAGATGGAGGGAGGAGAGATTGAATTTATGGGAGAGTATGGGGTCAAGATGGAGGATGCATATGCTTTCTTAAATAAGGTTACTATTACAGGACCTGGTTCTGCTGAGATAGGAGTGGGGATGGAGGTGGTTGGAAAGGGAACGGTGAAATTGGAAGATGTGATGATAAAGGAGGTTGCGACGGGGATAAGTATGATAGGGGATTGGATGTTGAACGTGAGTACGGGGACGATTGAATTTAAGAAAGGTTACGGGATCTATCTTTCAAAGGGGTATGCTAATCTAGAGGGGGTCAAAATTATAGGATCTGGTTCTGCTGAGACTGGGATGATGGTGCGGGATAGCGCTAAAGTTGTACTGAAAGGGACTTCCTCTCTTACAAATGTATATAAAGGTATGACGATCATAAACGGATCTGTCTGGATGACTGGAGGGGAAATTGGGTTTAAGGGACAACATGGGGTTTATCTCTCAGAGGGATATGCTTTCTTCAATAAGGTCAATATTACAGGATCTAGTTCCGCTGAGACAGGGGTGAGGATGGAGATGAGGGGAAAGGGGGCGGCATTGGAGTTGATCGATGTCAAAATCTCAGGGGTACAGAAGGGAATATGGGTCGCTAATAAAACTGTGAAGAATGAGACAGATACAATAAATGAGAAGCTAGTGTGGAAGACAAAAGGGACGAGGCTAGTGTGGAAGACAAAAGGGACGCAGACGCTAACGGGAGAAATGACGATAACGGGAGGGGCAATTACTTTAGAAAAAAGCAAAGGCTTTGGGTTTGGTATTCAGATGGAGGGATTGAAAAAGGCTCATGTGACAGAGCTTAATATTACAGGGGCTGGTCTTACTGAAACAGGGGCAGGAGTGGTTATCAGTAATTCAGAAATGGTCACAATCAATGACGTGACAATTCAAAAAGTCGCAACAGGGATTACTATGATGGGGGATGGGAAGCTGAATGTAATTGGGGGAACAATCTCGCAGGTGGAAAAGGGGATTGCTATCGCTGGGGGGACACTTTGGGTAAAGGGAAAGGCGACGGCTACTTTGACGGGTACGAGGATTATGGGAGATGAAAGTGAGAAGAGTACGGGAGTGGAGGTGAGTGATGGGACGATGATATTGAACAAAGTGACGGTAGGGAAGGTCAATAAGGGGATGAGTATTACAAATGGGGCTGTCAAGATGGAGGGAGGAGCTATTACTTTCCATGGAGATCACGGTATTTATCTTTATGAGGGAACGGCTGTCTTAAAAAAGGTTATGATGACATATCAAGGATCTAAGCATGATGCAGACTTCATTAATGTTGCAGGAAGAGAGGCAAGTGTTGCTGCAATAAAGGTGATGATCACAGGAAATAATAAAGGACAGGGGCTGCATGTGACAGAGGGTGGACATGTCACTCTGAACCATTCACATTTAACGCAGGTGCAAAATGCAATGACCGTTAATAATGCATCTGTATGGATGGGTAATGGTGCTATTAATTTTGTAGGGCAATATGCTATCAAAATGAACGGGGGAAAGGTTCTGCTCAATAATGTACAGATGAATTATAAAGGTTCTAGCAATACTACTGACTTCATTAAAGTAGAAGGAAGAGAGGCTGTTATTAAAACAATAGATGTAACAATTAATGCTAATAACAGTGGAAAAGGGGCACACGTTACAAAAGGTGGACATGCAATCCTAATCCGTACAAGCTTAAACGATGTTGATAAGGGAATAACCATTGAAAACGCTGAGCTAACTATGATCAGTACTTCAATGAGTTTTAAAGGACAACATGGGGTCAGTTTAAACTTCGGAAAAGCTATTTTAAATAAAGTCAACATGAAATATACAGGAAATACCAATACTGCTGATTTCATTAAAGCAGACGGAAAGGGAGCAGATATTAAGGCAAACAGAATTATAATTAAAGGACCTGGAGACAAAGGACGGGGCATACATGTAACAAACAGTGCAAAAATCACACTTCTCCGTTCGGAATTCACACATGTTGCTGAAGGAATCTATATCGATAGTGGAACAGTGAATGTTGAAAGCTCAACGATTACAGTAAATGGTAAAAATTCCTATGGTATAAGTCTTTTTGGGTCACACAAACCGGCATCTCAAGTACGGCTAAAAGGATCCCGAAAAGCTGCGCAAAATCTAGATGTTTCAGAAATAAGCAAAAGGGAGGGCATAGGATTTGTTAGTTTAACACAAACAATTTTAAAAGCTACAAATAGCACAGCTATTCATGGAAAAGGAGCTAAGAGTTTCATTGCTTTAAAGAACTCAGATATCTCGGGTAATCTTTTATTAGAAGCTAAAAATGGATCTTCTGTAATGCTTGCGGCAAATACCTCCTCACTGACTGGTGGTTCGCATGTTGATCATGAATCCGATGCTCTGTTTTATTTAACGAATAAATCAAAATGGGTCCTAACAAACAGAAAAAATCAAAATTCACAGAATTTATCTTCATCTATTTCTGATGTAATACTTAAAGATAGTGCTATCATTTTTGAAAGACAAACTTCGGGTAATTATCAAACACTGTACATTGGAACAGGGCAGGATAACATTTATCTTGCTCAAGGTGATGCGCAGCTTCATATCAATACTCAACTTGATAAGTCACTTGATCCTGATAAAACCGACCGTGTTCTGATTCATGGTAACGTTTTGGGGACAACTAAAATTCATATACATGCTACATCAGGTAATGACAATAAAGATGATAACAATCAAAGTATATCAATAGTGCAGGTTTCTGGAACGGCAAAGCAAGATTCTTTCAAGTTAAATTATGGTTATATCACATTAAATAATTCTCCTTACCAATATCATCTTGTTGCTTATGGTCCTGATTCTAATGTAGGGAAAGCAAATCCTGAACAAAGATTGGTTGGGGGAGAGGGAGATTTTTGGGATTTTCGTCTTGAAAGTAAATATATTGATCCTCATCCTCGTCATCCAGGAAAAGTGCCATCTAAACCAGCAATCGTACCACAAGTTCCAACTTATCTGCTCTTACCCAATTCCTCTTGCTTTTTAAGTGTGTCTTGTTTTTGAAGTGGTTTTGCTGACCGAGCTAATGAACGCAAAGGGGATTCATCCATATGAATAACACCTTCATCATACTCTTCAATTGTCTCTGGGTTTTGTGCTGCTGATGCTGCTTTTTGATCATCTCCTTCACCTGGGGTTAAGCCTTGGGTAGAGAAGCTGTTAAGCTATATCAAGGAACATTATACAATAGGTGATACAGTGGTAGAAAAGAGTACAAAACTGATTATAGAAAGATGCATAGAATTGCTTTCTATTTTCACTTTACACGACATTTATTAGCTCATTTAAAAGCTTTGAACTGTTAAGGAAGCCATAGAATTTACTGCCATTTAAATTACTTTCGTCAAAAGGATATAGCTAATAGTATAATTTCACTATTTTATTATAAAAAATAATAGAAATTTATAAGATTTATTCTGTCTACAAATAAAACAGCTCATTTGTTAAGTAATTTTGTATCTTTTATGTAGAACAACATATTGCCAGGTTGACGAATTTTTCTAAACGCGATAGTTGAAGATACTTTTACGCGGGAATAATGAGCGGGGAATATATGGCAGAGAAGACACTACAGTCGCTTTTGCAGACATATCGTGAAGAAGCACGTACCCAACGGGACAAAGGAACATATTTTGAGCGTCTTGCTCTTACTTATCTCACTCATGATCCTGCCCAATGTGATGAATATGAAAATGTTCAAACCTTTAAAGATTGGGCTAAAGAAAATGGTTGGGATGCTCGCGATACCGGTATAGATCTTGTCGCAAAGCTTCGTAAAGAAGACGGTTTTGCAGCCATCCAATGTAAATTCTATGATGCAGACTATAGAATTAGAAAAAGAGATATTGACAGCTTTATTTCAGCATCAGGTAAATCTCCATTCAAGCGACGTGTTGTTATAGACAGTACCGAAAAACCTTGGAGTGACAATGCTGAAACAATGAAAGAGGGGCAAAGTATCCCTGTTATACGGATCAATCTTTCTGATATGCAACAAAGTCCTATCCGTTGGGAAATCTTTGCAGCTAAAAATCAAATTGTTCTGGCACCAAAAAAAGATTTGCGTGAACACCAGAAGGAGGCATTGCATGCTGTGCGTTCTGGGCTTGCTGAAGCAGACCGTGGCAAGCTTATTATGGCCTGTGGTACAGGTAAGACATTTACCAGTCTCAAGATTGCTGAGGATTTAGCAGGTAAGGGTAAGCGTGTCTTATTTCTTGTTCCCTCCCTTGCTCTCATGTCACAAACGGTGCGTGAATGGGCAACCGATGCACAAATCCACTTAAGATCCTTTGCAGTGTGTTCAGATACACAAGTTGGAAAACGTCGTAAAAATAACGATGATATTGCTGAAATTGATGTGTCGGATCTTGTTTTTCCAGCAACAACCAATGCTGCTCAACTTGCAAAAAATGCTAGCGATGTTGTGGCAGACGAAATGACCGTTGTGTTTGCAACCTATCAATCTATTCAAGTTGTTTCTGATGCCCAAAACGAACATGGCTTACCTGCATTTGATCTTGTCATTTGTGATGAAGCTCATCGTACAACAGGTGCAACAGTAAGTGGAAAAAGTGAATCTAACTTCATTAAAGTGCACTCTAATGAGTTTATTCGTGCAAAAAAGCGCCTTTATATGACAGCAACACCCCGTATTTTTGGTGATAACGTAAAAAGTCAAGCCAACGCAGTTGGTGCAGTTCTTGCTTCAATGGATGATGAGCAGCTCTTTGGTAAAACACTTTTTTATCGCGGCTTTTCATGGGCAGTGCAAAATGGTCTTTTAACAGACTACAAAGTCATCGTATTGACAATGGACGAAAAACTTGTGAGTTCAGCTGTACAAAAGCGCCTTAGTGATAGCGATTCTAAACTTATCCTTGATGATGCAACAAAGATCATTGGGTGTTATAAGGCCCTAACCAAAACCGACATAAAAGCTGACGTTAGCTTTGACCCTGCGCCTATGCAGCGTGTTTTAACATTTTGTAAAGATATCGAAAGCTCTAAACTGCTCCGTGATGAGTTTTCTGCAGTTGTTGAAGAATATCTTGATTATATCAATAAAGAAAATACTGAAAACGAACCATCTCTGAAATGTGAAGTTAAACATGTTGATGGCACATTTAATGCTAAAGAGCGTAGTATATTGCTTGATTGGTTGAAAGCTGATGCTGGGGATAATGTTTGCCGTGTTTTGACGAATGCACGCTGTCTATCTGAAGGGGTGGATGTTCCAGCTCTTGATGCCATCATATTTTTACACCCGCGTAAGAGCGTGATAGATGTTGTTCAGTCCGTTGGGCGTGTGATGCGTCGTGCTGAAGGTAAAAAAATGGGCTATGTCATTCTACCAGTTGGAATTCCTTATGGTATTCCAGTGGAACAAGCCCTAAACAACAATGAAAAGTATCGCGTTATCTGGCAAATTTTAAATGCTTTACGTGCTCATGATGACCGTCTTGATGCTACGATTAATCAAGCATCACTAGGGCAAGATGTAAGCAATAGGATTGAAATCATCAACATTACTCAAAATTCTGAGCTGCAAGCTGTTACTTCTGTTGTAGATGATCTTCCAACACAGGCAAAATCTGCACACTTGAACATAGGAACATCGAGGAAAGACTTTACTACCACAAGTGAAGTTCAAGGGGAGCTTTCTTTCTGTGTTGATGAACTCTCGCGCGCGATCAAGGCAAAGATCGCCCAAAAATGTGGTACGCGTGAGTATTGGGAGGATTGGGCTAGCAATATTGCTGACATTGCCAAAAATCATATCACGCGTTTAACAGGCATTTTAGCAGAGCCAGATACTGAAGTTCGGCAGGCCTTTGATAAATTTTTGACAGAACTGCGTAATGATTTAAATGATGCCATCACAGAAGATGACGCGATTGAGATGCTCGCACAGCATGTTATCACCCGCCCTGTATTTGAAGTGTTGTTTGAAGGGTATCAATTTATTCGTGATAACCCTGTGTCACGTGCCATGCAGCGTATGCTTGATGTTCTGAATGAAGCTAACCTTGAAAAAGAATCCAAAGATCTTGAAAAATTTTACGATAGTGTAAAAACACGCGCCAGTGGCATTACCGATCCACAGGCAAAACAAAGCTTAATTTTAGAGCTTTATGATAAGTTTTTTCGTTATGCTTTTCCACGCACTGTGGAAAAACTGGGGATTGTTTATACTCCTGTTGAAGTTGTCGATTTTATTATTAACTCAGTCAATGAGGTGTTACAGACTGAATTTGGGCAAACACTTGGTTCACCCGATGTTCATATCGTGGACCCGTTTACGGGAACGGGAACTTTTATCACACGGCTTTTACAATCTGGTCTGATAAAACAGGAGGAAATGGAACACAAATTCCGTCATGAGATTCACGCTAATGAAATAGTATTGTTAGCATACTATATCGCCGCCATTAATATTGAGACGACATATCATGGCATTATGGGTGGAGATTATGTACCATTCAAGAAGATTTGTCTAACCGATACATTCCAGCTTTATGAGCACAAACATGAGCAGGAGCAAGGAAAAGACCTGTTTAGTGATCTGATGAAGGATAACAGTACACGCCGATCACACCAACAAAATCTGAATATTCGTGTCATCGTTGGCAATCCACCTTATTCTGTCGGGCAAAAGAGTGAAAACGACAATGCTAAAAATATCAGCTATTCCAAATTAGATAGACGTATTCACGAAACCTATATTGCTCAGTCTAAAGGTAATTTAATACGATCACTTTATGACAGTTACATTCGAGCAATTCGTTGGGCAAGTGATCGCATAAAAGATTGTGGTGTCATTGGCTTTATCACAAATGCTGGGTTTATTAATACACGTTCTATGGATGGCTTACGAAAATGTTTGAATGAAGAATTCTCAAATATTTATGTACTCAATTTACGGGGTGATATTCGTAAAAATATGTTAAGTAAAGGTCGTGCTCAAGAAGGTCAGAATGTTTTTGGGAGTGGAAGTATGACAGGTATTGCTATTTCTATTCTTATCAAAAATCCCGCAGCACAACAGCGTGGAAAAATTTATTATTATGACATTGGTAATAATCTCACGAGAAAAGAGAAACTTTCTGAACTTCAACGTTTGGGCAGTGTTGGTGGCATCAAGCGTGAACACGGCTGGCAGGTGATTACACAAGATGAACATGGTGATTGGCTTAACAAGCGCAATAGTGATTTTGAAAAATTTCTAGCCTTAGGGAATAAAAAAGACACTGATCTAAAATTATTTGAAACTTTTTCCTGTGGTATTGTAACAAACCGTGATGCTTGGGCATACAATTCAAGCTATGAAGCCTTAGCAAGAAATATGAGCAATATGATTGCTTTTTATAATAGTGAAGTAGAGCGTTTTAATGCTGCATATCTACATTTTGACCATAAAGCACGTGCAAATGCTTTGAATAGTTTTATCAACACGGATGCTAGAAAGATCAGTTGGAGTAGAGCTATTAAACAACAGTTAGCCAAAGGAAATATTTTTACATTTGAGGACGACAGCCTTACTCAAAGTTTTTATCGACCTTTTATACGCCAGTGGCTTTATTATAATCGTGCTTTTAATGAGATAATATCTCAAATGCCGCGTATATTTCCCCTAAAAGAAGCAGTCGAAAACAGGGTGATACAAATCACAGGACCTGGAGTAAGAGGGGACTTTTCAGTTATCATGGCTAAAAATTTACCTGATTATGGTGCGATGGATGCTAGTCAATGCTTTCCAAGATATGTTTACGAAAATGCTATGTCTTTAGAAAATGAGGGTGCAGAGCAGATACATTTATTTGAAAATTGCGTAAAGGAAGCCAAGGCAGATGGCTTACAGCGACGTGATGCTATAACTGATGAAGGATTAGCGTATTTTAAAGAAGCCTACCCTGATGAAACAATTACGAAAGATGATCTCTTCTTTTACGTTTATGGAATTTTACATTCTGAGGATTATCGTGCCCGCTACGCTCATAATCTTTCCAAACAATTACCTCGTATTCCAACGGTCAAAAAGTAGAGGACTTTTGGGCTTTTGTTGAAGCTGGTCGAAAGCTTGGTGATTTGCATACAAACTATGAAGAGGTCGAGCCATATCCCGTCACCTATAAACAGGGTGATCCAAGCACTTGGGTTATTGATGATGAAGTGAATTTCTACCGTGTTGAGAAGATGAAATTTGCTGGTAAACGTGGTGATATTGATAAAAGCACTGTGATTTATAATGCACAAATTACTATGCAAAATATCCCATTGGAAGCTTACGACTATATAGTAAGTGGTAAACCTGCTCTTGAATGGGTTATGGATAGGCAAATTGTGAAAATTGATAAAGCAAGTGGCATTGTTAATGATGCTAATCGCTATGCTGTGGAGACTGTTGGTAATCCTGCTTACCCTTTAGAATTATTTCAACGGGTGATTACTGTAAGTTTAGAAACAATGAAAATTGTTCGTGATCTTCCAAAATTGGAAATAAGAGAAATTGAGGATACTCAAAAAACTGTACACTAAAAAAGTTTAAGTACAGCTTGGAGCTATCTCCTTAAATAAAAAGAAGCGTTGTTAATTTTTCAAAGTGGGTAAAGTCTGTTTTAGCAATCACACCAGCAGCTAGTGAACTTGTGTATGGTTGCCTCCTGTATCAATACAAGCTGCTGCTATTTGTATCCCGTCTTTGAAACCAGGATGTGGCCATCGTTTTCGAAGATACTCATCCAACTGATCCCAAACATCGAGAGAAGAGGGATCACCCGGCAGAACTTGATAATCAATGTTCCAACTTTCTTCACCACGCCCCCAACCTACAACTTCAAGCTCTAAGCGATCATTTTGTACATCAATACCCGCTATGAGGAGGACTGCTTGGGCAGGAGCAAGAGGATAATCTTCACGTTGGGCATACAAACTATCCAGATCAATGACTTCTCCTGATTTATCTTCCCATGGTTCACCTAAAACACCATTGACAAAAACCTGTAAAAGCGCAGGATCATTTTTAGCTTCTAAGAATTTGATAGCGCATTCTCCCCATGTCATCCAAGGTGAATAGAGT
Source organism: Bartonella schoenbuchensis R1 (assembly GCF_002022685.1). Lineage (NCBI taxonomy): Bacteria > Pseudomonadati > Pseudomonadota > Alphaproteobacteria > Hyphomicrobiales > Bartonellaceae > Bartonella > Bartonella schoenbuchensis. The sequence goes on along the minus strand of NZ_CP019789.1, from coordinate 950,643 downwards.
GCTGAAATATGGTAAGAGCGCAAACGAGATCTCATTGCCTCTTGTGTCGGTATCCAACAAGCTCCCCTTTCTTCAGACAATAAATCTTCTTTACGGTGTTCAGCATGTTCATGACCACAATGCGCACAAGCAAATACGGCTTTTTCAGGATCCCCTTTGGGCCATTTAATTTGCGACCAAACAATGGGTTGAAGTGTACCACATTCATCACAAGGCACATTGTAATATCTCTGATCTCCTAAGGCAAAATCTTTAGCGATACGACTTGTGATACGGTGACGTGGTTTAGAAAATTTGAAAATCTTTTGTTGGATAAAAGTTGATGTACATGTTTCAGCAAGAGTTACTGGATCTCCTCTTCGATTAACATTCAATGGATAACCATCAACTTCATCAAGGATCAAATAACGAATAGGCATTGATCGCAAGCCAGCAGCACTATTGGCTCCTGTAAGCATCAATACCCCACCATCAAATTCTTTCGAGAACATTGTATTCCCCTTGTCTCTAGCGCGGGCAGGGGAGATACGTTCGCTTAATGCAGGGCTGGCTTCAATCATAGGGTCAAGACGGGTCTTAGATACTCTCTTAGCCAGATCAACTGTAGGCATGACATAAAGAATAGGGCCAGGACTGTGGTGAATAACGTAACCACAAAAGTTTAAGCCAGCTTCTGTTATACCAATCTGTGTAGCTTTCATCACAACTGTTTTTTCAACCGGTACGTAAGAGGAAAGATTGTCCATGATTTCCCGTAAATAAGGGGTGCGTTTAGTTCTCCATAATCCAGGTTCAGCACTGGCTACTGTACTCAAATAACGGTTTTTATCTGCCCATTGTGAAACTGTGTAAGGGGGATCTGGTTGACAAGCTTCACAGGCATGAAAATAAACAAACCCTTCTCCTGTATTAGTCATTCTTCTCCTCCTTATAATTGAGAGGGTCTTGATCATGGAAAGGAAGAGGAATACTAACTGCTTTTTATAATAACACTAAACAAACTAATAGAATCACTTCCAATTTATAAACAATATATATATCAAAATGATTAAGGTGATACAATATGATGTAACAATAAAATTTTATAAAATAATGTATTTTTCTTTCCTTCCTTCACGATCAACAGTTGTCTTTCGTAACTGTTCAAGAGCAATTTTCTCTCTTTCAAGCGCGACTTGCATTCTCTGGAGTTTTATCTTGTGTTCATTAGCTCCTTCTATAGAAGCCTGCTTTGTTTTTGTGCGAGGTTTTCCATCATCGCCTACAATATAGGCTTGCTTGGTGGGATTCTCATTCCATAGAGCAGTGGCTAATTCTTCATTGATAGAACCGTCATCATAAAGCGCTTCATCAAACTTTCCCGTCTTAAAACGAGCAATAACCGCGTTAGGATAAACACCCATCTTCTTCGCAAACGCTCGAGCCGACAGTCCTTCTCTATTCTTTTTATTCATTGTTTTTGTTATTTTCTGAACTAATTTTTAAAAGACTTTATTGTATTTGTGGATACATTTTGATATACATTCGTTATGAAAAATATTAAAATATGTGGTATAAACTGGGACGAAGGTAATTGGCCTAAATGTGCTAAACATGGAGTTTCTAAAAAAGAAATTGAGTATCTATTCTCTGGTTATGGTCGCTTAGTTATCAAAGATGATCCAGATGTTAGAGAAGAAAGGTTTAGAGCTATCGGGAAAAGCTATAATGAACGATATATTTTTTTAGTTTTTACCTTTAGAACAATGAACAATAAATTATTCGTGCGCCCCATTAGTGCTCGTTATATGCACCAAAAGGAAATTGATTTTTATGAAAACCTTTAAGTTAAAACAAATGCCTGTTTTTAAAACCGATGCAGAAGCAGAAAACTTTGTAGATACTGCAGATCTTACAGAGTATGATTTAACTGGTTTTAAACCCGTCCATTTTGAATTTTTACCTAAAGAAGCCTCTATTAATATTCGTTTGCCTCAAGCGCTTATGAACGCTTTAAAGGAAAAAGCTAAAAACCAAGCTATTCCCTATACACGTTATGTCCGACATCTCATTGAGCAAGACTTACAAAAAAGTTATCGCGATTAACATCCTGTTAACTTAACATGCAAGCTACTTACGATGTTAATGTACTACAAATTGAAAAAGCTGATGAATTTGCTAAAATAGATAAATTTAAACAAATGGCTTAAAAGCTATCTCGCCATGGAAGGAAGATAGCGTATGATAATTGTTATTTTCCAATAATTTATGTGTACAATGTACAGTCATTTAAAAATTCTGTCGCTAGCGATATGTTGCGCTTGATTGCCCCGCAACACACGTACCCCACTGGAAAGTACCTTTTAAAAACTTTTCTTCCGATAGTTTGGTTTGAAACATTAAAATCATCATATTGTTTGTATACAATTGGTATAGTTTAAGAGCGTGGGGCCTTTTGATTGACCATATATTCTTGCCGAGCAATTTGGCTCTGTATATTTTTGGTTAGCCTCTCACGTGCATGGTGTTCAATAGAACTTGAGATCTTTGGTTTAGACATGACATAAGCAATCGAGGTGCCTTCTTGTTTTGCAATTGGGAACCTATCTCCAGAGGTTCTTGTAAAGACATGCCCTCCCATCTTTAGATTGACACGCTCTGGAAATTTTCCTCCCCGAATAAAACCATGGGGCATAATTTCTCTTTTGCCGAAGATTTTATAAATCACGCCACGTTTCGTTTCCCTTGCCTTAAAAATCTTAAGAGGCAATAGCGAAGCTGAACCAATGATATCCGTTTCAAGAAATTTTGCTGTGGCTTTGCCGCTAATATAAATACCTTTCTTAACGCGCTTTGGTGGAATTGAAGCATCCTCTGCAACTTTCTTTTCAGCAAAACGTTCAACCTGCTTTGCTGTGCTATTAATGGCATTACGCAAAGCCCAATGAAGACGCGGTGCTTGAAGACTAGTAAAAGTATTTTCTGCTTGTTGCAGATACCACTTGGCATGGATCTTTAACCCCAAAACCTAAGCCTTTTTTGTCGCACGCGTTGTGGATTTAGAAGTTTTTGCTTTTGGAGATTGTTCGTCGGATTCTATAGACGTTTGCTCAACATCTTGAGTAGTCTGTTCAGTATCTTGCGTATCTACATCTGTAGAGACTTCTTGCTTATTAGGTTCTGGTATAGAAACTTCTTGTTCATTAAGCGCTGGTTTTTCATCAACAGTTTGTTCAACTTCTTCAACGACCTGTGCAACCTCTTGAGTACTAACATCTACAGAGACCTCTTGCTCATTAGGTTCTGGTACAGAAACTTCTTGCTCATTAACCTCAGGTTTTGCATTAACGTTTTGTGATCGCCATTGTTGATAAACCTTGGCAGCACCAGCGCGTTTAAGGCGACAATACACCTGATAAGAAACCTCAACGAATGGCTCACTTTTTGTGGAAGGCTCAAAACGAACGGTTGTTTTGTTATCACCAAGAACACACATAGGTCTTGTGATAACTACTTGTACTTTTCCCATAATTATTCCTTTGGAGAGATTGAGACATAAAAAAGACCTCACTCTCAGGAGGAAAGAAGAGTGAGGTCAATAAGTGTATGTCAATAAATAGGAGTGACTAAATTTGAGTTGTTTAATAAAAAACCCTGCAAACGCAGGGCTTTTAACAACAAAACTCAAAAGAAAAATTTACATAAATCTGTAATTTTAGACGCAACAAAACCAGTGCAGTAGCGCTATTAAATACTATTTATATCCCCATGTCAACTAAAAAAATCACAATCTGGTATTTTTTATTTCAATCAAACTAAATATGGTATTTGTTAAGTGTAAATGGTCGTAGAAGAAAAATTGTAAATTTTCTCATTACATCTGATGACTCAAATATTAAGCTCATGACGTGCTGCCGTTGCTAAAAAGGCAGATCGTGTTAAGCCTCTTTCTTGTGCACAATCATCAATTGCGCGCAAGAGCCCTCGTTCAATTGATATATTCATACGCACCACTTCTGAATCATTTTCAATAAATGGAACTTGTATTAAAAAAGCTCCTTCCGACAAAGCTATTTTGACAGTTTCTTTCTGTATCACTTCTTCAAATTTTAAAGGAGTTGGCAATTTATCCATTTCTTCGCAATATAATTGAAGAGCTTCTGTTGCATTAGCAATAAGATTTTCTTCCTGATCGGCAGCAGAAAATAGTCCTTTAAAATCAGGAAACTGAACACCAAAAGCAGAATTTTCATCCTTGTGAACAAGAGCAAAAAATCTTTTCATTCTTCTTTTCCTTTTTTTAACCAGCCCGCTTGTTGTGCAATGGAACGTGCTGTACCGATTGGAAGATCTTTTTTAGGATGGGGAACAATAATTACTTGACCATTTTTCTTAAATTTATGATGAGAACCTTTTACTTTAACAAGTTCAAAGCCGTCACACTTCAATTTTGCAATGATTTTTCGGCTATCTTGTTCCATTTTATATACTCATAATGTGTAAATATATACACATTTTATTAATTTTAAATCTGATGTCAACTCTTTAATTAACGATCAAAATATTTATGAAGAGCATTCAGAGCGATGCGTAGAGAGTTGACAAGATGTTCCATTGGTTGATCTTCAATAACCAGATGCTCTAATGCATCATGAAGATTATACCGACGATGCAAAACTTGTACTTCTCTAATAACCTCTTGCATAGCTTTATAGCGATCAGTTGTTACTTCAACCCACTTGTTCCTTTCGCTATCATCAGAAGATGTTGGCATTTCATCATAAATAGCCCCTGGTAATCCTTTCGCACACCGATAATTGTTTCGCACCTGAATATACTGCTGTGATGCGTCGTACTGATCTTGATTAATCTTTTTTTCCAATAAATATAACCGCCCTACATAAGTGCCCATAATCGGGTTTTTCGCATCTTGAATGCTTATCCCATAACGCTTGGCACGCATTTCAAGTGTCTGTTGATATGAAGACTTATCAGATGTTTTTGCACGCGAGATACGTCCATTGGGTTCTTTTATTTGACCGGCTATTCTAGGTTTTCCCCTTTTTTTGCGTTTCTTCATGAACAACTCTCCTGATTAAAACGGAATTCTGTCATTCAAAGTTGTTTCTAAAGACTGTTGTTGTCTACTATTCTCCCATGCCGTTGCTTGCTCTTGAGTGGTCATGTCAGGATCAGACTTTTGAACGCTATCAAGGATCTTCAATTCACCCTTATATTGCGGCAAGACAATTTCTGTTGTGTAGTGTGTTTGCCCGCTTTTATCTTGCCATTTACGCGTCTGTAATTGACCTTCAACATAAACCTTGGAACCTTTACCCAGATACTGAAGTGCAACCTTTGCAAGATGTGGATTAAAAACCACTATAGAATGCCATTCTGTTTTCTCTACCTTTTCACCTGTTTTTTTATCTACATATCTTTGAGAAGTGCCTATACGAAAATTCGCCACTTCTACTCCAGATGGCATTGTTCTGCTTTCTGGATCGGCACCCAGATAGCCAATTAAAGTTACTTTATTAAGCATGTCTTTATATCTTTTCTAAGGAAAATAATTGAAATGAAATACGGATATGAAAAGCTGCTTTTACTATAGCATATACAGTACATTTTTCCAAATAAAAAACAGCATAAATAACTGAAAATAAACATTTTATTGTTGATTTTATCCGTGCGTAAATATTTTTTTGTGCTACAATTTCATTTGTTTGTTTTATTGTTGACTTTCGAACTTTTTTGTGCGATATAAATTGTATTGAAAATTAAAGAGGGACCAAATGAAACGAGAAGCTCTTCTTAGGGAATTGCGTAAAGAAGCTAGAAAGAGAGACATTCATTATAGTGAAGCTCTTGATGCGGGTAAAGGCTCGCATTGTTTAGTGACTTTTGGAGATAAGACGACTGTTATCAAATCTGGTGAGTTAACACCCCTTTATGTGAAAATAATAAAAAAGCAGTTAGGGGTGTAAATAACGGTTCAAACGCTTTTAATTTTTCGTTTCAAACATGTTTTGGTAATAAATGAGGTATAAAAATGGAATATATTTATCAAGCAAAATTAGAGGCTGATCCAGATGGCGGTTTTGTAGTAACTTTTCCGGATGTACCTGAAGCAATTACAGCAGGAAAAGATCGTGCTGAAGCACTAGAACATGCGGTTGAAGCTTTAGGGTTGGCGTTGCGTAGTTATACTATGCGTGGGTTGCCTTTACCTACACCACAACGGTATAAAAACTTAGTGGCAGTAACAGTGGATGCGTGGAATGCTCTTAAATTGGCAGTGGTAGAAGCTTTTAATGAAGCTAATATCACAAAAACGGAATTAGCTAATCGTCTCGGCAAAAAAGAAACAGAGGCACGACGCATTCTTGATCCAAACTATCCGACGAAACTTCAAACATTGGAACAAACATTGGCTGTTCTCGGTAAACAGGTGATTATCACAATTAAGGATGCAGCTTAGTCTCCCCACCTTTAGAAGATGGGAAGGGGAAGGTGGTTTATTTAGAAACCTTTTTAAGGGATTTTTCTAAATTTGGATTGTAAACTTTTAACAAAGGGTACATGAAGGGGGAAATTTTATTTTCCCAAAATATCCTGCACAGCTTGAACCAATTGATTTTCTTTAACGGTTATTTGTGCAGGGCGACTTTCACGCCATGTTTGATTATCCTTAATTTCAGTAGCTAAACGCGCACCTTCCACCAAATCTTTAATCTGAACCTCTCCACGATCGCGCTCTTGTGACCCTTGAATCACCACACAAGGTGCACAGCGCCGATCCGCATATTTCATTTGCGCTTTAATACCTGACTCCCCTAAATATACTTCAGAACGAATGCCCGCATTGCGCAATTGCATCACCATGTTTTGATAACGTGCAATGCTTCCTGGCTCTTGATCCATCATCAACACCACAACTGGACCTGTCTTTGCATTCACACGCAATTTCCCAACATTTTGCAAAATTGCTATTAAGCGGGACAAACCAATTGAAAAACCTGTCGCGGGAACATTGTCATCACGAAAGCGTGCAATCAGACCATCATAACGGCCACCCCCACCAATAGATCCAAAACTAAGCTTATTACATAATTCAGCTTCAAAAACAGGCCCCGTATAATAGTCTAATCCTCGCACAACTGATGGATCAATTCTCATACAGTCCTTATAACCATTGGCGACAAAAATCTCCTGCATTTCTTCAAGTTCACGAATTCCTTCAAGTCCACAAACATTACGGTCAACTATGTTTTTGAGATTATTAATCGTTTCTTCTGTAGTTTCGTTTCTCGCACGCAACAAACTAAGAATACACTCAATCTGGTCATCAGCCAGTCCTGCTCCTTTCGTAAAATCACCGCTTTCATCTAAACGGCCATCTCCTAAAAGCAAACGTACACCTTCCAAACCAAGTCGATCGAGTTTATCAATTGCCCTAAAAACAATTAAGCGTTTGTCTGATTGTTCATTTTCCCCCAAACCAATATTTTCCAAAACACCATCTAAAATTTTCCGATTACTCAGACGAATGACATATTCATCACGTTTAAACCCTAATTTGTCTAAACTATCTGCTGCCATCATACAGACTTCTGCGTCAGCAGCTACTGTTGGTGCCCCTACAATATCAGCATCCAATTGCATAAACTGACGAAAACGCCCTGGTCCTGACTTTTCATTACGAAAAACATATCCTAAACGATAACTACGATAAGGTTTTGGTAAGACTTCAAAATTTTCAGCAACATAACGCGCAAGAGGTGCTGTGAGATCATAGCGTAAAGACATCCATTGTTCATCATCATCTTGTAAAGAAAAAACGCCTGCATTTGGGCGATCTACATCAGGTAAAGACTTTCCAAGTGCATCTGTATATTCAAAAATCGGTGTTTCAAGTGCTTCAAAACCGTAAAGCTCATAAACTTCATGTATTTGAGCCGTCATTGCTTCAAGTACTTGTAACTCTACACCTGTGCGATCAACAAACCCGCGTGGTAGACGCGCTTTAGTTTTCTTTTGTTTTATGGACATGATATTTCTCTATTCAGCAATGTAAGTAATTTGCTAAACATACAAATGAAAAATTTAACCTCTCCCCACCTTTAGAAGATGGGAAGGGGAATGTGGTTTATTTCACAGTTGATAAGATACTTCATCCGAACATGGACTATAAGCTTTTAACAAAGGATCTAACATTCGGGGAAGTTCTGAACTGCCAAAACCTGTAAGAATTGCCATAATCTTGAGAGTATCTGGAGTCTCACTTTGAAGCTTTGCAATTAAAGTTTTTTCTACTGTATCCATAATTTCAACCAGAGCAATACAGTCTTCTTCTTCAGCACTTTCATGACTGACAAACTGAAACAAGGACATCCACAAATCGCATAAAAAGTCGACACTTTTACTCATTGCACACCTCCAAATTCTTCACTCAGGTATGCTAATCCTTTGACTGTGATTTTTGCACTGGAAACGCTCATTTTTGTTCCGTCTGATTTTTGAATGGTGTGGATTACACAATCCATCAGTCCTTTCCTAATTTTATCCTGATAAGGTAACATGGGTCCACCCGGAAAATTACGATAAGCCCACTTATGGAACTGTAAGTGCTTAGTAAAATCTGTGGGACGTACATCTAACATCTTTGCAGCTTCATATAAAGCAAACAGACCGTCAGAGCGTTTTAAATGTTCAAGTGCTTCTGCTTTTGGTTTAAGTGTTTTAACTTCAGTTCTCAAATCTTCCAATTGTGTAATGCTCTCTAAAAGCAATTGCCTAATTGTGAGAGGATTCTGTAAAGCATTTGCGAGATTTAAAGGCTGTTTTGCTTTCCGTTCGCATTCGATAAAATACTGACGGGCTTGTTTACCTTTCTCATTACGTTCGACCATGGCTAATTCTTTTGCCATGTCTAAAGTAATAGCGTAATCCTTAGAAGGACGGCCTCCTACACTTTCGCTCAAAAATGAGCAAAAGTCACATCCTTCCTTAAATTCATAATCTTGAATACGTCTAGTGATCCAATCTTTAAAACTGGTTTTCACTTCCAAAAATGTGTGCAACTCACGTGCGTTGACTGTTTGAACAGTTTCCTGCCCAACAGTGCTTTCTTTAATTTCTATAAGATTGTTCATGATGAACTCCTGTGAAAGTTAGATGTTTTTGATTGACACTCAAAAAGAGCGCCGGGTGCTCAAAAACACGGTTCACAGTCCGTCGTTACGCTTTCCCCATGAGGGTATTGTATAGCATAACTACACCCGACAAAATCACTATACGCTACACGCATACAATGAGTCAAAGTCTTTAATTTACGGAAAAAAGATTGTGTCGGCAATCTATCCGCTGTGAAGTAAAAGTGTTTTTGAAGCACCTGATTCGCATATATAAATACTTCTGCAACATTGTCAATAGGTAAAAGCAGTTGCCTAATTGTGAGAGGATTCTGCAAAGCACTTACGAGGTCTAAAGGCTGTTTTGCTTTCCGTTCGCATTCGATAAAATACTGACGGGCTTCTCTTCCTTTCTCATTACGTTCGACCATGGCAAGTTCTTTCGCCATGTCTAAAGTGAGATGGTATTCTTTGCGATTATGACCACCTCTGCCTTTGCTCCCCAAAATAGGGGAGCAAACAAAGTCTTGATTTTCAACAAATTCATACTGATTAATACGGTTTGTAATCCAAGTGGAAAAATCTTTTCCTACCTCTAAAAAAGCACACAACTCACGTGCGTTGACCGTCTGAACAGTTTCCTGCCCAATAGTTTGTTCTGATATTGTTATGAGAGTATTCATAATGAACTCCTAGTTGTAATTAGCGTTTGTTAATGACACTCAAAAAAAGAGCGCCGGGTGCTAACAAACACGGCAACTAGCCCGTCGTTATGCTTTCCCCATAAAGGGTATTGTATAGCATAACTACACCCGACAAGATCACTATACGTCATACGCATACAATGAGTCAAAGTCTTTAATATGTGCGGAAGACTGATTATTTCGGCAACCAATCCGCTAGTTGTTTTAAGGTGTTTGTTAGGCACCTGATTCGCATATATAAACGCTTCTGCAACATTGTCAATAGGTAAAAATACATTACTGCACGTGAATAGTTAGGTAAGTAAGGTAGTAGTTTTTTATTTCTCCACCCCGGTAAAAATTTACCGCGGTTATAAAGTCTTTGTTTTTATTTTAAAAATACTGTTCAATACGTTCAGTAATCTAATCTGCAAAATCACTCACCTCAATTTTGAGTTCAGTACATATTTGTCTAAATGAGCGCCCTCAAATTTGAGGAGATATAATTCTTCAAAGTCATTTATTCTACAAAAAGTGGACAGCGTTTAATCTAAGCGATTTTATAAAATTGTTCACGAAACCGTACATTTGAAAGATAATAGTGCCTACAAAAAGTAAAAACAGATGCCAAAAAATGAGTTCCACTTCTCTGTTAATGTTTTGAAAAAGTAGTAAAAGAAACGCCATCACAGCTATATGCAAAAACCTATGCAAATATCTTTGCAAATAATCTGTTGCGATATTCAAATCTGTTGTTTTTTCATGTTGATGTTTAGGGTTGTGATACAACTCTGAAGCAAGTTTGGAATTAAAGAAAGCTGTCATAAAAATCATTGTTATGACAATGGCAAGAGATGAAAACATTAAAACAGCTTGAATAAATTCAATGTTTTTTTCTATTTGCAAAAACTGTAATACCGCAAATCCTATGCTGTATATCGCTACAGTTCTAATCTTTTTAAACATATCCAATTGTCCCGATTTTTGCATCTGTTCTACTTTTCTCAAATTAGCCCCGTACAGAGCGTTTTATGTTTCAGATGTGGAATTATTAAAAAACTTCCAAATCTTTCTCTAAGGTGCCTTTCTGTTGATTTAAACGCATATCTAATCCAAAAATGATCAGCACTTCTCTCTATTTTGCTGTCTCAAATGTTTTGCGAAGTTCTTTTTGAAAAGCTTCCAGACGTTCTGACGTTACCAACTTCTCCCGTTTCTTGCTTTCTAACTCAGGTTTTTGAAGATCTTTAAGAATACAACTAGCCCTTGTGCGAATACGGTTTTCAAGTTTTTCACAGTAATGATAAAAATCTGCTGTTGATGGCATAAAGGTCGTGTTTAACCCTTCTGCTTTTCCTTTCAAGGCATCCTTGGTAGCCGTTTGCAATACCCAGCTGCTTATGCCATCAAGAGCGTAGAAATACGCAAGTGATGTTGATTTTTCATCTGATCCCAATTGGCTTTTTAAACCACTTGAAAGGACAAGATACGCCGTCTGGATTTCTTCCTCAGTGGCTTTTTTCTCAAGTTTCTTCAAGGCATCATGGACCAATGAGGTAGCTTTCTTCGCTTCTGCAATCGATGGTTTTTGCCCCGTTTTCCAAAGGAACGGCGGTTCTTTCGTCATCCTCGAATAAAAATTTGAAAACATTATCTGAAGTTTTGATATTGGACATGTGCTGTGCAACTCGATAATTCCACCCACGTTGTTGTTTTGTTTGTTCAATGCCTGGTTTTCCATAGTTTTTTCCTTTCTTAAGATCCTCGACAGCCTTTCTTACCCAGTTACGCCATGTTGCTGGCCAATCCGTTTTGGTTGCACCTTGACCAGACTTGCCTTTCCAATAATCCCGAAATTTTGCAATCTCGATTTTAACCCGTTCTGGAGGCAATCCCTCTTGAATGGCAAAATCGTAATCAGGTTCGAAATCCTCAGGAATGCGACATCCCCGTTTATCTCCAGACCGCTTGGTTTTCTTTTCAGTGCTTTTTTGCTGTGAAACGGGTGATTGGTTTTCTGATGAGGGTGTATCGTGATCCAAATGCTTCTCAACCATCTCATCGGTTGTTTCACTTTGAACCGAAACTTCAGTTGCTAAATCTTCCAAAGCATTTTCTTTTTTTGATAACACGATAGTGTTAGTTTTTTTATTATATATGTTATTGTTATATGGTATTTCATTCGTATTAATTCCGTATCGGTTCTGTATCAATTCCGTATTACGGTCGTAATGCGCTTCAGTTTCATTCACATTACGATTAACTTCTTTTAAGCAATGATCATGATTACTTTCTTTAGCTTTTTTCCATCGAGCATTAACAGCCTTTGAAGCTGCTGCTGATTTTTCTTTGCAATCTTTAAGCTCTTCTTCGACTTGCTGACTCCATAAACGGCCATCTTCTAAACGGATAATTTTTCCCTTACGCAACAAAAGATCTAGTGTCTTGTTAAGAGCATTTACTGAACAACCAATACGACGCGCTAATGTAGTAATCTCTTCCCAAATTGGTTCTTGTGCTCGATACATGAGAGCAGTGAGTGTCATATAAGTAGCTTTCTCTGCTGCACTTGTACCAGAAAAATCCATGATCCATTCTTCATAGAAATTTCGAACCCAAGGTAATTTAGTGGCCATCACGCGCCTCCTTGTTTTATTAAATATAAAATTGCCAAAGCATCTGCTTCATTATCATCTTCAGGCTCATGTCCTTTTGCACGCACAGCCTTAATCATTTCTGTTTTTGGGGCATTACCTCTGCCTGTCATTGCTTTCTTAATCGTAGCAATGGGGATACCTTGATAAGGAATCTGATGGTGTTCACACCAAGAGGTTAAGATTGCTAACAAGCCCCCATAAACATGAGCAGCATCTGTACCAATGTGACAGCGCACTTCTTCAAAATACACTGCGTCAATATGCTCTAGTATCGCCTTGGTTTCTGTAAGCCACTGCTTGAATCTTAAATACCTCATCCCACCGCCTTCAAATCGACGTGTAGAAAAATTTACTGTTCCACTGGCTATCGTGCCGTCTTCAGAAGAAATTGCCCAACCTGTTTTCGTACCTAGATCAAGACAAAGAATGGTTTGTGAATGAAAGCTCATGACATTACTGTCTTAATCTGTGGACGATCATCACATCCTATCTGTTGGACGTCGTAATCCATCAAGAAAAGAAGACAACAAGCCGCGTGCGCTAAATGAGATAAACCGCTTTCAGGATCTTTATCCTCTCCATTAAACCACGCTAACAAATGACGTAAAGCTGCACCGTGCAACCGACTCCAATCCATTCCATTACGCCAATTATTGGCACCATACTTTCTTGCTCCAACCGCAAGAACATGTCCAATGGCAAACAACGCTGATGGGGGGATAAGATCAACACGTGACTTATGAGCATCATCCTTACATGCTGCTTTTACATCACGTTCAGTGTAGGTATTCGTGTCAATTTCTGCATCATCGCCAAAATGCTTACCCGAACAGATCTTGTTTTCGCCAGTAATATGAGCATTGCCACCAATTTCTGCGTCACCATAAACCCGTGCATTATCAGAAATTTCCGCATCACCGAAAACATGTGCATTCTCGAAAACCAGCGCATTGTCGAAAATCAGTGCTTTACCATACACTCGAGCTTTACCACCAATTTCTGCGTAACCATAAACCCGTGCATGACCATGAACATATGCATTTTCATAAACACAAGCACCATCCCAGACCCAACAATCGCTCTCGTGAGAAAGATTTTCTTCTGTCTCTATAAAACCTCCAAAATCACCAGCTTTAACATCACCAAAGTCTCTTAAGGCTCTAATTCGATAAAGAGTGCGGGTGGACTCCCTTCCAAATCTTAATATATGAACTTGCTTACTTTCTTCCGTAAGCTCGTATTTCTTTGCTATACTCATGTTTATCCACCTTAGTTTAGGTAATATACGGCCATGCACGCTATGACAGAGCGTCTAGCGCGTAGCTCTATTGAAACAATATTTTTGAAAAAGTAGCCTTCTTAAGAACTCTGAACACTAAACTAATGAGATGGCCACGTTTAAATGGAATACGAGGTTAAGCCTGAGCACATTCCTTTTGTTCAAAAGGAATAACTTTTTTGGGCGATGAAAACTCTATTGATTTAGCTAGCTGTTTTACGTTGACTTCAGGATTGTTTTGTCCATTTAGTACATCAAACAACTTTACCTTTACATCCAGCTTTTTCTTTTGCTGCTGTAACGCCTTATTTTTTTGCTCAATTAGATTAGACAGATTTTCAAGTGCAATTTTCTCTTCTTCAATCAATTGACCTTCTTCTTCAAGAGCCTCTTCATAGCGTTTTAGACAACTTTCGACTTTTGACTTATGCAACATCTCTTTTAATGAAGGGACATTTTCTTTTAGTAAGCGAACATTTTCTTGAGTAGAATGTTGTATGACGAGTTCATTTGTATTATCATCAGACGGTATTGTGTCTGTATATTCTTCTATTAATTTACTTGCATTCTCTATTCTCTTATGACGACTTACCAATCTGTAAAATCGTGTATAAATTTCTTTGAACATTTCCTTTGCTTTCATAATCTTTCTTCTGTTTGATAGGGGGTATTATCCTGCTGATGTTCATTAAGTATGGAACTATCGGTAAATGTAGACGTTGGAGGCACTAAACTATCTTGCAGTTGGCAAAATTTTAAATAATTTTTTAAAGAGATAGAGCCTTTTTTTTCCCAGTTAGACACAGCAACCTGAGTTACACCCATCATTCTCGCCATTTCTGATTGTGTCCAATTAAATTTGATCCGTATTGATTTAATCAAATTTTTAAAATTTTCCCGTTGTTTCATTTAATAACTCCAGTCACAATTTTGTCTTAATTAATTATTATAATTATAGTTATATAAAGTCAAGAAAATTTATCTTTATTAATAATAAAAAAATAAGGTAAGTAAGACTATGAGTAATAAGTCTAATATTATTAACACTTTAAAGAAGATTTTGACTGAATTTAATTTAACACAAGAAGATGTGGCTAAACGACTTAATGTAACACAAGCTTCTGTGTCCAAATGGTTGAAAGATTCAGATCCACGTGGTTCTAACCGTGATGCTATTTTAGCTTTATACAGAGAATTGACGGGAGAAAGTCACCTAACGACTTTTGTGCCTCTTATGGGATATATCGGAGCAGGAACAGAGATAGATCCAAGTTTTGAACAAATTCCAGAAGAAGGTCTTGCGCAAGTAGAAATTCCTTTTGCTTTCCCTGATGATATGATTGCCTTCGAAGTTAGAGGAGACTCTATGTATCCCGCTTACAAAGATGGGGATATGGTTATTGTTAGGCGACGCCAAATCAAAACGATAGAATCCTTTATTGGAAAAGAAGCAGTTATTTTAACGCATGATAATAAAAGATACATAAAACAAATCAGTCGAGGAATGAATGGGGAGATAGATCTTATCTCTTGGAATAATGTATCGCCTATTAAAAATGTTAAAGTTACATGGGTTGGGGAAATTTTTGCTATTTTACCAGAAAATTCTTACAACAAAATGATTCGCTTTCATCCTTAATTATCACCTATATAAAAGCATCTTCTTAATCATTTTATACAACAAAATTTTATGGTTATTTTTGCTAAAATATAATTTTTTATAATTTTTACTTGATATTTTTATAATTATAGTTATAACTATCCCTATAACTTAAAACAAACATTTGCCAATGCGAATAAGAGGGGATGGAAGATGAGTAAACAGGTTTCTGTAACTGATCATGAGATTCTGTTAGCTGTGTGTGATGATGGTCATCACCTTTCTTCATCAGGACCAATTGATGAAACTGAAATCATGAACATTATTAACGGTGTAGGTGATGTTGTAAGTATCCTCCGCATTGATCTTCATTCAAACCGTTATGATGATATTTCTGAAGAAGTTGCTGAACTTTATGTTCAAAAATACTTAAACGATAATGACCATTATTATTTTGTAGAAGATGCCCCATATCCCTTTATAGCTGACAGCTGGGCATACAGTGATGTCTTAGACAAAATAAGAGAACGGGAAAATACAAGTCCATTCTACAGTAATTGTCAGCAATAACCCTTTTTTCCCAACACATCTGAAAATTAATCCAAACACTATGAGGTTTGCAATGGAAGCGCTTATCGCTATTCATAACAATACAATTAATCAAGAACCTGTTCAGACAGTCAATGCACGTGAGTTACATACGTTTTTGGAAGTTGGTAAAGATTTTTCTACTTGGATTAAAGATCGTATTGGTCAATATGAATTTGAAGAAGGAAAAGACTTTATAAAAACACAAGATTTGCGGTCCCCAAAATTGGGGAGCGCAAAATCTAGAGCTGTCCTTGTAATAAACTACCATCTCACCTTAGACATGGCGAAAGAACTTGCTATGGTTGAACGTAATGAGAAAGGTAAACAAGCTCGTCAATATTTCATTGAGTGTGAACGGAAAGCAAAACAAGTAACAACCCCTCAAATTGACTACTCAAATCCCCAAGTCATGTTAGGTGTTTTTACGCACTTAAAAAATGAAAATGAACGCAAAGATCATGTCATTGCTCAGTTAATCCCAAAGGCAGAAGCACTTAAACGTTTAGAACGATCTGATGGTCTGCATTGTGTAAGTGATACAGCAAAAATGTTAGGCTTACTCACAAAAGATTTGACGAACTATTTGCTTAATCATCGTTGGGCTTATCGTCGTACTCAAAAAGGACCTTTGTTACCTTATCAGAGCAAAATCAATGAAGGACTGATGGATTGTGTATCTAGAACTATCCAAATAGCCGGCGGAAGAGAAATGAGTGTTTCCAATGCAAAAATTACACCAAAAGGATTAACACGCCTAAGTGTGGAACTCCAAAAACAGACTCTGCATTAAGGATATAAAGATAATGACAACTTCTATCGTAGCAACAGTGGCGCAGAAATATGGTTTATCAGAACAAGAATTTTGCAAAAAGATCATAAAGAATTGTATCAATTTCAATATTTCTAAGGAAGATTTTGAAGATTTTGTTTACCTTGCCGATGGGTATAAATTAAATCCCTTGAGAAAAGAAATATATGCTGTCCCTAAAAGAGGAGGGGGCATTGACGCAGTTGTCGGTATTAAAGGGTGGTACAAGCTTATACGTTCACAGGATGATTACGACGGAATAGACATTATCTATCAACACGATAACAACGGAAAACTGCATGCTGCTCAATGTATTATATATTTGAAAAGCAAGAAATATCCTATAAAATTTACCGAATTTTTAGAAGAATGTAGACGCGATACGGAACATTGGCGAAAATCTTCTTCTCGCATGTTATGTTATAAGGCCATTACACAATGTGCACGTCTTGCCTTTGGTTTTGATGATATCTATGACGAAGATGAGGTCGATTGTATTGATGAGGCTTTTATCAGTGAAGTTAATCACAATCCCCAAAACGAGAGGGTATCTGATGAAGTGCTTGCACAAATCAGAGAATTAATGGAACAAACAAAAACAGAAGAAAAAAAGGTACTCTCTTTTGCAAAAGTCGCAAGCCTCACAGAAATGTCTCATGAGACGGGGCAAATTATTTTAGAAGGTTTAAAGGAAAGGCAACGCTTCCAAATGGAAGAAGAGCAACAAACTTTGCCTTCACCAAAACAACCACACACACCAACTCAACAAGATCTACCAGGGGTGTGATATGGAACAAAGAACACCAGAGTGGTTTCAAGCTCGTTTAGGTAAAGTCACAGCTTCAAATATTAACAGCATCGTTGATAAAACAGCTAAAGGCTCACCGACAAGTAAATATGAAGAGTACAAACTCAAACTCATTGGAGAACGCTTAACGGGCATAACAAGTCTATCTTATGAAACACATGCTATGCGATGGGGACGTAAATATGAAGACAGTGCAATTCAAAAATACAGCCTTAGACGTTTGGTTACTGTCACACGGTGCGGATTTATTCCTCATCCGACAATTGAAATGGCAGGGGCTAGTCCTGATGGTCTTATTGGTGATGAGGGGCTCATAGAGGTCAAATGCCCTCAACTAACAACGTATACACGTTTTTTGCTAGATAGTGAAATCAAGCCTGAATATATCTTACAAATGCAATTCCAAATGGCTTGCACAGGGCGAAAATGGTGTGATTTTGTTAGCTATAACCCCTTGTTTGTAGATAAATCACCTCACTTATGTATCAAAGTTCAACGCGTTCAACGCGATGATGAGCAGATTGAACGTATCAATAAGGCTGTCGAAACATTTTTAGCAGAAATAGAACAGGAAATGCGTGTCTTTACGCAAGCTGCTTAACCCCATAGGGAGTGCTCTTTTCCTCACGTCTCCTTCTAAAGCGCCCCCACCCAATTTGAAATCACTTTCAACATACGCGTGCTTCACATCACAGGTGAGGCGCAATCAAAATTAAGGAAATTTAACATGGCTCGTCGCCACGCTATCGTAACACAGTCCGCTATTGCAAGAGCTTTACGAGAGGCTAAAAAGCAAGGATGTGAGTTAATGGAAATCAAACCAACTGGTGAACTGTTAATTTATCTCAAACCTGACATCACTGTACCAAATACAGCTACTCACCCAGAAAGATTAGATCTCTCAAAGGGTGATTATGATTATGACATTGGTATGTAAGGTCCTGTCATGCCTAAACAACGGCCACCTCATCTTGTCAAGGAAATTACACGCCATGGTAAAACTATATGGTATGTTCGCATTAGTCATGGTCCAAGGCGTAGGGTGCATGGAGTCTATGGAACACAAGAATTTGTCGACGATTATAAAAAAGCACTTTCTGAGTTACAAGGATACACACTCCCTAAATCTAAATCTGATAAATTTGTTGAAGGTAGTTTCATATGGCTCCTGAAACAATATTTTGACAGTGTTACTTGGCATGAACTATCTCATGTTACGAAAAGGCAAAAAGAACTCATTCTAATGAAAGTGTCAGATGCTATAGGGGACATTCCGTATAAAGCAATCAAAAAAGATCATATTGTAGCTGGTGTTGAAAGACGCAAGGAAACACCAGCAACTGCTCGGAATTTTCTAAAAGCAGTTAATGGCCTTTTTAAATGGGCAATTGAACAAGGACTTTTGGAAGACAATCCTGCTGCAGGAGTTAAAAGACCATCTCTTAAAAACAAAGAGGGTTTCCCTGCTTGGACAGAAGAAGATATCAATAAATATTATCAACAATGGCCTCTTGGAACGCATGAACGCGTATGGCTTGATGTTCTTCTTTACACAGGCTTACGACGGGGAGATGTTGTGCGTATCGGTTGGAAGGATGTAACAGATAATATTATTCATTTAAAAACAGAAAAGAGCAAATTTCAGACAGATGTTTTTCTTCCCATTTTACCCGAATTAACAAAAACACTTGAAACGGGTCCTATTGGTGATGAAACATTTATTTGTGGGAAAGGAGGGAAAAAACTAACCAAAGAAACTTTTGGTAACTTGTTTAGAGACGCTTGTAATGAAGCGGGAATAAAAAAATCAGCCCACGGTTTGAGAAAATTAGCCGCAACAAGAGCTGCCAATGCTGGTGCTACGGTTTCACAACTTAAAGCGATTTTTGGATGGACTGATGATGAAATGGCATCTCTTTATACAAAGACAGCTGACCGCAAAAGATTAGCTCTGGAATCAATCAAAAAACTTCAAAAAGGTGCGGGATAGGGTATAAAAAAGCTTAATAGAATCAATAAGTACAAATTCCCTTACTTTTACAATAACCTATTGATTTTATTAATAGATGGTACGCCCAAGGGGAATCGAACCCCTGTTTCCGCCGTGAAAGGGCGATGTCCTAACCGCTAGACGATGGGCGCAAACCAGTGATGAGGCTTATAGAGAGGATCTTTTTACTTCGCAACCCCTATGAGTGATTTTTTTACAAAAAACGCATTTTATTGGATTAGTTAAATATATATGTTGATGCAATTCACATTATTTCACACAACATTAAATAAGAAAATCTACGAAATAATTATAAAAGTTGGTAAAAAATCTTAACGTTAGTAATGATAATAACCAAATGATATTTTGTTATTTCCATTTTCGGTAAATAAATAAGAATGATGAAAATCGGTAGCGTTTGATAGCTAAGAAACAATTTACTAAAACACAATAATGGCTTCTTATTAATTAACTAAGAAATGATGCATATCATATGAAAGCTGTTTTTTAAGACACAAATCGCAGATTCATTGAATTTAATTGAAAAATAAGAAAATATTGCGTTGTGAAATTGAAAAAATATTACATCAATTGTACGAAGCGGAAATCGGTAATTATTTAAATGCAGCGCTTTATTTTGAGGGTAATTTATTTATCAATTTCAAAATTTCAGATATTTAAACGCAATATATAAACGTTGAATTTATATCAAGCTCTAAAGTCTTTGCAGTATTAGAACGAATAGGTGAGGAGGGTACACTGTTGGATATAGAAAATAACAACTGCTTTAACATGCGTGACCTTACTTAAATTTTGCAGCATTTATATACCCATGCAAGTTATAGTTTTTAAATTTATTCCTTAAAAATGCAAATTTTGTATTCCTCATAATTTTTGAATATTTGATTAAATGAACGGGTGTTGTTGTCATTTTAAAAGTGGGAGTGTAATAAGTACGTAGTGTATTCGTTGTGAATGAGTACGATTTGCATCAAAAGCAGTAAGTGTTATTTCAAATATTTTTCAATAAAGATAAGAAATTAGCAGGCAGTTTAAATAATGGCGGAAGCTTTGAGGGTTGGAATTGGAGGCCTTGGAACGGTTGGTGCTTCAGTTGTTCGAATTTTACGCGAAAAAGCAAATACTTTAGCTTGTCATTGCGGACGTCCCATAGAAGTTGTTGCTGTTAGTGCGCGTGATAAGAATCGTGACCGTGGAATTGATTTGAGTCATGTTAAATGGTTCGATTCACCTGTGCAAATGGCTTCTTCTAATGAAATTGATGTTTTCGTTGAATTGATTGGTGGTGAATTAGATGTTGCGCATGCTTCGGTTGAGGCGGCTCTTAAGGCAGGACATCATGTTGTTACTGCCAATAAAGCGCTGTTAGCCCGACATGGAGTAGCGCTTGCTACTCATGCAGAAGAAAAAGGCGTTTTTCTTAATTTTGAAGCTGCTGTCGCGGGGGGAATTCCTGTTATCAAAGTGATGAGAGAATCTCTTTCCAGTAATCATGTGTCACGAATTTATGGGATTCTTAATGGGACGTGTAACTATATATTAACGCGCATGTTTACTGAAGGTCTCTCATTTAAAGATTGTTTGGCAGATGCGCAAAAACTTGGTTATGCTGAGGCTGATCCGATTTTTGATATTGAAGGTCACGATACCGCTCATAAATTAGCTTTATTAACAAGTTTGGCGTTTGGAACTGTCATTTCATTGGATGATGTTTATGTTGAAGGGATTAGCAATATCTCGCAAGTTGATATCCGCGCAGCTGATGAATTGGGTTATCGTATTAAACTTTTAGGGGTTGCGTTAAAAACTGATACGGGAATTGAACAACGTGTTCATCCGGCAATGGTACCCACATCATCGGTAATTGCACAAATTCATGGTGTCACTAATGCACTTGCCATTCAAAGTGATTTATTGGGTGAGTTACTATTTTCTGGTCCTGGTGCTGGAGGGGCAGCAACAGCTTCAGCAGTTATTGGGGATTTAGCTGACATAGCAAAAGCACATCCTGGTTTTCAGTGTGGATCTGTTTTGGGACGGCCAGCATTAACGCTTACTCCTTATAAAAAAGCATGCATTGCTACCCACGCAGGTGGTTACTTTATTCGTTTGAGTGTTCATGATCGCGCTGGTGTTTTTGCGACGGTTGCACAGCATATGGCTGATCATGACATTTCATTGGAGTCTATTGTTCAGAGATCTTTTGTAGAAGGTCAAATTGGGGGGACAAAAACAATTATTTTAGTTACGCATGAAACAACAGAGGCAAACATACAACAAGCGCTTGCAAGAATTGCAGAAGATGGTCACCTTGTTGCAAGATCTCAATTCATTCGTATCGAACGTATGACATAAAATTACGGAGATTTATTTTATATGATCCTATTTATTTTATGATGATAAAGGGGAAAGTTGATTATTTTTTTGTAGAAGGCTTTCATTTTTACGAAAAAGTTTTATTGTTAACATTTGATAGTGAATGCTAATGTTATTAGCTAATACCAATCTGGTAGGATTTTTATATGCCCAAAGTAACTCAGAATATTTTAAATGGACTTGATCGTATTTTAACGCTTGAATTAGTCCGTGTGACTGAATGTGCTGCTGTGGCAGCTGCACGTTTACGAGGGCGTGGTGATGAAAAAGCAGCTGATCAAGCTGCTGTGGATGCAATGCGTCAGGAGCTTAATCGTTTACCTATTGATGGTACGGTTGTGATTGGTGAAGGTGAACGCGATGAAGCTCCTATGCTTTATATTGGAGAAAAGGTAGGGCTTCGCACTGGACCAGAAGTTGATATTGCACTTGATCCACTTGAGGGAACGACAATTTGCGCTAAAAATTTAGCTAATTCGCTTGCAGTAATTGCGATTGCTGAAAAAGGTAATTTGCTTTATGCTCCGGATGTTTATATGCAAAAAATTGCTATTGGTCCTGGCTATCCGAAGGGTTTGGTGGATATAGATGCTGAACCTTCAGATAATATTTATGCTCTTGCAAAGGCTAAGGGAGTGGCTGTTGATCAAATTACTGTCTGCATTATGGATCGGCTTCGCCACACAGAACTGATTAGTAAAGTACGTGCAACTGGTGCGTCGATCCGCTTGATTGGTGATGGTGATGTTGCTGGTGTTATTCATACAACTGATCCAGATGAAACGGGTATTGATATTTACATGGGTATTGGTGGAGCACCAGAAGGGGTGTTAGCTGCAGCGGCTTTGCGTTGTATTGGTGGGCAAATGCAAGGGCGTTTAAAACTTGATACAGAAGAAAAGATTGCACGTGCTGCCAAAATGGGAATTAGTGATCCAAATAAAGCTTATACAATGGAGGAAATGGCAAAGGGTGATGTCTTGTTTGCTGCAACGGGTGTGACTGATGGTAATATGCTTTCTGGTGTTAAGTTTACACGCAATTATATTCAGACAGAAACTATTGTGATGCGTTCATGTACGGGCACAATTCGTAATATTAAGACACAGCACAAAACCCAATCAAAATTTAGCTGATTTTTTTATTCTTTTAAGCTGTTGTTTTAAAAAAAAAGAAGCTTTTTAGAAGCTAAATTCTTATAAAATTTAAGAATGAATTTTAAAGATATTCTTTAGTTTTTATGAGTTTTTAAGTGAGTTGAACAGGGTGCACCCAGCCATTTTTATCTTCTATATTTCCTTTTTGAATGCCAATTAGTTGCGCGTGAAGTTTTGCTGTAATCTCACCAATTGTTTCATCCCCAATGGCAAATTCTCCCCCTTTATATTTAAATCGTCCAATTGATGTGATAACAGCGGCAGTACCACAGGCAAAAACTTCTTTAAGTTTACCATTTTGTGCGTCTTCTTTTAGAGATTCAAAAGAATAAGGACGCTCTTCTATTGTTAGATTCATTTGTTGCGCTAACTTCAAAATTGAATCACGTGTTATTCCTGAAAGAATGGTGCCATTTAATGCAGGTGTTACAAGAGTATTATTTGCCATAATAAAGCAAATATTCATACCACCAAGCTCTTCAATCCATTTATGTTCAACCATATCAAGGAACAGCACTTGACTACAATTATTTTTAATTGCGTTATTTTGTGCAAGTAAGCCTGCTGCATAATTTCCACTACATTTAGCAGCTCCCGTACCACCTGGACCAGCACGGCTATATTCTGTTTCAAGCCATACACTAACAGTCTTTTCTCCTGTGAAATATGACTCAACTGGAGATGCTATAATGCAAAAAATATATTCTCGGGAAGGACGGACTTTTAAGAAGCTTTCATTACCAAACATGAATGGGCGTAAATAGAGGCTAGCATTTGGACGGTCAGAAACCCACTTTTGATCAATTTTCACCAATTGATTAATAGCATCTAAAAAGATATCTTTTGGTAGTTCAGGCATAGCTAATCGTTTGGCAGATTCTGCAAAACGTTGCGCGTTAGCATCAGGACGAAATAATAAAATACGTCCATCTTTTGCACGGTATGCTTTCAAACCTTCAAAAATTGCTTGAGCATAGTGCAAAACGGTACTTGCAGGATTAATCTCTAGAGATTTGTACTGAGAAATAGTGGCATTGTGCCAACCTTTTTCTTCATTCCATTGAATAATCCCCATATGATCTGTAAAAAATTGACCAAAACCAGGATTTTTTAGAATTTCTTCTCGTTTTTCATTCGATAAAGGTGACGGATGCTTTTCTATTTTAAATGGAAGAGATGATGTAAAAGAAGTCATAAATGAAACCTTCTGAGATTATGTTTTATTTTTATATATTTTTACTGAGAAGATAACAAGACATTTCAATTACAACATTATGATTAGCAATTTCTTAGTATCAATGTTTTTATCGCAGATGTGAGATTATTCTTAAATATTTTTGACTATATTGTCAGAGTTTTACTTTAAGAATTTGTCGAGAGACTAAAAAACTTTTGTAAATATTCATTGTTCTTCTGAAATAAAAATCTGAATAACTATATGTATGTACATCATTTGAATGATTTAAAATCAGGGGAAATAAAGAGAAGAATTTACGATGATTAATTAAACTCATTCATATGTGTGAAAGACATGTGAAGCTGTAAAAACAAACGAAAAATAAAAACACGTATTTTACTTAATAAAGGCTTTTGGCTATTTTTGTGTTTGTTATTTGCTTGTTTTTACTTTTGAATTTTTTACAAAATCACAAGAACGCGTTTTTATAAGGTAATGCTATAGAATTGAATTAAGAAAAAATAAGTAAAACATAGCAACAGTTTTTTTAGCTGTTACTATATTATTTAGCGTGTGACAAAGCAATTTCCGCCAGAGATTTTGATGTTTTCGCAGAGGTTTATAGCTTCATTACGATTTTGAGTTTGAATACGCACACGATAATAGGTCCCTTTTTCTGGTATAGAAGTAGATTGAATATTGAAAGGACGCTCACCAATAAGAGACCCGAATTTGGATTTTAATTTTCTCAAAGAATTTTCAGCTAATTCAGACGTTGGGTGCGATGCAAGTTGTACATAGTAGTTTTCTGAGTTTTGTGTCGTTACTTGTGCCGATAAATTTGAACGATCACCACTGTGTGTTTGTGCAGTTGGATTAGGTTTTACAGATAAAGGCACTGGTATGAATGAATCTTTAGTTTTCTTTTCAGTATTAGGAATAGAAGGACTTTCATCAGGAGTAAAGAAATTTCCATCATCAGGGATAGAAGCACTTTCCGCGATAATTGTGTCAATATTTGTTGCAGTATCATCTTCTGCTTGATTATTGTTGATATTGGATGATTGCACGGAATCTACAGAGTCATCTTGAGGTTGATCAACAGATTGATTAATTGCTTCAGATTGATTAGTGGGTTCTGTAGACTGATCTGCTAGTTTTTCATTTGTCTGATGCGCTGGAGCAAGTACCATTGTACCATCTGTTTTTACAATAACAGTTTGAACCTCTCGTGTTGGTACAGTATGGTCGAGAGCTTCTGTAATTGCATCTTCAATATTAGGTTCATCATGAGAAGAAGCAGAAGAGGTATTTTCTGGTGCTTCCTCATTTTCCGGTGCCTTCTCATTTAATACTGTTAAATTTTCAGGCGTTTCAGAACTGTCAACAAGAGGTTGTTGTGCACTTTCTTGTGTTTCGTCTTTACTGTTTTTTTGATTGTAAATTTTTAAATCATGAGTAACGTTATTTTCAGTTTCAGTTGTTTCTGGCTTGACTTTAAAAGGTGTGTTATCAGCATGGATAATGAGTGGGCTTTCATTTTCACTTGGTGATATAAAGCGAAAATAGCTAAAAATACTAATTGCAATCAGAGCAAAAAGAATAATACCTTTAATAAAACTTTTTCTGATAAAATTTCTCGAATATGCAGTTGCCAATACATGGGTGGGCACTTCGTCTGCAGATTTATGTTGCGAACTATTGGAAGGAGGAGGGAAAGATTGTTCTTTGTTTTCAACAGAAGAATGGTTAGCACTCTGTTGCAAGGTGTTTAGGGGTGAACTTTCTTCTGGATCTTGCTTAGTATGATGAAAAATTTCATTGAAAAAGTCATCTTGTTGCTGCTGTAAAAAATCTTCTGAAGAGACATTTCCTACATTGAATACTTCAGAGAATTCTTTTTGAAGACCATCAGCAGGTACATCATGTTTGGGGGCTTCGTAGAGAATTTTTGAAGCCATAATGGGTTCAGTTTTTTCTACGATTTCGTCTGCAAATTTATAAGTATCAACCTCTGGAGGAGGATTGTTATTGTGAGAATGCTCATCTACAAAAAATTTTCTGTTTGTGGGGTGTTAAAAGGTTCTGATGAGGCTTGTGTGTCACTTAAATTATTTTGATTATTCCAAATTTCACTCATACTGTTTTGATGAGAAATATCTTCAGTAGTATTTATATTATTTTGGGAATATTGGGTTTGCGCATCTTTATATTCTGTAATTTTCGCAGTTTCATCTTCTTGTTTTAAGAATCCACCATCATAATGATTATTACCCAAATTCTGTTGATTAGCCCGCATCTCATAAGGAGAATTTACAGGTGTATGATAAGCACTTTGCTTGTCATCATAGTTTGATTGTGTATTGTTAGTTGTGGGCTGTTGTGCATTTGTTTGTAAAAAAGCTTCAGTTTCTTCATATGCTTTTTTAGTGACTGTATTTTTATTTTGTTCGTCTATCTCATCAAGAAAAAAATTTTCTAAATTTGCGTTAAAATCATCTGTTTCAAAAAAAGGATCAATATTAGTTTGTGCCGTTTTATCTTGCAGCCCTTCATTCTTTTGAATGGGTAATGGGGAAAGTGCTTCTAAGATTTGTTCTTCATCATTATGGGGAGAATAAGAATGCATTCCTTCAGAAAAAGAACTATTTTTTTCTGAGCGATTAAGAGCAGGGGCAGCTGTATCCGTTGAAGTTGGATTGTTAACGTTTGATTGTAAATTCCATTGCTCATCTTGACCGTCAAATGGCAAATCACCCACTGAATTATTTTCAAAATTGTCTTCTAAAAAGGGAAGGTCAAAATCATCATTTTGGAATGGAGTTTGAGGTATAGAATAATCAGATTCTAACGAAGAATGAGTATGATGAGAATTTTGATTTCTATTTTGTGTGTTTGAATTAAAAATTTGCGTAAACTCTTCCACAGAATCATGCTGTTCATGATTTTGTTTTTCTTCTTGCAAATTTTTGCGATTATTATCGCTCATAAGTTTTCTCACATGATGATCTGTGTTTGAATACAGTAAATTTGTTAATTTAGATTTATTATATTTGGAATTATAAAATCTTTTCTTTCAATCAAAAAAATGCATCTTTATAAAAGAAGTATACAAAAAACATTTTTAATAAAAAATCCATTTTATAGCTTTGTAGGACTTTTTCAACGCATTTCTGTTGATGCTTTTATTCCTACAATTTGAAGTCCTGATGATAAAATATTAATGACAGCTTGGATCAAACCTAATCTAGCCAAGGACAATTCTTTATCTTCAAGTTTTGTAAAGCGTAAATCAGGATTATCATTACCTTTATTCCAATGTCCGTGAAAGTTTGAAGCAAGATCATAAAGATAAAATGCTAGTCGATGCGGTTCTTTATGAATTACAGCTTGTTCAATAATACGTGGATATTCAGCAAGTTTACGTATTAACGATATTTCGCTATCGTCTATTAACTTGTCAAGATAAGGAATCATTATATTGCTTGAAAGGTTGTCAATATGCAGGCTTTCTTGTGCTTGACGAAAAACTGAGTGACAACGTGCACTTGCATATTGCACATAAAAAATAGGATTATCTTTTGATTGTTCTGTCACTTTTGTGAAGTCAAAATCAAGAGGTGCTTCACATTTACGATAAAGCATCATAAAACGCACTGGATCACAACCAACTTCTTCTACAACGTCGCGCAGGGTAACAAACGACCCCTCTCTTTTAGACATACGTACAGGTTGACCATTACGAAAGAGTTTTACTAATTGGCATAAGAAAACAGCCAGTTTGGCTTTATCTCCAGAAATTGCTTTTGCTACTGCTTCTAATCGTTTTACGTATCCAGCGTGATCTGCACCTAGAATATAAATCATCTCGTCAAAATGGCGATTAAATTTATCACGAAAATAAGCAATGTCAGCGGCAAAATAAGTATAAGAACCATTAGATTTAATTAAAACACGGTCTTGATCATCGCCAACATCAGTTGAACGGAACAAGGTTTGCTCATGTGGTTCCCAATCTTCTAAGATTTTCCCCTTTGGTGGAGAGAGTATACCTTTATAGATATAACCATTTAAAGTGAGGTCATTAATTGCATTGCGAATAGCTTGCGCATTATCAGCATAAAGCATTCGTTCGGAAAAAAAAACGTCATGCTGAATGTTCAAAGCAGATAAATCATCGCGAATCATAGCCATCATTGCGTCAATTGCACGTTCTTTTACTATAGATAAAGCTTCAGATTTATCTATAGTAAGTAATTGGTCACCAAATTCTTGAACAAGTGATTGCCCTAATGGTATCAGATACTCACCAGGATACAGCCCTTCTGGAATTTCATTGATTGTTTGCCCAAGTGCTTGGCGGTAGCGCAACAAAACAGAATGCGCTAGTACTTCAACTTGCCCACCAGCATCATTAATGTAATATTCTTTAGTGACATTGTAGCCAACAAATTGAAGCAAATTAGAAAGAACATCTCCAATAACGGCACCTCTGCAATGTCCAACGTGCATTGGACCTGTTGGATTTGCAGAGACATACTCAACATTGACTCGTTTACCCTGTCCTATTTGGCTGCGACCATAGGCTATACCTGCTTCAATCATTGATTTTAATACGTCTTGCCAAAATGATCTTGTTAGTTTGATATTAATAAATCCAGGACCAGCAACATTAATGCATTCAATAGACTGATCATTTTTTAGAAGTTCTATGATTTTTTCTGCGAGTATGCGTGGGTTAAGTCCAACAGATTTTGCAAGCACCATAGCTGCATTGGTTGATAGATGACCGTGCGAAGGATCTCGTGGGGGGTCAACAGTAACTTTTGATAAATCTAAAGTTTCTCTATTTTTTTCTTTTATATCAGATAATTCGATTAATTTTTTAATTTTTTTTTCGAAACTTTTAAAGATATTCATATTCTAATTCCATATTGTATTCGAAATTAATTAAACGAAATCATCTGTATGGTCAAATAGTCGGCGGTATTCACGCAATGCATAGTGGTCTGTCATACCTGATAAAAAATCAGCAATGAGACGTGCCAATTCCTGATTTGTTAAATGAGTTATTTTATTGCACCAGTTTTCAGGCATGAGTTCTGGATTTTTATAATAACAATCAAATAATTTTTGTATAATCTGTTTTGCTGCATTTCGACGTGTGAGGACTTGGTCATGATAGTAAAGATTTTGAAATAAGAAATCTTTTAACTGTTTTTCTTGAATGGCCATTGTGGGAGAAAAGGTAACAATAGTTTGTCCTGCCTGATGAATGTCGTTTACACTTTCAGGTTTTATGAGTGTTAAGTTTTTTTGTGATTGTTCGATAACATCCTCAACCATGACTGTTATTTGTCTGCGTACCAGTTCATAGCCACGCCGAGTTTGGTCAAGCTGTGGGTATTCTTGTTCAATATTGTGTAATAATGAAGCGGTTAACGAAATATTTTCGAATTGATTAATTGTTAAAAAATGTGCGCGTAAACCATCATCAATATCATGAGCATTGTAAGCAATGTCATCGGCAATAGCAGCACATTGCGCTTCTAATCCAGCAAAACAGTCAAGTTCAAGATCTTGTTGTGCATTATATTGCAAAATATCAATAGGGACATTTTTATTGGAAGAATGAGGGCCTAAAAGAGGTCCATTATGTTTCACAAGTCCTTCAAGTGTTTCCCAGGTGAGATTTAATCCATCAAAGTTTGCGTAACGATGTTCAAGCTTTGTAACAATACGTAATGCTTGTGCGTTATGATCAAAACCACCATAAGGTGCCATTGCTTCATTAAGAGCATCTTCCCCTGCATGCCCAAAAGGCGTATGCCCAAAGTCGTGCACAAGAGCGATGGCTTCGGCAAGATCTTCATCAAGATATAATGCACGAGCTAATGTACGCGCGATTTGGGAAACTTCGATCGAATGGGTAAGGCGAGTGCGATAATGATCACTTTCGTCGGCAATAAACACTTGGGTTTTATGTTTAAGACGTCGAAATGCGTTAGAGTGAATAATACGGTCCCTATCTCGTTGAAAAGGTGTACGTATGGTACTTATAGCTTCATTAAATAATCTACTACGGCTTCTTTGTGGATTTGTGCTATATATTGCCCGAGATTGGTAATTGAAATTGGTATTATTATCCATTGCAAGTTATCCATTCTCACCTTAAATTTAAAATCAATTTGTTATTAACAAGCTTTTATCTGTTTAGGATACGCTTTCTCAACGGTTTAATGCAAGGGTGTGTAAAAATGAGTATAAAAATATCAGATTTTGCTGCTAAGCGGATTGCACAGATACTTTCGAGTAAACCCGATAAAATAGCGTTACGAATTTCTGTTGAAGGTGGTGGGTGTTCGGGTTTTTCATATAAATATGATTTAGTTTCTGAAAGTAGAGAAGATGATCTCGTTATAAAAAAAGATGGAGCGGTTATATTAATTGATTCACTCTCTCTTCCTTTCATGAAAGGGGCAGAAGTTGATTTTGTTGACAATCTCATGGAGCAATCTTTTCAAATACATAATCCCAATGCTGCCTCATCATGTGGTTGTGGTGTTAGTTTTTCAATTTAGAATAATGATTCTCTGACATTGCTTCTTGAAAAGATTGTTGCTTTGGTCAACAATGTAGAGATGAGCATATTTACAAAAATATTACGTCAGACTTTATGGTTAGCTATAATACCTGTTTTGTTGGTTTGGAATGATAGTGCATTTTCTGAAGAAAAAGAGCTTCAAAACTATCAACAAGAGCAATCAATAACTTCCATTACACATTCTGAAAATCATGAACAGGAGCATTCTCAGGCTAAACTGACACTCAATGCTCGATTAACTCGTAACAGCGAGAATATTACAAAAGGATTAGTATGGCGTGTTTATACACCTATCTTGGGAATTGATAATAAATTACCATTGATCGCAACTTTTGAGGGTGGCACTGCACATTTTAATTTAGAAGAGGGCAGTTATCTTGTACATGTTTCATTTGGCCATGCAAGTATGGTAGATCAGATAAATTTAAAAAATGGACAAGAGTTCGTCAAAAATTTTAATCTTAATGCTGGTGGTATTGTTTTTAACAGCACACTCCTTAATGGCACGGTTAACGAAAAGGAATTATATTTTACTATCTATAAAGATGCAGAGGAAAATGATGATACGGGCGTGATTTTGTCGAATGTGAAACCTCAATCGATTGTACGCTTAAAAACAGGTCATTATCATGTTGTTTCTCATTATGGTTCGGTTAATGCCATAACACGTTCGGATATCCAAGTGGATGCGGGCAAAATTATTGAGGTAACCTTTCAACATCAAGCAGCTCAGATTGTATTAAAGTTGGTCCGTCAAGAAGGAGGAGAGGCGTTGGCAGATACAAGTTGGTCGATTACTAATGAGTCTGGTGATATTGTTTATGAAGCGGTTGGGGCTTATGTTTCGCTTGTATTGGCTGAAGGTGATTATATTGCGATTGCTAAAAATAAAGATCAAATTTATCAAAAAGTTTTTTCAGTAGTTTCTGGTCGAGATGAAGATGTAAATGTTATAGCAGATACACAAAATATACAGAAATTTGATGAAATGGTGAATTGATTATCATTTGTGAATATAAACTATAATTGAGAATAGGTATAAAATTTTGGTTTTAGAATTTTCAATATTGAGTGTGTTTTTTGCCGGTGCGTTATCTTTTTTATCACCGTGTGTTTTGCCGTTAGTTCCTCCTTATTTGTGCTATATGGCTGGTATTAGTGTTGACGATTTTCGTTCAGAAAAGGAGAATGGAAACACATCTGTACGCTTGGCACTTTTATCTTCTGTTTTTGCTTTTGTGCTTGGGTTTACAACTGTTTTTGTTGCTTTGGGGGCAAGTGCAAGTACAATTGGCAAATTTATTGGTTATTATCGTGATTGGTTTGCTATTGCTGCTGGAATTATTATCATCATTTTTGGTTTAAATTTTTTGCATGTTTTTAAAATTAACTTGTTATCTCGGGAGGCACGTTTTCAGACCCGTAAAATTCCTACTGGGCCTTTGGGAGCTTATGTTATAGGTTTAGCTTTCGCATTTGGTTGGACACCATGTATTGGCCCAATCTTAGGGCCTATTATAACGCTTGCAGGAACAAAAGAAACTGTAGGTGAGGGGGCTATCCTTTTAGGATTTTATTCGTTAGGTCTCGCAGTGCCTTTCGTATTGGCAGCTTTGTTTTCAAGCAGTTTTATGAAGTTTTTGGGAGCTTTTCGTGTTCATTTAGGAAAAGTTGAAAAAATTATTGGTATTTTTCTGGTTATTACAGGTATTTTATTTTTGACGGGTTATATTCAGAACTTTTCATTTTGGCTTTTGGAAAATTATCCTTTACTGAGCAATGTCGAAGCTATCAGTTGGCATGATATTTCTCGTTGGTTTAGCTTTTTTCGTTAATTTTTGTGTGTTTTATGGTTAGAAGTTGTCTTTCTATTGTTCTTGCGGCAGGGGAGGGAACGCGTATGAAGTCGTTTCTCCCCAAGGTGCTTCATAAGGTGGCAGGGTTACCGCTTATATGCCATGTGGTGAAACAAGTAGAATTGGCAGGTTTTTCACAATTAGCAGTTGTCGTGGGCGCTGGTGGAAAAGATGTTACTAAAGTTGTTCAATCATGTGTAAAAGATGTCATGATTTTTGAACAAAAGGAGCGTTTAGGAACTGCTCATGCTGTTTTATCTGCTCGACTAGCTTTACAAAAAGGAATAGATGATGTTCTAATTATCTTTGGTGATACTCCTTTGATCGAACATACTTCATTGACACGGATTCGCGCTCCTCTTGCTATGGGAGCAGATGTTGTTGTGGCTGGTTTTTATGCTCCTGATCCAACGGGATATGGCCGCCTTATCGAAAAAATGGTAAATTTATAGCTATTGTAGAAGAAAAAGATGCAAGTGATGAAGAGAAAAAGAATTCTTTTTGTAATGGCGGAATAATGGCTATTAATGGAAAGCATGCGCTTTCTCTCTTGGATAAAATTAATAATAATAATGCGCAGCAAGAATATTATTTAACAGATATTGTTTCTATTGCATCATGTGAAGGGCTAGATGTTCGAGTCATTGAAGTACCTTTTAATAATGTTATAGGAGTTAATAACTGTTTTGAACTTTCTGAAGTTGATACTTTATGGCAGAAACGTAAAGCATGTGATTTCATGTTATCTGGTGTGACAATATTGAAGCCAGAAAGTGTTTATTTTTCTTATGATACAGAAATTGAACCAGGTGTTCTGATTGAGCCAAATGTTTATTTTGGACCAGGGGTTAAAGTACAATCTGGTGCAGTTATTCGCGCATTTAGTTATTTAGAGGGGGCTTTTGTTGGTGCAGATACACAAATTGGTCCTTATGCACGTTTACGCCCTGGGACAGAGTTAGCACGATCAGTTAAGGTAGGAAATTTTTGTGAGATTAAACAAGCAAAGGTAGGGGAAGCTGCTAAAATTAACCATTTGAGTTATATTGGTGATGCAGAAATTGGCTCACATACTAATATCGGAGCTGGTACGATTACGTGTAATTATGATGGCTTTCATAAATATAAAACTATGATTGATGACAATGTTTTTATTGGATCTAATTCAGCACTTGTTGCTCCATTGATTATAGGAAAAGATTCCTATATCGCTTCAGGAAGTGTTATCACTGAAGATGTTCCTATAAACAGTTTGGCTTTAGGGCGTGCACGGCAGGTAATAAAAGAAAATCGTGCAACAAAATTGCGTACACGTTTATCAATAAACAAACGAAAAAAGTAAATATTTCAATTTCTTTTTTTTGTTTTATGGTGGCTTAAGCAATTATAATAAAAATTTATCCTTTTTTATGATCATAGCATATTCTATTTCATATGGTCGCTTAAAATTTTGAATGGGGTTAGTCTAATTGTTTATGGGACTGTTATAAACTTAAGGGATGTAGATTGGAGCTTTCTAATGTGCGGAATTATCGGAATTGTTGGAAATAAACCTGTTGCATCCTATCTGGTTGATGGTTTGAGACGTCTTGAATACAGGGGTTATGATTCATCTGGTTTAGCAACAGTATTTAATGGGCACCTTCATCGTATTCGAGCCGAAGGTAAGCTGGCTCATTTAGAAGAAAAACTAAAAAACACACCTTTAAAAGGTAATTTGGGAATTGGCCATACACGTTGGGCTACACACGGCGTCCCCGTAGAACGCAATGCTCATCCCCATATGACTGATCGGCTTGCAATTGTGCACAATGGTATTATTGAAAATTTTGTAGAATTGCGAAAAGAACTCGTCGAAGATGGTTATATCTTTGAAACGGAAACTGATACAGAAGTTATTGCTCATTTAATTACTCGTGCGTTAAAAGGTGGTCTTTCTCCGAAGGAAGCAACATACACAAGTTGGAAAAAATTAAAGGGTGCTTTTGCGATTGCTCTTATTTTTGAAGGTGAAGATAATCTGATAATTGCTGTTTGTTCTGGCCCCCCTTTAGCGATTGGCTATGGTAAGGATGAATTTTTTGTAGGGTCAGATGCAATTGCTTTAGCTTCATTTACAAATCGTATAAGCTATATGGAAGATGGGGATTTGGCTGTTCTTACACGTAAAGGGGTAACAATTTATAATGCAGACGATCAGCAGACAGAGCGCCCCATTACAACGTTGTGTGACGGCACTTTGTTTGTCTCCAAAGGTAGTCATCGTCATTTCATGCGCAAAGAAATATTTGAACAACCTGATGTTATTTCTCATAATTTAGCGCGTTATCTTGATCTTGGAAATTATAAAGTTCGCCCACTTAAAAATTCAATTGATTGGAAAAATGTTAACCGATTATTATTTGCAAGTTGTGGAACTGCTTATTATTCAACCTTAGTTGCACGTTATTGGTTTGAAAGTCTTGCTGCTTTAAGTGTTGATAATGATGTGGCTTCTGAATTTCGTTATCGGGAACCACCTATGACAACTGATGCATTGTCGGTATTTGTTTCTCAATCCGGTGAAACAGCAGATACATTAGCATCTTTACGTTACTGTAGGGATTGCGGTGTAAAAACAGCGACAGTTGTAAATGTTGAGCAATCAACAATGGCAAGGGAAGCTGATTTTGTTTTACCAACATTAGCTGGTCCAGAAATTGGTGTTGCTTCAACAAAAGCTTTTATCTGTCAATTATCAACACTTGCTTCAATGGCTTTGTGTGCAGCTAAGCAACGTGGACGCCTTTTAGAAACGGTAGAACAGCGGTTGGTTCAACAGTTAGCAGAGATACCACGAATTTTAAATGAGGTTTTAAAACTTGATAACACAATTGAGCACATTTGTCGTGATTTAGTGAATGCAAAAGGTGTTCTCTATCTTGGGCGTGGTACTTCTTATCCGATTGCTTTGGAGGGAGCACTCAAACTAAAAGAGCTTTCTTATATTCACGCTGAAGGTTATGCAGCGGGTGAATTGAAGCATGGACCGATTGCATTGGTTGATAAAACAATACCAGTTATTGTTATTGCACCTTATGATAAATGGTTTGAAAAAACTTTTTCTAATATGCAAGAAGTGGCAGCCCGCAATGGCCGTATTATTTTGATAACGGATAAAAGAGGAATGGAGGCTACACGTTTTAGTTCTTCATCGACTATTATTTTACCAGAGATTCCAGAATTTATTGCACCTATTATTTATACTTTACCTATTCAGTTAATCGCTTATCACACAGCTGTTTTATTGGGAACAGACGTTGATCAACCTCGTAATTTGGCAAAATCGGTAACAGTCGAATAAAAAATAGTTTTATATCTTTGGGAGGTGTAGAAAATAATTAAAGCTAGAAATTAATATGTAATAAATTAAGGATTGGCATTTATTATTAAAGAAAGCATTTTCTTGTCTAATTGAAGTCTTTTTTACTGTAAAAACAATATTTATCAATTTACTGTTTGAGTTAATAAGGAAGAATAGGATAGTTTTTTTTAAGAGATGTGAGGAAAATAATATATTTGTTTTCTAATAACTTATATAAAATAGAAGTTTTTAAACTCAGATATTCATTTGGTTCATATACAGTTTTTTTGCAAAGCATTCTTGTTAGGGTGATTAAAACTTTTTTTAGCAATAGAATTTTGGATAATTTTGTTCGTAAATACGCTTTTAAAAAATTAGCCTGAACGTAAAAGCTGAATGGCATCATCATGTCTAAAAAGGTAGAGAAGTAAGCGTAAAGCTTGTCCCCGTTCTGAGGAAAGATCAGAATCGTGTTGCAAGAATAAACATGCATCCTTTCTTGCCATTAACAAAAGTTTATGGTGCGCTGTAAGGTTTGCTATGTGGAACTCAGGCATACCAGATTGTCGTGTTCCTAAAAGCTCACCTTCTCCTCGCAAACGCAAGTCTTCTTCAGCAATTTTAAAACCATCTTCTGTGTTACGTATGATATTAAGACGCATTGCAGCTGTTTTTGTAAGGGGAGCTTTATATAGTAAAATACAAGAAGATTTTTTTTCTCCTCGTCCAACGCGTCCACGCAATTGGTGTAATTGTGAAAGACCAAAATGCTCTGCATGTTCGATTATAATAATTGAGGCATCAGGAATATCTACTCCCACTTCAATAACTGTAGTTGCAACTAAAATACATGTTTCTCCAGATTTAAAAGACGCTATTGCTGCATTTTTTTTAGTGGTAGACATTTTTCCATGTATCATACCAACACATGCACCAAATCGTTTATGGAGAATGGCAAAACGGTTTTCAATCGAAGTAAGTTGAAAGTTTTCTGATTCTTCTACCAAGGGACAGATCCAATAAAGTTTTTCTCCTTTTTCTAACGCAACTGCAATTCGCTCTATAAGTTCATCAATCCGCTCTAAAGGGAGAGTTGCTGTAGTGATTGGTTTTCGTCCAATTGGTTTTTCTGTAATTTTTGATACATCCATGTCACCAAAGGCTGTTAACACCAGTGTGCGTGGAATAGGGGTGGCTGTCATCACTAATATGTCAGGTTTATGACCTTTTGCTGTAAGGGCAAGACGTTGATTTACACCAAAACGGTGCTGCTCATCAATAATGGTTAAAGCAAGGTTATTATAAGTAACATTCTTTTGTATCAAGGCGTGGGTGCCGATGATAATAGAGATTTTCCCTGACAATATATCGTTAAGAATATTTACGCGTGATTTCCCTTTTTCTCGTCCAGTTAAAAGAACTGTTTTTAAACCAATTTTTTCAGCAAGAGGAGCAATCATAGTAAAATGTTGTCGTGCAAGCACTTCTGTGGGTGCCATTAGAGCTGACTGACCTGAATTTTCAGCAATTTGTGCCATTGCCATTAGTGCAACTACGGTTTTTCCTGTTCCTACATCACCTTGGAGGAGTCTTAACATAGGTTCAGGTGAAGCTAAATCACTTGCAATATCTTGTATTGCTTGTTTTTGTGCATTTGTCAGTTGAAAAGGTAAAGATTCAAGCAGTTTTTCTGTATAGACACCTGTTGGTGGGCGAGAAGCACCTGAAAGAGATTTTGTTTTTAAACGTACAAGACCAAGAGCTAATTGACCAGCAAGGAGTT
Organism: Bartonella schoenbuchensis R1; assembly: GCF_002022685.1. Lineage (NCBI taxonomy): Bacteria > Pseudomonadati > Pseudomonadota > Alphaproteobacteria > Hyphomicrobiales > Bartonellaceae > Bartonella > Bartonella schoenbuchensis. The sequence continues at coordinate 912,797 of NZ_CP019789.1, read as the reverse complement.
CATCATAGGCAAGGCGTTGACGTGCTGCACTTTTTAAAGCCAAATCATTAGGGTCTATCGGTGCATGAATACAATGCAAAGCATCAGAAAAAGAAGGAAATTGTTGCTGTTTTTTAAGATTTTTCTCTATCCATTCTGGCAAAAGAGGAATACGCTCAAGAGCACCTTGCATTGCGCGTTTTAGTGCTCTTGCTGATAGCCCAGCGGTAGAAGGATAGATAGGTTCAATTAGTGGCATCTGGTTTAATTGTTCACTAGGGGCTATATGATCAGGGTGAACTATTGAAAGCTGCCCGTTAAATCGTTCCACTTTACCTGATACAATTACTTTTTTTCCTTCAGGGAGCTGTCTTTCTAGCCAAGAACGTTGAGCGTGAAAAAACACTAAATTTATGCTTCCTGTTTTATCATAACCAATGACACGATAAGGTGATCGGTTGTTACTATTTAGTGGTGGTCGGTGTTGATCAATGATGATTTCAAGAGTAACGATTTTTCCTTCTGGTGCAAAAGCTATATCGGGCCGCATTCTTCGGTCTATAACGGAATGAGGCATCAGTTGAAGCAGGTCAATTATAGTCGGTTCATGTTGTGAGAGATTGGTGTTTAAAACTTTAGCCAGTAAGGGATATACTTTTTGGTTCACTCCTGGAAGAGTGCGGATAGAGGTTGAAAACAGATTAAAGAGGTTTGAATACATAAGGAAATTTAGCCTGCTCTTTTCATTTTTTCTAGTACTTTAGAGGAGCTTTTTGGGGATAAATTACTCAGTTTATGAGAATAAATTGCATTATTTTAAATTTTAAGCCTTGGATAACAAGAATAAAAAATTAAATTAACAAATGTGGTAAGAACAGTGCAAGAAGGGTAGCTAATATCAGTAATATTATATATGATATGAAGAGAATTGGAGTACTTTCCATATATACGATAATGCTAAAATTATAGATTGAATATAGGGGGAACTAGAGTACTTTTTATTATGAAACAAATAATAGTTGCAATTTGGCATTTATGTTGTGATGGGAAATTGTGAAAATGCCAGCAAAAAAAAGCAAAATACTAAACAGTAAAAATTCTCTTCCTCGCTTTATTCATTTGAGGGTTCATTCAGCTTATTCCCTTCTTGAAGGGGCTTTGAAAATCAGGCAAATTATTCAGCATGCAATTTCTGATCATGCACCAGCAATAGCTATTACAGATACGAATAATTTGTTTGGTGCTTTAGAGTTTTCTCAGTATTGTTTTACAGATGGTGTGCAACCTATTATTGGTTGTCAGCTTGCGATTGATTTTGAACATGAAAATTGTGATCCACGTTTAATCAAACCACGCAACCCTTCTGATTTTGCTTCTATTGTTCTGTTTGCTGCTAGCGAAGCAGGCTATGCTCATTTGATTAGCCTTGTTAGTCGCGCTTATCTTGATAAACGTGATACGGATCCTCCTCATATTAAGGCTGATTGGCTGTTATCACAAAATGAAGGAATTATTGCTTTAACTGGGGGGTGGAATGGCCCCATTAATTTGGCTTTAGTAGAAAATAAAAAAGAGCGAGCTGTTGAGCATTTAACTTATTTGAAGCAAATTTTTGGTGATCGTCTTTATGTTGAATTACAACGACATAGTTCTTACGATCGGAAAGTTGAAGCCGCACTTGTTGAATTAGCTTATGAGCATGAAATTCCTCTTGTTGCAACCAATGAAGCTTTTTTTCTGAATAAAGAAGGGTACGAGGCTCATGATGCATTGATGGCCGTGGCAGAGGGGCAGATTGTTTCTAATCCAAATCGCAGGCGTGTGACGCCAGATCATTATTTAAAATCACAAGATGAAATGGTTTCATTATTTTCTGATCTTCCAGAAGCTTTAGAAAATAGCGTTGAAATTGCGTTACGTTGTCATACTTTTGTACCAACTCGAAAACCTATTTTACCCCGTTTTACAGAACGCTCTGTAGATCCAGATTCTGCTTTAGAAGATGAAGCTAAGGAATTATTAAATCAGGCTAAAGTTGGTTTAAAAATGCGCCTTGAAACAATTGGTTTGGCCGAAGGTTATACAGTTGAAGATTATGAACAACGACTGGATTATGAAATTTCAGTTATCACACGTATGCAATTTCCTGGCTATTTTCTTATTGTTTCGGATTTTATAAAATGGGCAAAAGGCCATGGTATTCCTGTCGGCCCAGGGCGTGGTTCTGGCGCTGGTTCACTTGTTGCTTATGCTTTGACTATCACTGATGTTGATCCTTTGCGCTTTTCTCTCTTGTTTGAGCGTTTTCTCAATCCAGATCGTATTTCTATGCCAGATTTTGATATCGATTTTTGTCAAGATCGGCGGGAAGAAGTTATTCAATATGTTCAAGAAAAATATGGTCGTGATCAAGTAGCTCAAATTATTACATTTGGTAAATTACAGGCACGTGCGGTGTTACGTGATGTCGGACGTGTTTTGGAAGTACCTTATCGTCAGGTTGATTATCTTACCAAATTAGTTCCTTCTATGCCTGGCAGTAATATTGAGTTGGCAGTGGCTATTCGAGATGAACCTAAATTTAAGGAAGAAAAGAAAAAGAATCCTGTTATTGGGCGCATGTTGGATATAGCACTTCAGCTTGAGGGGCTTTACCGCCACGCATCAACCCACGCTGCAGGAATTGTTATCGGCGATCGGCCATTGTCAGAGCTTGTACCAATGTATCGCGATCCACGTTCTGATATGCCAGTTACCCAATTTAACATGAAATGCGTTGAGCAAGCTGGTTTGGTAAAATTTGATTTTCTTGGTTTGAAAACGCTGACTGTTTTAAAAATGGCCACGGATTTTGTTGCACGAAAAGGTGTAAAGGTAGATTTGTCGCATATTTCTCTTAATGATGAAACGACTTATACTATGTTAGCGCGTGGTGAAACAGTTGGTGTATTTCAAGTTGAAAGTTCTGGTATGCGTAAGGCGCTTATTGGGATGAAGCCGGACCGCATTGAGGATATTATTGCACTTGTGGCACTTTATCGTCCTGGTCCAATGGAAAATATTCCAACATATAATGCACGCAAACATGGGAAAGAGGAAATTACTTCTATTCATCCTAAAATAGATCATCTGGTTAAAGAGACACAAGGTGTTATTGTTTATCAAGAACAGGTTATGCAAATTGCACAGGTACTTTCTGGTTATTCTCTTGGAGAAGCAGATTTATTACGCCGCGCTATGGGTAAAAAGATCCATAAGGAAATGCAAAAACAGCGTACACGTTTTGTAAGGGGTGCTGTTGATGGTGGTATTGATAAAGATCAAGCTGATATTATTTTCGACCTTTTAGCAAAATTTGCAGATTATGGTTTTAATAAATCGCATGCTGCTGCTTATGCAATTGTTTCATATCAAACAGCTTATATGAAAGCACACCACCCAGTTGAATTTTTAGCTGCCTCCATGACATGTGACATGACAAATACGGATAAGTTGAATGATTTTCGACGTGAGGCATTAAGGCTGGGAATTGAAGTTATTGCACCTTGTGTGCAAACATCGTGTCGTGTTTTTGAAATAGGAGAAAAGTGTATTTATTATTCCCTTGCTGCGATTAAAGGTATTGGGGATTTAGTAGTTGACCATATTGTCGCTTGCCGGGGAGATAAGCCTTTTAAAGATCTGGAAGATTTTTGTGAGCGTATTGATCCTCGTATTGTTAATAAACGTGCGATGGAAAGTTTGATTTATGCAGGTGCTCTTGATTGTTTTCAAGTTGCACGTGAGGTTTTACTGGCAAGTCTTGGAACTCTTAATGCACGCGCTATTCGTATTATTGATAATAATTCTAGTGGGCAGACTGATATATTTGGAATGATGGGTGGGCCGAAAGAGCCTTTGATTTTATCGCAAGCATCTCCGTGGTCTTTGGCTGAAAAACTTCATCACGAATTTCAGGTAATAGGTTTTTATTTTTCTGCTCATCCTTTGGATGAATACCAAACTATTCTTACAAAAAAACGCGTTCAAATTTGGAGTGATTTTTCTGATGCAGTAAAAAAAGGGGCGACTGCTGCTCGGCTTGCTGGAACCATTGTGGCAAAGCAAATTCGCAAAACAAAATCTGGTAAAAAAATGGGGGTTATTCAGTTTTCTGATACAAGTGGGCACTATGAGGCAGTTATATTTTCTGAAGGGCTTTCTATTTACGAGGATATGTTAGAACCGGGAAAATCTTTTATTGTTACAGTAATTGCAGAAGATCGCTCTGAAGGAATTGGTTTACGTATTGAAACTATTCAGTCCTTAGAAAAAGAATCAATACGGGATTGTAAAACAATGCGCCTTTTTATAAAAACAGCAGACATTCTTCCACAAATTGAGCAGTATTTAAAGCCCGGTGGCAATGGAGAGGTGGCATTTATTCTGATTCAAGAAAATGGGGTACGGGAAGTTGAAGTTATGCTTTCAAAGCGATACAAGGTAAATTTACAGGTAGCAAATGCTATAAAAGCAATTCATGGTGTGATTGATGTAGAGTTGAGTTAAATCAACAGTGAAGTGACCTGTTATTTAGAGTGTAGATTTTGTAGTTTTTTACTATACCGTTTTTAAATATTATTTTTTGCCAGATTCATGGCGTCATAACTGTAAAGCCAATCTAGGCTAGATATAATGTTTTCTGATGAACGAATTTTCATTATAAAGTTACGTGCAACTGCTAAAGGACCGGTTGCATGGTAAACTAGTTTATTAAAATCTCCACGTTTTTTTATGGCTGTAACGCGAGGTTTGCGTATTTTTTCATAAAGTGAAATAGCCTCAATGAGTGAAAGGTCACTAATTGAAAGCACTTCTGCTAATGTGGCTGCATCTTCTATCGCCATAGCAGCACCTTGTGCTGCAAAAGGCAAGGCTGCATGCGCACAGTCACCAACAAATACTTGCTGTTTTAAACCTACAAAACGATCATGATTCATTTGAAATAGTGGCCAATAATTCCAAGTGTCAATATGATCAAAGAGTTCGAGGATTTTGGGATTCCAATTACTAAAGAGAGCTTTGAGTTTTTCTTTATCTCCCTTTTGATTCCATTCTTTTTGTGCATTGTCTCCATGAGTGATAGCTACAAAGTTAAAAATTTTTGCAGATTGAATGGGATAGACAACAAGATGATTCTTAGGTCCCATCCAGGCAGTAATTGTCTTTATATTTTGCAATAAAGAACGAAAATTTGGGGGAAGATTTTCAAATGTCGCTGTTGCACGCCAAGCAATTAAGCCACTAAAATCTGCTTTTTCATGGAAAGGGGCAAGTTGGCGTAACTTAGACCAAACACCATCGCACCCGATAAGAAGTGATGTAGAATAAAATTGATGTTGTTGTATTTTAGTTGATTCTTCTGTTTTTATAGTTTCTATATTAATGCTGTGGGTTGTAGTGTGAGTAGATGATACGATATTTTCACCTAGTTTACATGTGATAAGAGGGTTTTTAAGAACAGCATTATATAAAACTTTCTGCAAATCAGCTCGATGAATCGTGATATAAGGGGCTTTCCAACGTTTTTCAGATAAATTGATAAGATCAACATGGAAATGCGTTTTTAACGATATACCGTCTTTTAGCTCAAGAAAATGTGGTTCAAGGCCTAATTCAATTAATTTTTTTAAAACCCCCCAGTGGGCAAGAATGCGCGTTGCATTTGGAGTAAGCTGAATGCCAGCACCTACACTATCGAGTTGTTTACATTTTTCAATAAGAGTACTTGCAATTCCCTTTTGGGCAAGTGCTAAAGCAGAGCTTAAACCAGCAATTCCCGCCCCGATAATGATTGGCGGTTGATCAATGATAGCCATTGTATATTATATTAGAAGTTATAGCGGGTTATCTATATGATATATGCACCCTGTTGGATTTGTTTGATTGAATGACAATGAATGATTATAGCGATAAAGCGTTGAGCAATAGGGGCAAATTTTTTCATCATCTGCTCCCATATCGATAAAAATATGAGGATGGTCGAATGGTTCTGTAGCACCTACACACATGAATTCTTTTACACCAATTTCAATTATTTTATATCCACGGTCATTTTGGAAATGGAGAATATTGTGGTCAGACATTGTGTAAAAGCCTCCAGCTAAATTGTCTGATAAGACATGATTGAGATCAAATATTTTAAATCACACGTTAACTTTATTAGTTTGTAATTGAATACACTATAATGCAAAATGCTTTTTAAGACAATTTGCAAATAAAAATTCTTCCAATTATTTTTAATTAATGTAAAGACAGATTATCTGAGGGATATGAAACAGACAATAACGGATCAGATTGCTACTCAAAATATAACGATGCAAGATCCAGCACGATTTATTAATCGAGAATTTTCGTGGCTAGAATTTAATAATCGTGTGGTAATGGAGGCTGCTAATCCGAAGCATCCTTTATTAGAGCGCCTACGTTTTCTTGCAATTTCAGCAACTAATCTTGATGAGTTTTTTATGGTCCGTGTTGCTGGCCTTGTTGGTCAAATTTGTGCAGGGATTGTAGAATGCAGTGCAGATGGACGAACCCCACAGGAGCAACTTGATTTTATATTAACTGAGATTTCGTATCTGCAAACTAATCAGCAACAGAAATTTTGTGTTTTACGTCATGAATTAAAACAGAATAATATTGAAATTATTCACTCTGATAGCCTTTCAAAAATTGAAAAATTATGGCTTGAAAAGCATTTTTTAAACACGATTCTTCCTATTTTAACGCCTTCATTTATTGATTCTGCTCGCTCTTTTCCATTTATTCCTAATTTAGGGCTCTCTATTGTATTCCAATTGTTGCACCATGTTGATCAACACCCTGTGACGGCATTATTGTGTATGCCAGCTGATTTGAAACGTTTTATTTTACTTCCTCAAGAGAAGAATAGTTTTCGTTTTATCGCGTTTGAAGATGTTATTAGCCTTTTTGTTAGCCATTTATTTCCTGATTATGAAGTTAAAGGAAAAGGTATATTTAGAATTATCCGTGATAGTGATATAGAGGTGGAAGAAGAGGCTGAAGATCTTGTCCACCTTTTTGAAACTGCACTTAAAAGGCGTCGTCGTGGGCAAATCATTCGAATTGAATTTGATGTTAAAATACCTGAAGATTTACGTCAATTTATAACAAGTGAACTTTCAGTTTCTGATAATTGTATCAGTACTTTAAATGGATTGTTGGCACTTGATATGATATCAGAAATTGCTTCTATCCCACGTGATGATTTGAAATTTGTTCCTTATAATCCTCACTTTCCTGAACGTGTTCGCAAACATAATGGTGATTGTTTTACAGCTATTCGTGAAAGTGATATTATTATTCACCATCCTTATGAATCATTTAGTTTTGTTGTGCATTTTTTACGTCAAGCTGCTCAAGACCCTGATGTTGTTGAGATCAAGCAAACTCTTTATCGCACGTCGAAGGATAGCCCGATTATTGGTGCTTTGATTGATGCTGCCAAACAAGGTAAATCAGTAACCGCTTTGGTAGAACTTAAAGCGCGTTTTGATGAAGAGGCGAATATTCGCTGGGCACGTGATCTTGAACATGCGGGTGTTAAAGTTGTTTTTGGTTTTATTGAACTCAAAACACATGCTAAAATGTCTTTAATAATGAGGCGCGAAGAGAATCGTCTTCGCTTTTATGTGCATCTTGGCACAGGCAATTATCATCCAATTACTGCTAAAATTTATACTGATCTTTCTTTTTTTACCACTGATGATGGCATTGGTCATGATATTGCATTACTTTTTGATTATATTACTCAATATAAACAACCAAAAGAAGCAAGGAAAATTGCTTTTTCTCCATTAACATTGCGCAATCGTATTCTTGAACATATCGAAGAGGAAACTGTCAATGCGCAACAGGGGCAACCTGCTACTATTTGGATGAAAGTAAATTCATTGGTTGATCCTAAAATTATTGATGCTTTATATCGCGCTAGTCAAGCTGGTGTACAGATTGATTTGATTGTTCGTAGTATATGTTGTTTAAGACCTGGTATTCCAGGCATTTCGAATAATATTCGTGTAAAATCAATAATAGGGCGGTTTCTTGAACATAGCCGTATTTTTTGTTTCGGTAATGGTGAAGATTTGCCGAGTGAAAATACCATAGTTTATTTTGGTTCAGCCGATATGATGACACGTAATCTTGATCATCGTATTGAAGTGTTGGTTCCGGTTTTTAACAAGGCAGTTCGTCGACAAATTCTTTCACAAATTATGTTGGCTAATATTATTGATAACCAACAAAGCTTTGATATATTGAGCGATGGAACATCAAAACGTATAACACCGTTAAAAGGTGAAAAACTATTTAATGCGCAGGAGTATTTTATGACCAATGCAAGTCTTTCTGAGGGGGGCAAATCTTTTAAATCTTCTGCTTTACGTTTAATGGCGTTGCGTCGGCAGAAAAAAAAGACAGATAAAGACTGAAATATCAATGACATATACAAATGCTCAAGGTCGACTAAAAGGGTGTAAACCCATTGCTGTGGTCGATATTGGTTCAAATTCTGTTCGACTTGTTGTCTATGAAGGTCTTGTACGCTCGCCGACGGTTTTATTTAATGAAAAAATTCTTTGTGGTCTTGGTCAAGGTGTTGCAAAAACTGGCTTTTTAGAAAAAAAATCAACAGAAATGGTATTGCACACATTGAAACGATTTCGTGCACTTTGCCAACAGATTGGTGTAGATGAAATTCATGCTTTAGCAACAGCAGCAGTGCGGGAAGCAAAAAATGGGGTAGCTTTTATTCAGGATGCTGAAAAAATCTTACACAACAGGATATGCGTTCTTTCAGGAAATGAAGAGGCAGTTTATTCAGCTTATGGAGTTATTTCCACCTTTTATCGGCCAAATGGTGTTTCTGGTGATCTTGGTGGTGGAAGTCTTGAGCTTATTAATATCTATGATTCTAACTTAGGTGAAGGGATAACGCTACCATTGGGTAGTTTGCGGTTGCAATATATGTCTAATAACAATATTGCAGCAGCAGCAAAGATTGCTCATGAGAAACTTTATGAAGCTTCTTTTATGCATAAAAGTACACCACATTATTTTTATGCAGTAGGAGGTACGTGGCGTAATCTGGCAAAACTTCATATGGCCGCTAAACATTACTTGTTACCTGTTGTACACGGTTATGAAGTTGATGCACTTGAGATGAAGGATTTTCTGCACCTTGTAGCTAGTGATAATATTGATAATTTGAAAGGTATTTCAGCTATTTCAAAGAATCGTCGTCAACTTTTAGCTTATGGAGCAGTCGTCCTTATTGAACTTATTCAATATATGGGTTTTAAAAAAATAGTTTTTTCTGGGGCTGGGGTTCGTGAAGGTTTTCTCTATTCACAATTATTGCAAGAAGTTCGCATTTCTGATCCTTTAATTGCAGCCTGTCAAGAGATGGCTATTTTACGAGCACGCTCACCAAAGCAGGCAGATGAACTCATTGATTTTACGACAAATGCATTTGAAGCTTTTGGAATTTTAGAAACTGAAGATGAATATCGTTATCGTAAAGCTTCTTGCCTTCTTTCTGATATTGGTTGGCGTATACATCCAGATTATCGAGGTAATGAGGCAGCTAATCAAATAGCGTTAGGATCCTACCCAGGGATTTCTCATGAGGGGCGCATTTATGCTGCATTAGCTATTTTTTTTCGTAATGCGGGGTTATTTGCCGATAAAGAAATTCCAGATGTTCTTAAATTAGCAACTCGTGATATGGTTGAAAAGGCACGTATCCTTGGGGGGTTATGCGTATTGCAAATCTTTTTAGTGCTTTTACTACAGGGATTTTACCTGATCTATCATGGCAGAAAAAACAAGATCACGTTGTATTACATATTCCAATGTGTCATGCTGATTTAATAGGTGAACGGCCTTTGGGACGATTGAAACAATTATCAAAGATAACAAAATTACCTCTGACGTTTGAAATTTCATGATTCTTTTATAGATGAATTAAAAGTCTATTATTTTCTGAAATAACAACACATTCAGATTTATTGTATATTTAATGTGTATCTCTCTATAGAAATATCTTTTGTAAGTTAAAGCTGCTTAATTGTTATTTCTCCATTGTGAAAATAAAATGCTAGCTGGCCTTTTAGCATTTGTTCTGCTTTTTGACCAAATATTTCATAACGCCAACCATTCATAGCAGGGATATCTTCCATTATACCACCATGAGCGATTTTTTCTAAATCATTGGAAGTTGCGATAATCTTAGGAGCAATGTCATTTTCATTTGCAACAAGTTTTAATAATACTTTAAGCAGATCAATTGCAGCAGCTGTTTTATCATGAATAGGATTATGCTTGGGAAGGTCAGGTAAAGAAGCAATATCGACTTCAAAACTTTCGTGGATAGCTTTGATTAATGCTTGTGTTATTGATGGATGATACCCGCTTTTTTTTAGGCTGCGTAAACGTTTTAGTTCAAGTTCATCTTTTGGTTGTTGAATTGCAAGTTCAATAAGGCATTCGTCTTTCATGATATGACGACGTGGAACATTATGCTTGCGTGCTTCACGTTCACGCCAAGCAGCGACTTTTTGTAACACAGCCAGTTCACGAGGGGCTTTAACTTTCCCTTTTACTTTTTTCCATGCGTCTTCTTCTGGTATATCGTAAGTTGTTGGTGTTAAAAGAATCTCAAGTTCATCATCCATCCAATGGGTTCGTTTGTTTTTTTCTAATTTCTTTTTCAATGAAAGATAAACGTCTCTTAAATAAGTTACGTCAGCAAGTGCATAGAGCAATTGTTTTTCAGAGAGGGGGCGGTGGCTCCAGTCTGTAAAGCGAGATGATTTATCAAGATGATGTCCAGTGCAGCGTTGTACAATTTGATCATAGGAGATAGAATCACCAAATCCACAAATTGATCCTGCTATTTGTGTATCAAATAGAGGGTAGGGGATGATTCCCCCGAGATGATAAATAGTTTCTATATCTTGGCGTGCAGCGTGAAAAACTTTAACAATTTTTTCATCTACCATCAGGTCAAAAAATGATTGTAGATCAATATCCGGTACCATTGGGTCAATAAGCATTGTAACATTTGGAGATGCAAGCTGAATCAGGCACAGTTGAGGCCAAAAGGTTGTTTCGCGGATAAATTCAGTATCTACGGTTACAAAATCAGAATTACTCAAAGCGGCAATTGCAATTTCAAGTTCTGTTGTCTGTGTAATAACTTTCATCACCCTATTATAGCATAAGTAGGTTAAAATTGTCTTTTATTGTGTTTTTTTCTAGGTTTTTTTGGGGGTGTCTTGACAAGTAGCTGCCAAAAATCGTTTGTAACGCGTATGAAACAATTTAAAATTTAAAGGCAGAAAACTATGCACCGTTATCGCAGTCATAATTGCGCCGCGCTTCGTAAATGCGATGTAGGAATACAAGTCCGTCTTTCAGGGTGGGTTTATCGTGTTCGTGACCATGGCGGAATTCTTTTTATTGATTTACGAGATCATTTTGGAATCACACAGATTGTTGTTGATCCTCATTCACCTGCTTTTAAAACTGTTGAGAAGGTGCGTGCTGAATCAGTTATTCGTGTGGATGGGGAAGTGCGTGCACGTGCTGATGAGGTTATTAATGCCACTTTGCCAACGGGTGAGGTTGAAGTTTTTGCAAGTGAGGTGGAAATTCTTTCAAAATCTGATGAACTTCCTCTACCGGTTTTTGGCGAACCTGATTACCCAGAAGATATTCGATTGAAATATCGTTTTCTTGATTTGCGTCGAACAACTATGCACAAGAATATAATGCGTCGCACTGAAATTATTGCTTCCATAAGAAAGCACATGCAAAATTGTGCCTTTACAGAATTTACGACGCCACTTTTAACGGCATCGTCCCCAGAAGGGGCACGCGATTTTTTGGTTCCAAGTCGTATACATCAAGGAAAATTTTATGCACTGCCTCAAGCGCCTCAGCAGTATAAACAGTTATTAATGGTTTCTGGTTTTGATCGTTATTTTCAAATAGCTCCATGTTTTAGAGATGAAGATCCACGTGCAGATCGTTTGCCAGGTGAGTTTTATCAATTAGATGTTGAAATGAGTTTTGTTGAGCAAGAAGATGTTCTTGCAACGATGGAGCCTATTATACGTTCTGTTTTTGAAGAGTTTGCCGATGGAAAGTGTGTTACACAAAGTTTCCCTCGTATTTCATACGATGAAGCGATCCAGAAATATGGTTCAGATAAACCTGATTTACGCAATCCAATTATTATGGAAAGTGTTTCTCAACATTTTTATGATTCTGGTTTTAAGGTTTTTGCTCAGATTTTAGCGAATGATAAACATGCGCAGGTATGGGCTATTCCAGCTAAAACAGGGGGAAGCCGTTCTTTTTGTGATCGTATGAATGCATGGGCACAAGGTGAGGGGCAGCCCGGTCTTGGCTATATTTTTTGGCGTCAAGAAAACGGAGTCTTTGAGGGAGCTGGTCCTATCGCTAAAAATATTGGTGAGCAGAGGACTGAAGCTATTCGTGCGCAACTTGGGCTTGAAAGTGGTGATGCTTGCTTTTTTGTTGCAGGAAATCCGAAAAAATTTGCGTCTTTCGCTGGTGCTGCGCGTACACGAGTAGGAGAGGAGTTAGATCTTATCGATCATAAATGTTTTTCTTTAGCATGGATTGTTGATTTCCCATTTTTTGAATGGAATGAGGATGAGAAAAAGCTTGATTTTGCACATAATCCTTTTTCAATGCCTCAAGGTGGAAAAGAGGCTATTGATTGTCAAGATCCTCTCACTATCAAAGCTTTTCAGTATGATCTTGTTTGCAATGGTTATGAGATTGCATCAGGTGGAATTCGTAATCATTCACCAGAAATGATGTTGAAGATTTTTAAGCTTGCAGGTCTTTCTGAAGAGGTAGTCGAAGAACGTTTTGGTGGTCTTTATCGTGCATTTCATTATGGCGCTCCACCTCATGGTGGTATGGCTGCTGGTATTGATCGTATCGTAATGCTTTTGCAAGGTGTGAAAAATTTACGTGAAATTTCTTTATTTCCTATGAATCAACAAGCGCTTGACCTTTTGATGAGTGCTCCATCTGAAGTTTCTGCCCTACAGTTGTCTGATTTAGGAATTCGAATTGTTCGTACTGCCAAAAATGATTGATAAAATTAGTTGTTATTTTGATGCTAAATTTATTAAAGGTTGTATTTTAAAATGCTAAAAATGAGCTTTATGGGGTAATATTTCCACTTTCTCCTATCGGCTGATAAAATAAATAGTAAATATTCTTTTCTAAATTTTCAGTATTAATCTATTTCCTCATTATTTTTTACTCACAATGGTTATTTACATAATATAGTTTTTGTAAAATGTTCAGGTACTAAAAATTTTGCACTTAATAGGCCTTATGGCATACTTATTTTTTATTTTGGAAATTTCTATTCACGTATTATGTCAGTTAAAATGAGTCAGCCTTTTGATAAAGAATGTATTGAGCCAGTAGAATTGTGTTCTGCTTTGCAGGAACGCTATTTGGCCTATGCGCTTTCTACCATTACACACCGTGCATTACCTGATGTACGAGATGGATTAAAACCAGTACATCGGCGTATTATCCATGCGATGCGTTTGTTAAAGCTTAATCCTGGACAGTCTTATGCTAAATGTGCGCGGATTGTGGGTGATGTGATGGGTAAATTTCATCCTCATGGTGATGCGTCTATTTATGATGCATTAGTACGCTTAGCTCAGGATTTTGCTGTTCGTTACCCATTAGTTGATGGGCAGGGCAATTTTGGTAATATTGACGGTGATAATGCCGCAGCCATGCGTTATACAGAAGCACGTATGACTGAAGTTGCAGCATTGTTACTTGAAGGGATTAATGAAGACTCCATTGATTTTCGTTTGACTTATAATGAGGAAGATGAAGAGCCTGTTGTTTTACCAGGTGCTTTTCCTAATCTTTTAGCCAATGGTTCATCAGGTATTGCTGTTGGTATGGCGACATCTATTCCACCACATAATGTTGCTGAATTATGTGATGCGGCATTGCATTTAATTGCTCACCCCAATGCAAACAATGAGGATTTAAATAAGTTTGTACTTGGACCTGATTTTCCAACAGGTGGTATTTTAGTTGAGCCTAAAAAGAGTATTGAAGAATCATATCGTACAGGGCGTGGATTATTTCGGTTGCGTTCACGTTGGCATCAAGAACAAAGTAGCCGTGGTTCTTATGTCATTGTTGTTACTGAAATTCCATATCAAGTACAAAAATCACGTCTTATTGAAAAAACGGCAGAATTATTACTTGCACGGCGCTTGCCAATGCTTGAAGACATTCATGACGAATCTGCAGAAGATATCCGTATTGTCCTTGTTCCCAAAAATCGTACAGTTGATGCTGAGCTCTTAATGGAGTCACTTTTCAAATTGACTGATTTTGAGGTGAGATTTCCTCTTAATCTCAATGTTTTGACTTTAGGTAAAGTACCTAATGTTCTTTCTTTACGTGAAAGTTTACAGCAATGGCTTGAACACCGTAAAGAGGTACTTGTTCGTCGCTCAAGTTATCGACTTAATGAGATTAATCGTCGATTGGAAATTCTTAATGGATATCTTATTGCGTATTTGAATCTTGATAAGGTGATCCAAATTCTTCGTGAAGAAGACGAACCCAAAAAAGAATTAATCGAACATTTTAAATTAACAGATAATCAGGCTGAAGCTATTCTTAATATGCGGTTGCGTTCTTTACGGAAACTTGAAGAGTTTGAAATTCGTAAAGAATTTGAGTCTCTTAAGACTGAAGAAGCACAATTGCAAGCCCTATTAGCCTCCAATATAAAACAGTGGAAAATGATTTCAGATGAAATCACAAAAGTTCGGAAAATTTTTGGGCCTGAAACTATTTTAGGCAAAAGACGTACAACGTTTGAGGATGCCCCAAAGCACGATGTTAATGATATTCAACAAGCAATGATTGAAAGAGAACCGGTAACTATTATTATTTCTGAAAAAGGTTGGATGCGAGCTTTAAAGGGCCATTTGAATGATTACAAAATGCTTTCTTTTAAAGAGGGGGATTGCTTAAAATTAGCATTACCAGCATTTACTACAGATAAAATTGTTGTGGTAAGTACTGGTGGGAAATTTTTTACTATTGGTGCAAATGTTTTGCCTGGAGGAAGAGGGCACGGTGAACCAATTCGTATTTTAGTGGATATGGATGGTGAACACGATATTTTAACAGCCTTTGTACATAATGCGCAAGAAAAGCGGCTTTTGGTTTCAGCTTATGGAAATGGTTTTATTGTTTCTGAAAATGAAGTGATTGCCAATACGCGAAAAGGAAAGCAAATTATGCATGTGAAGTCTCCTGATAAAGTAAAACTTTGCGTTCCGGTAAATGGTGATTATGTCGCAGTGGTTGGAGAAAACCGCAAATTGCTTATCTTTGCCATAGAGCAAATACCAGAAATGAGCCGTGGTAAAGGTGTTCGTTTGCAACGTTACAAAGATGGTGGTGTTGTTGATGCCAAAACCTTTAATTTGTCAGAAGGTTTAAGTTGGCAAGATACAGCTGAACGCAGTTTTAATCGCCAGTCTGATGAGCTTATTGAGTGGATGGGAACACGTGCTGGAGTGGGACGCTTGGTTCCAAAAGGATTCCCAAAATCGGGAAAATTTTCTAATTAATATGATGATAGCATATAAATTTGGCTTAAAGTGCACTAGCAATAGGCTTTAGGCTCTTTTAAATTTATTGGCAATAGTAATTCAAAGGGATTATTACAATCCCTTTGAGAGTTACATCTATTTAGAGTGATGTTTAAAAAGACTTCCACGCTCAGCACATATTACAAGAAAAATAGCGATAAGACTGAGAAAGAAAAATCCTGCCGAATTGGGGATCATTGTTTCATCGAAGCGTTGTGCAATGAAGAAACCAAGACCTGTAGCAATGGATGTTTGAAGAAAACCAGATACAGAAGCTGCTGTTCCAGCAATTTTTCCTAAAGGTTCGAGAGCAAGTGTATTAAAATTAGCCATAATACCACCGCACGTAAACATTAGTATAGAATACAATATCATGTAAAAAGAAAAAGAAATAATACCACCTGTTAAAATTGATGCGATAAACCAGACGCATGAAATGGTACAAAATAGTAGAAGCATACTATGACCGATGCATCGCATTCCAAGACGATGAACAAGTCGAGAATTTAAGAAAGCTGATACTGCTTGAAATGCAGCACTGGCTGCAAAAGCTACAGGGAATAAAATCCCTAAATTATAGATTCCTTCATATATTTGTTGCGATGTGTTAACAGCAATAAAGATACAACCTAACATAATAGAAGTAGCAAGCGTGTAACAAAGTGCAGTCCGGTTGGTAATGACAAGGCATAAACCGTCTTTAATAGAAGAAAAAGAAAGAGAACGTTGTGTATGGAGAGTTTCAGGTAAGCGCAAGTAAATCCAAATCATCAACCCAAAACCAACAAATGCCATGAATATAAAAATAAGTTGCCAGTGTTCAAGAAATAAAATCGTCTGTCCTATTATTGGTCCAAGCATGGTTGCAATGAGGAAAACCATCATGACTATGGACATAACTTCTGCCATTTCTCGACCACTGTAGAGATCTCGTACCATGGAGATTGTAAGCACACGCATTGCAGCACCCCCAATGCCTTGCAAAATACGTAGAATAAGTAACAAGGGAAAACTTGTTACATATGCACAACCAAGTGCTGTTAATGAATAAAGGGTAAGGCCTATGAGAACAAGGTTACGCCGCCCGAAACGGTCACTTATTGGGCCAAAAAATATTTGTGTGACACCAAAGCTGATAAGATAACAAGAAATGATATAATGCTGATCATTTTCGTTAATAATATTAAAGCTATTTAAAATATTAGGCATAGCTGGCAGCATAATATCAATGGCTATAGAATTAATTGCCATCAGTGCTGCAATGATAATGACAAATTCTTTATATCCAATTCTTTTCTTGATTGCATCTATATGCTTTTGTTCGTCAACCGAATACGACATATACACCCTTTAAAATAAAAAAACTCTGACTTAAATAGCAGTTCACTTAAGAGGCTGAATAAAATTAAAGTTAATTCTATGATATATTAAAGATAATGTCTTTTTCTTTGAGTAGTTTTTGTAACTCATCACTTTGAAACATTTCTTTAATAATGTCACAACCACCAATAAATTCACCTTTGATATAAAGTTGTGGAATTGTTGGCCAATTTGAATAATCTTTTATTCCCTGACGCAATTCATCAGAAGTTAAAACATTAATTCCTTTATAGTGTAATCCTAAATAGTCAAGAATTTGAACAACTTGCCCAGAAAATCCGCATTGCGGAGCATTAGGTGTTCCTTTCATGAATAAAACGACATCGTTTGTTTTAATTTCATTATTAATAAAATCATAAGCAGTAGTCATTTTTATTCCTTATATTGGCTAACATTTTAGGAAAATTACAGTTGTATTGGTCTTATTTTAAATCGTATTAACAAAATGAATGCAAGAAGAAATTTTTAGATTATTTATTAGGTACACTTGTTTGAAGCGCTAAAGCGTGAAGAGCACTTCCCATATTACCTTTAAGAGCATCATAAACCATTTTGTGCTGCTGAACACGGCTTTTACCCCGAAAACTTTCTGAAATAACTTCCGCAGCGTAATGTTCACCGTCTCCTGCAAGATCATGGATTGTTACTTTTGCATCGGGGATGCCTTCACGAATAAGAGTTTCAATTGCATGAGCATTCATTGCCATGAGTTATTCTCCTCTATTTATTTGTTATTTTTATATAGCCAATGGAAATAAATCATTATTTATCACCCATAAACTCTGGAAACCAGCTTTCATAAGCTTGCGTCAGTTCAGATACTGGAAGTGTTAATACATCTTGTATGTCAAGTGCATTGCCTTCAACTGTACCAAGCTCCATTAAAGAAACTTCGCTTGTTTGAGCAAGTGTTTTAAGCTCATTAAATTTATTAGGATTAACTGCCAACAGGTAACGCCCTTGGTCTTCACCGAAAAGTTCAGCATGATGTGGTAATTTGTTGCTTAATTTTGCTTTAATTCCTTTATTTGCTTTAATTACCATTTCTGCAAGAGCAATGGCCAATCCTCCATCGGAAATATCATGAGCAGCATGAACAAAACCACAATTAATAACCTCGCGAACAAACTGACCATTCTTTTTTTCAAGCTGTAAATCCACATAAGGTGGTGCGCCAGCCTCAATATTTAAAATATCACGTGCGTAGATTGATTGTCCTAAATGTGAGCCACAAGGCCCAATTAAGACTATAATATCTCCGTTTTGCATATTATTTATTGTAGCCATTTTTGACCAATCATTAAGAATACCAACACCAGCGATTGTAGGTGTAGGAAGAATTTCTTCTCCATTGGTTTCGTTATAAAGGGAAACATTTCCTGAAACGATTGGAAAATCGAGTACTCTACAAGCTTCACCTATACCTTTAATGGCAAAAACTAGCTGCCCCATAACTTCAGGTTTTTCAGGATTGCCAAAATTGAGATTATCAGTAGCAGCTAGTGGTGTTGCACCTGTGGTACTAATATTGCGCCAACATTCTGCAACAGCTTGTTTTCCCCCTTCATAAGGGTCGGCTTCACAATAGCGAGGCGTTACATCAGAGGAAAAAGCAAGAGCACGTTTGTCGTTATTGTCTATGCGGATAACACCTGCATCACCCCCTGGGCGAGTGAGGCTGTTACTCTGAATAATTGTATCATACTGTTCATAAACCCATCGCCGTGAACTTTGATTGGCGGAGTTTAGTAAGGTAAGCAGTGCATCACCGAGGTTTTCAACTTTTTTAACTTCTTCTACTCTAAGAATTGGCTTTTTAGGGGGCTCTATCCAAGGGCGATCATAAGCTGGGGCTTCATCTCCAAGTTCTTTAATTGGTAGATTAGCCACTTCTTGCCCTTCGTGTAATACGCGGAAACGTAAATCATCCGTTGTTTTTCCAATGACAGCGAAATGAAGCCCCCATTTATTAAAAATTTCAGATGCTTGCTTTTCAAGTCCTGGTTTAAGAACCATAAGCATACGTTCTTGACTTTCAGAAAGCATCATTTCATAGGCTGTCATATTTTCTTCACGAACAGGTACGTTATCAAGATTTAGCTCTATTCCTAAATCTCCTTTTGCACCCATTTCAACTGCAGAGCATGTTAACCCTGCTGCACCCATATCTTGAATACCAATAACGGCTCCTAATGCCATCAATTCTAAACAAGCTTCAAGCAGGCATTTTTCAGTGAAAGGATCACCCACTTGAACAGTCGGGCGTTTTTCATTGATTGTATCGTCAAATTCAGCAGAAGCCATTGTAGCTCCACCAACACCGTCACGTCCTGTCTTGGCACCAAGATAAACAATAGGAAGTCCTACACCTTGCGCTTTGGAATAAAAAATAGAATCTGTTTTTGCTATACCAGCCGCGAAAGCGTTAACGAGAATATTGCCATTATAACGCTTGTCAAAATTGACTTCTCCACCAACAGTAGGGACACCAAAAGCGTTGCCATAACCACCAATTCCAGAAACAACACCTGAAACCAGATAACGCGTTCGGGGATGATCAGGAGATCCAAATCGTAATGCATTCATACTTGCGACAGGGCGAGCACCCATTGTAAAAACATCACGTAAAATACCGCCAACACCTGTTGCTGCACCTTGATAAGGTTCAATGTAAGAGGGATGGTTATGACTTTCCATTTTGAAAACCACACATTGATTGTTGCCTATATCAACAACACCAGCATTTTCACCAGGACCTTGAATGACACACTTTCCTTTTGTTGGTAAAGTTTTGAGCCATTTTTTAGAAGATTTATATGAACAATGCTCGTTCCACATTGCAGAAAAAATTCCAAGCTCAGTTAGTGTTGGTTCTCTCCCGATTAACTCTAAAATACGTTGGTATTCATCGGGTTTTAAGCCATGTTGTGCGATTAATTCTGGTGTAATGGCAATGTTATTGCGAAAGTTCATTAGTATTTCCGTTATATTGATCAGATTTAATATGTATTATCATTTTTAATCCAGGTTGTTTGGTGTATTGGTAATTTCATTATTTGATAATGAAGCTATTAAGGACTATAAGTTAAGGCTTTAATTAGTTCTGCTTTAACAAACTCAGGGGTCAAATTTTTTAAAAAATTATAAAGCACGATTGAAACACGAAAGTCATTTGAGCTTGAATAATAAGCATAAAATTTAAAAGAAGGACCAAATTTATAGTGAAACTTTGAGCTTTCAAACCACACCTGATGTGTATTTGGAATAATATATTTCATTATTGCGAGTTTAGAAATTTGCTTAGTAAGGTTTACTTCATACATTAATTTTTCGATTCTAAAACACTTTGAAACAATAAGCGGCCATCACCACCACCATGCGCAGTTTCAATGAAATTTTCAGGATGAGGCATTATACCAAGAACGTTGCCAGTTTTATTGACGATACCGGCAATATCATTAATTGAACCATTGGGATTTGTATTTTCTGCATAACGGAAAACAATTTGCTTATTGTCTTCCATTTGCTTCAATGTATCATTATCAACGAAGTAATTTCCATCGTGATGGGCAACAGGGCAGCGAATAATTTGTCCTTTAGAATAGCATCGAGAAAATTTTGTATCAGCATTAGCGACTTCAAGTTTTATTTCACGACAAACAAATTTCAATGAAGCATTGCGCATTAAAGCGCCTGGTAGCAATCCGGATTCTAGCAAAATTTGAAAACCATTACATACCCCCATAATCATGACGCCTTTTTGTGCTTTTTCATGCACAGCTTGCATAACTGGCATTCGCGCACCAATAGCGCCACATCTTAAATAGTCACCATAGGAAAAACCACCAGGGATAACAATCATATCGACTTCTGGAATTGTTGTTTCCGTTTGCCAAATCTTGAGAGGTTGAATGCCTGTTATGTGATATAATGCTGCAATCATATCTTGATCGCGATTTAATCCAGGTAATTGAATAATAGCAGTTTTCATCGAGTGACCCGATCAAAGAAGTTCTATAGTGTAGTTTTCAATGACAGTATTTACAAGCAATTGTTCACACATTTGTTCAAGTTTTTGTTTTGCTATTTCAGCGGGTATATTATCGAGAATGATATCAAACACTTTTCCTTGGCGAATAGATTGAATATCGGTAAAAGCTAAACTATTTAAAGCACTAGTGATCGCTTCTCCTTGAGGGTCAAGAACGCTGCTTTTTAAGGTAACTATAACGCGTGCTTTCATTTTTATTTCCTGTTATTTAAAGCATTTTTAAAAAGAATAGCTCTTTTTTATAAAGCAAGGCTATATTGCATTACTTTGTTTCTCATTTAACTAAAACTGGACCGCTTGGCCGTTGAGGGTCATTTTCATTCATAATACCAAGACGCTTTGCAACATCTTGATAAGCATTAATAAGCCCACCCATATCACGGCGAAAACGATCTTTATCCATTTTTTCTCGTGTTTGCATATCCCATAAACGAGCAGAATCAGGTGAAATTTCATCAGCAAGGACGATACGCATCGTTTCGCCTTCCCATAAACGACCAAATTCTATTTTGAAATCAATCAATTGAATACCAACGCCTGCAAAAAGCCCAGAGAGAAAATCGTTAATGCGAATTGAAAGTTGCATAATTTCTTCTATTTCTTGCGGAGCAGACCACCCAAAAGCAGTAATATGTTCTTCCGTTACCATTGGGTCATCAAGAGAATCGTTTTTATAGTAAAATTCGATAATAGATTGTGGAAGAACTGTTCCTTCTTCTAGCCCTAAGCGCTTAGAAAGGGAACCTGCAGCGACATTACGTACAACAACTTCTAGCGGAATAATTTCGACTGCTTTGATAAGCTGTTCACGCATATTGATCCGTTTGATAAAGTGTGTTGGGATACCTAAACGACCAAGTTGAGTAAAAATATACTCTGAAATACGGTTATTTAAGACTCCTTTACCATCAATGATTTCATGTTTTTTTGCATTAAATGCAGTTGCGTCATCTTTAAAAATTGAATATAGGTACCCGGTTCAGGCCCTTCATATAGGATTTTAGCCTTACCTTCATAAATGCGGTGACGACGATTCATCATAATTCTCTATTCGTTGAAAAATCTTAATATTGTTGATAAAAATAGTATCTTAATTAGCAACAATTCTCAATGAATTGCTATAATGTTTACTACAATTTTTATTATTTAAGGCATATTAAATGAGATTTAAACTTTTATAGTCTGGCAAAAACATTAATGCAATCAGGCAAAGTGAATATTTTTATGTTTTTCAGCATAAATCAGTGCAGGCAAAAATATTTAAGCTTCTTATAGGGTATGTGTTAAGTAATATTGGGTAAAGTAATATAAAATGTATTATTCTGAGAATAATTCATATTATCTTTAAAGCTTTGCGAGAAAATGGGAGAAAATTATAAGTCCTTCAGGCCAAGGACCATGGCCAGATTCCACGTTAATATGTCCAGACTGTCCAGCATCAACAAAAAGCGCATTCCAGTCTTTTGCAAGATTTTCTGCTACTGAGAATTGGCAAAATTTATCATTGCGACTGGCAATAACCACTGAAGGGAAGGGGAGTTTCTTGCGATGATATGGACCAAATGTCATTAGATGTTTGGGGCGTATTTCTTCATTTTCTACATCTGGTGGGGCAACAAAGAAAGCACCACAAACTTTTTGTGCATTTTGAGCAATTGCGTGAATAACTGTTGGCACTCCCAATGAGTGAGCAATAATAACAACAGGTTTATTGGCTTGTGTGATGGCATTTTTTACTTCATTAATCCATTCTTCACACACAGGTTTTGACCAATGGGCTTGTTGAACACGCCGAGCAGTAGATAATTTTTGTTCCCAACGTGTTTGCCAATGATCCGGACCAGATCCTTTATAGCCGGGAACAATAAGAATATCGAGTTGATTTGCTTTCATGAATGTCTTTCTTTATGAAAACGTACTTTGAACTAGCAAAAACAAAAGATTTTTATTTTTTTACAGTTGTTACTATTATCCAAACACACGTCTAAAAATTGTATCAACATGTTTAGTATGGTAGGCAAGGTCAAATTTTTCGCGAAGATCTGCTTCATTTAAAGCTTTTGTGACATCTTCATCTTTTAACAATTCTTCTAAAAAATCTTTTCCTTGTTCCCAAACTTTCATCGCATTTCGTTGAACAATGTGATAAGCATTTTCACGACTTATACCAGCTTGTGTGAGCGCTAGAAGCACACGTTGTGAATGAATAAGACCACGGAATTTATTGAGATTTTTTTGCATATTTTCTGGATAAACGATTAAATTTTCAATCACAGATGTTAATCGAGAAAGAGCAAAATCAAGTGTAATAGTAGCATCAGGGCCAATATAACGTTCAACAGATGAATGTGAAATGTCACGTTCATGCCAAAGCGCAACATTTTCCATAGCAGGTACTGCAAATGCGCGCACCATACGTGCCAGTCCAGTTAAATTTTCTGTTAAAACTGGATTACGTTTATGAGGCATAGCAGATGAACCTTTTTGCCCAGGTGAGAAATATTCTTCTACTTCAAGAACTTCTGTTCTATGCAGATGACGTATTTCTATGGCTAACCTTTCGATAGATGAAGCAATGACTCCAAGTGTTGCAAAGAACATAGCATGACGATCACGTGGTATTACTTGGGTAGAAACAGGCTCAACACGCATGCCTAATGCTTGTGCTACATGTTCTTCAACGCAGGGGTCAATATTTGCAAAAGTGCCAACAGCTCCTGAAATAGCACAAGTGGCAATTTCTTCCCTTGCAGCAAGCAAACGTTTGTGACAACGGAGAAATTCAGCATATGCAAGGGCAAGTTTAGCTCCAAATGTTGTAGGCTCGGCGTGAATGCCATGACTACGTCCAATAGTAATTGTCTCTTTATGTTCAAAGGCACGTTTTTTTAGCACTTCAAGAAGTTGATTTATATCTCTCAACAAAATATCGCTGGCACGCATTAATTGAACATTGAATGCTGTATCTAAAACATCTGATGATGTCATACCTTGATGAATAAAACGAGATTCTGGCCCAATAAATTCAGCTAAGTGGGTTAAAAATGCTATAACATCATGCTTTGTAGTCGCTTCAATTTCATTAATACGATTAATATCAAATTCAGCTGCTGCACCTTTTTCCCAAATGATTTTAGCTGATTTTTCTGGAATAACACCAAGTTGAGCTAACGCGTCACAAGCATGTGCTTCAATTTCAAACCAAATACGGTATTTAGTTTCTGGTGACCAAATTGCTACCATTTCAGGGCGAGAATAACGCTCGATCATGATTTTTTCCTTATTGTGAGAGTTTTGCTGCTTGGCGCAGTGCGTTAATGCGTGTTTTATAAAGATCTTTGTTACCATTTTTATAAATTGCAGATCCTGCAACAAATGCATTTGCACCAGCTTTTGCAGCTATTCCAATTGTACCAACTGTAATGCCACCATCAACTTCAAGATCAATAGGTCGATTGGCAATCATATTTTTTACTCGTTCGATTTTATTTTTCATTTCTGGGATGAAGCTTTGTCCACCAAAACCTGGATTGACAGTCATAATAAGAATGAGATCTAATTGATCAAGCAAATACTCCAGCACATGTTCTGGCGTGCTTGGGTTGATTGAAACTCCAGCCTTTTTTCCCATCGCTTTAATTGTTTGCAGTGAACGATGAATATGAGGACCTGCTTCAGCGTGAATGGTTATAATATCTGCGCCAGCTTGCGCAAAGGCTTCAAGATAAGGATCTACAGGTGCTATCATGAGGTGAACATCAAATATTGCTTTAGTTAGTGGGCGTAATGCTTTGACGACATCAGGGCCAAAGGTGATATTAGGAACAAAGTGGCCATCCATAATATCAAGGTGAAGCCAGTCTGCACCAGCATCAACAACATCTGATATTTCCTGACCGAGTTTAGAAAAATCAGCAGCCAAGAGTGAGGGTGAAATGAAATGGGGACGGGGCATTAAGATCTCCTGAGTGAGCCCTTTTTAGCGTATAATATTGTGTGATAAAATATACATTTTTGTTGCTCATATATGATATAAAAGAATAAGAATATGTAATAAATCAATTTATTGAAATATCCATTGAAATTTTGAAAGCTATCTAAGTGAAAAATATGCAAAATCATACAAAAGATTTAATGCCTAAATTTCAACAAATTGCTACGGTTTCTTCACAAGAATATCGGGATACTATGAGTTGTCTGGCAGGGGCAGTACATATTGTAACGACAAATGGTGCTAAAGGAAAGCGTGGGGTAACAGTTTCAGCTTGTTGTTCTTTATCAGATGATCCTCCGATGCTTCTTGTTTGCTTAATGCGGCATAATCCTGAAAATAAGCTGTTTATGGAAAATGGAAATTTTTGTGTCAATAGCTTAGCAGGAAAACATCGTTCATTATCAGAAGTTTTTTCTGGACGCTGTGGTTTTACACAAACTGAACGCTTTAATACAGCTCAATGGAATGTTTTACAGACTGGTGCACCTAGCTTATCAGGTGCCTTGGCTTCATTTGACTGCCGTTTGATTTGTTGGCACCAACATGCGACTCATTATATTTTGATTGGTGAAGTTGTTGCGATAAACCGTAATCAAGAAAAAGACGCTTTAATGTATTTTAATCGTGACTATCATGTTTTGTCTTTATAATTTCTGCTTTGTTATTGGGTAAGTTTTGGTTATGCATGTTTTTCATGCCTAAATTTTTAATAATTAGCCTTAGGTTTTTTATCAATTGTAAAGAAAAATAATTATATTTATCAATTTATTATTTAAAAATGTTGATATAAAACTTAAGGAGTTTTATTTTTTTAATCACGATAGCGATATAGTTTTGGTTAATTTAAATTAGAAATACTGCTATTACTGATTTTTACGCTATGATTTATATGTATTTGTGCGACTTGATTCTTCTTTAAAAATATTTTGTTTTTGTGAGTTGAAAAATATTAATATAACAATTATCGTTTAATCAGGTATTAGGTTTTTTGGGGTATTTTAAAAAAATAAGCAAAGCACTTTTATATTTCAGGTGCGCTTTTGTCGGATCTTATCAGATACTGGGGACCGAATGAAGAATTTTATTTCATAATTTTTATCAAAACTAGTAAATAAAAATATGAATTATACATAGGATAGATGCTAATTTCGTGTTGCTATCATTTTATGTCAAATAATATAGGGTGTTCAATATCTTCTACACTAGCTCCTTGTTATAGAAGTTTCATATAAAAACAATTAATGCTTTATATAGTGTTCAAGTTTTTGTATTATATTAGTGTTTGATTTTTGTATGAATAAATAAAGTGTATCAAATTTTGTAAGGTCATTTAGCCTTAATCTTGCTAAAGGAAAGGCGGGTCAATATACCCATTACTAGCAATTCACGTTCTTATGTGCGTTGTGTGTGAAAATTTTTTTATTTGCTTTTGAAAAGGGAATGAGACTTAACTGCCAGAGCAGAGATTACAAAATTTTGTGCTCAATCTTTAATGATTTAAAAATGGTTGAAGTTTCATTTTGAAGATAATGAAAAACCAAAAAACTATCCTTTTATTTCTGCAGATTTTTTTACATTCAATTAAGAAAATTATTTTCTAGAATTAATATGGCAGATTTTATAGTTTATGCTGATATAAAAGAATTTACAAAGCTTCTTTAAATAAAAATATTATGAAATTTCAACATATTACACAAAAAATGAACTGAAAAATTTAAATAATGAATTCAAGATATTCTTATTTTTATAGAAATATGTTTTACACTTGTGTTGATTTTGGGTATACAATATATAGACCACACATACCATATGTGGAGGTTTTATGGCATGAATAAAGTTGTTAGCGGTCAGTATCGTCCTAGTGAAGATGAGCCTTTTATGAATGAGCGGCAAAAGGCATATTTTCGTGCTAAATTAATTTCTTGGAAATGCGATATATTAAAGGAAACTCGTGAAACTTTAGAGAGTTTGCAAAAAGAAAATGCTAATCAGTCTGATTTAACTGATCGGGCATCTTATGAAACTGATCGTGCAATTGAACTACGTGCTCGTGCTCGCCAGAGAAAACTCATTGCAAAAATAGATGCAGCTTTGGAGCGTATTGATAATGGTACTTATGGGTTTTGTGAAGAAACTGGAGAACCTATTAGTATAAAACGTCTTGAAGCACGACCAATTGCAGTTTTATCATTAGAAGCGCAAGAACGCCACGAACGACGAGAAAAGGTCTATCGTGATGATTAAAATCAATTTACAATCAAAAAACAAAATACTCAATATTAGAAAATAAAGTACTTTATTTGGGAGTAGGAATAAAGAAAGATGGTTCTTGCCGTTCTTCAATTTCAGCTGTGAGTGCCGAATCTTTTAACTGTTTATTTTCAGAGGAGGGGGAGGGAACATTATCTTGTGTAGGTTTTATTGTACTGCTGGATAAAGAGGTTTGTTCAGTAAAGGTAGCATTGAAATTAGTTTTTGCCATTTTTGATGTTGGCTGTGTATCTCTTTGTGCTCTGTTATAATTTTCGTATGCAGTTTGTGTTTTGACAATATTAGATTCTATAACAGTATCTGTCGTTCCACCGATGAGAATTAAATGCTCTACATCATCGCGACGTATTAAAACAAGGCGGCGTGTACGATCAATAGCGATTGTGTCAGATATGATTAATCGTAATGGATGCTTTTTTTTGTTGAAATTAAATCCTCCTTTATTCAAATAGCGCAAAAGCATTATAACTACAACAATTGCTGCAATTATTATTATAAGAAACACAAGGCTTGTAATTATATTTGCTGCAGATGTTCCTATATAGTTTGATAACCAAATATTCATACTACTTTTTCCTCATTTCATAATGAAATCATTATTTTTTATTATGTAAGTTTATAAATCATTTTAAGAAGTTCAATAAAATGTGAAGTGTTGAGTGATTTCCATTGAGCAAATATACTTATATTATGTATAATAGACAGATTAAGCATATCCTTCATAATAGTGATTGTTGAAGATATTTTTAAGCTTCATGAAGCATCTACAATCGAGACAGATAGAGATGAACAAAGGTTTTAATGGCATGGACAAATTATTACCTCCTTCCATGCGGTGGGGAGCTATGGTCTGGGGGCTTTTTTTTATTGTAATTTTTTGCTCGGTGTGGGTTTTTTTGGCGTTTTTTATCCGCAAAGCTATTTTCATCAGGCTTCTTTGATATCTTTTTTAGTTTTAGCGATTATAGGCATTGCTGCGCTTTTTCTGATAGGAATGGGTGTTTTGAGATATGATATTGGGTCATTGCATAAGAGCTTAGATTTTAGTGTCTTTGATGAGATAGATGATGCAATTGTAATATCTGATTTATCAGGTTTTGTTTATTACTCTAATCAGAATTATCAGAAAATTTTTACTTATAAACCTGAGGCTTCTTGTTATGCAGTTATTGCTGATCTTCCAGGTGCTAGTGCACTTTTATATCGCTTGAAAGTTGCAGCATTTAACAATCTTTCAGCTCAAGAAACATTAAAGATAGATCGATCAATTTTTATTCATTCTATTCAGAAAAACATTGTATGGTATAATATTTCTGTTCAACCAATACTACAATGGAAAAAAAAGTTTTTATTTTGGCGTATCGCTGATATTTCACATTTAGAAGAATGTCGTGAAACTTTTTGTTTGAATCTTCAAGAAGCTATCAATCATTTAGATCAAGCTCCTGTTGGATTTTTATCTGTTAATGCACAAGGAGTTATTATTTATGCAAATGCAGTTTTTGCCGAATGGTTTTCGATCGATTTGGCAAATTTTACTGTTGGTCAATATAGTTTTGATCAGTTTTTAATGCTTCTGGAGTTAATAGTGTATGGAGTGATATTTGTTTACAAAGTCACGAACATTACAATTCAAATTGTGCTACACCTTACACGTTTTCTTTGTTTTTAACTTCACAAACTGGTGATAAGAAAATATTGAATTGTTTTATGTGTATCTCTTCTCTCCTAGAAGATGATGCTGTCTATCGCATTGTTATGACGCCGCAATCAATGCAAAAGAGAGAAAGCGATTATCAATTAAAATTGCCGAATACATTGATAGAGTATTTTGATGCAAGTCCTTTTGCAATAGCTGTAGTTGACCAGAAAGGGCAGTTTATTCATATCAATAACTCTTTTTTATTATTGATGGAATGTTCTGGCAAAACTATCAATTTTTATGATATTATACCTCACCAAGGTCGTGTTCAGCTAGAGCACGCATTTGAGAAGATTGCAAAGAATAAGAATGATCCAATTTCAATAGACATAGTATTAGAAAATAAAAAAGAGCGTCATTTTCATCTTCATCTTATGCCTATGATGCAATATCATAATGATGCATTAGAAGATTTGGTGATTGTGTCTGTCATAGAAACGACAGAACAAAAAACACTTGAAGATAAAATGGTACAAAATCAAAAGATGCAAGCCGTTGGGCAGTTAGCTGGTGGTATTGCTCATGATTTTAATAATGTTTTAACAGCAATTTTAATGTCATGCGATCTTCTTTTAAACACGCACCGCAGTTCTGATCCAGCCCATGCTGATCTTATCAATATCAAAAATAATGCTAATCGTGCCGCTGCACTTGTGCAGCAATTATTAGCTTTTTCTAGAAAGCAAACACTTAAACCTGAGAAAGTTGATTTTACAGAACTTTTATCCGATATTCGCAATCTTATTTTGTCTCTTTTAGGAAGTAATATCCAGTTGAAAATTATTCATGGAAGAGATCTGTGGAACGTTAAAGTTGATCAAGCTTCTTTTCAGCGTGTTATTATGAATTTAGTAATTAATGCGCGTGATGCTATTGCTATGCCGGGTGGAGGCCTGATAACAATTAAAACAAACAATATTACGAAACAACAAAGTGCTGAATTTAATTATGTTGGCTTTGTGAGTGGTGAATATGTACAATTGACCATTTCAGATACAGGGGAAGGTATATCTGCTTTTGTACAAGAAAAATGTTTGAGCCGTTTTTTACAACAAAAGAAGTTGGTAAAGGAACAGGGCTTGGGTTATCAATGGTTTATGGTATTGTCAAGCAAACAGGTGGTTATATTTACTGTGATAGCCAAGAAGGAAAAGGAACGACATTTCATATTTTTCTACCTCGTTATATTTCTGATGTCAGCAATGAGATTTCTCCACAAATTGAAAAAGTAGAAGAGCAGGAAAAAAATACAGACTTAACAGGCTTTGCGACTGTTTTATTGGTTGAAGATGAAGATGCTGTTAGAATGGGAGAAGTAAAAGCTCTTCAAATGAGGGGATATACTGTTTTAGAAGCTGCAAGTGGGGTGGAAGCGCTTGCTGTACTTGAAGAAAATAAAGGTGCTGTTGATATTATTGTTTCCGATGTAGTTATGCCAGAAATGGATGGACCGACTTTGCTCAAGGAAGTGCGTAAAAAATATCCTGAGATCAAATTTATTTTTGTTTCAGGGTATACAAAAGATGCTTTTACTAAAAATCTTTCAAAAGATGCTGTTTTCGGATTTTTATCTAAGCCGTTTACACTCAAACAGCTAGCTTTAGCTGTTAAAGAAACGTTAGCACAGTAAAAATATTAGCAAAAATATATTAATGAAGATAATAAGTTTTTATATCAAAATTTGTACTCATTAATCTAGAAAATGGATAAGTGAATTTAAAAGAGATATTTAACATAAGAGATTGTTTTAAAATGATAAAAGCTGCTGTTGATAATCTATTATTTTATCGTTATCATTACCTTTAATAAATTCTTTTAAAGCTTGCGGGTAGAGTTTATGCTCAACTTGAAGAACTCTTTGCGCTAACATTTCAGGAGTGTCATTAGGGCACACTGGAACGGCAGCTTGAGCAAGAATCCTTCCTTCATCCATTGCTTCTGTAACAAGGTGAACTGTACAACCAGTAATTTTAACACCTGCTTGCAAAACTCTTTCATGGGTATTTAAACCTTTAAATGAAGGTAAAAGGGAAGGGTGAATGTTAAGGATCCGTCCTTCATAGGGTTTTATAAAATGCGGTGAAATAAGCCGCATATAGCCAGCTAAGCAAATAATATCTGGTTGATATTGAGCTAAAATAGTAAGAATAGATTCTTCATGGGCTTCTTTAGTTGAATAATTTTTACGATCTACAATATGAGTAGGCAAGCCATTGGCACGTGCCTTTTCAATACCAGCAGCATGGGGTTTGTCGCAAATAACTGCAATGATTTCAGCAGGATAATTAGCTTGTTTGCTTGCTTTAGCAAGGGAAACCATATTAGAACCATTGCCGGAAATAAAAATAATTACTTTTTTTTCATAAGTGAAGAGCACCTTTATAAGCAATTCTTTTATTTTGGTATTTTGTTAAAATACCAAGTGAAGTAACTGTTTCTCCTCGTGATTTGAGTTCTTGTGTAATAGCTTCAACTGAGTTTTGTGCTACAATAATAACCATACCAATACCACAATTGAATGTTCGTAGCATTTCTGTTTCTTGTATTTCACCTTTTTTGGCAATCCATGAAAATACTGGCGGCACATTAATAGCAGAAAGATTAATTTCAGCACAAAGAGAAGGGGGAGGATGCGTGGAATGTTTTCTGGAAAGCCACCACCTGTTATATGGGCAAGAGCTTTAATCCCTTTATAATTTTGTATAATTGGCAATAGTGATTTGACGTAAATGCGAGTTGGCGTGAGAAGTGCTTCCCCAAGGTTTATTTTAGGGTTAAAGGGGGCAGGGTCATTCCATTTTAAACCACTTTGTTTAACGATCTGCCTGACGAGAGAAAAACCATTAGAATGAACACCAGATGAACTAAGGCCTAAAATAACATCACCTTCTGTAAGATCTTTTGAAGGCAACAATGAATTGCGTTCAACAGCTCCTACAGCAAAACCTGCTAAGTCGTAATCTCCGTTTGCGTACATTCCAGGCATTTCTGCAGTTTCTCCTCCAATAAGAGCAGCGTTTGCTTGCTGACATCCTATTGCAATGCCTGAAACGATTTCAGCACCTTGTGTAGCATCAAGCTTTCCAGTTGCAAAATAATCTAAGAAAAAAAGAGGTTCAGCACCTTGGACAATTAAATCATTAACGCACATGGCTACAAGATCAATACCAACAGTATTATGAATACCTATTTCAATAGCAATTTTTAATTTTGTACCCACGCCATCATTCGCTGCCACAAGAATGGGGTCTGTAAAGCCTGCTGCTTTTAAGTCAAATAAGCCACCAAAACCGCCGATTTCTGCATCTGCACCTACTCGTTTTGTTGAGCGTATATAGGGTTTGATGTTTTCTATCATGGTGTTACCCATATCAATATCAACACCAGCAGCTGCATAAGTAAGGTTATTGGGTTTATTATTTGTTGGGTTTTTGTTGCTCATTGGAGCCTTCTTTATGAAAAATCAATTTTAATGTTGTTTACGCAATGCCATGATAGCACTATCTCTGCAAGAAATTTAATATTTAACATCCAGAAATAAATGATTGTTTACCTTGAACCTAAATGAAAGAAGTTGCATAATCTTTTATAAAGGATTTTTTGAGGATATCGATGAATAAAATATCAGATAGTCATAATAACCCTAATTTACAGTCAATGAAAGAGAAAATCAAAGAAAGCAGCCTTCAAGGCCGTTATACTTCTTATGTTCCAGCTTATGCCCAAGTGCCTTTACCAAACAGTATGAAAAAACAAGTTTTTTTCTGGCTTGGGACATTGATTTTTTTTGTAATCTTTATGTTTGTTTTTGGATCAGTTTTACTTCCTTTTGTAGCAGGGATTGTGTTGGCTTATTTTCTTAATCCGATTGTACAATTGCTTGAAAAAGTTGGTATTCGTCGTGTTTTTGGTACAATTTTAATTACCTTATTTATTGTTGTTATTTTTGTTGCTGCTTTAACAATTTTAATTCCTATTGTCAGTTGGCAAATACAACAATTTGTGAGTAGTGGTTTACCAATTTATGTTAGTCGCATTCAAAATTTTTTGACAGAATCTAATTTTGATTGGGTAGGGCGTTATTTTGGTAGTGATCCAAATGAATTACAAACCGATATTAAAGTTCTTTTGGGGCAAAGCTCTGATTTTATTACGTCTCTTTTAAATTCACTTTTAAGATCAGGCAAATCCATTGTTAATATTTTCAGTCTGCTTGTGGTAGCACCTGTTGTGGCATTTTATATGTTACTAGATTGGCAGCGTATGGTTGAAGCCGTTGATTCTTGGATACCGCGAGATCATCTTGAAACTGTCCGCAGTATTTTTTACGAAATGGATAGAGCCATTGCAGGCTTTGTTCGTGGGCAAGGAACGGTTTGTTTAATATTGGGGGGTATTATGCTATTGGCCTAACTATTACGGGGCTTAATTTTGGTCTTTTAATTGGTATGTTTGTTGGCCTCATCAGTTTTATCCCTTATATTGGTACAATGAGTGGGTTTATTTTATCTGGTGGTGTTGCATGGGTCCAGTTTTATCCCGATAATTGGAGCCGGATTGTTATTGTTATGGTTGTTTTTTTTATTGGTCAATTTATTGAAGGCTATATTCTTCAACCAAAGCTTGTTGGCTCATCAGTGGGACTTCATCCGGTATGGTTGATGTTTGCGCTTTTTGCTTTTGGTTCGTTATTTGGTTTTACGGGCATGTTGGTTGCTGTTCCTGCTTCTGCTGCCATTGGTGTTTTGGTTCGTTTTGCTCTTCATACTTATCTTAATTCTCAAATGTATTCACAAAGTGGGAATTCGGGGTCAGTAGAATGAATGAACATGAAACACAATTACCTTTAGACTTTTCCTATGAGTCGGTTTTTCGGCGAGATGATTTGGTGGTTACAGATAGTAATCGTATGGCTTTTCAGTTGGTTGATCATTGGCCAAATTGGGTATTACCTATTGCCGTTTTGGTTGGAAAAGAAGGATCTGGAAAAACGCATTTTTCTAGCGTGTGGGTACAAAAAGCTAATGCTTTAATTGTTCATCGTGATGAAATTGACCAAGTAATTACTGCAGCTTCTTCAGGTAGATCACTTTTAATTGAGGATATTGATACGGGGAAAATCAATGAAACTGGGCTTTTTCATTTGATTAATAGTATTAAACAGGCAAATCTCAATGTGCGTCAAGGTCAAGCTACTTTATTGATGACTGCTCGCACACTACCATCTACATGGGATTTAAAGCTAAATGATCTAAAAAGTCGTCTTAATTCAGTTATGTTAGTTGAGATTGATCAACCTGATGATGCACTATTAACGGCTATTGCATTTAAACTTTTTTCAGATCGCCAAATTACTGTTCATTCAGATATTATCCACTATCTTGTAAGTCGTTGTGAACGTTCTTTATTTGCATTAAGATGTGTTATTGATTCTGTTGATAAATTAGCATTGCAAAGAAAAAGAAAAATAACACGTGCTGTCATTTGTGAAGTCATTAATACGCAAATGCAATAAATATATTTTAAGTGTTGTCTTTAGTTGTTTAATAAAAATATATGGTTTTTATTGGTCTTGAAGTACGTAAACAGGAGGGAAATCGCTAAATTTTCTGCTTTTATTTAACTGATAATGTTTGTATAGGCAGTAATGCATCATGCGTCATTGGTTAATTTTGAAAAGTCAAGAATCTAACTATTTCATATAAAAAGGGGATGAGGAGGCGATTTGTTTTCCTTTTGTAAGGAAATTTTTGTAGTTTGAATACTGCAAAACATTTATTTAATTGTATATTGGTCTGTTATCAGTAAGCTGTAAACTTTATTGAGTGGGATTGTTTATAAATGGAAAGTAGGGGGGTAGTTTTTATTGTGCTCAAATTATTTGTGTTTTAAATTATATCAATCGTCATTTTATAGATAAAATAATAAGATTCGTTAAAGAAAATTACGTATGGAATTTTTTAACGTGTGCAGTTTAAGCTTTTTTTTAAAAATATCATTTTTTCTGCTTATAATATGTCATTGGCGATAAGAAATGTTTGAAAAAAGCTATTATCCATAAAAAAAGAGAACAAAATTTTAAAAAAATGTGTTTTACACTTGCACTTCTGTTGTGAAAATTTTAGGGAAGGGACATCAAATATAAAACGCGGAGCGTAGCGCAGTCTGGTAGCGCACCTGATTTGGGATCAGGGGGTCGTAGGTTCGAATCCTATCGCTCCGACCATATGTTTTATTTTGATGTAAAAATGGATTTATTGAATAGCATACAGTGTTGTTATTTAAGCGTTGTGTCGTCTAAAGGGAAAGAATATGGTTGCACGTATTTATAGTCCGGCGAAAACATCAATGCAGTCGGGCAAGGCTAATAGTGGTTTTTGGGTTCTGCAGTATGAGCCGGAGCAAGCAAAAATGCTTGAACCTCTTATGGGATATACAGCAACATCAGATATGAATAGTCAGATAAAAATCCGGTTTAAAATAAAAGAAGAAGCCATTGCTTTTGCTCTCAAAAATTCTATTCCTTATCGTGTAGAAAATTCATGTAAGCCTTCTTTTCGGCGTGCTGTCTCTTATTCTGATAATTTTCGTAGTGATCGGCAACAATCTTGGACGCACTAACAAAAAAATGTTTTTAAAAGGTAATCATCAATTGGTCCCGTAGCTCAGCTGGATAGAGCAACGGCCTTCTAAGCCGTGGGTCACAGGTTCGAATCCTGTCGGGATCACCAAATATCAATAAAATCAATAGGTTATATAGAAGTTAGGGATTTTTAATTTCATTGATTTTATTAAGTTTTTTTTAGTTTCACTATCCCGCACCTTTTTTAATTGCTTCTATGGGCAAGCCACTTTCTATCAGCTGTTTTTGTGTAGAGTGCTGCTTATTTAGCTCTGTTGGGAAAGATCTTACCTTTGCCAGGTTACCGGGGAAAATGATGAAGCCGTCAAGATGATTACACGTGTTGAGGTCAATGAATAACGTGAGCAAGCATGTGAAGACTTTGACTTTTATTAATTTCTTGTTGTTGCTGTTAATCTAAAAAGTTCCATAATATATATTATGCGATTTTAAGATATTCTGGTTGCATCCCTTTCTCAAACTTTTTCTTATTCATTAAATAAAATTTTAATCACAATTTATTATTTTGGATCACTCTTTTGTGCACCTAATGTAGGAAATAATTGCATGATGGCACCAATACAATAAATATAAATACCGGTGATCGAGATTCCTATTTTAATCCAATGTGGAGCGTTAAGTTGATAAAAAAATGCAGCAATACCAAATGAACACCACGCAAGAAAAACTGAAAGATTAAGCATACGTAAGCGAATAACTCTTATTGGGTGGATAAAATAAATTGGTAAAAAAGATAAAATTGCTGATAAGAAAATAATAACGAAGGCAACCCATTCTTCAGGTCGCACTACAAAAAGTGTGAAAATCATCATGTTCCAAACAACAGGAAATCCTTTAAAGAAATTTTCTTTAGTTTTCATTCCAGTATCTGCATAATAAATAGCTGATGAAATGACGATAATAGCGCTTAATAAGAATGATAACCCTGCCCCCATAAAGCCGCTTTGATAAAGCGCAAAGGCTGGAATTAAAACATAAGTCACATAGTCAATAATGTTATCTAGCAGTTCACCAGACCATGTTGGAAGTATAGATTTTACATTAAGTTTACGTGCTATTGGCCCATCAATACCATCAACGAGAAGTGCAAGTCCAAGCCAATAAAACATAGCGATCCATTCTTTTTTAGATGCAGCTA
Source organism: Bartonella schoenbuchensis R1 (assembly GCF_002022685.1). Lineage (NCBI taxonomy): Bacteria > Pseudomonadati > Pseudomonadota > Alphaproteobacteria > Hyphomicrobiales > Bartonellaceae > Bartonella > Bartonella schoenbuchensis. The sequence continues at coordinate 875,881 of NZ_CP019789.1, read as the reverse complement.
TTAAAGAAAGGAATGCTAAAAACGAACCTGAAGCTGTTAGCAAATGAACAGAAAAAGCCCTTGCTTGTGGCATTGTTACTGTTTTGGAACGCAATCGATCAGTGTTAGTTTTGATTTTTCTTGTTAATTTACGTCTCAATGTTTTTCTATCCTCACTTTTTAAGCTTTGTTCGTTTTATCTTTGTATCATTTTTCTCTTTATATTGTATGACTAATCTGTAAAAAGAGTACAAGATTACCACTTTTTTATATCGCAAAATTTATTACATTATGTAATAAGAAAAGAATTTCTTTATTTAAAATCATTAAAGTAATTAGTAAATTAGAAAGATTTAAGTTGTTGTGATATTTGAAAAAATGAACATAGAGATGTAGCTGTTGTTGGTGCAGGTCCTGTTGGTATGTTAGCAGCACTTAGTCTTGCGCATAAAAGTTACACTGTTTTTCTCATTGGCCCCCTACTCGTGTAGATGAATTACGAACAACTGCTCTTATGATGCCGGCGATTCATGCTCTTCAAAGATTAAATATTTGGGAAACTGTCAAATCTCATGCTGCAGCTTTATCTTTAATGAGAATCGTTGATGCAACGTCTAGGGTTGTACGTGCTCCTACTGTAAATTTTTGTTCTTCTGAAATTGGTAAAAAGGCTTTTGGTTATAATATTCCCAATTTAAAACTGAACAATGCTTTAATGGATGCCATTGAGCGTACATCAGGCATTATAAGATTTTTTTCTTTAGCAAAATCCTTTCATCATGAACAAGATCATGTAAATATTACTCTTTCGGATGGCAGAGTTATTCAAGCATCGTTTGTTGTTGCAGCTGACGGTTGTCATTCTCCAACACGAGCTGCAGCTGGAATTGGAGTTAAACAATGGAATTATCCGCAGACAGCACTTATTTTAAATTTTGCACATAAGTTACCTCATCAAAATATATCAACTGAATTTCACACAGAGGATGGTCCTTTTACACAGGTTCCGTTACCAGGAAATACATCTAGTCTTGTGTGGGTTACTAATCCCTCACGCGCCAAAGAGTTATTGGATATGCAACCAAAGGCAATAGCAAAAGTGATTGAAGGTCAGATGCAATCAATGCTTGGTGAAGTAACAGTAAAAACGGCAATTCAAACGTGCCCTCTTTGGGGTCTTATCCCTCATTGTTTTGCTGCAAACAGAACAATTTTAGTGGGTGAAGCAGCTCATGTGTTTCCCCCTATTGGAGCACAGGGATTTAATTTAGGGTTTCGTGATGTTCAAACTTTGGTTGATATTTTACCTAACCAGATATCCAATTCTAATTTTAAAACAATTATTGCACAATATAACCGGCGCCGTAAACCTGATGTATTTATTCGCAGCGGATTTGTTCATACACTTAATCATACTTTACTTTCCAATATGTTTCCTGTTCATATTGTACGAAGTGTTGGGCTCGAATTATTACGTAATTTCTCACCGTTACGTAATTTATTGATGCGAGAAGGAATGCATCCTGGTGATGGATTAAAAGCAATAATATAAATTTTTACAATTAATTCTCAAATAACTACATGGTATAATAAGAAGAAATGAACGGTGCTGATATAGCTCATAGTAAATATATTTTAGTAGATGATGCACGTTTTTTACAAATTGGTGCATTAGTTTATCGCATAAAGAATGAAAATCTTGAATTTCTCCTTATTACCAGCCGAGGATCTGGTCGGTGGATTATACCAAAAGGATGGCCAATTCCAAAGAAGTCTTTTTCACAGGCTGTATTGCAAGAAGCTTTTGAAGAAGCTGGAGTGCGAGGTGTTGTTGAAACATTTCCTATAGGCACATATGAATATGAAAAATTAAATTTACCAGTAGAAAAAAACAGTAAGTTCTGTGTCTATGTTTTTGCTGTACTTTATTCTTATCAAGAAAAAAATGGCCAGAACAAAGTCAGCGTATGTATGAGTGGGTTACAGTATCAGAAGCGGTAAAACGTGTTAATGAGCCACAACTAAAAGAAATCTTACTACGTTATAAACCATGTTAAAAATAGTGCATGGTAACTTGTTTTATACACTATCTTTTCTTTTAGCGATCACTTGCTAATATAAATTGCTATAAATTATCATTTGAAAAAATAGACAAAAATACAAATTATCTAAAATTAGCGCTCGTATAATTTTGCAACCAAGATAATAAAAAAAGAAAAGTAGTTTGGGTAGTAAAATAATTTAAACTTTAAAAATCCTATATTCCTTTATTAAGCATAAATATCAAATTCAACATGGATTGGAACTTGTCAGTAATACAAGGGTTAATTATGTGCGCAGAATAGAAAAGCATCGTTTAAATAAATGGTGACAGGATGAGATTAGGTAAAAATTTTAGATTAATTACTTTTTTTGCAATAATGATTTGTATTTCATCTGTAGTTATAGCTTCACCATGTAAGATTTTCTATGACCCTTATTATAAAACGTCAGAGTATGTTTTTATTCAAAAAGTCACTAAAGCAGGCCAAAATTCATTTACTGCTTCGCAAATTAGAAACCGCCTCATAAAAAATGGCTTTCAAAATATTAAACAATTATATTTAGATGACAAAGGTATTTGGCGCGCTTTAGTAGAATTTAAAAATTGTAATTTTCTCATATCGATCGATTATTCTGGGGTGGTTAGCGTCCAAAGTGAAAGAAAAAAATATGATTGATTTTAAAGTTTATGACGAAATTAACCCAAATAACCATGGGAGAATTTCTTTAAAGCAGATTTATCATTTTATTAAAAAATCTGCACTCATTGGAAGTTTAAATGGTAGTATTTCAGGGGCAATTGCAACAATTCTTGCAGTTTACGGTTATATTGCCCTACCAGGGTTTGGTCCAATCATTGTAATGGGTATAGGTGTAGCGCTTTCTGTTGGCATCCTAATTGGTGCAATGATAGGGTTAATAATAGGTGCTGTTATCGGTATAGTTTTTAGTTTTATGAATAATTGGCAATTTTAATTTTTCATTATAATATCAAACCATTAAATAAAAGCAGTGGAATTGTTAGTTTTAATTGAAATGCCTTATAGAAAAGTATATGGCTTAGAAGTTAAGATTAATTAAGCTTAAAGCATTAATTAAAATACTTAAAATCGTATTTAAGTGATTGACCTTTTCGAAGAAGCTTGTAAAAAGTAGCTTATAAAAAATGTGTTTTTTGGAGGGGTGGTCGAGCGGTTTAAGGCACCGGTCTTGAAAACCGGCGTGCAGGAGACTGTACCGTGGGTTCGAATCCCACCCCCTCCGCCACTAAGGTTTGCACAACCTATAATGTATTTATTTTTTAAAGGTTATGTGAGTAAGATAACTAAGGTTAGGAAGATAGGATTTTTTAGCTTTCTTTCGTTGTATAACTATAACTATTCCCCTCCCCTAATCCAGGAAACCATAAACAACGGGTAAAAATAAAAGCTCTACCGTAGATAGAGCTTTTAAAATGATTTAAAGTCCTAAATAAATTAGAATTTATAAGCAACACCAACCCGGAAATCATTGGTTTGGTAATCAAGTTCTAATTTATCCTTAGCAAATTTCTGTTTACCAAAATCTGAGTAGCGATATTCTGCACGTAAAATGACATTGTCAGCCATCGCAAAATCAACACCACCACCAAGAGTATAACCTACCATTATTTTTTTATCTGATAAGCTAGAAGAACTTATTTCGTGACCTTCCGTCTCAATTGATCGTGAAAAGATATTTTGAAGCTGTGCATAAGCAACACCGCCAGCGATATAAGGCACAATACGATCAACTGCAAAACCTATACGTACTCGCGTAGCGCCAGACCACTTTTGTTTTAAAGTGTTACTATAAACTTTAGTCACTTCCGCTATTTCGTCTACTTCCTCCGTTTCCCTTATATAGCGCCTTGCAGACAAAGCTGATCTATTACTATGTGGATATCCTGAAACTGAAGGTCTGGCTTCTGATCCTCGCTGTTGTGCCACTTGTTGTTGTGAAACCTGTTCCTGCGCTGCTGAAGAACTATCTGCCTGTGTTGCTCCAGAGCTTTGAGATCCAGCTTCAGATGTAGAACGTTGTTGAACCTGCGTTAATTGAAATGATTGGCTAAATGATGAACTCTCATTATTTGCCCGTTTTGTTCTCCTAATAGTACTCCTCTCCACCCGTCCTGAAGATGAGTATCCATGCTCTGCACTGCTTGCACTAGATGCGTGATATCCTTGAGATGGTGAATGATTCATGCTTTCCAACCTCGACGCAGATGCATATTCATATAATTGACGCCTTTCACTTTCTGTGTCTGGTCCTTCTTCTATTTCCTCTACCTCTTCTATTTCTTCTAACTCTAATTCTTCAAATTTTCTTTTAGCAACAATTTTTGTATCCTGTTTATTGGACCAAACGATATCTGTATCAACGCCTAGAATGAAACTATTCCCTAAATCAACATTGGCTCCTGCATAAAGACCTCCCATGAAACCGGAAAGTTGAGGCACTGTATCTTTCTCAACCGGTGTCCATTCTCTCGTACTGGGACCTTTTTTAGCATATAAACTGATCCCTGTTTTACCTGAAAAGCCACCAATCTGCCCTCCAAGATAAAAACCATTCCAAGAAAAAGTAGGTGCAGAAATAACTGGTGGAATATCAGAATTAGGACTCATTTCAACAGGTGGTGAAATTTGCTTTGATGCTTGAGGAGGTGAGACAACGGGCCTCGACTCTCGAGGTACCATAATATCTGCTGCTTGTGCTACAGAAGCTGTAAATAGAGTGATAATGGATGTGCTGATTAAACATTTTGTGTTCATGAGTTACTCCGAAGATAATGTTGAGAACCACATAATGATACATTATCCCCATTACATAATCTTTTCAAAAAGAGCTATAATAAAAATGACACAATCATCAAAAATAAATTCTACAGAACTTTAAATAGTGAACTTGCTTATAACTCAGGAACTTAAGATTGACTATTAGCTTTTAGCAGATTTCGATTATTGATACAGATCAGCTTAGAAGTGTATGAAAATATTTTGTAGTATGTTCAGAAGGTACTTAGAATTAAAGGCTAAGAAAGATACATAGTAACGTATTGATTTTACATCAGAAAAATTTTTGTCACAAAATTTACAAAATTATAAAAATATTGTAAACAGGTAGAATATGAGCGGGGAAATTACTACGTTAGATTATTAAAAAGAAAACTTTTTTGTTTAATTTAAATTAGATATGAAAGGTGCTCTATGAATAAAGTCTTTCCCTTATTAACATTACTCATGCTTTTATATTCTAGCATTTTTGCTTTAGCAGAATCAACTCAAGTAACAATTTATAGGCTGGAAGAAAGCGATCTAAAGAAGTCTATTGGTAAGGTTACAATTCAAGAAAATGAATATGGTTTGATTTTTATACCAGATTTGTCTTCATTGCCAGGAGGTTTTCATGGTTTTCACGTACATATGTATCCTTCATGTGATCCGAAAGATGGTGTAATTGGTGGTGCTGCAGGAGGGCACTATGATCCGCAAAATACCAACAAACATCTTGGACCTTACAATATGAATGGCCATCTTGGTGATTTGCCCATGCTTTATGTTGACGAGCAAGGTCGAGCAACCATGAGTGTTCTTGCTCCACGTATTAAAAAACTTACTGAAATTAGAAACCGTTCGTTGATGATACACATAGGAGAAGACACTTTTTCATCAGTAGGTGCTGGTGGTGCGCGTTTAGCGTGTGGTGTTATAAAATAATCACAATGTTCTCATTTTAGCTTTCTGTCATATTTCTTTTAAAAGAAATATGGGTGAAATTATAAAGATGGCATTTATTCATTTCTTTTAAAGGTAAATTAAGGGAAAAAATGCCATCTTTTTTTATACTTTAAAGAAGGTGACATTTTTAGTACCATCCAGTAGCGACTTGTGCTTCTTCTGACATACAATCGGGTGTCCATGGTGGATCAAATGTCATAATCACTTCAACATATGAAACACCTTCAACTGCATTTACAGCATTTTCTACCCACCCTGGCATTTCACCTGCTACAGGGCAACCAGGTGCGGTGAGTGTCATTTCGATTTTTACTGAACGATCGTCTTCAATATCAACGCGATAAATTAGCCCTAGGTCATAGATATTAGCAGGTATTTCTGGATCGTAAATCGTTTTAAGAGCAGAGATGATATCATCTGTCATACGCTCAATTTCAGCTTTTGGAATTGTTGACATACAAGTTTTTTCTTCTTCATTTTTTATGTCAACAGATTCACTAGAGTGACATGCTTCAATTGGTTTAACCATTAAAAAATTTCCTTGCTTTTTCCAATGCTTCAACTAATTGATCAATATCCTCATGATTATTATACATAGCTAATGACGCACGACAAGTAGATGTTAAACCAAAATGCTGCAATAAAGGTTGCGCGCAATGTGTTCCTGCACGTATGGCAACCCCCTGCCGATCAATAAACATCGCGATATCATGTGCGTGAATACCTTCAATTTGAAAAGATATAATAGCACCTTTATTTGGAGAACGGCCATAAATGTGTAATGATTTAACGGTTTCAAGCCCTTCATGTGCATAGGCTGAAAGCGCCATTTCATGCGCGTAAATCGCGTTTCTATCCTTCTCTTGTATATAATCAATGGCAGCTGCTAACCCAATAGCTTCCACTATAGGAGGAGTGCCGGCTTCGAAGCGATATGGAGGACTATTATAAGAAACTTTATCAATTGTCACTTCGTTAATCATTTCCCCTCCTCCCTGAAAAGGGTGCATTTCTTCTAGCCGACATTTTTTGCCATAAAGAACACCAATACCCGTAGGGCCATAGATCTTATGACCAGTAAAAACATACCAATCACAATCAAGATCTTGCATATCAACCGTTAAATGTACAGCTCCTTGAGAACCATCAATAAGTACAGGAATAGCATTTTGGTGTGCTAGCTTAATCATTTCTTTGATGGGAGGAACAGTCCCTAATATGTTGGACATATGGGTAATTGCAACAAGCCGTGTTTTATCACTTAAAGCTTTTTGGAACTCTTCAATGTGTAAAATACCATTTTCATCAACTGGCACAAAAATAAGTTTAACACCTTTCTGTTCACGGATAAGATGCCAAGGAATAATATTTGAATGATGCTCCATAATTGTGAGAACAATTTCATCACCTTCACTCAGTTTAGGCATACCCCAACCGTAGGCTACAGTATTAATAGCCTCTGTCGCACTTTTCGTAAAAACAATTTCTTGAGCTGATTGAGCATTTAAAAAAGCGCGAACTGTTTCACGAGCATTTTCATAAGATTGTGTTGCCGTATTTGATAAAAAATGCATTCCTCGATGCACATTAGCGTAATGGCACTGATAGAGATTATTCATTGCATTAAGAACTGATTGAGGCTTTTGAGCAGATGCTCCACTATCCAAATAAGCCAATCGTTTACCGTAAACATCACATTGTAAAATAGGAAAATCACATCGAATTGCTTCTACATTATAATTCAATGTTTGTCCGTAATTTTCCATTTTTATGCCTTAAATATTCTTTTTTAACCACTCACCAATGATACCACCCAAAATAGCTTGAATGTTATCTTGCTCGATGTCATCAATTAATTCAGAAATAAATCCTTTAACTAAAAGCTCACGAGCAATTTTAAGAGGGATACCACGTGCCATCAGATAAAAAAGATATTCATGATTGATTTTAGCAACTGTCGCACCATGACCACATGCAACATTATCAGCAAAAATTTCTAGTTCAGGCTTTGCATTAAATTGTGCATCATCAGAAAGAATGAGGCTATTACAAGCCATGCGTGCATCTGTATTCTGGGCTTTTTGTGCAACATGTATCATCCCTTGGAAAGCACCATACGCCTTATCTGTAACAACATTACGTATAATTTCCGTAGAAGTTGATTTTTCTTCAATATGACGAACAGTCATTGTAAGATCGCTGTGTGTTTGCCCAGATAATAAATTTATTGCACGTAGCTGAAAATTAGATTCTTGCCCTTGCAATTCAATATCAATTTCTTGGCGGTTAAGTTGGCTACCTATATTAACCACGTAAAGCGATAATTGAGCATTTTTATCAAGCACTGCGTGAAATCGACTAAATTGTGTAGAATCGAAGCCCCTATCTCGGATAAGAATCCACGTAACATTACTATATTCTGCAGCATGTAATGAAAATATCGAGCTGGCAAAAGTATCTTTATTGCCACCAATTTGGCGTTCAATGATCGTAGCTTGACTGTTTTTGCCAATTTTAATTTCTGAAAAAATATGTGATTGCCCACCCATTTGAATATTTTGCAATTCAATTGGATTATCTAATTTTGTATTTTCAGGAATCTGAAAAAGCCAACCATCTGTAACAAAAGCTGTATTTAATTGTGCAATAAAATCTTTATCTGTCGTGACTTGATTTATTTTTGCATGATTTTCTTTCAATGCATCTGCAAGACTTTCTACTATGACACCTGCTATTTGTGATGATGTACGTATTTTGCCGTTTTCGATAGAAAAGACAATATTTTCTGCAAGTAATGCATCGATCAGTTGCTCATTATTTATTTCTGAAAAGTCACTAATAGATTTTAATAAAGTACGTAGATTAGTATAATGCCAGTTTTCAATTTTACGGGAAGGAAGCCCCGTTTTTTGAAATAATTCAATGGCCTGCTTACGTATTGTTTGCACTACCCTATTGCCAGGCAAATGATCCATACGTTGGATAAATTTATTAATAATATCCTTTTCAATAGCTATCAATTCTTGTTGTGAGTTTATACTCATATTCAATGGCCTCAGGCTGTTTTACTGATAATGTCAGCATATCCATTTTGTTCTAGATAAAGCGCTAGTGTTTTATCTCCACTTTTAATAATACGACCTTGATAAAGGACATGTACTGTATCTGGAACAATATAATCGAGCAAACGCTGATAGTGAGTAATAACCAAAAATGAGCGCTCTAAATTGCGAAGTTTATTAACGCCATTGGCAACAATTTTTAGTGCATCAATGTCTAAACCAGAATCCGTTTCATCTAGAATACAAAGAGTGGGTTCAAGGAGAGCCATTTGAAGAATTTCAGCTCGTTTTTTTTCTCCACCAGAAAAGCCAACATTCAATGGGCGTTTAAGCATGGCCATATCTATTTCAAGCTTAGAAGCAATTTCTTTTATACGTTTAATAAATTCAGGAATTTTAAGCTCTTCATTACCACGAGCTTTACGCTGAGAGTTTATTGCAACTTTTAAAAATTCCATTGTTGCAACACCAGGTATTTCCATTGGATATTGAAATGCTAAAAAAATACCATACACTGCACGCTCTGCTGGATCCATTTCTAAAATAGATTGTCCATTATAAAGAATATCGCCTTCTGTCACTTCATAATCATTATGACCAGCAAGTACATATGATAAAGTAGATTTTCCTGCTCCATTTTGCCCCATAATGGCTGCAACTTCACCGTTTTGAACAGTTAAGTTTAAACCGCGAATAATTTCTGTATTGGCTCCAACAATACGAGCATGCAAATTTTTTATTTCTAACATAATTTAATCCTGGTCTTGCTGTTTTATAATCTAACTTTCATCAAATTTACCAAATACACGAATTAGCCTACACTACCTTCAAGGCTGATAGCGATGAGCTTTTGCGCTTCAACAGCAAATTCCATAGGAAGTTTCTGAATGACTTCTTTTACAAAACCATTAACAATTAATGCGATAGCTTCTTCTTCAGGAATTCCCCTCTGCATCACATAAAAAAGCTGATCATCAGAGATTTTTGATGTTGTTGCTTCATGTTCAAAGTGAGCCGTTGCATTTTTCGCTTCAATATAAGGAACTGTATGAGCACCGCAATTGTTCCCAATTAACAAACTATCGCATTGAGTGAAATTACGTGCATTTTGCGCTTTTTTATGTGCCGTGACTTGCCCTCGGTAAGTATTGTTTGAAAAACCGGCAGAAATACCTTTAGAAATAATACGACTTGATGTATTTTGACCCAAATGGATCATTTTAGTACCAGAATCGATTTGTTGATAACCATTTGCAACAGCAATAGAATAAAATTCTCCACGTGAATTGTCACCACGTAACAAACAAGACGGATACTTCCAAGTAATTGCGGAACCCGTTTCAACCTGTGTCCATGAAATTTTGGAATTATCTCCCCGACAATCTCCACGTTTAGTTACAAAATTATAAATACCCCCTTCCCTTCTTTATCACCAGGGTACCAATTTTGTACTGTAGAATATTTAATTTCTGCATTTTTAAGTGCAACAAGTTCAACAACAGCGGCGTGAAGCTGATTTTCATCACGTTGAGGTGCTGTACATCCTTCAAGATAGGAAACATAAGAATCTTCATCTGCAATAATCAATGTTCGTTCAAATTGACCTGTATTGCGTTCATTAATCCTAAAATAGGTTGAAAGCTCCATAGGGCAACGAACCCCTTTAGGAATGTAAACAAATGAACCATCTGTGAAGACAGCAGAATTTAAAGCAGCATAATAATTATCACCAGCTGGTACAACTGTTCCTAGATATTCTTTAATAAAGGCAGGATGTTCAATAATTGCTTCTGAAATAGAACAAAAAATGACACCGGCACGTGCTAATTCTTTTTTAAATGTCGTCACAATAGAAACAGAGTCAAAGACTGCATCAACGGCTACTTGTCCTGATCCATAAATATTATCATTAAGAGGAGAGCGATCAGCTTGTTTTCTTACTCCTGCCAAGATTTCCTGCTCTTTAAGAGGAATACCAAGTTTTTCATATGTTGCTAATAACTCAGGATCAACTTCATCTAAAGATTTTGGTCCCGTATGATTTTTAGGAGCAGCATAATAATAAAATTCTTGAAAATTAATTTTAGGATATTCAACACGCGCCCACTGAGGTTCTTCCATTGTAGTCCAACGATGAAAAGCTTGTAAACGCCAAGCTAGCATCCATTCGGGTTCATTTTTTTTTGCAGAAATGAATCGGATGATATCTTCATTTAAGCCTTTTGGTGCTTTATCCGTTTTAATATTGGTTTTAAAGCCGTATTTATATTGATCAACGTCTATCTCACGTACCTGGCGTATCGTCTCTTGTACTGCCGGCATCAGTTTTCTCCATTCTTGCCGGTGTTAAGGACCGGTGATTAAAGATCTTATTTTTACAAGACCAAAGCGAGTACTTCAGTCTTTAAATTATATGCAAAAGAGGAAAATTTCAATCAAGCTTTAAAATTAGCTTTAATTTTTTAATGACAAATTTTATTTTTTACTATTACTTATTATTTGAGAAAAGACCAATAAAAAATCATCGATATCTTCAGAAGTTGTGCAACGCCCTGTTGAAACACGGATTGCACCGTTTGGAATGTGGTACCCCATTGCTTCTAAGATTTTACTTTGTTTTACTTTTCCTGAAGAACAAGCAGAACCTGCCGATACAGCAAATCCTGCCAAATCAAAACTAATTTGCATTGTTTCAGCTTTTATATTTTGTACAGCAAAATAAGTGGTATTGGGCAAACGCTGAACGTTTTTACCAAAAATTTCAACATCATTACTAATTTGTTGAAGGCCATTTTCTAATTTATCGCGTAAGTAAAGTAATTTTTCTACTTCTTCTTGTGTAAAAGGATCGCTCATCGCGGCTCCAAAAGAAGCAATAAGCGGTAACGCTTCTGTTCCACCACGCAGTCCTTTTTCTTGTCCACCAGCAATAATAAGGGGTTGCGGCATGAGAAGATTCCCGCATGAAACAAAAGCCCCAATCCCTTTAGGTCCGCCAATTTTATGGGCTGATAATATAAAAAAATCACCACCGAATTGATTGATTTCAATAGGATTTTTATCTACATATTGTACCAAATCAACAATAAGAATACCTCCAGCATCTCGGACAATAGCAGCTATCTCTTTCATTTTTTGAACAACACCAGTTTCACCATTAGCTGCTTGAATAGCAACAAGGGGTAAGCCTTTTGTATTATCATGAGAAGCCAGTAAGAGTTTTAGATTATCCTGTTGGATTAAGCCATTGTGATTAACTGCAATTGTACTGATCAATTCTTTAGAAAAACGCCCCCCTTGTGCAATAGATGGATGCTCACTTGCACCAATATAAAGGTGGGAAAATTGAACTTTAGAATACCCCATGTTATAAAAAGGGGTCAATAATGTCATTGCTGCTTCACTTGCGCCAGATGTGAATACAATGTGATTTGGGTTTGCATTAAGTCTGTCGGCAATTTGCCGGCGTGCTTTTTGCAATAAAGCTTTAGCAGCACGACCTTCTGCATGAACGGATGATGGGTTACCAAATGTTTCTAAAGATTCGAATAATGCTATTTTTGCTTTTTTTGTAAGCGGTGTTGTTGCATTATGATCAAAATATCGGCGTTTTACAGCCATTTTAAATCCCAACCAGTAATTTTATCAATTGATTTTAAGAAAAATAGTGCAATTTTCTTGAAAAATGCATCTAAAACAGAATATCTAACGATTAATAAAGTAAAATCATATAAATAAATTTTATATGAAAGTTAATCAAGGTCAATGAGAGCCTCTTTATAACTTAAGGAGCAGTGAATGCCAGAAATCATTTTTAACGGTCCTGCAGGCCGTCTTGAAGGGCGTTATCAGCCTTCACAACAAAAAAATGCACCAATTGCAATTATTCTGCATCCTCATCCTCAGTTTGGTGGAACAATGAATAATAAAATCGTTTATGATTTATTTTATATGTTTCAACAGCGTGGATTTATTACTTTACGTTTTAATTTTCGTGGTATTGGTCGCAGTCAAGGCGAATTTGATTATGGAACGGGGGAGCTTTCAGATGCTGCTGCTGCACTTGATTGGGTGCAAACACAGCATCCTGATTCTAAAAATTGTTGGGTAGCGGGATATTCGTTTGGTGCGTGGATTGGTATGCAACTTTTAATGCGTCGACCAGAAATTGAGAGCTTTATATCTGTTGCTCCTCAACCTAATATTTACGATTTTTCATTTCTTGCCCCTTGCCCTTCTTCAGGCCTTATAATTCATGGAGATATCGATAAGGTTGCTCCCCCAAAAGATGTTCAAGCTCTTGTAGATAAATTAAAGACGCAAAAAAGCATTACTATTACACAAGAAACACTGGAAGGTGCTAACCACTTTTTTAGTGGATGTCATAAGGAACTTATTGAACGATGTTCACAATATTTAGACAATCATCTTGCGGGTGAGTTGTCAGGTTGTCCACGTGAAATATTGGCACTTTCTTGAAAGTATTAAAAGAAAAAGATCATACTAGTGGCTAAACGGCGTTTCGTAAGAAGTATTTTGAATTTGTAGTGTACTTTTTTATAAATACAAAACTATGTTGTGCAATTAATGATATGAACAGAAAATAGTTTAAGCAAAATATATCAATGTCATTTTCTTGAAGTTTCTTTCATGTGTCCTTTATTGGCTTAACATTTTTAGTTTCTTTGTGAATTATGTACGTACCATTTGTAAAAAATAGTGATGAGCTTTCAGCTATAAAAACGGATAGTAATATTTATTAGGAAAAAATCCATGTTTGCCTTTAAATCTGAGTTTTTACATATTATGAGCGAACGTGGTTTTATCCACCAAATTTCAGATGAAAAAGGCCTAGATGATCTTTTTTCAAAAGAGATTGTAACTGCTTATATTGGATTTGATCCCACTGCTTTAAGCCTTCATGCTGGAAGTCTTCTTCAAATTATGATGCTTCATTGGCTACAAAAGACAGGTCATCGCCCCATTGTTTTAATGGGGGGTGGAACAGGTGTAATCGGTGATCCCTCTTTTAAAGATGAAGCGCGGCGTCTTTTAACACATGATGATATTGCTAAAAACATCGTTGGCATTGAAAAAGTTTTTGCTAATTATTTAACATTTGGTGACGGAAAAACTGATGCACGCATTGTCAATAATGCTGAATGGTTGTGCGATTTAAAATATCTAGAATTTTTGCGTGATATAGGAAAACATTTTTCAGTCAACCGTATGTTATCATTTGATTCTGTTAAACTCAGGCTTGAACGTGAGAATTTTTTATCATTCCTTGAATTTAACTATATGATTTTGCAGGCTTATGATTTTGTTGAACTTAATAAGCGCTATGGATTACGTGTGCAAATGGGTGGTTCAGATCAATGGGGTAATATTATCAACGGCATTGAATTGGGACATCGCTTGGGAGCGCCGCAGTTATATGCATTAACCTCACCACTGCTTACAACTTCCTCTGGTGCAAAGATGGGCAAGTCATTGAATGGTGCAATATGGCTTAATTCAGATATGCTTTCACCTTATCAGTTTTGGCAATATTGGCGCAACACGGAAGATGCTGATGTTATACGGTTTTTAAAACTGTATACGACGTTACCAATGAATGAAATTGCCAGACTTTCCACTTTACAAGGCACTGAAATTAATGAAGCAAAAAAGATTCTTGCAACAGAAATTACAGCCATGTTACACGGAAAAGCTCTTGCTGATGCAGCTGCAGAAACTGCACGTAAGACTTTTGAAGAAAAAACACTTGCAGATAATCTCCCAACTATTGAAATCAACGCTACAGAATTAAAAATAGGCACTGGATTGCTTTCTCTTTTAGTACAAGCAGGATTAGCCAAGTCCAATAGTGAAGCACGCCGACATGTTCAAGGTGGTGGTGTACGTGTGAATGATAAAATTGTTGAAGATGAAACACGCCTTATTGTGGAAGATGATGTCAGTGAAATAGGAGTAATTAAGCTTTCCTTTGGTAAGAAGAAGCATGTCTTGATTAAGCCGTTATAAGCTATCTCTATTCTTGATCTCTTTTTATAATTTCTTATATTTTGTTAAATCATAAAAGTTTTAACTTCTTATAATAATCAGGTTCTCATAATTCATTTTTATCATTTCAATTATGACATAATAATAATACTATCGTATATAATAAAGCGCTACTGCGTTATGTAATCTAAAAATTTGATACTTGTATAAAAAAGAAAGAAAGTGCAATGACAAGACCAACGAAAGGTGATATCGCCCCTGATTTTGATTTGCCACGTGATGGTGGAGGGCAATTACGTCTTTCTGATCTTCGAGGAAAGCAAGTTGTTTTATATTTTTATCCAAAAGATGATACGAGCGGATGCACAAGTGAAGCAATTGATTTTACACGATTAAAAATAGAGTTTGATAAAATAGGAGTTATCATTATTGGTATATCTCCAGATAATGTTAGCAAACATGATAAATTTAAAGCAAAACATGAACTTGATATCATCCTTGTTTCAGATGAGGAAAAAGTTACACTTGAAGCTTACGGTGTTTGGGTTGAAAAAAGCATGTATGGGCGTAAGTATATGGGGGTTGAGCGGAGCACTTTTCTCATTGATGCAACAGGAAAAATAGCAGAAGAATGGCGCAAAGTTAATGTATCTGGACATGCCGAAAATGTTTTAACCGCTGCGCGTGCATTATCTCATTAATGGTTGCGAATTCAGTTAATATTCTTGATAAGAGTCCAATGTTTAATCCTGGATTTAATTCAATTTTACCAATTAATGATTTGATATATAGATTAAAAATTAATAGATCGAGTAATAATACCAGTGAAGATTTTAATATGATAGATTGGTATCATCACTCAGTCTTTTCTTCAATTACGGGGTCTTGTTTGTAAACACGTTGAGCGAGCGCTGCTTCTATAAACGCATCTAAATTACCATTAAGGACAGTTTGTGGATCAGTATTTTCAACACCTGTGCGCAAATCTTTAACAAGTTGATAGGGTTGAAGAACATAAGATCTAATTTGATGCCCCCACCCAATTTCCGTTTTAGAAGCCTCAATAGCATTGGTTTCTGCTTCACGCTTTTTAAGCTCTTCTTCATAAAGGCGTGCGCGCAACATGGACCAAGCTGTTGCTCTGTTTTTATGCTGAGAACGCTCTACTTGGCACTGAACAACAATACCCGTTTTTATATGGGTAATACGAACCGCAGAATCTGTTGTGTTGACATGTTGTCCTCCAGCTCCTGATGCACGGTAGGTATCAATACGGATATCTGATTCTGAAATATCAATTTCAATATTATCATCAACAACGGAGTAAACCCAAACACTTGCAAAAGAAGTATGACGTCTTGCGTTCGAATCAAAAGGTGAAATGCGTACTAAGCGGTGAACACCTGATTCTGTTTTTAGCATACCATAAGCATTATGCCCTTTTACGAGAATTGTAGCTGATTTTATACCAGCTTCTTCTCCGTCATGAATTTCTAATACCTCAACTTTCATTTTATGCTGTTCAGCCCAGCGGATGTACATGCGTAAAAGCATAGAAGCCCAATCTTGGCTTTCTGTCCCCCCTGCCCCAGCGTGAATCTCTAAATAAGTATCGTTTGAATCTGCTTCTCCTGAAAGAAGCAAATCAATTTGCCGTTTATCTATCTCACTTTTAAGTTTACGTATTGTATTTTCTGCATCAGTGATAATTTCTTCATCACTTTCTTCTTCACCCATTGCAATTAATTCAATACATTCTTCAAGTGTTTGCGTAAATAATCGAATACCATTTATTGAATCTTCAAGACATTGACGCTCACGCATCATATCTTGCGCTTGTTGTGTATCATTCCAAAGTGACGGATCTTCAGCTTTTTGGTTGAGATATTCAAGACGTTTTAATGACTGATCCCAGTCAAAGATGCCTCCTTAGCAATTTAATAGCCTGCTGTATTTCATCAACCAATGTTTCTATTTCTGCGCGCACAATTTAACCCCTTAGTTTTAATTTTTTTGTTACAAATTCTTTTATTTTATATCAATTATAGCAATAAGAATGGATATTATGCTCTCATAAACTTATCTGATTATAGCTACAGCATAGAAATAATTGAACATTGTTCATAGTTATCTACCATATCAAAAAATTACTTTTTAATTAATATAATCCACCAGAACCATTCTGAAGGGCTTTATTAACCTGTGGAGAAGTGGTTACTGTTGGAATACCTTCTTGGAAGGAATTAGTTTCACCAATGACCTGATATACATCAGCAGGACCAGTTCCCGGTTTGAATGCTTCCAAAATAACATCATTATCGTCAGCTGTAGCAAGCATACCGGTTTTACGGTTAATTTTCATTAAAATCATACCCTTTGGTATCTTAAATGGTACATTTGGTTTGTCTTTCAGAGCGGCTTGCATAAATTCTCCAAAAATAGGCGCTCCCAATGAACTTCCCGTTTCAGTGCGTCCTAATGAAGTCGGTTGATCATAGCCAATGAAAACACCAACCACAAGATCAGGTGTAAATCCTATAAACCAAACATCTTTCGAGTCGTTTGTCGTACCTGTTTTGCCAGCAATATGCCGGTTAAGATAACGCAAACGTGCAGCGGTTCCACGCTGAATAACTCCTTCCATCATTGATGTAATCTGATAAGCTGTCATAGGATCAAGAACTTGCTCTCGTTCATCAATTAATGTTGGTTCGTTTTGATTATTCCATGATTGAACATTACAATTTTCACAAAGACGATCATCATGATAGTAAATAGTCCTTCCATAACGATCTTGAATTCGATCTATAAAAGAAGGTTTAATCGAATGCCCTCCATTTGCAATAACTGAATAAGCTGTTACCATCCGTAAAACTGTTGTTTCACCAGATCCTAAAGCCATGGAAAGATAAGGCGGCAATTTATCGGCAACTCCAAAACGCTCTGCATATTCAGCAACCAATGGCATTCCCATATGATGTGCAAGCCGTACGGTCATAAGGTTACGAGAATGTTCAATACCGTAACGCAATGTTGAAGGTCCCGCAAAAGTACCACCATAGTTTTTTGGTTGCCAAATTTGACCATTACCTTGAAGAATTTCAACAGGACCATCCAAGACTACTGATGCTGGCGTATATCCATTATCCAGTGCTGCTGCATAAACAAAAGGCTTAAATGCAGAACCAGATTGGCGATAAGCTTGTGTTGCACGATTAAATTCGGATTCAGAGAAAGAAAAACCACCAACCATTGCAAGAATTCGTCCTGTATGAGGCTCCATCGCGACAATGGCCCCTCAATCTTTGGTATTTGTTGCAAACGATAGACATTGTCTGTATTTGATATTGTTTCAACAAAAATGACATCACCAACATGTAGAACATCTGATAAATTTTGAGCAGTTGTTCGACGGTTATTTTCGCCAATAACATTCAATGCCCATTTTGATTGCTCTATAGATAATGCAGCAATTGCCCGTTCTTTTGATAATAAACCTGAATTTTCACGCTTTGGCTGCAAACCTATCTCTATTTTATCAGTGCTAGAAGACAGAACAACTGCTAAATTCCATTCAGGCACATCACTTAGTCCAGTGATATCTGCAAGTGCTATGCCCCAATCATCTGTAATATCGATATGTTTATAAGCTCCACGCCACCCTCGTGAATGGTCAAATTTAATTAAACCATCTTGCAAAGCACGCCGCGCAATAAGCTGTAAATGCGGATCAAGTGTTGTACGAACTGAAAGACCACCTTCATAAAGTATTGTAGCACCATAGTGATGCATTAAATGACGACGTACTTCTTCAGTAAAATACTCAGCAGCAAAAACATAACTATCGCTACCACGTATTTTTACTCCTAAGGGTTTTTCTTTAGCTTCTTTACCTTGCTCTGGTGTTACATATCTATTTGCCACCATCCGGTCTATAACCCAATTACGTCGCTCAATAGCGCGTTGTGTATTTTTAAATGGATCATAATTTCCTGGTCCCTTAGGAAGAGCTGCCAGATAAGCGCATTCTTCTAAAGTAAGTTCGTGGACAGATTTATTAAAGTAAGTCAATGAAGCTGCTGCGACACCATAAGTACCACGACCCAGATAAATTTCATTAAGATAAAGTTCAAGAATATGATCTTTAGAGTAAGTCTTCTCAATACGTATAGCAAGAATAGCTTCTTTTAACTTACGTTCAAACGTTGCTTCTGAATTTAAAAGGAAATTTTTAGCAACTTGTTGCGTAATGGTTGATGCTCCTTCTGGACGTCGACCAGAACCGATATTAATGATATTGTTAATTAAAGCTCTAGAAAGACCTTCGGGATCTAAACCAAAATGGTTATAAAAATTTTTATCTTCAGCTGAAATAAAAGCTTCTTTAAGAAGATTTGGAATTGATTCGATTGGTAAATAGAGGCGATGTTTCGTTGCAAATTCTGCCATAAGACGACCATCGGCTGCATGAATACGCGTCATCACAGGTGGTTCATACAATGAGAGCACCTCATAATCAGGAAGTTCATCAGCTTGGCTACTCGTCATTGCTGTCCATACTACAACTCCACAAAATCCAAGAGCTGTAAGAGAACTAAGCAGATATCTAAAAAAAGTCATCATTGAAACGAATATCGCTTTCTTTAAAATTGATCAAAAGAAACATATTTTAATTTTATCATTACTAGGTGTTATTAAATTGAAATAAATGCAAGCTTAATCTCTATTATTTTGTTATTAAAATTTAATATCAATACTCTACTTTTTCAAATATTTAAGGAAACTGCATAATTTCCTTCCGATACTGGGCAAATTGACGAATAGAATGTGCAAGAGAAACAACTATTTGATTCCGCCATTGAGAATTATTCAATAATTTCTCATCTTCTTTATTAGATAAATAGCCTATTTCTATCAATACAGAAGGTACATCTGGAGCTTTTAAAACTTGAAAATCAGCGTATCTATGAGGATTTTTGATCAGATTAATATTATTATTTGACAAATTTAAAATAATAAGATCAGCAAAATTAAGCGAAAGTATATGAGTTTCGCGTCTAGCCAGATCAATCAAAATATCTGTGACTTCATGCGATTCTTCTGCAGGCAGTCCATCAAGAAGATCTGCATTATTTTCAATTTCAGCTAAAGTTTTTGCAATTGCATCAGATGCTTTATCAGACAAGGTGTAGACCGTAGCGCCACGAAGAGAAGGAATGTTAATACTATCTGCGTGGATAGATATAAAAAGATCGGCATTAAAATTTTGTGCTTTTTTAACTCTTTCACTTAACCTTAGAAACACATCACAATCACGTGTTAAAGTTACATTAATATCAGAGTCTTTTTCTAATTCATCTTGCAATGCACGTGCAAAAGCTAATGTTATATTTTTTTCTAAGATTCCAGTAATGCCTTGTGCACCACTGTCAATTCCACCATGACCAGGATCAAGCACAACATGAAAATGATGCTTTGGATTGGATTGTTTTTTTATATTTTGGTCGACTTTTTGTTGTTTTGTCGAAATTTCATTCAATTTTTTCTGTGTATTTTGGGTGATATCAATCAACAGCTGCCATAAACCATTCTCTAATTTTTGCACTGTACTATTTTCAATAATAAAAGAGGTTTTGCTTGTCAGAGTGATATATGAGGTTTGTGTATCGGAAGAACTATAATGTACATCAGATAGCATACTTGATAGTATATTTTGTTTATTTGAAGATATATTTTGTGTTGAAAAATCAACTAGAGGTAGCTTGATAACCAAACGTGAGGAGTTGTCAGAAATTTGTAAATGGAAATTTGGTTCAGCATTAAAAACTGCAATAATACGTGTAGATGTATTATCACCAATTGTCCGCAGGTTAATAAGTTTTAACGCATCCGCACCTTGAATATATGTTTGAAATATCAAAAAAAAGGATAAACAGCATATAAAATACCAAATAACATTCCAATAGACTGCTTTCAGCATTCTGACGGAGAATTGTTTAATCATTTAAGCAAAACACTTTTTCTGTATTAATAAGTTGGTTTTATTGTGTAAAATTACACTGTAAATATAGGTTATATTATTTCAATAATCGATCTTGGCCTTCTTTCATAAATGTTGAATCTTTTAACCACAACTATCAAAAAAAATCAAACTAAGAGGATGGATGCATTATAATGGTGCGTATTTATACTTGTTACTTGCCAAAAGCATGATATCAACATAAAAGAATATTTACGCTCTTTAAGCGATATAACCATCTATTGTTGACTTAAATTATCAATAATTTTGTTAAGTTATCTTTGAAGGTTTATCGTATATTATGCGTTTAGGCTTTTTATAGGTGATAAGTCTTCATACCTTAAAAAGCAGGATTATGTTATTTTAAATTCGCTGGTTCGGATATCCGAACTATTTTCAAAATTGTTTTGCCGGAGACTTGTAAAAACGTGAGTCATACAAAACAGATGGAACTGATAATTGTAAATATCGTAAACGCTGTAACGTGTTTGCGAACGAAAATCCATTATGTTATGTCGGCACCCCCCTTTTACGGCAGACAGCCTTTTATATTTGCAAGTAATGATAATGCTTGTTTAGATAAAGTTGTGCGTGTCGCCTTTAGGATTTTAACTTATGTCAAACAAAATGCTTATCGATGCCTCCCATCCGGAGGAAACGCGTGTTGTTGTTGTTCACGGCAACAAAATTGAAGAACTTGACTTTGAGTCAGAACATAAAAAACAGCTTAAGGGGAATATTTATCTCGCACGTATCACGCGTGTTGAGCCGTCACTTCAAGCAGCTTTTGTAGAATATGGTGGCAATCGCCATGGTTTTTTAACATTTTCAGAAATTCATCCTGATTATTATCAAATTCCTATTGCTGATCGTCTTGCTCTTCTTGAAGAGGAAGAGAAAGCTGCTATTGATGAAAATCAAGCAGATGATCTTGTTGAGGAAATAAAACAGAATAAAAAAGGTTCAAGAAAAACAAAAAAAAGTAAGAACCATAGTACTCTTTCTGTAGATAATGAAAACAATATCATATCCGAGTCAATAGCAAGTGATGATGGAGAAGAAGCACTTGATGGAAATGTTTGTGATGATGATATTGAAATGGTTGGTGCGGAAGATGCTCTTGAAGAACTCCCTACTTATCAGCGTAAACCGGTGCGCCAATATAAAATTCAAGAAGTTATTAAACGGCGTCAAATTTTATTAGTACAAGTGATCAAAGAAGAGCGTGGCAATAAAGGTGCAGCACTCACAACTTATTTATCATTGGCAGGCCGTTATTCAGTTTTAATGCCAAACACGGCACGGGGTGGTGGTATTTCTCGGAAAATTACCAATATACAAGATCGCAAACGGCTCAAAGAAATTGTAAAAGAGTTAGCAGTTCCAAAAGGTATGGGTGTTATTTTACGAACTGCTGGAGCTAATAGAACAAAAGTCGAAATTAAACGTGATTATGAATATCTCATGCGGTTATGGGAAACTGTTCGTACTTTAACACTTAAATCAACCGCACCATATTTAGTTTATGAAGAAGGCAATCTAATAAAACGCTCTATTCGTGATCTTTATAATAAAGACATTAATGAAATTCTCGTATCTGGTGATAAAGGATATCGTGAAGCTAAAGATTTTATGCGTATGTTGATGCCAAGTCATGCAAAAGTTGTCCAGCCTTATCGTGATCATATACCAATCTTTACACGTAACAATATTGAAGCTCAGCTAGATAAAATGTTGCAATCAAAAGTTGCTTTAAAATCTGGTGGTTATCTTGTTATCAATCAGACAGAAGCACTTGTCGCTATTGATGTAAACTCTGGCCGTTCTACCAAAGAGCATTCTGTTGAAAAAACAGCGCTACAAACCAATCTTGAAGCTGCTGAAGAAATAGCTCGTCAATTGCGTTTACGTGATCTAGCAGGCCTAATAGTGATTGATTTCATTGATATGCTTGAAAATCGTAACATTAAGCTTGTTGAAAAAAAGCTGAAAGATTGTTTAAAAAATGATCGTGCTCGTATTCAAGTTGGTCGTATCTCACATTTTGGCCTTATGGAAATGAGCCGTCAACGCATTCGTGTATCTGTTCTAGAAAGTACAATGCAGCCTTGTCCTCATTGTGCTGGAACTGGAAATGTACGCTCAGAATCATCAATTGCCTTGCATGTTATGCGCTCAATTGAAAAATATCTTCTTAGTAATTCGCAATATAATATCATTGTGCGGACATCTGCGGTGATAGCACTTTATGTACTCAACCATAAACGCAATATTCTTGTTGATTTAGAAACACGCTTTAAGCTTAATATTAGTATTGAAGCAGATGATAGTGTTGGAGCGCAGCATTTAGTTATTTCCAAAGGGACAATGGCAGAAAAAGATCATTTGTCTCCATTAGCTATTGAAGATGATGATAAAGAGGAAGACGAAGATGCAATCTTGATGGAAAGCGAATTGACTCATGACGAGTTTCCTGTTGAAAATAATCAACGGCGTCGGCGTAAAAATCGCCAAAGTGAATTACATGACAACTTTTCTACATCCTCTCATAAAGATGATATTCAAAATAATGAGGATACCCGCCGCCGTGGACGTCGTCGTGGGCATCGTAGGGGTCGGCGTAATCAAAATAACGGTTTTTATCAGTCTCGTGTTCCTTATGCTGAACCAGTCGGAGAATTTGCCAAACAGGCTTTAGAAGAAATTAAAGCAGCGCATCGCCGATATTCTATTCCAGCTGCTGAACCTGTAGGATTTGATGAACAAAACGCTGATGCAAAACATCATGTCAATGTGCAACAAAATGCTTCTTTTAAAGCTAAGAAGAATCGTAATGCACGTCCCCGAAAAGCATCTCAAGGCAAAAAAATGCCCGAAAATGATAAAAGCGTGACAACATCAACACCTGTTGAAGAAAAAATACTACCAACTCTATTCATAAATCTAAAACAAAAAAAGAAAATAAACCAACTCGTGAAATAACTGAAGAAGTCTCAACAGATACAAAAAATCAACACGTCAAACGCGAAAAAAGACTATTACGAAAAAAACAGCTCAAATAACTGAAGTATCAGAAAAGGAACCTATAACAAAGCAAGCTGTTGAACAAGTTTCTACCAAACCTGTTGTTACATCTTCAGTGCCTGAGGGGGGAAATAAAACTGGACGCATTGGATGGTGGAAGCGCAAAGTTTTCTCTAAGAGCTAAACAATTAAAAAACGCTATAGAATTATTCTATAGCGTTTTTAGATATAAACAAAATACAAAAAAGCCTTTAAAGCCTTTTATATTACTTGTTATTATTTTTTCTGAGCTTTTTCTTGCTCAGCCCGCATACGATCTTCAATTTCTTTTTGCTTTGCTTGGATAGTTTGCTGTAACTTCATTTGTTTTTGTTCAAAAGTTTTTTCATCTATACCAGGACCTGTGTATGCAGCTTTAAATCCACTAAGAGAAAATTCGATAGGATTAGCACCACCCCGAATATTAGTTGTAGTTATAACCATTTTCGAACCAGTTTTCATGGCAGAAACTAACTCGTCACTTAAAACATCATTGGCAATACAACTTGCCCCATTACAAACAACGTAAGGAATTTTCATAGAGAAGTCATTTCCAATTTGGATATGAACACCTTCTGGTAGAAGACGATTCGTAGGTACTTGAATACCTATACGCTTTTCTTCCTTTTGTCCTTTCACTTCAACTAAGTTAACAGCAGTCAAAGGTTGACCGGTCTCTGATATAACATTGTTCATTGTGTTACAAATATTAATGTCATTCTGCTTACTGCAAACTTTGTACCAACCTTGAGATAAATTCTCTGCACCTGCTGGAGTATAAGCCATGAGAAAAAAAGTAGCGGCTCCAGCTAATACTGAAATAGCAGTATAGGTATTTTTATGCGACATAATTAAGTTAATCCTTTCAATGTGCTTGTATGATGATCCCAATAGAAGGATATTAAGTTGATTTTTAATCAACTGTATTAAAATTATCAAAAAATAACACTTCTTTGTGTTTTTCATTATATACAAAGAGAAAAGCAAAATCTAGAGAAAGAAAACAATTAAATAATTGATTGAATTTTTGTACAATTTATATGGTTTATTTTCTTCTCAATTGCTTTATTTTTGATAAAATTTATTCATAAAATGCTTTGCATAATGAATAAAACTAAATTTTGTATAAACGAATTACTATTGCGCTATTATTAAATGTTATTCTACAGTTCGTATCGTTTAAAATTTTCTCTTGCTTTTATAATTTTTCTTCTGTGCCATGATGTGATTGCAAATGGTATTGCAATGCGTGGAGTACCAAAATTACCAGATAAGTTTGAATATTTTCCTTATGCTTCTCCCAATGCAAACAATAAAGGCAAAATCACCTATGGTGTTGTTGGAACATTTGATGGCTTAAATCCCTTTGTTATTCGTAGTTTTCGAACGACTGCACGAGGGCTTTTTGCTGATGAGCAACTCTCTGGCCTTGTTTACGAAACAATGATGGTACGTTCTCGTGATGAATCTTTTACACTTTATCCTCTTCTAGCAGAAAAAGTTGAATTAAATGACGAACGCACAGAGATTACTTTTTTTATCAATCCAAAAGCACATTTTTCAGATGGGAAGCTCATAACAGTTGAAGATGTTTTATTTACGGTTAATCTTCTTAAAGACAAAGGAAGACCTCCGTTTGATCGGTACATGAAGCGTATAGAATCTATTGAGGTAATTAATAATCATTGTATAAGGATGCGCTTTCCACAATCACAGGATCGTGAGTTTCCACTTATTTTAGCAAGTGTAATGCCAGTATTACCCAAACATGCTATTAATGTTGATGATTTTGAAAAAAACGGTTTAAGTAAAATTCCAGGAAGTGGTCCTTATGTTATTGAACATGCTGATCCTGGTGAACGCATTATCTATAAACGTGATCCCAATTATTGGGGGAAAGATCTTCCTGTTAATAAAGGGTTGCATAACTTTGAGATTATTCAAATCGAATATTTTCGAAATGAGACAGCGCACTTTGAAGCTTTTAAAAAAGGTATTGTTGATATCTTTATTGAAGGATCTTCTAATCCAAATCGTTGGCAGCTTGCTTATAATTTTCCGGCTGTTCGCGAGGGACGCGTTATTAAAGAATCTTTTTCAAAAGGAACACCTGCTGATACTATTGGTTTTGTTTTTAATACCCGTCGCACTATTTTTAAAGATAAAAAGGTACGACAAGCATTATCAATGCTTTTCGATTTTGAATGGGTCAATCGCCATCTTTTTAGTAATATCTATACCAGAACAGAAGGTTATTGGGCAGGATCTATACTTTCATCTGTAGGAAAGCCAGCAAGCGAAGAAGAAAAAAAGCTCTTAACCCCTTATTTTAATACAGTTCTTCCCGAAGTGATGGATGGAAGCTGGCGTCTTCTTCAAACAGATGGTTCAGGTATGGATCGACTTATCATGCAAACAGCTTGGAAACTTTTGCAAGAATCTGGTTTTACAAGAAAAAATAACAAGGTTATTGCTCCAAATGGTTTGCCCTTTCAATTTGAGATCATGACTCAAACACTTGATGAAGAAAAAATTGCCCTTGCATTTCAAAGTACACTATCACGTTTTGGTATTAATATTGAGATAAGAACCGTCGATGATACCCAATATCAAAATCGTTTAAGTATATTTGATTATGATATGATTATTGCAAAATTAAAAAATTCTCTATCACCAGGCAATGAACAAATAAACCGCTGGGGTTCTGCTTCTAGAAATTTGAAAGGAAGTTTTAATTTTGCGGGAACAGCTGATCCTGCTATAGATGCGATGATAACCGCAATGCTTAATGCACGCTCAGATACTAATTTCATTGCAGCAGTGCGTGCTTTAGATAGAGTTCTTATTTCTGGTAACTATTATATACCGTTATACCATTTGCCTGAACAACGAGTGGCACGTTGGTCATATATTAAACATCCTATTTATACATCCTTATATGGGTATTATCTTCCAACTTGGTGGCGTGAATAAAAAAACAAATGAAAACAATTTTATAATCGTTTTTTAAATTTCGTTTAAATTACAAGGCTTATAAAAAAGATTTTATTGTTCAGAGTATTTTGGGCTGTCTGCTGTTTTAATTACAATTTCAATATAATAATATACCTTATCGGGTACATAGTAAGACAAGTTATAGAAAATAAAAATCTTTGTATAAATCCTAATGCATATAATCGCTTTAAAAGGAGAATATCAGATTTAGTTGCTAGTTTATAAAATAGTGCCTCACACAATTGGTATTTGCTTGTAGTGTCTAGGAACGGCCATATAAAGAGAAGTATACGCAATAAATATAACAACATTATTTCATGTTATTTCGAGGAAAAATGAAATATTCTAGATATAAAATATTTTTACAGCAGTTTTTCAAACTATAAAATGCAGTGTGAATACGATTTTATAAACTTAAAGATAATATTATTACGCAAACATACTATAAGATATTGGAAAGGACTTTGTGCCTTTATCGTGAATCAAAAATGTTTGTATGAAAGAGTAAAAAGCGAATTTTTATAGAATTTGCGCCACAAATTAATCATGGTCATGTTTTTTAAAAAAGCTAGCAAATGGCAAAATTACTAAGCAGGACGTTGTTCTGTCATTGTTGCAAGTTGTGTCATAATCGTTTCTGCACCTGAAAGTCTTTCATCAGCTGTGGGCCAATCACGAATAAAAATAACACTTTGATCTGGTCGGATTTTTGCTAGAGAGCCTTGTTCTCCAATCCATTTAATAAGGCCAGCACTGTTTTCAAAATAATTATTACGAAACTGCACAACAATACCCTTTGGGCCAGCATCCAGTTTTTCTACATGCGCTTTTTTACATAATGCTTTAATATAAACAATCTTAAGAAGATGTTGAACTTCAGTTGGAAGAGAACCAAAACGATCCACCAATTCAGCGCCTAATTGATTGATTTGTTGCAAATCATCAAGTTCTACTAAACGGCGGTAAAGACTCATACGTAGTGATAAATCAGGCACAAAACTTTCTGGTATTATTGCTGTTATACCAAGTGAAATTTGGGGTGACCATTGACTATCTTCATTGTGTTTGCCATCCTTTAATTCAGCAACTGCTTCTTCAAGCATTTTTTGATAGAGCTCGAATCCAACTTCTTTAACGTGCCCTGATTGCTCTTCTCCTAAAAAATTACCTGAACCACGAATGTCCATATCATAACTAGCTAATTGGAAACCTGCACCCAATGTGTCGAGAGATTGCAAGACTTTAAAACGGCGATCAGCAGTAGGTGTTAAAACTTTGCCAGCAGGGAAAGTAAAAAGTGCATAAGCGCGTTGTTTTGAACGCCCTACTCTGCCACGCAACTGGTAAAGCGAAGAAAGACCGAACATGTCAGCACGGTGCACAATTAATGTATTTGCTGTTGGAATATCGAGACCTGATTCAATGATGGTTGTTGAAAGCAGTACGTCATATTGCCTATCATAAAATGCATTCATAATATCATCAAATTGTGTAACTGGCATTTGACCATGAGCCACGGCAAATTTAAGTTCAGGTACGTGTGTTTTGAGATATTCTTCTACATAGGGAAGATCAGAAATACGAGGGCAAACATAAAAACTCTGTCCGCCCCGATAATATTCACGAAGCAATACCTCGCGTATAACAACTGCATCAAAAGGTGAAATAAAAGTCCGAACCGGTATTCTACCAATGGGTGGAGTTGCTATTAATGAAAGTTCACGTAATCCTGATAAAGCAAGTCCTAAAGTTCGTGGTATGGGAGTGGCTGAAAGTGTGAGAACATGAATATCACTTTTAATTTCTTTTAAGCGTTCTTTGTGCTTAACACCAAAATGTTGCTCTTCATCAATGATAAGAAGCCCCAACCGTGAAAAATTAATTGATTCACTAAGTAAGGCATGCGTCCCAATGGCAATATCAATTCTACCATTTGAAATATCTTTTTTGACTTGCGCTAATTCTTTAGCTTTTACAAGCCTTGAAACATGACCAATTTTAACAGGTAACCCTTGAAAACGTGAGATAAAGGTCTTGTAATGTTGCCGTGAAAGCAAAGTTGTAGGCACAACAACAGCAACTTGATAACCATTTAATGCAGCAACAAAAGCACTTCGAATAGCAACTTCTGTTTTTCCAAAACCAACATCACCACATATTAGGCGATCCATAGGTTTTCCTGCTGCTAAATCACCTAAAACTGCATCAATTGCATCTATCTGATCTTCTGTTTCTTCATAAGGAAAGCATGCAACAAATTCGTCAAACAATCCAATTGGTGGACTTAACGCAGGTGCAGAGCGTGTGGCGCGTTCTGCAGCTATACGGATCAATTGGCCAGCAATTTTCAATAAATGTTTTTTTAGTCGCGCTTTACGTGTTTGCCAAGCAACACCACCTAACTTGTCTAATGTTACATCTGTATCTTCTGATCCATAACGTGATAAAAGTTCGATATTTTCAACAGGTAAAAATAATCGATCACCTTCAGCATAATTGATTTCAAGACAATCGCGTAAAATTCCAGCTGTCATGATGGTTTTAAGACCGATAAACTGTCCAATACCATGATCAACATGCACAACAATATCACCAGAATTTAGTGTAGCAATTTCAGAGATAAAATGCGTATTATGTTTGCGCCGTTTTGATGACCTTATTAATCGATCACCAAGGATATCCTGTTCGGCTATAATAACAAAATCGTCAATTTCAAAACCATGCTCGATTGCTATGATAGCTGCCGATACCTGATCATGTGATGTTGCTTTTACAGCTTGTAATGACTTTGCAATTTCTATTTTTTTTAATCCGTATTCATCAAGAATCTGCAACAAGCGATTCATAGATCCTTCACTCCAGCAGGCTAAGAGTACCTTCTTGCCAGATGATTGTAGTGAAAGAATATAATCAACCACATTTGCAAAAACATTTTTTTCCTGCGCATTACGTTCTTTTACAAAATCATATCCCGGTGCAACATTTGTATGAATAACTGTCTGTCCAGAGGTTTGTGGAACATTGAAGGGTATAAAATCAATACGTTGCCCCGATTGTTGTGCACGTGTTAAAACTTGTTCTGGTGTCAGATAAAGTAGGTTAGGCTCTATTGGATGATAGGAAGCATTACTTTCTTCATTGTTTTCTTGCTCTTTACGAACATTATAAAAATCTTCAATAAGACGATAGCGCTCAGTTAGCACTTCTTCTATAAGGTGCTCAAAAACAATAGGTACGTCACCACAATAATCAAAGAAATTATCGAGATTCTCATAAAAAAGCGGCAACCAATGTTCCATACCAGCAAAACGCCGCCCTTGAGAAATGGCTTCATAAAGCATATCATTTCTTTGTGATACACTAAGTGTACGAATATAATTATTTTTAAATAGATTGATCCGCTCAGGCGTGAGGATAACCTCACTCATTGGTTGTAAAAAAAATTCAGTTTTATTGCCTGTTGTACGTTGCGTAATTGGATCAAATACGCGAATAGTCTCTAGAGTATCACCAAAAAAATCAAGACGCAAAGGCTCACTATCATTAGGAGAAAAAATATCAATAATTCCTCCTCTGACAGCAAATTCACCAACATCGTGCACAATCGCAACGCGTTCAAAACCACTACGCTCTAAATAATGGATTAGATTATCCATATTAACACATTGACCAATCTTCGTATGAATAATCTGATCATCAATTATGGCACGAGGCGGTAATTTTTGAATAATTGCATTTGCTGTTGTCAATATAATCGCGGAACGTGGATTTTTATGCAAATGTGATATATGTGCCAAAGTTGAAAGACGTCGCGCAGTAATGGCTATTCCAGGCGACACACGATCATAAGGCAAACAATCCCATGCAGGAAATTGAAGAACAGGTAAATTGGGCTCAATAAAATTTAAAACTTGTTGTACATGGGAAATCTTTGTTCCATCACGAACAATGTAAACAAGAGGCTTATCTTGAGCAATTTCTGAGCTTAATTGAGCAAGTGCGAAAGATTCAAACCCATCAATAATGCCATCAAGAATCATTAAATCTTGCACATCTTTGGGAAGAATAATTTTTTGAAATATGGACATTTTGATCAATTAAAATTTGCGCAAATACGATAATTTGCAATGTCACGAAAAAGCGGGCTATCTACCTCAGATGGTGTAGGAATTTCCCCGGTAATCCACATAAGTAAATCGCGATCTTCAAAAGACATAATATATTCAAGTTCAGAGATTGTTTCATCACTCATCTCAATGATATGCGAATCAACATATTGCCCTAAAATTAAATCCATTTCACGAATGCCTCTATGCCACGCCCGAAAAATCAATCGCCGACGCCGTGCATTTAATTGGTTTTTATCAATTACAAAATTTGTCATAAAAACTCTTCAATAGGTGAAATATAGACATACAGCTATAGTATTAATTTTCTATAATAAACGGTGTACTGTATTTTTAAGGAAGTTCAATAATTTTTCTCTCTTTTATTGTAATTCGACGATGCATCAACTTAGCCAAACTGTAATTATGTGTTGCAATAAGAGCAGCAAGCCCAGATTGACGAACAAGGGCTGATAAAGCCTGAAATACATAAACTGAAGTTACAGGATCAAGATTTCCTGTAGGTTCATCAGCTAACAGTACACAAGGAGCATTTGCTATAGCACGGGCAATAGCGACACGCTGTTGTTCCCCGCCTGATAATTCTGATGGACGATGTTTGGCACGATGAGAAACCCGAAGGTATGTTAATAATTTAAGTGCGCGATTTTCTGCAGTCGATTTTTTTAATCCTGCTATCATTTGGGGTATCATTACATTTTCTAAAGCTGTGAACTCTGGTAACAAATGATGAAATTGATAAACAAAACCGATATTTTTTCGTCTCATAGCTGTTCGTTCACTATCAGAGCATTTTGCACAAGAAACACCATGCAACAAAACATCACCAGCTGTTGGTTTTTCCAGTAACCCAGCAATATGAAGAAGTGTTGATTTTCCAGCACCAGATGGCGCAACAAGTGCTACAAGCTCTCCGCGATTAAGAATAAAATTAGCTTTGTCTAAAATAATTAAAGGTTTGTCGTTATCAAAAAAACGTCGCTCAATTTCGACAAGTTCTAAAACAACAGACATTACTCATACCTCAAAGCTTGTACAGGATCTAACTTAGAAGCTTGCCACGCTGGAATGAGTGTTGCAAAAAACGATAAAAGCAAAGCCATCACAGCTACTATAGCAGTTTGTCCCCATTCAATGCGTGCTGGCAATTTTGTTAAAAAATAAAGTTGAGGATTAAAAACATCAACATTGAAAAGCCAAGATACAAAATCCTGAATATAATTGATATTTGTAGCAGCTATGACACCTAAAATTAACCCCAATATTGTTCCAATACACCCAATCATCATGCCAGTAGAGATGAATATACGCATGATTGCACTCTGGTGTGCTCCCATAGTACGTAAAATTGCAATATCGTGGTTTTTATCTTTCACAAGCATAATTAGCCCAGAAATAATATTTAAAGCAGCAACAAGAATAATAAGAGAAAGAATAAAAAACATGACGTTGCGCTCAATCTGTAAAGCTGAAAAGAAAGCCTGATTGCGCATACGCCAATCAATTAAGTAAACTTGTTGATCTATCTCTTTTTCTATTACCTGCTTTATTTGATCAACAGTATCGGGATCATTAAGAAATAACTCTATTGATTGAATTTTCTGCCCTAGATTGAAAAATGCTTGCGCTTCAAAAAGAGGCATAAAAACAAATATTGAGTCATATTCAGACATACCCACTTCAAAAATAGCAATTATTTTATAAGCTTTAATACGTGGCATAACGCCAAAAGGTGTTACATCACCATCTGGTGTAATAATACGCAGATCACTTCCAATTGTTAACCCTAATTTTTCTGCCAGACCACTTCCGATTGCAATGCCCTCTTCTTCTTCAAAATGAGCAAGTGTACCTGATTTAATATTTTGAGATACTATTTTAAGCTTCTCCAAATCTTCTTGGCGCATACCACGAATCAAAGCACCAGTCCCCCCACCAATATCACCCTGAACAAGTGCTTGCCCTTCAACAACAGGCAAAGCAGAATTTACACCGTCTATGGATTCCAAATAAGAAATAAAGGTATTATAATCGGAAAAACCAGAATCAGTCGTTTGAACGATAAGATGTCCATTCATGCCGAGAATGCGATTAAGAAGTTCTGTGCGAAAACCATTCATTACTGCCATAACAACAACTAAGGCAAAAACCCCTAGCATAATCCCAATTAAAGAAATGATTGAAACAACAGATGTAAACATATGTTTTTTATTAGGAATCATGTAACGAAATGAAATCATCCATTCATAAGATGAAAACCATTTTCTTCTCAAACCATTCATAACATTGCCCATCTAAGTTGTAGAAAGTCGGTTAAGTACTGATTCAATTGTTAGAGATTCTTTAGCACCTGTTTTTCTGTCTTTAATTTCAACCTCATTTTGCGCAGCACTTTTGGGCCCAACAATTATTTGTGTTGGTAAGCCGATCAAATCCATTATTGCAAATTTCACACCAGGGCGTTCATTTCTGTCATCTAACAATGGGTCAAAGCCAGCACGTATAAGTCCTTGATAAAGAGTTTCGCACATATGGTTACATTTTTTATCATCTGGTTTCATGTTGATAATACCAAAATCAAATGGTGCTATTGGTTTTGGCCAAATGATACCATTTTCATCATGAGAAGCTTCAATTGCTGCTGCAACAAGACGTGAGGGACCAATCCCATAGGATCCCATAAAAACCGGGTGTTCTTTTCCGTCTTTCCCCATCACTTTTGCTTCCATTGGTACAGAATATTTAGTGCCAAAGTAAAAAATATGCCCTACTTCAATGCCACGTGCTGAAAGCTGATTGGATTTAGGAATTTTACTCCACTCTTCCTCATTATGCATTTCCTCCGTTGCAGCATAAAAGGTTGTCCACTGTTTAACGATATCAGTTAAAACAGTTTTATCAGTAAAATCAATTGAAAAAAGTGGAGCATTAATATCAAGAAATTGTTTATCGCAGAATATAGCACTTTCACCTGTTTCAGCCAGAATAGTAAATTCATGGCTACGTTCGCCACCAATCGGGCCTGTATCAGCGCGCGTCGGGATTACTTTCAACCCCATGCGAGAAAAAGTACGTAAATAAGCAACAAACATACGATTATAGGATATTTTTGCACTTTCATAATCAAGATCGAAAGAATATGCGTCTTTCATTAAAAATTCTCGTGAACGCATCACACCAAAACGCGGACGGATCTCATCACGAAATTTCCATTGAATTTGATAAAGATTGAGAGGAAGATCCTTATAAGAACGAACATATGAACGAAAAATATCTGTTACTATTTCTTCATTAGTTGGGCCATAAAGCAAATCACGTTCTTGGCGATCTTTAATACGTAACATTTCAAAACCGTAATCGTCATAGCGACCACTTTCATGCCAAAGATCAACAGATTGAATCGTAGGCATTAATATTTCTAAAGCGCCAGCTTGTTTTTGTTCTTCACGAATAATCGTACAAACTTTATCAAGTACTTTTTTACCTAATGGCAACCAAGAATAAATCCCTGCTGTTTGTTGACGAATCATGCCTGCACGCAACATAAGTCGATGTGAAACAATTTCTGCTTCTTTAGGATTTTCTTTTAAAATAGGGATGAAATATTTAGAAAGACGCATTGAAATCATTAACTCCTAATTAAGCTCATCAAATTGGAGCAAGTTCAAATAATGTTATGCATTAATCATAGCTGTATTCTGAAAGCTTACAAATATAACAAACCAGTATGTTATAAAAGTTTTATTTGATATATTTTTTAGTTTACTTACCCTCAGTAAAGTGCAGATACATATTAGTAATAAAGCTAACCTAGTAATTCTTTTTTCTTAATTTAACTAAAAGAAATAATTATAAGAGCACTTTTTATTTTGAGCGATGTAGGAAAATTGTACAGACAGGTTTTTTCCCCAAATTTCATTAACAGTTGCTCTGACAGCCCGACGTGTTGCTTCTTGAATAAGTTCATTATCTTTTCTTTTAATCTGTGGAATATTATTAATAGTATTTTCTACAACAGTTAGAAGAATATCCTTTAATGATTTCCCTTTTCCATCGTTTTTAGGCAATCCAAATGCCGTAAAACCAATATCATCAAGTAAATCATGCTTACTATTCATGTGGAGAGAAATTGCAACATAACCAACATAACTTAATTTGCGACGTTCATTAATCCCTACTTCATCTTCACTACCAATCAAGTAACCATCTTTATAGATTTGACCAACAGGTACTTTCTCAACGATCTCTATTGGTTTGGGAGCAAGACGCAGCATATCGCCATTTCTAATTTCAGCAATAGTTTTGATATTAGCCTCACGCGCTAAAGCTGCTTGAGCCACAAGGTGTGCAGCCTCACCATGCACAGGAACAAGTATTTGCGGTTTTACCCAATCATACATTTGTAGAAGCTCTAAACGGCGGGGATGGCCTGAAACATGAACAAGAGCATCATTGTTTGTAATTACTTTAATTCCCTGATCAATGAAACGATTTTGTATCTCAAAAATAGCTTTTTCATTTCCCGGAATACTACGTGATGAATAAATAATTGTATCACCAGGAGAGAGTGCAATATTTCTCATTTCATTTCGTGAAAGCTTTGCTAAAGCAGAACACGGCTCACCTTGGCTTCCTGTTACTACCAAAACCATATTTTTTCGTGGAGTGTGACTATAATCATCTTCCGTTATAAACGGTGCTAAATTATTCAAATAACCAAGTTCTTGTGCCACACTAACACTACGTTTTATAGAACGCCCCACCAAAAGAACTTGGCGCCCAGCAGATTCTGCTGCAAGAGCAATTGAACGTATTCTACCAATATTCGATGAAAAAGTTGCAATAACAACGCGGCCTTCAGCTTTTAAAATGATTTCAGAAAGACTATCCCGAACTTGTTGTTCCGATGGCGATATACCATCTTGAAGGGCATTAGTGGAATCACATACTAATGCTAAAATACCTTTGTTTCCTAAAATCCGTAATCTTTTTTCATCTGTCACGGGTCCAAGTGAAGGTGTATGATCAATTTTCCAATCTCCAGTATGGATCACATTTCCTAAAGATGTTGTAATTGCCAAAGAAACAGCTTCTGGAATTGAATGATTGACAGCAATAGCTTCAATTGTAAATGGACCAATTTGAAAGCAATCACCAGCTTGAAAAATATTTAATGGAATTTTATGAAATTTAAAATTTGATCTCTTTTTACTTTCCAATAACCCCGCTGTAAAAGGACTGCAATAAAGCGGAACCTGAAGTTTTGGCCATAAATCAAGGACAGCACCATAGTGGTCTTCGTGAGCATGTGTCAAAACAAGACCACGCACATTATGTTTTTCATTTTCCAGAAAACGAATATCTGGTAAAATAAGATTTGCTCCTGGTAATTCAGGACCGGCAAAACTAACCCCCATATCGACAAGCAGCCATTCCCGGCAATCCTTTGGACCAAATCCATAAGCAGCCAAATTCATTCCTATTTCCCCTACCCCTCCCAAAGGCAGAAAAACCAATTCATTTTCATTGGTAGAAACCATAAATATCTCCTAAACTATTAAGATAATCTCATGGTGAAATAAAATTTATACGTTAATAATGATTTGTATTAACAGAAGCAGCTAAACCAAAATAAACATCTCCAGCGGTTATA
Source organism: Bartonella schoenbuchensis R1 (assembly GCF_002022685.1). Lineage (NCBI taxonomy): Bacteria > Pseudomonadati > Pseudomonadota > Alphaproteobacteria > Hyphomicrobiales > Bartonellaceae > Bartonella > Bartonella schoenbuchensis. The sequence goes on along the minus strand of NZ_CP019789.1, from coordinate 839,174 downwards.
ATTGCTTTCTGACCGTCTTTTTGTTTGACAATGCAGTTGAAATCATGGTCAAGACCATCAAAAATACCTTCAGTAAGTTTTTCACCATTGATTATTTTGATAGGTTGTCCAAGATGAGCTGAATATAAAAGCCATTTCTTATGGATTATACTGCTCCCCTCCGACTGCTTCCAAAGAAGATAATTTTCAGCAAAACATTTTGTTAAAACCATAAATAATTCTTCTTTATCAATATCTAATCCAATATTCTTTATACTTGACGTTAAATATGGTGCATCTTTAAAATGATGTTTTACATTCACACCGATACCAATAACCAATGCATATTTTTGTGGGGTTAATGTAAACAGCTCAAGTAAGATTCCAGAGCTTTTAATCCCTTTAAGTAGAATATCATTTGGCCATTTTAAATTAACAATGCTATCTTTTTTATCTTTTATAAAGTGCCTTATAGCTTCTACTATACTTACTCCAGCAACAAAACTAAGTTGAGAAGCAGTTTGGCAAACAATATCGTCAATCAATAAAAGGCTAGAGTACAAATTCCCTTTCGGACTATACCATGTCCTACCTCTTCTAGCTCTTCCTTGCGTTTGTTTTTCCGCAACAATCCAAAGATAACCACGATGACCAGCATTTGCTTTTTGTTGTGCAATAAGATTTGTCGAATCTACACTTTCATACGATTCAAGAACATACCCTTGTTTTAAAGCAAAATCTGATAATGCATAAACCATGCTTATTAAAATAATGATATTGCTGCTTTTTCTGCAAATTCAGCAAACCAAATTCCAAAAAATACATAAAATAAAATAAATAATGTAGAAAGCCCAAGACAAAGCTTAAGTTCGCTTGATAAAACAATAAAACTATCTTTTGCAGCGTCAAACCACATAATTTTAATAATCCGTAAATAGTAAAAAGCACCAACAACAGAAGCAACCATGCCGATGACAGCAAGTGGAGTAAGACCTGCATGAACAGCTGCAGAAAATGTATACCATTTACCAAAAAAACCAGCCATAGGAGGTATACTTGCTAAAGAAAAAAGCTGTATCGTCATCGTAATAGCCATAAATGGATTAGTTTTTACCAATCCTGCAAGGTCATAAATATTTTTAACATTTCCGTCACTAGATCGCATTCCAAGAATAAATGCAAATGAACCAAGAGTCATGCCAAGATAAATGGTCATGTAAAGAATAACACCTTTTACCCCAAGCATACTTCCAGCAGCTAAACCAACAAGTGCATATCCCATATGACTGATGGATGAGTAAGCCATTAAACGCTTAATGTTACTTTGGCCAATTGCAGCAAATGCACCCAGTATCATTGACGCAATTGCCATAAAAATTAATATCTGCTGCCATGCAGGCATAGAACCATCAGAACCGCCTAATGGAATAAAGGTAACAACAATGATACGGATAATTAATGCCATTGCTGCAATTTTAGGAGCACAAGCAAAAAATGCTGTAATAGGTGTTGGTGCTCCTTCATAAACATCAGGTGTCCACATATGAAATGGAACTGCAGAAATTTTGAAAGCTAAACCAGCTAGAATAAAAACAATGCCTAAAATAACACCTAGCTGTAAAACTTCATTATTTAAAGCAAAAGCAATTTCGCGAAAACCAATTTGAGCAGTAAAACCATAAAGCAATGAAATACCATAAAGTAGAAACCCTGAAGACAATGCACCTAAAACAAAATATTTTATACCCGCTTCAGAAGATTTTACATTGTCGCGATTGATTGCAGCAAGAACATATAGAGCTAAAGATTGCAATTCTAATCCCATGTAAAGAGACAGCGTATTCCCAGCTGAAATCATTATCATCATACCCAAAGTCGCAAAAAGGACTAATACGGGAAACTCAAATATATCAAATTTCTGAGCACAAGCAAAACCAACAGACATAATGAGAGCAAAGAGTGCACCGACAAGAGTCAAAACTTTCATATAACGGCTAAAGGAATCAATAATGAGCGTGTTTGTATAGAAAACGCCATTTTGCGGAAAGACGACCATAATAATAATAGTTGCAACAAGTAGAGCAATTGCTAAACCAGTGATAGTTAAATATGAACGTGCACCGGAATAAACACCGATTAAAAGGAGCACCATGCCTCCCAGTGCCATCAAAATTTCTGGAAAAATTAATATTAATTGAGCTATTATATCAGTTTGCATGAGTATTTATTTCTTATTTAGTGCAGCTGGTTAATAAGGGTTTCTACTGTAAACGCCGTCGTTTTAAGAATCGGCATTGGATAGACACCAAAAAATATTGTAAGAACAACCATTGGATAAAGGATAATCTTTTCTCTTAGAGAGAGATCATGGAGCACTTTCAGACCCTCCTTATCTAAGGGGCCAAAAATCATACGTCGATAAAGATAAAGTGCATAAGCGGCAGATAATATAACACCAGTTGTAGCAAAAACTGCAACTAATTTATTAATTTGAAAGACACCTATTAAAGTTAAAAATTCACCCAAAAACCCTGAGCTTCCAGGTAAACCGACATTCGCCATAGTAAAGATTAAGAATACAACCGCATATTTGGGCATGTTATTTACTAAACCACCAAAAGCCGAAATTTCACGCGTGTGCAAGCGATCATATATAACTCCAACACAAAGAAACAAAGCGGCAGAAACAATCCCATGTGATAACATCTGATAAATAGCACCTTGAATACCTTGCTCGTTAATAGCAAAAATACCCATTGTTACGTAACCCATATGAGCTATTGACGAATAGGCAATAAGCTTTTTTATATCATTTTGAACAAGCGCAACTAGCGATGTATAAATAATTGCTACAAGCGATAACACAAAGACTAAAGGAGCAAAATCAGCTGAAGCGATGGGAAACATTGGTAAAGAAAAACGAAGAAAACCATAACCACCCAACTTGAGTAGCACTCCAGCCAAAATAACAGAGCCTGCTGTTGGCGCTTCTACGTGTGCATCAGGTAACCATGTGTGGACTGGCCACATTGGCATTTTAACTGCAAAAGAGGCAAAAAACGCAAGCCATAACCACATTTGCATATGTGTAGAAAATTGATAGGTCAATAAAGTCGGTATATCAAGTGTTCCCGCTTCCCAATACATAGCCATAATAGCAACTAACATGAGTACTGAACCAAGCAAAGTATATAGGAAAAACTTCATACTTGCATAAACACGGCGCGCCCCACCCCAAACACCAATAATAATAAACATTGGAATGAGACTACCTTCAAAAAAAACATAAAACAGCATTGCGTCAAGGGCACAGAAAACTCCAATGATTGCAACTTCAAGGAGAAGAAAAGCAATCATATAAGCTTTTAATCTGTCTTTAATATTCTCCCAACTTGCCAAAATGCAGAATGGCAATAAAAAAGCTGAAAGGACGACAAAAAGGATAGAAATGCCATCAACACCCATATGATAGCTAATGCCACCACCTAACCAATCGAATTTCTCGACCATTTGGAAATCAGAATTTGTGTTATCAAACTTTACCCAAATAATTAAAGAAATAACAAACACAAAGACAGATGTAAAAAATGCTACATTGCGTATATTATGCTTTTCAGCTTCGGTGTTATCTTTGATCAATAAAATCAAAAACACACCAACAAGCGGTAAAAATGTAACTGTAGAAAGAATAGGCCAGTCGGTCATCAATTTAAACTCCCGATCATTATCCACGTGATTAGCGCTGTGACACCAATAAGCATCGCGAACGCATAGTGATAAAGATAACCTGTCTGCAGTCGAATGATTTTGTTTGTAATATCAACAATACGTGCAGCAATACCATTCGGTCCCAAGCCATCAATAATTTTACCATCACCTATTTTCCAAAGAAAGCAACCAATTCTTAAAGCAGGACGGACAAACAAAAGGTCATAAAGTTCATCAAAATACCACTTATTGTAAAGAAAACGGTAGAATGCAGGCATAAATTCGGAAAGCTTTTTAGGAAGTGACGGAACAAAAATATAGAACAGGCAAGCCAAAGCAAACCCAAAAACCATTGCTGTAAATGGTGACCATTTTACCCAATTTAGCACATTGTGTGCTTCATGAAGAATATGGTTGTGGTTGCTTGTAAACAATGCACCTTTCCAAAAAGTATCATACAAATCACCAAAAAAATAAGGCTGAAAAACCATACCTGCAAACAATGCCCCAACAGACAAAATAAACAGAGGAATCAACATAACCGGAGGCGATTCATGAACATGATGCATAACATCAACAGTTGCACGTGGCTTACCATGAAATGTCATAAATATAAGCCGCCATGAATAAAAACTCGTTAGTAAAGCAGACAAAACAAGAAGCCAAAAAGCGTATTCCGAGACAACACTATGTGACGCAAAAGCAGATTCTATAATTGCATCCTTTGAGAAAAAACCAGCTGTACCAAAAAGTGTACCAGGTATTCCAACACCTGTTAATGAAATAGTTCCTATAATCATCATCCAATAAGTTGCTTTTATATGTTTACGCAGCCCCCCCATCTTTCGCATATCTTGCTCATCAGATACTGCGTGAATTACAGAGCCTGCACCGAGAAACAGTAAAGCTTTAAAAAAAGCATGTGTAAAGAGATGGAAAACAGCTGCTCCGTAAGCCCCAACACCTAAAGCAACAAACATATAACCAAGCTGTGAACATGTTGAATAAGCAATAACGCGCTTGATATCATTTTGTACAAGCCCCACAGTTGCCGCAAAAAATGCAGTCATCGTTCCAACAATAATAATCACAGTGGAAGCTGTTGAAGAAAGTTCAAAAATTGGTGACATACGTGCAACCATAAAAACGCCAGCGGTCACCATTGTTGCTGCGTGAATGAGAGCAGATACAGGCGTTGGCCCTTCCATTGCATCAGGAAGCCATGTATGTAGTAGAAATTGTGCTGATTTCCCCATGGCACCGATAAATAAAAGAAGACATGTTACAGTAATTGCTGTTTGTCCATCAAGTTGCCAACCTAAAAATGTTATATTTTCTACAAAACTACTGTCTGCAGTCTTTGCAAAAATATATGCAAAATTAACTGACTGAAACAAAACAAAAATACTAAAAATACCTAGAAGAAAACCAAAATCACCAACACGGTTAACTACAAAAGCTTTCATCGCTGCTTTATTAGCAGAAGCTCGCTGAAACCAAAAGCCAATGAGTAAATAAGATGCAAGCCCAACACCTTCCCAGCCAAAAAACATTTGGATTAAATTATCAGCTGTCACCAGCATAAGCATCATAAATGTGAATAAAGAAAGATAGGCAAAAAACCGAGACCTTGAAAGATCGTGATGCATATAACCAATTGAATAAATATGCACTAATGCTGAAACACTGTTAACTACAACAAGCATGACGGCTGTCAATGTATCAATATACAAGGCCCAATCAAAAACTAAATTACCAACAGTTACCCAGTGCAAAACCGGAACACTAACCGCTGAAGCATGACCAATAGCAATATTAAAAAAAGCCATCCATGATAATGCAGCAACAATTATCATGAAACTAGACGTCACAATTTCACTTGCACGAGCCCCTATAGTTTTTCCGCCAACAGCAGCAATTAAAAAACCCAAAAGCGGCAGAAAGACAATTGCATAATACATTACTTATCAGCCTTTCATCACATTAACATCTTCAACTGCGATAGAACCGCGGTTACGGAAAAAAACAACAAGAATTGCTAGACCAATTGCTGCTTCAGCGGCTGCGACTGTCAAGATAAATAAAGCAAATATTTGACCAACTAGATCATGAAGAAATGCTGAAAACGCAATAAAATTAAGGTTGACTGAAAGTAATATAAGCTCAATTGACATAAGAATAATAATCACATTCTTCCTATTTAGAAAAATACCAAAAATGCCAATTGTAAACATTATCGCAGAAACAGTGAGATAATGAGAAATGTCAATATGCATAGTCGTTTCCCCGCTAAATACCCTTACCTGATTCAACTTGTTTGATTTCAATTGCACTTTTTGCTGTTCTAGCAACCTGCACTGCAATTGATTGTCGTTTGACACCAGACTTATGACGGAGCGTTAAAACAATAGCACCAATCATTGCAACTAATAAAATCATTCCAGCAATTTGGAAATAGAAAATATAATCTGTATAAAGAATATCCCCTAATGCTTGCGTATTGGTTCGCTGCGCTAAATCTGGCATCGGTTGCGTAACATAAGATCTTAAAACAGGAGAAAAGTGGCTGCTAATAAAAACAGAAATCAATTCTACAACAATAACAACACCAATAAAGGCACCAACAGGAATATATCGAAGCACTCCACTTTTCAATTCAGCAAAGTCCACATCAAGCATCATAACCACAAATAAAAATAAAACTGCTACAGCACCAACATAAACGACAAGTAAAATAAGCCCTAAAAATTCAGCTCCTAAAAGCACAAACAAAGCCGCTGCATTAAAAAATGCCAAGATTAAAAACAACACCGAATGCACTGGATTACGTGCAGCAACAACAGTAACTGCACTCACGAGCATGATAAAAGAAAATATATAGAAAAATACCGCTGCTGAACCTGTTAGCATAGGATTTCCTTCGATTAATAACTACTAATTAGCATAAAATTCATACCCAGCTATAATTTGCCAGATAGAATCATCCGACTACTTATTGACGATACACCTAACGATAAGGTGCATCCATCAATATATTACGAGCAATTTCTCTCTCCCAACGATCTCCATTACTTAAAAGCTTTTCTTTATCATAATAAAGTTCTTCACGCATTTCTGTTGCAAACTCAAAATTTGGCCCCTCCACAATAGCATCAACTGGACAAGCTTCCTGACAAAAACCACAGTAAATACACTTAACCATATCAATATCGTAACGAATAGTTCTACGTGTACCATCATTGCATCGTGGTCCTGCTTCAATTGTAATAGCTTGCGCAGGACAAATTGCCTCACATAATTTACATGCAATACACCGTTCTTCACCATTTGGATAACGACGCAAAGCATGCTCACCACGAAAACGTGGAGAAACAAAACCCTTTTCATAAGGGTAATTGATTGTAGGTTTTGGCGAAAAAAACTGACGCATCGCTAGAAAAAAAGCACTTATAAATTCTAATAAAAGCAGTGATTTTGCCGCTTGAATAAGACCTGACATACGAAACACCCCCCTCTTTAAGCAAAACTAATACATTTTAAGACAGCAGCAGTTATCACAACCATTGCCAATGAAATAGGAAGAAATACCTTCCAACCAAGCCGCATTAACTGGTCATAACGATAACGCGGTACAAATGCTTTAACCATAGCAAAACCAAAAAATACAAAACAAACCTTTAAAACAAACCAAATGACGCCTGGAACCCAATTAAGCCACCAAACATCCAAAGGGGGCAACCAACCACCTAAAAACAAGATGGTTGTTAATGCGCACATTAAAACAATAGCAACATATTCACCAAGAAAAAAAAGCATATAAGGAGTTGAAGAATACTCAACCATGTGACCAGCAACAAGCTCAGATTCTGCTTCAACTAAATCAAAAGGAGGACGATTTGTTTCAGCAAGTGCAGAAATAAAAAATATAATAAACATTGGAAAAAGCACTAACCAATTCCAATCTAGAAAACTGTTAAAAGGTAGACCAAGATTCATTCCAAGCCCCCTACTTTGTTCACGAACGATTGTTGCAAGATCTAATGAACCACTTACCAAGATAACAGTTACAAGAACAAATCCAATTGAAACCTCATAAGAAACCATTTGCGCTGCTGAACGAAGAGCTCCCAAGAAAGGATATTTTGAATTTGATGCCCACCCCCCCATGATAACACCATAAACCTCAAGAGATGAAATAGCTAAGATATAAAGCAAACCAACATTAATACTAGCAATTTCCCAATTCTCATTAACAGGCACAACAGCCCAAGTTGATAACGCAAGCATAGCAGAAACAAAAGGAGCCAAAAGAAAAACACCTTTATTGGCACCAGCAGGGATAATAGGTTCTTTAACCGCAAATTTAATTAAATCTGCAAAAGATTGAAATAACCCCCATGGACCAACAACATTCGGTCCCCGCCGCAATTGCACAGCGGCCCAAATTTTTCTATCTGCATAAAGAAGATAAGCAATTAAAACTAAAAGAACAACCAAAAGGAGAAGTATCTTACCCACTATAATCAGTAGTGGTAATAGCCCGGTCATAAAGAAATCATACATAATATTCCTTTTCCCTTCTGTTCTTACTCTACAGATCCAGCAGCGTGATTCTTTGCAAGAGCTGAACATTCAGCCATAACTGCAGAAGCACGTGCTATTGGATTTGTTAAATAGAAGTCCTTAATTATAGAAGCGAATGTTTGCTTACTTAGAACAATTAATTGTGAACCGAGTGCTTTGAGATCATTTATACATGCAGGCGCTATATCATCAATTGCGCAAAGATGTGGAAAATCACTGAATAAATTCTGCCTTAATTGAGATAAAGAATCAAAAGGAAGCTTTTTTCCTAAAACATCAGATAAAGCGCGCAAAATTGCCCAATCTTCCTTTGCTTCACCCGGAGCAAAACCGGCTCGATTCGTCATTTGAACACGACCTTCTGTATTAACGTAAAGCCCTGATTTTTCAGTATAAGCTGATGCTGGCAAAATTACATCAGCAGCATGCGCACCATTATCACCATGACTACCAATATAAATTGTAAAAGCCTTTTTATGGGTTAATTCTACTTCATCTGCACCAAGTAAAAATAAAACTTCACAGGTCTTAACAATATTTTCAGTTCCAATCTTAGAAACAAAACCAATATCTAATCCCCCAACAGTCGAAGCAGCATTATGAAGCACACCAAATCCATTCCACTCTTTATTAAGAGCACCAACAACATCAGATAATTTTGCGAGATTTTTTAAAACAGACAACCCCTCTTTACCTGAAACAGCAGCTTCACCAATAAGAATAAGTGGACGTTTAGCTTTTTTCAGAACATCAAAAAACGCATTCTTTCCACTAATGAGTGCATTCAACACTTCAGTACCGGCCCCAAGATAAGAATATGGATAACGCAAATCAACTTGTTCTCCAATTAATGCAATTGGAAATTGCCCCATCCGTTGACGTTTTAAAATACGCGCATTTAAAACAGCAGCTTCAGTACGTGGATTAGACCCCACAATGAGCAATGCATCAGCTTGCTCAATACCTACAATAGTTGGATTAAAAATATAACTTGAGCGCCCTAACTCAGGTGACAAAGCCATACCTCTTTGACGACAATCAAATACCTTTGACCCTAGTGAAGTGAGCAATACTTTAAGCGCATACATTTCTTCAACAGATGCTAGATCTCCTGCAATTGCACCAATTTTTTCTGCTGATGTCTTAGATACTGCCGCCTTAATACTCGCAAAAGCTTCTGACCAACTTGCAGGCTGAAGTTTTCCATTTTTGCGAACATATGGTTTATCAAGTCGCTGAGTGCGCAGCCCATCCCAAATAAAACGCGTCTTATCAGAAATCCACTCCTCATTTACGTTCTGATTCGTACGTGGTATTATTCGCATAACCTCACGCCCCCGACTGTCAATACGAATGGCACTACCAAGTGCATCCATCACATCAATTGATTCCGTCTTAGTTAATTCCCATGGACGCGCATGAAATGCATAAGGTTTTGAGGTTAAAGCACCTACCGGACAAAGATCAATAACATTCCCCTGTAATTCAGATGTCATTGCTTTTTCAAGATAGGTTGTAATTTCAGCATCTTCACCACGACCAATTAAACCAAGCTCTGAAACACCTGCAACTTCTGTCGTAAAACGAACACAACGGGTACAATGAATACACCGTGTCATAACAGTTTTCACAAGTGGACCGATATATTTATCTTCTACAGCACGCTTGTTTTCCGTATAACGAGAACAATCACGACCATAAAACATTGCTTGATCTTGAAGATCACATTCACCACCTTGATCACATACAGGACAATCTAGCGGATGATTAATAAGGAGAAACTCCATAACACCTTCACGTGCTTTTTTAACCATCTCTGTATTGGTAAATATCTCAGGTATTTCACCATTGGGGCCCAACCGTAAATCGCGAACCCCCATCGCACAAGAAGCTTGAGGTTTTGGAGGAGCACCTTTGACCTCAACCAAGCACATGCGACAATTTCCAGCAATTGACAAACTTTCATGAAAACAAAAACGTGGCACTTCAGCACCAGCAGCTTCAGCGGCTTGAAGCAATGTATAGTAGTCAGGAACTTCAATCTCTTTACCATCAACTTTGATACTTATCATCATTAATCCAGTCCGCAGATAATTTACCTAAACTCACATTTTATTATTCATCAGAATAAAATTTTTACTCTACTACTTCCAAAGCAACATTTCTGCTTTGAACCACGTTTCGCGTATAATCATCAATTCTTTGCTCAATCTCTGAGCGAAAATTGCGTATTAATCCTTGCACAGGCCACGCTGCAGCATCACCAAGCGCACAAATAGTGTGCCCTTCAACCTGTTTAGAAACTTCAAACAAAAGGTCAATCTCACGTTTTTGAGCTCTTCCTTCAACCATGCGCTCTAAAAGACGCATCATCCAACCAGTACCCTCACGACACGGTGTACACTGCCCACAACTTTCATGCTTGAAAAAAGCCGCTATACGCCAAATTGCCTTGATAATATCCGTTGATTTATCCATAACAATCACACCACCTGTACCAAAAGAAGACCCCACATCACGCATTCCATCAAAATCCATGACTGCGTCTATCATATCTTCACCCCGAACGACTGGACAAGAAGCTCCACCTGGAATAACCGCTAAAAGATTATTCCACCCACCACGAATACCCCCTGTGTGTTTTTCAATTAATTCACGAAAAGAAACACCTAGAGCTTCTTCAAATGTACAAGGGGCATTGACATGACCAGAAATCATAAACAATTTTGTTCCAACATTGTTTGAACGACCGATTGATGAAAACCATGAAGCACCCCGACGCAAAATTGTTGGAATAACTGCAATGGATTCCACATTATTAACTATTGTCGGACAACCATAAACCCCCATATTAGCAGGAAACGGCGGTTTAAGCCGAGGCTGCCCTTTTTTTCCTTCAAGACTTTCTAAAAGAGCTGTTTCCTCACCACAAATGTACGCTCCAGCACCATGATGAATAATAATATCGCAAACATGCCCACATTTGGTCTTCTTACCAAGCAAACCAGCATCATAACATTCATCAATCGCAGCTTGAAGCGCTTCACGCTCACGAATATATTCACCACGGATATAAATAAAAGCAACATTTGCACCTATTGCAAAAGTAGCAATAACACATCCTTCAATTAAAGTATGAGGATCATGGCGCAAAATGTCACGATCTTTACACGTTCCAGGTTCCGATTCATCTGCATTCACGACTAAATAATGTGGTCGACCATCACTTTGCTTTGGCATAAAAGACCACTTCATACCAGTAGGAAAACCAGCACCACCACGACCACGCAAACCTGACTTTTTTACCTCATCAACAATCCAGTCACGGCCTTTTTCGACAATCGCCTTGGTACCATCCCAATGCCCACGCAGCATAGCGCCTTTTAATGATTTATCCTTTAAACCATAAATATTAGTGAAAATGCGATCTTTATCAGTTAGCATACCCCACCTTTTTCCCTAACATCGAATATGTTCTCAACATTTTCCTAAATCCAATAATTTTTCAGTATTTTTAAAAGATTTGTTACTTCTACTAAAATATTTCCAAATAAACAAACAATAAACACTCTATTAATGAAGTGTTATTTACTCTGTTTTTATTTTTTATTATTTTTTTCTTGAAAGTTTTGATGATTTTTTCTTCCCCTCATTTTCATCAATTAAAGAAGTTAAACCATTTATAGGTTCCGATGATTTACGACCATTTTGAGGCCCTACAGCTATATCAGAATTTTTTCCCGCCTCAAATGCATCTATAATTTCTTCAAGACGTTCTGCTGTAAGATCTTCATAAGTATCTTTAAAAATCATAACCATTGGAGCATTAACACAAGCACCAAGACACTCTACCTCTTCCCATGACAAAGTTCCATCTTTGTTAGTAATAAAAGGTTCAGAATGAATTTTCTTTTGGCAAACTTTAATTAACTCACCAGAACCACGTAACATACAAGGAGTAGTACCACAAACTTGAATATGCGCTTTTGTTCCAACCGGCTTAAGTTGAAACTGAGTATAGAAAGTAGCAATTTCTAAAACGCGGATATAAGCCATTGAAAGCATTTGAGCAACATACTCGATTGCAGCACGTGTCACCCAACCTTCTTGCTCTTGAGCACGCATTAAGAGGGGAATTACAGCTGACTGCTCACGCCCTACAGGGTATTTTGCTATAGTATTTTGCGCCCACACTTGATTTTCTTTTGTAAAAGAAAATTCTAATGGTTGGTGAGCATCATCTGCAAGACGACGTACAGACATTAGCGATCAACCTCCCCAAAAACAATATCAATTGAACCTAAAATAGCTGTTGCATCTGCAAGCATATGACCTCGAGTCAAAAAATCCATAGCTTGAAGATGAGCAAAACCAGGAGCACGCAATTTAACCCGATAAGGCTTATTTGTTCCATCAGAAACAAGATAAACACCAAATTCACCCTTTGGAGCTTCTACAGCAACATAAACTTCGCCAGGAGGAGTATGAAACCCTTCTGTGTAAAGTTTAAAATGGTGAATAAGCGCCTCCATTGAATTTTTCATTTCATTACGTTTTGGAGGAACGATTTTATGATCTAAATTTGAAACCGGTCCATTTCTTTCAGTACTAAGCAAGCGATTCACACATTGACGCATAATTTTTGCTGATTGACGCATTTCTTCCATACGAATGAGATAACGGTCATAACAGTCACTATTTTTGCCGACTGGAATATCAAATTCCATTTCATCATAACATTCATAAGGTTGGCTTTTACGCAAATCCCACGGTACACCGGCACCGCGAATCATTACCCCAGAAAAACCACGCGCCCAAGCCTCATCACTACTTACCACTCCAATATCTACATTTCGCTGTTTAAAAATTCGATTTGGCGTTATAAGCGCATCAAGCTTACCAAGAGCAACAAGAAATGGATCAATAAAATTACCAATATCTTCAATTAAAGATTCCGGCAAATCTCTATGTACACCACCAGGACGAAAATAATTAGCATGAAGCCGCGCACCGCATGCACGTTCATAAAAAATCATCAAACGTTCACGCTGCTCAAACCCCCAAAGTGGTGGTGTTAAAGCACCAACATCCATTGCTTGCGTTGTCACATTAAGTAAATGATTAAGAATACGTCCGATTTCAGAAAATAGAACACGGATCAACTGTCCTCGTTTAGGAACCTCAATACCCAACAATTTTTCAACAGCAAGCACAAAAGCATGCTCTTGATTCATAGGAGCAACATAATCCAAACGATCCAAATAAGGGCACGCCTGAAGGTACGTTTTTGTCTCCATCAACTTTTCAGTACCACGGTGCAATAACCCAATATGCGGATCTACACGTTCAACAACTTCACCGTCTAATTCAAGGACCATACGCAAAACACCATGCGCCGCAGGATGTTGAGGACCAAAATTAATATTAAAGTTTCGGACATTGACCTCAGCCACAATCAACCCCTTGCTTTTTCACAACACGCTCCCAATTGAACGCCAATAAAATTTTGCTTACCATATCGTAAAACACAAGATAACGACTTACTACATGCAAACATTTACACCCTCCCTACTAAAAAGTATTCAATCATCTAAAAATCTGCCTGTTTCAGTGTTATTCTTGTCAGTCCTAATATCATTTTTCGTCGTTTATCTCTTCATCACCCGGCAAAATATATTCAGCACCTTCCCAGGGTGAAAGAAAATCAAAATTACGCATTTCCTGCCGCAAAACAACAGGTTCATAGATTACTCGCTTAACTTCATTATCATAACGGCATTCCACGAACCCCGTCACCGGAAAATCTTTACGTAAAGGATGCCCTTCAAACCCGTAATCAGTCAGAATACGCCTCAAATCTGGATGACCAGAAAATAAAATACCATACATATCGTACGTTTCACGTTCATACCACTCTGCCCCAGGATAAACTGAGCACGCAGAAGGAATCGGCACATTTTCATCAGTCCGCACCTTAACACGTAAGCGTAAATTATGACGAGGAGACAATAATTGATAAGAGACATCAAAGCGTTTGTCTCGAGAAGGATAATCAACACCGCTAATATCCGTGATATTAACAAACTGACAGCGAGAATCATCACGCACAAACATTAAGACATCAGTAATTGCATCAAGACGTGACACAATCGTCAATTCGCCAAACGCAAGAACACTTTCTTCCAATTTATCCCCTAATTGATTCTTCAAATAGGCAGAAAGCTCATTTAATGATTCAAACATCACCCTAAAGCCTTTATCGCTCTATAGATCCAGTACGACGGATTTTCTTCTGCAACAACAATATACCGTAAAGCAATGCTTCTGCTGTAGGAGGACACCCTGGAACATAAATATCTACCGGTACTATACGATCACACCCACGCACAACTGAATAAGAATAGTGATAATAGCCACCACCATTTGCACACGACCCCATAGAGATCACATAACGCGGCTCAGGCATTTGATCATAAACTTTACGTAAAGCAGGCGCCATTTTATTGGTTAAAGTACCAGCAACCACCATCACATCTGATTGACGAGGTGAAGCGCGCGGTGCATATCCAAAACGCTCATTATCATAATGAGGCATTGAGCACTGCATCATTTCAACAGCACAACAAGCCAAACCAAAACTCATCCACATCAATGAGCCAGTACGCGCCCAAGTTATCAAAGCATCTGCTGAGGTTACTAAAAAACCCTTATCAGACAATTCAGCATTTATATCATGAAAAAATTTATCATGAGAACTTACCAATTCACCAGCACTCAGCCCCGCCACTTCTTTCGACTTTGGAGTTATAACTGTTGGATTATTTAATATTAATCCCATTCAAGAGCCCCCTTTTTCCACTCATATATAAATCCAATCGTCAAAATTGCTAAAAACATCATCATTGACCAAAAACCCAACATACCTATTGAGCCAAACGAAACAGCCCAAGGAAAAAGAAAAGCAATTTCAAGATCAAAAATAATAAACAAAATTGAAACCAAATAAAACCGAATATCAAATTTCATGCGAGCGTCATCAAAAGAGTTAAACCCGCACTCATAAGCTGATAATTTTTCCGGATCGGGGGCACGATAAGCCACAATATAAGGTGTAATTAAAAGAGCTCCCGCAATAACTGCTGAAACAATAATAAAAATCAACACTGGTAAATAAGAACTCAACAAATGAGTCATCATCTTCTTCCGCTTTAATAAAGTGCCTGAAGTAACGTAATTATTTGATATTGTCTAGATAAGCACATAAATTATCATAATTGTCCCGCTACTCCCGCTCGTACAGCTTCAAAAGGCATGCCGTGCAATTTTTTCTTATTGATATAGGTACAGCAGTGCGAAAAAAGACGCAAGCCCTATTCTGAGAAACTATACAAATAAAGGAAAAAAATTGAGATATTAAAAAGAATTTTATAGCCAACACTAAATTTAGCACTTTGCAAATGAAATGTGTACACTACAAAAGCAAATTAGGAAAGACACTATAAAATGGCGCGAGTGACGGGGCTCGAACCCGCGACCTCCGGCGTGACAGGCCAGCACTCTAACCAACTGAGCTACACCCGCGCACTTCTTTCGAACCAATTGTTTAGCTGGTGTAAGAGGTTCATTCGTTTCTGTCAAGCATTCTTAATGCGTTTTTTTCAAAAAAAGTAAAAATTTAACATCCTTAAAAAATATCAAATAAAAATATCTTTTATTCTTGCGTTTAAATAAAATTTTCCTTAAAAAGCTCTCATTCAATGACAAATCATTGATTGGGCGATTAGCTCAGCTGGTAGAGCGCCTCGTTTACACCGAGGATGTCGGGAGTTCGAGTCTCTCATTGCCCACCATATATTTTATTAGCATATATCCTATTGATTCCATTATCATTTTTAAGGTTAAGAATGAAATAATAAGGTTAGGAGATAGGATTTTTTAGCTTTCTTTCGTTGTATAACTATAACTATTCCCCTCCCCTAATCCAGGAAACCATAAACAACGGGTAAAAATAAAAGCTCTACCGTAGATAGAGCTTTTAAAATGATTTAAAGTCCTAAATAAATTAGAATTTATAAGCAACACCAACCCGGAAATCATTGGTTTGGTAATCAAGTTCTAATTTATCCTTAGCAAATTTCTGTTTACCAAAATCTGAGTAGCGATATTCTGCACGTAAAATGACATTGTCAGCCATCGCAAAATCAACACCACCACCAAGAGTATAACCTACCATTATTTTTTATCTGATAAGCTAGAAGAACTTATTTCGTGACCTTCCGTCTCAATTGATCGTGAAAAGATATTTTGAAGCTGTGCATAAGCAACACCGCCAGCGATATAAGGCACAATACGATCAACTGCAAAACCTATACGTACTCGCGTAGCGCCAGACCACTTTTGTTTTAAAGTGTTACTATAAACTTTAGTCACTTCCGCTATTTCGTCTACTTCCTCCGTTTCCCTTATATAGCGCCTTGCAGACAAAGCTGATCTATTACTATGTGGATATCCTGAAACTGAAGGTCTGGCTTCTGATCCTCGCTGTTGTGCCACTTGTTGTTGTGAAACCTGTTCCTGCGCTGCTGAAGAACTATCTGCCTGTGTTGCTCCAGAGCTTTGAGATCCAGCTTCAGATGTAGAACGTTGTTGAACCTGCGTTAATTGAAATGATTGGCTAAATGATGAACTCTCATTATTTGCCCGTTTTGTTCTCCTAATAGTACTCCTCTCCACCCGTCCTGAAGATGAGTATCCATGCTCTGCACTGCTTGCACTAGATGCGTGATATCCTTGAGATGGTGAATGATTCATGCTTTCCAACCTCGACGCAGATGCATATTCATATAATTGACGCCTTTCACTTTCTGTGTCTGGTCCTTCTTCTATTTCCTCTACCTCTTCTATTTCTTCTAACTCTAATTCTTCAAATTTTCTTTTAGCAACAATTTTTGTATCCTGTTTATTGGACCAAACGATATCTGTATCAACGCCTAGAATGAAACTATTCCCTAAATCAACATTGGCTCCTGCATAAAGACCTCCCATGAAACCGGAAAGTTGAGGCACTGTATCTTTCTCAACCGGTGTCCATTCTCTCGTACTGGGACCTTTTTTAGCATATAAACTGATCCCTGTTTTACCTGAAAAGCCACCAATCTGCCCTCCAAGATAAAAACCATTCCAAGAAAAAGTAGGTGCAGAAATAACTGGTGGAATATCAGAATTAGGACTCATTTCAACAGGTGGTGAAATTTGCTTTGATGCTTGAGGAGGTGAGACAACGGGCCTCGACTCTCGAGGTACCATAATATCTGCTGCTTGTGCTACAGAAGCTGTAAATAGAGTGATAATGGATGTGCTGATTAAACATTTTGTGTTCATGAGTTACTCCGAAGATAATGTTGAGAACCACATAATGATACATTATCCCCATTACATAATCTTTTCAAAAAGAGCTATAATAAAAATGACACAATCATCAAAAATAAATTCTACAGAACTTTAAATAGTGAACTTGCTTATAACTCAGGAAATTGTGGGTGAGGAAAAATTTTATCACAGTTTTCAAAAATGCTAACAACAAAACGATTTTTATACCAAAAACTAAACTATAATTTTTGCTATAATTAGCTTTTGTATTGGCTTTCTTATACAAATTTATATCAATAATTTCATACTATATAACAACAATTCATCATAATAATAATACAATGTGTTTTATATGATTTTAGTAATAAAATGCATTGCGAATAGAATTCGTTATCTTATTTTTCAAACTGGATTATGAAATTATTCATTTTAAAAATTGCAACTGTACTAATATGGCCAGAATAAATGCTACCATATAAATCTATGAAATAACGAGTGTAAAAATTATGTTATGTATTGGTGATTCATTCAACCGATTGCAATGCGTAATGAGACCCAAATAAACTATTTCATAAATATAAATCAGCTGCAAAATTTTAAATACTTTTCTTAAATGAAATATACTTTATATAACATAGTTTGCAAAATAGTTTTGGGGATATTTTATGCCAGATATACTAAATTCACCTGCTTATTCTGTGACAAAAATGTTAAGATGTTTTTCAAGTACCATTGTATTAACATTTTTAAGTGATTGTGGATTTAATACAATATCAACAAATCAAGGAAAAGCATATGCGGCATGGAGTAATGTTCTCAATCAATATCAGTGCCGTGCGGATCTCATCCCTAATTTTGTAGAAACTGTCAAAACTTATACATCCCATAAGCAAACTGTTCTTACTGGCGTTATTCAAGTGTGTGCAACCATTAACACTGATACCCACAAATTATGCTAACAATATCTCAATAACCAAGCTAATTTGTTGAATACACTTTCACGTCTTATGGCTGTTGTTGAAAACTGTCCTGATCTCAAAGCGAATCAAAATTTTCTTGCTCTTCAATCGCAATTAGAAGAAACTGAAAATCCAATTTCTTCTCTTAATAAGTTAATGTTAATAATATAGCTCATTTGCTTGACACTACAACAATAAAAAGTCTTACAGAAAAGCTATCTGCACTAGAAAAAAACAGGAGATTAATTATCATTGTGACTGTCCCTACCCTTTCGGGAATCGATATCGAAACTTATAGCAATTCTCTGTTTTGCACATGAAGCTTGGGATAAAAAGAGATCAATAATGGTGTATTACTTGTTGTTGCATCAAACGAGCGCAAAGTATGTATTGAGGTGGCTATAGTTTGGAAAAAGAGCTAACAGATGCGATTTCTGCAGTCATTATTGACAATTTTATTCTTCCTAATTTTCATGAAGGAAATTATCAAAAAGGGATCATTAAAGCAGTTGACGCAATTACTGAAGTTATTACAGAAAGTAATTCCGATGTCTAGAATCAGAGCAAAGACTAAAATTGTTGAAATGCAAATAAACGAACTAAAAAAAGAAATGATAGCAAATACTATTTTCTTTTTAATTTTTTTCTAGCGGTTTGTTTGCTAATTTCTGCAATGATTTTTTCTGTAAAAAGTAGATCCACAAAAATATCATTGGATGGATATAGTTTTTACGCTTTGGCTTACTGATGTAAATACTAGGCAAAAACACTTTAATGGAAAATTGGGAAGATATTCAGCTGGTAATTTCGCTAGTTTAATATCAAATTTTAATTTATTGTGCCCACACTTTAAAAATTGCAAGTTTTAAACTCAACATAATAACATAATAATGTATTACTTATATTTAACTAACGGCTTTCTACTAAACTAAAACGGTAGAAATAACTACATGCTTTCACTAATATATAAAAAATATTGATATTGCTCATTTTCTATTTTGATTTTAATGAACAAACCCATATCTTGCTACGCAATGTTACTAATAGCAAAAAAATATAACCCTTAATATAAATATTTCTGATGACATCTAAATTGAAACGCACTGATCGTGATCATTTATCGTATGATTTTAAAACAGATTCTCCCACCTCACCAATTGAATGGAAAATAAGTGATGGTTTAGTCGAATATCCTGAAGCGCTCTGTTATATGCAAAAGCGCGTAGAAAATATTTCTGCAAAAACCGCACATGAACAAATTTGGCTTCTTGAACATCCCCCCCTTTATACAGCTGGTACAAGTGCCAACAAAAAGGATCTTCTAGCACCTAATTTATTTCCTGTTTATGAAGCTGGCCGTGGTGGTGAATTTACATATCATGGCCCAGGACAACGTATTGCTTATGTTATGCTTGATCTAAAACGCCGAAAACAAGATATACGCGCTTTTATTGGTGCATTAGAACAATGGATTATCCAAACGCTTGCACAATTTAATATTAAAGGTGAACGCCGTGAAGATAGGATTGGTGTTTGGGTTACACGACCAGATCGTCCACAAACAATAAAAGGCACTTCTTGTGAAGATAAAATCGCTGCTATTGGTATCCGTGTACGTAAGTGGGTAAGTTTTCATGGAATTGCTATCAATGTTGATCCTAACTTAGATCACTACTCAGGAATTGTTCCATGTGGAATTGCAGATTATGGTGTAACAAGCTTAATTGATTTAGGTTTACCTATAACAATACATGATGTTGATATTGCTCTAAAACAGGCATTTGAACAAATTTTTGGCCCAACAATTGATGTTTCTTAAGTACGTTGATTTTTAAATGAAAAACGGGCATAAAACTTATTTCGATTAAACGTTTATTTTAAATAACTTAAAATTTAGATAGATAATTGAATGCTATGAGCGATAATAATAAAGATCTTTTTAGTATTTTAAACAAAGCTCAGCTTCGTATGGAAACGAAAGCAAATAGTCAGCAAACTTCAGTAAATTCAAAAGCAACACCTGCAAAGGTGCCTGTATCTGCCTCTAAAGATAATGCAGAAACGAATGACTACAATGCATCATCTATTCGAGTACTTGAAGGTTTGGAGCCTGTGCGTTTGCGACCTGGAATGTATATCGGTGGAACAGATAGCAAAGCCCTTCATCATTTATTTTCTGAAATCATTGATAATGCAATGGATGAAGCTGTTGCTGGTTACGCTGATTTAATTGATGTATCACTGGATAAAGATGGTTATCTAACGGTTACAGATAATGGACGTGGAATTCCCATTGAAAATCATCCTCAAATGCCAGACAAATCTACTCTTGAAGTCATTATGACACAGCTTCACTCAGGGGGAAAATTTGATGGGAAAGCTTATCAAACCTCTGGTGGTTTACATGGAGTTGGTATTTCCGTTGTTAACGCTCTTTCTGATGATATGGAAGTCGAAGTAGCACGAGAACGAAAACTTTACCGTCAGCGTTTCTCACGCGGTATTCCTCAATCTGGATTAGAAGACTTAGGTGATGTCTACAACCGTCGTGGTACACGAGTTCGTTTTCATCCTGATAGTAAAATTTTTGGTGAAAAAACAGCTTTTGAACCAGAAAAAATTTATAAAATGGCGCGTTCTAAAGCCTATCTTTTTAGTGGAGTTAAAATTCGCTGGAGTTGTGACCCCATAGTACTTGAAGGTATCAATAATGTTCCTGAAAAAGCTACTTTTCATTTTCCAGATGGGCTTAAAGATTATTTATCGTCATCATTGAATAGTAAATATTGTATAACAACTGAAATTTTTTCTGGTAAAACGAAACAACGTGCCAATCATGGCTCAGTTGAGTGGGCAGTAGCTTGGCATAGTGGTGATGCTGGTGTACAATCCTACTGCAATACTATTCCTACACGAGAAGGTGGAAGCCATGAAATAGGGCTACGGCAAGCTCTTTTACGTGGGCTGAAAGCTTATGCTGAATTAATAGGAAACAAGCGCGCTGCTATTATTACTTCTGATGATGTTATGGCATCAGCCGTTGCAGTGCTTTCAGTCTTTATTAGAGAGCCTGAATTTGTTGGGCAAACTAAAGATCGATTAGCTACAATTGAAGCACAACGTATCGTTGAAAATGCAATACGTGATCCTTTTGACCATTGGCTTGCTAATTCTCCACAAGAAGCGACAAAGCTTCTTGATTGGGTTATTGAACGAGCAGAAGAACGTGTAAAACGACGCCAAGATAGAGAAATAAATCGAAAAACAGCTGTACGTAAATTACGCCTCCCCGGTAAATTAGCAGATTGTAGCCAAAATTCTGCTGCAGGTGCTGAATTATTCATTGTTGAAGGAGATTCGGCTGGTGGTTCTGCTAAACAAGCACGCAATAGAGCAAACCAAGCAATTTTACCTCTTCGGGGGAAAATTTTAAACGTAGCCAGTGCTGCACGCGAGAAGATGATTACAAGCCAAACAATTAGTGATCTTATCCTCGTGCTTGGATGTGGAACACGTTCTAAATATCGTGAAGATGATCTTAGATATGAGCGTGTTATTATTATGACTGACGCTGATGTTGACGGTGCACACATTGCTTCACTTTTAATAACCTTTTTCTTTCAAGAAATGCCCGATCTCATCCGTGGGGGCATTTATATCTTGCCGTACCTCCTCTCTACAGAATATCACAAGGGGGAAAAATTGCCTACGCGCGCAATGACGCCCATAAGGATGAGTTGCTAAAAACTGAATTTACTGGAAAAGCTAAAATCGAAATTGGACGTTTCAAGGGCCTTGGAGAAATGCGCGCTGAACAGCTTAAAGAAACAACTATGCATCCCCAAAAACGCACACTTTTGCGCATTTCTATCAACGCACTTGAAATGCAAAAAACTAAAGATATAGTGGAAAGTTTAATGGGGTCAAAACCAGAAGCACGGTTTCGATTCATACAAGAAAACTCAACTTTTGCTCATAATCTCGATATCTAATCGAAAAAATATCTATCAAGCCACTGTCGCCGCATCAATAACACGCAATTGTGGTTTGATCGTTCCATTCCAGTAATTTAAACTAAGATTACCTGCCACATGAATTGTTTCACCAACATTTTCAGAAAGAAAATTACCAAGGGATGTTCCCACTGCATGAAAAGCTATTCCTTGGAGTTTTTTGCCTTCAAGATCAGAAACAAAAAGGCGTAAATGCCCTTTCCCAACCTCACATACACTGACCAATCGATGAGAAGGAAGAACAAAAACAGGTGTAGCATTTTCCGAACCAAAAGGACCTGCTTTTTCAATCATATCAAAAAGATCTTTATTAGCACCAGAAGCAGAAAGAAAGCCATCTATACTAAGAGACTTTTTAGCACGCAATTGCGAAACTACTAAAGAAACCTTTTCTTCTAACCATTCTCGAAAAGCTTCAACTTTCGTAGATTGGATTGTAATTCCAGCTGCCATACTATGCCCTCCCCCTTTTTCTAATAAGTTTAATGTGACAGCTTCATGAACAAGTGCACCCAAATCCACACCACTAATTGAACGCCCTGACCCTGTACCGCTACCATCTGCTTTTAAAGCAATTACAAAAACAGGACAAAAAAAACGTTCTTTTAAACGAGATGCAAGAATACCAACAATTCCTGGGTGCCATTCTTGGCAAGCAACAACAAGTGATGACATTTCTTTATCGTGATGCACAGAATCAATATAAGCTTCTGCTTGAGCTAATTGAATAGCTTCCATCTCTTGACGTTCCTGATTAAGCTTATTTAATTGCTCTGCCATTTTATCAGCTTCATCTCTATTATCACAACTGAGCAAGCGCGCTCCCAAAGCTTGGTCCCCAATGCGCCCTCCCGCATTAATTCTAGGCCCTAATAAAAAACCTAAATGAAAACTGTTAATTGGCTCACCTATACGTGCAACCTTTGCTAACGCAGCTATCCCAGCATTATGCATAGAACGCGCTACTTGAAGCCCTTTTACTACAAAAGCACGATTAACACCTCTCAATGGAACCACATCGCATACGGTGGCTAATGCAACAAGATCAAGCATACTCAAAAGATCAGGAACAGTTTCTGTCCATTTTTGCTTTCGCAATAAATGATTTACCCATACTAATGTAACAAATACGATGCCAGCAGCACATAAATGCCCTTGTTCAGAAAAATCATCAGGGCGATTAGGGTTAACAAGAGCAACAGCCTCCTGATGAACGTCTGACATTTGGTGATGATCTAAAACTACAACATCAGCACCTGCAAACCTAGCTGCCTTTATTGCATCTGGACTGTTTGCACCACAATCAACGGTAATAATTAAACTCGCCCCTTCTTGGGCTAGCATCTTCATTGCTTGTTCATTTGGACCATAGCCCTCAACGATACGATCAGGAATATAGATTTTAACTGTTATACCAAAATAACGTAAAAAACGTGCCAAAAGCGCTGATGAACAAGCTCCATCAACATCATAATCACCAAAAACAGCTATTTTCTCTCGGTTCATAATAGCTTTAACCAAGCGCTCTGCTGCACATTGCATATCCGTAAAGCTTTCTGGATTAGGCAATAGATTGCGTAGCGTGGGATTAATAAAAGAAACAGCTTCAGATTCATCAACGTTTCTTGCAGCAAGAACCCGAGCTAATTGATCTGGAAAACCAAATTTTTGAGAAATAGCACGAGCATTGTTGATCCCTTGAATATCAAGAGGATCCACCCAAGCTTGATCACAAGCAGAAGATTTAACATTGAGACAATAATAGGGTAACTGCATTATCCTTTATGTACAACGAAAGTAGCAAAAATACAATTAGCACTTAAAAGATGAAATATTTTATATAGCATCATATTTTATCTCATGATATGAATAGACTGTTACACTTAAGAGCGTTATAATACTCTTATTTGTAATTGCGTTGTTTTATTAGTTTTTATTTTTTCTTGACGCAAATCGTAAGACATTATATCAGACAGATAATATATACTGAGATGTATTTTGTTGTGGTAATCATTCACAACGTAAAATAATAAAAATGTTTTCATATTAAAGGGCTTTAATAAAGGATACTTCTATGGCAACTTTTTCACAAAAGCCAACTGAAGTGGTAAAGAAATGGGTTATTATTAACGCAGAAAACCTTGTTTTAGGTCGTCTTGCCACGCTCGTTGCCAATCGCTTACGTGGCAAACATAAAACTACTTTTACCCCCCATGTCGATGATGGTGACAATGTCATTGTTATCAATGCAGAAAAAGTGGCTCTTACTGGCAAAAAATATACTGATAAAAAATATTATTGGCACACTGGCTATATCGGTGGCATCAAAGAGCGTACAGCTCGTCAAATTCTTGAAGGTCGTTTTCCTGAGCGAATTGTTGAAAAAGCAGTAGAGCGCATGATTCCTCGTGGTCCACTCGGTCGCCGTCAAATGAAAAATTTACGTGTTTATGCCGGTAGTCAACATCCGCATGCAGCGCAACAGCCCGAAGCTCTTGATGTCGGTGCTCTAAACCGCAAAAATAAAAGGATTGCTTAAATTATGGCTGAAATTAATTCTCTTTCTGAACTTGGTGCAACAATATCGACTGTAGAAGTTAATAATAAAAGTGAAAGTGTTGCTGCTCCTATTCACGTGCAAAAACTTGATTCACAAAAGCGTGCTTATGCAACAGGAAAACGTAAAGATGCTGTTGCTCGCGTATGGGTCAAGCCAGGCTCTGGAAAAATTACTATTAATAATAAAGAGTTTGATAAATATTTTGCCCGTCCTGTTCTTAGAATGATTCTTCGTCAGCCGATTGTTATAACCAACAGAGATACCCAATTTGACATTGTTGCAACTGTTGCTGGTGGTGGTCTTTCTGGCCAAGCAGGTGCAGTACGTCATGGAATTTCTAAAGCTTTAACTTACTATGAACCAGAACTTCGTCCTATCTTAAAAAAAGGTGGGTTTCTTACACGAGATAGTCGTGTTGTTGAACGTAAAAAATATGGTAAAGCGAAAGCGCGTCGTTCTTTCCAATTCTCAAAGCGTTAATTTTCAGTTCTTGTATGATACGTAAAACCCCACTTTTAGTGGGGTTTTTTAATAGTATATTAAAAAACTATTTTTGAAAATTACACTCTCAGTTTACTTCCTATTACCATTAAAAAGAAAACTGAATAACAACTTCAGTCTAAAAAAGACTTCAGCATTGTAATAAAATGCGGAACAGAAATAGGTTTTGACATATATTCCTCACATCCACTTGCACGAATGCGCTCTTCATCCCCCTTCATGGCAAAAGCTGTTACAGCAACAATAGGAATAGATTTAAGTTCTTCATCCTCTTTTAGTTGTTTAATAACATCAATCCCTGAAACTTCAGGTAACTGAATATCCATAATAATAAGAGAGGGCTTTGTCGAGCGAGCTAAATCTAATGCAATAAGACCATTACGTGTTTCAACGGTTTC
Organism: Bartonella schoenbuchensis R1; assembly: GCF_002022685.1. Taxonomy (NCBI): domain Bacteria; kingdom Pseudomonadati; phylum Pseudomonadota; class Alphaproteobacteria; order Hyphomicrobiales; family Bartonellaceae; genus Bartonella; species Bartonella schoenbuchensis. Next base: position 813,103 of record NZ_CP019789.1, on the reverse strand, counting down.
ATAGCCACTCACCTCTACAAGATCACGGAATAACTTCATATTCAGTTCGTTATCTTCTACGATCATGACTTTCTTTAACATTAATATAAATTTACCCTTCTATAAAAATAGGAAATATAAACAAAAATGCATATTTTCTTTTTCTAATTTTTCTACACAAACCTTTTTTTGTAGCGCTATAGTACCTAGAAAATTGTATTGGATCCACTTCTCAAAAGAAATATATTGACACTTAATTTTGCAAAAAAGAGAGAATAATTATTGTAAAGAATATGTAATATACACTGTAATTGTTAGATAAAGCCTATATACTTTGTTTAATTTAGTTTTCTTTCAATTGACATTAAAACTCAAATTATTCTCTATTTCATGACTTTATTGTACGCAAATTCAATAATTTTATATATTCTAGAGTACATTTGTTTCAAAGGTAAGACCTTGATAAGCAGGTTCAACGTTTGGTGGGACGTAATTTAAAACATCATTATAATCAAGCGAATTATCCATATGAGTTAATATAGCTCGTTTAGGCTTTAAATACTTTATCCAATGCAATGCTTGATCAACCGAAAAATGACTTGGATGGGGTTTAAACTGAAGAGAGTCAATAATTAAAACATCTAAATCCATAAGGTTTTGTAATGCTTCTACAGGAAATTGATTTACATCTGTACAGTAAGCAACATTGCCAATACGAAAACCCAAAGAGTTAATAGCACCATGAAATTGTAAATGTGTGTTAAAAGTAATTGCTCCGCCCTGCCCTTGAATTGTAAATTTACTGTTTTCATTTATAAGATGTGCCTTTAAAATGGGGGAATAATTGGAACCCTTTGGTGTTTGAAAACAATAACCAAAAGACTCATTAAGATACTTTAACGTAAATGCATTTGCATAAATATCTATTAAACATTTTTGGGCAAGCGCATAACTACGTAAATCATCAATACCATGAACATGATCTGCATGAGGATGTGTATAGACAGCAGCATCAAGATAATTAACATGCGATTTTATCATTTGTGATCGAAAATCTGGACCTGTATCAATAACAACTGTTGTTTTCTTTCCCGATTTATCAATTCGTTCAACTAAAAGAGAAGTTCTATAACGTTTATTTTTCGGATTGTTCGCATCACAAGCTCCCCAATAACCATTGGGACGCGGTACACCTGGAGATGAACCACAACCCAATATCGTAAATCGGTAACAATCAAACATTCTTTTATTTCATTTTGCTAAATAAACGAAAAGCATTTTGTGTTGTTATCTGAGCGATTTCTTCAATACTTAAGCCGAGAGTTTCAGCCAAGATAATCGCTGTATGACGCACAAAAGACGGCTCATTTGTTTGCCCACGGTAAGGAACAGGTGCTAAAAATGGTGAATCTGTTTCAATTAACAAACGTTCATGAGGCACAATTTTTGCTATTTCACGAATTTCGAGTGCATTTTTAAAAGTGAGAATACCTGAAAAAGATATATAGCCACCAAGCTCAATGCCAGCACGAGCAAGTTGCATACCAGACGAATAACAATGAAAAATAAATGGAAATTCCCCTTCTTTCATTTGTTCACGTAATATCTGCTCCATATCAGCATCTGCATTACGTGAATGAATTACAAGAGGCAGCTGTGTTTCCCGAGAAGCAATGATATGTTCCCGAAAGCTCTTCTTTTGTTCTTGTGGTGAACTATAATTATAATAATAATCAAGCCCAGACTCACCAAATGCAACAATTTTGGGATGTTTTGATAAACAAATAAGATTTTCAGCTTTAATATTTTGTTCTTCACACACATGATTGGGGTGAGTACCAACAGAACAAAAAACCTGTTCATAAGCTTTTGTGATTGCTAAAAGTTTATCCAACTTATGAACATGTGTTGAAATTGTTATCATGCGCCCAACATCAACAGCTAAAGCCCGTTGAATAACACCATCTAAATCCTGAGCAAAATCTTCAAAATCAAGATGACAGTGCGTATCAATCAACATCATTCACATCAGCTTTCTTAAAGACATAACGGGGAAAAATCGGCACCGGTAATGGAAGATTTTCACCTTCTTTAATTTTTGAATCGCTTATATGATGTAATAAGCGATCTTCTTTAGCAATTGCAAGACTATCAAGAAGTTTAGCAGCTGATTGAGGAATAAAAGGCAAGAGCATAATACCTATCCGTCGTAAAACTTCCAAAGTTACATAAAGAACTGTAAAAAATCTTTCTGGATTACTTTTACATAAACTCCAAGGCTCTTCACTGGCAAAATAGCGGTTAGCATCTGCTACAACTGAAAAAATAGCTGAAAGTGCTAAATGTGGTGCCTGGCGTGACATAGCTTGGCGTGCAACCTCAATTACTTGAAGAGATTGTTCTAAAAGTTGTTCATCCTGAGCTAAAAAATCAGTTGGTGCAGGAATTTTTGCGTCACAATTTTTTTGTATCATGGATAAAGAGCGTTGCGCTAAATTGCCAAGATCATTAACAAGATCTGCAGTAATACGATTTACAAAACTTTCGTGATTATAACTACCATCTTGCCCGAATGGTACTTCACGAAGAAAAAAATAACGGACTTGATCAAGGCCATAACGGTCAATTATTTCAAAAGGATCAACTACATTTCCAACGGATTTTGACATTTTTGCACCGCGATTTAACAAAAAACCGTGCGCAAAAATACGTTTAGGCAATTCAATCCCAGCTGACATTAAAAACGCCGGCCAATAGATTGCGTGGAAACGAATAATATCCTTGCCAATAATATGAGTACTTGCAGACCAAAAATGACGTTTTTTTGATATTTCATTAAAAAAATCAATTGCTGTAAGATAATTTGTAAGTGCATCAACCCAAACGTACATTACATGCTTTGAGTTATTGGGGACACCAACTCCCCAATTAAAATTCGTCCGAGAAATGGAAATATCTTTCAACCCTGATTTGATAAAACTTATAATCTCATTACGCCGTTCATTGGGAGCAATGAAATCAGGATATTTTTCATAATGCTCAAGAAGAGCTTTTTCATAACGAGAAAGCTTAAAAAAATAACTTTCTTCTTCATTCCACTCAACTGGAGATCCTAGCTCTTTTTCACGACGGATTCCATCTTCCCCAATTTGGGTATCCTTTTCTTCATAATAAGATTCTTGACGAACCGAATACCAACCGGCATAACGATCAAGGTAAATATCTCCATTAGCTTCCATTTTTTCCAAATCGCTTGACAGGTTCGGTGATGTCTTTCTTCTGTTGTGCGAATGAAATCATCGTTAGAACAGTTTAACTTTGTAAGCATCTTTTGAAAGATAGCACTGTTACGGTCTGCAAGTTGCTGAGGTGTTATGTTCAATGCCTCTGCCGCCTGTTGCATTTTGAGACCATGCTCATCCGTGCCAGATAGAAAAAATACGTCTTTACCGTCTAATCGTTGAAAACGGGCTAAAGAATCACTCGCAATTGCATTATAAGCATGCCCAATATGCGGAGCACCATTAGGATAAAAAATTGGAGTTGTTATATAATATGTGTCACGCATGTTATACCCAGTTGAAACATAAAAAAGGATACAATGACATAACGCCTATTAATTACATTGTCACGGAAAAAGCTTAGATTCGTGAATGATCTTATGAACTTTAAAAAGTAGATTGATAATAAATTGCTTTTTATCAAGATTAAATGATTGCAGTTGTGCTATTTCCTGATAAATCTCTTGCCATGTTTGTGCATATTTTTTTGAAAGAGTAAGAATCCCCTTTTCAGCCAAAACAATAGCTTTTTTTTGAATCTTATCAAGAATTTCATCACAAAATTGTTGAAATTTGACATCCGAATCTGATGACGAAAGTGTCTGAGCAAGATTGTGGACAAGAGCTAGATTACAAACTGATTGTTCTAAAAAACTATCAATAGTTTGAACAATTTCAAGCCCACTATAACACGTAAGTAAGAGCGCTTTTCGAGGATTTCCTTGGGATTTTTGAATAACCATTTCCATAGTTTCTTTATCAGCTCCCCCCTGATCAGAAAGAATATGTGAAATAACTTGTTTCATCTCATCATCACACAATGGTCGCAAAGAGATTTGTTGACAACGTGAGCGAATTGTCGGAAGTAATTTTCCTGAACAATGTGTAATAATAATAAATAAAGCCTTTACTGGAGGCTCTTCAAGCATTTTGAGAATTGCATTAGCAGCACTTCTACTCATATCATCTGCAGAGTCGATAATAATAATACGCCATCCACCATCTTGCGATGTTTGGTTCAAAAAATGTGTGACATCACGGATATCATCAATTGATATACTTGTTTTGAACTTTTGTGTTTTTAAATCAAAATGGCGAGAAACGTGTATAAGACCAGGGTGACTACCCTGCATTATCTGGTGCCATACAACTGAATCATATTCTGGCTGCAAAAAATCACTTTCTTGATTACTTAAAATATTCCAAGCAAAGTGAAATGCTAATGTTGCTTTACCAATCCCTCGCTCTCCTTCAAATAATAATGCATGATGTACACGCCCTTCTTTACGTATTTGCGCCAAAAAGTGACGAACTTCTTTATGACCGATGATGATGTTATTTTGTGATGGTGATAAAACTCCTTCGATATCGTCATATTGGCGCAAAAAATTGATATCACTCATAGCACATGACCCAATATTAACTGATGACAGATATCTTTTATTTGTGATGCTATCGTTTCTACTGCACAGGTTGCATCAATTACACGAAATCTAAAGGGTTCATTTCTGGCCAATTGGAGAAAAGCTTGTCGTCTTTGTTCTTGAATATTTAATTGATCTTTTTCGAAATAATCGATCTTTCCAATTTCTTTCCTTCGTAAATCTGTGCGCTCCATACCAAACGTTGCTGGTATATCTAACAAAAATGTCAAATTGGGCATAACTGTACCCAGACCGATACGTCCTAAAACAGAAAGAAGGTGAGAATTCACCTTATTATTAAGCCCCTGATAAACCCGCATAGAATCAATAAAACGATCGCATAAAATAATTTTTCCTGCCTGCAAAGAAGGTAAAATAACTTCACTAACATGGTCAACACGTGCCGCTGTAAACAAGACTGCTTCAATGAATGCACCATATTGTTCCGTATTACCTGATAATAAAACATAGCGCATTGCTTCAGCACCCGCTGTTCCTCCAGGCTCTCGGGTTATAACAACATCATAGTTTTTGCTACGAAGATACTGCGCAAGCAAAGAAATTTGAGTCGTTTTACCCGCTCCTTCCCCTCCTTCAAATGTAATAAAATAACCTGACACGTATAAACCTTAATTCCTTACTTTGGCTTATATTATAAGTATTTTTTTAAGCATCCAATTGTTATTTTATAAAGCGCATTTTAAAAATAAATAAAATATTACTTCAATTGTCATTAATTTTGCTAATGAAAATAGGAAAAAGATAATATTATTCTGTTTTTTAATATTATCATGCACCATCAATAATAGCGATCATGGTGTAGAGATTTTGCGCTTTTATCTATTAAACATTAATTCCACATTAATTCCAAAATAAGAAAAAAACTTTAATGTTATTGCTATTATGCAGTTGTTTCCTCTTTGCTTAGAAAATCAATATAAAAAGCAGATTGTACAAAAAAGAGGTTATTTATTCTTCACAAAGAATATATTTATAAATTATACATTTTTTGTTATATAGGATTTGCTTATAACATTTCATTCAGTTATTGGCTTGCTGTAAATATATTTAATTCAGCTTTGTTTTTTAATGAAAATATTTATATTTCCTTGGATCATTTGCTACTTTTTGCGTTTTTTCTTAAGATAATTACAATAGGCTTATCTTGAGTTTTCTTTATTGAGTTTATGAGCAAAAGCTAGTTGATTAAGTGATGTAGGTTTATTAATCAAAATAGGGCCAATATCTGGTAATTTTATCGGAAAAGTTCCAATTGATTGTTTTGGATTTACTGCAGCCTTCATCAGCTGTTTTTGGTGACTTGTATTAAACGCAAAAAATACATTATCTTCTTTGTCTTCTAGAGTATTTGCTAATGCTAGCATCATAGATGAATTATAATCTCTAGATGTATAAGAGGCCATTAAATAAGCACTATCATAATCATTTACAGGCGCTTTGCTGACATACTCTACTTTAATATTCGTCACCCCTTTATTGACATAACCAAGAATTGTTGCAGCTTGTTTGGATAAGTCAATAATTCTATCTTTTATAAAAGGACCACGGTCATTTACCCTAACAATAATAGAAGAGCCATTTTCTAGGTTTGTAACGCGAGCATAACTAGGCAAAGGCATCGTAGGGTGGGCAGCAGTTAAGAGATTCATATCATAGATTTCACCATTTGCAGTTAAACGCCCATGGAAATCTGAACCATACCATGATGCTTGACCAACACGTTTATAAGTTGGATCATCTTCTGGATAATACCATTTTCCTTTTATTTGATAAGGTTTACCAACAACAGCTCTACTGCCTTTATTTTTTGATTTATGCTGTGTATTTAAAGCCTTTTCAGGTACAGTAACAGCCTTTCCAGCCTTTACCTTAGGTGTTGTATTGGTGGAACTTTTCCCTGCAAATTGTGTTGTTTGGTTTGCACAAGCTGTTAATAAACCAACAGCAGCAATCATAGGCACAAATTGAAATATCATTTTAACAACGGAGGTTAACTTTCTTTTACTATTTAAAAGCATTTATCAGCCCGCTTACCCTTTTTCAGCTTTTATTGTAATGAAAATTACATTCTTTGTGTATGGTAGAATTTTATACCCATGAATGACTATATTCGTTAGATTTATGGTATTCTAAAAAATAATCTTTCATCAAGCTATTAACATAATATAAAAGAATATTTGTTATAATTTATGAAAGGTGATGTGTGCCTAAGGTTGATAAAAATTAAACAAAATAAATAAGTTATAAGCATAAAATCAGAAACAAAACATCATAATATAAACTGTGAATTAAGCCGAGCTTACTTTATATGAATAATAGAAGGTAGGTATAATTTACAAATAGCATAAATAATTTTTATCAATTTACAAGGAATTTGGAAACATTATTTATGGTGAGCGCGCAGGGATTCGAACCCTGGACCTACTGATTAAAAGTCAGTTGCTCTACCAACTGAGCTACGCGCTCCCACACAATTATTTTGCTTGTGGAAAATGAATGGGAACATACGGTCGACTTTTCATTTGGTCAACACCTTTTATGAAAAAATATTATTTTTTACTTTGTTTATCAAAATACTGTTTATTGCACCCAACCTTCTTATTATTTCATGCACTCTTTTAGGATACAAAATAATACACAACAGCATATTGTACTCTTTACACCCATTAATATAGGTAGAAGATATGCTTTTCAGTAAATGCAAACGACATCATTCAAATGAAAACAGAATATTAATGATTCAAATTTTGAAGAATTCTTTGCTTCTTTTTTACACAATTTTAGTGTGGCTTAATTTTTCAAACAGTAGCTAACATTGTTGTGAATTAATCATTTGATAAAATGATTCTAGCTATGCAATTCGTAACTGGCTACATTCAATTGAAAAGTTGTTCTTTAATTGATCTATTATTATAATAATAAAGTAGGCAAAATATTTGAGTCTATCTCTATAAGGTAGAGATAACGCTTTTCAAAAGCTGATCATAAAATCATACGACAATTATTTATTCAACCTGAGAAAAGTCTTAGTTGATATCCACAAAATCACACTAAAAACTATAATTATGTCTGTTAAAAATACAGCCTAATATAAATTAAAATTTAAGAAATTTTCTATCCATCAATAATCAATTTATATTCTTACCTAAAAAATGATATTCCATATAGCTGATAACTAAAAAATATAAAATTTGACCGGTGATATATACGAATATTGACAGATAAAAAACAAACGACCCCACATCCTTTATTTCTAGGCTTAAATTTCTAGACGCAAATAAAATGAAGAGTTTTGCGTTATTTTAAAAAAATTGTAGAATAATCATAAAATACTTATGCTTTGTCTTCTATTTTTTCTTTTTCGATTTTTTGATTGGAATGTTGAATGCTGACATGTAAACAATATGAGCTACTTTTATTCATTCACAATCATATGAAAGAAACTGGTGTTCCCCCCTCCTTTGATGAGATGAGAAATGCATTAGAGCTTGCTTCAAAATCCAGCATTCATAGGCTTATTACAGCTTTAGAAGAGCGTGGTTTTATACGTCGTTTGCCAAACCGTGCTCGTGCAGTAGAAGTTATCCGACTTCCTGATAAAATAACATTCGATCTTTCCTCTGCACGTAAAATTTTTCCAAGTATGGTAGAAAAAAACAAAAAGAAAACATTTCAAGACCTTGATAATCTTGATCATTCTGACACGAAAAACAAACAAAATATTACTATCCCTATTATGGGCCGTATTGCTGCTGGCGTACCTATTTCGGCAATACAGCAGCAAACAAATACACTTTCTCTTCCACCAGATATGATTGGTTTAGGTGAGTATTATGCCCTGGAAGTTAAAGGTGATTCTATGGTTGAGGCAGGTATTATTGATAGAGATACTATAATTGTTAAACGTCAAAATACAGCAACACAAGGTGAAATTATTGTTGCATTAATTGATAAACAAGAAGCAACTTTAAAACGTTACCGACGTAAAGGGGCTTCGATTGCATTAGAAGCTGCAAATCCTCATTATGAAACGCGCATATATAAGCCTGAACGTGTTCATATACAAGGCAGACTCGTTGGGCTTATTCGTCATTATTAAAAGACAAAATAGTTGAAAATATAAATAAACAGCTGTGTACGTTTTGGAAATGTCTATATACAAAGTCGTCACCGTGATGATTATAGATAACGCTATTTATTAGCGTTTTTGTTTTTTGTATTCTGTGTGCTCGTGATTATAAATAAGTTTACATAACTTTGTAGCAAAATGTATCAAATGCGTCTAAAGGTTAAAGAGTATGCAGACATTATTCCTAAAAAATAGGAATAATGAATCAGTTAGATTTTCGTTAAAGAATTACAAGGATTAATTATGGCAGCACCTCGCATTAGTTTTGTTTCTCTCGGTTGTCCAAAAGCACTTGTAGATTCTGAGCGTATTATTACAAGTCTTCGTTCTGAAGGTTACGAAATCTCACATAAGCACCAAGGAGCGGATCTCGTTATTGTTAATACCTGTGGTTTTCTTGATTCTGCACGAACTGAATCACTTGCTAATATTGAAAAAGCTATCAAAGAAAACGGAAAAGTTATTGTAACTGGATGTCTTGGTGCTGAACCTGAGGTTATCCGTCAAGCACACCCTAGTGTATTAGCTATTACTGGACCACAAGCATATGAAAACGTCATACAAGCAGTTCATACAGTCGTTCCTCCAGTCCATGACCCCTTCGTTGATTTAGTTCCTCCGCAAGGTATCCGCCTTACACCTCGCCATTATGCTTATTTAAAAATTTCTGAAGGATGTTCTAATCGATGTAGTTTTTGTATTATCCCTGCTCTGCGCGGTAATTTGGTCTCTCGCCCTATAGGCGATATTCTCCGTGAAGCAGAAAAGCTTGTACAAGCAGGCGTAAAAGAACTCTTGATTATTTCACAAGACACTAGTGCTTATGGTATTGATATTAAATATGCTGAAAGCTCTTGGAAAGACCGCACAATAAAAACTAAATTTTTAGATCTTTGTCGCGAACTAGGAGATATGGGTGTTTGGGTGCGTATGCACTATGTTTATCCTTACCCTCATGTTGATGCAGTTATTGAACTGATGGCTGCAGGAAAAATCCTCCCTTATTTAGATATCCCTTTTCAGCACGCATCACCAACTGTTTTACGCAATATGAAACGCCCTGCTCATATGGAAAAAACGAATCGTAGAATTGAAGAGTGGCGAAAAATTTGTCCAGATCTCACTTTGCGATCAACATTCATTGTTGGTTTTCCAGGAGAAACCAATGAAGATTTTGAGATGCTTCTTGAATGGTTAGAAGAAACAAAAATTGAGCGTGCTGGTTGCTTTAAATATGAGGCAGTAAAAGGTGCTGCTGCAAACGATCTTGAATTAGGAAACGTCGCGGAAGAAGTGAAAGAAAGTCGTTGGCATCGCTTTATGGCAAAACAACAACAAATTTCTGCCCGTCTTTTAAAGAAAAAGATTGGACAAAGGCTTCAAATCCTTATTGATGAAAGTCAAGGTAAAGTGGCTAAAGGCCGCAGTAAGTATGATGCTCCAGAAATAGATGGCGTTGTTCATATATCATCACGGCGACCACTTCGTAGCGGTGAATTTGTTACTGTTAAAATCGAACAATCCGATGCCTACGATCTTTATGGTATTGCTGTTTAAATTATAGTAAAGCATTAAAAGCGAAAAGTTTTTTATCAAGCAAATGACTTGGGCGTACATTTGTTAAAGCACGAATCATAGTATCTTTCCGCCCTGGCATTCTTTTTTCGATATCATTTAGCATTTCTTTTATTACATTGCGTTGTAAACCACTTTGGCTACCACAAAGATTACAAGGAATAATAGGAAATTGCATTGCTTGAGAAAACTTTTTCATATCTTCTTCAGCTGCATAAACAAGAGGGCGCAAAACAAAAAGATCCCCCTCATCATTTATAAGCTTTCCAGGCATAGCTGCTAAGCGGCCACCATGAAATAAATTCATAAAAAACGTTTCTAAAACATCATCACGATGATGTCCCAGTACTAATGCAGAGCACCCCTCCTCACGTGCGATACGATACAAATGCCCGCGCCGCAACCTGGAACAAAGCGAACAATATGTTTGCGTTGGTGTCAGCTTATCTGTAACAACTGAATAAGTATCCTGATATTCAATGCGATAAGGAATTTGATAATTATTCAAATAATCAGGAAGAATATGCTTTGGAAAGCCTGGTTGACCTTGATCAAGATTACAAGCTAAAATTTCAATTTGTAAAAGACCACGCCATTTTAAATCTAAGAGAAGAGCCAGTAAACCATAAGAATCTTTCCCACCGGATAAAGCAACAAGCCATTTTTTCCCTGAAGATAACATAGAGAAATCATCGAACGCTTGCCGTATATGACGTAAAAGTCGTTTACGTAATTTATTAAATTCTACAGTTGAAGGGGCAACTCGAAACATTGGATGGCAATCATCAACACTCTCCTCCAAAAGACCACCCATACCTACATTTTCTATTGTTCGATATTACTTAGAAAGTTTAATTGATAATACTATACCCTGTATAATAATACAATGGCTCACTTTCAATCATAATACAAACAGCAACAAATATAACAGGATTTAAATTTATGCTAAATCCTGTCTGTAAATTGGATACCCATAATCAAAAAGATAAAAACGTACGTACTCTATCGCAGAAAAAACTGATAACCTCAGCAAATTAATGATGTTATCAGTTCCAACGATTGCGAAACAACGTAGCTCTTTTAAAATACATAATCAAATTAGAGAGTGATAAACCTACTAAAAAATTTAGCGTGAATAAAATTCAACAACTAAATTAGGTTCCATGTGAACAGCATAAGGAACATCTGAAAAAGCAGGAATACGAGTAAAAGTCGCTTTCATTTTGCTATGGTCTGCTTCAATATATTCAGGTACATCACGTTCAGCTAACTGTATAGATTCTAAGACCAAAACAAGCTGCTTTGATTTTTCACGAACTTCAATAACATCACCTGGCTTACAACGGTATGACTGAATGTTGGTACGTCGACCATTTACATTGACGTGACCATGATTGATAAATTGACGAGAAGCAAAAATAGTAGGTACAAATTTTGCGCGATAAACAATAGCATCTAAACGTGACTCTAGAAGACCGATAAGATTTTCACTTGTATCACCGCGACGACGAACAGCTTCTTCATAAATTTTACGAAATTGCTTTTCTGAAATATCACCGTAAAATCCTTTTAATTTCTGCTTAGCACGCAACTGGATACCATAATCAGAAAGTTTACCTTTACGGCGCTGTCCGTGTTGACCAGGACCATATTCACGACGATTTACAGGAGACTTGGGACGCCCCCAGATATTTTCCCCCATACGGCGGTCAATTTTATACTTTGTTGATTCGCGCTTACTCATCGCATTTCCTTTACATAAAAAACAAGGTCAAAATATAGACCTCAAGGAAACGCACCCTCCTCTGCCTTCTAAAGTGAAGACTGACAGGATATCTCACACACAAATTTGAAAGCTATCCACGGGACACGTCAATTAATATTATTTTCTTAAAAGAAAAATTTAAAATAACTTTATTCAATTATACTTTAAAGTCAACTCCCTTTACTATACTAAAACCAAACTTTTGTAATAAATGCTCAGTTGCAACTCCTATAGTTTGCGATGTAAATAAAGCACAGTCTTCATGTTTCTTTATGTTTTTATTTTGTATTTCCTCTAATAATAACGATCTGGTGCGCCTGGCTATAGCTTTTGCTGGATCAATCCAACTTACCGGCCATAAAGCCTGCTTGTGAAATAAATTAATTAAAAAAGGATAGTGTGTGCAAGCCAAGACAATAACATCTGTATATTTGCCATTTTTCTCAACAAAGCACGGTAAGATTTCATGACGCAATTCTTTGTCATCGATAGGATTCCCACGTAAATAATTTTCAGCAAATCCTGCAAGTTTTGTACTCCCTACAAGCTGAACATGGCACTGATTGGCAAAAGAATCTATTAATTTATGTGTATATGCACGTTGAATCGTCCCAGGAGTTGCTAACACTGAAATAAGACCTGACTTTGTCTTTTTAGCTGCTAATTTAATTGCAGGTACAGTTCCAACAAAAAGAATATTAGGAAATTTTCGTCGTAAATCTGTTATCACCAATGTAGAAGCCGTATTGCAGGCAATAACACATAAAATAGGATTATAAAGTTTTAATAGATTTGTAAAAATCTTTAAAATGCGTTGTTTCAAAGCATCTTCACTCCAAATACCATAGGGAAATCCTGCATCATCAGCAACATAAATAAATTGGAATTCAGAAATAAGAGCGCGTACTTCCTCCACCACTGTTAACCCACCAATACCGCTATCAAAAAAAAGAAGTGGTCGCTCACTCATTAATGTTTACACCTGTTGTGATTTTCTTTTTGCGATTACGCCCCACAGGTGCACCGCTACCCCGTGGAAATTCAGGTGAAAAATGATCTAGTGAAGATATAACTCCCCGTAGCAGTCGAATTTCAGATTCACTCAATTTAGCACGTGTAAAAACAGAGCGTATATTGAGGACCATCACTTCTTTGCGTTCTTGCGGTCTAAAATATCCACGAGAATCCAAAGCATTTTCTAATTGCGATAAAAAACCGTGCAGCGTGGCTTTATCCGCTGATTTCATTTCTGCTACACGAAAAGCCGTATCGTTTAAATCATCTAAACCAGATTTCATCCACTCATAAGACATCAACAAAACTGCTTGGGCAATATTCAATGAAGCAAAAGCAGGATTAACCGGAAAAGTAACAATTTCATCAGCAAAGCTAATTTCGTCATTTTTAAGCCCCCACCTTTCTCTACCAAATAAAATACCTATTTTATGCCCAATACCTTCATGATAACGTAAAATACCTGCTGCTTCTACAGCACTTCTAACCGTCTTAAAACCACATCTTTTACGTGCTGTTGTGCCCAAAACATAATTTAAATCTGCGATTGCGTCATATAATGTATTAAAAACTAACGCATTATCAATTATATGATCAGCTTTACTGGCTGCAGCTCTAGCTTTTTCATTTGGAAATACTTCCCGTGGTTTAACCAGCCGAAGATTAGATAGTCCAAAATTTGCCATCGCTCTTGCCACCATACCAATATTTTCTGGCAATTGCGGCTCAACTAAGACAATAATTGGACCATTCATTATATTTTGACGACTCCTATTTGTCCCAGCCATTTCATCTCACCGATCTTCATAAATCATATCTCTATAGCTATTTTTTTCTGCAACTCAACCTCTCAAATCAATACTCCATGAAATAACCTTTTTAGTGACAAATTGTAGTCAATTTTATCTTCTCAATAGAAATTCATTGATTTATCTAAAAAAGGATTAAGTATGAATTCCGAAAGAAAAATGACTCTCGCACTCATAACAATGTTATTGATTGTTACAACTATTATTTTTTATGCCAATGTAACTATATCTGATGTGCTTCAACTCATCTAAATATAATTCTTGAGTTGAATTATAAGATTATGCCCTTTAATAAGGGAATATGTTCTTTGTTCCTGAACTCTATCCTGCAAAGCTTGTCCGCCGTTATAAACGCTTTCTTGCTGATGTTAGAAAGAATGATCAGCATATCTTTACCGTTTCAGTTCCCAACACAGGCTCGATGCTTGGGTTAACAACTCCCGACTCTAATGTTTGGCTTTCATACAGTAATGATCCTAAGCGAAAATATCCATATCGATTAGAAATTGTCGAAGCAGATAATATTTTGGTTGGCATTAATACAACTTTGCCTAACAAACTTGCATTAGAAGCAATTCAAAATGGCTTATTGCCCGAATTAAGCGGATATAAAACCATTTTAAGTGAACAACGTTATGGTACACACTCACGTATTGATTTTCTTCTACAAGATGACACCCTTCCAGAATGTTATCTGGAAGTAAAAAACGTTCATTTCATACGTCAAAAGGGATTAGCAGAATTTCCCGATACCGTAACAAAACGTGGTGCACGCCATCTTGATGAGCTCATAAAAATTGTGCAACAAGGAAAGCGAGCAGCTATGCTTTATATCATTCAACGAGAAGATTGCTCAGCTTTTACAGTTTGCCGTGATCTTGATCCCACTTATGGATGTAAATTTGATTTAGCTTTAAAATCAGGGGTAGAATTTTATGCTATAAAATGTCACGTAAGTATAAAAGGTATTTTTCCGATTCACCAAGTAAAAATAGAAAATAGCAAGAAAAATGACCAGTTATATTGAATATAATAAAGTACCCTTAAAATTTAATGGACAAATTCGTATCTTTGACGACTATGCTTTTTCTGAAATGCGTAAAGTTGGTCGCATTGCAGCAGAATGCCTTGATGCACTCACAGATATCATTAAACCTGGTATCACTACACAAGAAATTGATGATTTTGTCTTTATTTATGGAGCTGAACGCGGTGCTTTACCTGCTGACTTAAATTATCATGGATACAGCCACTCATGCTGCACATCTATCAATCACGTTGTTTGCCATGGCATACCCAATAAAAGGCCTTTGCAAGAAGGTGATATTGTTAATATTGATGTAACATTCATTCTCAATGGTTGGCATGGAGATTCAAGTCGTATGTATCCTGTTGGAAAAATCAAGCGTGCTGCAGAACGCTTGCTAAAAATAACCCATGAAAGCCTTATGAGGGGAATTGCAGCAGTTAAACCTGGTGCAACTACAGGTGATATTGGTGCAGCCATTCAGCGTTATGCGGAATCTGAACGGTGTTCAATTGTGAGAGATTTTTGTGGCCATGGAATTGGTCAACTTTTTCATGATGCACCAAATATTTTACATTACGGAAATTCAGGGGAAGGTGAAGAATTAAAACAAGGTATGATATTCACAATTGAACCCATGATTAACCTTGGCAAGCCACAAGTTAAGATTTTATCTGATGGCTGGACCGCTGTGACACGTGATCGTTCACTTACTGCACAGTATGAACATACAATTGGCGTAACAAATCAAGGATGCGAAATATTTACTGAATCTCCTAAAGATATTTTTTATGTTCCAAATTCATATGCTTAAATAAATGTAGTAATATTATGGCTAAAAAATCAAATAAAAATGGAGTCATGCAAAGCAATTCCTTTGAGCTAACATCAAGTGCTTCGCTTAATCCGACAGCACAAACAAAAAATGAAAAGCTTAAAACAAATTCAAAAATAACTAAACATTATGAAGGACATCGTGAACGTCTGCGTAAACGCTACTTAAAAACGAAGGGCAATGCAATTGAGGATTATGAATATCTTGAGCTATTGCTTTTCCGTACTCTTCCTCGAGTAAACACAAAAATAATAGCCAAAAATTTAATAGAACGTTTTGGCTCATTAACTGATGTGTTAAACGCTGATATTAACCTTCTTCAAGAAGTTCCTGGATGTGGCCCAGCTACTGCAATAGACTTAAAAATTATTTCAGGTGTCGCAGGACGCCTTGCTCGCGCACAACTGTCTAAACGTGATATTTTTTCTACGTGGGATAAAGTATTAGCTTATTGCAAAGCTGTTATGGCACATGAAACACGGGAACAATTTCGTGTTCTATTTCTTGATAAGAAAAACGGCCTACTTTCTGATGAGGTGCAACAAACTGGCACTATCGACCATACTCCTGTCTACCCTCGTGAAGTTGTCTCTCGAGCTTTAGAATTATCTGCATCAGGGCTTATCTTAGTTCACAACCACCCTTCCGGCGATGCTACACCTTCTGATGCAGATATATCAATGACGTACAGATTAAAAGACATTGCCAATGCACTCGGAATTATTCTTCACGACCACCTTATTATCGCGCGTAACGATTACACAAGCTTTAAAGCACTAAAACTTATATAAAACCAATTGAATGCAGAAGAAAATCGTGTTCCAATTACAATTAATTGCGTCACTTTCCTAGATCAATATCTAATATAGCCATTGAAAAGTTATAGGATAATTCATCTTCATCCTCATCCCGGTAAATAATACCCAAAAATTCATCCCCGATATAAACTTCACAAGAATCATCTTTTTTCGGCCGTGCTTTTACTTGCAATGCTGAATTTTGGAACGTCTTTTTAAAATAACTATCAAGTTTTCTTATTTCATCAGCATTCACTGCACTCTCCTACATTTTAAGATTATCAATTAATTCCTTTTTTGCAGATAAAATACTTCTATGATTCTGCAAAGATGGTAAAAATTTTTTATTCCCAATCTTTAATCCTGTTATTTATGTTTAAAACAAGATCATTTTTACAAACTTTATTGAATAACTTTCAATAAAAAGCCTATAATTATTATTAAATTCTAAAATAAAAAAATAAACAACAATCTTCGTTTTATTTTTTTATTTAGCCCCCTCTTCTATAAAGATATTCGAAACATACCTTAAATATCAATCGCCACAATGCTTAGTTATTTTATTTCAAGTAAAGTCATTATAAATAAAAACATTATTTCCTACAAACAATGTTTTACTTACCATGAAACTTTTTGCATAATCTACAGTAATCTTTTTCCAATAATTATTTACTAAGTAAATAAATACCAACAGAAAATATTTTTGAAAAATAAATTTACTCTTTTGTTTTTATTTCTATAAACAATAACTTTGAACTAAAAAGAAAATAAGTTCAATTAATTTATCGTGAAGAAGATTTTTATTCTAGCATAAGTTGTATTAAATTTATAGAAGTTACGATTTGTCTATAAAAATCTATGATATAAAAATTATTCCATTTATTTTGCAAATTAAAAAACTGAAATATTTAATTGAATTATATTATTTATTTCAATATTTTTATATATAAAAATTAAATTATAATATAATCGCTTAATGTAAGCTTTTACCAATATCTTTCTGTTTTTAAACATAAGCTGTACAATAAAACAGAAATTCCGAATAAGCTGTTTATATTTTCAAAACAACAAAATGTTAAATTTTATTTTAGCTTTCTATAAATATAAATGAATTTCATGCAATCGGATAACGAGAAAGAAAGTCGATAACACCTTTTTTATAGACCTGATCTCCCACAGCAAGCATATGATCTCTTCCAGGAATTTCTAACACTTCACCATGTGGCAACAAAGCTACTAATGGTTCTGCCTCACCACTGATATCATCCAACGAACCAACAGCAACAAGTGCAGGTTGCTTGATTTTATGAACATCAGACTCTGTTAATTTTTGTGCTGATGTCATGATACAAGTAGCAAGAGCGCGTCTGTCACTTTTAGTTTGATCTACAAACTTACGGAACATTAGACCACGTGCATTAGTAATAGTTGAAACATCCTCTGCTAAAAGAGCTTCTGAAACGGGTTTCCAGTCACCTCCCCCTGTTACCATACCAATCCCTAAACCTCCAAAAATAACACTATGCACATATGTTGGATACAAAAGCGCCATAAATGCACTGATCCGAGCACCCATGGAATATCCCATAACATGAACTTTAGATAATCCTAGGTGTTGAAGCAATTTAACCGCATCGCCAGCCATAGCTTGAGGAGTGTAAAATAAAGGATCATAACTTTTAACTGAATCACCATGGCCACGATTATCGAGAGCTATAACTCGATAACCTGCTTCAACAAGGCTACGAAACCACCCTGTTGCATACCAATTAATCCGTGCAGAAGATCCAAAGCCATGAATCAACAAAATAGGAATACCTTGACCTTCTTCGCGATAAGCAAATCGTAAACCATCGTGTTCAAAAAAATAAACATCTTTTGCTGTCATTCTCTATTACCTTTACATTTCCCACAAATAGCAGGATGAATAACACGCTGCCCTTTTTGTATGTTTTTATCAGCAACTTCACCAGCATTGAGTTCAATAGCGAAAGCTGCCGGCACTATTGATGAAATAATATCTTCCGAAAATATACGGGTATTTTCAACAATTGAAACAATAATTCCCTCAGAGTTTAAAAAAATCATATCCAAGGGTAAAGGAGTATTTGCCATCCACATAAACATTTCCTGTGTATTCTCAGATGTATTATTTACTGAATTTTTAAATAACATTGCATGATTTTGAGGAAAATTAGTGCGGTACATCAAGCCAGCACTTGACTGAGCTTGTGAAAAAGCAATTTCAACATTGTAAGAAAGTACACCTTGTTTTGTATGAATTATTAAAGGGGTTGAATCAACTGGAATTTGTATAGGCTTTTTTGCCATAGTCACCTTTATACCTACACAAAAAAATACCCCTATACAAAAAAAGATCAATTGAATGATTTGTTTTCTTTTAGAAAACTTCAAATATCTTACTCCTTTTTAATGATTAATTTCATCTTTATCAGAAGATAAAAAACATTAAAATTTAAAACAAAAGAAATAAAATAAATTATAATATTGAAATTTAATGCGTAGCAAATGGAAGTGCTATATCAGGGTAAATTTCTGCTGTCATCAGGCCTTTTTCTCCTTTACCAAAACGCACAATAACAACTTGACCAGAACGGAGCTCTGCTAAACCAAAACGACGCAATGTTTCCATGTGAATAAAGATATCTTCTGTTCCCTGCCCTCGGCTAAGAAAACCAAAGCCTTTATCACGATCAAACCATTTAACAATTGCACGCTCTAAACCACTTTCAGGAGTAACTATAATATGTGTACGTACCGGAATTTCTGATGGATGAACAGCAGATGATAAATCAACAGACTTGACCTGGACACATTTTAATCCCCGTTCAGTTTTCTTTACAACGCAAATAATTTTAGCGCCTTCCAAAGCTGTTTGAAATCCATCTCGTCGCATTACAGTAACATGTAATAATATATCAGGAAGACCACATAAATCAGGTACTATAAACCCATACCCCTTACTGCCATCAAACCATTTAATAACACCACTAATTTCAGTAATTTCACCACAAATATCGAAATTATCTTCAGACAGGGAATAATTTTTTAAGGTATCCTTACTCGTCATAATCAAACATGATTCCTGTAGGGTTAAATTCTACAAATTGATTCTTATCACGTTCAGTAAACATTGCTATTGTATCAACAAGCAAGCCCCAAGATAAGATTTCCCCTACATTGTAGTAACACCTAAAATTTGGCAAATTAATCCACAATATAAATACTTCTCTGAAACGCTTAATCGTATACTTCACACAGTTAATAAAGAACCTTCATACACAATGATTAATTTTTATTAATTGTGTAACTTGCATGATAATAGAGTTCAATATAAAGTGTAAAATTACAATTATAAATAAGGGGAGTATACAATGCAATTGAAGAAATTCCTCACTATAATCGCTACAATGGTGATGCTTATAGCAAATGCTTATGCTAATGCTCCTATTAAAATTGGTGTTTACCTTCCATTAACAGGCCAAAATGCATTTGGAGGCCAACTTGAACTGGAAGGTATACAGTTGGCACATAAAAAAATACCCGAGATACTAGGACGTAAAGTCGAGCTTATTATTATTGACAATAAATCCGATAAGGTAGAAGCAGCTAATGCTGTCATGCGTTTAACTGCAAATGACAATGTTAACGGTATTATTGGAACTTATGGTTCTTCATTAGCATTAGCTGGTGGAGAAGTATCTGAAAAAGCAAAAACTCCTGTTATCGTGACTTCAGCAACAAATCCGCTTATTACGCATGGCAAAAAATACTCTTTTCGCACATGCTTCATTGATCCTTATCAAGGTGCAGGTGCTGCAACTTACGCAATTCAAAATTTACATGCAAAAAAAGCAGCTATATTAAAAGATATATCAAGCGATTACGCAATTGGACTTGCAAATTATTTTAATCGTTCATTCAAAAAATTAGGTGGTGAAGTTATCTTAAATTTAAACTATAATTCTGGAGATCAAGATTTTTCAGCTGCTCTCACACAAATTATAGCACAAAAACCTGATGTTTTATTTATCCCATCTTATTTTTCTGAAGGTTCCATTATCATGAAACAAGCACGTGAATTAGGTGCACAATTCCGCATCATGGGGGGTGATGCTATGGACAACCCAGAAACTATTGCAATTGCAGGACAAGCTGCAGAAAACTTTTTACATACAACACTCCCCTACGATAAAAATATGCCAAATATGTCAAGAGCTGCACAAGAATTTACAAACGAATGGAAGACAGCTTACCCTCATAAAGAGCCAAATATCAATTCAGTTTTAGGGTACACAGCTTACATAATGTTTATGAAAGCTATTGAAAATGCTGCAAGTGCTGATCGTGAAGCAATCACTATAGAATTGAGTAAATTGAAAGATGTACAAACACCTTTTGGTAGTATGTCTATGGATGAAAATCACAATCCTCAAATCCCTATCGGTGTTATTGAAATAAAAGGTGGCAAACGTATCTATTTAAATGAAATCAAGCCTGCCATTTAATTTTAGAACATTGATCATTAAATCAAAAATATAAGATCTGATTGAAAATTATTCTTTCAATTAAATTATTCAAAAATCTTATATTCTACCCTATATGAACTAACAAATGCAGAAGGACAAAAGATGAATACTGAAATGTTCATTCAGCATTTTTTTAACGCGCTAGCATTGGGATCGCTTTATGGGCTTATCGCGATTGGTTATACCATGGTTTATGGTATTTTAAGATTAATTAATTTTGCTCACGGCGATATCTTTATGTTAGGGGCATATTTCGTTTTCTTTTCTACAATTAGCTTTATGCCTGCGTGGGTTGCTGTCCTGCTTATATTGTTAGCTCTCCTCATTTATTATTCAGTGTTTATAGGGTTTAAAAAACGCCCTGAAATTTATTGGATTGCAATTCTTTTTATCCTTATTTTAGGGCTTATTTATTATTCAAAAATTGCTCCACAAAATTTCACACCGATTTGGATTTTGGCCATTTGTTTCTCAATTTTTATCACAAGTGCACTAGGTATTGCTGTTGATCAATGTGCCTATAAGCCTTTGCGTAATGCTCCACGAATTTCGGTGCTCATCAGTGCAATTGGTATTTCCTTTTTCATTGAAAATCTTGCAACTGTACTTTTTAGTGGTGTTCCCAAGGGTGTGAAACAGCCAGATTTTCTTGTCACACCAATCCAATGGCATTTCGGACAAGGATCAGATGCAATTATTCGAATTAGCCCTATGTCCTTTATTGTTCCTGTTGTTTCCTTTATTCTTGTTGTTCTCTTGTTATGGATTATTCATAGAACAAAACCTGGTCTTGCTATGCGTGCAATTTCGCATGATATTGAAACTGCTCGTTTAATGGGTGTTTCTGTTAACAAGATTATCGCATTCACATTTGCTATAGGTTCGGCATTAGGTGCCATAGCAGGAATCATGTGGGCTTTACGTTATCCTCAAATCCAGCCTTATATGGGTATACTTCCTGGACTAAAAGCATTTATCGCTACTGTTATTGGAGGTATTGGATCAATTCTAGGAGCAATGCTCGGAGGATTATTATTAGGTTTTCTTGAAATTATGATTATCGCCTTTTTCCCAGCTTTATCTGGATATCGAGATGCTTTCGCTTTTATTTTATTAATTGTTATCCTGCTGGTAATGCCAACTGGTTTAATGGGCAAAAAAAGTCAAGAGAAAATCTAATGGCAAAATCAACTACGCTTTTTCTATCATTTATCAGTATTGTGGCTCTCATCGGTTTTTTATTTTATGCCGATACTCATTTTAATAACTATACACTGCGTATTATCAATCTTATTGCTATAAACGCCATATTGGCAATCTCTCTTAATTTGATTTACGGATTTACAGGTATGTTCTCTCTTGGACATGCTGGTTTTATGGCTATTGGTGCTTATATATGTGCAATTTTACTTCTCTCTCCTGAACAAAAAGAAATGATGTGGATTCTAGAACCGATAGCTGAACCATTGCAAAATTTGCAATTACCTTTTTTTATTGCTGTCATTATAAGTGGTTTATGTGCTGCAGCTATAGGCTTATTGGTCGCTTTGCCTATATTACGCCTTGGTGGTGACTATCTTGGAATTGCAACATTAGGTTTTGCAGAAATTATTCGCGTCATTATTACCAATGCTACATCTTTAACAAACGGTTCATTGGGAATTAAAGGAATACCCCAAAATGCTACATTGTGGTGGAATTATGGTTGGTTAGCATTTACAATTATTTTTATAACTCTTCTATTACAAAGTAATATTGGTAATGTATTGCGCGCTATTCGTGATGATGAAATCGCCTCAAAAACAATGGGCGTCAACACTTTCTTCTATCGTAGCCTTTCTTTCACTGTTGGTGCATTTTTTGCAGGTATTGGAGGTGCATTAACAGCTGCTCTTATTTCAACCATCGATCCTAAAATGTTCAACTTCCTTCTAACCTTTAATATTTTGATGATTGTTGTTGCCGGTGGTCTTGGTTCTATTACAGGAAGTATTGTAGGCAGCATTATTATTACAGTGATGCTTGAATCACTTCGTATTATTGAATCTCCATTAAATTTAAGTTTTATATATATTCCAGGAATACCAGGACTACGTATGGTTGTTTTTTCACTTCTATTGCTGATAATTATCTTATTCTGGAGAAAAGGATTATTAGGTCAACGTGAATTTTCATGGAATTGGATTTATTCCCTTTTAACAAGGAGGACACTCTCTAGTAGTGAGGAAAAGTCATGAATGACATTATTCTTTCACTTAATGATGTTATAATGCGTTTTGGCGGATTAATCGCTGTTAACAATATCAATATGGCTATTAAACGGGGAACAATTACTGGATTAATTGGTCCCAATGGTGCTGGAAAAACTACTGTTTTTAATATAATTTCTGGTTTTTATACACCTACAAATGGAAAAATTCTTCTAGATGGAGAAAATATTTGTGGTCTTTCACCTCATATTATTTGTAAACGCCATATTGCACGAACATTTCAAAATATTCGCCTTTTTTCAGGATTAACAGTATTGCAAAATGTCATGGTTGGTGCCCACGTTCGGCAAAAATACCCATGGTTTGCTTCCGCTCTTTTATTACCAAGTGCAATTAAAGAAAAAAACAAACTTTATAAAGAATCGATGGAGATTCTTGAACGACTTCAGCTTGCTTATCTCGCCAACCAGCCAGCAACTACCTTGGCTTATGGTGCACAACGGCGTTTAGAAATAGCTCGAGCTTTAGCGACAAAACCTAAATTACTTCTTCTTGATGAACCTGCTGCTGGAATGAATCCTCAAGAAAGCGAAGAACTTAGAAAATTCATAGAAAAAGTAAGAACAGAATTTGATCTTACAATTCTACTCATTGAACATGATATGAAAGTTGTCATGGGGCTTTGCCAAGACATTTGGGTGTTAGAATATGGCCGTTGCATCGCCAATGGCACACCAGATGAAATTCGCCATAATCCTAAAGTTATTAAAGCTTATCTTGGGGGAGATATGTATGAACATTCTTGAAATAAAAAATCTTCACGTTCATTACGGCGCTATTAAAGCTGTTCAAGATATTTCTATGTTCATAAAAAAAGGGAATATAGTAACTTTAATTGGTGCCAATGGAGCAGGAAAAAGCAGTACTGTACGTTCTATTGCAGGACTTAACCGGCCTATTTACGGAGATATTATATATAAAGGTGAATCTATTACAGAAAAGCAGCCCGAAGAAATTTTACAATTGGGCATTGCATTAAGTCCTGAAGGGCGGCGTATTATGCCTCATTTGACTGTTTTAGAAAATCTCCAGCTAGGCGCTTATATTCGTAATGACAAAGTCGGTATTGCTCATGATATTGAATGGATATTTGACTTATTTCCACGGTTACGTGAAAGATCCAAACAATTGGGTGGTACGATGTCAGGCGGTGAACAACAAATGCTGGCTGTAGGACGTGCACTTATAAGCAATCCTGACATGGTGATATTGGATGAACCGTCTCTTGGTTTAGCACCACTTCTTGTACAAGAAATTTTTTCGATCATCCGCAAAATTAATGAAATGGGAAAAACTGTTCTTCTTATTGAACAAAACGCATTTGCAGCTCTTTCTGTTGCCGATTATGCTTATATTTTAGAAGCGGGTAAAATTTCATTTCATGGTAAAAGCCAAGCTATGCTTTCTGATCCACGAGTAAAAGAAGCATATCTTGGCGGCTAAAAAATTATAATACGAAACTACAGTCCACTCCCAAAGATCTTTCCCTGTCTCTTAAGGAGAGAGTATTTTTATTTCTTCATAAAAAATGTAAGCTTGTGATTTTTTATGGCCACCATTTTTCAGCATTTAACGTTCCCGCTGCCTGCTCTATAATGTAAGCTATCTGAAAAATTGTTTCCTCAGCAAAAGGCTTACCAATCAATTGCAATCCTAGTGGTAAACCATTTAATGATAAACCTGCAGGAACAGAAATACCTGGTAATCCCGCCATATTAACTGACACAGTACAGATATCGTTTAAATACATTGCTATTGTGTCATTCTTTATTTTTTCATCAGCAATACCAAAAGCTGATACCGGTGTTGTAGGCGTTAAAATAGCGTCAACACCAGCAGTAAAACATTGATCAAAATCACGTTTAATTAATGTTCGCACCTTTTGAGCTCTAAGATAATAAGCATCATAATAACCTGCAGAAAGAACATAGGTACCAATTAAAATACGCCGTTTAACCTCATCACCAAAGCCAGATGAGCGCGTATTCTCATACATTTCAATGACATCTTTCCCTGGCATACGAAGCCCAAAACGGACACCATCATAGCGTGCTAAATTAGAAGACGCTTCTGCAGGAGCTACAACATAATAAGCGGGCAAAGCATATTTTGTATGAGGTAATGAAATATCAATAATCTGAGCCCCTGCTTCCTTTAGCCAATCCATCCCTTTTTGCCAAAGATCAACAATTTCAGCAGACATTCCTTCAATATAGTATTCTTTTGGAATACCAATTTTCATTCCCTTAATTGATTGACCTATATAATTTTCATAATCAGGCACAGGTACATTAACCGAAGTTGAATCTTTATCATCAAAGGAAGCCATTGATTTAAGCATAATCGCGCAATCACGCACATCTCGTCCGATAGGCCCAGCTTGATCAAGCGATGAAGCATACGCTATGGTCCCCCACCGTGAACACCGCCCATAAGTCGGCTTTATTCCCACAGTACCAGTAAATGCTGCTGGCTGGCGTATTGACCCACCAGTGTCAGTTGCTGTTGCTCCTGCACAAAGTCGTGCTGCAACAGCAGATGCAGAGCCACCTGAAGAACCACCTGGGACAAGTTTTTCATCTGATCCTTTTTTCCGCCATGGATTAATAGCTGGCCCATAATGTGATGTTTCATTAGACGATCCCATCGCAAACTCATCCATATTAAGTTTGCCTAACATAACCGCCCCATCTTTCCACAAATTAGCCGTTACTGTTGATTCGTATTTAGGTTTAAAACCATCGAGAATATATGAACAAGCTTGAGTATGGACATCTTGTGTTGCAAAAAGATCCTTAATTCCTAGTGGAATCCCCTCTAAAATACCAGCTTGCCCTTTCGCAAAACGCTTATCTGATTCAGCAGCCATTTTTGTTGCTTGTTCTGCTGTTAACGCCACATAGACATTTAAAGTTGGATTAGCTAACTCAATTGCTTTTAAATAAGCTTCTGTTAATTCAGTTGCTTTTAGATCTCTCTTTGTT
The DNA here is from genome assembly GCF_002022685.1 of Bartonella schoenbuchensis R1. Classification (NCBI taxonomy): domain Bacteria; kingdom Pseudomonadati; phylum Pseudomonadota; class Alphaproteobacteria; order Hyphomicrobiales; family Bartonellaceae; genus Bartonella; species Bartonella schoenbuchensis. The sequence goes on along the minus strand of NZ_CP019789.1, from coordinate 786,643 downwards.
AAAGCATCACGAGCTTGTGCAATCGTTAGGGTTGTTAAATCAGTCATATTGATTCTCGAATTTTAAATATTAAAAATTACTCGACGACCTTTGAAACAAGAAAGAAATTTTCTTCTGTTATAGGTGCATTTGCTACAATTTCTGCAGCTTTATTACCATCTGTAATATTATCTTCACGCATTCGCAAAGCCATAGGCATTACCGATGTTAATGGTTCAACTCCATTGATATCAACTTCATTAAGTTGTTCTACAAACTCTAAAATGGCATTAAATTCCTTTGTCATGCGTTCTGTTTCATCATCATGAATAGCAATACGCGCTAAATGTGCCACTCTTTTGACTGTTTTATTATCAACAGACATATTATGCCTTTCTGCTCAAATTTGATTGCGACATTACTCTCTTCATGTTTTGGCTATACAAGCTCACTTCTATAAGCGCAAGAATATTGATATCTGTATCAAAACTTCACTATAAATATTAACCTAAAATATTAAGAAACTCTAAGTATAAACACATGGCTGTCATTAACATACATGAAATTACTACACATCTTTTACCCAAACAAACGATAGCAGGTTTGGATTTGGGCACAAAAACTATCGGAATTGCTATTTCTGATATCAGTTTAACCTTTTCAAATCCACGTCCCGTCATTCAGCGAAAAAAATTTACATTAGATGCCCTTACACTTGTTCAAATCTTTAATAATGAAAATGTAGGGGTTGCCGTTATTGGCTTGCCTGTTAACATGGATGGAAGTAACGGCCCTCGTGTTCAAGCAACCCGAACTTTTGTTAGCAATATGGGAGCATATACAAAAATTCCATTTGTTTTTTGGGATGAACGATTGTCAACAATTGCTGCACAACGCTCCCTTTTAGAAATGGATGTATCGCGCGCTAAAAGAGCAGCCCGTATTGATTCTGCAGCTGCTGCTTTTATATTACAAGGCGTTCTTGATAGAATTCAGAACCTAAATCACACAGAAGGATAAAGAATCTCCAATAATTGTCCGGGATTATATCGTGCAATCATCATACCATAGGATAGTCTCCATTGTCCTCCAAGGCGGCTTTCCATGTAAGCATTTACAATATATTCCATTTCCTTATAACGTAATGATGCAGTTGCAGCAGCATATGCCACTTGCTCAACAAAAAAACGACCTGCTCCTTCATTTGTTGAAGCCATATGGATAGCAGATTTGATAATTTCAACTGCTCGCGGACCTGCTGACCCAATATTAGTTGCAATTTTTTCTAACAGTTGCTGAAATAATCCAGGTGCTTTATTAGCTATAAGAATCGCGTCCCTCACCAATTGATTAGAATCATTATTTCTAACTATCCGTGCAGATCCATCATGTAACATTTGCGATAATGGATTGCCTTCCACAAAACTTTCTAAACCAAGCTGTGCAATAATTTCACTAACAATAGGAACAACTAATTGATTTACATGACAAGCAATAATAGGCGTCATAATACGTGCAAAAGCTGCTTCAGCGCGACTATTTGTAGCATTATCAAATGCCCGTGCTAAACGTAAAACCAATGCTTGTGAAGCAGCAATATCAAGTGCAATATCAGCAAAAATACGCTCTGTTAGTGGTGGTAAAGGCTGATTTGGCATTTTTTGTCGAAAAAAGTCTATGCCAAATTGAAGTGCTGCGCGCAAAACACCTGTTGATATCACAGACTGATCAAAGCGTGTCATAGTCTCGATATCTTTAATTATTTTAGCCCCCTCCCCAATATTTCCCAAAAGCCAACCATAACTGCCTTGGAAATGGACAACCCCCTCTGGCACTGAATATTCTCCAGAACGCTGCAATAAATAATGAATTGAGATATTATTTATTGCACCATTTTCTTGCACACGTGGAACTAAAAAGCAGCTTAAATGACCATCTATTTCCGCACTGACAAGATATCCATCAGCGACCGGATTAATAACATTGGTTTTCACACTATTTAAATGATACAGATCACGCCCCATCTTTTCATCAAAAGAAACTTTCTGAGCAATTGGAAAACTAGAAGGATATTTTTCACTTTTTGCAACATTATCAAAAGCGCAAGTAAGAGAAGCACCTTTTTTATCATCAATAGGCTTGAGGGATGAATCATATTGACGTGACAAAAGAACGTTTCGCCATCTTTTAAATAACTTAATGTCACCAATTAATACTGCAATAGCTGCACTTGTTATAATAACCTCATTCAAATGACCGGTTTCCAGACCGGCAGATAAAGCTAAACGAATAGCACGTGCCTGATAACGTATTCCACTTTCCGAAGCTATATTTTCCCACAGTGAAGTACTTAACCCCACTTGTCTAGAATATCTTTGAAGAGTATCATAGGCAGGGTGAATTTCTAACTGTTCTGTTAATTGGCTCCATTCGGTATTATAGCGTAATATGGGGCGATGGTGATTTGCTAAACGGGAGAGATCTCGTGCTTCATGGCTAGCTACAAATGCCCCTATTTCTTCAAAACTTGCTAATAAAGATGCAGGCAAATTAGATGCAATACGAAACATAAGTGTATCACTAAGAAACGCATTTTTTCGGTGGCCATTCTGCATAAACAGAGCACTCATAGTATATTCCTTATTCGAATCATTGATATCATAGACTATTTATCTTTTTACATTTATTACATTCAAACAAATACTTGTTTAAATTCTTTAGAAATCTCTAGAAAAGAATGTTATGACTCAAAATACTCTTTTTCCGATTTTCCCCTACCGTCATCTTTTAGGTATTAAAGGTTTAAATGTACAAGACCTTACCACACTGCTTGACCGTGCAGATGCAAATATTACTTTTTCCAAGACAATTGACAACAAAAAACCACACTGCACGGACGTACTCAAATTAATCTTTTCTTTGAAGCCTCCACGCGAACACAATCCTCATTCGAACTAGCTGGTAAGCGGTTAGGAGCCAACGTGATGAATATGGCTATCAGTAATTCATCCGTCAAAAAAGGAGAAACATTGATTGATACAGCAATAACTCTCAATGCAATGAATCCGGACATACTCATCATTCGCCATAACTGCGCCGGAGCAGCTGCTCTTTTAGCACAAAAAGTTGATTGTTGTGTCATTAATGCAGGCGATGGTGCACATGAGCACCCAACACAAGCTTTATTAGATGCCCTGACTATTCGAAGAATAAAAGGACGTATTGAAGGATTAACTGTTGCAATTTGTGGAGATATCTTGCATTCACGTGTCGCACGTTCCAATATTATTAGCCTTAATGCTTTAGGAGCACGTGTTCGTGTTATTGCTCCTTCAACACTTCTGCCAACTGGAATAGCAGACATGAGCGTTGAAGTTTTTAACACAATGAAAGAAGGTCTTAAAGGTGCTGATGTTATCATGATGTTACGCTTACAACGCGAACGTATGGTAGGTGCCTTTATTCCTTCCGTTCGTGAATATTTTCATCATTTCGGTTTACATAAAGAGAATTTAGCTTATGCAAAAAGTGATTGCATCGTCATGCATCCTGGCCCAATAAACCGTGGTGTAGAAATTGCTTCTGACATAGCAGATGGAGTACAAAGCGTGATCCACACACAAGTAAAAATGGGAATCGCTGTGCGCATGGCTGTAATGGAAGCCTTACTCGATTCGCGTCATAATTGGAGTGGAGAAAAGAAATGACAAAACCAATGGTTTTTCAAAACGCTCGTATTGTTGATCCTTCGCGTGCAATTGACGAAATTGGTACAGTTATTATTGAAAATGGACTGATTATAGCAGCTGGCAAAGAAGCTTTAAATCAAGGAACACCCGAAGGTGCAGAAATTATTGATGCGCAAAATAAAGCGATTCTACCTGGACTTGTTGATGCACGAGTTTTTGTTGGTGAGCCAGGAGCTGAGCACCGTGAAACAATCGCTTCAGCTAGCCAATCTGCGGCAGCAGGAGGTATTACTTCCTTCCTCATGATGCCAGATACACAACCAGTTATTGATAATGTGGCGCTTGTTGAATTTATTACGCGCACAGCACATGAAACGTCATTGGTCAATATTTATCCTGTTGCTGCTATCACCCAAGGTTTAGGTGGACAAGAAATTGCCGAATTCGGTTTATTAAAAAATGCAGGTGCTATCGCTTTTAGTGAAGGGAAAAAAACTCTTCAAAATTCATCTGTTATGCGACGCGCAATGACTTATGCGCGTGATTTTGATGTCACTTTGATTCATGAAACACAAGACAAAGATCTTACAGGTCAAGGTGTTATGAACGAAGGTTTATTGGCAAGTTGGCTTGGCCTTTGTGGAATTCCGCGTGAAGCGGAAATCATTCCATTGGAAAGAGATTTACGACTGGCTGCATTAACACAAGCACGCTATCACGCTGCACAAATATCAACAGCTATGTCTGCCGATGCTATTCGTTTAGCAAAACAGAACAATACAAAAATTTCAGCCGGCGTATCCATTAATCATTTATCCCTTAATGAAAATGATGTCGGTGAATATCGTACCTTTTTCCGTTTAATGCCTCCACTGCGTGCAGAAGAAGATCGTATAGCAATGATTGAAGCAATAAAAGATGGAACAGTTGATATTATTGTTTCTTCTCATGACCCTCAAGATGTTGATACAAAACGCTTACCATTCCAAGACGCTCAAGCAGGTGCTATTGGCATGGAAACTCTCTTAAGTGTGGCTTTACTCCTCTATCACAATGAAATGATATCTCTTTTGAGGTTGACTGAACTCTTATCAACAGCACCTGCAAAACTCTTTGGTCTTAATGCTGGAACACTCATAAAAGGTGCTAATGCAGATCTCATTTTAGTTGATCTTGATGAACCATGGATACTATCTTCAGATATGCTTCATTCACGTTCAAAAAACACACCATTTGAGAACACACACTTTCAAGGACGTGTTATCCAAACACTTGTTAAAGGCCAGTCAGTGTTTAAGCTTGATCAACAAATTAAATGAGATTTTTGATGAATGAAATAGAAGTGCTCTTTCAAGTTCATATAGGATTTATTTTTCTGATATCTTATCTCATCGGTTCTATCCCATTTGGACTGCTTTTCACACGCTTTGCTAAACTTGGCGATATAAGGACAATTGGCTCTGGAAATATTGGAACGACAAATGTTTTACGTACAGGAAATAAGACAATTGCAGCTCTTACTTTTCTTTGCGATATGCTAAAAGGAACTATTGTTATCCTAATTGCAAAACTTCTAATCTATCCAGCAGGAAGCAGTATTCCAGTAGAACACAGTATTATTGTTATTCTAGCTGGCTTTTTTGCTTTCTTAGGACACATTTTCCCCATATGGCTTAAATTTAAAGGTGGCAAAGGTGTTGCTACTTATCTAGGTGTATGCTTAGGGTTTTACTGGCCATCAGCAGTTGTTTTTGTCATCATCTGGATAGGAATTTTTCTATTTACGCATTATTCTTCATTATCCGGGCTTATTGCTGTTATTATTGTTCCAATTTTTATTTATTTTTTTTCTCCTTACTTCTATGCTCATTGCATAATAGTAATAATGAGCATACTTGTAATTATAAAACATCACACGAATATCAGTAGATTATTAGTTGGGAAAGAAAGTAAGATTGGCACTAAAAACAGAAATAAATAAAGGGATTCCACTTACTGATCATCAACGTTTAAACTGGTTGCGGTTATTACGTAGTGAGAATGTTGGGCCTGTTACTTTTCGTAATTTAATTGATCATTATAAAACAGCAGAAAATGCTTTGGCTGTACTTCCTGAGCTTAGTAGAAAAGGTGGTCGTTGTGCACCTATTCGAATAGCAACGTTAGAAGATGCTGAAAAAGAGATGCAAAAAGCTGAAAAATTGGGTATTCGTTTTGTCGGCGTAGGAGAACCAGATTATCCAGCATATCTTAAGGTAACAGAAGCCTCCCCACCACTCATTACTATCAAAGGCAATGTTTCAGTTTTTCATAAATCCTCCGTTGGGATTATTGGCTCTCGAAACGCTTCGGCAGCAGGTAAGAAGCTAACTGCTCAATTTTCTCATTTTCTTGGTAACGCTGGTTTTATAACCATTTCTGGACTTGCACGTGGAATTGATAGTATTGCTCACCAAACAAGTTTAAAAACAGGTACCGTTGCAGTTATGGCTGGCGGAATTGATCATATCTATCCTCCTGAAAATAAAAAACTTTATGATGATATTATCACGAATGGTGGAGCAATTATTAGTGAAATGCCTGTTGGTTGGAAACCACGTGCTATCGATTTTCCAAGAAGAAATCGTATTATTGCAGGTTTATCGCTTGGCCTCTTAGTAACAGAAGCAGCTATGCGGTCAGGATCCTTAATTACAGCCCGTCAAGCTGTTGAAATAGGACGATTAATTTTTGCCATTCCCGGTTCTCCACTTGATCCAAGATCAGTTGGTACAAATAATCTTATTAAAGAAGGTGCTTTATTGGTTACACACCCTTCTGATATTATAGAAACACTTACACCATTAGTCTCAAATACTGTAAGTTCTCAGCTCAATCTTTTTGAAAAAGAATATCCAATTCAATTTCAACAGGAAGGTTTTAGTTTACCTAATACAGAAACTGATAAATCTGCTTCTACTAGAAATGATTCAGAACGCCTAGCTGTCCTTTCAGCTCTTTCAACAACTCCAATTGATCTAGATACATTAAGTAGTCATTCAAATATTCCCTTACAAAACCTTTACCTCTTATTAGTTGAACTTGAACTTGCTGGGAAGCTTATTCGACACTCTGACGGTTGTGTGTCATTGTCGGCGTTGAATCCTCCCCAAGCCCCTCAGAGTTATTAATAATACTTTGCCCCTCTTTGGCTACCATATCCAAGAGTAATGCTAAAAGTGGACTATGAGCTTGACGCGCCATTTGACTCATTTGTTTTGACATATCCGTGATATAATGGATAATTTTTAAACGATTTATAAGCATATTTTTTTTATCCTTGAGCATTCTCCCCATCTCTCAATAGATGTTATCTTAATATTTTACCGCATACTTTTTTATATGAGCCACGGAAAATAAGTTATGCAGTCTCTTATAAAGTGTATTTTAAATAATAACAATCAAAAGTTGTATAATATAGTTTTTTTATGTGTTCTTGACTAATTGCCATTAGCTATTCATTTGAAAGGAGTTTATAGAGAGAATTTTTTATTTTAACATTCGGATAAAATCATGGATATCGTTATCGTCGAATCTCCAGCTAAAGCAAAGACAATTAATAAATATCTTGGACCTCAATATAAAGTAGTAGCATCATTTGGGCATGTGCGTGATTTGTCTGCAAAAGATGGCTCGGTTCTACCTGATCAAGATTTTGCCATGAAATGGGATGTCGATACTGCTTCTGCAAAACGTTTAAATGAAATAGCAAAAGCAGTTAAAGAAGCTGATAGTCTTATTTTGGCAACAGACCCCGACCGTGAAGGGGAAGCCATTTCATGGCACATTCTTGATGTTCTTAATCAAAAAAAAGTTTTAAAGGATAAACCTGTTAAACGGGTTGTTTTCAACGCAATCACTAAAAAATCTGTACTTGATGCTATGAATAATCCGCGTGATATTGATATATCGCTCGTTGATGCTTACCTTGCGCGCCGCGCTCTTGATTATCTGGTTGGTTTTACACTTTCACCTGTTTTATGGCGTAAACTACCAGGTTCCCGTTCAGCTGGTCGTGTTCAATCGGTTGCTTTACGTATTATTTGCGATCGCGAATCAGAAATAGAACATTTCATTAAAGAAGATTACTGGTCGATTACAACATCCTTAAAAACGATTCGAGATGATAATTTTTACGCGCGACTGGTAGCATTTAACCAAGAAAAACTTGGAAAGCTTGATATTAAATCCTTAGAACAAGCAGAAAAAATCCGCTCCATGCTGGAGGAGGCAGAATATCGTACTTTAAATGTTGAAGCAAAACCTATAAAAAGAAATCCTTCCCCACCATTTACAACATCCACGTTACAGCAAGCTGCCTCTTCAAAATTAGGTTTCTCTCCTTCTCGTACTATGCGAATTGCACAAAAACTTTATGAAGGTGTTGAAATTAATGGTGAAACATCAGGTCTTATCACTTATATGCGTACAGATGGTGTACAAATGGCAACAGAAGCCATTGATTCAGCACGAAAAGTGATTAAAGAATCCTTTGGTAATAACTATGTTCCTGAAAAACCACGTTTTTATTCAACAAAAGCAAAAAATGCACAAGAAGCGCATGAAGCTATTCGCCCAACAGATTTTCAACGCAACCCCAATCAAATACGCAATTTTCTTGATAGTGATCAAGCAAAATTATATGAATTGATATGGAAACGCGCTATTGCAAGCCAAATGTGTTCTGCTGAAATTGAACGTACAACAGTCGAAATTCAAGCGATTCAAGGAAAAAATAATGCAAATTTGCGTGCAACAGGGTCTGTTATTCGCTTTGATGGTTTTATTTCTGCCTATACCGATCAACGAGATGAAGAAAATAGTGAAGATGATGAATCAGCGCGCCTACCCCACATCAACGCTAATGAAGCACTAACAAAAGAAAAAGTTGAGGTAACTCAACACACTACAGAGCCCCCTCCCCGTTATTCTGAAGCTTCATTAATCAAAAAACTTGAAGAATTGGGTATTGGTCGCCCTTCAACTTATGCCTCTATATTAGCGATACTTTCTGAACGTGGCTATACTGTAACTGATAAACGAAAGCTTGTTCCTGATGCTAAAGGACGTATTGTCACAGCTTTTCTTGAAAGTTTCTTTAACCGTTATGTAGAGTACGACTTTACAGCAAATCTTGAAGAAAAACTCGATCTTATATCGGATGGAAAACTAGCTTGGAAAGATGTTTTACATGACTTTTGGAATGAATTTAATGCATCCGTTACCGATATCCAGAAATTGCGTATAACGCATGTCCTTGATGCCTTAAACGTAATATTAGCACCTCTTGCTTTTCCTACGCGTGAAGATGGAAGTGATCCCCGATCTTGTCCTCTTTGTACAAATGGCCAGTTATCGCTAAAATTAGGGCGTTATGGTGCATTTGTTGGCTGTTCCAATTATCCTGAATGCAAATATACACGCCAACTTGGTATAGATACAGAAGAAGAAAGTGAAGCTGTCCGCAGTGACGAGCCTCTTGTACTTGGCGTTGATCATGAAACGGGAAAAGATATCTTTCTTTGCACTGGTCGCTTTGGTTCATATATTCAACTTGGTCAAGATAAAGGAGCAAAACGTGTAGGGCTACCAAAAGAGTGGGCAAGAAAAAATATTGATCTTAATCAAGCCCTATCTTTGCTATCTCTTCCCCGTGAAATTGGAGTTCACCCTGAAACAGGAAAAATAATCACAGCCACAATTGGGCGATATGGCCCCTATCTTTCTCATGACGGAAAATCTGCAAATCTTTCTGATATCAATGAAGTTTTTGAAATTGGTATCAACCGTGCTGTTACAGTGTTAGCTGAAAAACAAGAAAATAAAACAAAACGGGGCCGGATAACACCTGAAGCACTGATCACATTAGGTGAGCACCCAGAAGGTGGAACTGTCACTGTGCGCGATGGACGTTATGGTTTGTATGTAAATTGGGGAAAAATTAATGCCACATTACCAAAAGATAAAGACCCCGCTGATGTAACACTTTCAGAAGCATTAGACCTTCTCTTAGCCAAAGCATCCACCCCTAAAAAAGGGCAAAGAGTGAATAGGAAAAAATAGTTACACAAGAAAAAGACAACATCGAAAGAATCCCTTCTAAAATAAAAGAGGCATAAATTTTGGTTAAAGGTCAGAAAAAAACAAAATATCTTCAGTCTTCTTATACTGAACGACTACCTAATAAAGCAGAAATTTTGTCCTTTATTACTGATAATCCTAACCTATTAAATAAACGCGAAATCGCTAAGGCTTTTAATTTAAAAGGCGATTCTCGCCGTTGGTTGAAAGATATGCTCGATCAGTTGAAGGATCCTAGCTCTATATCAAAAAAACATAAGAAAATAACGACTCAAGAAAGACTGCCGCCTGTTACTTTAGTTAAAATAAGTGCATCAGATAATAATGGCGGTTTTATTGCACACCCTCTTGAATGGAAGGGTGATTTAACGCCAAATATTGAAATACCTCCTCGCTATATAAAAGGAGTCAGTATTAGTCTTGGAGATCACTGTCTTGTAAAAATTTTTCGAAATAAGACCCCTCAAAGTTTTTCCTATACAGGGCGTATTATACGCAAAATTAATAAGCAAGAAAGGACTATGCTTGGCATAGTAAAAAAATTAGAAAATAACCAATGGCAGCTTTGTTCTATAGACCGTAAAACTAATGACCTAATTATTGAAACACCCTTAGATGTTGATATAAAATCGGGTGATCTCGTTGAAGCTGAAATTAGAAAAAATACAGCTTACAGATCAAAAAACGCAAAAGTAAAAAATGTTTTGGGATCTATCGATAGTGAAAAAGCACTTTCAATGATTGCGCTTATTTCAAAAGGAATTCCTTATGTTTTTCCTGAAGAGGTCTTGAAGCAAGCTAAAGATGCAAAACCTATTGTCAGCACAACAAATCGTGAAGATTGGCGACAGTTACCGTTTATTACAATTGATCCACCAGATGCAAAAGACCATGACGATGCCGTTTATGCCGTAAAAGATGAAGATCCTGCAAATAACGATGGTTGGATTGTCACTGTAGCAATCGCAGATGTCTCTTATTATGTGAAAACAGGAAGTGCTTTAGACCAAGAAGCATTGAAACGAGGCAATTCTGTTTATTTTCCTGATTGCGTTGTACCAATGCTTCCTGAATACATCTCTAATAATTTATGCTCTCTTCTTGAAGGAAAAGACAGGCCTGCTTTAGCTGTTCGTATGATTTTTGATGCAAATGGCAACAAACGCAAACATAGTTTCCACCGTATTATTATGCGTACGGTAGCTAAACTATCCTATCAAGAAGTACAATGTGCAATTGAAGGAAATACAAATGAAAAAACAGCCCCTCTTCTTGAGAATATCTTGCAACCATTGTGGAGAGCTTATACCAAACTCAAAATTGCACGCAATCGTCGAAAACCACTTGAATTAGAGGTACCAGAAAAAAAGATCATTCTTGATCAAAATGGGCGCATTAAAGATGTCGTGGTTCCACCTCATCTAGAAGCACATCGTTTAATTGAAGAATTTATGATACAAGCTAATGTTGCAGCCGCGGAAACATTAAAAGAACATCATCAGCCCTTTATTTATCGCGTTCATGACAAACCATCTCTCGCAAAACAAGAAATACTACAGAACTTTCTTCAGAGTTTAGGGATATCATTTTCTCGAAAAGCAGAACTTACATCAGAACGATTCAATAATATTCTTACGCAAGTCATTAATACACAACAACAGGAATTGGTTAATCAGGTTATTTTACGCTCACAATCTCAAGCTGAATATAATCCTGAAAATATAGGTCACTTTGGCTTAAATCTGCATAACTATACACATTTTACATCACCAATCCGTCGTTATGCTGATTTAATTGTTCATCGAGCGCTTATTAAAGCCCTGCAATTAGGTGACGACAAACTAACAGATTCACAAGAACAAAATTTAACAGCAATTGCCATACAAATCTCTGCATATGAACGCCGTGCAATGATGGCTGAAAGAGAAACTGTTGATCGGCTTGTTGCACATTATTTGGCTAATAAAATAGGCCATTCATTTAAAGGTCGCATTTCTGGAGTTACAAAAGCAGGTCTTTTTATTTCACTTGATAAACTAAATGCAGACGGCTTTGTGCCCATTTCCACACTTAAACGCGATTACTATCATTTTGATGAAACACAACATACCCTTATAGGAAAATGGAGTTGCAAAGGCTATCAACTTGGCGACGAGGTAGAGGTAAAGCTTATAGAAGTACAGCCTCTTGCTGGTGCTTTATGTTTTGAAATATTAACGCAACCTCATTCGTTTACTTTTTCATCCATTCCCTATCGTAAAAACAAATTTACAGCAAAAAAACGGGAACGTAATTCCTATAAACAAAGACGATATTGAAAAAATAAAGCTATATCTTTGTCCTTAGATATTACCTTTTTCTAAGAAAGAATTTAAATTATCACTACGCTATAAGAATATTTATTCTCACTTCAATTGATTCTGTCCGTATTTGAAAAAGTTGCAGTTCATTATTTATAATTAGACTATACAAACGATCACACTTATCATTGTTCAAGAAGCATATAAAAAAATAAGATTAATTTTTTAAAACCCTACCCTGCTTAGATTAAGTGTTAACATTAAAAGCAGAAAACACAATTTGCTTTACTGCTAATGACTAAACAGATTTTTAAAAACATCATTAATTATAGTGAAATCACAACAGTTACCATGGATCATTTTCGATCTAGAATTAGCATACTCATTGAAGTAATTGTTATTGGTCAAGCAACAAATATTTAAAAACTTTTTTATTTTTCCTCTGTGATGATTTGCTTCCTTGGCTGATATATTAATCTAGTACTTACACTTACCTGATAAGAAAGCTAATCAAGTCTTGACTTTTTTTATAACATCCGTAGTGTTGGCAATGAAATATAATTGCATCAAAAATGAGTTTTGAGAGCAAAATAGTATCATTTTCAGTTTAATAGGATCCTTATTATGGCTAAAGCAGCAACTATTAAAATTAAGCTTTTGTCAACTGCAGATACTGGTTTTTTCTATGTAACAAAGAAAAATAGCCGCACAATGACAGACAAAATGAGCAAACGTAAATATGACCCAATTGCTAGAAAACACGTTGAGTTTAAAGAAACAAAAATCAAGTAATTGATTTCATCTATTTAAATTGTAGCGCTGTTTATTTCTGCTAATTATATAAACACACTTAAAAAACACTAATAAGTGTTGAGCGTTTTTTAAAAGCTTTATCTTATAGCTACTATTTAAAGCAAAATTGGTTAAATAATTGGTTTGTATTTTGCTCTAAATAATGGCGATTTATCTTGCCAAAAATTCCATTAATTGTCGGATATTTTGCTGCTTTATTATGGTAAAGGGCTTTTTATATTGAAGGTAGCAAACAAAGGTTGTTCAACTAAGGCAGTTAAAATAGCTCAGACAAATGGATTTTTTTTACTGTATACGTAAAATTATAAGAAAATAAACTCAGTTAGTTAACGAACAACATTATAAATTTGAATATTTGAGTATTCAAAAGGGCTTTTAGCCGTATAATATTAATACTAATGGGTATTGCTCCCTAGATGTTTATTATCATAATGATGTAATCTACATTAAAAAAATAAGATAATTCCACAATATAAATTGTATCTTGACTTAATGGAACACATTATGATATTAACTCTTTCATGAAAAATAATGCTTTTTATTTTGATTTAAGTGACTTTTATCGGAAAGTTACAGTTTTAGGGGCTTTTATAGCCGTCAACGTTTTCATTAATGTAACGATTAATGTGAGGTGCGCTTGGTCGCGACCTCAAGAAGTAGTTTCTGCTTCAACAGAATCCATTACGGGGAATGCGATTGTTATTGATGGTGATTCAATCAGAATTGGCGATGTTATGATCCGACTTGTAGGAATTGATGCTCCTGAACTGCGTCAATTTTGTGGTATCGAGGCAGAGCGTTACCCATGCGGCATTAAAGCCAAAGAGCATTTACAAAAGCTTATAGCAAACCAATTTGTTACCTGTTATTGGGATAAAAAAGATAAATATCAGCGTGTTCTTGGAACATGTAGGACAGAAAAAGTCAAAAATATTAATGCAAAAATGGTGCGTGATGGCTGGGCTATAAGTTACTATGGTTATACCTACCAGAAGGAAGAGCAAAAAGCCAAAGCGCAAAAAAAAGGTATATGGCAATCGTATTTTCAACAACCGCAAGAGTGGCGAAAAGTTCACCCTTATATAAAAAGATAAAATTATTGCTTTTTCGTAATGCTGTCATTAGTTTTTATCTATCATGACGCAGCAAAAATGTGATCAAATTGTTAAATTGGGAGAACAAATTCGTTCTTGTCGTGTTTGTGTTGAACGTCCACATTATTTTCCTCCTCTTCCCCATGAACCAAAACCTGTTGTTTATTTATCCAAAACAGCTTCTATTGCAATTGCAGGTCAAGCCCCGGGATTACGTGTTCATGAAACCTCTATTCCTTTCAATGATCGTTCTGGAGATAGATTACGCGATTGGCTAGGTGTAACAAGCAACGAATTTTATGATAGATCGTTATTTGCTATTGTTCCCATGGGATTTTGTTTTCCTGGTTATGATCAAAATAAATCTGATTTACCACCAAGACGCGAATGTCAAGAAATATGGCATGAAAAAGTATTTCAAGCTATGCCACAAATAAAGCTTGTTCTTGCTATTGGAAATTATGCACAAAAATGGCACATTGCAGAACTTAAACATAAAACCGTTTCAGAAACCGTTAATGATTGGAAAAACATTCTTTCTATCCGTCAACCCCGAGGATACAATGTTATGCCCTTACCCCATCCATCATGGCGAAACACTTTTTGGCTACAACAACATCCATGGTTTAATGATGAATTGATCGTATATCTTCGTCATTTGGTGCGTAAATTTTTATAATTTAGTATTGCAGAAAAAAGGATAAATTATCTTGATCTTAAATTTATCTTTCACAAGAAAATATCATCATTTTCTGTCATCGATTTGCCTTAAAAAAATGATTTTGATCCTCTTTTCTGGCACAAAATTTAAAAACTCTAAAAAATAGTACTATTTAATGTTGTGTTGTTACTTTTTCTTTTTAAAACAGCTGCGTACATCACAGTTCTTCCTATTTGACTCAAGTAACACCGTGAACACCTCTAATATTTTCAAAAATTATAAAAAATTTCACGAAATGATTAAATTTTATCAAATAAAGTTTGAAATACCTACTACTTATTGCGTTTTGTAGTTCCAATATTGAAAGCATAATGGCTTTTATAAAAAATGTTAATTGTTAAATTAACGTTCTGCAGCTTCCCATCTTCTTTCATAATAGAATTAACTGATGGCAATATACCCCTTGATTATATAAAACAGCAAAAAAATGAGTAGAACTCTTAAAACTCTTCTCGATATTTATTGATCACATTATTATTTTTTCTAATCTTCTTGTTCACAAGCTGTCATTTGTGCATGGGTTAAAAGAGCAGCCTTGACCACACCCGCAGCCATAGCCGCACCTGTTCCTTCTCCAAAACACATCTTTAAATCTAAAAGCGGTTCTTTTTCAATTTTTTCCAAAAGCTTACGATGAGCTGGTTCAGAAGAAATATGACCAATAATAATATGATCAAGTATCCTTGGATTTATTTTATATAATACTGCTGCTGCTACTGTTGCTACAAAACCATCCAAGATAACTGGAATTTTTTCCATTCTTGCTGCTAAGATAGCACCCACCATCGCTGCAATTTCACGCCCTCCTAAGCGACGCATAATTTCAAAAGGATCATTTAAATAACCCTCATGCAAAGAAATAGCTGTTTTTATTGCCCTCACTTTGCGTTCATAAAATTCTCCTACAGCCCCCCTACCAGATTCAGCCCATTCTTCAGCCTCCCCACCAAATAAAGCCAGACATAAGGCTGATGCTACTGTCGAGTTACCAATTCCCATTTCACCTATACACAAAAGATCTGTTCCTCCAGCAATTGATTCCATACCAAATGCCATCGTTGCAGCTGTATTACGCTCACCCATTGCTGCATCTTTAGTAATATTCATTGTTGGACATTCTAGAGCTAAGTCAAATACCTTTAGTCTAAGATTATAAGCCATGCAGATTTGATTGATGGCCGCACCACCAGCAGTAATCTTTTTTACCACCTCTTGTGTCATAGATTGCGGAAACGGTGTAACATTTTCCTCAAGAACACCGTGATTACCAGAAAAAATAGCCACTAAAGGCTGTGTTATAATTGGCTTTTCCTCACCTCTCCACCCTGCATACCAAACCGCGATATCTCCCAACTTTCCTAGAGCTCCTTGTGGCTTTACTAATTGTGCTTGCCGTTTTCTAGCCAAAATTATAGAAAACTCATCAGAACTTGGTAAATTTGTTAATAATGCACGAAAATCATCAAATGGACTGCTGTTCATAAAAATATCTTTTTAACTCTATAGCGTATCAATAAAATTTTATCTTATAAACAGAGTATAAATAATTCGTTGTTTTTTTACAGTATAAATATACTACGTTGTAATTGAAGTAATGATTTATCTTTAATTTTTTAAAATCATTTATTTCTAAATGCTGATAATATTGCTAATAATGCGACTTATTTTTATTATAGAAATGCTTATCTGTACCCTACTCATAACATCTATATATAACTAGCATGCTTTAACAAAGGTAAGCTTACCGAATTTATGGATTCTTTACCGCGAAAACATTCCAAAAATCGTAATGTTTCAGTATTTATTACATATGCATTTATAAAAAGTCCTTCACATCTTCTTTTTCAAATTTTAACAGGGTTTCATTATCAATAGATGATCGTATTTAGTACCTCCCCTTTTGATTGTTTAATATATTCATAAAATTATATATAAATTACAACATATAATATGAATAAATTAATGTAAAATATTAGAATATAATTTAGAATTTCAACGAAATTTATCTTAAACAAAAGCAGCAAAAGCTTCTTTTAAAACAGACACATCTGCATCTCTTCTTGTTGCGTCATTTGATAATATTTGCCGCCACCGACGTGCACCATTTCGACCATGAAATAAATTAATCATATGGCGTGTCACATGAGAAAGACGTCCACCTGAAGCTATATGTTTAGCAGCATAATCACACATAGCATCAATGAGATCACAATCACTAAGATCGCTGTGTGGTTGACCATATATTTTAGAATCAATGGACATGAGTAAAGCTGGATTATGATAAACTTGTCGTCCCACCATGGTGGCATCACATAATTTTAAATGTTCTTTGACTTCATCAATTGATTGAATTCCACCATTTATCCCAATAAATTTATGGGGATATTTACGTTTTAATCTATAAACTCTTTCATAATTAAGTTCTGGAATACCACGATTTTCTTTCGGGCTTAATCCTTTTAACCACGCTTTGCGTGCATGCACCCAGAGCGCATCACAGCCGGCGTTCCACACTTGGTCAGCTAAAATATCTAAGGCTAATTCTTCATCTTGTTTGTCTACACCAATACGACATTTAACAGTCACAGATATGGTCACAGCCTGTTTCATTGCTTCTACAGCTCTTGCCACAATATCAGGATGAAGCATCAAACAAGCACCAAACATGCCTGCTTGAACACGATTTGATGGACAACCAACATTGAGGTTTATTTCATCATATCCAAAGTCTTCTGCAATTCGCGCCGCTTCTGCTAATTTTTGCGAATCCGATCCACCTAATTGCAATGCAATTGGGTGTTCTTCATCACTAAAACCCAATAGTCGTTCACGAATGCCATGGATTGCAGCATCTGCTACAACCATTTCAGTATAAAGCAGCGCCTTTTTTGTTAAAAGACGATAAAAAAAACGGCAATGCCGATCCGTCCAATCTAGCATTGGTGCTACTGCAAATTTTACTAATGATGGAGAATTATACAACGTCATAAAAGCATTACTTATACATTTTCATTCATAGCATTTTATTCATGTATACGAGAAATGTCTTTTTTCCTACCCACAATAGTTTTTATCACTTTCTACTATCGGTTGAGGATATAAAAACGCGCTTTATACTTATTGCCTTTTCTAAATTACCTAAATTTTGTTAAAATTAAATAGCAAATACAAAAGGCATTGTTCTCCTTCATTAGATACAGCTAAATTTGCTTTACTATTCCATATTTTAACTACGGAACACTCGTACCTCAAATTCATCTTTGCTATTTTTTCACAACACATTTTACTATTTTAACATCTAAAGGATTTTGATCATTTTAAAATAAGGTAATAACAAGACTAATATTGTGATATCTTAGAAATTGTCTCGGTACAAATATACTAAAAATACCGTAGTGCTAATTAATCAATAAGATCTATAATTTTAGTCGATCTTTCTTTTATCCTTTATATAAGTAGCAAGAACATCAGTTTCTTGTTTATTCAATAAAAGTCCAAGTTTTGAACGACGCCATAATACATCTTCACACGTCTTAGCCCATTCCTTTTCCATTAACCATTTGACTTCTACTTCATAAAGTCCATGCCCAAAATCTTTTCCTCTATCTGCCTTACCATTGGCAAATATTATGAGCGCTTCTGTACCATAGGAGCGAGCAAGCCTGCGCCATGTAAATGCATCTAAATCTGGAAGCAAAAGAGCAATCTTTTTTTCAATCATACCCAGTTGATCACACGGAAAATCACCACCAGGTAGCACTGAATTTATTGTCCACGCCACCCCCTTAGAACCAAGCGCCTTTTCAACAAACTTCATTACATCTTCAGCTAATTTACGATAAGTTGTAATCTTGCCACCATAAAGATTAAGAATTCGTGGAGCACTTCCTATGCCCACTTCTTTTAAAACATAATTACGTGTAGTTTCTTGTGCTTTTGTAGCACCATTATCATAAAGCGGGCGAACGCCAGAATAGCTCCACACAATGTTTTCACGTAATATTGGTTGAGCGAAATATTCATTTGCTGCTGCGCAAATATAGTCAATCTCTGCATTGCTAATACGAATATCAGTAAAATCACCTTGATAGTCACAATCTGTTGTTCCAATCAATGTAAATTTTTCCTGATACGGAATAGCAAAAATAATACGGCCATCATTATTTTGAAAAATATAAGCACGATCATGAGTATAAAGGCTTGGGACTACGATATGAGACCCTTTGACAAGCCGCACTGGTGAATATTCTTTATAATCTAAAACATTGCTTAAAATATGATTGACCCAAGGTCCTGCCATATTTGCAATATAGGAGGCAGAAACAAAATATTCTTGATTATTTAACTTATCATGAAGCGTTATAAGCCATTTTTGTTCTTCTATTTTTAAAGATAAAACTTCTGTGCGTACTTTTATATCAGCCCCTCTTTTTTTTGCATCGCGTGCATTGGCAATAACTAAACGGGTATCATCTACTGTTGCATCGGAATACTCAAAACCTTTATTATAAATTTTCTGAAGTGGAGTGCTAAATTCTTTTGAAAAATCAACCTTTTTGCTACGCCATAGTTTTTGATTCCAACCACCAAGATAGTCATAAAGGAAAAACCCAAAACGTAACATCCAAGCAGAACGCATTCTTTTATGATAGGGAAGAATAAAACGTAAAGGACGCACAATATGTGGAGCCATACGCCAAATAATTTCTCGTTCCTTCAATGCTTCACGAACAAGTCCAAATTCATAATGTTCAAGATAACGAAGACCACCATGAATAAGCTTTGTTGATGCACTTGACGTACCCGATGCAAGATCGTTCATTTCAGCTAATCCAACACTAAACCCACGACCTGCTGCATCTCTTGCCACTCCACATCCGTTTATCCCACCCCCAATAATAAACAAATCATAATGCGTTGTGGCTTTCATAATTTCACTTTCATATTAAATGCATTTTGCTTCACTGTGCTCAATATAAAAGATAATTAAATCGGTATGAATTATTCTCACTCCAATATGGGTCTACTGTTTGTTTATTTAATATAAACAATATTGATACCAGAATAAATTAAAATGGCATTAAATAAAAAAAGAAAATATCACCGTCAAGCTATTGTAAAAACTAAAAAAATATAGCTTCAAAAGAATAGATATATTAGAGCAAAAAATAAACTGTCTAATAAACATTTTAGTGGTCAATATTTAAGGCATTGAGAAAATATTTATGGTTCTTCAAACATTTTGTAAAATTTGCATTGTTTTGCCATACTTTGAGATAACTATAATAGAAAGGCATTATATAACACACAATATAGCAGCTTTAAAAAAAGTTTTTATTAAAATGACCTATGGCATTAAGATTAGAAGAATATTTATTTTTGTGCGTTTATTTCAGGTTTTTCAATACAAAAAACAACCTGAGTAGAAAATATAGCTACTGCAAATCGTGCATCATAGAATAATTTTTCATAGTAGTAAAAAAAGCAATTGATGTTATTTCTATTACCCACTAAGTTTATGCCATGATTCAATGTTTTGTTGCGTATACATAATACTTCCCCTATAGTTTTATAGATACTCTATTAAAATATAAAGATATATAGATGACACATCAGCTTCAACACTTAACAACAACATTTATTGCAAAATTTTCAGTGATAGTTACGTTAAGTATTTTAATCTGCTTACCTCTATCAAGCTTAAAAGCAAAAGAGACAACATTAAATAATTCAATCACAGAAAGCCTTAAAATACAGCTTCTGGAAGATTCCACTTTTTTATCCAAACTTAGTGAAAAACTCACAACACGTACAAACGATGATTATATCCGAGAAATTGTAAAAGACTACCTTCTCCAAAATCCAGAAATTATGATTGAAATGCAGCTTGTCCTCCAAAAAAAGCTGGGGGGATAGAGGAACAACAAGCTTTTGTTGTTAAATCATTAGAAAAGGAAATTTTTCAATCTCCTCACGATGCTGTTTTTGGCAATCCAAATGGTAAAGTAACACTTGTTGAATTTTTTGATTACAATTGTAATTTTTGTAAACGTTTTTACCCTAGTATGGTAAACTTAATAAAAGAATACCCAGACCTGCGAATAATTATCAAAGATTTACCCATTTTAGGTCCTGATTCGATAGAAGCACATACAATTGCTTATGCTTTTCGACAACAATTTCCAGAGAAATATTTCCAATTTTATAAGGAACTTTTAACGAGCCAGAATCGTGCAAACAAGGCCAAGGCTATAAAAATAGCAGTTTCATTAGGAGCAAATGAAAAAGATCTGTATAACGCAATAGAAAACCCGAACCTGCGAAAGTCCTTTAAAAGAAATATTCAAATTGCTTCCACATTAAATATTAACGGTACTCCCTCTCATATTATTGGCGATAAAGTATTCATTGGAGCTGTAAGTGAAGATATTTTAAAAGAAGCAATAGAGAGCATACAATGAAACCCTTTTTTACCCCACTAAAACTATTGAGAGATATCAAAATATATTTTCTAACTTTCTCTTTTTGTTAACAAGCTTATAAGTGTGACTTTGTCGAGCAGAATAAACTAAAACTGCAAAGTGTAATGAAAACACCAGACAAAAAGGTAATGAACCGCCTAGAAACATTTAAGCATAAAAATGTAAATAGCGATGATCTTTATTGATCAAGGAGTTATAAATAAAATGGCAATAAAAAAAACGGATGCGACTAAACATACCGAAATTAATATGGAACTTATCCGCGACCTTGCTAAAATTTTGAATGATACAAATTTAACTAATATTGAGCTTGAACAAGGCGGGCTTCGTATTTGTGTATCACGCCAAAACACTTTAGCGGCTCCTGAACAAACAATTTATGCGTCTATTCCGGCTCCTACTGTAACCTCTTCTTCAAACCTAACGGCTCCAACACCGACAAAAGAAGAGCAATCAAATAACGCAATAACATCTCCAATGGTTGGTACTGCATATCTTGCACCTGCACCCGGTGCACAACCTTTTGTAGAAATAGGACAAAATGTTTCTGAAGGTCAAACATTGCTCATTATTGAAGCAATGAAAACAATGAATCATATTCCGTCACCACGTTCAGGCACCGTAACTGCTGTTCTTGTTAAAGATGCTCAACCAGTTGAGTTTGATGAACCACTTATTATTGTTGAATAAAGCGAGAGGTAGATATGATTCAGAAAATCCTCATTGCTAACCGAGGAGAAATTGCTCTTCGCATCCTACGGGCTTGTAAAGAGCTTGGAATCAAAACTGTAGCTATTCATTCAACTGCTGATGCTGATGCTATGCATGTTCGTCTTTCTGATGAAAGTGTTTGTATTGGCCCTCCTCCATCTCGTGATTCTTATTTAAATATTCACCAAATTATTTCTGCGTGCGAGATTACAGGAGCTGATGCTATTCATCCAGGATATGGATTTCTTTCTGAAAATGCAAAATTTGCAGACATTTTAGAAGCCCATGAAATTACATTTATTGGCCCAACATCTGCGCATATTCGCATCATGGGTGATAAAATTGAAGCAAAAAAAACCGCTAAAAATCTTGGAATTCCTATTGTGCCGGGTTCAGATGGAGCTGTAACTGATGAAAAAGAAGCTCTGCGTATTATTGATGAAATCGGTTACCCTGTTATTATTAAAGCTTCTGCAGGTGGCGGCGGACGCGGTATGAAAGTCGTTCGTTCTGAAAAAGAACTTTCCACTGCTTTCAATACAGCACGTTCAGAAGCTCGTGCTGCATTTAATGATGATGCAGTTTATATCGAAAAATATTTAGAAAAACCACGCCACATTGAAATTCAAGTTATAGGTGATGGAGCTGGCAATGCCATTCATTTAGGAGAACGTGATTGTTCACTTCAACGGCGCCATCAAAAAGTATGGGAAGAAGCCTACTCACCTGCCCTTAATGAACTTGAACGAAAAAAGATTGGTTCCATTGTTGCAAATGCTTGCGCAAAACTTGGTTATCGTGGAGCAGGAACTATTGAATTTCTTTATGAAAATGGAGAATTCTATTTTATTGAAATGAATACCCGTTTACAGGTTGAACATCCTGTAACTGAGGCAATTACAGGTATAGATTTGGTCCATGAACAAATTCATATTGCATCTGGTCAAGGGCTTTCAGTTGCACAAGATGATATTCGTTTTTCTGGCCATGCTATTGAATGCCGTATTAATGCTGAAAATCCAATTAACTTTACGCCATCACCAGGACTTATCACACATTTTCACACACCTGGAGGTTTAGGGGTTCGTGTCGATTCAGGTGCTTATTCAGGTTATTATATTCCACCTTATTATGACAGCTTAATTGGCAAATTAATTGTTCATGGGCGTACACGCTTAGAGTGTATGATGCGTTTACGACGTGCTTTAGATGAATTTGTGGTTGATGGAATTAAAACTACGTTACCTTTATTTCGTGATCTTATTGGTAACCAAGATATTATTGATGGAAACTATAACATCCACTGGTTAGAAAAATATCTTGCTGATAAATCAGCTTGACCAAATTTATAAACAGTAGCAAAAGTGATCAGGTTTGAATAGCGCTTTAGTTATCTCTTATAATAAACATTAAAATTGTAAGAGATAAAAACATAATACAAATCCAACTATTTCAACTTTAAAATATACTTTTTTAAAAATATGTATTGAAATCTATAATTTTCTATTTGCCTTTTTGTAAGTTTGTGTTACTTCCGATACAGTAATGCCCTTATAGCTCAGTTGGTAGAGCACCTGATTTGTAATCAGGGGGTCGGGAGTTCGAGTCTCTCTGGGGGCACCATTATTTATATTTAACATGTTAAAATATATAGATTTTTTTTAATTTTATAATTTTTAGTCCACCCTTTAGTCCACCCTTTGGAGTTTATATAATTTTATCTAAATTGTTGTTATTTTCAGCTTATTTCCTTTGGAGTAAATGCCAAGATTTCTTTTTTTCTCCATCTTACTGATTTACCCAGCTTATATGGTTTGGGAAATAATCCTCGTGTCACCCAATTGCGAATCGTTGTTGTTGATACGCTAAAAAGTTGAGCACATTCACGTGTTGTGACATATCTATCGCCATCATCAAATATCATCTCATTACCTTTCTTTTTTATATTACATAAATTGGGTGGGGGCGCTTTAGAAGGAGACGTGAGGAAAAAAGCACCCCCTATGGGGTTAAGCAGCTTGCGTAAAGACACGCGTTTCTTGTTCTATTTCTTCTAAAAAAGTTTCGACAGCCTTATTGATACGTTCAATCTGCTCATCATCGCGTTGAACGCGTTGAACTTTGATACATAAGTGAGGTGATTTATCTACAAACAAGGGGTTGTAGCTAACAAAATCACACCATTTTCGCCCTGTGCAAGCCATTTGGAATTGCATTTGTAAGATATATTCAGGCTTGATTTCACTATCTAACAAAAAACGTGTATACGTTGTTAGTTGAGGGCATTTGACCTCTATGAGCCCCTCATCACCAATAAGACCATCAGGACTAGCCCCTGCCATTTCAATTGTCGGATGAGGAATAAATCCGCACCGTGTGACAGTAACCAAACGTCTAAGGCTGTATTTTTGAATTGCACTGTCTTCATATTTACGTCCCCATCGCATAGCATGTGTTTCATAAGATAGACTTGTTATGCCCGTTAAGCGTTCTCCAATGAGTTTGAGTTTGTACTCTTCATATTTGCTTGTCGGTGAGCCTTTAGCTGTTTTATCAACGATGCTGTTAATATTTGAAGCTGTGACTTTACCTAAACGAGCTTGAAACCACTCTGGTGTTCTTTGTTCCATATCACACCCCTGGTAGATCTTGTTGAGTTGGTGTGTGTGGTTGTTTTGGTGAAGGCAAAGTTTGTTGCTCTTCTTCCATTTGGAAGCGTTGCCTTTCCTTTAAACCTTCTAAAATAATTTGCCCCGTCTCATGAGACATTTCTGTGAGGCTTGCGACTTTTGCAAAAGAGAGTACCTTTTTTTCTTCTGTTTTTGTTTGTTCCATTAATTCTCTGATTTGTGCAAGCACTTCATCAGATACCCTCTCGTTTTGGGGATTGTGATTAACTTCACTGATAAAAGCCTCATCAATACAATCAGCTTCATATTCGTTATAGATATTAGGAAGACCGAATGCATAACGTGCACACTGTGTAATAGCCTTATGACGTAACATACGAATAGGATATTTTCTCCAATGTTCCGTGTCGCGTTTACATTCTTCCATCTCTTCAGAGATTTCTATTGGATATTTAATGTTCTTCAAATATATAGCGCATTCATAAGCAATTACCTTGCCTTCATTATCGCGTTCTTTTTTTAATTTCATTCCATTAAAGTTAGGACGTGAACGTATGATATTGAGCCATCCTTCAATAGAAGTCATCACACTAATACCGCCCCCTCTTTTAGGGATGACGTATATTTCTTTGTCTAGAGGATTTAACCTATACCTATCGGCAAGGTAGATAAAATCTTCAAAATCTTCCTTAGAAATATTGAAATTGATACAATTCTTTATGATCTTTTTGCAAAATTCTTGTTCTGATAAACCATATTTCTGCGCCACTGTTGCTACGATAGAAGTTGTCATTATCTTTATATCCTTAATGCAGAGTCTGTTTTTGGAGTTCCACACTTAGGCGTGTTAATCCTTTTGGTGTAATTTTTGCATTGGAAACACTCATTTCTCTTCCGCCGGCTATTTGGATAGTTCTAGATACACAATCCATCAGTCCTTCATTGATTTTGCTCTGATAAGGTAACAAAGGTCCTTTTTGAGTACGACGATAAGCCCAACGATGATTAAGCAAATAGTTCGTCAAATCTTTTGTGAGTAAGCCTAACATTTTTGCTGTATCACTTACACAATGCAGACCATCAGATCGTTCTAAACGTTTAAGTGCTTCTGCCTTTGGGATTAACTGAGCAATGACATGATCTTTGCGTTCATTTTCATTTTTTAAGTGCGTAAAAACACCTAACATGACTTGGGGATTTGAGTAGTCAATTTGAGGGGTTGTTACTTGTTTTGCTTTCCGTTCACACTCAATGAAATATTGACGAGCTTGTTTACCTTTCTCATTACGTTCAACCATAGCAAGTTCTTTCGCCATGTCTAAGGTGAGATGGTAGTTTATTACAAGGACAGCTCTAGATTTTGCGCTCCCCAATTTTGGGGACCGCAAATCTTGTGTTTTTATAAAGTCTTTTCCTTCTTCAAATTCATATTGACCAATACGATCTTTAATCCAAGTAGAAAAATCTTTACCAACTTCCAAAAACGTATGTAACTCACGTGCATTGACTGTCTGAACAGGTTCTTGATTAATTGTATTGTTATGAATAGCGATAAGCGCTTCCATTGCAAACCTCATAGTGTTTGGATTAATTTTCAGATGTGTTGGGAAAAAAGGGTTATTGCTGACAATTACTGTAGAATGGACTTGTATTTTCCCGTTCTCTTATTTTGTCTAAGACATCACTGTATGCCCAGCTGTCAGCTATAAAGGGATATGGGGCATCTTCTACAAAATAATAATGGTCATTATCGTTTAAGTATTTTTGAACATAAAGTTCAGCAACTTCTTCAGAAATATCATCATAACGGTTTGAATGAAGATCAATGCGGAGGATACTTACAACATCACCTACACCGTTAATAATGTTCATGATTTCAGTTTCATCAATTGGTCCTGATGAAGAAAGGTGATGACCATCATCACACACAGCTAACAGAATCTCATGATCAGCTATAGAAACCTGTTTACTCATCTTCCATCCCCTCTTATTCGCGTTAGTAGTTGAATTTATATTGCGGACAAACCAGATCAGCTAGCTTTCTTATACCTTTTAATGATATAATTAATTTGCGCTTCTTCGTGGTTTATATACTAAATATGTAGTGAATTTAGTAACAAATGTCAATAAAAATGTAGTGATTTTAGAAACTTTTTGCATAAAAATGCAAAATAGCTCAGAAAATTAAAGCTGTAATTACTAAAAAAGGAGGGGATATGTTTAAAAAAGTTAAAGTTTTAACAGTATATATTACTGGATTTGTAATTTTGCGGTTTTTAAAAATAGAAAAAAACGCTGAATTTATTCAAGCTATTTTAATGTTTTCATCTATTGCTTTTGGGGTAACAATGACTTTCATGACAGCTTTCTTTAACTCCCGACTTGCTTCAGAATTGTATCACAACCCTAAACATCAATATGAAAAAACAACGGATTTGAATATTGTAACAGATTATTTGCACAAAAATTTGTATAGTTTTTTACATCTGTTTATTATAGCGTCTTTGTTGTTACTTTTTCCACGCAATCTTAAACAAGAGATTGTTTTGCCTTTTTTTCCTTGGGACTCAAAATGGGAGTTCCATTTTTATTGGGATGTCTTGTTGTGGTATTTTTTTCTAATTTTCGTGTTTAATATTATATTTCAAATGTACGGCTTCATAAATAATCTTATAAAACTACTTAGGTTAAATAGTGTGCACTTCTCATAACTTATCTATTTGCGATATTATTTGTTTTTGTATCGAATCTTCTTTATAGAGACCATTCTCATCCTTTTCTGCAGTAACAGCCACTTGTTGTTGAAATTCTTCAGTATTAAAAACTGCATCAAAATTATCTTGTGTTTTACCTGTGCAACGTAGTTTTCCTACTTTGTTATTTTTAAGAAAGTTATAAAAAAAATTTTGTATCCAATTGTGATTTTGAACTTTTAAGTCAACAGATAAATCTATTTTGATGATATCATCACGAGGGAATGGTTCGCTTATAGCTTCGTACATATCGGATACTTCTTTAGATGGAAATACTAAATCTGGATTTTTAAGTGGATCATGATTTATACACATTTCAATTTTGTTTATTATTTTAAGTTTTTCAGCAAATTTTTCACTATCAAGAAAAGTAGGCTTAAAAATAACCTTTTTTGAGAAAAGTGTTTTTTGTAATAAGAAACTAAAAGATTATTGAGCTTTTTATTTGAGGCATAAAAAGTAGATATTTTAGGAAGAAAAAATCCAAAAAACTATTTGTTTTGCTCAACTAGTGTTTTAGTACGCGGATTGGTGACTTTTTCAAGTTTATCTGTGTTAGTATCAATAACTTGATTATTATAGGGATCCTTATTTCCTACTAAAACAGAAACCCAATAAGCATCTCGATAGAATTCTTTTATCGTTAAGGTAATGCATTTATCGTCCATTTGATAAGTAGTTGTGGCATCCTGAAAAAGAGCCCCTATATCTTCTACTGTAACAGCTTTTGCATTAACAGATATATCGTAAGAACGGAAAACTATACTCATTTTACTACTTTAAAGTCTTGGTGGTTTTATCCAGTCTATAGGTGCAGCCCATACTAATTGGATATCTTTTATTTCTGGATATAGCCTATTTAAACTTTCTAAATTAAATAAATCGGGTTTACTGCCTTGCTTCACGATCTTTACAAAACAACGTCCATCCTGCGTGTAGACAATTGCTTTTTTGTTAAGAAGTAAATTTGGAGACATGTTTTGTGAGTAAAACAAAATAGATTTATCTTCAATGAATGGTTCCATTGAGTCGCCCTCAACTTTTACTGCGTATGTATCTTTTGTGATGTATGGAGGTATTTCCACTTCCTCAAGCCAACCATCTTCATAGGGAGTAACTTCTGAACCTGCTCCCACATAGCCCATTAAGGGTATAGTTTTCTTGCGCGGAAGAGGATATTTTGTAATTTCTTCAATTGCTATACCCTCTTGCATACTTATTCCCCGTTCTCCTGTTAGCATTTTATTGACTGCAGAACGATAGATAGGGCGCTGCATTTTCTCACTCAGTTGTCTAGCAAGTGATGATTGAGATAATCCAGATTCTTGCAAGGCCTCACTTAACCAAATTTTCATAATGCTATTCATAGTTTTCATTATATCTTTGTTAGAAAAAAAATCTTTTGTGATTTTCATTACATTTTTTGTTGATTTTGTACCGAAATAAGCTACGATAATAAATTATGAAACAATTTTACGAAATAATAGATTTATTGGGTGGTGTTCGTAGAGTATCTCAATTACTTGGGGTTCATAGAACACGTGTATATGTTTGGCTTCGTCCTGTATCAAAAGGTGGGACTGGTGGAAGGATTCCAATAAAGCATATTCCACTCCTTTTGAGTGAAGCCAAGAGAATTGGTGTGCCAATTAAAGCGGAAGATTTTTTGTCATTTTCATACAATTCACCATTACGTGATTCCGTATTATCTCCAACGTCTACATGTACCGATAGTTCCACCGTTAATGAATATCACCAGGATAATTCATCCTGTCAAACAGAAGAAAGATTATGAAAGCAAAGGAAATGTTAAAAGAAATTTATACACGATTTTACAGATTAGTAAGTCGTAATAAGAGAATAGAAAATGCAAGTGTATTAATAGAAGAATACACAGGGGTAATACCACCTGAGGATAGTACAGATGAGTTCGTCATACAATCTTCTACTCAAGAAAATGTTCGCTTACTAAAAGAAAATGTCCCTTCATTAAAAGAGATGTTGCATAAGTCAAAAGTCGAAAGTTGTCTAAAACGCTATGAAGAGGCTCTTGAAGAAGAAGGTCAATTGATTGAAGAAGAGAAAATTGCACTTGAAAATCTGTCTAATCTAATTGAGCAAAAAAATAAGGCGTTACAGCAGCAAAAGAAAAAGCTGGATGTAAAGGTAAAGTTGTTTGATGTACTAAATGGACAAAACAATCCTGAAGTCAACGTAAAACAGCTAGCTAAATCAATAGAGTTTTCATCGCCCAAAAAAGTTATTCCTTTTGAACAAAAGGAATGTGCTCAGGCTTAACCTCGTATTCCATTTAAACGTGGCCATCTCATTAGTTTAGTGTTCAGAGTTCTTAAGAAGGCTACTTTTTCAAAAATATTGTTTCAATAGAGCTACGCGCTAGACGCTCTGTCATAGCGTGCATGGCCGTATATTACCTAAACTAAGGAGGTATGTAATGTCTACTCAAAAAAACTGGGTAAAGTTTTATCATAATCAATTTTTAAAAGAGCTTATGGGTTTGAAGCCAGCAGAAACCGCCGTTTACGCAATATTGGTGTTTCTCATGATTGATAAGGGCACACCTATTTTGAATAATGCTTCTTATTTATCAAATTTGTGTGGCTGTTCAGTGCGGACGTTTAACAAGATATTAGAAGCTTTAATGAGCTATGGTCATATTATTCATTTAGAAGATGACAGCTTATGGCACACATCATTAGCATTTGATGTCAATATGAGTAGAAAAACTTCAGAGAAAGCTTCCAAAGCAGCCACTGCAAGATGGAATAAGAAAAGAGAGGGGGAAAGTTATGTCAACTAAAATGTCATGGACAAGGCTTTTTGCAGACAAGTGGATACTTGATCTGACTTATTTGTCTCCTATTGAAAGCAACGTTTATATAAGATTACAGCTAGAAATGTTGCGTACTAGTGAGCCACTTTTAAATAACATGAAAGTTTTAGCTCGGTATACCGGTTGCACAGTCAAAACATTTGTAAAAGCATTAGATGTTTTACTGAGCATTGGTCATGTTACTCGTTTAGAAGATGGCCGTTTGTGGAGTCAGCAGGTTGAAGAAGAATTAAATGACAGCAAAGAAAACTTAAATAAGTTTTCGGAAAGAGCTTCCAAAGCAGCACAAGCGAGATGGGACAAACAAAAAAAGTTAGATAATTCAAGTAATAATGTTAAGCACAATGCTAGTGATATATCTAGCATTATTAAGCATGATGCTAACGATATGCTTGTTGATGCCATTAACAATAACAATAACATATATAATAAAAAAACTAACACTATCGTGTTATCAAAAAAAGAAAATGCTTTGGAAGATTTAGCAACTGAAGTTTCGGTTCAAAGTGAAACAACCGATGATGCTGTTGAGCAGCAGTTGGATCACGATGCACCCTCATCAGAAAACCAATCACCCGTTTCACAGCAAAAAAGCACTGAAAAGAAAACCAAGCGGTCTGGAGATAAACGGGGATGTCGCATTCCTGAGGATTTCGAACCTAACTTGAAATACGCAATCGACAAGGGCTTAACGCATGATGAGGCGTTGTCAGAGTTTGAGAGATTTAAAAACTTCTGGATAGCCAAGACGGGAAAGGATGCAACCAAAACGGATTGGCAACTGACATGGTACAACTGGGTTACTTCTGACTATGGAACTTTAGCTAAGAAAAAAGCAAAACTGGAAAAGGAAAAACGAAATGGCGTTTATGGAAATTACCCCCAACGGGAAAAAAGCATTGGCGAACGTATCGCAGACAACATCCGTAATCTCAACTCTAGAGGTTTCTTTAAGGCAAATTTGCAAAATGATAGCGCCGGGATTCCCATTACACTTGAAAGCTGGGAGCTCATTGACGAAACAGCAAGAAACGATAGCGTTGAAAGCTTATGAGCGACTTCAAGAACTGTTTGCTGTGAAAGCTGATGGAGAGGTCATTGCAACAGCTATGCGTATACTTTCGTGTGGTTTGAAAATATCGCAAAACTCAGATGATGAAGGTATGTCGCTTGCGTATGGAATGGCTCTTGAGACAGTTTCAGAGTGGGCACTTATAGAAACAGTTAAACGTATTTTGCGTGGTGAAGTGAAAACTATATCCGAGACATTTTTCCCTAGCACTTGTGAATTTGTGCGATTGTGCCGTGATTTAGAAGAAGGTCTTTTGACAACAGCAAATCTTGTTCGCAAGGCTGTTCTGAATACACAAGCAAAGACAGTGAAACAACAAGAGAGACGAGAGAACGTCATTCCACTGACAAAAACGGCTTGATGAGTTTTAGAACAGCAAAATAGAGAAAAGTGCTGATCATTTTTGGATTAGATATGCATTTAAATCAACAAAAACGCACCTTAGAGAAAGATTTGGAAGTTTTTTAATGAATTCCACATCGGGAACATAAAACGCTCTGTACGGGGCTAATTTGAGAAAAGTAGAACAGATGCAAAAATCGGGACAATTGGATATGTTTAAAAAGATTAGAACTGTAGTAACATACAGCATAGGATTTGCGGTGTTGCAGTTTTTACAAATAGAAAAAACACCGAATTTATTCAAGCTGTTTTAATGTTTTCATCGCTTGCTATTTTGATAACCATGATTTTTATGGCAGCCTTCTTTAATTCCAAACTTGCTTCAGAATTGTATCACAACCCTAAACATCAATATGAAAAAACAACAGATTTGAACATTGTAACAGATTATTTGCAAAAATATTTGCATAATTTTTTGCACATAGCTGTTATCGCACTTCTTTTATTAATTTTTCCAAACAATCTCAAACAAGAAGTTGTTTTGCCTTTTTTCTCTTGGGATTCCAAATGGGAATTTCATTTTTATTGGGATGTTTTGTTGTGGTACTTTTTTGTGATTTTCGTGTGCACTATTTACCTTAAAATGTACATCTTCATAAACATCTTTGTAGGATTACTTAGGTTAAATACTGTCCACTTTCTTTAGAGTAAATGGCTTTGAAGAATTAAAGTACTGAACTCAAAATTGAGGGGAGTGATTTTGCAGATTAGATTACTGAACGTATTAATCAATTTGAATTTGTTGAAAATCAAGACTTTGTTTGCTCCCCCATTTTGGGGAGCAAAGGCAGAGGCGGCCGTATGTCTATTAAACAAAGGAAGGATATGACTTTCGCTAAAATTTTAGCGAAACCCCCTTACTTAACTAAGTGCGGTGAATTTTTTGTTTGACAAAATCACGGAAGCGTTTATATATGCGAATCAGGTGCTTAACAAACACCTTAAGTGCATAGCGGATAGATTGCCGAGACAGTCTTTTTTCCGTAAATTAAAGGCTTTGACTCATTGTATGCGTGTAGCGTATAGTGACCTCGTCGGGTGTGGTTATGCTATACAATACCCTCATGGGAAAAGCATAACGACGGACTATGCACCGTGTTTGTTAACACCCGGCGCCCTTCTGGGTGTCATTAACAAACATTTAACTGCATAGGAGTTCATTATGAACACTCTCATAACAATATCAGAACAAACTGTTGGACAGGAAACTGTTCAAACAGTCAATGCACGTGACTTACACGCTTTTTTGGAAGTCGGCAAAAAGTTTGCGGATTGGATTACAAACCGCATTAATCAGTATGAATTTGAAGAAGGAAAAGACTATATTATAACGCTTCCCAAAATTGGGAAACGTAAAAATGTGGTATTAAAAGAATATCATCTCACCTTAAGTGTAGCAAAAGAGCTGTCTATGGTTGAGAATAACAAGAAAGGTAAACAAGCCCGTCAGTACTTCATTGAATGCGAACGGAAAGCAAAACAGCCTTTAAATCTCGCAAATGCTTTACAGAATCCTCTCACAATTAGACAATTGCTTTTATCTATTGACAACATAGCAGGAATACGTCTATATGCGAATCAGGTGCTTCAAAAACACCTTAAAACAACTAGCGGATTGGTTGCCGAAATAATCAGTCTTCCGCACATATTAAAGGCTTTGACTCATTGTATGCGTATGACGTATAGTGATCTTGTCGGGTGTAGTTATGCTATACAATACCCTTTATGGGGAAAGCATAACGACGGGCTAGTTGCCGTGTTTTTGAGCACCCGGCACTCTTTTTGAGTGTCAATCAAAAACGTTTATTACAACTAGGTGAAAAAATATGAACACTCTCATAGAAATAAAAGAAAGCACTGCTAACAGTGCGACGGTTCAAACTATGTCTAGCCATGAAATTGCTGAATTATGTGGTAAAAGGCATGACCACGTTATGCGTGATATCAAGAAAATGCTTGAAGAACTTAACGCCCCCAAATTTGGGGCGGTTAGTTTGATGGGCAATTACTTTGATAAAAAAGGGGAAAGTCGCCCCTGCTATTATCTTCCAAAACGTGAATGTTTAATTCTTGTATCAGGTTACAGCACAACATTACGAGCTAAAATTATAGACCGCTGGCAAGAATTGGAAAAACAAGGAGGAAATTCCCAACTAGACCTCGCAAATGCTTTACAGAATCCTCTCACAATTAGGCAACTGCTTTTAGAGAGCATTACACAATTGGAAGATTTAAGAACTGAAGTTAAAACACTTAAACCAAAAGCAGAAGCACTTGAACATTTAAAACGGTCTGACGGCCTGTTTGCTTTATATGAAGCTGCAAAGATGTTAGATGTACGTCCCACAGATTTTACTAAGCACTTACAGTTTCATAAGTGGGCTTATCGTAATTTTCCGGGTGGACCCATGTTACCTTATCAGGATAAAATTAGGAAAGGACTGATGGATTGTGTAATCCACACCATTCAAAAATCAGACGGAACAAAAATGAGCGTTTCCAGTGCAAAAATCACAGTCAAAGGATTGGCATGCCTAAGAGAACAATTCCATGGAGGTGTGCAATGAGTAACAGTGTCGATTTTTTATGTGATTTGTGGATGACTTTGTTTCAGTTTGCCGATCGTGAGAATATTGAAATAGATGACTGTAGGACTCTGGTTAAAATTATGATTGTAGTAGAAAAGGCTTTAATTGCAAAGCTTCAAAGTGAGACTCCAGATACTCTCAAGATTTTGGCAATTCTTACAGATTTTGGCAATTCAGAACTTCCCCGAACATTGGATCCTTTGTTGAAAGCTTATAGCCCATGTTCGGATGAAGTATCTTATCAACTGTGAAATAAACCACCTTCCCCTTCCCATCTTCTAAAGGTGGGGAGAGGTTCTTTAAGCTTTTTCTAAAGATGTATGTTCTTCATTTTGAATGGGTGTTAGGCTAATTTGCAAATTTAAAGCACTCAAAACATTAAGAAAGGTTGAGAGTTTAGGATCACCTTTGTCGCTTAAAGAGCGATAAAGAGATTCTCTTGACAATCCAGCGTTTTTAGCAATTTTACTCATTCCTTGGTTTTTTGCTATTATCCCAAGAACATGAGCAAGATACTGACTATTTTTAGTTTCAAGAGCGTCTTGTAAAAGAATTTGTTGAGCTTCAGGAGTTTTAAAATACTCACTTGTATCAAATTTAGTGATTTCCATGTTTGAGTTCCTTTACTATTCGCAGGGCTTTTTCGATATCCTTTTGTTGGGTAGATTTATCACCACCATTAAGAAGTAGAATAATTTCTTGCCCTTGTTTTATAAAATAAACCCGATAGCCAGGGCCATGATTTATTTTTAATTCCCCAATGCCATGAAAGAATTTTACATTGCCCAAAAGCCCCGTTTCTATCCTTGCTATCCGTGTTACAATATGCGCTTGTGCAATCTCATCTTTTAAAGAATCTAGCCACTGTATGAAATATTTTGTCTTGTACACTGTAAACATATGTAACTTATAGGATACAGTTGTTACAATGTCAAACATAATTTCTATTTGATGACAGAGAAATTTTCTTAATTATCAAATATGTTTTATTTTAAATTTCCACTGAGGTAGTTTAGAGAGAGTGAGTGCAATTTGTTCTCTGTGACACATGGCTACATTTTCTTCAAAACAAGTAATTGCAATGCGTTTTCTGTTTAAAAAAAGTTGATTGCGCTGGTTTATGATTTGCTTAAAAGCAAACAAATGAAATTATAGCACAAAAAAGCATTTATGCACGGATAAAATAAACAATAAAATGTTTATTTTCAGTTATTTATGCTGTTTTTTCTTTGGAAAAATGCACTGTGTCATGCTATAGTAAAAGCAGCTTTTCATATCCGTATTTCATTTCAATTATTTTCCTTAGAAAAGATAAAAAACATGCTTAATAAAGTAACTTTAATTGGCAATCTCGGTGCCGATCCCGAAAGCAGAACAATGCCATCTGGTGCAGAGGTGGTGAACTTTCGTATAGGCACTTCTCAAAGCTATGTAGATAAAACAACTTCTCAAAGAATAAATAAAACAGAATGGCATTCTATAGTGGTTTTTAATCCGCATTTTGCAAAGGTTGCACTTCAGTATCTAAATAAAGGTTCCAAGGTTTATGTTGAAGGTCAATTACAGACGCGTAAATGGGAAGATAAAAGCGGACAAACACACTACACAACAGAAATTGTCTTACCGCAATATAAAGGTGAACTGAAAATCCTTGATAGTGTTCAAAAGCAAATAATGGCATGGGAGAGCGGTGATCGAGAATATTTAGAAACGACTTTGGATGACAACATCTCGTTTTAATCAGGAGGTTTTCTTATGAAGAAACGTAAGAAACGGGGAAGACCTAGAATAGAAGGTCAAATAAGAGAACCCAATGGACGTATTTCACGTGCAAAAAAGCCTGATAAATCTTCATATCAACAGACACTTGAAATGCGTGCCAAGCGTTATGGGGCGAGTATTCAAGATGCGAAAAATCCGCTTATTGGCACTTATGTAGGGCGGTTATATTTATTGGAAAAAAAGATTAATCAAGATCAGTACGATGCATCACAACAGTATATTCGAGTGTTAAACGATTATCGGTGTGCGAAAGGATTTCCGGGAGTAGTCTATGACGATGTAAATCCTAGTCACGATCAAGACAGTCTTGAGAGATGGGCTGAAATAGCAACTGATCGTTATAAAGCGATGCAAGAGGTTATCAGAGAAGCACAAGGGTTATATCGTCAGTATAACCTTCACGCTGCGTTACAGTATATCGTTATTGAAGATCAACAACTGCCATACCTTGTCAGTTCTCTACGCATGGCTCTCAATGCTCTTCAGAAATATTTTTCGCAAAAGCGTTAAAATAAGATACACAAACTTTCGAAAAAAAAGACATGACGTAAAACGTTTTTCTGTACAATGCGTTATACTTGTATTACAATGAACACAAGAGGTGAGGAATATGCTATGACAATATCTATTCGATTGCCAAGTGATCTTGAAACGCGTTTGAATAATTTAGCCCTTAAAACAGGACGTACAAAGTCTTTTTATTTGCGTGAGATTATTGAACAGGGAATAGAGGAAGCTGAGGATTATTATTTAGCTTCACAAGTAAGAGAACGTGTTCGAAAGGGAGATGCTACTTTTTATAGCTCTGAAGAGGTGAGGAAAGAGCTTGGTTTGGACGATTAAATATGAAAAAAAAGCTCTCAATTTTTTAAAAAAATGTGATAAAAGAGAAGCGCGCCGGATTGTTGATTTTTTAGATAAGCACATTGCCGTCCTTGAAGATGTGCGTGTAGTGGGTAAACCTTTAAGAGGTCCATTATCAGGCTTGTGGAGATATCGTGTGGGAGATTATAGGATATTATGTGATCTCCACGATAAAGAGCTTTTGGTCTTGGTTTTGGCTGTGGGACATAGAAAAAATATATATAAAAACTAAAATAACCATTTGCGCTTAGAAAGTACCATATTTAGGTTGATTGAAATAAAAAATACCAGATTATGATTTTTTAGTTGACATGGGGATATAAATAGTATTTAATGACACTGCGGCGTTAGTTTTATTGCGCCTAAAATTACAGATTTATGTAAATTTTTCTTTTGAGTTTTGTTGTTAAAAGCCCTGCAAATGCAGGGTTTTTTATTAAACAACTCAAATTTAGTCACTCCTATTTATTGACATACACTTATTGACCTCACTCTTCTTTCCTCCTGAGAGTGAGGTCTTTTTTATGTCTCAATCTCTCCAAAGGAATAATTATGGGAAAAGTACAAGTAGTTATCACAAAACCTATGTGTGTTCTTGGTGATAACAAAACAACCGTTCGTTTTGAGCCTTCCACAAAAAGTGAGCCATTCGTTGAGGTTTCTTATCAGGTTTACTGTCGTCTTAAACGCGCCGGTGCTGCCAAAGTTTATCAAGAATGGCTATCACAAAACGTTAATGAAAAACCTAAACCTAATGAGCAAGAGGTTTCTGTAGAAGTTACACAGGTTGTTGAGCAGATTACACAAACGTCTATAGAATCTGACAAACAATCTCAAAAAGAGCCTAATGAGCAAGAAGTCTCTGTAAATGTAGACACTCAAGATGTTGAGCAAACGTCTATAGAATCCGACGAACAATCTCCAAAAGCAAAAACTTCTAAATCCACAACGCGTGCGACAAAGAAAGCTTAAACTGTGAAATCAAATAGCCATGCAAAGCAAGTTGAACGCTTTGCTGAGACTGCTCAAAATTATATCACGCGCTTAACAAGCATTTTAGCAGAGCCAAATACTGAAGTACGGCAAGCCTTTGACAGTTTCTTAGCAAAATTGCGTGATGATTTAAATAACACGACTACAGAAGGCGATGCGATTGAAATGCTTGCACAGCATATTATCATGCTTCCTGTATTTGAAGTGTTGTTTGAAGGGTATCAATTTACTCGTGAAAATCCTGTATCACGTGCTATACAGTGTGTTCTTGATGCGCTTAAGAAAGCTAACTTTGAGCAAGAATCCAAAGATCTTGAGAGCTTTTACGCTGGTGTAAAATTACGGGCCAGTGGAATTACTGATCCACAAGAAAAGCAAAACTTGATTTTAGAGATTTATGAGAAGTTTTTTCGTTATGCTTTTCCACTCACTGCTCAAAAACTAGGTATTGTCTATACTCCTACTGAAGTGGTCGATTTTATTATTAATTCAGTTAATGAGGTATTACAAACTGAATTTGGCAAAACACTTGGTTCACCTGGTGTTAAGATTATGGACCCGTTTACGGGAACGGGAACTTTTATCACACGACTTTTACAATCTGGACTGATTAAAAAAGAGGAGATGGAATATAAGTTCCGTCATGAGATTTATGCCAATGAAATAGTACCGTTAGCATACTATGTCGCGGGCATTAATATTGAAGCCACATATCATAGCATTATGGGTGGAGATTATGTGCCATTTGAGGGGCTTTGTTTAACCGATACATTCCAGCTTTATGAGCGACAGCAGGAAAAAGACCTGCTTACCCCTTAGAATTGTTTCAACGGGTAATTACTGTAAGTCTAGAAACAATGAAAATTGTTCGTCATCTTCCAAAATTGGAAATGAGAGAAGTCGAAAATACTCAAAAAACTCTACACTAAAAAGGCTTAGGTTTTGGGGTTAAAGATCCATGCCAAGTGGTATCTGCAACAAGCAGAAAATACTTTTACTAGTCTTCAAGCACCGCGTCTTCATTGGGCTTTGCGTAATGCCATTAATAGCACAGCAAAGCAGGTTGAACGTTTTGCTGAAAAGAAAGTTGCAGAGGATGCTTCAATTCCACCAAAGCGCGTTA
Source organism: Bartonella schoenbuchensis R1 (assembly GCF_002022685.1). Classification (NCBI taxonomy): domain Bacteria; kingdom Pseudomonadati; phylum Pseudomonadota; class Alphaproteobacteria; order Hyphomicrobiales; family Bartonellaceae; genus Bartonella; species Bartonella schoenbuchensis. The sequence goes on along the minus strand of NZ_CP019789.1, from coordinate 747,673 downwards.
AGAAAGGTATTTATATTAGCGGCAAAGCCACAGCAAAATTTCTTGAAACGGATATCATTGGTTCAGCTTCGCTATTGCCTCTTAAGATTTTTAAGGCAAGGGAAACGAAACGTGGCGTGATTTATAAAATCTTCGGCAAAAGAGAAATTATGCCCCATGGTTTTATTCGGGGAGGAAAATTTCCAGAGCGTGTCAATCTAAAGATGGGAGGACACGTCTTTACAAGAACCTCTGGAGATAGGTTCCCAATTGCAAAACAAGAAGGCACCTCGATTGCTTATGTCATGTCTAAACCAAAGATCTCAAGTTCTATTGAACACCATGCACGTGAGAGGCTAACCAAAAATATACAGAGCCAAATTGCTCGGCAAGAATATATGGTCAATCAAAAGGCCCACGCTCTTAAACTATACCAATTATATACAAACAATATGATGATTTTAATGTTTCAAACCAAATTATCGGAAGAAAAGTTTTTAAAAGGTACTTTCCAGTGGGGTACGTGTGTTGCGGGGCAATCAAGCGCAACATATCGCTAGCGACAGAATTTTTAAATGACTGTACATTGTACACATAAATTATTGGAAAATAACAATTATCATACGCTATCTTCCTTCCATGGTGAGATAGCTTTTAAACCATAACGTTCAATCACGGAAGATTATGAATAAAAAGAACAGACAAGGACTGTCGATTCGTGCTTTTGCGAAGAAGATGGGTGTTTATCCTAATGCAGTTGTTGCTCGTTTTAAAACGGGAAAGTTTGATGAAGCCATTTATGATGACGGTTCTATCAATGAAGAATTAGCCACTGTTCTATGGAATGAGAATCCCACCAAGCAAGCCTATATTGTAGGCGATGATGGAAAACCTCGCACAAAAACAAAGCAGGATTCTATAGAAGGAGCTAACGAATACGAGATAAAACTCAAGAGAATGCAAGTTGCTCTTGAAAGAGAAAAAATTGCTCTTGAGCAGTTACGAGAGACAACTGTTGATCGTGAAGAAATGAAGAAGGCGGTAAGTTGTTTTGCAAGAACCCACCGTGATGCCATGTTGCATTTTCCTCATCGTTACGGTGCGCGTATTGCAGCTCAGGTCGATTGTGATACTGCAAGCCTCATTGGTACCATTGATTACTATATACGAGAAGCTTTACAGGAGGCAGTTGATATTCCTCTTCCTTTTCATGATCAAAACCATCCCGATCATAAGGAGGAGAAAAGTGATTGATACAGTAATTAAGGAAGTTTTTTTAATTGCCAATGAAGCACGTAAACCAGATCCTCCCTATACAGTTTCACAATGGGCAGATAAAAACCGTTATTTGAATACAGTAGCCAGTGCTGAACCTGGATTATGGAGAACTAAACGCACCCCTTATTTACGGGAAATCATGGACAATCTTTCCTCTTACGTACCAGTTGAAACAACGGTAGTAATGAAAGGTGCGCAGATTGGTATGTCAGAGGCTGCGTTAAACTTTTGTGGTTATGCTATTCATCATAGTCCTGGCCCTGCTCTTTATGTGATGCCTACAGTTGATCTGGCTAAGAGAGTGTCTAAGAACCGTCTTGACCCTATGATTGAAGCTAGCCCTGCATTAAGCGAACGTATCTCCCCTGCCCGCGCTAGAGACAAGGGGAATACAATGTTCTCGAAAGAATTTGATGGTGGAACATTGATGCTTACAGGAGCAAACAGTGCTGCTAGTTTGCGATCGATGCCTGTTCGTTATTTGGTCCTTGATGAAGTTGACGCCTATCCGCTGAGTGTTGATAGAGATGGTGACCCATTAACTCTTGCTGAAGAACGCACCTCGTCTTTTGTCAAACGCAAGATTTTTAAATTATCAACACCAACTCATCGTGACATAAGTCGTATAGCTCAAGATTTTGTCTTAGGAGATCAGAGATATTACAATGTGCCTTGTGATGGATGTGGTACGCTTCAGCCCATTGTTTGGTCGCAAATTAAATGGCCAAAAGGGGCTCCTGAAAAAGCTGTGTTTGTTTGTGCGCATTGTGGTCATGAACATGCTGAACATCGTAAAGAAGATTTATTGTCTGAAGAAAGGGGGGCTTGTTGGATACCAACACAAGAGCCAAGCGAGCCTGGTTTGCGCTCTTACCATATTTCAGCACTGTATTCACCTTGGAGAACATGGAAAGAGTGTGTACGCAAATTTTTAAAGGTGAAAAATGATCCTGCGCGTTTACAGGCTTTTGTCAATACTGTTCTAGGTGAACCATGGGAAGATAAATCAGGAGAAGTCATTGATCCGGATAGCTTGTATGCACAACGTGAAGACTATCCTCTTGCCCCTGCTCAAGTAGTCCTCCTTACAGCGGGTATTGATGTACAAAATGATCGCTTAGAGCTTGAAGTTGTGGGCTGGGGGCGTGATGAAGAAAGTTGGAATATTGATTATCAAGTTCTACCGGGTAATCCCTCTTCTCTAGACGTTTGGGATCAGTTGGATGAGTATCTTCAAAAACGATGGCCACATCCTGGTTTCAAAGACGGGATACAAATAGCAGCAGCTTGTATTGATACAGGAGGCAACCATACACAAGACGTTTACAATTATGTGCGTCCTCGTGAAGGAAAGCGTATCTGGGGCATTAAAGGACAAGCAGGACCACGCCCTGTATGGCCACGTCGCCCCAGTAAAAATAACAAAGGACAAATTAATTTATATATCGTTGGTGTTGATTCAGCAAAAAATACCATCACAAGTCGCTTTAAAAATTCAGGTCCTGAAGCGTCAGGAGCTGGTGCAACGCACTTTCATAAAAACCTTGATCGAGAATATTTTGAGCAGCTGACTGCTGAAAAAAGGTGGTCAAATATTTTAAAGGCCATCAGCGAATGGAATGGCATAAAAGTGACACAGCAAGAAACGAGGCTCTCGACTGTAGGGTTTATGCTTATGCTGCCTTACAGGGTCTGATTTTAGCGGGACTTAATCTCAATAAAGAAGTCGACATCTTAGAAGAGCGCTTGAAAAACATTGAAAGCCCTTCAACAGATTCATACTACCCAAAAAGACTAAAACCAGAACCTGAAAAGCAATTTATCAGAACATCGATCAGTGCTTACATGCAAGGGAATAGGGAGTAATTTATGTACGAAAAATCAAACCAAGTGAACTGGAAATACGAAAGACTTGCACAGCTTAAAAAACGACGCGAGCAATTGGAAAACGCACTTTATTCAGGAGCACAATCTGTCCGTCACGGTGATAAGCAAGTCAATCATCGTTCTACTGAAGATATACGCAAAGCCCTTACAATGCTGGCTGAGGAAATAGCAATTCTTGAAGGGTACAAGCCTTTATACCCTTTCTACTCTTTTTATCTTAACACATCACGAGGTTATTAATGATGTCTTCTCTTGTAAATCAAATCAATCATAACCCACATTTTGAAGCCGCAAGCCGTAGCCGTCGATTAAATGGATTTGACCCTGCAAAAAAACACATCAATAAAGCTATTGAAGAATGTGGCGATACAATTGTTGCTCGTTCAAGATGGCTTTACGATAATGAACCCCTTTACGGATCTGCAACGGAAGAATGGGTTTCAGCAGCAGTAAGTGATGGGATTAAGCCCTACCCTAGAATTGAAGGGTTTCAGGAAGAAAAGAAAAAGCTTCTTGATCTTTGGTGGCAATGGGTCGATGAAGCTGATTATGATGAAGATGCTAATTTTTATGGTCTTCAAGCAACAATTGCTCGTGAGGTTTTTTTAACTGGTGAGTGTTTTGTAAGACTACACTATACCGACTTTTATGAGCGCTCACGTGTACCACTTCAATTACAAATTTACCCTTCAGAAATGCTGGACTTAACCTATAACGGACCAGCAGAAACTAAAGGCAACACCATTCGTATGGGAATTGAATTTAATGCAAAGGGTAAGCGTGTCGCTTATCATTTTTGGAAACGTCACCCTCACGATGATCCTCAGATAACTCAGGTATTTACAGGTCAAGAACGCATTAGAGTGCCTGCTGAATTGGTTATTCATATTAAAGATCGCCGCACTGCAGGACAACTGCGTGGATGCCCCAAAGTCACGCGCTGTATGACGAAGATCTTTCAACTTGAAAGTTATGATGATGCAGAACTTGAGAGAAAAAGAACCGCTGCTCTTTTTGCTGTCTTTATCACAGGATCAGACTCTGGTGAGACGATAGCGCCAGACAATCATGGTGAAAATAAATCCGAACCTCCTTCACAAACACTTCCCGACTTGCCAATGACGCCAGGATCAATCAATGTCGTGGATGGCAATAGACAAATTACATTCTCCAATCCTGTAGAAGTTGGAGGTTCTTATGAAGCCTTTCAATATCGCAATAATTTAAAAATTAGTGCAGCTTTAAATATACCTTATGCCATTGTTACAGGTGATGTAACACGAGGTAACTTTTCTAACGTACGCACATCCATTATTCAGTTTAGACGTCACATCAAACAATGGCGTGAAAACATCATCGCTTTTCAATTCAATCGCGTTATTTGGGAACGCTTTGTCCAACTAGCCGTGCTTGCTGGGTGTGTTGAGTTGCCAGGATGGGAAGAAAATCCTTTACCATGGATCCAATGTGAAAGCTTTGCGCCACCACTTGAGATGATTGATCCAAACAAAGACATCTCAGCTGAGAAAGAAGAAATCCGAGCAGGTTTAAAAACACGACGCATGGCACTTGCTGAGCGTGGTTTTGATATTGATACCATTCATGCAGAATTTGAAGAAGAGCAAAAAGACGCACAAGCACGAGGATTATCATTCGACACAGATGGTGAAGATTTTTCTACTGGTTTGAGTAACACTGACGAACCCGATGAAAATGATCACAACAATAAAGCGCATGAAGATGAAGAATAACATTGATATGCCCTTTTTGGTTTCACGACTTTTTAATGTACCGCATATGCTCGCCCCTACAAAGTTTGATGTCATTCTCAATTTAATGACACCACGCCTTTTTGAGGGAAATAAATTTTCCCCTGGGGCATTTTCTCAAGAGGATTCTATCTTTCAAGCTCCTCCAGAAACTTATGTGGTTAAAAATCATGTCGCTATTCTTCCGGTTCATGGCACGCTTGTGCGTCGTGGTGCGTGGCTTAGTGCTGCGTCAGGATTAACTTCTTACAATGGTCTGCGCGAGGCTTTTCAAGAAGCCATTGGGCAACCTGATGTTCGTGCAATTTTACTGGATATTGATAGTGGCGGCGGCGAAGCAGGTGGTGTTTTTGATTTAGTTGACGCGTTTCGTGCGCTTTCACAAGAATACAATAAACCCATCTGGGCACATGCTAATGAAATGGCCTGTTCAGCAGCTTATGCCATTGCTTGTGCGGCTTCTCAAATTTGGGTTGCACGCACGGGTATTGTTGGATCAATTGGGGTTGTGTGTGCTCACCTTGATCAGTCCCGTGCTGATGAAATGGACGGATATAAATGGACTTTTGTCTATGAAGGAGATCACAAAGTTCACGGTAATCCTCACGAGCCATTGGCTGATAAAGCCCTTGAAAAGATGCAAGCAGATTGTGCGCTTCTCTATGACATGTTTGTCGATTTAGTTGCACAAAACAGACCTACAAGTGCTCAAGCGATCCGCGACACGAAAGCAGAGACATTTATAGGCACCCAAGCTGTAGAGCTTGGGTTAGCAGATGCGCAAGGCACATTTGCACAAGCTTTGGAAGCTCTAACCGCTTCCATTCAATAATCATGAATATGAAATCAAACAAAGGAATTAAATATATGGTGAATCTATTACGGACAAGATATCGCGCCAAAGATGATGGTGAGCTTTCTGTACAATCATCTGCAGGAGAGGAAAGCGAAAAAATTGAAGCTTCTGCAGAAGTAAGCGCTGTTGACATTGGTGTTAACGCTGAGGTCTTTAATGAAGACAAGGATGCAGGTATTCAAGCGGCACTTGAACAAGAAAGAAAGCGTGCTCAGAGCTTTATGACTCTGGAAAAGCAAGCTCAGCGTCTAGGTGTTTCTTTTAATGCTGCACAAGCTATTCAAGATGGTATGAGTTTAGAGGAAGCAAAGAGCATTATTCTAGCTAATGCTACGTCACAAAGCGAGGCTTTAGCCGTATCGCCTTATGCACCCCATCCGGAAGGAAACACTCAAGCAAATATTTATGCAAAATGGGATAAAGTTTGGAGCACAATACAATGAGTAAAGTTTTTTATGAAGGCCCTCGTAATAGCGCTTATCTTGGGCGTTATGATCCTGACATGTCAAACGAGGAAGTAATCTTTGCACAAGGAGATGAAGTTGTAGCGGGAACCGTCATGGGGCTTGTGACATCAACGGGTAAATATGTGCCGTTTAATCCTGATGCATCAGATGGCAGTGAAATTCCAGCGGGAATTTCTTATGCCAATGTTGATGTATCACAAAGCGATCAACGTGCAACGATTACAGTGCGTTTATGCACAGTAAAAAAATCTGAACTGATATGGCCTGACAAAATTGACGAAAAGAAAAAGGAAACTGCCATTCAGATCTTAGAAAAAAATAACATTCTATTGCGATAGGAGACATACAAATATGGATATAAGTTTTTTTAATCACAACGCATTCTCAATGGCAACAATGATGAAAGCGATTGAGAATTACGCGTTTAAACCTGATCTGATTGGTTCACTTAACCTTTTTGAGGAAGTTGAGACAAACAAGACAACAGTTGGCATTGAGAGACGTGACAACAAATTATCACTCATTCCAACAAGTGAACGCGGCTCACCTTTAATAGAAGCAGGTAGAGATAGTCGCAACGTTCGGTTTTTTCCAACAACACGTATTGCTAAAAGCGACACAATAAAGGCGGAAGAAATTCAAGATCGGCGAGAATTTGGTACAGAAGATCAGCTTGAAACAGCGATGAAATTTATCGCTAAAAGGCAAAAGAAGCTGATTGAGGAAATTGAACTGACTTGGGAAAATATGCAGCTTGGAGCTATCCAAGGTATTGTTCTCGATGCTGATGGATCAGTGCTTTATGATTGGTATAAGGAATGGGGGATCACACCACCAGAGCCTATTGATTTTAAACTAAATGAGGACACAACCGATGTTTCTTATATGGTTAATCAAATTCGCATCAAGATGGTTAAAGCTTCAGGCAATACATTTTCCACTCGTTCACGAATTATTGGGTTTTGTGGAGATGAATTCTTTTTCAAGTTAAAAAATCACAAAACAATTCGTGAAACTTATCTCAACACATCTTTAGCACAAACATTAAATAGTACAGCAGGTATCGCAACGCCTGGAGCTATTGAATTAGGAAGCTTTGGAAGTTTTGATTTTGCTGGTGCGACGTTTGTTAATTACTGCAACATTCATGATTATAATATGAATACTAAATCCAAGACAAAACGAAGCATAGGTATTAAGCCTGATGAATGTCAATTTGTTCCTGTTAATGTGCCTGGTGTATTCCAAAAAACATTTGCTCCAGGTGAAAGTTGGAAGGTTGTTAATACAGTCGGTAAACCTCTTTATCCTACACTTGTTATAGATCGCGATAATGACGCGTGGGTGAGAGCTGAAGTATACAGTTATCCACTCTTCATTTGCGCGCGTCCTGAAATGCTCTTCAAAGCAGTAGTGAAAGCACAATAAAATGCAATGGTATGGGCTGCTCAGTCAAATGATTGAAGATGTACGCGACACTTTTGGGCAGCCCGTTATCTATACACGAAAGAAAACAGGGCAATCTTTTCATATCATAGCGATTTATAGCATTAAGCATGCAGAGCCAGAAGCTGGGGAAGAGTAAAAACAACAATCCCAAGAAAAGAACTTGATGTTTGCATCAATGATATTGGAGGCGTGCTTCCTGAACTAGGAGATCGTATTGTTCTTCTTGCTTCTCAAGAGAATTTTTCTGTCGCAAATGTACAAGCTTCGGAATCAAATATGTATAAGCTTATCCTTCGTGAGGACGCTGTGTCTGATGTAAAGTAAAAATTATTATTTAAAACAAAAAGGAGATCGATTCTTCAATCATAAATCAAGTTCAGAATGAGAACCAAGACGTACCAAAACCAATCTATCCTGACTGATTAAACGATAAATCAATACCAAATCAGGTCGAATATGACAGTCTCGGTAATCACTCCAATTTCCGGTTAATGCATGATCATGATGCCGCGGTTCTAACGGTTGGTCATTGGCTAATGCTTCAATAATTTTGCGCAAATCACTCTCTAAAAGGTGGCGATACCTTCCTTTCATTTCACGTTTGAAATCACGTTTGAAAATAGTAGTACGCTCAATCGTCCGCATACAAATCATCAAATAATTCGTCTACTGAATTAAACTTTTTTAAACCACCTGTTTCGAGTTCAGCAAAGGCTTCCAATGTTTCTGCATTAGGTTGAAACAACACTGATGGAATAGCTTTATCTTGCGCGATACGGGTCATCAATACTCTAACTACATCACTCACTGACAAACCAGAGGCCTGAATGACCTGACTAGCTACATTCTGAATATCTTCTGGGACACGTGCTTGAACCATACGACTAGTAACCATAACAGTCTCTCCTAACTCATTTGTATTGCACTGTAATACAATATAATACAATTGATATTTAATTTCAAACACAGCGTTGTCTTGTTATTTTAACAGAAAGTACTTTTACCTATTAGACAATATAACAGGATTTAAGATGCATCCACGAGAGACGATAAGAGAAACGTTTGTTGAGTTGATTAAAGCTGGCAAGACATCGGCTGGTGATGAAGTTTACAATATGCGAGACTTTAATTTCTCTACTGGAGATCACCCATTTGTTAATGTATCAACCCAAAGCGAAACAATAGAAGATGGGCACGATTATGGGGCAAGACGACGTATTTTAACGGTTGATGTTGAATGCTATGACACAAGAGAAAATGGAGCACGTTTTGTTGATCAATTAGCTTGGGAAATTGAAGCGATTTTCCATAGCAATCCTAGTCTTAACAACACAGTTGAAAACTGTCGCTTACAAAACATTGCCATGGCCTTTGGTGATAATGGCTCCTTAGCATTGCATGGTTCTATTTTAACCTTTGAAGTCACTTATGTAACCAATATCCCTTCTGAAGAAGAAGATGCTGCCTTTTTTGAGCCTTGTGTAGGCTTTGATCCCGATACAGGTCTTAACAATAAGGATCAATATCAAACCACTGGAAATTCCCCATGTTAGAGCGGCGTGATAGCGAAATTACAGATTTAAAAAGGCGTGTGGCAAATATGGTTATGGTAGGCAAGATTAGCCACGTTGATCATAAAAACGCACGCTATCGTGTTCAAAGTGGTAATATTGTAAGTGATTGGATTCCAGATACACAGGCCCGTGCAGGAAAAACTCGTTCCTATGAAGGGCGTGATGTGGGCGAGCAAGTCATTGTCCTTTCCACATCAGGTGATTTATCACAAGGGATGATTATTGGCTCTATTCATACAGATGCCAATCAAGCAGCTGATAAGGGCAATATCCATACAACCATATACCCTGATGGCACAACGATTGAATATGATGATGAGACAAGCACTTATTCATTGACGATTAAGTCAGAAGGAAAATTCATTTTAACGATATCCGATGGCGTTTCCATGAAAGGTGAAGGGGGTGAATTAGAAATCACCGCTCCGGATGGTATAAAGATTATTTCAGAAAGTGATATGACTTTAAAGGCAGATGGAAACATGACACTAGAGGCACAAGGAGATGTTTCTATCAAGTCAAGTGATGGAGTTTCTCTTGAGTCAGGCAATGATATGTCACTCAAATCAAGTGGTAGTGCATCCCTTGAGTCAGGCAGCCATATGTCCCTTAAATCAAGTAGTGGCACCTCTCTCAAAGCGGGTGGTGAGGTGTCTGTTAAGTCAAGTGGGTTAAAACATAATAGCGTTAACGTCGGAAGCGGCCATAAACACCCTGGTGTTACACCTGGTGGTGCTATGACGGGAGGCCCCATTTGAGTATAGGAATGAATTGTGAAACAGGCAAATCCATGATCGGGCTTGACCACTTGCGTCAGTCCATCATGGATATTTTAATGACGCGGATAGGTACACGGGTTATGCGTCGTGATTACGGATCACGTGTTCTTGATCTGATTGATGATCCGGTCAATGAAACCTTTAAGGTGGCCATTTATGCAGCCGTTGCAGAGGCTTTAGATAGATGGGAGCCTCGTTTTAAGCTTAAACAAGTGAATTTAACTTCTGTTGAAGAGGGAAAAATTTCCATATCTTTTGAAGGAATTTACGTCCCTTCAGGAAAGCCAATAACTATGGAAGGATTACAGATAGGATGAATGAGGATTTCATAAAACCAGAAATCATTCCAGAGCTTTCTATTGAAGAAATACGTGCTGCCTCTCTTGAGAGTTTAAAACAGCTTTTGCCTAATTACACACCTTTGGAAAGTGATCCAGCAGTTAAAATCATTGAGGTTGCAAGTTATAGGGAGTTTTTATTAAGGCAGCGTATTAATGAGGCTGCACGTAATACCGTTCTTGACTTTGCCAAGGGGGAAGCTCTTGATGCTTTAGGGCAATGGCATGGTGTTGAACGCTTGGAGGGTGAAAGTGATGACAGTTATCGTGAACGCATTAAGCTTCGTGTACGGGCTGGTAAAGGGGGTGGAACAGAGCCTTATTACAGATATTTCGCCTTATCAGCAGATAACCGTGTGAAGGATGCGATCATTTATCGAAAAGGGAGAAATCCTACTATTCACGTGGCTATTTTTGGCAAGAATGAACAAGGAACAGCCAGTGAGGATTTATTACAAAGAGTCAAAGAAGTGCTGACGGATAAAAGCGTGATTATGACGAATGATACAATTGAAGTTCACGCTGCAGTAACAACAGTTTTAGATTTAGAAGCAGATGTTTGGCTTTTACCTGAAATTTCTTTAGAGATCTTAACACAAATGGAGGCAAATTTACGGGCAGCTTGGAAGAAAGAGCAAGCCCTTGGTCGTGAATTGAGTTCATCATGGTGGATTTCAAAACTGATGATCCCTGGTGTGCAGAAAGTCATTGCTGTTACCCCTACGCATGATACTGCCGTCTCCAGTGAAGAGGTTTTAGCCATTGGTAAAGTAACACTCAACTTCAAAGGTCGTCTATAGTAATGCTTGGGTGCTTACTTCCAACAAACACAACAAAATTTGAAAAGCGCCTTGCCGATGCTTGTGACTTTCATAAAAGTATTGAAGATTCAATCAATTTTATCTCTCGTGCAAAGCTTGATATCATAGACCCAAGCTTCTTGCCATGGTTGGTTGAAGAATATGGGCTTGGAGAACTGACATCTTATGTTCCAGACTTCTATGTTTTGCTTGAAACGGGACCTGGGTGGCAGCGGGTACGTGGATCTTTAGCAGCTATTGATAAAGGGCTTGAATGGTTAGACCTTAGTGCACATTTCGTAGAGGCATGGCCAGAGCGAAAATGGTGGAATTCATTTCAGCTTTATTTTGATCAATTGCCCGATACAGACAAAATTAAAGCCATTGAAGGGATTGTCAAGCTTTCTGAATGTTTACGCTCTGATTTCTGGCGTGGTGTTCATGGTTATGACGCCCCCATTGTAGAGGGGAATATATCTCGCTTAGATGACAGCATATTTGACTCTCAAAGTGGTGCGTGCGCGACAGAAGGTGGCACAGTATTTTCCTTTGGGCGTTCTACAGAAATAAGCCTTACTTTAACTGAAGAAGACGGAAAGCTCATTGGCAATTGGATTGATGATCAAGAAGAGCTCGTTTGGGAAGGTTTGGATTACTCATGGGATAGAGCCAATTTCCCTTGGGGTTCAGCACAAAAAAGCGAACATAACCTATTGAATTTTGTTGATGATGAGGATGATGAGTTCAGCTGGAAAAGTTTAGATTATCCATGGAATGAAGCAAATGTTCCTTGGGTATCAGATCAAAAAAATGGGCGCGATATATTGATGGCGGATTGGTTTAAAGGTCGCACCCTTTATCTGGCTTTAAGAGATAACGATGATAAGCTGATTGGGTTATCGAAGATGTAACATTGTCCAGCAAGTGACAAGAGTTTCAGATGGAGTTTACAGTCATTCAGGTCATCACTTTACACCATTTATAAAGGGTACAAAAGTTTTGCTTGCTGCACGAACGCAATTTCATGATGTTGATAATAAACAAGCAGCATCTGTCTCTATTTTTGTTCATGCGACCCCTGCAAAACACATTTCGCCTGGCAAACTGTGGTTAAAACCTGATGAGCTTATCGGTGGCGTGGAGATTCTTAAAACCCCTATTTCTCTATCTTTACGTAAAGATATTCGTGAACAATTCAAAATTTTATTGAGGTTTTAATATGGAGCATGAAAGCGGTTTACCGTTTGCAATTGACCGATCTGTAGGTAAAGACGAGCAACAAAGTGTTGTATTCTATGGAGAGCGCCCTTTTATTCAAAGTGCAGAACTCAATGAAGTTCAAACCATTATTCGCGGCCGTCATGACCGTTTAGGAAGACTTGTGGCCAAAGAAGGTGACCGTATTGAGCGTGCAGATGCTTTTGTTGATCAAGAAAACAAAAAAGTTACTTTGACAGAGGGAAAGATCTTTATTGCAGGTGATATCTTCCCTGTATCAGAAGCCATTTTAAACAATATTCCCATGCTTGGACGTGTGGAGATTGGTGTAAAGCTTCAAAAACAATGGATAACGCATGAAGATGATCCACAATTATTAGGTCAAATTCCAGGCACATTGGCAGAAGGTGAACCAGGAGCAGCAAGGGAAACAGCAAAGCTTGTATGGGCTTTGGAAAATGACGAACAAGAAGGTGTTTTCTTCCCTGTCTATATCTTACAAGATGGTACTTTGATTGATCAAAAGCCCCCTTCATTGTTAGAACCTGCTTTGCAAGCTATTGCAACTTATGACCGTGCTCATGGGCATTATATTGTCAATGGTTGTCGGGTGACAGCCTTAGGACAAAATGACGGCAAACAAATATTTAGTATAGAAGAAGGTGAAGCCAATATTAATGGCTTTAAACATAAACGCCTTGCTGCTTTAAGGCATGAAGAGCCAGAAGACTACTGTGAAGGTATAGTGCCAAGTGAAACACATCTCTTTACATCCAAGAAAGCCAAGGCAACTAAATCGGAGAAGGCAAGCTTTACGTTTGAAACTTATTATTTTCCCATCGCAACTGTTCACTCTATTTTACTCACAAAAGAAAAGACCACTAATGTCACACGTGGTGCAGTAGCATCAGGGCGTGATGGTGTTCCCGATAAAAGTATTGTGAGTTTTGTTAAGGTGACTCAGGATAAAAAGGAATTTAAAGAAGGCGTAGACTTTAAAAAGACGGGTGATACGATTGACTGGTCTTTATCCGGTGATGAACCTAAACCAGGTAGCACTTATGAAGTCACCTATCATTATCGTGCAAAGGTGAATGCTGATAAGATTACAGCACGAGAAATTACTGTCTTAGATGGTGCTGAAGGTGGAGATATTATTGTCAGTTACACCTACAAACTGCCTCGTATTGACCGCATAGGCTTAAATGCTCAAGGAAATGTAGTTTATATTCAGGGGATTTCAGCAGACAATCCCATAGCACCTAGTGTTCCTGATGATATCTTATCGCTTGCAACGATCACAAACAATTGGCTTGATTATCCACATGTCGATAATAATGGCACGCGTGTTGCCCCTTATGCTGAAATGTGGCGCTATTTTAACCGTGTTCTTGATCTTGATCGGTTGTTACAGCTTGAAAAGATTAAGAGTAATGTTGATTCAAAAGAACCTGTCTCCAAAAAAGGGATGATTGCTGATCCTTTTCTTGATGATAGCCTTCGCGATGAAGGAATAGAACAAACGGGTGCAATAGGTCATGGTTTATTACGCCTTGCCATTGAGCCTACATTTTACTACGCTACCTTAAATGAGCCTGTCACCCTTGATTGGGAGAATGAAGTAATCCATTGTGATTGAATCACCCGCTGTTTTTCCTGATTCATCCTCAACTTGGATGATGCTATTTTTACCTTTCCCATAAGTGGTGTAATGGGCAATGCTTTTAAAATTTCTGTATTGAGCTCCTTAGCAAAAACGCTAATTGCTAATGGGTCATTGATATCTATTTGTGTTGTAGCCATTTTTAAAAATACCTTTCTTTGTTTTGTTTAAAAAAATGCCGCATTTGTGCGGCATAATCAAGCAACATCACCTGGTTATCTTTAGTGAGCTAAGGTGCATATCTTTTACATGCCCGCTCATAACTTATTCAAACTTTTTAGAATTTTGCTCAATCCATGCTACAAATTGAGCTTTTGTCATAGAGTAAAGCCTTCTCTTGACAAAAATCATCATCATTTTCTCTGCACAGTAGCTTTAATTTACCCTTATATGGCGGCAAGACAATTCCCGTTATGTAACGTTCTTGTCCATTTTTACCTTGCCATTCGTGCGTTTGTAATTGATCTTTAATACAGTAAACTCTGGAGCCTTTGTTGAGATATTGCGGCACAATCTTTGAAAAATGTAGAAAAATTACGACAGAATGTCATTCTGTTTTCTCTATTCTTTATTCTTTGACCTATATATCTTTGAAAGTGGTTATACAAAAGTTCACCCTTTCTACTCTAGATGCCATAGATTATTCCTTTTGAATGATTGAGATATAAAAAAGACCTCACTCTCGAGAACAAAGAGAAGGTCAATAAATCGTCAATCAATAAAAACGAATAAACTTGATATTTTTAACAAAGAACCCCGCATTTGCAGGGCTTCTAGCAATATAGTAAAAAATAAAAATAGTATTGTTACTGTAATTTTTGGCACAATAAAACTCGTATCGTAATGTCATTAAATACTGTATTCTTTTACCCCTGTCAACTAAAAAATCACGATCTAGTATACTTTTATCTCAATCAATCTAAATTAGTGTAAATTGCTCCCTTTCAACGAATCGATTATACGGTAGTAAAAAATTACTGATTAACCAAAAGGTGGGGAGAATATCATGATACGTATCGTCAAATTTATAGTTTTATTACCCGCCTTAGTGATATTTGGATGTACCAATGTAAATGATTTAGATCAGTATAATGCGCTTTATGACAAATATGTGAGTAAAAAATACAAAAATTTAGAACACTACGAAAAAATGCAAAAAGCATCAGCATATATATACTCTCGTGGTTATAATAACTTCTTTTCAAGATTTCATTTAGTACGACATCGTCACATACTTATTACTCTGTGTGGGCGTTATGCAAATTTATTACAGGGTGATTATAATAAAGAAATGTCATGGACAAACTTGCCAGCATATATACGTACACTACGCTATGACTATAATTGGAAAGAAAATGCTTTTATTTCGGCACAAAATTTTAAAGATCCAATGTTTAAGTATGCAGAAAAATTTCTTACTTCTCCTGATGGTATGACCCCAGAAACGCAAATGGCAGATCTAGTGTCTACAATAGATGTAGCAATTACTACACCTGCTTATAGTGAAATTATTAAAAAGGTTCCACAATTTTGTACAGATATTCAAAGAGTATACGATATGATGGAGCCATAATATAAGTTAATAGTTGTAAATAATATCAATTATTAAATATTTTTAATGGAGGATACAAAGATATGATGTTAATTTTAAAATAGTCGAAGCATTTGCCTTAACTTTATATATATTCTTCCTGTATCCAACAGCCAAAACTAACACAACAAACTCCTTATCATAGGAAGTTACAGAGTATCCTGTAATCTCCTGCATGATGCTTCTATAAACCTAATAATTGACCTCTGGACTTACCCATTGCACATACATTTTCGAGAGGAGCAATGTATTGACATAAAAATTATAATCCGCCGTGCTTTTTACTTTATTTTTAAAAATTGGGAACTTTTTTCATATCTATCGTCCAAGCCAAGCTCACGCCGCACCTCCTCAAAGTTATAAAAAGCATCTCCATTCCAAACACGCTCTTTCACTTATCAAGCTAAGTAATAATCCTCCGCTTCCTTTATTCCGTGTTTAATAATCTCTTGCAAATAAAAAGCTTCGTAACATCCTATTTAACAGCTAAATTACTCAAACGTGTTCAAAATTGCTTGTAACCGAAAAAATTGAAACTTCCTCACAAAGCAAAAATTTTCCCATTGTATCCTTTAAGTTAGCTTACGATTTTATCTCCAAAGTCATAAAATAATGCGCTCTTCGAATATAAATGATAAAACCTACTAGGCAATATGTAGCCAATAAAATTGCTACAATCCATGGAATATGTCCAGATATTTTTCCGATAATTGCGGTACTCAATGCAGCGCTACCCAATTGCAAAGCTCCCATAACGCCAGATGCTGCTCCAGCAGCGTGTGAATGAGATGAAATGGCCAATGCAGTTCCCAACGGCAATAAAAAACCATTACCAAAAGTAATAATAGAAATAGTTATTAAACTTGTCACAAGTGGCCATGGGCTTACAAATATTTGTAAAGTAAACAACATTCCCCCTATGACAAAATAATATATCCACGCCGTATAGTTTGTTCCATAGCCTCTCTCTTGAGAAACCTTCTCGCTACTAAATTACCCAAGATATAAGTTAAAGAAACACCAATGTAACTATAACCAATGTAGGCGGACGACAAACCTAAAGCTGTTAGTAAAAAAGGCGATTCTACGATATAAGCAAAATAAGTCACGTAAGCAAAACACGGAATAAGTGCATAAAAGAGAAACTGTTTATTTTTTAAAACCCCAAAACTATTCTTAATGAGTCCTACAGTAGTAAAAGATTGACGTTTTATAGGAGGTAAAGTTTCTGTCAGTACAAAGCAACATAACACAATAGTTAAGAGTATAAAAAGACTTAAAAAGATAAAAGTCGCCTGCCAATGAAAAGTCTGTAATAATATTCCCCCAATGAACGGTGCTAGTGCTGGCGATGCCCCCACAAACGGAAAAATAACTAGATAAAGTTTCCCTGCTTCTTTTTTATCCAACAAATCATTGATAATAGCGCGGCTCAAAACAATCCCTGCACAAGCTCCAAGACCTTGCAAAAAACGCAATACAAGTAAAGCCTGGAGAGTATCTGTATAAATTATACCAAGTGTTGCAAACAGCCATAAAAACAAACCAAATAAAAGTGTCTTTTTACGCCCAAAATTATCGCTAAAAGGCCCATAAATTAGTTGCCCAGAAGCTAACGCCAATAAAAAAATCGCTATTGCATTTTGGATTTGAGATTCAGTAACTTGATAATGATAACGCATATCTCCAAGTGCAGGCAAAAAGATATCCGTAGAAATCAAACCACCTACTGATAAACACACAATAAGTATAATAAATAGCAATGTAGGTTTATAAGTAGGTTTATAATTCATCAAAAATGTACTTTATAAGTTAAAACTCACTTTATTATAATATTTTTATAATCATTTAAATTGTATTTATTTTTTATCCACAAATGAAATACTTATCATAATATATTAATTTTATTTAAGCATAATTACTTTTTATTATTCTGTTAACAAACAATAATTTATATTTTTTCAAATTCACTATAATGAATTCAATTCATAGTGTATTATTATATACTTTAATAATTGAATTTAAGGGAAAATAACACTATAAATTTCAAGGTTATAAGTAATTATCCATCATTATTAAATGATCTCTAAATAAAAAGAACAGTTTTATTTATAATCAGTATTTTCTATTTTGGTAACCGAAAAAATTGAAACTTCATCACAAAGCAGAAATCTCAATCTAGAAAGCATTTTAGTTCTAATTTTATGCAATCTTACTCTTCAAAGAGATGCGGATTTTCAAAAGAAAGCTTTTCTCGTGCTTTTTGTAATCGTTTAATGACTTCATCAATTTTTGACGTAGAACAAGAAGATTCTTGATTATTTAATAGAGATTGTTTCTCTCTACCTTCACAAAAACACTGCATTTGAGATTGAAGTGTTCTAATTTCTTGAAATAAAAAACGACTCGTTTCTTTAAAATTATTATTCAATGAAAATAGTTGATCAGAAATTGATATTAAAACTTGTTTTAAAAAACGCTCATGTTCTTGACGCTTGCGATATTCCAAAATAAGAGCATAACTCATCTCATCTAGCTGCTTTTTAGTAACATCAATTTGACGCAATAAATCTGGGCTTTTTCCCTTGCTATTTTTTTTACCTTCAAAAGCATAGCATAAACATCTAATAGCTTAACTGCAGAATAGGATAAATAATCAACTAATGTAGATGTGTTAACATAGTGCTTTTCTGTAACCATCACAAACTCACCTAATGACTGGTTTTACAAAATTATCCCACTATTCACTTTTACCTTATAAGACTATTCTAAAAAAAGTGCTAAAATACTTACAAAATATTGCCCTTAATTCATTTATAGTAGACATTATGCTTTCTAAGCCTCACATTTAATAATGAGTTAAAGGAGACAAAAGATGTATAGGTGCAGAAAGAATAAAGTCTGTTGTTTTCTTCAAAATATGACCACTATCAGCAAAAATCTCTTGACCAGGTGATAATTCCGTACCCTGCATAATCGCTGAAGCCAAAGACCCTTCCCTAGAAAGAGCCATTAATGTTGGAGAAGATGCAAATACACTATGCGCCCCACCATCAACATTAGAAAAATCTAAAACTGCTATTTTATTCTTGCGCAATATTTCAATACTTGAACCATCCCCTACGCGAGCATGCCCACCCGTAAGACGCCTTGATAAAGCGAGAGCTTTATCCTTGCGAGATACTAAAATAGCTGTTGGATGAGGTAATTTTTTAATATCATGAAGTTGGCGTTCAAATACATCAAGATCAATATCTGGTGCAGCCATTAAGAAGCTTGTAATACGGTAAATTGGTTTATACTTTTTCTGCAAAGCTAAAGTTCTAAATGCTTCCATGATAACGAAATTGCCCATAGAATGCGCAATAACCGAAATTTGATCAGCTGATGTTTCACTGATAACTGTTAAGAGCTCTATTAACCCGTCACGTGCAAAATTAGCACTATCACGATCATAAATATAAAAAGGCATGGATCCAGCAGAAGGCCACGAATAATGTACAGCAACTGTATCTAAAGAATAATCATAAGAAAATTGAGCTGTGCGGAATGTGCCATCTGCAAAATTATTATTATAACCATGAATAAAAAGAAAAATTTCTTTTTTTCCTTTTGGCTTTTTGGCTAATGCAAGATTTAATTGCTGTTTAAACCGTTCTTTATTGTCATATTGTTGCAAAGCCACTGCTGTAAAATATTTATCAAGACTGGGTTTATATGCGTTTTTTTCAACGATACCCTTCATATGCTGTTGAGGAATTCCTACATCAACGCGATTGTAATACACTCTATTTGATCGCTCTGCCCCATAAGGTTGAGAATAATTGTCTTGGGCCCTGCGACTTGTTGCAACATACACTGGAACAATAGCTTTCGGAGAAATTAATCCACCTTCAACTTCTCGTTGCGTAACAATCATAGATGGTGTTGCATTTATCCCATGCCAAAGCACAGCACGCTGATTGGTACACGCTACGAGCAAAGTGGTGCAAATAAAAAATATTACGCATTTTAAAAATATTTTCATTACAACACCACCCAATCTTATTAAAAAAAGAGCTCACGCTTTAAGTTTATAATAAAAAATGACTCTTCACAAACTTAAACAGAATTACTATTAGAAATGTATTATAACAAAAATAGATAAAGAAGGAATTTTTGTGTTCATCCACACTTCCACAATAATAAAAGAAAATACAAATAGTAATAATAAAGAATATAAATAATACTACGAGAAGGCAAAGCAGGCTTTAACAATATGAATCCAATTATATAAAATGGTGCAAAGACGTGCTGTTGTGTATAACGTTTTATCATTCAATAAAAAAATTAATTGTTAAAGAAAAAACCTCATATCAAAAATTAAAAATGGACTAAAAAGTGATCAAGAAAGAGGATTAAGTGAGGGCAATTCATAGGCTATCAGCATCGTTTATAAAGACATCTCCTCAGGGCAAGCATTGTGACGGAGCAGGTTTGTGGTTGAATGTTCGAAAAGACAATACACGCGCTTGGTTTTTTCGTTACACCTACCGCAATAAACGCCGTTGGGGCTTGGTTCTGTTACAAAAATTTCTTTAAAAGAAGCACGCGAGCTTGCTAAACATTATAGCGATATTCTTAAAAGTGGCAATGATCCTATTGTGTTTCGAGAACAAAGCATTTTAAAGCAGCAAAGCAATGTTTTTCAAGAAATTGCTCAAGCAGCTTTTGAGAGTAAAAAAGCTGAGTTAAAAAATGAAGGCAAAAACGGTCGTTGGTTTTCTCCACTAGAGTTACACGTTATTCCACATATAGGTAATCTTCCCATAGAAAAATTAACAGCGAATATTATTCAATTTTTGGTTCTGTAATCATTTTACAATCCTAAAAGTTCTCTATATTCTGCTAATTGATCAACGCCATTGAATTTTCTCACCATGTTGGGACCATCAATCTCAACGATTTCCTTGTCATTTTGAACATATTTGAAATAATGCAACCTATAATCAATCACTGTGGTAGGCTTATTAAAATCATAGCTACCTTTACAGCCCGTGCAACATCCACGTATAGAGATTGCAACCCCTTCTTCTGACGTTCCCCGTACTTGCATTGTACCACGCAGAGAAATACCAATATCGTATTTACTTAAAGCATCCAGAAGTTCTTTAGAACAATCTGCAATAGTCATAGAAAGTGTGAGTGGCTCCATTCCCATCTCAATAGGAATGGGGGCATCCATGCCTCCTCCACGGAAATATTCAAAGACGAATTTTAAACTTGGTAAAGTAACCTTTTCACATTTTTCTCGATAGGGAATCCCATCAACATAAATATTAAGACGCTTCAAATCTCTTGGTAATGGAGGTGCAATCATTAAAAGATCTCCTTTATGTAATCACTGATAATACGTGAACAAAACATGATATGTTCTGTTGACGTTGTTGGTCGGAATTCGACATCAAAATAGATTTTTTTTGCTTTCAATAGCGCTTATTAAGTTCTGTGTTAGTATAATAATCCCCTTCAATGTGACGCCTTGCGCTTTTAAATCACGCTAATAGATATTAATACTTTCATTTATATCGTTTATATAAGTTTTGGAGATGTTCAAAACAACCCCTATACCCATGCAAAATAGCGTCATTGATCATATCTGCAGTTCTCAACATTGATATAAAAGCAAATTTTGGATCTCTAATGAAAGCGTACGATTACCTCATAAGCGATAGCTATTTTCACGAATGATTGTTGTGATACGGCTCTCTTTGAGCAAATTAACGACTAGAACTGTCACCAATGGCAAAATCAATTAGCTGTGTTGTGCCACTAATGCCATTGATCACTTTGTTTGAAAGAGAATTTCAAAAACCAAAGAGTGAAATCTATTTTAGCAATAATACCCGCAGCTGCTGAAATTTCTTGTTCTTGTGAAATTTTTCCTTCACGAACAACACTTACAAATAGCTCAGCTATAATGGCATGTTTGGAATCAAAATCTCTGCTAGCTTCAATCGCTTTTTCATCCGTTGTGTTTGACCATTAATTACAACAATAGCACACAAGTGCTCGGCAATACCAATCAGCTCTACCGCTACGAGATTAGATTAATATTTTATGATGGCGATAGATATGTCACGACACGTGAATGTACACAGCTTTCAGCATATCAATAACAAGGATTCGCAATTGGGTGATGAAAGGAGTATTCCCAAAATCATATAAGGCTAGGTAGGTCAGTAAGATGGAAAAAAGAGACCTTGGCATTTCTGTCAAAGACAATACGCTGTAAATAACAACAATTTAAGTAAAACCGTATAAACTCTAAAGGGTAAACTAAAAGATAGGCTAAAATTATCTAATTAAGTAAAAGTCTATATATTTCAACATGTTAAATAAATAAAATGGTGCGGTCGAGAAGACTCGAACTTCCACGGGTTGCCCCACAGCGACCTCAACGCTGCGCGTCTACCAATTCCGCCACGACCGCACATGGTAGAGGCCAAATACATTACACTTTGGGGGATTTAACAAATCATAAAGCGCGATACAAGCCCATTTTCGTGTTTTTATAACTTATTTTACTCAACTACCACAGTATATTTTAGACACAAACCGCCAAACTCCGCACTTTATCATAACTGGCGAAGTACCATCATTAAATTAGCCTGCGCAACTTGATCTTCTTTATAAGAGCCATGAAAACTTGTTGTAATTGTTGTAGCTCCTTGCTTTCGTATCCCTCTCATAGCCATGCACATATGTTCAGCTTCAATGACCACTGCAACACCGCGGGGTTTTAGATGTGTTTTTAGAGCATTAGCCACTTGAGCTGTCATGGCTTCTTGTGTTTGCAAACGGCGAGAAAAAACATCTATGACACGTGCAATTTTTGAAAGACCAACAATTTTTGTATCGGGAAGGTAGGCGATATGAGCTTTACCAACAATTGGAAGAACATGATGCTCACAATGTGAATAAAAACTAATATCCTTCATAATTATCGGCTCATTATAACCTGAAACTTCTTCAAAAACTGTTCCTAAAATCTCCTCAACTGATTCATCATAACCAGAAAAAAGTTCACTATACACTTTAGCAACACGTTTGGGAGTATTTAAAAGCCCTTCTCGATCTGGATTTTCCCCTACCCATAACAACAACGTACGAACCGCTGCTTCCACTTCTTTAAAACTAGGACGCTTTTTCTCAGATAGAGAAAGATCTTTAGCGATTCCTTTCGTAGGACTATGCATTTAAAAAACTCCAGCTTATTATGTATAAAATAATTTAATACACATTATTTATTTTATAATAATCTTTACGCAAGTGAATTAAAAGCTTGAATAGTGAAAACTCTTAAAATTCCAAGCAACAGCTCATGATGGACAACATTTATAGCGATAAAATTCTTGAATATGCTGCCCATATAAGTAAAATTGGGCGTCTTAATAATCCTGATGCAACGTCAAAAAAACATGCACGTCTTTGCGGATCAACAGTTCTTGTGGATTTAAAAGTAGACAATGATATTGTTATAGATTTTGCCCATGAAGTATATGCATGCGCACTTGGACAGGCTTCATCTTCTATTTTAGCGCATCATATTATTGGCAAAAAAATGCAAGATCTTAAAGCATTACGTGAAACTATCCTTTATATGTTAACAGAAAATGGCCCTCCTCCCCCAGCTCCATTTGAGGCATTTTCCTGTTTGCAACCCATTAAGGATTATAAAGAACGCCATGCTTCAACAATGCTTACCTTTGATGCAGTGGTAGATTGTATTGAACAAATTGAAGAAAAAATAAATGGTTAAATTACAGCCCAAACAAAAAAAAATACAAACTCGCAATTATACAGGTCCTTGGCGAAAAACACCCGGACGATTACTTGGTACTACGTTGATACGTCTTTATCAAATAACACTTTCCAGTTTGATTGGAAATCAATGTCGCCATCTTCCAACTTGCTCAGAATATGCCTATGAAGCGATTGCACGCTATGGTTTGTGGGCTGGTGCATGGATGGGCTTTTTTCGTATCATACGTTGTGGCCCATTTGGAACATATGGTTTTGATCCTGTACCAACTTCTCTTGATTACTCCTATAAACCTTGGCGCTATTGGAAAATTTCTGCTAAACATGATAAATAATTGCTTTTCTTTTTTTATGCATATTGATAGAAAATTAATCTACTAACTCTATCTGGCTATTGTTAAATTTTCACAAAACCATCCGCAATCGTTGGCGGAATTGGACTAAAGGGGTGTTTCATGTCTGACCTTATTTTTCTTTCTTTTCCTGACGGTTCAAAACGTGATTACCCCTCTGAAATGACAGGTTTAGAATTGGCCGAGTCTATTTCTAAATCACTCGCAAAAAAAGCAGTTGCCTATAGCCTTAACGGAATCATCCGAGACCTTTCAGATCCATTAGAACAATCTGGACAAGTGGAAATTATCACTCGCGACGATCCACGTGCACTTGAATTGATACGCCATGATTGTGCCCACGTTTTAGCTGAAGCAGTACAGGAACTGTTTCCTGAAACACAAGTTACAATTGGCCCCGTTATTGAAAATGGTTTTTATTATGATTTTGCACGTAAACAACCTTTTACGTTAGATGATCTCACCATTATTGAAAAAAAAATGCGTGAAATTATTCAACGAAACAAACCTTTCAGAAAAGAAATTTGGTCTCGTGAAAAAGCTAAGAAAATTTTTTCTGAAAAAAACGAATTGTATAAGGTTGAGATTATTGATGCTATCCCTGAAGATCAAGACGTAAAAGTTTATTATCAAGGAGATTGGTTTGATCTTTGTCGTGGTCCACATATGCAATCTACTGGCCAAATTGGCAATGCCTTCAAACTAATGAAAGTCGCAGGAGCTTATTGGCGTGGGGATGCCAATAATCCTATGTTAACGAGAATTTATGGTACAGCATTTGCTAACGAAAATGACCTAAAAGCCTATCTCCATACGCTAGAAGAAGCAGAAAAACGCGATCATCGCCGCTTAGGGCGTGAAATGGATTTATTTCATTTCCAAGAAGAAAGCCCAGGAATGATTTTCTGGCATCCAAAAGGTTGGAAAATGTTCCAAAATTTAATTAGCTATATGCGTCGCCGCCTTGATGATCATAAATATGACGAAGTTAACGCACCACAAGTTCTTGATAAATCACTTTGGGAAATATCAGGTCATTGGGGATGGTATAAAGAAAATATGTTTCAAACAACCCCAGCTGCTGATGATTGGGATGATCAATGTATTTACGCTCTCAAACCCATGAACTGCCCTGGTCATGTGCAAATTTTTAAACATGGTTTAAAGTCTTACAGAGATTTACCTATTAGACTTGCTGAGTTTGGTATTGTTCATCGTTATGAACCTTCAGGTTCTCTACATGGTCTTATGCGCGTTCGTAGCTTTACACAAGATGATGCACATATTTTTTGTACAGATGAACAATTAGCTGATGAATGTCTTAATATTAATGATTTAATTCTATCAACTTATGCAGATTTTGGTTTTGAAGAAATTAGTCTCAAATTTTCAACGCGTCCAGAAAAACGTGTCGGTTCTGACGAATTATGGGACCATTGTGAAGATATAATGTTATCTGTTCTTAAAACTATTGAGAAAAAATCAGAAGGACGTATTAAAACAAGCATTCTTCCAGGTGAAGGTGCATTTTATGGACCAAAATTTGAATATACATTGAAAGATGCTATTGGTCGCGAATGGCAATGTGGAACAACACAAGTAGACTTTAATCTACCTGAGCGTTTTGGAGCATTCTATATTGATAAAGATTCAGAAAAACGTCAGCCTGTTATGATTCATAGAGCTATTTTGGGATCAATGGAGCGTTTTCTTGGCATATTAATTGAAAATTTTTCTGGACATATGCCGCTTTGGCTTGCCCCTCAACAGGTTGTTGTTGCTCCAATCACATCTGAAGCAAATGAATATGCAGAAAAAATAACGAAAAAACTCAAAGCTATTGGCCTTTCAGCCACAGCAGACCTTCGTAATGAAAAAATTAATTATAAAATACGTGAACATTCTTTACAAAAAGTCCCTGTAATCCTTGTATGCGGTAAACGTGAATCTGAAACAAATAGTGTGAGTATGCGCCGTTTAGGAAGCACGGATCAGACTGTTTTATCTATAGAAGAAGTGATGAAACAACTCTCAAATGAAGCAACTCCCCCAGATTTACGCCGTTTAATAAATATTCAATAATGAAAGCAATTACAATATTAAATCTAGAATTGTTGAGCGCTTATCGTGCTCTATCAAGCATGCGTTTACATTCAATCAATTCGAAGAGTGTTTCCTGTAATAATGCTTTATCAGTCTTGTCTTGATGGCTTTTAACAGCACCAACAGATTCTTCTTCACCCTTCATAAACCCTAAAAGTCCAAACGCTGCCTTTTTTGACTTAGTTTTAGTGGATTCATTAATTTTGGTAGATTCAGATGTTTGTTCTGCACATTCTTTTTCTATTATAACATTCATGTCATCAAGATCGCTATTACCAAGCGCAATAACAAAAGAAGTGCCATTTTCTTTTAAAAGGCGTTGCACACCCTTTATAGTATAACCTTTTCCATAAAGTAATTGTTTAATACCATTGAGCAAATCAACATCAACAGGACGATAATAACGCCTTCCACCACCACGCTTTAGTGGCTTAATCTGAACAAAACGTGTTTCCCAAAATCTTAACACGTGCTGTGGTAGCCCCAGTAATTCTGCTACTTCGCTAATTGTCCGAAAAGCATCAGGGCTCTTGTCCATTTTGCAATACCTTATTTAAATTTAAATATTGTACTAATGATTTTATAATAACTGAATAAGTTCAAATTTCTTGCTAAGATTGATCAAAAATAGAGATTATCCTCAATTATATTTTAATACAAAATCTGTTACTTAAACAGAAAAAATTACCCATATTAAATTCTTTATCAAACCTCAGATATTTAAAATATCGCTTATTTGCACGGATTTACTTCTGCTTTGCACGATGAGCATCTAAAATTCTTTTTTTCAGTATATTCGCAGCTTTAAATGTTACCACACGCCGTGGTGGAATAGGTGCTTCAATACCTGTTTTGGGATTGCGCCCAATTCGTTCACTTTTACTACGGACCTGAAAAGTTGCAAAAGAAGATAATTTAACCACTTCATCCTTTACAAGTGAATTGCAAATCTCATCCAAAATCAACTCAACCAAAGCTGACGATTCAGTATATGACAAGCCCACTTTCCTACAAACCGCACTAGCCAAATCTGCACGCGTTACTGTCTTACCTGTCATCATAACCACCTATTAAAATTTAAAGTTACAAAACGATTTATACGTTTTATTCAAATATGGTCAAGCCGCTATAATCTACCAACGAACAAGAATCGCCCCCAGGTAAATCCCCCCCCATGGCTTCTAACATAACGAGATCTCCCTTTTTAATTCTTCCATCTTGAACAGCAGTTGTTAAAGCTAATGGTACTGACGCTGCAGACGTATTACCATGTTGATCAACGGTCATCACAACTTTATCTAATGTGATCCCTAGCTTTTTAGCCGAGGCTTCAATAATGCGCCTATTAGCCTGATGAGGTACAAACCAATTTAATTGAGAAGAATTCATATTAACAGCTGCAAAACAATCATCAATCACATCGGTTATCATACCAACTGCATGTTTAAAAACCTCTCGTCCTTTCATGCGTAAATGACCTGTTGTTTGTGTAGTTGAAGGACCACCATCAACATATAATTTATCTACATATGCACCATTAGAGCGCAATTTTGCAGACAATATACCACTATCAACAATAACATTACCTTCAACTTCTTGCGCTTCCAAAATAGCTGCACCTGCACCATCACCAAATAAAACACATGTCGTACGATCTTGCCAATCTAAAATCCGAGAAAATGTCTCCGATCCAATTACTAAGATTCTTTTTGCTGCTCCGCAACGTAAATATACATCTCCTGTTGTCAATGCAAAAATAAAACCAGAACAAACAGCTTGAATATCAAAAGCAAAACCATGCTTCATTCCCAAAGCATGTTGAATTTCAACAGCAGAAGCAGGGAAAGTATGGTTAGGTGTTGAAGTAGCTAAAATAATACAATCAATATCTTCTATTGTCATGCCTGAATTTTCAAGTGCAGCTTGTGCAGCTGCTACCCCTAAAGAAACAGTTGTCTCATTTGTATCAGCAATGTAACGTTGGCGAATTCCTGTACGTTGAACAATCCACGAATCAGATGTCTCAACAAATTTGGTAATCTCATCATTCGATAAACTTCTTTTTGGTAAAGCACTTCCTACACCACATATAACTGATCGAATCATACAGTCCTCACCCTCTCTTAGAATTTTTTATCTCTACTACGAATACCGATCATATTGTTTGCGTATTAATTGACAGCTCTACCTTCATCATTTTCAAAGTGTCATTTTATTTTCATGAAAGTGTCGTAAATCTTCAACTATTTTTTTCAAAAGTTCATTATTTACCATTTCATAACCAATGCGAATAGCAGAAGCAAAACCGCCAGCATTAACACCACCATGACTTTTTATAACAATACCATTTAAACCTAAAAGCACACCACCATTAATCCGATCAGGATCTATTTTCTGTTTCAGTTGACGGAAAGCACCTCGAGACAAAATGTATCCAAGGCGCGAAAAAATAGAACGGCGCATAACAATATTTAAAAGCCCAGCTATTTGCCGTGCAGTTCCTTCTGCAACTTTTAAAGCAATATTACCGGAAAACCCCTCAGTGACAACCACATCGACTACCCCTTTTCCAATGTCATTGCCTTCAATAAATCCCTTATATTCTAACCCTTCTAATTGCACTTCACGCAATATTATTCCAGCTTTTTTGATTTCATCCAAGCCTTTTACCTCTTCAACACCTACATTCAAAAGTCCAACGCTTGGTTTTTCAACATTATATAAAGTACGAAACATACCGGCACCCATAACCGCTAAATCAACTAATTGATCAGCAGATGCACCAATTGTTGCACCAATATCCAGCACAATACTCTCCCCACGAAGAGTTGGCCAAATACCAGCAATTCCAGGACGGTTAGATTCTGCCATCATTTTTAAACAAAAATGAGACATTGCCATAAGTGCACCAGTATTGCCAGCAGAAACACAAGCATCAGCCTCGCCATTTTTTACAGCTTCAATTGCATGCCACATTGATGATTTACCGCGTCCAATGCGAAGCGCTTGGCTTGGCTTCTCATCCATACGTGTATAACTTTCTGTGTTATAAAATTGCGATGCTGCAACCAAATGAGGATATTTTTTTAAAATTGGCTTAACAACCTCTTCTATCCCATAAAACAAAAAATAAATATTTGGCAAATGTTTTTGCGCAACTGCTGCCCCCTCAATAGTAACCTCTGGGCCATAATCGCCACCCATGACATCTACAGAAATTCTAATCACACTTGCACATCCTATATTTAAATTCACACCGAAATTTTTCGTTATTTAACAAATCACAAAAATTATCACTACAACAGGCTTACAGAAATATTATCCCTTTAACCATATAGCAGGTGTTTTTTACATATTTTATAATCATTTCCATTCTTTCAAAACAGAAAACGGTGATGTTTTTTGTTCAATTTCTTCTGAATTTTTAACTAAACTCATATTATCATCTTCTTTGCGTGGATAATGATTAATCGATAGTTCAAAAAATTCTTCCATAACTGCACCTATGTCAATTTTATCGCCATAAAAAACTTCTGGTATATCTGGTCCATCTGCATCTAAAAGCAATTCCCTTGTATCCTTTGATACTTTTGGTTTAACCAAATTTGAATCTTCAGGAACAAACGTAATCTCAATATTCTCATGAAGAATATTTTCCAACGGCTCCAGTGTAATGACGCATGATTGTACTATATGTGCTTTCAATAAACCTTTTACATATACCCCACGCTTTTTCCACGGTAAAACATGAAACTCTCCTTCACAAGATTTCACTTCAAGTAAATCATGATTCTTGGCTAAATGCGCGCATTCTTGTTGATCTGCGCAAATACGAATTTTTACCCCCTTAGCAGACAATGAGCGTACTGACACTGGATAAGTCAGAGCAAACATCATTTGAGAAACATTTTTAACACTCATTGATAACTCCAAAATAAAAAAATGTAGTATATTGTAACTTCGTTTAATCAACATATTTTATAACTTTTAAAGCAGTTTTCTATAAAATTACTGATTTTATAACAGAAGAAACTCACTGTAAGCTATTGCAGATTATAGCAAATTAAGCTAAAAGTTGGAAAATCGCGGGTCACTTTCTTATCTATACTTATGTGTAAATGGAGATATCATTCAGATGCCTCACTTGGTAAATTTAATCAAACATAAATTATTGATTAGCTTATTTATAGCGAGTATGGCAGCGTTTGCTGGATGTAGTTCAATGCATTCTTTAACTTCAAGTCAAACCTATAAGGAAGGTTATGTTCTTGATCAAAATGCTCTCGATTCTGTTTCTGTTGGATCAAGTCAGGAGCAGGTTCTTTTAGCTCTAGGAACTCCCTCACTAAAAACAAAATATGATAACGAGGTTTTTTATTATATTTCACAGACTCGGTATCGCAAAATGCGGTTTATGAAAACCAAAATTATTGATCGTAAAGTCTTGGCTATTTATTTCAATAGAAATGGTCAGGTCGCAAGGATAGCCAATTATGGTCTACAAGATGGTCAAATATTTGATTTTATCACTCAAACAACACCAACAGGTGGTAGTGATCAGTCTTTTTTAATCCAAGTCGTTAAAGGCCCTGCCAATAATTCACGTTAATCAATTACCTCCCTGTAGTCTTAACTGAACTGACGTTTATAAAATTCTAATAATACTAGGATTTTATTTTATTATCCTTACAGGCGAATTTCTTTTGCTATTCTATCAAGAATTGCATTGACAAGTCTTGGCTCATCACCTTCAAAAAACGCTTTTGCTACATCAACATATTCACTTACAATAACGGCAGTGGGTATGTTCTTGTGATTCATTAGCTCCCATAAACCTGCACGCAAAATTGCACGTAAAATCGAATCAAGACGTGAAAGTGACCATTCTTCAGAAAGTTTTTGCTGAAGCATAGGGTCAAGTTGCTTTTGATTTTGTACAACACCAGCTATAACAGCTCGAAACCACTGAAAATCAGCATCAAGATATTGATCACCATCAATATCTTTTCCTAAACGATAAGCTTTATATTCAGCTGCTATTTCCCTAACACCAATGCCAACTATATCCATTTGATATAGCGCCTGCACTGCAGCAAGCCTTGCTACTCCGCGTTTATTAGCCAAATGCGAAGAATGTTTGCTTTTTATATCAACCATATTTAATGATTATCTCCAAATTTCTTCTTTAGAGCAATCATACATAAAGCAGCTTCAGCAGCAAAACCACCTTTATTCTTTTCACTCTGTTTAGCACGTGCCCATGCTTGTTCTTCATCCTCAACAGTCAAAATACCATTTCCAATAGCCAATTGCCTATGAAGAGTTAAATCCATTAATGCTCGACAAGAATTATCAGCAACAATTTCAAAATGGTATGTATCACCCCGAATAACACAACCAAGCGCTACATAACCATCATAGGGTATTTTATTGTTTTTTTCAGCAAAAGCTATTGCACCAGGTATTTCTAGTGCCCCTGGAACTGTTACAACATCATAACTTACTTCAGCTTTTTGTAAAACATTCACCGCACCTGCAAGAAGTTCATTTGAAATTTTATCGTAAAAGCGTGCTTCAACAATTAACAAATGTAACTTTTTATGTATTTTTTTTGTCACAACAAAACCCCCATCTAAAATCAATAAAGGACTCAAAGATTACATAACCATCAAACTTCAAAAACAATACAAAAATTTTTTCAGTTTACTTATCTTTCATTTTAAAATTAGAAAGCCTGGCAACATAACGAGCAAGCTGATCAACTTCTAAATTCACTTGGTCCCCCACTTTAGCCTGCCCCCATGTTGTCATTTCAAGTGTATGGCGAATAATAAGAACATCAAAAATATTATTTTCAATACAATTAACGGTTAGAGATGTACCGTTAAGCGCAATAGAACCTTTTTCTGCAATAAAAGGCGCTAACCGCATTGAAGCTTTTAAATAAAAACGAATTGCATCACCTTCATTTTTTTGATCAACGATCTCAGCCAAACCATCAACGTGACCAAAAACCAAATGCCCACCTATCTCATCACCAAGCCGCAATGAACGCTCCAAATTAACAAAAGTCCCTTTTGTCCATTGAGCAATATTAGTCAAACACAATGCTTCTTTCCATGCTTCTACAACAAAGCAATTAGCATTCGCTTGTTTTAGCTCACGTTCAATAACGGTTAGACAAATACCTGAACACGCAATTGATGCGCCAATTTCTATAGTCTCTACATCATAATGTGTAGAAATACTTAAGCGTATTCCTTGTTTTAAAGACTGAATGTCTTCAACACAACCGATATCTGTTACAATCCCTGTAAACATAATGTTTTGCGCCTCCATTTGCACAAACGATCATTTCCTAACATTTTCGTCTCAATTTCATTAAATTCTGAAAGATAAGTTGCAAAATGGGGAGCATCAATACGATCTGCACCTAAAATAACTGGTGCATGAAAACATATCAACTGATCCACACAACCAGCATTTAAAAAAATTTCTCCTGTCTTTGCTCCCCCCTCAAGCAAAATACTATTGATTCCACGCTGACAAAGCAGCTGTAAAATAGCAAAAGGCTGCATCAAATGAGCGCTCATTTCTATTGGAAATATACATACACCACACTGTTCTAGTGCTATTTTTTTACTTTTTTCTGCAAAAGTTGCATTACAAATAACCCATGTAGGGATTTTTGTCGCTGTTTGTATAACCTTTGCATCAAATGGAATACGTAAATTTGCGTCTAAAATAATACGTACAGGAGAGCGCATTTCAAGCCCAGGCAAACGGCAACTTAATTGTGGGTTATCTGCTAATATAGTACCAATACCAACCATAATAGCATCATTTTGAGCACGCAGAATATGAGTATATGTATGAGCTTGCGCCCCGCTAATTTCTACCCTCCCCTTCTTTTTTATTCCTATACCATTATCTGCAGAAATTGCCATTTTTAAAGTTACTTCACACCGCTGCAGTTTTTTTATGCATAAATAAGCACTTAACGTTTCAAAAGCCTCCCTAGCCAGAACTCCTTCAACGACTTCAATGCCAGCTGCACGTAAAAGAGCAATACCACGACCACAAACCCGTTTATCTGGATCAGTAAGTGCAATAACAACCCGAGAAATACCTGAATCAATAAGCGCATTTACACAAGGTGAAGTCTCACCATAATGTGAACAAGGCTCTAAAGTAACGTAAGCAGTAGCACCATGGGATAATGGGCCTGCCATTAATAAGGCTTGCACTTCAGCGTGTGGTCTTCCATGGATAGCTGTTACACCATAGCCGACAATGGATGCCTTTCCATCATCATCTCGGACAATTAGTGCGCCAACAGATGGGTTTTGTCCGGTAAGCCCGATGTGACGTTGTGCTAAACGAATGGCCGCGGCCATAAAGCGGTTATCTTGTGCTTCTTTATTCATCAAAATAAGATTTTACATCCGCCACGTCTTTTGAAAGTTCGTTTATAATATCATGAAAATCAGTTGCATTACGAAAGTCGCGATACACGGAAGCAAAACGAATATAAGCAATGTCATCAATGCTCTTCAACCATTCCATTACAAGATGCCCAATTTTTTCTGAAGCAATTTCGGGTTCCCCTAAATTTTCAAGCTGGCGTACAATACCCGAAATTGCTTGTTCAATATGATCAGGGTCAATATTACGCTTACGCACTGCCACATTAACTGATCTCATTAATTTATCACGGTCAAACGGTTCACGCCGACCACTTTTCTTAAAAACTGACAATTCACGTAACTGAATACGCTCAAAGGTCGTAAAACGACCACCACAAACAGAACACACACGTCGACGACGAATTACCGCGCCCTCTTCTGCAGGACGTGAATCTTTGACTTGTGTATCTTCATATTGACAGTAAGGGCAGCGCATCTTTTTCGTGCCTCAACAAGTGCTCAAATGAGAATAAAGAGGAAAATTATCTGTCATATCTCTTACCTTTTTCTTAACAGCGTTTTCAATAGAAGCATTATCTTCAACGCTTTGTGCTGTTTTAAGACCATCAAGAACTTCTGAAATGAAGTCACCAATTTGGATAAATTCATTTTCTGAAAAACCACGTGTTGTTGCTGCAGGTGTACCCAAACGAATACCTGAGGTTACAAATGGTTTTTGGGGATCAAAAGGAATACTATTTTTATTACAGATAATACCAGCACGTCCTAAAGCCAATTCTGCACTTTTTCCTGTTAAATTTTTAGAACGCAAGTCAACCAATAATAAATGATTGTCTGTGCCACCGGAAACAATATCAAAACCACTGTTCTGCAAGCGTTTTACTAAAGTTTTAGCGTTAGAAACCACATTGGTAATATAATCTTTAAAAGCAGGCTGTAAAGCCTCTCCCAATGCAACTGCCTTAGCAGCAATCACATGCATTAAAGGACCACCTTGCAAACCAGGAAAAACAGCTGAATCAATCTTCTTAGCTAAGGTTTCATCATTGGTTAATATCATACCACCACGGGGACCACGGAGTGATTTATGCGTTGTAGTGGTAACAACATGAGCATATGGCACAGGTGAAGGATGAACACCACCAGCAATTAAGCCTGCAATATGAGCCATATCAACCATTAAATAAGCCCCAATCTCATCAGCAATTTCACGGAACTGTTTCCAATCCCATATGCGTGAATAAGCTGTTCCTCCTGCTAAAATAAGCTTTGGCTTATGCTTTTTTGCAAGGCGTTCAATACTCTCCATATCAAGAAGCTGATCTTCTTGACGCACACCATAAGAAACAACATTAAACCATTTTCCTGACATATTAACAGGAGAGCCATGCGTAAGATGACCGCCAGAATTTAAATCTAATCCCATAAATGTATCACCAGGCTGAAGCAAAGCTAAAAATACAGCTTGATTCATTTGGCTACCAGAATTGGGTTGAACATTTGCAAAAGCAGCACCAAAAAGTTTTTTGCTCGTTCAATTGCCAATTCCTCAATTAGATCTACAAAATGACAACCACCATAGTAACGCTTCCCTGGATAGCCTTCTGCATATTTATTGGTTAAAACGGATCCTTGAGCTTCAAGAACTGCTCTTGAAACAATATTTTCTGATGCAATCAGCTCAATCTCATGATGTTGGCGTTTAAGTTCACCACTGATTGCATCAAAGACTGCAGAATCAACAGTTTGCAAATTACTGTTAAAAAAGCACTTTTGTAGATCACTTGCTTTCTTAGTCATAAAGCATGCCCTAACGTTAAAACAAAATAAAAAGTAACATAGTACGTATCACAGACAAAATATTTTTGAATCATTTTAATTCAAAAACTGCAAACACTATAATATCTATCTTATTCTTTTACTATTTAAGCAATAAAATTCTAGCCACACAAAAATAAATGATGCAAAATAAGTGTCGAGCTTTTTAAAAATTCTCTTTATTACAACATCTTCCATGTAAGCAAGACAGACTATAGTCTCAAAGTACTCAATTATTTAGGCTGTATACGATATTCACAAGCTTAATATGACAGAAAACATCAGTTTAAGGTAAAATATAATGGTAACAAAAATCTTTATTGATGGTGAGCATGGAACAACTGGATTGCAAATACAAAAGCGATTAACAGAGCGCTATGATTTAGAATTGCTCTCTATTCCTTATGCAGATCGGCATAAAATTGATGTGCGCCAAGAATATCTTAACCAAACAGACATTGCTATTTTATGTCTTCCAGATGATGCTGCACGCCAAACAGTAGAATTGCTCAAAAACAATAAAAAAATTAGAATTATTGATAGTTCAACAGCACACCGTATTGCACCAGACTGGGTTTACGGTTTTCCTGAAATGACAACAGGACAAAAAAAGCGTATCCAAGAAGCACGTTACGTTTCCAACCCCGGATGTTATCCAACCGGTGCAATTAGTTTAATTCGACCATTACGTGAAGTAGGCTTACTAGACGCTCATTACCCAGTATCAATTAACGCTATATCTGGTTACACGGGTGGAGGTAAACAATTAATTGCACAAATGGAAAATCACTCTCAAGAAGATACTCTTCGAGAAAATTACTTTACTTATGGTCTTAATCTCAAACACAAACATGTACCAGAGATTAAATTTCATGGGCAGATCAGCCAAACACCTATTTTTATACCAAGTGTTGGCTGTTTTCCCCAAGGAATGATTGTAAATCTCCCACTCCATCGTCATTTATTTGCAAAATCAGCTAACTGCTCCAATCTGCGTGAAATTTTCAATGCTCACTATAATGGTCAAGATATTATCTCAATCGCATCGCAAGAAGAAACTGAAACACTTACTAAATTAAATCCAGAATGTTTAGCGCATAAAGACGGTATGAAACTTTTTGTCTTTGGCAATGACAATGAAGGTATTTTCAACTTATGTGCCATATTAGATAACCTTGGGAAAGGTGCATCCGCGGCTGCTATCCAAAATCTTGATTTAATGCTTGCAAATAACTAACCTTTTTCTGATTGCAGATCTTTATTCAATAACGCGATATGCTCCCTTTGTTGCTCGCCAATGTACAACTGAAAAATACAATATAACTAACGCAACACCTTGATGAAGAACTCCCCAACCTAGGGGTACTTCATTTAATAAGGTAACAATGCCAAAAAGCGCTTGAACAACTATGGCAATGCATAAAAAAAACGCACGACGAGCATGCGCTGAATGTGGAATGTTTTTTCGTACATAGAAAGCATGAACAAGCGCTATAATAAATAAAAAGTAAGCAAAACAACGGTGAACAAATTGAACTGTCAAAGGATTTTCAAATAAATTAATCCAAATTGGATCATAATTCAGTAAACCGTCAGGAATAATCTGCCCATCCATCAATGGCCATGTATTATAGACTTTACCTGCATGAAGGCCTGCAACCAAAGCACCAAAATAAATCTCAATTAAAACAAGAAAAACAAGCCAACCTGCAAAACGCTGAACAGCCTGCGTTGCTGGTTTTTCTGTACATTCTGTAAGACCTCGAGACAAATAAGTGACAAAAACAATAACAAAACATGCTGCCATGAGATGAATTGCCAGACGATATTGACTGACACTTGTCAGATTGCTTTGACCAAGCCCTGATGCTACCATCCACCAACCAATAACACCTTGAACAGCGATAAGAATTGGCACAACAATAAGTTGGCACAAAATACCTCTTTCAATACGTTTGGTAATCCAAAACCAAATCAAGCCCAATAAAGCTACAAGACCGACAAGACGACCAAGAACACGATGCCCCCACTCCCACCAGAAAATAACCTTAAATGCACCTAATGTCATATCGCGATTAAGCAACTTATATTGCGCTATCTGTTGATATTTCAAAAATTCTTCCTGCCACTGATCTATACCTATAGGTGGAATTACACCATGAATTGGCTTCCATTCAGTTATAGATAATCCTGACCCCGTCAAACGGGTAGCTCCTCCCACTAAAACAATTGCCAAACAAAGCAATAAAATGGCATAAAGCCACACTTGAATCTGTTTCCGATTTTGTTTTTGCAGCGATGTCAAAGCTACATCATTCAATTTCTCTATTGCCATTTTGGGTTTCCTTTAGTTTGTCTTCAACTGCAAATATTTCTTAAATCTAAAAATTAAATCTCAATTGTTTTTATAAGATTCACCAATACTATGCAAAAAGAAAGTGCTTTTGCCACAATACGTGATTACCGTGCCTGTTTTGCCAATGTTCAATACGAATTCACACGACAAACAGTTTTTGGAAATCTGGATATCATCTGCACTATCCAGTTATATTTATCAAGAGCAGCATTACAAATATAATAATCTGTCGATTGCGCAATTTGCTCAGACCCGTATTTGGGTTCGCTAGTTATTTCTAAAATGATTAAATCATAATTTTTTTAAATTCTTCTAATAAACGGGGAATATCATTTGAAAAATCCTGAGCACGAACAGCACTCGCCAACCCTTGTGGAAGAATATCAACTCCCGTATCGTAATCGCGATAAATAACATCTTGTAACTGCGCATCGCCAGTTAATACATCACTCAATCCTCGATGTGGGCCAATTATTTTTTCTATTTGTTGACCAGAAACATCTACCAACAAAACTGTTTTTTTCTCTTTTACAAGATGAAGAGATAATTTTGCCGCCATCCGAGCAGCCTGTGCCCCAATTATTGAAACAACCATCGAAGAATGTAATTTTAAAAAAACCGATAATCCTTCTATTGTCATAAAAGTTTCAGAATTTTCTATCACTTTAAGCAGTAAAGCATTTCTACTGCTTTCTAAATCTTCTGCCGATTGAGTTTTTCTTGTTCCAGAATATCTTTGAAATAATAATAACCCCACTAAAAAAGCTATCAAACTTGCTAATATACTCACAAGAACACTTTTGCCATAAAGAGCCATAAAAGAAACAGGAGCTACTGCTATTGGAACAATTATGCGAATCTTTGCATTTTGTAATAAAGGAGTATGAAGGTTCATCTCTTTATTTTGCTCATCTATTACTACTTTTACTTTATTTTCCAGTTCATTTAACATTTGATTGAAAGACTGAGATTGATCCTTTACAAAAATTCTAATTTTTTCTCTTAGTTGTATTTCAAAATTTTTTGCAACAGTCTCATCTGAATGAATTTGATTAGTAATCTGCAAAATTTTATCTTCTAACTGGGTAGAAAGTGCTTTTGATTCCGCAATCATCGCTTTGATTTGAGGATGTTCCCAACCTAATTGGGCAGCCATATGAGCTTTCTGTGTTTCCAAAAGATTAATTTTAGCTTCTAATGCAACAATAGCTGGATTATTTGCAATAAATGACAAAGACAATAAAGACTGACCATTTTTACGCATCATTTTTATGGTCGAATTTAAAATTGTTAAATGAATACGCCTTAAAGTTGCATCCGTTAATTTTGCATAAAGGTTATTAAGTTCAGCCTGTTTTGCTTCATGGTGAATGGAAGAATTAGTAGATGAGCGAAATGTCTGAAGTATATTTAATATTGCAGTATTGTCATATTGTTGATCAGCTTTTTTTTCTATCGACAATAATTTTTGATTTCGTTTAATGACTGTATCTGAAAAAGCAGAAAACCAACTTTCTAACCCTTTTTGAGCTTCTTCAGCAGTTTTTGCTTCAAAAGCAAGCTTGATCAGATCATCATCACGAGAAAACCGAATATTTTCATGAAGCTTTTTCTTATGTACATCATAAGGAAAAAATCTTTGTGTATTTGAATTATTAAAAAAGATAGGTTGGGCAAATAGTAATGCAACAATACTATCTTGTTCATCACTTGGTAATGAGATTCCAACAGAATCAGACAACGTAAATGTTAAGGTCGCTTGATAGGACCGTGGCTGAACAAAATAATATAACCAAATCAAAAATACGCATAACATTGCCGAGAAAAAAACAATTAAAGCGTTTTGCGATATTATGCGCATTAACAATCTTTTATCACGCTCAAAATTCATCTTATTTCAACCAACAAAATATTTCACGTTTTCTATTTAAGAGAAAGGAGTAACTATCCTCTTAACTCAAAGCTATATTATTTAAAGCTATGTTATTTTGGATTAGAAAAACGTAAAGATAAAAGAAGTTTTGCTGAGGTCATAGCTTAAAAGAAGTGTTTATACATATTTTTTGAAGATGATCTAACCGTTTCTTTGCTTCACAAGTAAGAAGTGCTCGGATAGTAACAGAACCATCATCATGATTTTCCTGTTCTATCTTACCAGAATTTTTATAAAACCAATCAATAAGCTGCATTTCATCAGGCTTTAAAACCAATTTAACGCTCTGCATTTCTCCAGAAAGCCGCCTTTCAATTGTTATTAACAATTGATTTAGTCCCTCCCCAGTGAGGGCCGATATCATTAATGCAGGATTTAACAATGTTCTTGCACTTGTTTGCAAAACATTCAATGTATGCTCATCCAACATATCAGCTTTATTCCAAACTTCCACGATACGATCTGTATTACCAATATCAACACCTAAACTTGAAAGTATTTCTAATACATCCTGAGCCTGAGCACGATGATCAGGATCTGATATATCTTTTACGTGGATAATTAAATCAGCTTCAATTACCTCCTCGAGAGTTGCTCTAAAAGCTGCAATCAAATGTGTTGGTAAATTAGAGATAAAACCTACAGTATCAGATAAAAAATAGTTTGCCCATGAGGAAGAATAACTTTGCGTAAAGTTGGATCAAGCGTTGCAAACAACATATCCTTTGTTAATACACCTGCATCACTTAAGCGGTTAAAAAGTGTTGATT
The DNA here is from genome assembly GCF_002022685.1 of Bartonella schoenbuchensis R1. Taxonomy (NCBI): domain Bacteria; kingdom Pseudomonadati; phylum Pseudomonadota; class Alphaproteobacteria; order Hyphomicrobiales; family Bartonellaceae; genus Bartonella; species Bartonella schoenbuchensis. The sequence continues at coordinate 707,462 of NZ_CP019789.1, read as the reverse complement.
TTCCCGCATTAGTATATCCTACTAAAGCAACAACAGGATGAGACGTCTTTTTTCTTTTAGCTCGATGAAGAGCACGTGTTTTAACAACATTTTCTAATTCACGACGAATACGAGTGATTTTATCTTGCAGAAGGCGTCTATCTGTTTCAATTTGAGTTTCACCAGGCCCTCCCAAAAAACCACTACCACCGCGTTGTCTTTCCAAGTGTGTCCAACTTCGGACAAGCCTGCTTTTTTGATAAGATAAATGTGCCAATTCGACTTGCAATTTTCCCTCTTTTGTTCGTGCACGACGACCAAAAATTTCAAGGATCAAAGCCGTTCTATCAATAACCTTGCAACTCCATAATTTTTCCAAATTACGTTGCTGCACTGGTGTGAGAACATGATCTATAATTGCAAGCGCAATATGATGCTCACTTATATAATCAGCAAATGCATCCACTTTGCCTACCCCAAACAAAGTCGAAGGGTGTGGTGTGCTAATATTAATGGTTTCATAATGGACAATATCTAACTCAATAGCACGCGCTAATCCTAATGCTTCTTTTATCCGAGAATCTATTGAGTGCTCACTTAAAACTTTTTCATTCTTGTTTACGGGGAAAAACGGTAAAAAAATAACAGCGCGTACCTGCTCTGCAACCTGTGAAATCAATTTCCCAGATCTTTTATTTGTATCCATCATAACAATTCAAGGTAATAGAAGAAAAAGAGCAAAAGATTTAAAGATAACAGCCCTATCTATTCAGCCCCCTCACCTTCAAACTTTTGTACAGATTGACCCGGCATAATCGTCGAAATAGCGTGTTTATAAACCAATTGCGCATGCCCATCTCGGCGCAAAAGAACACAAAAATTATCAAATGACGTTACAACACCTGTCAACTTAACACCATTCACAAGAAAAATTGTAAGAGAAATTTTTTGCTTACGAACTGTATTTAAAAATACATCTTGCAGGTGTTGTGATCGTTCTACCATATTTTACACCTTTGCTGCGAATCGTAAAAATATCCACTGTTTCATATCGACTAAAAAATAACAAATTGTCAACGTATCAGCATTAAAAATCCGGAAAAATTGCGCTTAATATTGGAAAAATAATCTATTACGTGTAAGTAATGAACAGCACAATTAATAAGATCAGAAATCAAATATAAAATTTTTAAACTTCCGTTTTTTACTGATTACTATGTCTAAAAACAATTTTTTGTACAAAAGGCATCAACATATATAATATTTTCTACATAATAGTATTCGTCATATATCTACTGACTAGGCTTGAGTGTCCATTCAATACAAAAATACCGAATATCAACAATATACTATAATTTAAAGGCATAACAAAGAGGCGCCTTCTTGCAGAGGATTAGATCATCAAATTCAGTTTTGTTATTATTAGCAAATTTTGCAACTATAGTAACAAAATCTATAATGGCGTGGAAAAATGCCTTTAAATAACATGACAAACCCAACATAGATTATTGCACATGCTATATTGGAATGGATAAAACAGCTAAAAATGCAATGCTTTGGTCTCGTATTTACCCCATTAATTTTTCATCTATTTTTTAAATATATTCAACTAACTTATCGCTATTATAGGCTGTTTATTTGTTTCTATTATAATGTATATGTTTTTATTGTTCAACGCAGCTCACTCCCTGCTCATCCATGAAATAACTTTAGCATGGTGTTAAAAAAACACATATCCGATTATTTGTTATATAATTAATTATTTTGTTTAAATTTTGTTATAGCATAATTACTTTGCATCAATTTAAACATGAGTGGTTATGCGCCTACAAGAACTGGCATATTGTGCAAAAATTTTAAAGCATCATATGTAATTGAAATGCTTATTCAATTGTTCCATCAAAACATATTAAGCTTATAATATTGGTTATTAGAATAAACAATCAACAAATTTTATCTCAGACATAATTTTTTACTGTATTGTTTTTTATGAATTTTCCAGCATTTTTGAATAAGCAACAAAATCCGCGTTAACCCTATCTTGATAAGTTGTAAAACTTTTACCTTATACATATTCCTTTCTAAATAATTAACAGCTAATATATTAGAAGTAACTGGAAAGGGGCGTATTTCTTTTCCATCTGTAAAAGTATGAGGCGAGTATGGCACGTAGAACCAAATTACAAGCATTTGAAGTCGAATTTGAAGAAGCTCTCGAAAAAGCAATGGACTTTAACCTTGATGATTCGATAATTGAAGCAGTATCATCAAATGATCCTTCAAATCCTATTCATGAGGATGATTTGATTCAAAAAATTGCAACAGCAGAAGAAGAACTTCTTTCTGAAAACAATGCTTCTACTCTTACCTCTAATGTTCATGATGATGTTGTTATTGATGAATCTGTTGCTGAACAACTTTTTGGACAAAAACCTACAGATGAGCTTTCCGGTGGAACTGTGCATGACACGTTATTAGCTACAAAGCCTCTCCCCGCTAATGACGACATAATAGAGCCTTTAAATTTAGGGCCATTAAAACAAAATTCTATCTCTCGGATTTATTGGAGTACAACAGCACTTAGTGCTTTGTGGGCAACAGGGGGTGCTTTTATTGCCCATAAATTAGCTCCTGCTGGATTAAACTCTTTAGCGAACATTACTGCCTTTATTACATCTCCTACTGGGCTCGCTGTAACTGCAGGGACTATGATTCCTATTCTCATGTCTTGGGGTTTTGCTCAGTTGACAAAACGTTCGACTGAACTACGCAATATTGCTGTTCTTATAACACATGCAGCACAACAACTTAACGAACCGCAGCACATATCTGAAAAGCAAGCTATTGCTATAGGAGAGACCATTCGTAAAGAAGTAGCTGCAATGAATGAAGGAATTGAGCGTACTCTTGGGCGTGCTGTTGAACTTGAAGCTATTATACAAAGTGAAGTTCATAACCTTGAACAGGCTTATGCAGAAAATGAATCGCGGATTCACAAATTAATAGAAGAATTAAATAATGAACGCATGGCAATTTTGAATCATGCCAACCGCGTACAGTCAACAATTAAAGGAACACAAGAACAGCTGAGTGGTGAGTTTGATTTGGTTGCGTCTAAAATTTCAACCAATATTGACAAACTTACGCAAACTCTTTCTCAAACTTTAGAGAAACAGGGTGAAGATCTTGTTACGAAACTTTCCTATGCAGGAGATGGTATAACAAAACAGCTTGTTGAAAAATTTAACGAAACAACGGTACACATTCAGCAAAAGAACACAGAGTTTTTCGATGAATTAGGAAAGAACTTTGATGGTTTTTCAGAACGCTTTGATAATAATGAAAAGCAATTAGAAAAAACCTTTAATGAAACAACTGCTAAAGCTGAAATGCATATTGCTAAAATTGCAGAGAACATACAAGCTGCAACAGATCAAACCCTCTCCAGTATTGATGAAAAATTTAAAACTGTCGATACAGTAATTGTTGATCGCCATAATCAATCACTGCAGAATCTGGATGAAAAAATCATACAGCTTGACGAACAGGCTTATAAAATCTCTTCTACATTCGATAATATCACCGCACAAGCACTTGAAGCTTTTGAAAACCGTTTGGCAAATGCTGATTTATCTCTTAAAGAGCATGGTGATTCTATTATTGAATCCTTTATTTCTCGTAGTCAAACCTTAGAAGATAACGTTGAAAAACTTGGTGGATTTTTGGAAGCTCATACCTTGCAAATTAATGCAAATCTTCAAGAAAGAACTGCTGATATTGCCAATGTATTTACAAACGGTCGTGATAATGTTCTTTCCGCAATTGACGAAAGCAAAAAACTTTTGAGAGAAGAAATCCAAAATGTTGATGATGCAATTGTTGATATTATAAAGGAACGTTCACAAGACTTTAAATTACAAATTGCTGATCAAAGAGATATAATGGAAAATATGCTCACCAGCGAAAAGGATAAAATTGCTGATACATTGAAAAATCAAATTGATGAGTTAACCCAAAATGTTTCATCTATTGAAAAAACTTTAACTGATAATATTCAAATCATTGATCAGCGCGCAGAAAATCATCTTTCCGCTATAGCTCACTGCACAGAAAAACTGCAAGAAACTATTACGCAAAGCTGCAAAACAACTCAAGATGCCTTAGAAATGCAGGCTAAAAATATTGACATACGTGCTGAAGCTTTGCGCGATTCTTTGGCTACCAATAGTTTTTCTCTTAACGAAGTTCTTGCAGATCAAACTCGCACGATCGAGCAACGTATGGAAACAATCCATAATATCATTGCAAAAAGTGATATACACATTGATACAGCCTTAAAACAGCAAATGGACTTGGTTGAAAATATTATTGACAGTAACAATAAAACTATCACCGAAACTGTCCAAGACCACATCAAAAACCTTGAAAGTCATACTGAAACTTTAAAGGATACTCTCTCTCAATCTAATGAGACATTGTTTGAAACCTTTGAAAATCGTATAGAGTCGTTCGATGAAAATCTAGAAAATAAAGCAGGTCAAATCTTTGAACGTGTAACTACGTTAGAAGAAAAATTATCTGAAAAAATGGGCCAAATATGTGAAACTATTAAGGAACAAACATCTGTATTTGAGGAACGCTCTGACACCTTAAAAACATCTATTGCTCTCAATAATGAACATGCCCAAGCAGTCCAACAAGCGCTAGAAACAAGCGTAGATAATATATGCGGTACATTAGAAAATTCCGTTAATACGGTTACAGGTAGTTTACATGACAAGCTTATGGAAGCGTCTGATATCCTTGCCTCTACCGGTGAACAAATGTTTTCATCATTAGATAATGAAACAAATAAAGCACAAGAAAAGCTTGTTAACGCTTCTCAGCAAGCAGCATTAATAATGGCTGATCAAGTAGAAAAATCAGAAACCTCTATTCTTTCTGCTGGTAACCAATTTGTTTCATCTGTTAGTGATGTTACTGCAAAAGCGGAAAATATTATTTTTGAATCTGGTAATCGTATTGTCTCAAACGTTGAACAAACAATTCACAATACCAGTGAAAAAATTCTCTCTGTTCTAGAAGAGCAGACAGCTCATACTGCAGAAGCATTTACAATAGCAGGTAATAATGCACAAACATTGTTTAATGAAGCAATTTATTCTTCAACAACAGCCATTGAACAATTACTTAATGAGCGCTCCAACGTTCTATATCAATCCATGCAGGAGCTCGAAAATAATTTAGGATATCGGTTATCTGATGTAGGTAATCGTTTAGAAGAGGTAAATAATCAAACAACTTCTCAAGTTTCAGGATATGTTGAACACTTAACAGAATTAACAGATTATTTAAATCAAACTGCACAAAATACAGCTGAATCATTTGGTAATTTAACACAGCACATCAGTGAACAACTTGCTCTCTCAACGCAAGATGCTGAACAAAGAATTTATGCACAAAATGAAGCATGGATGAATACTTTTGCACAGACAAATTCTGAAACTATTCAAACCATGGCTACTATGAAGGAAGACCTTATCAATAATATCTCGGCAATTCTTGAGCAATTAAATCAATCAATTTATAGTATTCACGAAAATAGTAATATTTTGATGTCAACAGTTCAAAATATTGATACTCAGTTTAATGAAACAACAAATAATTTCTTCCAAAATACTAACCAAGCAGCAGAGCATTTATCAATTTCAGGTCAAACACTCCATAATAATATGGAAGCTCTGCAAGGATTTATGCAAAATACATTTGATAAAATTAGTCATATAACAACAAATTTCAGTGAACACACTCAAACACTTTCTGACACCATTCATATGCTTGAACAATCAGAAAACACACTGGGTGTGACACTCGAAGAAAAGCGAAATGCGCTATCTACATTGAGCAATACTCTTATTTCAAAGTCTAATGAGATTAATCAACTTATCAGACATTATGAAGATGCTCTCAGTTCAGCATTTAAACGCACTGATGAAAATACACGTAATTCTACGCAATTACTGGAACAGACGCTTAATCAACTTACTAATGAAGTTTCAGTGCGTTTTTCAGGAGCTGCAGAAGACATACGCAAATCAGCTGATGAAATTCGTTTAGAACTTTTAAAAGTTAATAATGACATTAATGAGAATATTCAAAAACTACCAGCACAAACAAAAGAAACAATGCAAACAGTCCGTTACACTCTGAATGAACAAATTACAGCGTTAAAGGACTTGGCAAATGTTATACAAAACGATGACAAAAATAGCGAAAAAGAGCAATTGATGTCAGCCGCGCCTACATCATTAACATCAAATAGGGTCAATAGTACTTCTTCTGAAACTACAAAGAAGATAGTGCCACCAAAGCCTATTTGGTCGCAAGAACAAAGCAAACCAAACCAAAACAGATGGGTATCAGATCTGTTGGCAGGAGCTTCGTGTGAAAAAACACAGTCTGAAAGTACCAATAACAGTCCAATTCCTTCATCGGTACAAACAAAATCTCATCCTGCGAATGGATCTCTTAATTCATTAGCAACGAGTATTTTAAAAGCTATTAATCACAATGCCATTGTTGAGTTATGGAATCATTATCGGCGTGGACAAAAAAATATCATACCTGAGCAGCTTTATACTTCGAATGGGAAAATGATATTTGAAATAATTAAGCAAAAATATATCAGTGATATTAATTTTAGAGACTCCGTCAATCAATACATTGCAGATTTTGAAAAACTATTACGTGATGTATCCCGTAGTTCTGGAAATACCCATACAGCACGACAATATTTAATTTCAGATACCGGAAAAGTTTATACTATACTTGCCCATGCAAGCGGACGAATTCAATAAAATAATAAAAAAGGGAAAAAGAGTAACTTTTTCCCTTTTTTCAATTGCATTACTTAATCATCATCATGACGAATTTATTACAATATTATGAGTAATATTAATAAGTTTTGACCGTAAAGGTATCAAACTTTTACATTGCGTCAATTATAAGCCGGCAGTTCTTTCATCATTCAACTTGCCAATACTCTTTTTTAAGCATACTTAGTAAGTAAAAAGTGTAAATGTTGATTCAAAATCTCGTTGCTCGCTTATAAAAGAAATATACTTCAACTTCACGGGATTAGGATTAAAGAAACCACGAGCCATCGTTTATACTTAAGCAGGAAACAAAAAAAGTATGTGTACATGCACTAGAATAAGAAGATACATTGGTTATAAATGAACGCCACAACATACCTTAAAAATAACAACACAAACTATTGCTAATTTAATATAGAAATGACGTACACTATTGCAAATATATGGACAAAAGACAAACAAAGCATATCCACTCCAACACATTTACTTTGAATCTTTGTTAGTTAATAACGACAATCCCGCATGCTGCGAATTGGAAAATTTAAAATATGAAAAACTTATGACAAACCTCATCCAAAATGCAATTGTTCTCATAAGAATTATAAAAGTAATGCTAAATTATCTTATATTACAAATAGTTAAGCGTGATTTATATTATCTTCTCACCCCTTTATACATCAATCATAAATTTAGATCTTCCTTCCAGCACGCACATTAGGCTTGCATCATTTCTTGTAAGTATTACAAAAACATAACTATTTGTAACGTAACCACCAACGCTATCTTATCAGGACCTTTTCAAACTGATCAATTGCTGTAAAATTTGTTAAGGAGGCAAAAATAATAATGCTAATGTCAATGAAATTATTAATTAATGCAAATAAATTAATCTGGTGTATTAGTTTAAAAATTCAGAAGAATTTGCGCACGTTTATGCCTTTGTATATTTAGAAAAATCAAAATCTTTTAGCGGGCATTAATCCTATTATAAATGGCAATGTCCCTATAAACATATATTAACTTGGATATCACAAAAATGTCTAAAAAATCAAATAACAATGTCAGTTCACATCAAACTGAACTTGATAGTGCAGCGCTTTTTTACCACCAATATCCAAAGCCTGGAAAACTAAAAATACAAGCAACAAAACCACTTGGTAATCAACGTGATTTAGCGCTTGCTTATTCTCCGGGTGTTGCTGCGCCATGTCTTGCAATTCATAAAGATCCAAACCTAGCAGCTCAATATACTTCTCGTTCCAATTTAGTAGCTGTTATATCAAATGGAACAGCTGTTTTAGGATTAGGAAACATTGGCCCACTTGCTTCTAAACCTGTCATGGAAGGAAAAGCTGTTTTATTCAAAAAGTTTGCAAATATTGATGTGTTTGATATCGAACTTGATGCACCTGACATTGCGCAAATGGTAGAAATCGTATCTGCATTGGAACCGACATTTAGTGGTATCAATCTTGAAGACATTAAAGCTCCTGAATGCTTTGAAATCGAAGAGCAACTTCGTGCTAAAATGAATATCCCAGTCTTCCATGATGACCAACACGGAACTGCCATTATTGTTTCTGCTGCCGTATTAAATGGATTACATCTTGCTGGTAAAAAAATTGAAGACGTAAAAATAGTTACCTCAGGTGCAGGTGCTGCCGCTTTAGCTTGTCTTAATCTTTTAGTTCATCTTGGAGCAAAAGTTGAAAATATTTGGCTTAGTGATTTAGACGGTGTTGTTTATGAAGGCCGCAAAACACTTATGGATCGTTGGAAAATCAATTATGCGCAAAAAACTGATGCACGAACTTTATCCGAGATTATTGATAATGCAGACATTTTTTTAGGTGTTTCAGCAGGTGGTGTTTTAAAACCCGAATATCTCAAAAAAATGGCCCCAAAGCCTTTAATTTTAGCACTCGCTAATCCAACACCGGAAATCATGCCAGAAGAAGCACGTGCCGTGCGACCAGACGCAATGATCTGTACAGGGCGTTCTGATTATCCCAATCAAGTCAATAACGTCCTTTGTTTTCCTTATATTTTCCGTGGTGCATTAGATGTTGGTGCCACTGCAATTAATGAAGAAATGAAAGTAGCAGCAGTTCATGCTATTGCTGCCCTTGCCCGTGAAGAATCTTCAGATATTGCAGCACGTGCTTATTCAAAAGAAACATCTAATTTTGGTCCAGATTATCTTATCCCCTTCCCTTTTGATCCACGCTTAATACTGCGTATTGCACCTGCTGTTGCCAAAGCAGCAATGAAAACCGGCGTAGCAATTCGACCAATTGAAGATATTGCTGCTTATCATGATAGCCTTAATCGCTTTGTGTACCGCTCTGGTCTAACAATGAAACCTGTTTTTGCTACTGTAAAAACAGCAAAACGCAAACGTGTAATTTATGCCAATGGTGAAGATGAACGTGTACTTCGTGCAGCACAAATTGTTATTGAAGAACAAACTGCGATTCCTCTCCTCATTGGCCGTCCACATGTAGTGGAATCTAGATTAGAACGCTTTGGCTTAAGAATTCGTCCCGGCATAGATTTTGAACTCACAAATCCAGAGGATGACCCACGTTTTCGTGATTATGTTAATTTATTGCTTCGTTATACAGGTAGATGTGGTGTATCACCTGAGGTTGCAAAAACAATTGTAAGAACATCAACAACAGCTATTGCTGCCCTTGCAGTTATGCGTGAAGAAGCTGATGCAATGATTTGCGGTTTAGAAGGACGTTTTGAACGTAATCTTCAATTAATCGAGCAAATTATTGGACTTGATTCCAATGTTAGTCGTTTTTCTTCTGTCAGTTTACTCATCTCTCCACATAGTACTCTTTTCCTAACGGATACTTACGTTAATGAAAATCCTTCTGCTGAAGAAATAGTGGAAATGACAGTTTTAGCAGCACAAGAAGTTGAAGCTTTTGGTATAACACCAAAAGTAGCGTTATTATCGCATTCAAATTTTGGTTCCAAAAATACAGAAAGTGCACGTAAAATGCGCCGTGCAGCTGAAATCTTGGCACAGTTATATCCAGATTTGGAATCGGATGGGGAAATGCATGGTGATTCAGCACTTTCTCAAATTTTTCGTGATCGTGTGTTTCCTGATTCACGTCTTAAGGGTGAAGCTAATTTGCTTGTTTTTCCAACACTTGATGCGGCCAATATCACACTTAACATTGTAAAAAACCTAACAGATTCACTCCATGTGGGCCCTATTTTAATTGGGGCCGCACGTCCTGTACATATTCTCACACCTTCAGTAACTTCACGAGGAGTTGTTAATATGACAGCACTGGCAGTGCTTGCCGCAAATAGAAAAAAATCTCATAGTAAGGCAAATAAAAATAAATAATCCTCGTGTTTTACGATAAAATTTAGTGTTTCTTCTTATAAACAATCAAAAAGTAAGGGCTTAATCCATTGCAAATTCACTTTTCATATTGAAAAGACAGTTGCATTTTGGATTAAGTCTTTTTTTTTTAGGTAAAAAAGCTAGATAGAGTTATATTTAAATATTTTATGAAGCTATCAATCTATAATAAGGAATTACACATTGCCCTCTACTTTTGATAAAGTTGCTGATGTTATTGCGGAAATCAGTGAAATCGATCGCAGCATGATTACGCCTGAAAGTCATACAATTGACGATTTAGGAATCGACAGTCTGGATTTTCTTGATATCGTTTTTGCTCTTGATAAAGCTTTTGGAATTAAAATTCCATTAGAACAGTGGACTCAAGAAATTAATGAAGGTTCAGTTGCAACCGAAGAATATTTTGTTCTTAAAAACCTTTGTGCAAAAATTGATGAACTCATTGCCTTAAAACAGGCTAATTGATTTCTTGTATCATGCAGAATCAATCTGTATTCATTACTGGTATAGGACTGATAAGCTCCTTAGGTGAAGGGGTTGATTGCCATTGGAAAAAATTGAACGACCCTACAGTTACGCCAAATCTAGATTGTACGAGTTTTTCACCCTACACTGTCCATAAATTAACTGAAGTCGATTGGAATTTACAAATTCCAAAACGTAGTGACCAACGACAAATGGAAACATGGCAGCGTCTTGGTACCTATGCAGCTGGCCTTGCTCTTGAGGATGCAGGAATAAAAAACAATGAACAGTTAACATCAACAATGGATATGATCGTTGCAGCCAGTGGAGGCGAACGCGATATTGCTGTTGATACACAAATTCTTGCTAAAGCACGCACAACAGATGATCACGCTTCTATGCTTAATTCTGTCCTTTCAACTGAACTTCGCCCAACTTTATTTTTAGCACAACTATCCAATCTTCTAGCCGGTAATATTTCAATTGTTCATAAAGTAACGGGTTCTTCTCGCACATTTATGGGGGAAGAAGGTAGTGGGCTTTCTGCTGTGCAAGTAGCTGTTGCCCGAATTCGAGCAGGACAAAGTACGCACGTTTTAGTAGGTAGCTCTTATAATGCTCAAAGCTATGATATGTTGTTAGCTCATGGGCTTGGAGGTCTCTTAGCACGCAATGGGTGGTCACCAGTTTGGGAGCGTAAAAACTCTCTTGGCAGTGAAATAATAACCGGTTCTGCAGGTATTTTTCTAGTGCTTGAAAACGGCGAACAAGCAAAAAAACGAAATGCCCGTGTTTATGCTGAAATCAGCCAAATCATCACAGATCAAACAAATAGGACAAAAATTCCACTTAAAGACACAATTGCTACAATGTTAAAAACAATAAAGGCTAAATCTGCTTTTACAATTTCAGGTGCTTCAGGTTCCCATGAAGCAACAAAAGCGGAACAAAGTGTACTTGACGCTGCTAATATACCTTACCGTGGGATGACAACATTATTTGGCTACTTACGAGAAGCACAGTTTCCTTTAGCGCTTGCATTAGCTGCAATTGCTGTTGAGAAAAAGCTTAGCTTTCCAACACTGAGTGCTCATGAAAAACCATTTTCTGGAGAAGTACGTGAAGCATTAGCCACTACAGTTGGTATAAAAAGAGCTGAAGGTATAGTGCACTTAGCTGCTGTTTAAAAGGAATTTCTATGACGGAATATAACGATCATTTCGGACGTCCACTTATAGCAATAACTGGAGCAGGAGTTGTAACATCACTGGGGCAAGGCAAACAAGAAAACTGGCAAAAATTAATCAATGGCGTTAGTGGTATTCATAAAATAACGCGCTTTCCCGTTGAAGGGTTAAATACAGTTATTGCAGGAACTGTTGATTTTCTTGAAGAAAGTACAATTGGAGCTTCAGCTCTTTCTGAAAAACTAGCACATCTTGCAGCAGAAGAAGCTTTAGAGCAAGCCAATCTTGATAAAACAAATTTTAATGGACCATTATTCTTAGCAGCTCCCCCTGTTGAACTTGAGTGGAAAGCTCGTTTTGCTCTTGATCAAGAAGAGACATCTAATGATGAACCTTCTTATGCGCATCTTCTTGAAGTCTGTAGCCGTAAACCCCAGCATGCACTTTTTGAGACAACGCAATTTGGAGCAATTGCAGAAAAACTTCAAAAAACATTTGGAACAAAAGGACTTCCTGTTACACTTTCAACCGCTTGTGCATCTGGTGCAACAGCAATTCAACTAGGTGTGGAATCTATTCGACGAGGAGAAACAGATCGCGCACTTATTATCGCTACAGATGGTTCAGTTTCAGCGGAATCCCTTATTCGTTTTTCTTTATTATCTGCTCTTTCAACCCATAATGATCCTGCAGAAAAAGCATCAAAACCATTTAGCCGTGACCGAAACGGCTTTGTCATGGCAGAAGGATCGGGTGCTCTTGTTCTTGAATCTCTTGAGAGTGCTTTAAATCGTAAAGCAAAAGTTCTAGGGATTTTAGCAGGTTGTGGAGAAACAGCAGATGATTTTCACCGTACTCGTTCAAAACCCGATGCATCCCCAGCAACTGAAGCAGTCCGTAAAGCCTTAACTGATGCGCAAATAACAATTAATGAAATTGATTATATCAATGCACATGGAACTTCCACACCTGAAAATGAAAAGATGGAATATCTAGCATTATCAACAGTATTTGGAGATATTTTAGAACATATTCCCGTTTCTTCCAATAAATCCATGATTGGACACACTTTAACTGCTGCTGGCACTATAGAAGCTGTTTTTTCACTTTTAACTATCCAATCGGGAATACTTCCACCTACAATCAATTATGATGATCCAGATCCTACTATCCCTTTGGATGTTGTTCCTAATTATAGCCGTAAAGCTTGCGTCAATGCGGTTTTATCTAATTCATTTGGCTTTGGCGGTCAAAATACTAGTCTTGTTATTACGGCATATAAAGGGTAATCCTTTAATGATTAAATTTCGAAAACACCAATCTTAAGCAATATATTAACAGAGAATAATGATGCGTGCACTGCAACTACTCAATGAGCGTCAACTTGAGATCACTAATATTGCCCCACCACCACCGCCTAACTCTGGTGAAGTGACAGTCCGTATAAAGGCCGTTGCCCTTAATCATATTGATGTATGGGGATGGCGTGGTATGGCCTTTGCTAAAAGAAAAATGCCGCTCATTATAGGTGCAGAAGCTTCTGGTGAGGTTGTTCAACTGGGAGATGGTGTTGAAAATCTACAACTTGGGCAAATTGTTTCAATTTATGGTGCACAAACCTGTGGCGTGTGCAAACCCTGCCGTGAAGGACGTGATAATCTTTGCAGTGATGTAAAAGGCGTTTATGGTTTTCATCTTGATGGCTTTGCTTGTGAACTTGTTAATCTGCCAGCACGTTTATTGGTGCCAGCTCCACTAGAGTGTGACGCAATAAAAGCAGCTGTTGCTCCGATTACTTTTGGTACTGTAGAGCATATGCTTTTTGATAACGCAAAACTACAAGCTGGAGAAACAATTTTAATACAAGCTGGTGGTTCTGGTATTGGTTCAGCAGCCATCCAGATCGCAAAAGCTATGGGGTGTACAGTCATTACCACTGTTGGTTCAGACAATAAAATTGCAAAGGCACAATCTCTTGGAGCGGATTATGTGATTAATTATCGTAAAGATCGTTTTGAAGGTGTTGTCCGCAAATTAACTCAAAAAAAAGGCGTTGATGTTGTTTTTGAACACGTGGGTGCCGATACATGGACAGGTTCTATATTGTGTATGAAACGAGGAGCTCGTTTAGTAACTTGTGGTTCAACTTCTGGTGTTTCAGCACCTATGAATTTAATGCAACTATTTCAGCAACAACTTAAAATATTTGGTTCATTTGGCTGTCGTATGGAAAATATGGCAAATGCTATGCAGAAAATGGCACAAGGGATTGTTTCCCCCATTATTGATACGATTGTCGACTTTGATAAAATAGACACAGCTTTAAAACGAATGGAAAGCCGTGATGTTTTTGGTAAAATTATCCTAAAAATTGACTAAATCATGATAAAGTATTTTATCAAAATTTCAATGTATCGCATTAAAATCATTATTAAAAATTCTGTAAATTGGCTGTGGGCACATTTGCTTATTGCTTTTCTAGCTATTTTACGACATCTCCCTATTAACATTGGATTTTCTTTTATTTCCTGGTTAGCAAAGACATTTGGTCCTCTTGTATCTCGCCATCAAATTGCACTTGCAAATCTTAGAGCTGCATATCCAGAAAAAACGGAACAAGAATTACATGCAATTGCACTAGAAATGTGGGAAAATATGGGGCGACTTCTTGTCGAATATATCTTCCTCGATAAAATTTTCGATTTTGATCCCAATGCTAGCCAACCTGGTTTAATTGAAGTTAGTGGTGCTGAAATATTTCAACGATTAAAAAATGAAAAAAAGCCTCATATTTTTTTCACAGCGCATACCGGAAACTTTGAGCTTCTTCCTATATGTGCACAAAGCTTTGATCTTAATGTTACAGTGTTATTTAGACCACCCAACAACCCTTATATTGCAGACCGAGTTTTAAAAGCTCGACAAAATTCTATGGGGCATCTTTTACCATCTGCAGCGCATGTAACTTGGGCATTAGCAGAAAAATTAGCAAAAAATGAAAATGTTGGTATGCTTGTTGATCAAAAATTTCGCCGAGGCATTCCTAGTACATTTTTTAATCGGCCACTTAAAACTAATCCCTTAATCATAAAACTTGCCCGGCAATATAATTGTGATATTTATCCAGCACGTTGTATCCGATTAGCTGGAGGCCGTTATCGTTTGGAGTTATATGAGCGTATGGAACTTCCACTTGATGACAAAAATGAAATTGACATAAATGCCTCTGTGCAAAAATTAAATGATATTGTTGAAACTTGGGTGCGTGAATATCCTGGACAATGGATGTGGTTTCATAGACGCTGGGGTGAATAATGTGTCCATATCATCCTCACAAAAGAGACAAAAGTGTTAGCATCAAAAGATATTAATGACCTTATTACAATTATTACGATGTTACGAAATCGCGATAGTGGTTGTGCTTGGGATATAAAACAAACTTTTGAATCTATCATACCTTATACGATCGAAGAAGTTTATGAAGTTATTGATGCCATTGAGCGAGGTAACCGAATAGATCTTTGTGACGAATTGGGTGATCTTCTCTTACAGATAGTTTATTATGCTGCGATTGCTAAGGAGGAAGGTAGCTTTTCTTTTGATGATGTTGTTTATGCTATTACTGCAAAAATAATTCGCCGCCATCCTCATGTTTTTGGAAATGCAGAACAAAGAAACTTAGATTTTCCAGAGAATGCATGGGAACATATCAAAAAAATAGAAAAAGCTGAACGGAAACAACGGCTCAAAGAGGCAGGTTTACCAGACGATACACCAACAGGCTATCTTGCACAAGTAAAGCAAACTCAACCAGCAGATCGAGAAGCACTTGCTTTACAAAATATGGCTGCTAAAGTAGGCTTTGATTGGCGTAAGAAAGATAAAGTCTTCAAAAAAATAAAAGAAGAAATCAATGAACTTAAAGAAGCAATTAAGGCTGATAAAGCTTTAGAAATAGAAGCTGAATTTGGTGATCTTTATTTTGCCATACTTAATCTTGCACGCCATTTGAAAATTGATCCCCAAAAGGCATTAAAAAAAACAAATATAAAATTTAGAAATCGCTTCACCTATATTGAAGAAAGTCTATCAAATCAGTCAAAAAAATTGATTGACGTATCTTTAAAAGAAATAGAAGCTCTTTGGAATGAAGCTAAAAATACACAATAAGAAAATAAACTAACGGCCCCCTACTTTACTAAATGCAATCTCACAAAACTCAATGAGTTTCATATATTTCATTCAATTTATTTTGTGAAGCAGGACGAATTTCTACTGATTCACCGCACCCACATGCTGAAATTTGATTGGGATTGTTGAATATAAAACCAGAACGAAGTGTGGTTACTTCATAATCTACCTGTGTTCCTAATAAAAACAATATTGCATCGCGCGCAATAAAAACGCGAGCACCATCAATTTCAACAACATCTGCATCGTGCATTTCTTCTTTTGCGAGAGTAATTGTATATTCCATTCCCGCACAGCCACCTTTTTTGATGCCAATAAGAATACCACACGCATTTTTTGTTTTCATAATATCTTTAATGCGATCTATTGCAACTTCTGTCAAACTTATTACCGAACGACCCATCGTTCACTTTTCCCTTACCAAACAAGTATTTTTAATGACTTTATCTACGATAATTTCATTTTTTGATACATTAAAAACAAAATAACAAGACACAAATTGGAACGTTTAACCCTTTCTGTAAACTTGAGCTTTGATTTCTTATTTCAAATCTACTCCGAGATGAAGTATCAAAATCTCATTTTTACTTTTTTAAGCTTTTTCTCAAAGCAGAAAAAAGGCGTTTCATTAGATTTTACTCTGTTTGTTTTTTCTCTTGCCTTTAAAGAGACAGTCGTTTAGTCGTTTTGGACAGTTCGGAGCGTAGCGCAGCCTGGTAGCGCACTTGACTGGGGGTCAAGGGGTCGTGGGTTCGAATCCCGCCGCTCCGACCATTTTTATGCTCTACTTATAAAAAGTAAGAAATATACATTTTTTCAAATCAGAATAATCGTTTTGATACCTACTTTAGTATATACAATAAACACGCTTACTCTAATCTAATATCTTGCTGCCTTATCAAACATTCTATTGAACTATCAAAAAATCGTTGCTCATATAAATAGCTATTAGGAAGTAAGTTATAATATTTATCACAGTTACTAATTGATCTACAGAAATCATCCTGCCTTTAGCTACATTTAATCCATCTCTATTATCTTGTATTATTGAAAATAATGCTATTATTCACAATCATTATTTACGCAACAAACACTTTTAATTAAATAGCTTTTTTATCAGCAGAAAATAAAAAACGCGAGACTTTTGCCTCGCGTTTTTGAATATCTTTAAAAATTATAATTTATTCTGTTGTTTCAACTTCTAAACTCGCTTTATGTATATTATGACCATTGCTACTTTTAGCAACAGATGGCGACGCTTGTTGTACAACTATCTTCTTGGGTTTTAATTCAGCTGGCATTTCTCTTTTAAGCTGGATATGAAGAAGACCATCTCTTAATTCTGCTCCTATGACCTTAACATGATCAGCTAAATGAAAACGCCTTTCAAAAGCACGCGAAGCAATTCCTCGATAAAGGAATTCTCGCCCTTCATTATCATTTTCAGGTATTTTCTCACCTTTAATAGTTAGCTGGTTACAATGCGTTTCAATATCGATTTCATTTAAAGAAAAACCAGCAACAGCCATAGAAATCCGATAAGAGTCCTCACTTAAACGCTCAATATTATATGGTGGATAAGAAGAAACATCATCCGGTTGTGTTCTGGAATCAAACCAGTTTAAAAGATGATCAAAACCTACTGTTGAACGATAGAATGGTGAAAAATCTACTTGACGCATAATTGCCCTCCTTTAGAGCGACTATAATTAATTTACAAAGTCTCCAAATGGCAGACTTTCTTACAAACCAACAATCCCATCATGGCGATTGTGATATTTATTTGGTAATCAATCTTTTCCATTTCAACTCTTTTGTATTTTAATTCATAAAAGAGAGCAAAAATAAGGATAACTGTTTTTTATTTCTTCATCACCATCACAATTTAGTATTAAGTTCCTTTTTGTTAGTATTAAATGCTTTCTTGGTTTTAACGCTATTGATAAGAGAAATATAGCTTTTTGCATTGATTTAAGAACTTCAGTAAGAAAGTTTTTTACCTATCTTTTTCTCTTTGAATAATCAAAATTCGGGAGGAAAAATGAGATTAAACGCATATATCTTACAATTTACATTACTAAAAACAGGTAATACCGACAGTTCAAAATATATAAAATACCCAGTCTTCTTCCAATGTCATACATATTTTAAATTGAATTCAACTAAGAACAACATTATGTATCCTTGACAAATATGCAACAGTTAACCATTTTGCTATTCATTCTAATTATAAAATATTTTACCGCTTTTTTATAAATACTTTATATCGTATACACTAGTATAGCGAAAAACTGATAAATGGAGCAATTGGACATAATCATGAAACGAATCTTGCTCGCGGAAGATGATAATGATATGCGCCGCTTTCTAGTAAAAGCACTAGAACGTGCAGGTTATGAAGTCATCGACTTTGATAATGGTGCTAGTGCATATAAACGTCTACAAGAAGAGCCATTTTCTCTTCTACTCACTGATATTGTGATGCCAGAAATGGATGGAATTGAGTTAGCACGACGTGCCACTGAAATTGATCCTGATTTACGAGTTATGTTCATTACAGGTTTTGCAGCAGTTGCTTTAAACTCAAATAATGATACCATTCCTGATGCTAAAGTGCTCTCTAAACCGTTTCATTTGCGTGAATTAGTTAGCGAAGTTGAAAAAATACTTATAGCTGCTTAACAGAACATTTTCTGTAAATTATCTGCATTTAACCAAATAAAAAATTAAATCAGACATTGACGTTTATAATTCTATATGCAGTATGCGCGTATACACCATCGTTGAATGGGCGTGTAGCTCAGCGGGAGAGCACTACGTTGACATCGTAGGGGTCACAGGTTCAATCCCTGTCACGCCCACCATTTATTTTTACGTTTCTACATTCGTTTGATTTTATTATTGTTTTTAAAGGTCCTAGATAAATAATAAGGTTAGGGAATAAGATTTTCTCAACATAAACTTGTTTTGTATTACATCACAGTTACAAGATGAATAGAAGATCTAATAACGGAAAAAATTCCAGCTTATATTGCTAATGAAATTCAGGAGACTACAGTTACTGTCATCAAATCCACAGGTCTTACTACATCAGATGCGTGTGGATATTCATGACCAGCATTGCTAGGAACAAGTGTTACCACTTGATTTCTTCCAATCCATCCCTGAAACATTACACAAAGCTATTAAGTTGCTAAAACAAATCGTGTTGAACGTACATCATTAAACAGTTTACGAAATATGATCCGCGACGACAAAGCTAAAGAAGCTTACGAAGCAATCTTAGTTAGCTATGTGGAAAATCGTTTATATTCAATCATTCTGCAGAGACCTTAAAGGCAAAAGTAGGTATGTCAATAATGCATTAGAGGTGGATTTGTCGCTTGTGACTAAAGCATTAGCAAAAAATAAACCACTAAAGATATACTAGCGAAATCATGCATTAACGATCAAAGGTATAAGTGTTGTAATTATCATATCAAACCAGATTTGATTTTGATCTATGGAAAGCCAAACATTAAAACACTCAGAATTCCAACGGCTTGGTTTTTACTTTGAATTATATTTATAACGAGATCCAAATCTATGGAAAATTTTATACCGATAATAGCAGCATATTCATCTAAACACTGCTTTTACCTGTTAGCATATAGTCTTTAAGTTATCATGAACCAATAAGCTTAGCATCATACAAATAAGCTCAACTAATGCAGCATATTATGATGTAATAATTGTATAAATGCGTTAGATAACAGAATGAACATAAATTCTACTATAACAATTCAAGTGGTAATTAGTTATTCCCCTTTTTATTTAAGGTGATTATCTTAATATGGAAGCAAGAAAAGTTAAGATGCGAATTTGATATATTTGTATGAGGGTTGTAAATTTATAAATAATAATTATGCCCTCCTCAGCTATTTAAAACATTTTATGAAAAAATTCATTTAAATGAATATAAATAATACATAAAATAACTTTCACATATACCATAATATGCTAATTTTATCAGTAATATAGAATTTCCATAAAGTAGATTTTCACTCACTCAATCACAAAAACTCGGTTTGCCAATGAAATTGGTGCTTATAATATTTACCGCATTTGCAATGACTATGTATCAATAATAGCAAAAGTTCCTTGTTATTAATAAATGAAAAACTCAATTTTTACAGATAGTTTTTTTACTTTTTTTATTTAAAAAATTAAGTATGTAAAAACAAACTACAAGCCAACTAATCCAAGCTACTCCTATGATTAAAACTGGTCGTGTATCACCAAAAAAGCATAACAAAATGAAAACAAAAATCATAAACAAAATAGCAAAAATCGATCCTATTGGCCAAAATGGAATCGGAAATTTCAGATTATGCTGTTCTTCTCTGGGCATTTTAAGTCGCATAAAAATTTGCGAAAGCAAAATCATCACCCAAACGAAAACTGTCGCAAATGTTGCCATTGCTGCAATAAGAAAGAAAAGTTGATCGTGATAAAAATAATTAAGAACAACACCAAAAAGAAATATGACAAATATTAGTAAAATAACAAAAATTGGTACACCGTTTTTTGACAAACATTGAAATTTCTTAAATGCATAGCCTTCTTGTGACAGCCCATGAATCATGCGGCTAGCACCATACATCTCGCTATTAATGGCTGAAACAGCTGCTGTAACAACCACAACGTTAAGAATATTAGCTGCTGATGAAATACCAAGATTTTCAAAAATTGAAACAAAAGGACTATCAATAAAACTAATTTTATTCCAAGGATAAAGTATCATTAAAACCGTTAAAGTCATAACGTAAAATAGTAAAATTCGAATCGGAATAGAATTAATTGCTTTTGAAATAGTTTTATTAGGATCTTGCGTTTCCATAGCCGCTATTCCAACAATCTCTACCCCACCAAAAGAAAAAACAACAACGCTAAAGCAAGCTAAAAAACCAAACCAACCATTGGGAAATATACCACCATTTTGCCATAAATTATGAATGGTGGGTTGCGCCCCCATATTCCAATTAAATACAATAATTGCTAGACCTAAAACAATCATAACAATAATAGCAATTACTTTGATAGAAGACAGCCAAAATTCTAGCTCACCATATACTTTTACTGCCGCTAAATTAATAGCAGTAATGATAAGTGTAATGCTCAATGTCCAGATCCAAGGAGAAACACTAGGATACCAAAACCCCATATAAGTGGCAAAAACTGTGATATCAGCTAAACCAACAAGAACCACTTCAAAAACATATGTCCACCCTGTTAAAAAACCAGCCAAAGGTGATATATGATTTGCAGCATAACGGGCAAAAGAACCTGGCAAAGGATTATGAATAATCATCTCACCTAGAGCCCGCATCACCATAAAAACAGCTAAACCCGCAACACAATACGCAATAAGAACACTTGGACCAGCAAGATTAATTGCTTGTGCAGACCCGTAAAAAAGACCTGTTCCGATAGCAGACCCGAAAGCTAAAAATATAACCTGACGTTTATTCATACCTCGTTTAAGTTGGTTTATTGACATTTTTTTCCTTTTTCAAATGCTATATAATCCTTATAAAGGCGCAAATTTTCAGACTAACAAGCACCGAAGCCGACTGAAATGCAAAAAACCTTAATGGATCTGAAAGATTTTGAAATTTCTATTTTTTCATCTCATAAAAAATATAATATCATAACGGTTAAAATGCATAATCATTATATATGACGATGCAATTTGCACTGTTCATAACAAAAAATTATATTCTTTTTGTTCTCTCAGTTTTAAGAGGTGTTGATAATAAATAATGCCTTTTTTATGATGCTTTCGATGTATTGCCATTACATTATTACAAATCCAATCATAGAAATGATGAATACGCTCGTTTAACTTATAAATCGTCTCTACTTACTTAATCGGTTTAATATATCATCTGACACAAAACCTATATGAGGAAAGCCTAGAAAATATAATGAGCTTTTGCTTAATCTTAAAATAAATATTATTTCAGCTCCAATTGTGGAAAAATTGTTTCTAGTAAAACAGATAACAAATGTCCCCCACTTACAAGTACATGCACCTTTTCAAGATCTACAGCCATATAACGATCCGCTTTAAGAGTGGTGATATTCTTACGTAAATATTCCATAACAGACTGCAATAAAGGGCTTGTTTTTAGAGGAGAACGGCATTCAATTCCCTGTACTGCAACAAGTGTTTCAATACCAATAATAGTAAAAAGATTGTCGCTCATAGCTAATAATCGACGAGCACCATGGCAAGCCATTGAAACATGATCTTCCTGATTTGCTGAAGTTGGTGTTGAATCAACCGAAGCGGGATATGCCATTTGTTTATTTTCAGACATTAAAGCAGCTGCTGTTACTTCAGCGATCATGAAACCTGAATTAAGGCCTGCGTTTTGTACTAAAAAAGCAGGAAGCCCATAGGAAACTGCTGGATCAAC
Organism: Bartonella schoenbuchensis R1; assembly: GCF_002022685.1. Taxonomy (NCBI): domain Bacteria; kingdom Pseudomonadati; phylum Pseudomonadota; class Alphaproteobacteria; order Hyphomicrobiales; family Bartonellaceae; genus Bartonella; species Bartonella schoenbuchensis. Next base: position 684,913 of record NZ_CP019789.1, on the reverse strand, counting down.
CATAAGAGCAATACGTCTTTGAGAAATTGAACCTATTTCACATAAAGCAAGCGCGATCTGATCAGCAGCAAAAGCCACAGGTTCAGCATGAAAATTTCCACCCGATACAACTGCACCGTTGCTTAAAATTAATGGATTATCTGTTACTGCATTTGCTTCAATAATTAGTGTTTTTGCTGCTGCTGTAAGAATATCAAAACAAGCACCCATAACTTGTGGTTGGCAACGTATACAATAAGGATCTTGAACACGTTTATCATCATGCAAATGCTCTACCCGAATTCCTGAACCTTCTATCAGTTTTTCTAATGTTTGCGATACAACAATTTGCCCATGATGGCCACGTAAAATGTGGATATCGGGATGAAATGGAGCCGTTGAGCCCATAATGGCATCTGTAGACATTGCGCCAGAAAGAAGCCCTCCACACAATGCCCGATAAGCGTGAAAAAGACCTGCAAGTGCAAGTGCTGTTGAGGTTTGAGTGCCATTGATAAGAGCTAAACCTTCTTTTGCTTCTAAAACAATAGGCGATAACCCTGCTTTTTCTAAAGCATCTGCTCCACTCATACGAATATTTTGAAAGAACGCTTCTCCTTCACCTATCATAACAGCTGCCATATGAGCAAGTGGAGCTAGATCACCTGATGCACCAACTGATCCCTTTTCAGGAATGACAGGAATAACTCCCTTTTCAAGCATATTTTCTAATAAATGCACTAATTCCAGACGAACACCAGAAACCCCTCGTCCAAGCGAAATAAGCTTTAATGTCATTATCAAACGTACAATATTTTCAGCTAAAGGAGCCCCTACACCACAACAATGTGATAAAATAAGATTTCTTTGTAAAATGACCATATCATCTACATCAATTTTAATGGAAGCTAACTTTCCAAAACCGGTATTAATGCCATAAACTGGCTCATCACCCGCAGCAATTTCAGCAATGCGTGCCGCCCCCTTCTTGATAGCTAGGTGGGTATCTTCATGAAGTTTGCTTATTTTACCACCCCAATAAACAGATTCAAGTTCGCTAAGTGTTACCTCGCCTGGCTTGAGTATAATCGTCATAATCTTCTTTCTTATTAATCTAGTATAATGTAAGATTAGCGTCTTGCTTATGAAAAAATATCACAGCTCTATACAGCTTGTATTTATTTTATCAAAAATAATACTAGGTCATTAAAATTTAATATCAAATATTATAGTGAATATACCTAATCTATAAGCATGATTTTTAAACGTCTCAATAATAAAATGCCTATAAAATGCCGCGTAAATAGAGATAATTATTATGAAGTTAAAAACTAACAATACATCAACGAAAACTGTTGCATTAGATTAGAATATCTTAGCCAGTTTTATAATTAATTGATGACAGCAAATATATTAAAATAGCGTCATCAATTGTAAAATTGGTGCTTTAATATAATGAAACTAATCTACTATTTTACTAATGAATATTAATTTTAACAAAAATATTGTTAGAATAATTTGTCTATTAATATAGTTCTGTAAAGTATTATATTTCAGATATTTTGCAGATACAAAAGCTTCAAAACTTTATAAATAAAAACTTTGCTTAGTTTTTTATAAAATAACAAGCACACAATAAAGAAAAATTTCCTTATATTTTTAAGCAGCGGCTGTTCAATCTTTATTTAAGTACATAAACTAACGGTAATATTACTTATACGGTATATTACTTATAATGATATTCAATAGTATTGAAAAAAGTTTGGTGCACCCGACAGAATTCGAATCTGTGACCTCTGCCTTCGGAGGGCAGCGCTCTATCCAACTGAGCTACGGGTGCCGAAAAACTATTTTAAACCAGTTGAGGCCTTTTAACTGATCATGCTCTTAGCTTCAATGGTGAATTACCATTTTGAAAAAAATTGCAAAAAGAAAAATATTGTCCCACAATAGATTAACTTTTCATACAAAATTCCTTCTTTTTGCAAAAATGGTGCTTATATAAAACTTCCAAATTCTAAAAAATACATTAAAAATATACCGAAAATACCAGGACAATTCTCAATGCCACCATTACCAAGTCGCTTTCATTTCATTTCTGCTGAAACTGAAGAGGCTATTAAAGCCACCAATCAATTAATCTCCGTTTATGGACATTCTTCTCTTGAAGAAAGCGATGTAGTTGTTGCACTCGGCGGTGATGGAACAATGTTACGAGCGGTGCGAGATGTTATGAATACTGGAAAACCTATTTATGGCATGAATCGAGGTTCAATAGGATTCCTTATGAATGAGTTTCATGAGCAGAAATTGCCAATCCGCATTGCTGCTGCGCACAAAAAAGAAATTCACCCCCTACGCATGATTGCAAACACTGAATGTCAACAACATATTGAAGCACTTGCAATTAATGAAGTATCTTTATTTCGTCAATCTTATCAAGCTGCTAAGATTCGTATCAGCATTGATAACAAAGTACGCATGGAACAACTCAATTGTGATGGTATCCTTGTTGCCACACCAGCAGGATCTACCGCATATAATTTGTCAGCACAAGGCCCCATTTTGCCTCTCATGGCACCTCTTATGGCCCTCACCCCTGTTAGCCCTTTTCGCCCTCGACGCTGGCATGGAGCATTACTGCCCAATACGGTAACAGTGCGTTTTGATATGCTCGAAGCAAACAAACGCCCTGTAAATGCTGCCGCTGATAATGTGGAAGTTAAATCTGTTCATTCAGTTATCATTTCATCAGCTTCAGATGTAACAGCTTCTATTCTTTTCGACCCTGACCATTCATGGGATGAACGTATTTTATCAGAACAATTTCGTTATTAATTATTTTTATCGTTGTTTTCTTATACATATAGAGTAGTTACAGTTGACTTTTTTGCAAATGCGTCTTAACCCTCTTCATAATATGGGATGCGAACCAACCTAACTAACTAGGTTAAAATTGCAGAACAATCGATAGAAAAATGACACCACCTTTGAATAGTTTTGACGATTTAGGCCTTTCCGAAAAAGTTATTAAAGCTGTAAGATCAGCAGGATATACGGCTCCAACACCTATTCAGAGTGAAACAATTCCTCATGTGCTTCAACGTAAAGATGTGCTTGGGATCGCTCAGACTGGTACTGGTAAGACAGCCTCATTCGTTCTCCCTATGCTTACATTACTGGAAAAAGGCCGCGCAAGAGCAAGAATGCCTCGTACTCTTATATTAGAGCCAACGCGAGAACTTGCAGCCCAAGTTCAAGAAAATTTCGATAAATATGGATTGAATCATCGTTTAAATGTCGTTCTTTTAATTGGTGGAGTTTCTTTTGAAGATCAAAATCGCAAACTTGAACAGGGTGCCGATGTTCTTATAGCAACACCAGGACGTCTTCTTGATCATTTTGAACGTGGTAAATTGCTTTTGATAGGTACTGAAATTCTTGTCATTGATGAAGCCGATCGTATGTTAGATATGGGGTTTATTCCTGATATTGAACGTATCTGCAAACTAACTCCGTTTACTCGTCAAACTTTGTTTTTCTCAGCAACAATGGCGCCAGAAATTACAAAATTGACAGAGCAATTTTTACATTCACCCATCTGTGTTGAAGTTACAAAAGCGTCATCAACAGCTACAACAATTACGCAACGTCTTGTCAAATCTGGAAGCAAAGCGTGGGATAAAAGAGCTGTTTTGCGAGAGCTTATTGATAATGAAGGTGATGAACTTAAAAATGCTATTATTTTCTGCAATCGGAAAAAAGATATTTCTGAGCTTTTTAGATCACTTACCAAATACAATTTTAGTGTAGGTGCACTTCATGGTGATATGGATCAGCACTCACGCATGAATACATTAGCTGATTTTAAAGACAACAAACTCACACTTCTTGTTGCTTCTGACGTTGCCGCCCGAGGGCTTGATATCCCAGATGTCAGTCATGTTTTCAACTATGATGTACCAACACACGCCGAAGATTATATTCATCGGATTGGTCGTACAGGGCGTGCAAAGCGTAGTGGAAAAGCTTTTACCATTGTTACACACGATGACCAAAAATACATCAGCGCCATTGAAAAAATAAGTAAAGAAAAAATTGAATGGCTTAATGGGGATCTTTCTACTTTATCTATCAGTGATCAGACAAATGACTCTAATGACTCTATTGTAAAAACAAAATCTGCAAAACTTTCAAAAAAATCCACCCCTAAAAAACACACTGCTCACACTAAAAAAGCATCAAAAGAAGATAAAACATCTCATAGTAAAACTACAAAAAATAAAATAAATTCACCCGAGTTATCCCATTCAGAGAAAGATCAAAATCATACTCCCCTTGGGTTTGGTGCCGATGTTCCAGCATTTATGCTCATAAAAACCCGCTCTTAAATCGCAAGTCTGATTATTGAGAATAATGATAAGATCGATAAAATATTTTTAAATTGTTCTTTACTGAGTGGTTTTTCTAAACAGTCAATCTATTTACGACTTTTTCACGCCCTAAAAGCTGCAAAAGTTTGCCCATTTCAGGACCATGTTCCATTCCAGTAAGCGCCTGACGCAATGGCATAAATAAAGCCTTCCCTTTACGGCCTGTTTTTTCTTTTAATGCTGTTGTCCAAATTTGCCAGCTTTCATCATTTAATACACCTTTCGGTAACAAATCAACAGATTGACGTACAAATGCATGATCTTCAGGAGAAATAGCCTTGAAATTCTGATCACCATGCATATCACCATGAATAATTGTCCACCATAAAGCTGCATCATTCACTTTATCAATATTGTTTCTTATCGCATTCCAAAACTCTTCTACCTTTTCTCCATCAATAGAAAGCTTCTCAAGCCGTTCTTTGACATCCTCATATGTCAACTCATGAACAAGGTGACTATTTAGAGAAAGGAGATCAACAGAATCAAATTTCGCAGCTGATTTTGATGTGTTTTGGAGATCAAAATGCTCTAAAAGAGCAGCCTGATTAGGATAAATCTGCACATTTTGTGATGTTCCAGTCAAAACAGAAAGACATTGAACAGCCATCGATTCAAATCCTTCTTGTCGTAAAGAACGGACAGAAAGGTCATTGTTACGTTTTGAAAGCCCTTTTCCTGAAATCGTAGTCAACAAATTAATATGCCCTAAAATCGGCGGCTTTACACCAAGAGCTTCAAAAATAGCGATCTGTGCACCTGTATTGGTAATGTGATCATCACCACGAATAACATGTGTAATAGCCATATCTATATCATCAACTACAGAAGGCAGTGTATAAAGATAGCTCCCATCCTCACGAATTAAAACGGGATCTGAAATAGAAGCTAAATCAATCAGCTGCTTTCCCTTTACAAGATCATCCCAATGAATTTCTGTCCGCTTTGTTTGAAATGGATCATTTTCAAAATTAGGTAAAAGAAAACGCCAATGGGGTTTACGACCTTGAGATTCAAAGTTTCTTCTATCTTCTGGGGTTAATTTTAACGCTTCACGATTATAAACAGGAGGTAGCTTGCGCGAAAGCTGGATTTTGCGGCGCCGGTCTAATTCTTCCGCCGTTTCATAACAGGGGTAAAGAAGACCACGTTGTTTAAGAGTTTCTGTAACCTCATCATATCGACTAAATCGTTTAGATTGATAATGAATTTCATCTGGCCTAATACTAAGCCACTCAAGATCAACCATAATACCATCAATATATTCCTGTTTAGAACGTTCAACATCTGTATCGTCATAGCGTAAAACAAATGTGCCATTACATGCTTGCGCATAAAGCCAGTTAAATAAAGCAATACGGGCATTGCCAATATGAATATAACCTGTTGGAGATGGGGCAAAACGAACTTTTATCATTAAACAATGCTCAACTTTTATCGCGAAAACGATTGATAATAGGATAACGACGGTCACGTCCGAAGCTTTTAGAACTGATTTTTACACCAGGTGCGGACTGTCGCCTTTTATATTCAGCTAAATAAAGCAAGTGTTCAATTTTCTCAACCGTTTCTCGCAAATGCCCACATTGAACAATCTCACCAACACTCATGTCATCTTCCACAAGAGATTGTAAAATATCATCTAAAATAGGATAAGGAGGAAGAGAATCTTCATCTTTCTGATTTTCTCGTAACTCCGCAGAAGGTGCTTTCATGATAATATTAGATGGGATGACAACTCCTTTTGCCCCTAATAAATTCTGCAAGTGATTTTTATTACGCCATTTTGCCAATGCATAGACCTGCATTTTATAAATATCTTTAATAGGGTTAAAACCACCGTTCATATCACCGTAAAGTGTTGCATATCCAACTGCCATTTCTGACTTATTACCTGTTGTAATCACCATTGAACCAAATTTATTCGAAAGAGCCATTAAAATAGTTCCACGTGTACGACTTTGAAGATTTTCTTCTGTAAGATCAGGTTTCAATTGTGAAAACGCAGGTGCTAGTGCATTCAAAAAGCCCTCAACAGGTTGAATAATTGGTATAACCTCGTAATGACACCCTAAAAAACGTGCGCAATCTTCAGCATCTCTCAACGATTCTTGTGAAGTATAATGATAAGGCATCATTACAGTACGAACTCTCTCAGCGCCAAGAGCATCTACTGCCATTGTTGCGCAAAGTGCTGAATCAATACCCCCTGAAAGACCAAGAATAACATCTTGGAAACAGTTTTTGTTAACATAATCTCTTAAACCTAAAACACAAGCTTGATAATCAGCAGCTAGTCCACTTAAAAGTTCTTCATTAGGACCAGAAATACATTGCCATCCGATAGATTGTCGTTGCCAGTGACTTAAAGCAATATGGCTCTCAAAATGTTTCATCTGAAATGCCATTTTGCCTTGTCCATTCAATGCAAAAGATCCTCCATCAAAAACTAACTCATCTTGACCACCAACTTGATTAGCATAAATAATCGGCACACCCGATTGGATAGCTTGCGCCCGAACAATATCTAAACGTTTGAGTGTTTTATGACGCGTATAAGGAGATCCATTAGGAACAAGAATAATCTCAGCTCCTTTATTGCTAAGCTGTGCACAAATAGAAGAATCACTCCAAATATCTTCACAGATCACAATCCCGAGTGTTATTCCACGGTAAACAATAGGCTCAAGAAACGGATCAGAAGAAAATACCCGCTTTTCGTCAAATTCAGCGTAATTAGGCAAATCAAACTTTAAGCGTTCCGCAACTATTTGCCCATCGTTAAGGAGCATAACACCGTTATAAATAGCATCATCACGTCTTAGTGGAACACCAATAACAATACCTGGTCCATTTTTTGTCACTTTTGCTAATCTCTGCACAGCATTTTCACATGCCTTTATAAAAGCAGGCTTAAGCACAAGGTCTTCCGGTGGATAAGCACTTATAAAAAGCTCAGTTAATAATACAAGATCAGCACCTTGTTCTTGAGCTTTCTGATGGGCCATTATTGCGAGAGCAAAATTTCCTTCAATATCACCGATAACAGGATTTAATTGGGCAACTGCAATCCGAAAATCATTCTCTATAAGTTGTTGTGTCATTAAATTAATTTAGTGCGACTATAACTCAGTTTCAATCACCAAAGCATTCCTTTTCTTAAAAAGCGTTTAATTTCACAAATAGAAAAGCATTAATTATAAATTACGCTAAGTGATTTTCCTCTTTACGTATTTGACTCAACAGTTAATAAATTAGCATCATGATTCTTTTTAAGAAGTTCAGCAACAAGAAAAGCTAATTCTAATGCCTGATTCGCATTCAATCGTGGATCACAATGAGTATGATAGCGATCAGAAAGATCTTCTACTGAAATAGCATATGTACCACCTGTACATTCAGTCACATCACGACCAGTCATTTCAATATGAATGCCACCTGGATAAGTTCCTTCCCTCTGATGTATAGAAAAAAAACTTTCGACTTCTTTTAAAATATGATCAAAGGGGCGAGTTTTATAACCATTCGCCATAATTGTATTGCCATGCATTGGATCACAAGACCATAGAACACTGCGTCTCTCACGCTCAACTACACGAATGAGCCTAGGAAGATAATTCTCAATCTTATCATAACCAAAACGTACAATGAGAGTAAGCCTACCTGGCTCATTCTTAGGATTAAGAATATCAATTAACCTCAAAAGCTCATCAGGATCAATAGAAGGACCACATTTTAATCCAATAGGATTTTTAATACCGCGGCAATATTCAACATGTGCATGATCAAGTTGGCGTGTACGATCACCTATCCATAACATATGGCCAGATGTCGCATACCAATTTTCAGAACTTGGATCAATTCGTGTTAAAGGTTCTTCATAGTTAAGCAAAAGTGCTTCGTGGCTTGTATAAAAAGACGTTGTGTACAATGAAGAATTTGCTTTGGCCGTAATTCCTATTGAACGCATAAAATCTATTATTTCAGAAATACGTTTTGCCAACAATTCATAACGTTCACCTTGTGGGCTATTGGAAATAAAACTCAACATCCATTTATGAACATTTTCTAAGTTAGCATAGCCACCTTGTGAAAAAATACGTAACAAATTAAGCGTTGCAGCCGATTGACGATAGACCATTAACATTCGTCGCGGATCAGGAATACGAGAATCTTTGTCAAATTTAATGCTATTAATAATATCACCCCGATAAGCAGGAAGCTTATCTTTACCTTTGCTTTCCATATCGCAAGAGCGTGGCTTTGCAAATTGACCAGCAATACGACCAATTTTAACAACTGGCTTAGAATTGCCAAAAGTTAAAACAATCGCCATTTGCAAAAACACACGAAAAAAATTACGAATATTATTAGCCTCATATTCTGCAAAGCTCTCTGCACAATCACCACCTTGTAACAAAAAAGCCTGACCTTTAGTAACTGCTGCTAATTTATCTTTCAAATCACGAATTTCACCAGCAAAAACTAAAGGAGGATATCTGCGCAGCTCATTTTCAATATTTGCTAATAGAGATTGATCTGGATAAGTTGGAACTTGCTTAATTGGCCTTTCTCTCCAAGATCCAGGTGCCCATTTTTTTACCATCGTAACTCTCTCTAAAGCCCCTCCATGCAGATTATAGCAAAAGCCTTAAGTTAGTTCACCATAGTATCCAACGTTTAGTCTTCTAACTTCTTTCCATTTTCATATATATAATTTGGTTCATACATCGTTACCAGTTCTTCTGCTGCTGTTGGATGGACTGCCATAGTTGCATCAAATATATCTTTTGTCAGTTTTCCTTTGAGAGAAATTCCAATAAGCTGCGCCATCTCACCAGCGCCTTCGCCTAAAATATGTGCACCAACGACGATACGGCTTTCACCATCAACAACAAGCTTCATAAACACTTTTTCTGAATTACCAGAAAGAGTATTGCGCATAGGGCGAAATAACGTACGATAAATTTCAACACGTTCATAACAGCGTATTGCATCCTCTTCTGAAAGACCGACTGTCCCAATCTCCGGTTGTGAAAAAACAGCTGTCGCAATTAAATCATAATCAGGTATAGTTGGAGTATTCTTAAATGCGGTTTTAATAAAACACATTGCCTCATGGATAGCGACAGGTGTTAATTGACGACGACCAGTCACATCACCAACAGCCCAAATATGGGGTACATTTGTGGTCATTTTTTCATCAACAATAACTGCACCAATTTCATCAAACTTAACCCCTGCCCGCTGAAGCTCTAAACCTACAGTGTTTGGTACCCGCCCCGTAGCAAACATAATCTGATCAACACTGATAGTTTGTCCATCTGACAAGATAGCATCATAGCCATTACCGTTGGTTTTAACTTGAGAGATTGTTGTCCCATAGACAATAGAAATCCCCTTTTCAATCATTGCATCACTTAATAACTGCCGCAAATCATGATCAAAATTACGAAGAATTAAATCACCACGATGGAGCAATGTTGTTTTTACACCTAATCCATGAAAAATATTAGCAAATTCAACACCAATATACCCCCCACCAACGATCATTATTGATTTTGGTAACTCTTTAAGATCAAAAATCTCATTAGAAGTAAGACATAAATCGCTACCTATTGTAGTATTGGATAAAGTTTTTGCCCCTGTTGCGATTAAAATCTTTTCTGCTGTTACTCGTTCACCTGTTGCAGAAAGCTCTAATGTATGATTGTCAACAAAAACAGCACGGCTTTCATAAATATGAACATTATTATTTTTTAATTGTCTTCGATAAAGTTCTTCTAGTCTTGATATTTCTTTATTTTTAGCTGAAACTAATTTCTCCCAATTAAAAATTGGATCAGTACATTGCCAACCAAAACCAACGCTATCACTAAATTCTTGTGCGTACTTTGACGCATAAACAAATAATTTTTTGGGGACACAACCACGAATAACGCAAGTACCCCCTATGCGATATTCTTCTGCTATAGCTACACGCTTACCAAGCCCCCCGGCGAGACGAGCAGCACGCACACCACCAGAACCGCTCCCAATAACAAATAAATCAAAATCAAAAGATGCCACAAATTATTCCTTCCCATACACTTTATACCGTACAGGTTATTAATCTTTATCACTGAATGAAAGTCTTTTTTGTCTTTAATAAAATTTTTGTACAGATACGATACTTAAAAAGCGCTCATTTTCATTGAAAACGACGGTAAAACCGCCGCTTTAATTAGATAAAAATACTGATAACTCTATACTACCAATAAAACTATTTTGAATCCGTTGAAGAATTAGGCTCTGAAGTAATGGGTTTATTCAAACCGAGTATCTCAACCATTTCTTTTTCTACATTTTGTACAAGATCTTGCATGACAGTAGAACGCCACTTATCAAAGACAGAATAAGAGTCACGCGCGACATTTGGAACTTCTGTTAAAAACTTTTTACCAGCAGCAGAATTATAAAATGCTGCAATTGTATCTAGTTCTTCCTGACTAAAATGTTTTACATATACATGAGCAATTTCTTCTTCCAAATCAGCACGTCGTTTAGCCAAAATAAGTGCTTGCTTATCAACAATTTCAGAAATAGTTGTTGCTAAATTTGGATCGCCACTTATTAGCTCATTTTTAAGGTTATATGCAGCACTTGGCAAAAAACTATCAAATTGATCGGTCGCTTGAATGGCTTTGATCATCTTTCTTGCTGAATCTAAATGTTGGGCTTTCACATCTTGTGCATAAACCATTCCGATATTCACAATAAAAACAGCAACTACACCAAGCAATACCACAAAGCGTTGGAGAGAAAATATAGTTCTCATTCAATTATTACTCCATAATTATATTATTTCTATTCAAAATTTTAACAGCCTTTTATTATAACCAATACATCAAATATAACTTATCTCATTTAAAAGTCACATGGTTCTAAAATTTTTATTGTACCATCTGCCATCGCTATAATTGAACGTGAAGCCAACCCCAAAAAAAGACCGTGCTCAACAACACCAGGAATTTCAAATAATGCATCTGATAATATTTTTGGCTGCATAATGCACCCCCAAAATGCATCAAGAATAAAATGGCCTTCATCTGTCTTAAAAGGAATATTGCCATTCATCCGTAACCTAATTTCCCCCGAAAGCCCTAAATCATCAGCTACTTTTTCAATTGCTTTGCGTGTAACGCTCATACCAAATTGATTAACTTCAATTGGCAGAGCAAAAGAACCAAGCGTTTTTACCACTTTTGTTTCATCTGCAATAACAAGCATTGTACGAGATGCTGCTGCTACAATTTTTTCACGCAACAATGCCCCACCCCCTCCTTTAATTAAGGTCATATTAGGACCAATTTCATCAGCCCCATCAATATCAAGGTCAAGTTCAGATATTTGTTCTAAAGTAGTGACAGGTACTCCGTATTTAAGGCATAATTGTTCAGAATAATGAGAGGCAGCAACACCAATCACACGTAGACCATTTGCAACACGTTCACCAAGTAGACGAATAAATTCATTAACTGTAGAACCAGCGCCTATACCAAGTCGCATATCATTTTGAACAAACTCAAGTGCTTTAGTAGCCGCCATTTTTTTTAATTTTTGAGCATCCATTGAATCACTTTTCCTGTTACCGATTATCTTTATTCATTACGAATTAATAACAAAAAAGCGCTCTGTTTTCCCAATTCTCACAGACTTATTTGCCATTTTCTGTTTAAAATATCAGTTTATTATAACAAAACATATCACTCTATAGAATACAATGATTAACTACAGCTCCTTTGAAGTTTGTTTATATTTTCTTCATTTAGTAAATAATCTTAGCATCAATTTTTATCATTAAAAATTTATAGTGATCATACATTCCTGCAAAACTATCAGCGATTAAGCAGTTAGATAATGAAAAATCATCCCTTTTCTTTTTAAAAAGAATGTTGGTCATTGATTACAGCTCATAAAAAATTATATAATTTAATGAAGTAATCTAAGAAATGTTGAGGTTATTTTTCTAATATTGTAGAAATTATTATTAAGGTAATAGAAAATTATTCTCGTAAACATAATTAGGCAGAATAATGCGTTATCCTCTTATTTTAGTTGTGTCCGCCCATTAAAGAAATCAATATAGGGAAATTAAATACCATGAAAGGTCATCCAGAAATTATCAAGCAGCTCAATGAAGCCCTTGCTCTTGAGATTAGTGCCGTTAATCAATATCAGTTGCATTCTTGCCTGACAGAAAGTTGGGGTTACACAAAATTAGCTGAAATAGAACGTAAAGAAGCTACAGAAGAAATGAAACATGTAGATAGAATTGTTAAGCGTGTAACTTTTCTTGAAGGGCACCCTAACCTCGAATTCCCTGCGCCATTGCGTATTGGAAAAAACCTTAGAGAAGTTTTAGAATATGATCTTAAAAGTGAATATGATGCTCGAGAATCCTACCTTAAGTCGCGCGAGATTTGTTCTAAGCTCTCTGACCATGTTTCAAAGAAGTTATTCGATGAATTGCTTGAAGATGAAGAGAATCATATTGATTTTCTTGAAACTCAGATTCAACTTCTTAACACTATTGGAGAAGAAAGATACAGTCAGCTTAGTGTGAGTTTTTCTGAATTAGAATAAAATTTGCCTTCAATGTATTTTTCATAAAACTAGCTGTTACGTTAGAATGTTCTTGAAATATAACTCTATTTTAGAGTTTCTAAAATAGAGTTATATTTTTTTGATACGATCGCTCCGTGGTCTTTGAGAATTTTGTCTATGTATGTTCCAAGGTCTATGAAACCCATTAGAAGACCAAATAATATTTCCGCTTTTAGTCATTATAACACTTCCTCGTGATAGTAATTGTTGAAGTGTAAATGTTATAGGTGCAATCTTATCGCATATTTGGTTTCTTATTGTAGATGCTTCAATTACGATATCTGCGGTTATACACTGATCTGTTTTCCCATGTAAAACAGCAACTTTTAACTTGTTTTCTAAAAAGGCTGTACAAATATTATCATTACAAATAAATTGTCCGTTGAGTGATGGACCAGTTTCTGTTGGTTTTATAGCATTTTGCGCGTGGAATGAATTTTCCCATATAGATAGTGTAAACTTAGAGGCATAATAACGATCAATATATAATTTTCTTTCATTTATGATCCCCACAAGGCTCATATTATTCGCTATGATTAGTTGCACGGGTGAAGACACCATACAAACAAAAATACCTATAAAAATAAAAATACTAAAAAAGAATCTGATAGGTGTTTTTAAAAAGGTAAGACCAACTAAGCCTAAGCTTAATAAAACCAATGCAGATAATGGCATAAATCCAGGATGAAAAGCAGGAGAAATAGCTGTTACAGCATAAGCAATTTTTGTTACAAGAGAGATACCAAAACCCATAATCTGTAGTGGCAACGATTCAAGCCCCACAAGCATTGCAAATGCTGCTATTAGCCCAAATGGCATAACAAAAATGAAGACAATAGGTAATGCTAAAATATTACTGATCATGCCAAGTGGTGCTACATTTGCAAAATGGTAAGCAGCGTAAATTCCACTAGCAGAGCCTGCCACAAGTGAAGATACGCAGATTAAAATAAGTGGTGATAAAACAAGACGAAGTACTCCACCTCCAACATAAGAAGGTGTCGTTCTTCCTGTATAAGAAGATCGCCTTTCACTCCACCAACCAAAAACGGCAATCAAAGCCGCGGTTGCAGAAAATGACATTTGAAAACTGGGACTTAATATCGCATGCGGAATAGTAGCTACAGTTACCAAACCAGCAATAGCGAAATTGCGCATTGTCACAGCAGAATGATTACATAATACAGCAATCAACAGAACAGAAACCATCACAAAGCTTCTTTGCGCCGCTATATTCATGCCAGATAACACCAAATAAAAAGCTGTTATTATTAATGCAACGACAGCAGCAAATTTCTTAGCTGAATAATAAGATGAAAAATTAGGAAAAAGCGCTAAAAAACTACGAATAACGATAAGAACCATACCGCTAAGTAGAGCCATATGCAAACCTGATATTGACAAAATATGAGCTAACCCAGCTACACGCAATGCTTTATTAGTGTCCTTTGAAATACCACCCCTTTGCCCAGTTATCAAAGCAGCAGCAATTTGTCCTTCCTCTCCGCCAATTGCTGTATTGATTTTTTGAGTCATTACTATTCGTAAATTTTCAATTTTTTGTAAAACTCTATCTAATATTGTATCGGGGGGTGTAACTGATATCTTAATTGGTTTTCCAAGATAAATTCCATGAGCACCAATTCTTTTAAAATAATTATAGAAACTAAAATCATAACTTCCTGGACGTACAGGTCCAGATAAAGCACGAAGCCTTACTTTCCCATATAATCCATCACCGGAAGCTAATCCATCTGGCAAATGTTTTGCTATTAAACGAACACGATCAGGTGCATGACGTAATATTGGTTTTTCTGTGTTTAAGACATCTACATTTAAGCGGAATCCTCCTTTTTCTATTGGTTCTATAGAAACAATTCTCCCTGTTAATGTAGTGGAAACATCGCTGTCCAACATTGTTGTAGACATACGCCAGGTTTCTATCTTTGCTGCTAAAGCACCCAATATAATACAAAATAAAAAACCAGTTATGAGCCACATTCCTCGATAACGGCGTAAAATATACAACACTCCAAGAAATGTACTAATCAATATAATAAATGGCTTCCAACTTGGTTCTCTATCCAAATTGAAATAAAAAATAACACCTGTGGAAAAAAATATTAAAATTAGTAAGAAAGGCAGTCCAAAAGAAATTTCCTTTTGTATGCAGTCTGTCAACCACTTCCAGAAGATAATTATATTTTCTTTTAAAAATGTGAGTAAATAAATGCTTTGCCTAGTACAAATGATATTATCTACGCTATTACGAATAGAAAGATCATCCTGTTGTATTAGATCCAAACTTTTCTCTTTCGAGAAGATTCTCCTTGATAGACTATCATTAACTTTATTTGGACCTAACATCCGCAAATCCCCACTTTACTCGCAATGCGGCTATTGCACACCCTATTGGCTATGCTAACATAATCTTTTAGTAAAGTCCCAGAAATAACATCTTAATCAAAGGATATATCCGTGCCTGTTATCACCCGTTTTGCCCCCTCACCCACAGGTTTTCTTCATATTGGTAGCGCCCGCACTGCTCTGTTTAACTGGCTTTATGCAAAACATAACGGTGGTAAAATGCTTCTACGTATTGAAGATACAGATCGAGAACGCTCAACAGAAGCAGCAGTTAAAGCTATTATAGACGGTTTGCACTGGATGGGACTCAGTTATGATGGAGTTCCTATCTCACAATTTGAACGAGCAGAACGCCATCGTCAAATTGCTGAACAATTAGTCAAAGATGGTAAAGCTTATTATTGTTATGCTTCACCTGAAGAATTAGCTGAAATGCGTGAAATTGCTCGTGCAGAAGGCCGACCACCACGTTATGATGGGCGTTGGCGCAACCGTGATGCATCTGAAGCTCCTAAAGGGATTAAGCCTGTTATTCGCATTAAAGCACCACAAGATGGTGAAACAATTTTACACGATCGCGTTCAGGGGGATATTCGTTTTCCTAACAAAGATTTAGATGACTTTATCATTTTACGTTCTGATGGCACCCCAACCTACATGCATGCCGTTGTTGTTGATGATCATGATATGGAAATAACACATATTATTCGGGGGACGATCATCTCACCAATGCAGCCCGTCAAACAATTATCTATAATGCAATGGGATGGGATATCCCCATTATGGCGCATATTCCACTTATTCATGGTGAAAATGGTGCAAAATTATCAAAGAGACATGGTGCATTAGGTGTCGAGGCCTATCGAGCAATGGGATATCTTCCTGATGCTTTACGTAATTATCTTGTTCGTTTAGGCTGGAGCCATGGCAATGATGAACTTATCTCTACAGAAGATATGATTTCTTGGTTTGATATTAATGATATTAACAAAGGTGCTGCTCGTTTTGATTTCAAAAAACTAGATGCCATTAATGGGCATTACATTCGTATGAGCAACGATCAAAGCCTTTTTGATGCAGCTCTTAGTATTTTGCCAGAAATTGAAGGCGGTTTAGAAATCATGAAAAAACTAGATGAACACAAACGTGTCCAATTTCTAACTGCAATACCAAATTTGAAAAAACGTTCGAAAACACTGCTTGAGCTTATCAATGGTGCCTCCTTTATCTTTACACAACGACCATTACCTCTCGATGAAAAAGTCAAAATACTTTTAAATGAAAATGGTCGAACCATTTTAAAGGGAGTCTATTTTGCCTTAAAAGCTTGCTCTCATTGGAATTCAGAAACGCTGGACGAAACTCTTCGAAACTATGCACAAACACAACAGCTCAAATTTGGAGATGTCGCTCAACCGCTGCGAGCAGCTCTTACAGGATGTGCATCATCCCCTGGGGTTTTTGATGTTCTTATTCTATTGGGACGAGACGAATCTCTCAATCGCATTAATGATCAAATTGTTTTATCTGAATGTTAATTCATATGAATACAAACATAGTGAACACAATAAAGATCGAAAGTACAAATGCCTTAATGCAAAATGAAATTATTTTTTAATTTAAAAAATTGAAATACATATTTATTAAAACTGAAAATAAAAATATTTTTAGATTGCATAAACTAACTTTTAAAGTAAATCTATTCTTAATATAAGTAGGAAAATCTTTAACTATATACCTCCTTATCCGATAAAGCGGCGTCTCAACTTCAGAGATGAAGGATCTGAAAGGAATATTTAATGTCTGAGAATAAAGCATATATTATCGTAAATGATAAAAAAATAGAACTACCAGTGCATAAAGGAACCATTGGGCCTGATGTAATTGAAATTACTTCTCTTTATAAAGAAACTGATAGTTTTACTTATGATCCTGGGTTTACCTCAACCGCTTCTTGTGAATCAAAAATTACTTATATTGATGGCGATGAAGGAGTATTACTTTACCATGGTTATTCTATCGACCAATTAGCTGAAAACGGAGACTTTCTCGAAGTATGTTATCTTTTACTTTACGGTGAATTGCCAACTAAACAAGAAAAAGATGATTTTGATCGCCGGATTATGCACCATACAATGGTGCACGAACAATTTTCACGTTTTTTCCATGGATTCCGTCGTGATTCTCACCCTATGGCAGTTATGGTTGCTTGTCTTGGAGCCATGTCTGCTTTTTATCATGACTCCATTGATATTACAGATGCAAAACAAAGAATGATCGCTTCTATTCGTCTTATTGCAAAAGTTCCAACTCTTGCTGCTATGGCTTATAAATACAGCATCGGACAACCTTTTGTTTATCCACGTAACGATCTTGGTTATGCTGCAAATTTCCTTCACATGTGCTTTTCTGTTCCTTGTGAAGAATACAAAGTTAATCCAGTTCTTGCGCGAGCTATGGACCGAATCTTTACTCTACATGCAGATCATGAACAAAACGCATCCACATCAACCGTACGTCTAGCAGGTTCATCAGGAGCAAATCCGTTTGCGTGTATTGCAGCAGGTGTTGCGTGCCTTTGGGGGCCAGCTCATGGTGGTGCTAATGAAGCATGCTTAAAAATGCTGCAAGAAATAGGTTCTATTGAAAAAATTCCTGAGTTTATCGCACGTGCAAAAGATAAAAATGATCCTTTCCGTCTTATGGGCTTTGGCCACAGAGTTTATAAAAATTACGATCCACGTGCAAAACTTATGCAAAAAACCTGCCATGAAGTTTTAAAAGAACTAAATATTAAAGATGATCCACTTCTTGACATTGCTATGGAGCTTGAAAAAATTGCCTTAAGTGATGAATACTTTATTGAAAAAAAGCTTTATCCTAATGTTGATTTCTATTCTGGAATTACATTAAAAGCTCTAGGCTTTCCTACTGAAATGTTTACTGTTCTTTTTGCATTGGCACGTAGTGTTGGTTGGGTTGCACAATGGAAAGAAATGATTGAAGATCCAGCGCAAAAAATTGGACGCCCGCGCCAACTTTATACAGGTCGTGCTGCACGTAAATATGTTTCTTTAAATGAGAGATAAACTTAAACAATAAAAAACTAACCAATAAAGCCTCAATTCACTGAGGCTTTATTTTTGAATATTAAAGATTTTATAATTGCTCAAACAGCATTAAGGCCGAAATAGCTACCAAACTTTAATTAAAAATCTTTTTGCAAAAGTATAATGCCATTGTTGAAATCATACTCGCTCTACGTCATAAAATAACAGATTTTAACTACTTCAGATCAACAATTTATACCACTGTAGATTTATTATAATATGTATTTTAATACACTGATATTTAACAGAGAAAATAAAAACTCTTATGATAAATATTTTATACTCGTAACAAAGCAAATACCAATAAATTTTTGCATTGCTCTCAATAGAGTTTACAGATTATAAAAATATGTGATGATTTGACATCTTGCTATGCATTCAACAGGAGAACATAATGAAGTTATTAGCAATAATTCTTATGGTAAGTGTAACGCTATTTACCCAATTGGTGAATGCTAAAACACTAAAAATTGCAACTGAAGGTTCTTATCCTCCTTTTAGTTATATTGATTCAAACAATAAACTTCAGGGGTTTGATATTGATATATCTTATGCACTTTGCGAAAAAATGAATGTTGAATGCTCAATCATTCTTCAAGATTTTGATGGAATCATCCCCGGTCTTCTTGCAAAAAAATATGATGCTATCATTGCATCCCTCGCTCCTACACAAGAGCGATTACAAAAAATTGACTTCACAGATGCTTACTATAGAACAGCATTAGCTGTAATTGTTCCTAAAGATTCACAGATTAAAGAAATCTCAGCGGAAGCATTTAAAGGCAAAAATCTTGGTGTACAATCAAATACGACACAATCTATGTATGCAGAAGATAATTATGCCTCTAAAGGAGTGAATATTAAACTCTATCCTACAGCAATAGAAGTAAACCGTGACCTTTTAAGTCATCGCCTTGATGTTGTTATTCTTGATAAACTACAAATATTAAGCTGGCTTGAAAATGAAGGGAAGGAATGTTGCCGACTTTTGGGAAGCATTGAAGAAACACAACTGCCCATTGCCATTGGCATACGTCATAACAATGATGACCTTAAAAACAAGTTTAATGAAGCTATAAAGGAAATCCGTATGGATGGAACATATGATAAAATTAGAAAAAAATATTTCGAGGTTGATATTTATTAAAAAATGGACATTGAATTCACTATTTATTCTTCCAGAAAATAATTATCCATACCTTTATTAGGAGCACAGAAATGATCGAAAATTTGGCATTGCTATCACTTAGCAATGGGGGGTGGGGTGTGGTTATACTTTCTAGTGCAGGAATAACACTGTCATTAGCTTTATGTAGTGTACTTTTAGGACTTCCTTTAGGTCTCCTAAATGCAGTGATGATTCAATCTAATATCAAGATATTTAAAGTTATAGCTACTCTATTTTCATCAGTATTCCGTGGATTACCAGAACTTTTAACCTTATTTCTTGTTTACCACGGTTTACAAAATCTGATCCAAGCTATATTTAACTATTTTTATATTGAAACAACATTTAGCATTAACGCTTTTACCGCTGGTGTTCTTGCACTGAGTATGGTTTTTGCAGCTTTTTCTTGTGAAGTTTGGCTTGGAGCATTCAAAATTTTTGATAAAGGTCAATATGAAGCAGCTAAAGCTTTAGGTTTTTCGTGTTTTACTACATTTTTTCGGATTGTTTTTCCTCAGCTCACTCGCAATGCCTTACCAGGGCTTTCCAACACTTGGCTCACTTTGCTTAAAGATACATCTCTTGTTTCAACTATCTCACTGGTTGATCTAATGCGACAAACTAATTTAGCAGTTGCTGCAACCAATAAACCCATGTTTTTTTATTTTGTAGCGTGTTTACTTTATTTATTATTTTCAGCAGTTTCTTCTACAATCCTACGTTATTTAGAAACATACACTCAAACAGCCTATCAAAAGGTCTAATCTGATGTTTCCTGAGTGGCTCCATTTTCCTTTCAACACTGAGTTTCTAAACCATTACGGCCCAAGATTCATTGATGGCCTTATTATTACTCTTGAGCTAACTTTTATTTCTTGCTTTATTGGCTTTTTTCTTGGGATACTTATTACGCTTGCACATCTATCAAGCAATAAGCCCTTACAGTATTTATCACGTGCTTATACCTACTTTTTCCGTGGTTCTCCTTTATTGGCGCAATTATTCCTCTTTTATTATGGCCTTGGATCAATGAGCGACTTTTGGCAAAAAATCGGTTTATGGTGGTTTTTTCAAAGCGCATGGTATTGTTGTCTTTTCATTTTTGCGCTCAATTCAGCTGCATATCAGGCTAAAATCTTTATAGGAAGTTTTCAATCTGTAGCAACTGGACAACATGAAGCATCAAAAGCTTTAGGGCTGAGTAATTCTACAACATTTTTTAGAATTCTCATTCCTCAAGCAATGATTCTAGCATTACGCCCCTTAGGAAATGAGTTTATTTTAATAATTAAATCCAGCGCTATAGCTTCATTAGTAACTATTTATGATCTAATGGGTATTGCTAAACTAATTTACGCACGCACATTTGATTTCCAAGTTTATGTTTGGGTTGCTATTATTTATCTTTTTATCGTTGAGCTTATTCATGGTTTTATCGTTCTTATCGAACGCCGTCTAACCCGACATTTACGTTAAATGAAACATGGCACAAAATTTTCACCTAACCTAAGATGCTAAATGAATTGAGTAATTCATCAATAAGAGAACCCAATAAAATGAATCTGGAAAATAAAAAGAATAAACCTGTAAATACCGCTAAAGATCCAATTATTTCTATTCAACATTTAAATAAATGGTATGGAACCTTTCAGGTATTGCATGACATCAATCTGCATGTAGAAACTGGTGAACGTATTGTTATTTGTGGCCCTTCTGGATCAGGAAAATCAACCCTAATCCGTTGTATTAATCAATTGGAAAAAGCACAAGAAGGCTCAATTCGCATTCATGATGTTGATATTCATACTGCTCCCATACAACAACAAAAAGCTGTCCTACGTACAATAGGAATGGTCTTTCAGAACTTTAACTTGTTTCCTCATATGACTGTTATACAAAATTGTATTTTAGCACCTATGACAGTTCAAGGGCTCTCTAAAAAACAAGCAAAAGAACGGGCAATTCGTTACCTTACGCATGTTGGTATTGAAAAACATTGTGACAAATATCCTTTACAACTATCTGGCGGGCAACAGCAACGCGTTGCTATTGCTCGTGCACTTTGTATGGAACCTAAAGTGATGCTCTTCGATGAGCCAACATCAGCTCTTGATCCAGAAAGTGTCGGAGAAGTTTTAGAGGTTATGGCTCAACTAGCAAATACAGGGATAACGATGCTCTGTGTTACTCATGAAATGAATTTTGCCCGTGAAGTTTCAGAAAGAATACTTTTTCTAGAAAACGGAAAAATTATTGAAGATACAGCATCTAATATATTTTTTACTAACCCTAAAAGCCAACGTGCTCATGAATTTCTTGCTAAAATTAAACATTAATTATTAGCATTATTTTATCTACACTTCTAAATGCCCCGATTTTTTCTTGAGAAAGTTTGTGATCACTTGAGCCGCGATAATTCCTGATGGCAACTCGGTTTTCATTTTCTCTTCTATCATATCAAAAGCATCTAACTGCGCTTGTCGTAATAAACGATTATACAAAAGTTGCTCTATCTGTCTTGCTAACATACCAGGTCGCAAAAATTCATTGAAATATTCTGGAACAACAGGTTTATCAGCAATAATATTTGGAAGAGCAGCACTCCATAACGTTATCTTTGGAAAGATGAATAATTTAGACAAATAATCAAGTTTATAACAAAGTACCATTGGAATTCTTGCTAAGGCTAATTCAAGGGACACCGTCCCAAGTGCTGCAAGTGCAACATTAGCATCCGTAAAAGCACGCCATTTTGCATCTTCACCAGCAACAATCTCAACTTCGCTTTTCCAAGCTTGCGCTAAAAAACGAACTTCATCCATCAAACGTGGTAAAGTCAAGACAACAATCCTTAAATTAGGGATGCGTTGTTTAATAATTTCCACTGTTCTTCCAAAAATAGGCATTAAATGACGAATTTCCGAACTGCGTGATCCCGGCAAAACAATCATTGTAGGTAGTGATACCTGTTCAAAAGGCAAACGTTTTTTTTCTGATTGAACAGTCAAGAGCGGTGGGTAAGTTAAAAGGCGATGCCCAACATAGGTAGTAGGTGGCCCTTCTAAATCCCTCATAATATTTTTTTCAAAAGGAAAAACGGCTAAAATATGATCAACAAATTTGCGTATAGCTTTTGCACGTTCTGGTCGCCATGCCCAAACAGTTGGTGCAACATATTTAATAATAGGAATAGAAGGCGCTAAAATGCGCACCTTTTTTGCAACACGATGGGTAAAATCAGGGCTATCAATAATAATTAAACAATCAGGTTTTTCCCGTGCAATAAATTTGGATAAATTATGAATATGTGCTAATAATAATGGCAATTTTTTTAAAACCGCCCCCAAACCTATTAAAGCAAGATCATCAGAATTAAAAACGCTTTTTAAACCTAGTGCTTTTAAATGCCTGCCCCCAACACCAATTAAATGAATATCACGCCCTGTCTTATAAGATAAAGAAGAAATCAAATCTGCTCCGAGTAAATCACCAGATTCTTCGCCTGCAATAATAGCAATTTTAAAAGAACGATCATTCATCATCAAACTTTTCAAATGTTTCTATAAACAACGAATGCTTGTTAGCTTCCTCTATTGTTTCTTTTAAAGACAATATCAAACTTCTATTTGCTTCTACTGCAATGCCAACCAATCCACTTTTTGCAACATTAATTACTGTTGTAGGCCCAATTGATGGCAAATCAACCCGATGATCTTGTTGTGGTTTTGCCGACTTGACAAGAACACCACCTTTTAACGGAATTTGCTTTCTTTCCCGCATTTCATGAACCCGCCGCAACATATCATCGGTTCCTTCTGCACCCTCTAATGCAACAACTCGGCCATTAATAGCTACGGCTGCTTGCCCAACATCTAATTGACCTAAAAGTCTTGTTGCCTTAGCCGCTAATTGAATATCCACATTTTCCTTTTGAGTAGCGCGCCGCGATGTTAAATTAAATTCTATCGGAGCTAATAGATCTGGTAGCACTTCATGAGCACCAATAACTTGAAAGCCATGCGCTTCAATAACGCGTATACAGGCTTTCAATAATGAATCATCCCCACTCCCTAATGCTTTAAACAACTTAGGCAAAGCCAATAAAGTTGTCCAATCAGGTCGTAATTGTAAAAGAGTCGGCCGCTTTTTTACACCACCTGCCAAGATAACATTGCAAATCGCAGCTTTTTTTAAAGTTTTAAACAACCGCGCTAACTCTCCAATCGATAGTTCGCAATGTTCATAGTTATATAATGCAGCGTCTGCTTCATCACGCAAAAGTACAAGAAAAGGCTTTTGTCCTCTTTCTTCAAGTGCCCGAGCAACAGCAACGGGTAAAATACCATTTCCCGCTATGATGGCAACTCTACCGGAAAGAAAACTGCTGGCACCGGAAAAAGACATTTTCAACTCTTATTTGAGCTCATTGTATCACTTTCAAATCGAGGTGTACAATAAAAGCGTTTTCCTCCTTCTTGAATAAAATTAACTATATCAACTACAGATTGAAATGTAGAATAAGAAGAAAAAACATCATTCACGCGTTCTTTAAGTGGTTTATAATGATCAAAAAGCATATTAACTGCATGACGTAATGTATGAATTTCTTTACGTTTAAAACCAGCACGTTTCATACCGACAATATTTAATCCCGAAAATTTTGCCTGCACACCAACAGCCATTCCATAGGGAATTAGGTCACCAACCAATGCAGATACACCACCAACAAATGCATGATGTCCAATACGAACAAACTGATGAACACCAGAACCACCACCGATAATAACATAATCGCCAACGGTAACATGACCACCGATCATCGCATTATTTGCAAATGTTACACAATTTCCCACATGGCAATCATGTGCAACGTGTGCATAAGCAAAAAATTGACAATCATTACCAACAATCGTGGTACCTATACTTGAATCAGACCCCCTATGCATTGTTACACCTTCACGAATCGTGCAATTTCTACCAATAGAAAGCGTTGTATCACCACCTTTATGTTTATTATTTTGTGGATCTCCACCTAAAATTGCATGTGGAAACACTTTACTATTAGCACCCAACGTTGTCTTTCCCATTATTACAACGTGACTCATCAAATTGCATCCATCGCCAATAACAGCTTTGGGACCAATATGACAAAATGGTCCTATTGACACATGCTCACCAAGCTGTGCTCCCTCCTCTACAAAGGCAGTCGGATGAATTTTTGTACCAGACATTTTTAAACCCCTATTTCATTGTTTGCTCTGATTCGACAATCATCGCAGAAACTTCTGCTTCAGAAACGCGAATACCCTCTACTTCTGCAACACATGAAAAACGTCTAACACCGGATCGCTTTTTTAACAGTTGAACATGAAGCTTTAGTTGATCACCAGGTACAACTGGTTTACGAAATTTTGCATTATCAACAGTCATAAGGTAGACTAAACCTGTTTTTTTTTCATCTAATTTTAAAAGTGAAATAGCTCCTGCTGTTTGCGCCATAGCTTCTAAAATTAAAACACCAGGCATAACTGGTTTTTCAGGAAAATGCCCCATAAAATAGGGTTCATTAATTGTCACATTTTTAATACCAATAGCTTTTTGATCGCCATCAATTTCAATGATACGATCAATCAATAAAAACGGATAACGATGCGGTAATATTGACAGTAATTTATCAATATCCACAGTTTCTAGACTTTGGATCTCTCCTGTGTTGATCATATCAACGTTTCTCCCTTTTGACTTTACCAATACTACGCAGTGCCGCCACTTCACGAAACCACTGTTTAAATGGTCGTGCTGGAATGCCACCCCATTTTTCACCATCTGGAATATCATTCATGACGCCACTGCCAGCAGCAATTTGAACACATTCACCTATTGCAATATGATCTGCAACTCCAACACTTCCACCAAGCCGAGACATATCGCCTATAGATGTACTTCCAGCAATCCCACATTGAGCAGCAATAAGGCAATAACGACCAATTTTTACATTATGAGCAATTTGTACTAGATTATCGATTTTGCTTCCCTCACCAATAATTGTATCTTCAAGTGTTCCGCGATCAATTGTTGTATTTGCACCAATTTCTACATCATCTTGAATGATCACACGACCAAGATGTGGAATTTTTTCAATTCCAGCAACACCATTAACATAGCCAAAGCCATCCTGCCCAACACAAACACCAGGATAAAGATAAACCCTATCACCTATTAAAGAGTACTGAATTGTAACTTTAGGAGCAATATAACATTCACGTCCAATACGGCAATTTTCTCCAATAACAGCAGTTGATGAAACAAGTGTACCCGAACCAATTTCAACATTTTTACCAATAACAGCCCCAGCTTCAACACACACATCGTGTTCAAGTTTAGCGCTTGGATGAATATATGCATGTGGTGAAATTTCTTTTTTACCAAGCCAAGGTATTGGCTTAACAGAATCAGGAAATAAAATGCGTCCAATCTGAGCAAAATCACGTTGCGGTGTTGATGTCACTAAAATTGCAATAGATTTAGGAATTTTAAGAGCGATATCATTTGTGCACAAAACAGCAACTGCAGAACTTCCTAATAAAGCATCAGAAAATTTTTGATTCTCTATAAAAACAAGAGAACCTTCCTCAGCACTTTCAATAGAAGAAAGAGTATTTATAACTGTATTAGAAAACTCTGGATTAAGAAGTTTTGCACCTGTCAGCTCTGCAACATCAGCGACTGTCAACCGCCGAGAGGGCGTAAAAAAAAATGCACCCGCCATTACAAACACTCTTTCCTAGCCTATTTATTTCTTAATGAAATTTCCCCTCCTCCCAGAGAAAATTCAAATTAGAACTTAGTAGAAATACCAAACTCAAATTTCTGCACTTGATCACCTTTCTTCTGAGTTATTGGCCAAGCATAATTAATACGAAGAGGACCAAACGGGGATTCCCACATCAAACTAACACCTGCAGATGTACGCCACGCACTCCCTGTATCTGTAACCGGCATTTCATTTTCAAGAACAGGTTTATAGTTATGGCCATAGAGCGTTGCAGCATCTGCAAATATAGCACCACGGAAGCCTAAACTTTCAGGTACAACAGGTATAGGAAACTGTAATTCAGCAGTTGCATTCATATATGTTTTACCACCTAAGAAATATGCTTCACCACTATTAGAAACCTGACGAGGACCAATTCCGTTATATTTGAACCCCCTGATCATATCAGTATCGCTTTTAAACATATCAAAGATACGGACACCATCTTTACCTATTGGATGAATATAACCACTACCAACAGAAAGCAGACTGACAAGATCCATCTCATCAGAAAGTGTCTTATACATCATTGCTTTACCAGTTGTTTTTAAGAATTGAGCGTTTCCACCTAGCCCTGCATATTCCTGCATAGCGCGAATGTATAAACCATCATGCGGATTATTCATATCATCAATAGAATTATAGGTTAGACCATAAACAATGGACGAACGCTTCCAAGGGCTATGTTTTGCAGCTTGAACAATCGCACCAGAATATTTTCCATATAATTCTGCTATGACATCATCATTAGTTAAATCATAGCCTTTACCAAAATCATATTCTTCTTGCACATAAGAATAACCTAAATTAGCAGACAATTGCTCAAAAATTGACACACCAAACCGGAGTGACCCTCCTGTTTGTCGTACATCATATGCATTATCAGCACGATAAGTACTACGGAAAATATCAACACCAGCAGACAAACGATAACCCAAGAAATGAGGTTCAACAAATGACAAATTATAATTACGAGACTTCTCTTGTCCAGCACCCAAACTCAACCGAACATATTGACCACGCCCACCAAGGTTGCGCTCGGTAACAGAAACCTCAAGAGACATACCTGGAGTATTACCCCCCGTTGTATAACCACCCGAGAAAGAAAGATCTCCTGTTGGAACTTCTACGACATCTACAACCAATACAACCTGATCAGATTCATCAGTTGGAACCATCGAAATATTAACCGTTTTGAAAAAACCTAAATTTTCTAGTCGACGTTTTGCTCGTTGTACTAACGTTTGATTATAAGCATCCCCCTCATTTAAATCAATTTCACGACGAATAACATAATCTCGAGTTTTTTCATTACCACGTATTTCAATCCGCTGAACATAAACCCGAGGGCCTTGTTCAATATTATAGACAAGCGAAATTGTACGATTTGCAAAATCACGATTTCCTCGTGGATCAACCTTAGCAAACGCATACCCAGAATCAGCAACCCTATTATTAATAATTGCAACAGATTTCTCAATATACGCCGCGTTATAAATAATACCTGGACGGGTTTTAAGCGCCTCTTTTATAAATTGGGTATTAATCCCCTCAATATCACTTTCAACCTGAACATCGCCAATTGTATAGCGTTCCCCTTCATCAAGAATGAAGTTGATTTTATAACTATTACTCTTTTCATCAAAAACTACTTTAGATGAAACAATCCGAAAATCTGCATAACCACGATTATAATAAAAACGACGCAATGCCTCTTCATCTGCGGCTAAACGCTCCTCATTATAAACATCACCTCTCAGCAATAATGAGAATATTCCTGAAGGTCTTGTTGAGATGACATCGCGCAAGCGGCGCGTTGGAAATGTATTATTTCCTTCAAATGTAATATCTGCAATTTTCGTCTTCTGACCTTCAACAACGTTGAAAACTACATTCACACGCCCTTTTCCTAAATCAATAGTCTGAGCTGTGACTGCAACATTCTTTCGACCAACAGTGCTATAAGCCTCACGAATTATCCTTATATCAGCTGAAAGCTTAGCAGAACTAAAAGTTTCATTTGGTTTCAAAGAAATAAAACGTTTAAGATCAGGATCTTTGAGTGTTTTATTACCTTGAAACAATACCTGATTAACTACTTCATATTCTTTAACTGCAACAATCAGCTTATTACCCACTTGATTTATTTTAATGTCATAAAATAAACCTAATGCAAAAAGACGTTTTACTACAGCATCAACATCGTCACTTGCTAAACTTTTTCCAATTACGATTTGTATATTATCCCGAATTATCTGAGAATCCACAAATTTATTACCATGAACCTCAATAGAATGAACGACAGATGCCTGTGCTTTTTCAACCATCGAAATTGACGTAATAGCTACTGTTGGAGCAACTATAACCATAGTTAACACCAACATAGATGCTGCGTTAAGAAGTTTCGAATTTATAGTCATTAATTTCTTTACCTTAATCTTTTTTCTTTAAACATGACATCTCAAAAAATATGTATAAAATAACTTTTTATTCAACGAAACTCTCATGTTCTATCCACTTATTTTTTTACTGACTATAGCATATAATGCCATAATATTTTGCAGATATAGTAAATCTATGGATATGGTAAACAGCTTTTAATCTCCATTTCTTCACCATTATCTAATTTACAAAACATTTTCCATAATTTTTAATAACCAAACCAACAGAAATAATCATTAAATAGTGCAAAAATCATAAACATGAACACAACAAAGAAACCTATGTAGAAAATGATTTCCTGAATTTTAATTGGTACTCGCCTTCCGGCAATAGCCTCAATGACATAAAATAATAAATGCCCACCATCAAGCGGAGGAATTGGAAAAAGGTTAATCAGACCAATACCAATTGAAAGAAAAGCTGTAAAATTTAAAAGAGAGATAAATCCTGACTCACTAATCTGCCAAGCAATCTTAACAGTTTTAGAAGGGCCACTTAACTGGCAACGATCTCCTTGCCCCTCCATTAAACGATTAACAAAAAAAACTGTTTGAGTAATGATAAACGCTGTGCGTTTTGACGCCTCTCTTACTGCTTCTAAAAGATTATAGTGAATATGTTTCTTATAAGCTTGATCCAAACGCATAGGATTAACTGGATCAACAGGTGCTCCAACACCAATCATGCCCACCCGAATTCGATTACCAAATCCATCATCCCTCTCAGTTATTGTTGGTGTAATAACTGTCTTAAACACTTGCCCCATACGTTCTAGTTTAAACTCTATGGGATCTTCACTATGAAAAGTCACATAAGTTATTAAATCTTCAAAACTTTCAACCCGCTGACCATCCATTTCAACAAAACGATCACCTAATACCAAACCTGCTTGAATAGCAGGAGCATTTTCCACCAATGACCCAACAACAGGTTCAATGGTGACACGTCCATAAGAAAAGAAAAAAAATGTTAAAACAACAATACTAAAAAGGATATTAAATAAGGGACCTGCAAAAACAGTTGCTGCTCTTTTCCAAGCATGAGCACTCGCAAATGAACCACACACTTGTGGAAACGATTGTGATGACAGCATACTTGTCCCATCTTTATCTCCTACAAATTTCACATATCCTCCCAAGAGAATAAGTGCTAAACGCCACTGTGTGCCGTGTTTGTCTGTATAACTGAATATTTGTGGCCCAAACCCAAGCGAAAAAACTGATACCCTAATACCGCACCATCGCCCAATAAGATAATGTCCCATTTCATGTACAAAAATGATAACCATAATAACGAAAACAATACCTAACCCCCTTAAAAACAAATCACCTACACTAAATATATGATGAAAAAATTCCAAAATACCCTCCCCAAATTTAAATCATATAAAAGAAGTTAAAAGGTGTGTTCATACCAGACATAAACGAACCAATAATATATAGAAGAAAAGCGGCACCAATTAAACCATCCATACGATCCATAAATCCGCCATGTCCAGGCAATAAAGAACTAGAGTCTTTAACAGAAAATCGCCTTTTCAGCCATGATTGCCCTAAATCGCTTATTTGTGAAATAATTGACAAAACTAAAGCAAGTAATAGCATAAAAAAATTTACTAGGCTTTTGTCAAAAGCCCAAAAAGCAACTAATATACCCCCCAAAATTCCAGCAAGTGTACCACTAATCGCTCCTGACCATGTTTTATTAGGCGAAAACCGCGACGCTAATTTGGGACCACGAAATGCACGACCTCCAAAATACGCAACAATATCTGTTCCCCATACGACCACAAATAAAAAAATAACCACCCAAAATCCTAATACTTCATGACCTCGTAAAAAGGATAGAGCCACCACAGGAACAGATGCATACAAAAAACCACAAAAAACCCAACCAATATTCCCAAGAGATCCAATACTTAACAGTGCTGCTAAAACTATTAAAACACCAAAGATCAATAAAGCAGGTGCACCCAAAATTAAAAACAAACCAAAAACCAGATAAAAAATCCCGGCTAATATTTTTTGTAAAGTGCTCCATTTTTCTTTAGTAATATTAACCCATTCATAAAGGATGAAGCCTCCAATTCCCCACACAAATAAAAAAAATAAAACCCCTCCAAACCATGTCAAGCACAAAGCAATAGTGCCAAAAACAAAAGCTGTCAGAATACGAGAAACAAGATTAGACAAAACGATCTCCAAATAATTCAAAAAGGGTATAAAACAAAAATCAACATGAAAAATTTTCTACCCATGCGATATGTATATATTCATATTTTTTAAAGTTTTACCGACACTGATTACAAATTATTTCAGCATATTAAGTAGTGCCTATTAAACCAATAATCTCAAGCTATAGTCGCCTCAAAAGTTTGTTCATCAAAATCAAACAAAAACAAAATACAATTCAGAACATACTGCCTGATACGAAAAATTAGAAAATTGTTATTCACTACTTTTGCAAATAATTAAATCAAGGCCCAACATCTGTTTCATATCCAGATCTTTTTTCTGCCAAACCATCTGTAATATACTCAGGAGATCAAAAAACATCAGAAATTAATCTGGACGAGATAACAGCGTATTTAACTTATTTTATTGTACTCCCCGTTTAAAAGTAACGATAAGATTTAGACATTTAATATTGCGCTATATACTCTGTATTCACAAGCACTGCTAAAACACCTTATGAAAAACTTAATCGATTACCCATAATATAAGCACGAACATTCCCTATGATGCAGATCAATAAGACACACTTAATAAAAATTTTTAATAATTTCATTGAGAATTTAGTTAGTAACAGATGGCCTTATTTAATTTTCAGATAAAAACCAAAAACTATCAACCATTTCAGACCTATCCTTCTTGCAGAGTATACAATACAACAAATAAAGAACGTCTATTTTTGATGTTTTGTTATCAAAGTTAATTGTTATACGTGCCTATCAATTCTTTTGCGTTCACAACAATGACGATATAATGCAGATATGACATTATTTTTTTACAAAAATAAATTAAACTTGCATAATATCTGCTTCTTTCACACCTAAAATCTTATCGATATCTGTAATGGTTTCATCTGTAAGTTTTTGAACTTTTTCAGATAAATTACGGGATTCATCTTGGCTAATTTCACCTTCCTTTTCTAATTTTTTCAAATTATCCATACCATCACGACGAACATGACGAGCGGCAACACGAGCTTGTTCTGCATATTGATGTGCAATTTTTACGAGCTCCTTACGGCGTTCTTCATTTAATTCAGGTATAGGAATACGCAAATTCATACCATCTGTAATGGGATTGAAACCAAGGCCAGAATCGCGAATAGCGCGCTCCACAGCCCCTACCATCGTTTTATCCCATACAGAAACTGAAAGCATACGCGGCTCTGGAACAGAAATATTGGCAACCTGTTGTATAGGCACAGTAGAACCATAAGCCTCAACTGTTAATGGCTCTAATAAACTGGCTGAAGCTCGCCCAGTTCGTAAACCACTCAATTCGTGTTTAAAAGCTGAAACTGCGCCATCCATTCGACGTTTCAGATCATCCATCATCGATGTAACATTCATATTTCTGTCTCCTTTAATTACGCCCTGAAAATTATTTTATTCCGACACTATTGTAAATCGACCCGTGCCATTCAACACCTTAATCAAACCACCTTTTTCATGAATAGAAAAAACAATAATCGGTACATTATTTTCACGCGCTAAAGTTACCGCTGTCGTATCCATAACAGATAATCCCCATTTTAAAATCTCAACATGTGTTAATTGATCAAAACGCTTAGCCGTAGGATCTATCTTTGGATCAGCAGAATAAATGCCATCCACTTGCGTTCCTTTCAATAAGACATCCGCTCCAATTTCTGCCGCACGCAAAGTAGCAGCAGAATCAGTCGTAAAAAATGGATTACCCGTACCACCAGCAAAAATAACAACTTTCTCCTGATTCATATAACTTATTGCTTTACGCTGCGAAAAACTTTCACAAATTTGCGGCATCGTAATCGCAGACAGTACAACCGCCTCAACCCCCAATTTCGTTAATGATGTTCGTAATGCTAAAGAATTAATAGCTGTGGCAAGCATTCCCATATGATCGCCAGTTACACGATCCCCACCCCGTGAAGCAACAGCAACCCCACGAAAAATATTGCCACCACCTATAACAATAGCGACTTCCACACCCATTGCCCGCACTTCAGCAATATCGGA
Organism: Bartonella schoenbuchensis R1; assembly: GCF_002022685.1. NCBI lineage: Bacteria > Pseudomonadati > Pseudomonadota > Alphaproteobacteria > Hyphomicrobiales > Bartonellaceae > Bartonella > Bartonella schoenbuchensis. The sequence continues at coordinate 651,726 of NZ_CP019789.1, read as the reverse complement.
AGCAATACGATCTGCAACTGAAACATCAATTCCAAAACTTTGCCCCCCCATAAGTGCTTCACCAGACACTTTTAATAGAATACGTTTATATCGAAGAGCTAACGTCATCTATGATCTCCTAAAGAGCACATTTATTTTCTTACCTTCGATACACTAAGGGCACCACCTTGTCACGTGATGCCCTTTAAATTAGCCATATTTTTTCATATTAATGGTATAAATTTTAGGCTTCCGCCCAACAATTTTACAAAAACAATTAGCTCTTTGCTGCAGCCGCAACTTCCGCAGCAAAATCAGTTTCTTCTTTTTCCACACCATCACCTAATGCAAAACGAATAAAACCAGTGATCGTTGCTGGTGCCCCAATTGATTTTCCAGCATCCTTCAAAGCAGCCTCAACAGTAACATCAGGATTCATAACAAAGGCTTGAGAAAGTAAAACAACCTCTTCGTAAAATTTACGCATACGCCCTTCTACCATTTTTTCGATAATATTTTCAGGCTTTCCAGATTGACGTGCTTGATCTGAAAAAATCGCTTTTTCACGCTCAACAGCACTAGCATCAACATCCTTTGCAGTTAACGCTAATGGATTTGTTGCAGCAATATGCATTGCAACCTGACGACCAAAAGCAACAGCAGCATCTTTATCTCCTGAAGTTTCAATAGCAACGATAACTCCAAGCTTGCCAAGACCATCAGCCACACTATTATGAATATAAGTAGCAACAACACCATCTTTAACAGATAGTTTAGCCGAACGACGCAATGTCATATTCTCACCAATTGTGCCGATTGCGTCTTTAATTGTTGCATCTATAGTTTTTTCAGAGCCTGGATAAATAGATGCAGATACAGATTCAACGCTACCTTGTGTATCCAAAGCAGCAACTGCTACATTACGCACAATTTCCTGAAAAGCATCATTGCGCGCAACAAAATCTGTCTCAGAATTTACTTCAACCAAAACAGCACTTAAACCCTTCGATACTGCACCAATTAACCCTTCAGCCGCCGTACGTCCAGCTTTTTTATCCGCTTTGGCTATCCCCTTTTTACGAAGCCAATCAACCGCAGCTTCCATATCACCATTAGTTTCCGCCAGAGCTGTTTTGCAATCCATCATACCAGCCCCTGATAATTCGCGAAGTTCTTTTACTTGTAAAGCAGTAATGCTCATATTAGCCTCTTTATCCTATAATGGCAAAAGCACGCACAGACGAAACCCCTCTGCACGCTCATAACCTTTCATTTAGAAAATAAATGCCTCAACAGGCGTTTTTAAATCATGATTCCACAACCGAAACCGCATCTTCCAAAGCAGGCTCCACAGGTACATCAGCCTGAGCTCCTACATCAATATTCATTGCACCTTGTTGACGAGCAATACCATCAAGAGCAGCACGTGCAACAAGATCACAGTAAAGAGAAATCGCACGCGAAGCGTCATCATTACCTGGAATTGGATAATCAATACCATCAGGATCACAATTTGTATCAACAATAGCAATTACAGGAACACCCAAACGCTTTGCTTCTTGAATGGCAATATTTTCCTTATTTGTATCAACAATAAACATAAGATCTGGAACAGACCCCATATCCTTAATACCACCTAGTGCACGATTCAATTTCTCACGATCACGCTCAAGATTTAACCGTTCTTTTTTAGTAAAGCCCTGCGCTTCAGTAGTTAGAATTTTATCAAGTTTACGCAAACGGTGTATTGAATTAGAAATTGTTTTCCAATTTGTCAGCATACCGCCAAGCCAACGCGCGTTAACGTAATATTGAGCCGATCGACTAGCTGCATCAGCGATAATATCAGACGCCTGCCGTTTGGTGCCAACAAATAGAACACGCCCCCCTGCGCAACCGTATCTGAAACAAGTTTAAGCGCTTGATACAAAAGAGGAACAGTCTGAGCAAGATCAATAATATGAATATTATTACGCTGACCGTAAATATAGGGAGCCATTTTTGGATTCCAGCGCTGTGTCTGGTGACCAAAGTGTACACCTGCTTCTAAAAGCTGGCGCATAGTAAAGTCTGGTAATGCCACAATTTTATCCTTTCCGGTTTAACCTCCGCGAAAAAAGTAAAAAAACTTACTACCGGTGGACACTTGATAGTTTTTTCCTATAAGTACCCGAATTTCGCGTGTGGAATAAAAATATCATACTAATATTTGATTTTTTTTCAAGTCATTTTCTGCATAATCATTTATTTAATGATTGCAAGTATCAGAATTCTTTCCAAGATCGAGTAGTTCAAAATTTTTCAATTTTGCGCGTATCGAAAAACCCCCATAATCTATGAGCAAGTCTCGCATAATACCGTTTTCATATAAAAGAAAGCTGGTACGATAAAGAGGCAAACCATCTTTATTTTTTTTATCATCAAAATAAGAAATTGTAACAGGCCAATGGCTTTCCTCACTTAATTTTCCCAAGTTTTTTGTTTCAGAATCAGATGTTAGCTTCTTTTTGTCTCCAATAACTATGCTTTCTTTTATCACTTCATTTGCACCATCTGTTCCATCAAATACAGCTGTGTGATAAAAATGACGAGCTGCTTTTGCCTGCTGAATAATAGTTTTCAATTGCATAATTGGAAATTCAGCTGTTGCAAGTTTATAGACATCCTCTTTTGGCTTTTTTAATTTAACTATAATTCCATCTTTAGTGCGCTCAGCCACCCCTTCGATATTATCTGAAACGTCTTCTCCAATCTTATTTTGAACATTAAAACGAAATTCATGACTATTAGCTGTTTCATAACTCGTTATTTGTTGATCTGTTAAACGTATTGGTGCATCTTTCATATAAATACGGTTCACAAAACGAGACCTTGTAGTATAACCATGACATGCTGAACCTGTAAGCTCATAAACCATCCGCCCAGAAACTCCTAGGATCGACATTTCATGAGAAACACTTTCAAGTTGAAAATCGTAAATAGCTCGATGAGGTACCAAAAAAATAGGTTTTTCAGCTCCTGCGGAACATAGAAGAACATTGTATAAACCTATTATAAATAATGGCTTGATTATTTTTGACTTCCAATTTTTTATTCTGCACACAATCATATAAAAAACGACAAACCTCCCCTTAAATCACTTCAATACATTACATTTCTTTAAGCTAGAAAATAGTTTATGAGACACATTATATCACTATATCATAGAAAATATGGAAGTTAAAATATGACCAACTTAATTGAAAGTCGTTTAAAAAAATTTGGTATTGTTATTCCTGAAGCAATACAACCCATTGCAAATTACATAACAACATCACAAATTGGTAATCAACTTTTCATTTCTGGCCAGCTACCACTGTCTTGTGGAAAACCAGTAGCAATCGGAAAAGTTGGCGCAACTGTCAGTGCTGAACAAGCAAAAAAGTCCGCAGAAGTATGTGCTCTTAATATCCTTGCACAAATAAAATTAACCCTTGGTGATTTAAGTAAAATAAAACGCATAATAAAAATTACTGTCTTTGTTGCAGCAGATCCTAATTTTACCGATATACCCCTTGTTGCTAATGGAGCTTCTGATCTATTTGTTAATATTCTCGGTGACGCAGGTAAACATGCTCGTTCTGCTGTCGGGGTCTGTTCTCTGCCTATGGGCGTTCCTGTAGAAGTAGAAGCTATTATAGAAATCTAGCTCTTTCATAAATATCAACATTTGCGCAAAATAGAATATTATAAATTGTTTTGAGTTTATATTTTCAAAGAGTTTACATTTTTTAGTCTTTAAAAAACAGCGTGAATGAATTTTATTTCTAGATAAATACTGAAAGAAAATGCTTTATGAAACAATTATATGACGATAACAATATTTTTGCTAAATTGATTCGTAACGAAATTCCTTCTGTTCGTGTCTATGAAGATAATGATGTTATTGCATTTATGGACATCATGCCCCAAGCTCCAGGGCACACACTGGTTATTCCCCGAAAAAGCTGTAGAAATTTATTAGATGCAGATACGGAAATATTGTTTCCGGTCATTAAAGTTGTTCAAAAAATTGCTAATGCTGTTAAAAAAGCTTTTCAAGCGGATGGTGTAACAGTCATGCAATTTAATGAAGCAGCTAGTCAACAAACCGTTTACCATCTTCATTTCCATATTATACCACGGATGGAAGGAGTAGAACTTAAACCCCATAATAATGTCATAACGCCTACAGAAATACTCAAAGAACATGCACAAAAAATCCGATCAGTTCTTTAAAAATGGTTTTAAGTTGTAGAGCTCTTTTTTCTTATATATTTTGCAGAATTCAATAAGCTCTTGTGAGCTTTGCTGCCATTTGAGCCAACAGAAGGGGCAGGAGATAAAATTTCTAATTCTAGTTTTTCTCTACCATTGTTTAACTTGTGCGTAAACACGCGAACTATGCCACCGGTGCGCAACTTCCCAAATAAAATTTCATCAGCTAACGGCTTTTTTATATGTTCTTGTATGACACGACTCAACGGACGTGCTCCCATTTGAGCATCGTACCCTTTACGAGCAAGCCATACCATTGCAGATTCACTGAGTTCAAAAGAAATTCCTCTATCAATTAATTGTGCTTCAAGTTGAAAAATAAACTTCTGCACAATTTGATTAATTACTAATTGGGATAAAGGTGCAAATGGAACAATAGCATCTAACCGATTACGAAATTCTGGTGTAAATAATTTATTGATAGCTTCTATATCATCACCATCACGATGTATTTTACCAAATCCCACAGCCGACTTTGCCATATCCGAAGCGCCAGCATTGGTTGTCATAATTAAAATGATATTGCGGAAATCAATTTTTCTACCATTATGGTCTGTTAATTTACCATAATCCATCACCTGCAATAAAATATTAAACAATTCTGGATGAGCCTTTTCAATCTCATCTAACAACACAACCGCATGAGGATTCTGATCAACAGCATCTGTGAGAAGACCACCCTGATCAAACCCTACATAGCCTGGAGGAGCTCCTATCAAACGTGCTACTGTATGCCGTTCCATATATTCTGACATATCAAAACGCAACAACTCAATTCCCAAAGAAGATGCCAGTTGTTTTGCAACTTCAGTTTTCCCAACACCTGTTGGTCCTGAAAATAAATAACTTCCTATCGGCTTTTCTGACTCACGTAATCCCGCTCGTGCTAACTTAATGGACGATACAAGTACTCCAATCGCCTGATCTTGCCCATAAACAACATGTTTGAGCTCTTTTTCAAGATTTTCAAGGACTTTGCGATCATTATTAGAAACTGTTTTTGGTGGAATCCTTGCCATAGCTGCAATTGTAGATTCAATTTCTTTAACACCGACACTCTTTCTTCTTTGTTTTTTTGGCAAAAGCATCTGCGCAGCACCACTTTCATCAATAACATCAATTGCTTTATCGGGTAATCGGCGGTCAGCCATATAACGTGAGGATAATTCTACTGATGCTATCATTGCTGCATCGGTATATTTAATTTGGTGAAATTCTTCGAAATAAGGCTTCAATCCTTGCAAAATCTTAATTGCATCAGCGACAGATGGCTCATTAACATTAATTTTCTGAAAACGACGCGTCAAAGCTCGATCGAGTTCAAAAATTTTTCTATATTCCTTATAAGTTGTCGAACCAATACATCGAATCATACCTGAAGATAATGCAGGTTTTAAAAGATTTGCTGCATCCATATGCCCCCAGACGTAGCTCCTGCCCCAATCAGTGTATGAATTTCATCAATAAATAAAATAGCGCCAGGATATTGTTCTAATTCTTTAACAACCTGCTTTAATCGTTCTTCAAAATCACCACGATAGCGTGTGCCAGCAACAAGCCCCCCATATCAAGAGAAAATATTGTTGCATTTAATAAAACTTCGGGCACCTTTTCATCAACGATGCGTTTAGCCAACCCTTCAACTATAGCCGTTTTTCCAACACCAGGTTCGCCAACCAACAGTGGATTATTTTTTGACCTTCGACATAAAACCTGCATCATTCGTGAAATTTCCACATCACGACCAATTAATAAATCAATTTTTCCACTGCGCGCTTTACAATTCAAATTAACACAATAAGTAGCAAGCGCACTGGCCACTTTGTCATTGTTTTCCAAAACATGTTGATCTAACTGCTCTTCAAGATCTTCAAGTAATAGGGATAACCCATCATCACGCACAATACCGTGTGAAATGAAACGCACAGCATCATAGCGCGTCATTCCCATTTCTTGAAGAAAATATGCTGCATGACTTTCACGTTCAGAAAAAATTGCAACAAGAACATTTGCCCCTGATACTTCATCTTTTCCTGCTGATTGAGCATGAATCACTGCACGTTGAATAACACGCTGAAAAAATGCTGTTGGTTTTGTATCCTTATCGGTTTTAATTTGTGCATCCAATTCCGATTGGATATAATTAGTCAAACGTTCCCGTAACTCTTCCAAATCTACCTGACAAGCGTGGATTACTGAGCTTGCATCAGCATCATCTAACAAAGCAAGTAAAAGGTGCTCTAATGTTGCGTATTCATGCTGCGCTTGAGTAGCAATTGTTAATGCACGATGCAAAACTTCTTCAAGGCTGGGCGTAAAAGACGGCATAACCCTCTCTCTTTTATTCCATTACACATTGTAATGGATGTTCATTTTGACGTGCACACTCCATAACTTGCACAACTTTCATTTCAGCCACTTCATAGGTATAAACACCGCATTCACCTACCCCATTTTGATGAACGTTTAACATAATACGAGTTGTTTCCTCAAAACTTTTTTTAAAAAAGCTCTCCAAAATAAAAACAACAAAATCCATAGGTGTGTAATCATCATTCAGCAAAAGAACACGGTATAATTTAGGCTTTTGAAATTTCGGCTTAACTTGAGGTATAACAATAGTATCATATTTATCTTCACTCCAGCCCTTGCCCTTTTCATTTTGCATAGTATGAAGTGCGGGTTTTTCAGTTAATATCATTATCATTTTCCATGTAGTATACTTTTTATTAATTTAAAATCCTCTCATAACCATCGCAATATTTGAGTATATGAAGAATAAATTTTCTTTTATGATCAAATTGTAAGTCAAATGGAGAGACTTACAAAATGATTTTATAAATAAATTAGTAACACCATTCATCTAAATTGTGTTAAACTAACTGCAACAAGAAAGATCTTGATGCGATTATTTGGCATAAATAAGGTATTACACGTGTATATTAACTGGCGAAAAATTGCACCTTTCTACAAAGGAATAGTGACTACTTTTATTGTTCTAACTATTTCTTACTCTTCAGCAAAAGCTACTCCTAAAGAAGCTTACCCCGATAAATATGCGGCTATTGTTATAGATGCACACACAGGAAAGACCTTATTTCAAGCCAATGCAACTTTAAAACGTTATCCTGCCTCTTTAACAAAAATGATGACGTTGTACATGCTCTTTGAAGCTATGGAAGTACGTCGCGTAACGCCAAACACACCCATTCCTATTTCAGCTTACGCAGCTGCACGCCCACCAACGAAAATAGGCTTTAAAGCAGGTCAAACAATTTCTGTAGAAGAAGCTGCTAAAGCTCTTATTACCAAATCAGCAAATGATGTTGCTACTGCTGTAGGTGAATATCTTGGTGGCAGTGAACCAAAATTTGCTCGAATGATGACAGTGAAAGCCCGTAAACTTGGTATGACAAATACTCGTTTTGCAAATGCTTCAGGTCTTCCAGATGCACGCAATTACTCTACAGCAAAAGATATGGCCACTTTGGCATTAGCTTTACGTAAACATTTTCCCCAGCAGTATAAACTGTTTAAAACAACAAGTTTCTCTTTTCGTGGCAAAACAATTAACAACCATAATAAATTAGTAAAAACAATAAAAGGTGTTGACGGAATTAAAACAGGCTATACACAAATGTCAGGTTCTAATTTAGCCACGTCAATGCATATTGAAGGACGATCCATTGTTGCCGTGGTAATGGGAGGAAAATCATCTACAGAGCGTGATATTCACATGACTAACTTGTTGAACCGATATTTGCCAAGAGCAAGTCGTAAGAAAACAAATGGATATTTAGTAGCTGCAGTGTCTTATAATTTACCTACCGGAGCAGCCACCCCTATACCTGTCGCTAAAACAAATCTAACTGATTTAGATGATGATGTTTCTGCACTTCTAACAGCACTTGCTGCACAACCTAATGAATTAAACACAGCTATAGCTGCCGTAAATCAAGTGATTATACCAACTCCTAATCCTCACAAAACTACATCTGGGGAGATAGATAAGATCATTACTGCTTCTTTATCTACAACTGGTGGATGGGCCATTCAAATCGGTTCTCTTCCCAGTAAAGAACAGGCAAACTCTCTGCTTTTAAAAGCCAAGAATACAGCTTATTCAGCTCTAAAACATACATCTGCACATATGCAACTGTTTGAAAAAAGTGGAAATCGTTATTATCGTGCTCGATTTGTTGGCTTTCAATCAAAAAAAGCTGCGCACGATGCTTGTTCTACCCTAAAGAAAGCAAATTTTAACTGCTATACTGTAATCTATTAAAAGTTTTTGAATTCTGTATTAAGGACAGTGCCATGACATATAATGTTATTTCCCCATCTCTTGAAAAGGGAAAGCAGTCAAAACAATCGTCTCTCCTCTCATTACGTTCTCTTCACGATGCTGCAACTAAACTTGCCAATTTAAAGCATACCCCAATGGTGCCAAACACACATTCTCTTGTTAGTCTTCTTATTTGTCAAACAAATCGAAACCGTCGTTTAGCTACGCCTCCTGTACGTATTCATTTACGAGTTGCAAGTCGCACAGGAAATATACCTGTCAAACTTCGTTTAGGAGCAACTAATACTTAATTTATCAGCTATCCCTTATAAGAGATACTTGATTGATAACAAAATACTTATTCACTATGTGAAATTTTAAAGAAATTTAAGTGCGTGGTTTTTTATCTTAAATTTACAGAAATTCCAGCGTGAATTTCTATTTTTATTATTTAACATTTATAGTGTTTAATAACACTGTTCTTAAAAGACGCAAAAATACCAAAACTATTAGTATCAATACAGAATCTAACATTAAACGGTATATTGCTTACACATTCGTTATAGTAAAAAAATATCTATGAAACGATAATAGCAACACTGAATATTGATACTAATGGTTTACTAAAAAGAAATTCTTCCGATCGTTTGCTTACTTCACTTAAACGATATTTCCTTATTAAAATCACATTCTTTCAATGCATAAAGCACTCTTAAGAAAGTAGTGCTTCTCTTTATGCATAAATAACCCGACAATTTTATCAAATAAAGTACCTTTATTTAGCTAACATGATGTAACATTGCGTGCAAGGCCGCCTTTACTTGTCTCTTTATAGCGCTCACTCATATCATGGCCTGTTTGACGCATCGTTTCAATACAGGCATCAAGAGAAACAAAATGTGCTCCATCACCATATAAAGCAAGAGAAGAAGCTGTTACAGCCTTAACAGCACCCATAGCGTTGCGTTCAATACATGGAACCTGTACAAGGCCCGCAACTGGATCACATGTCATTCCCAAATGATGTTCAAGAGCAATTTCAGCAGCATTTTCAATTTGAGCGGGCGTACCACCCAATGCTGCTGTCAATCCTGCAGCTGCCATTGAAGATGCTGTTCCCACTTCACCTTGACAACCAACCTCTGCACCAGAGATAGAAGCATTATGTTTAATGATACCGCCTATAGCTGCTGCCGTTAATAAAAAATTATGCACCCCTTCCCGATTGGAACTATTATTAAATTGCAGATAACAACGTAGAACAGAAGGCACAACACCAGCTGCACCATTCGTCGGTGCGGTGACAATACGGCCACCTGCTGCATTTTCCTCATTTACTGCTATAGCGTATACAGAAAGCCAATCATTGATCCAAAGTGAGTGATTACGATTTTTTTTCTGATCTTCTAAAAGCTCTTTATACAGTTTTTTAGCACGTCTTGGAATACGCAAACCGCCCGGTAACTCACCTTCTTGTGCAAGCCCCCTATCAATGCAATCTGACATAGCTGAACAAATCTCATCGAGCGCAGCATCAAAAGCAGTACGCTCCATTTTTGTTTCTTCATTAATGCGCTTCATTTCAGCAATTGAAAGGCCTGAATTTTCCGCCATTAGCAACATTTCACTCGCTGAGTCAAAAGGATATGGCACCTGAGATGTTTCTAATTTTGTATTATAATTCACATCATTTAATTCATCTTCGGTTACCACAAAACCACCACCGATAGAATAATAAACTCGCCGTAAGAGGATGTTTCCGTCACAATCAAGCCCTTCAAATGCAAGACCATTAGCATGCCCAGATAAAACTTTTTTTGTTCAAAAATAAGATCATTCTGCAAATCAAAATGATAAGCAGGATGACCTATTGGTTGCACCTTTTTTTCATGTTTAACTTTTTCTAAAAGCATCCCCATATTATTAGGATCAACAGTAGACACTTTTTCTCCCAACAACCCTAATATAATAGCTTTATCTGTAGCGTGACCAACACCAGTAAAAGCCAACGAGCCATGAAGATAAACACGAATATGAGAAACTCTCATATGAGATGAACAAGATAAATCCTTTGCAATAATTTCTTGCAAAAACATATTAGCAGCTGTCATCGGCCCCATTGTATGAGAACTAGAAGGGCCGATACCAATTTTAAAAAGTTCAAAAACAGATAGAAACATCACTTACCCCAAAACAAAATGCAGATTTTGAGTATAAGTTCTTTTATTATTTTTGTCTCATTTAAAATCAAATTGTAAGATAAGCTAAAAAAATGACAGCAATAAATACCAATGTTGCGCGCCTTGCTACCACCCAACAATTTTTTTCTATACTATCTTCCATTTTCAACCTTTGAGGAATTAATTGGTTATCCAAAATACCGCTATTTTAGCGTGATGAGTTTAGTAAAATAAATGTTAACATGCAATGTTAAAATAAAATGGAGGTTATAAATTGTATTGAGATATTTCTTATAATACCTCAAATTTTAAAATTAACCATCCAATACACAAGAACATTTCATTAGCACAAATCAAACAAAACGTACAAAATTTTCGATCGGTTCGCGTTCAGTTTCAAAATTGTTTTCTGGAGCATTTGCATCGCGATAACCAAGCGCCATACCACATATAAGACGTTGCTCAGAAGACACTGATAAAAGTGTACAAACTTGCTTATGATAATCAGCAAAAGCTGCTTGAGGGCATGTGTCTAATCCAAATCCACGCGCTACTAACATAATTGTCTGCATAAACATACCTAAATCAAGCCAACTACCAATTTCCATATCTTGATCCATTGTAAACAAGAGTCCAACAGGTGCACCAAAAAATGAAAAATTTCGCGCATGTTGGCGAAGCATTTTTTCCTGCTCACCTTTCTGGATTCCAAGACTTTTATAAAGATCCAAACCAACTTTTCGACGCCGAGAAAGATAAGGCTCCCGCCATTGGCGAGGGTAATAATGATATTCACGCTCTCCTTTTACACCTGATAGTACAAGCTGTGAAAGTTCTTCCCCTACTTTCTGCAACATATCCCCTGTTATAACAATTACTTGCCAAGGCTGAAGATTTGCTCCAGATGGTGCTCGCGCTGCGAGTTTTAAAATTTTCTTGATTGTTTCCTGCTCAACAGGCTGATCAGTAAAAGCTCTAATTGATTTTCGTGACAAAACAGATTGAAAAATATCAAAAGTAGAATTAGCCATTGTTTTTACTTTCCCCCTACAAGAAGATAAACTGAAATACCATTGCTGTTTAATAGAAAAAATTTTCTATGGCACAAGAAAAACCAATGCAATGTAATTAAATAAAACACACTCGCTTCCCAAAATTTGAGTTCCCAAATAGTCATGACTTTAATTAGCATGAAATATTACCTAAGCCTAAGATTTGAGTTATGTTTCACATGTTTTTCCACTATATCAACTCATGAAAATCTATAAATTCTTATGCATTAAGAGCATATTTTATTTTTTTGCTGGCTTTAACTTTTAACCCTTCCATCATAATATCACTCTAGCACCTTTCTGGAAAAAGATAATACAGAATTGATCTAACAAATTACTTCTCTGACATCCCCTAAAATCAATCATTTTAGATCATTTGAGACAATCTGTCGCTCTCTACCCCCTCTCATGACCTTTTATAGAAAATATCAGTCGACATGAATTTTCATTTGGTTGCACAACAATTAAAACTTTACAGCTAAACAATAAGCATTGCCAATATCATTATCAATGAATGTAAAAACAAAGCAAAACTATAATTGCTTATAATTTTACAGTTATACTTATTAGGAATAATCCGCCATTTCTGCATTTAAAAACCAAAAAAAATGCCTGAATTTTACTCAGGCATTTTCCTATTACTCTTTGGCGTTTAATCAAAATTATTCAACAGCAGCATTCGCCGTCATATCCGTCAACATAGCTTTACTTTCTTCACTATGACTAGACTTACGCTGTTCATCTACAATCAAATCATCACGAATCGTGGCAATACGACGAATTTGAGCGATTGTGCCACCTGTACCTGCAGGAATAAGCCGGCCAACAATAACATTCTCCTTCAACCCTTGCAAAGTATCAATCTTTCCTGAAACTGCTGCTTCAGTAAGCACCCGAGTTGTTTCCTGAAATGACGCTGCTGAAATAAAGGATGGTGTCTGAAGAGATGCTTTCGTAATCCCAAGAAGTATAGGATTACCAGATGCAGGCTTTTTACCTTCCGCAATTAAATTATCATTGATTTCATCTAACTCAATACGGTCAACATTGTCACCTGGAATATAACCAGAATCTCCAGATTCTGTAATTTCAACTTTTTGCAACATCTGACGAACGATCACTTCAATGTGCTTATCATTAATCAAAACACCCTGTAAACGATAAACCTCTTGAATCTCATTAACAAGGTAAGACGCCAAAGCTTCAACACCCTTAATTGCTAAAATATCATGAGGTGCTGGGTTGCCATCAAGAATATAATCACCTTTTTCAATTTGATCGCCTTCTTGTAAATGAAATAGCTTACCCTTTGGAATTAAATATTCTACTGGCTCAAGATTTGCATCATTTGGCTCAATAATAATACGGCGTTTATTTTTATAACCCCGACCAAATCGAACTGTACCACTAACTTCAGCGATGATAGCGTGATCTTTCGGACGCCGCGCTTCGAAAAGTTCAGCCACACGTGGTAAACCACCCGTAATATCTTTGGTCTTAGCACTTTCCAGTGGCAAACGCGCAATAACATCACCCGCCTTAACGTAAGAACCAAGCTCAACAGAAAGGATAGTATCCACTGACATCGTGTAACGAGCTTCCCCCCCTTTGTGCAATTTAGCAATATGCTCACCTTTCTTATCTGCGTGAATGATAATTGCTGGCTTTAGCTCAGCACTGCGTGGATTAGCACGCCAATCAATCACCAAGCGCTTCGTAATCCCCGTAGATTCATCAGCTGTTTCAGTTACTGATAAACCATCAATCATATCTTCAAAACCTATATAGCCATCAACTTCAGTAAGAATTGGGCGTGTATAAGGATCCCACTCTGCTATACGTTGTCCACGTTTAACAACATCACCATCATCAACAAAAATGCGTGAACCATAGCTAATACGATGCACAACACGCTCTTTACCAGTCTCATCCTTGACAATAACAGCCATATTGCGCCCCATAACCACCAAGTGGCCTTCAGAGTTGCGAACTACATTACGATTACGTAGTTCTACTGTACCTTCATAAGACGCTTCAAAATAAGATGAATCAACAACCTGCGCCGTTCCTCCTAAGTGAAATGTACGCATGGTAAGCTGCGTTCCTGGCTCACCAATTGACTGAGCCGCAATCACACCAACTGCTTCACCTTGATTGACTGGCGTTCCACGTGCCAAATCACGACCATAACATTTAGCACAAACACCAAGACGCGTTTCACAAGTCAGAGCAGAACGAATCTGAACAGACTGAATTCCAGCTTCTTCAATTTTAGCGACATCAGCCTCTTCAATCATCGCACCACCCTGAAGAATAACCTCACCAGAAACTGGGTGCAAAATATCAAAAAGTGCTGTACGACCAAGGATTCTCTGACCAAGCGATGCAACAATCTGTCCTGCATCAACGATTGGCTGCATAGTAAGACCTTTTACAGTACCACAATCAACCGCTGAAATAATAGCATCCTGCGCAACATCAACAAGACGCCGTGTTAGATAACCAGAGTTAGCAGTTTTTAATGCAGTATCAGCAAGCCCCTTACGAGCACCATGGGTCGAGTTAAAGTATTCGTTAACAGTTAAACCCTCTTTAAAATTAGAAATGATCGGTGTTTCGATAATTTCACCAGATGGTTTTGCCATTAATCCGCGCATACCAGCTAACTGCCTCATCTGATTAGCAGAACCACGCGCACCCGAATGCGACATCATGTAGATTGAATTCATTTGCCGCTGAGAACCTGTCTTTGGATCAAATACAACAGCTTGAATACGCTTCATCATTTCATCCGCAATGCGATCAGTACATTTACCCCAGGCATCCACAACTTTGTTATATTTTTCACCTTGTGTAATCAAACCATCATTATATTGCTGCTCATATTCCTTAGCCAAAGCTTCCGTTTCTGCAACCAAACGTGACTTGCTATCGGGGATAACCATATCATCTTTACCAAAGGAAATACCAGCACGACAAGCATGAGAAAAACCAAGTTGCATAATACGATCACAGAAAATAACCGTTTCTTTTTGCCCACAATGCCGATAAACTTGATCAATTATTTTAGAAATGTTCTTTTTAGTCATCTCCTGATTAACAATATCAAATGAGATATTCGGATTTTTAGGCAAAAGCTCGCCAATAATCAAACGACCAGGCGTTGTATCGTAAAGCTTGGCAACCTCTTTACCATTTTCATCTATATTTTTAAAACGGCCTTTGATCTTCGTATGAAGAGTCACAACTTTATTCTCTAAAGCATGATACAGCTCACCCATATCAGCAAATGCCATTCCTTCACCTGGTTCTTTATCAGAAACAATTGAAAGATAATAAAGACCAAGAACCATATCTTGTGATGGAACAATAATCGGTGCACCATTGGCTGGATGTAGAATATTATTAGTCGACATCATTAAAACACGAGCTTCAAGCTGAGCTTCAAGTGAAAGAGGAACGTGCACTGCCATTTGATCGCCATCAAAATCCGCGTTAAAAGCTGTACACACCAATGGGTGAAGTTGTATCGCCTTTCCTTCAATCAAAACAGGCTCAAAAGCTTGAATCCCTAGACGATGAAGCGTTGGTGCACGATTTAACAAAACAGGATGTTCACGAATAACTTCATCCAAAATATCCCAAACTTCCGGATGTTCTTTTTCAACAAGCTTTTTTGCTTGTTTTACAGTTGATGAATAGCCCTTTGCATCAAGGCGTGCATAAATGAATGGCTTAAACAATTCGAGAGCCATCTTTTTAGGAAGACCACATTGATGCAATTTCAATTCAGGCCCTGTCACAATAACTGAACGACCTGAATAATCAACACGCTTCCCAAGTAAGTTTTGACGGAAACGCCCTTGCTTACCTTTTAGCATATCTGAAAGTGACTTTAATGGACGTTTATTCGCCCCAGTAATCACGCGTCCACGGCGACCATTGTCAAATAATGCATCAACCGCTTCTTGTACCATACGCTTTTCATTGCGTACAATAATTCCAGGAGCACGCAGCTCAATTAGTCGTTTTAAACGATTGTTACGATTTATAACACGTCGATAGAGATCATTTAAATCCGATGTTGCAAAACGACCACCATCAAGTGGAACCAATGGACGTAAATCTGGTGGAATCACCGGAATTGTTTTCATAATCATCCATTCCGGTTTATTACCGGATTCAAGGAAGCTTTCAACAATCTTGAGCCGTTTAATCAGTTTTTTTTGTTTTAATTCCGAAGTCGTTTCAGCCAATTCAACGCGTAAATCATTCGCTATTTTATCCAACTCCATTGCAGCAAGAAGCTCATAAATAGCTTCTGCACCAATCATAGCAGTAAATTGGTCCTCTCCAAATTCATCAATAGCCAACATATACTCTTCTTCGGAAAGAAGCTGGTGCATTTTGAGCGACGTCAGACCTGGTTCGGTAACAATATAATTTTCAAAATAAAGAATTCTTTCGATATCCTTTAAAGTTAAATCTAAAAGAGTAGAAATACGACCCGGTAATGATTTAAGGAACCAAATATGAGCGACTGGCGCTGCAAGTTCAATATGCCCCATGCGTTCACGGCGCACACGTGAAAGAGTAACTTCTACACCACACTTTTCACAGATAATGCCTTTATATTTCATACGTTTATATTTGCCACATAGACATTCATAGTCTTTAATAGGACCAAATATACGCGCACAAAAAAGACCATCACGCTCTGGCTTAAACGTCCGATAATTAATAGTCTCTGGCTTTTTGATCTCGCCATATGACCAGGACAGAATCTTCTCAGGACTCGCAATTGAAATACGAATAGAGTCAAATGTCTGCGTTGGTACCTGAGGATTGAAAAGATTCATGACCTCGTGGCTCATGCTGTTCTCCTTCAAAGATTTTTAGAATCCGCTGCGATGGCTCTTTTTTATCACAGTCTTATTTAAAACCTATTTCTACTTTTTAAATCAGCTTTTACTACCTTAATAGAATTTTTATTATAGCCTTTCAAAGTGATTAGAGCGCACTGTTTTTCTGTGCGCCCTCATTCATTACTCTGTTGCATCAGACAACGCCTGGTGCGCTACAAGTCCGCGTGCATCATCAAGTTCTACATTAAGACCAAGTGAACGCATTTCTTTTACCAACACATTAAAGCTTTCAGGTATACCTGCCTCAAATGTATCATCACCACGAACAATCGCTTCATAAACTTTTGTCCGACCAGCCACATCATCTGACTTAACTGTCAACATCTCCTGCAAAGTATACGCAGCACCATAAGCTTCAAGAGCCCATACTTCCATTTCACCAAAACGCTGACCACCAAATTGCGCTTTACCACCCAACGGTTGCTGAGTAACAAGTGAATAAGGCCCTATTGAACGTGCGTGAATTTTATCGTCAACAAGATGATGCAATTTAAGCATGTAAATATAACCTACTGTCACCGGACGATCAAAAGGCTCTCCCGTACGACCATCGTAAAGCGTCACCTGTCCTGAACTATCTAAACCAGCATCTTCCAACATCATGTTGATATCAGCTTCATGAGCACCATCAAAAACAGGTGTTGCAATTGAAACACCATCTTTCATCTGAAGCGCCAATTTAAAAAGACTTTCATTATTATACTGACGCACTGGTTCATTACGGTCATTATCAGGAATGAGATTCTCAATACACTGACGTAAAGGAAGTATATCCCCAGTCCCCTGATAAAGCTCAACCAAATCACCAATTTTTTTACCCATCCCTGCACACGCCCAACCAAGATGCGTTTCAAGAATTTGACCAACATTCATACGACTAGGCACACCCAGTGGATTTAACACGATATCAGCATGCGTTCCATCTTCAAGAAAAGGCATATCCTCTACAGGAAGAATGCGCGATACAACACCCTTATTACCGTGGCGCCCTGCCATTTTATCTCCTGGTTGGATTTTGCGCTTTACAGCCACAAAAACCTTTACCATTTTCATGACACCAGGAGGCATCTCGTCGCCCCTTTGAACTTTCTCAACCTTATCCATAAAGCAACGTTGCAACGTTTCTTTTGATTCATCATACTGCTTACGTAAAGCTTCAATTTCATTTTGAATCTTTTCATCATCAATAGCAAATTGCCACCATTGCGATCGTGGATAAGAATCCATTATTGCGCTATCAAGCTTCTTGCCTTTTGAAAACCCTTTCGGACCTTCTATTGCAACTTTATCTTTCAACATATCTGCAAGACGTGCATAAACATTTCGATCAAGAATCGACTGCTCATCATCACGATCTTTGGCTAAACGCTCGATTTCCTCACGTTCAATCGCCATTGCACGTTCATCTTTTTCCACACCATGACGATTAAAAACACGCACCTCAACAACAGTACCAAAAGTTCCAGGAGGCATCCGCATAGAGGTATCACGGACATCTGAAGCTTTTTCACCAAAAATCGCACGCAAAAGCTTTTCTTCTGGCGTCATTGGACTTTCACCTTTTGGTGTAATTTTACCAACTAAAATATCGCCAGGCTGAACTTCAGCACCAATATAAACAATACCAGCCTCATCAAGATTCCTTAATGCCTCCTCTGCAACATTAGGAATATCACGAGTAATTTCCTCTGGTCCAAGTTTAGTATCGCGTGCAGCAACTTCAAATTCTTCAATATGAATCGAAGTGAACACATCATCAGCAACAATACGCTCAGAAAGCAGAATGGAATCTTCATAATTGTAACCATTCCAAGGCATAAATGCTACAAGAACATTTCGCCCAAGAGCTAAATCACCAAGATTAGTTGATGGACCATCAGCAATGATATCACCTTTTTCTACCCGATCACCAACATGCACGAGAGGACGCTGATTAATACAAGTCGATTGATTGGAACGCTGAAATTTCTGTAAACGATAGATATCAACACCAGATTTTGAAGGATCCAAATCTTCTGTTGCACGAATAACAATACGTGTTGCATCAACCTGATCAACAATACCACTACGTTTTGCGCCAATAGCAGCACCAGAATCACGAGCAACTATCGATTCCATACCTGTACCAACAAATGGTGCCTCAGCACGTATAAGTGGAACCGCTTGACGCTGCATGTTTGAACCCATCAATGCACGGTTTGCGTCATCATTTTCCAAAAATGGAATAAGAGCAGCAGCCACTGAAACTAACTGTTTTGGTGAAACATCCATCAAATCCACATGATCACGTGGAGCCATCAAAACTTCACCTGCGTGACGGCAAACTACAAACTCTTCCGTAAAACGCCCCTCTGAATCTAATGAAGAATTAGCCTGAGCTACATAATGTTTTGATTCTTCCATTGCAGAAAGGTAAATCACCTCTGTTGTCACTTTACCGTCAATAATTTTGCGATATGGACTTTCAATAAAGCCATATTTATTAACTCGTGCAAATGTTGCTAAAGAATTAATAAGACCAATATTAGGACCTTCTGGTGTTTCAATTGGGCAAATACGACCATAATGCGTAGGATGCACATCACGCACCTCAAAACCTGCACGCTCACGTGTTAAACCACCTGGCCCAAGAGCAGAAAGACGACGCTTATGGGTAATTTCTGACAAGGGGTTAGTTTGATCCATAAACTGCGACAATTGCGAAGATCCAAAAAATTCACGAACCGCTGCCGCTGCTGGCTTTGCGTTAATCAAATCTTGTGGCATAACAGTATCGATTTCAACCGATGACATACGCTCTTTTATTGCGCGCTCCATACGAAGCAAGCCAATCCGATACTGATTTTCCATCAACTCCCCAACTGATCGAACACGACGATTACCGAGATTATCAATATCATCAATCTCACCATGGCCATCACGTAGTTCAACTAACATCTTAACAACGCCAAGAATATCCTCCTGACGCAGGGTACGAACCGTATCAGGGCAATCAAGCCCCATACGCAAATTCATTTTAACACGACCAACAGCTGAAAGATCATATCGTTCAGGATCAAAAAACAACGAAAGAAACATAGCCTCCGCTGTATCTATTGTTGGAGGCTCACCTGGACGCATTACTCGATAGATATCAAACAGTGCGTCTTGCCGACTTTCATTTTTATCCACCTTTAAAGTATTGCGGATATACGCACCAACATTCATATGATCAATATCAAGAACATCAATTTGATCAGCATTAATATCAAACAAAATCTTCAATGCTTTGTCGTCAATTTCATCACCGGCTTCAAGATAAATCTCACCCGTTTGATAATTAACAATATCTTCTGCTAGATAAGACCCTAGCAAATCATCTTCACTAACTCTAATCGCTTTTAGACCTTTTTCTGCCAAAAGTTTTGCAGTACGAACTGTGAGTTTTTTACCCGCTTCAGCAACTACCTCACCACTATCTGCATCAATAAGATCAGAAACCAGCTTCATTCCCTTAAAGCGATCAATTGAATAAGGAACACGCCAACCATTTTCAACACGCTCATAGGTAATTTTATTATAAAATGTTGATAAAATATCTGACGCATCCATACCCAACGCCATCAAAAGACTCGTAACCGGAATCTTACGCCGCCGATCAATACGGGCATAAATAATATCTTTAGCGTCAAACTCAATATCAAGCCAAGAACCACGATAAGGAATTACACGAGCCGCAAAAAGTAATTTTCCTGATGAATGCGATTTCCCCTTATCATGATCAAAAAACACCCCTGGAGAACGATGCATTTGCGAAACAATAACACGCTCTGTACCGTTAATGACAAAAGTACCATTACTCGTCATTAAAGGCATATCGCCCATATAAACGCCCTGCTCTTTAATATCTTTGATATCTTTCGAACCTGTATCTTCATCAATATCAAATACGATTAAACGCAATATTACCTTTAACGGAGCTGCGTAAGTCAAATCACGCTGACGGCACTCTTCAACATCAAATTTTGGTAAATCAAATTCGTAACGAACAAATTCAAGCATAGCTGTACCAGAAAAATCCGAAATAGGAAATACTGATTTAAAAACAGCTTGCAAGCCTTCATCTGGACGCCCACCTTCTGACTCCTCAATCATGAGAAATTGATCATATGATGCTTTTTGGACCTCAATAAGATTCGGCATTTCTGCCACTTCAGGAATCTTACCAAAAAACTTGCGTACGCGCTTACGACCATTGAATTGAGACATCATCGCTAGGGTCTGAGCCATCATCGTTCCTCGATCTTTACTATTCAAGGCAGACTAAACCTTGAAAGCTCCATACCATTAGCCTGCATACACAGACCAGTTTATTTGATACCCTGTGAGCACCGTTTACTTTCATACATATAACCAAATATTTATCCTATTTAGTTCTGTTACTAAAGTTCTCACAGATTAAACCCACTCCTCTTACAGCTACTAAACTGTCAGAAAAAAGCTATATCAATCAAGCCTTTTCCCTAAAAAGAGGAAGTCGATGGACATAAATGCCCACCGACACAATTAAGACTATTTAAGCTCAACCTTAGCACCTGCTGCTTCGAGCTGAGTTTTAATTTTTTCTGCTTCGTCTTTCGAAACACCTTCTTTAATAGACTTAGGCGCCCCTTCAACCAAGTCCTTTGCTTCCTTAAGACCAAGACCAGTAAGAGCACGAACTTCTTTAATAACATTAATTTTTTGAGCACCACCATCAACAAGAACAACATCGAAATCTGTTTTTTCTTCAGCAGCTGGAGCAGCTCCACCACCAACAGCAGCAACCGCCACAGGAGCAGCAGCGGAAACACCCCATTTTTCCTCAAGTAATTTTGAAAGCTCAGCAGCCTCTAAAACAGTAAGGTTAGAAAGATCTTCTACGATCTTTGTTAGATCAGCCATTTTTAAATTCCTTCAACTAAAAGGTTTGAATCATTGTTTAAAATTTATCTCAAAAACAGAAAAGCATTAAAACCTTTCTGCAATTGTGAAACACAAAACAGTACTAAGCCGCTTGGCCCTCCTGAGCATATGCACCAACAACACGCGCAACTTGACTCGCAGGAGCATTGACAACCTGAGCAACACGAGTTGCAGGAGTGGAAATCATACCTACAAGCTTTGCCCGCAATTCGTTTAATGAAGGCAACGAAGCTAATGATTTCACAGCATCAACACTCAAACTTGTTGCACCCATTGAACCACCAAGGATGACAAATTGCTCATTTGTTTTTGCAAAATCAACAGCAACTTTCGGTGCTGTAATCGGATCTTCTGAATAAGCAATAAGCGTCTGCCCAGTAAACAGATCTCTCATTGATTCAGAATCCGTGCCTTGAAGGGCAATTTTAGCAAGGCGGTTTTTGGCAACTTTAATAGCACCACCTGCTTCGCTCATTTTTGAACGAAGATCGTTCATCTGCGAAACCGTTAAACCAGAATAATGCGCAACAATGACAGAACCAGACTTTTGAAAAGCCTCGTTAAGCCACGTGACAAATTCGCGTTTTTCCGCTCTATCCACTGTTTCTCTCCATTTAACAGGCACATTTGAAACAAACCTGCTGGTTACCTTTGATAACATAAAATCATTCTTCTATGCTACCGACGAGGATCCTGCCCCCTTTCACGCATAAACGATCAAAGGCAACCTTGGCTCAAACCCTTTAAGTCTCTTAACTTAAAGCTTTTACCCTAGTCTCATGCAGGCTTTCTTTCGATTAAGATACCCAAAGTATCACCCACAATCTCGGACAGGACATCCCGGAATTTCTTCCGGTATGACCTAAGCTTAAAAAAAGCTTAGATAACTGGATGCCGAATGAACCCGACAACCAAAAACTGCAATAATTATTTACAGTAAAATCATAAGTTTGCTCAACCTACTCTGCACAAACTGTTGCAGGATCAATCTTAACCCCAACTCCCATTGTTGAAGAAACTGCAACTCGCTTAATATATTCACCTTTTGCACCTTGCGGCTTAGCTTTAGTAACTGTATCAGCGAAAGCTTTAATATTTTCCACGATTTGATCAACCCCAAAAGAAGCCTTACCAATACCAGCATGTACAATACCAGCTTTTTCAACACGAAACTCAACAGCACCACCTTTAGAAGCTTTAACAGCAGCAGCAACATCAAGCGTTACAGTACCAACCTTTGGATTTGGCATCAAACTCCGCGGACCAAGAACTTTACCAAGACGACCAACAAGAGGCATCATATCTGGCGTTGCAATACAACGATCAAAGTCAATAACCCCAGCATTAATAGTCTCAAATAAATCTTCAGCACCTACAATATCAGCACCAGCAGCCTTAGCTTCTTCAGCCTTGTCACCACGTGCAAAAACAGCAACACGGATATTTCTTCCTGTCCCATTAGGTAAATGAGCAACACCTCTAACCATTTGATCCGCATGACGAGGATCAACACCTAAGTTCATCGAAATCTCAATTGTTTCATCGAACTTAGCAATCGCACGCTCTTTAACCATTGAAACAGCATCTGTTAAGGCATAGAGTTTATCAAAATCAATACCTTCACGAATTTTTTTTATTCTCTTTGCTACTTTTACCATAACATTAGCCTACGACTTCTAAACCCATCGAGCGAGCAGAACCTTCAACCATACGCATCGCCGCTTCAATGTCATTTGCATTAAGATCTTTCATTTTTGCTTCCGCAATCAAGTGAATCTTATCACGAGAAATAGTCCCTGCAGATACCTTACCAGGCTCTTTTGAACCAGATTTCAAATTTGCCTCTTTCTTCAAGAAAAATGATACAGGAGGAGTTTTTAGAGAAAACGTAAAAGACTTATCTTGATAATAAGTAATAATTACTGGAATCGGAGCCCCCTTTTCCATTTCCTGCGTAGCCGCATTAAACGCCTTACAGAATTCCATAATATTGATACCACGCTGACCAAGAGCAGGTCCAATTGGAGGAGAAGGACTAGCCGCCCCCGCTGGAACCTGCAATTTTAGCTGCCCTGCATTTTTTTTTGCCATAATAATCTGCCTTTAATTTAAACTGGTAAACTGGCAATTCATCACACAGAATACCCGCTGCAGTTGGGTAGTTCGGATCATTAAGCCGGCAAAAACCATAAAATCACCTTCTACCTATTATTTTTAAAGCGATCAAACATCACTTTAAGTTCAATCAGAGCTTTTCAACCTGACTAAATTCTAAATCAACAGGTGTAGGACGCCCAAAAATTATCACCTCAACCTTAAGACGAGAGCGCTCTTCTTCAACCTCTTGAACAATACCATTAAACGAAACAAAAGGCCCATCAGCTACCCGGACCTGCTCACCAACCTCAAACAAAATGGAAGATTTAGGAGACTCAACACCTTCTTGTACCTGTTTAAGAATATGCTCAATCTCCCGATCAGAAATAGGAACAGGCCGTGCATCCGAACCCAGAAAACCTGTTACTTTAGGAGTATTTTTAATGAGGTGATAAACCTCATCTGTTAATTCGGCACAAACCAAAACATAACCCGGAAAAAATTTACGCTCAGAATCAACCCTACGACCCCGACGAACCTCAACAACACGCTCAGTTGGAACAAAAATCTTTTCAAATAAATGATCAAGCCCTTTTTGTTTTGCTTCTTTTTCAATAGCTTCCGCTACTTTTTTTTCAAAGTTTGAATACGCTTGAACAATATACCAACGAGCAGCCACAGTCACACTTCCTTGCACTATCGACCAAAAAGGTACTTTAGAAGATCAATACCTTGCCACACACCAAAATTTATAACCTGATCCACAACAAAAAAGAAAATCGAAGCAAACGCCGCCAACACCAATACTATAACAGTAGAGACTACTGTTTCACGCCGCGTAGGCCATTTTACTTTAGCTGTTTCCGCAAAAACCTGCTTAAAAAAAGTAATGGGATTGGTTTTAGACGCCATAAGTTACACTACATTCTTTCTAAACTTACCGTAAATCATACAACAAAACACATACAATAAAAACCTGAAAAGCCATAATCAACTTTACGCAGTCTTTTCTATTTTATTTACTCAATACCGATTCATACACAAAAAAACAAGCCCTGTATAAAAAAAAGCAAGAAGGAAGTTCAAAAAAAAACCTCCTTCACCAACAATGTGATTAAAAACTATAACTACATGGCAGGGGCAGCAGGATTCGAACCCGCGACCTGCGGTTTTGGAGACCGCCGCTCTACCAACTGAGCTATACCCCTAATCTTTGAAGCCCCTTCCTTCAAAGCCTTCACATAATTTATTGATATTATTCAATAATCTTAGAAACGATACCAGCTCCGACAGTACGCCCCCCTTCACGGATAGCGAAACGAAGCTTCTCTTCCATTGCAATCGGAACAATCAAAGAAACATCCATTGCAACATTATCACCCGGCATAACCATTTCCGTACCTTCCGGAAGCGTAACAATTCCTGTCACATCCGTGGTGCGGAAATAAAACTGTGGACGATAATTCGTGAAAAACGGTGTATGACGACCCCCTTCATCTTTCGTCAAAATATAAGCCTCAGCTTTAAACTTGGTATGCGGCGTAACAGAACCAGGCTTCGCCAAAACTTGTCCACGCTCAATACCTTCACGATCAATACCACGAAGCAATGCACCAATATTATCACCTGCCTGACCTTGATCTAAAAGCTTACGGAACATTTCAACACCTGTAACCGTCGTCTTAGAAGTCGGGCGAATACCTATAATCTCGATTTCTTCACCAACTTTAATAATTCCACGCTCAACACGACCCGTTACAACCGTTCCACGTCCAGAAATCGAAAAAACATCTTCTATAGGCATCAAAAATGGTTGATCAACCGGACGCTCAGGCGTTGGGATATAATTATCAACCTCATTCATCAAACGACGAACTGCATCTTCACCTATACTTTTATCTGAATCCTCAAGAGCTGCTAACGCAGAACCCTTAATTATCGGTATATCATCACCAGGGAAGTCATATTTCGAAAGAAGCTCACGAACTTCAAGCTCAACAAGCTCTAAAAGCTCAGCATCATCAACCTGATCAACCTTATTTAAAAAAACTACAATCGCAGGAACACCAACCTGACGTGCTAACAAAATATGCTCACGTGTCTGAGGCATCGGGCCATCAGCTGCTGAAACAACCAAAATCGCCCCATCCATTTGTGCAGCACCTGTGATCATGTTCTTCACATAATCCGCATGGCCTGGACAATCAACATGCGCATAGTGACGTTGCTCTGTCTCATATTCAACATGCGCTGTTGAAATGGTAATTCCACGAGCACGCTCCTCAGGCGCCGCATCAATTTGGTCATACGCTTTAAATTCACCAAAATATTTCGTAATCGCAGCTGTTAATGACGTCTTACCATGGTCAACGTGACCTATCGTTCCTATATTAACATGCGGCTTCGTACGTTCAAATTTGCTCTTTGCCATCGCAGTCGTTCTCTTGTCTTTTCCGTACCTGAAAAACAGGCCTTTAGAAGTGAATCCCATCGACCTGATATATCAAGCCGATTACTACAACTTTAAGACGAAAATATTCGCCTCATTTATTATGATGAAAGCATACTCCCATCATAGTTATTCGCCTAACCACTAACAACTATTTGGAGCGGGTAGCGGGAATCGAACCCGCATATTCAGCTTGGAAGGCTGCTGCTCTACCATTGAGCTATACCCGCCCATACACCGACTTTACTAAAATGAATGGTGGAGGGGGTTGGATTCGAACCAACGTAGCATACGCAACGGATTTACAGTCCGCCCCCTTTAACCACTCGGGCACCCCTCCATTCCATCATCGGTAAAGTTGCGCGATAAGGCATTATAGCAACCAATTTTCTCTTATTCAATTCAAACTGGCCGCGGGGCGGTTATGACGATTACTAGCGTATCTGTCAACAGAATAAATACGGTTCTGTACAAATTTCCTACTAATTTTTTAAACTTTATGTTTTTTCTACTACATTTACTTTGAACACGCTATAAGAAAAATATGAAAGAAAAAATATCTAAAAATTCTTATTTTCCTCATCCTCGTCGCCAATATCGCGATATAAAAAGCGCCACTCGTGTGTCTTCAACACACCTAAAGCACCGATCTGCTCCATTAATACAAGGTACAGTTTACCTTTATGGTATCCATTCAGTTAAAGAAGCACTTAAAAATCCCAAGAGAGTTTTCAATCATCTCTATGCTACACCCAATGCCTTAAAACGATTAAATATAACCGAATCAGACGTGCCTTGTCCTTTAAAACTATACCCACCTAAAAAACTTGATACGCTTGTTGGAAAAGACGCAGTTCATCAAGGTGTTGTCTTAGAAACTGAAGTTCTAAAACCACGACATTTATCTGAACTTACAAATACTAACCTTATCATTGTAATGGATCAAATTACCGATCCACATAATGTTGGCGCTATTATGCGTTCTGCAGTTGCATTTAAAGCTGGAGCAATTATCACCACTTATCGTCATTCACCACAAGAAAGCGGTGTGCTTGCCAAAGCAGCTTCTGGAGCTTTAGAGCTTATCGATTACATTACCGTACGAAACCTTGCTGAAGCACTTAAAGAGATTCATCAAGCAGGTTTTAATAGCCTTGGGCTTGATTCAGAAGGTGAATTGCCTTTAGAGACAGCATTAACAGGTAAAAAAATTGCTCTTATCCTAGGAGCAGAAGGCAAAGGTTTGCGCAAGAAAACACGCGAGACTGTTCACTCATTAGCACGCCTTAATATACCTGGAGATATTAAATCATTAAATGTATCGAATGCAGCAGCAATAGCACTTTATGCGGCTCATAATTATCTTAAACATTAATTTTTGATTTTTTCCATGGACTATCAAAAAAACTAATCAATATAAAACCTGAAATAAGTCCACCAACATGAGCTTCCCATGCTATTAAAATATCACTGTCTCCAAATAGATATGGAAATATACCTGTGAGACAGTTAATTATAAGCCACATACCAATATAAACAAGAACAGTCTTTGAACGAAGTGCTTTCTTGATAGGCCAAACAGGACCTAAAAATCTCTCATTGTGTATATTGGAATTAAAGACAATAAAAAAACCATAACGCGCAATAGCGCCCATCATTCCAGAAATTGCGCCAGAAGCCCCAACAAGTGGTACCATACTATCTTGATGAAAAATAAAATAGGTCAACGCAGAAATACCTGCTGTTAACATCCAAAAAAGCAAAAAACGTAAATTACCGAAATGCTTTGCTAAAGGAGACCCAAAAACTAAAAGCCAAACCATGTTCATAGCAATATGCCCAAAACTGCCATGCATGAATGAGTAACTAACAATGGTGTAGCAAAACATTAAAGGCTCAGCTTGAAAAAACACAGGTATAAACGAAAAAAGAATAAGACTTCTCATATATAGCTGATCAGAAAGGAAATATTGAGGAATAATATAACCGAAAAAACAAAACGCTATCAAAACAATTATAATAAATGGAACATTGAATAATGGTTCTTTAAGTTGTTTTGATAATAACGGAGAGTTATTATGTTGAGGAACAAAATCCCACATTTTTTAAAATCCCCATCTTATTTATAAATCAATAGTACTTTGCAAAACCCAAATATATCAACTATTATAAATGAAAAACTAAGCTTTGTATTCTTCTAGTGTGCATTCTAAATGCCAAATATTATCTACGTGATAATGTTTGCATCTGTGGTAATGTTTGCATCTTATACAAAACACGCTGAAAAGCACGAGCATTAAGAAAACCATCTATAGAATTGCTACGCCCTATTAATTTAAATGTGAAGCCTGTATGTGCATATGTACGGAATTCATCTTCAGGAATAAATAAACGCCCCTTTTCAGATACCGTACAACCAACGACGCATACTAGTGACGATTTTCCACCTGAAACATACCTATAATTGCGATTTTGTGACCATGCTAAATTTAAATCAAGATTATCTAAAGCAATCGAAGTTGTTACGATATCAACAACATAACCTTGATTGCTTATCCATTTAGCTCGCATTTCAAGTAGAATTAAAGGGTTATCGGTATAATAAAAAACTTCAGAACTGATCTCTGTAACTCGCGTATAATCATTATGCTTGGTAGTTGGCTGACTTGAAAACTGACACCCCGCTAACACAATTATAAATACGAAAGTAAATAATCTGCTTGTTAAACGCAAAGGTGAGAACATAAGAGAACCTGTAATTTCACAATCTGATTATTACAGTTTAGAAAACTATTCTTGCGCCAAGCTTATATAAAAATACCCACAAAAAACAAAGAAATTATTTAAATTATTGAACTGAAGGAATATCAGAATTCTGTTTGCAATCTTTTAACCATATATCGTAGATAGGGTGCTCTACAGCATTCAAACCAGGACTATCTGCAAACATCCATCCTGTAAAAATACGTCGCATTTCTTTATTTAATGTTATTTCATCTACTTCAACAAAACCGTTAGTGCGAGTTGGTTCACCTTCAGAACTTGTATAGCACACCCGCGGTGTTACTCGTAAAGCACCATATTGATAAACTTCACCAATAGAAACTTCAAAACGAATGGTCCGGCCAGTAATCTTATCAAGACCTGCAAAAACAACAACTGCATTGCTAACACGTTCAGCTTGCACACCATTAACGGAGGACAAAATTACTATAATTCCTATTAAATAAGCACAAAAAAGACGTCTTACTTCTAACTGTAGGAAAAACTTCATAAAACTAAATCAACTGCATTAACAAAACTACCTATAAGATAGTGCAACATTTAAAAAACAACACATCATACAAAAAAAATACTTTATTTTTTAGGTGACCATGCATGATAATCCTTACGAACAATATGTTCATCATTATAGCCAATAGAACCTTTTGGCCGATAAGCTTTGCTTGTCCCTGTCATGTTTGAAATATGGGGCTTTTCCCATTCATGCGATTGATAATTTTCTTCCGTAGGTGGTGTATTACAACGATGATGAATCCAACCATGCCAACCTGGAGGAATGCTAGAGGCTTCAGAATAATCTTTATAAATCACCCAACGGCGTGGATAACCATCCTTATGATAACCACCTTCATAATAAACATTTCCTAACTGATCTTCCCCTACACGCTTACCTTTGAGCCACGTAAAAAAACGTGTGTTGATAGTATTACCATTCCACCATGTAAAGGTTTGTTTTAAAAAACCAGCCATTTCCGATTCCACTTCTTTAGCACACCTATAACCTTACCCCTTAGAATAAATTGTTACGATGCCTGAAATTACAAAAAAATAAAAAAACTATCATAAAACTTAATCGTACCCCCTTTTGAAAAACGAATTCTTATTTCATATACTTCATATCACAAATAAATATCATATCGATAAACTTTCCTCCACCCTATAATATCTAATCTATTTTTAGTTTCGTTTTAACCAATTCATTGACAGCCTGAGGATTTGCTTTGCCTCCTGTTGCCTTCATAACTTGTCCAACAAACCAACCAATTAAAGCGGGCTTTTCCCTTGCTTGAGCAACCTTATCAGAGTTATTGGCAATAATTTCATCAACAACGCCCTTAATAACTTCTGTATCCGTCACTTGTTTCATGCCACGCTCTTCTACAACTTGACGTGGATCTCCACCTTCATTCCAGATAATCTCAAATAAATCTTTAGCAATTTTTCCAGAAATAACCCCCTCTTTAATAAGATCAATAATCGCCCCTAATTGATCTGGAGTAACTGGCGTATCTTCAATTTCACGATTATCTTTGTTCAAAGCACCTAAAAGGTCATTAATCACCCAATTGGCAACTATTTTTCCATCACGTCCACGCGCTACTTCTTCAAAATAATCAGCAATTGCTTTTTCTGTTACAAGAATGGATGCATCATATGCAGTCAACCCCATCTCATTGATAAAGCGTAGTTTTATATCATCAGGAAATTCCGGTAATTCTGCAGCTAAAGCATCGACAAATGCTTGATCAAACTCCAATGGCAAAAGATCTGGATCAGGAAAATAACGATAATCATGCGCCTCTTCCTTTAAACGCATAGATCGCGTTTCACCTTTAGCGGCATCAAAAAGTCGAGTTTCCTGATCTATTACACCACCATCTTCTAAAATCGCAATCTGACGACGTGCTTCATATTCAATCGCCTGACCAATAAAGCGAATGGAATTAACATTCTTAATTTCACAACGAGTTCCAAAAACCTCACCAGGACGGCGAACTGATACATTCACATCCGCACGCATGGAGCCTTCATCCATATTACCATCACAAGTACCCAAATAACGAACAATAGTGCGTAATTTCGTCATATAAGCTTTGGCTTCATCTGATGAACGCATATCCGGTTTGGAAACAATTTCCATAAGAGCTACACCAGAGCGATTAAGATCCACAAAAGACATTGTTGGGTGCTGATCATGCATGGATTTGCCTGCATCCTGTTCAAGATGCAATCTCTCAATTCCAATTTCAATATCTTCAAATTGACCATTCGAATCTGGCCCAACAGAGACAACGACTTTCCCCTCCCCTACAATCGGATACTGAAATTGCGAAATTTGATACCCTTGTGGCAAGTCTGGATAAAAATAGTTTTTACGATCAAAAACAGATCTTAAATTAATTTTAGCCTTTAACCCTAAACCAGTCCGAATAGCTTGGCGAACACATTCTTGATTAATAACAGGCAACATACCAGGCATAGCTGCATCAATAAACGATACATGATTGTTTGGCTCAGCACCAAATTTAGTTGATGCACCCGAAAAAAGTTTTGAATCTGATGTAATCTGCGCATGGACCTCCATGCCAATGATAACTTCCCAATCGCCTGTAGCTCCGGAAATAAAACACCTAGGATCAGGGGTACGAGTATCAACGATTTCCATTGCCAATCCACTATCAATATTAAAAATACACTCAAGCCGGTTTAAAACTACTACAAGTGCAAACTTTAAGAATATAAGTCTAATAAAACCCTGGTTTTATTAGACTATTTTATTATATGCAATTAATCCTTTTTAGGTGCTTTCTTTTTAGCTGAAACTTTTTTTACACCTTTTTCTTTCACTGCGGATTTTTTCTTAGTTACACTCTTCTTAGTTAAATCTAATTCGTCATCCTCTTTCATTAACTCTTCAACAGTCACTTTTTTATCTGTGACTTTTATCTGTGCCAACAAATAATCAATGACTTTTTCTTCAAAAATCGGTGCACGTAGACTCGCTATAGCTCCCGGTGTATTCCGGAAAAAATTCATAATTTCTTTCTCTTGCCCAGGATACTGACGAACCTGATCAAAGATTGCTGCTTGTAACTCATCTTCGCTTACCTTAACATCGGCTCGCACCCCAATTTCAGAAAGTACTAGACCAAGACGAACACGACGCTGAGCAAGCATCTGATATTCTTGCCGTGCTTGTTCTTCTGTAGTGCCCTCATCTTCAAAACTGCTACCAGCTTTTTGTAAATCGTTATTAACCTGACCCCATATGTTATTAAATTCAACATCCAAAAGGCATTCAGGAATCTCGAAATTATAGTCAGCATCTAATGCATCAAGAATTTGACGCTTAACTTTTTGACGTGTCATTGAACCATATTTACTTTCAACTTGCCCACGCACAATTTCACGTAAACGATCAAGAGACTCTACACCAAGCTTTTGAGCTGATTCATCATTAATCTCTAATTCATCTGGTTTGAACACAGCTTTAACAGTGACATCAAACACAGCATCTCTACCAGCTAAGTGTGCAGCACTATAATCATCAGGAAATTTAACAGAAATTGTTGTTGTATCGCCTGCCTTTACACCAACCAATTGCTCCTCAAAACCAGGAATAAATTGTTTCGAACCAAGAATCAATTGTGCATCATTACCTGCTCCATTATCAAATGGAACATCATCAAATTTACCAATATAGTCGATTGTAACGCGATCACCTTCTACAGCAGGAGCATTTTTTTCAGAATAATTACGAGTAGAAGAAAGAATATTCTTTACCTGTTCATCAATCTCCTTTTCAGGAATATCAGCAAGCTCACGGGTAACTTTTATGTTCTTAAAGTCTTTAATGTCAAACTTTGGTAAAACTTCATACTTCAAATTAAAAACAAAATCAGCCTTGCCATCCAAAACTTCTTTATCTTCTTTTATATCAATGTGCGGCTGTGTTGCAGAACGTTCATTGCGGTCAGCCAAAATGGAGCTTGGAGCATTCTTAATAATCTCATTAAGAACATCAGCCATAAAAGATTTACCATACATTTTCCGCAAATGACTAGCGGGCACTTTACCGGGACGAAAACCATTAAGCTTAATCTTATCTTTGGTTTCATCCAACCGTTCATTCAATTTTATTTCCAAATCTTTTGCTGGAACCACGATTTTAATTTCGCGCTTCAGTCCTTCATTAAGCGTTTCGGTAACTTGCATCGAACAACTTTCATATTTCTGAGGAATGGATAAATCCACTCCGGTAACAATTACACCCCAACACTGTAGTGTTAGATCTACATGAAGCGGATTTTCACATACGCAAAAACCCATGGTATGTAAGGATTATTTTGGTGCGGATGGAGGGACTCGAACCCCCACGGTCTCCCGCCAGAACCTAAATCTGGTGCGTCTACCAATTTCGCCACATCCGCTTAAACCCGTTAACCAATAACCTCATATAAGCGGCGTTTCTATACCACTCAATCCCAACCAATTAAAGCAAAAAAGAAAGTAAATACATTTAAAAACTCAAATATATATACTTCTTATAAATTACAGAAGTAAAATCTATGCTTTTCAGATAGCACTACTTCCATTAAAAGGAGATTATGTCAAATAAATTTAACATTCCAATTCATATCATCGGTGGTGGTCTTGCTGGCAGTGAGGCAAGTTGGCAAATTGCCCAATCAGGAATCCCTGTCATTTTACACGAAATGCGACCAAAAAGAAAATCCGATGCTCATAAAACAGACAAACTTGCAGAACTTGTCTGTTCAAATTCATTTCGTTCAGATGATTCATCCACAAATGCCGTTGGTCTTTTACACGCTGAAATGCGATTAGCCAAATCCCTAATTATGAAGGCTGCAGATGCTAATAAAGTACCCGCAGGAAGTGCTCTTGCTGTTGACCGTGATGGATTTTCCCAAACTGTTACAGAAGCACTTGAAAATCATCCCCTTATAACTATAGAACGTGAAGAAATTCATAACCTTCCTGAAAACTGGCATAATATTATTATTGCAACAGGTCCGCTTACTTCACCAGCACTTGCACAAACAATACAAGAAATAACAGGAACAGAAGCACTTTCCTTTTTTGATGCTATTGCACCTATCATTTATACTGATAGCATTAATATGGACATCTGTTGGTATCAATCTCGCTATGACAAAATCGGCCCTGAAAAAACTGAAAAAGATTACCTTAACTGCCCCCTTAATAGAGAACAATATGAAACATTTGTTCAAGCACTGAAAAGTGCAGAAAAAATAGAATTTCGTCAATTTGAAAAGACACCCTATTTTGATGGATGCCTACCAATTGAAGTGATGGCTGAACGTGGCTTTGAAACCCTCAGATATGGGCCAATGAAACCTATAGGACTAACGAACGCTCATAACCCTACAGTTAAACCCTATGCCGTTGTTCAATTACGTCAAGACAACACACTTGGCACTCTTTACAATATGGTTGGCTTTCAAACGAAGCTAAAATATGGTGAACAAATTCGTATTTTTAGAACAATACCTGGACTTGAAAAAGCAGAATTCGCACGCCTTGGTGGTCTTCACCGCAATACTTATCTCAATTCACCAATCATTCTTGATAAAAGCCTTCGCTTAAAACAAAAGCCCCAATTACGTTTTGCTGGACAAATCACAGGTTGCGAAGGTTATGTAGAATCATCTGCAATTGGGCTTTTAGCTGGGCGTTTTGCTGTTGCTGAATATAATCATACTTGTCCTTCTTTACCGCCAAAAACTACAGCATTTGGAGCTCTTTTAAACCATATTACTGGTGGACACATTGCAACTCAAGAAACAGGCAAACAATCTTTCCAACCAATGAATATCAATTTCGGTCTTTTTCCACCTGTTGACTGCGTTCATCACTCAGAAAAACGTTTATCTAGCAAAGAAAAAAAACTAGCGAAAAAACAAGCTATAATTACACGAGCCTTAAATGATTGTATTCAGTGGTTAACACATGAAGAATCAAAATAATCTCTAAACTAATCATTATCTTTTTAATCTTAGTAAAGCACTGATTGCTTCTGTCTTTAGCCCATTAAACAAACTTTTATTAACCTTAAAAGTGGGGCATTCTGTACATTGTAGTGCTTAAATAGAGTTAAAATCTATTCTAGATCTGCTTATAATTTAATATTTCAGTACTTCAACAGATCTAGCTTGTATGAATAAACTCGTGATAATTATTAGCCTAACTTGAATTATCAACTCTTATTCACGACAGATATCTAACTTGTAATCGAGCACTTTATTTAAAATGTGGGGTAAATACATTTTGAATATATAGCTATTATCCCATCTCAGCTATTTAAGAGAACCTTTTTTAATAAATAGCCCTATCGTATAATAATATAAATTGCCCTTGCTTGTGCAAAGTCGCGTAAAAGTATTTTAAAAAAACTAAAAAAACCCGATTATACATAAATCGGGTTTTTTTCATGTAGCTCAATTATTTTTTATTAACGGCCTCTTTAAGGCTTTTACCTGCAGAAAATTTAGGTACAGAGCGCGCTGGAATATGAATTTCAACACCTGTTGAAGGGTTGCGCCCTTTTGTAGCAGCACGTTTAGAAACTTCAAAAGAACCAAAACCTGGAAGACGAACATCACCTCCTGAAGCCAAAGCTTCTGTTACAGAAGCGATAAAAGCATCGAGAATTGAACCAGCCTGTGCTTTTGAAACACCTGCTTTTTCAGCAATAGAATTAACCAATTCACTTTTATTCATTGAGTATTTCCTTTCCCTATATTAGTCGGACAATATAATTCATCCGATCGTCAATAAGTTTATTGAAAAGCGCAGCAAACAGAAGTTTTATTTTCTTTGAAAATATTGTTTTTTAGCATTAATCACAGTTATTCACGGAATTTTTCATTTTTTTCTAAAATAAATTAAAGTAGTAACCCCAAAAATGGACTTCATCGTCTTTAAAATTTGGAAATTATAGAACAAAATAAGAATCAATATAAGAATCAGTGCGCTACCGGTACCCCTTCATTATCGCTTTCCGTTCTGATAGACGTAGACACTGTAGAAGGCTCTGTCCATTCAATTGCTTCAGGAAAACGAACTAAAGCGTGTTTAAGAACTTCACTCACATGATTTACTGGAATAATCTCCATATTATTTTTGACGTCATCAGGAATATCAATCAAATCTTTTGCATTTTCCTCAGGAATAAGTACCTTTTTAATACCTCCCCGAAGAGCCGCAAGCAATTTCTCTTTCAATCCACCAATTGGCAAAACGCGCCCACGTAAGGTAATCTCACCAGTCATAGCAATGTCCTTATGAACAGGAATCTCTGTCAATACTGAAACAATTGCCGTTACCATTGCAATTCCAGCTGATGGACCATCTTTTGGCGTAGCACCTTCTGGAACATGAACGTGGATATCACGCTTATCAAAAAGAGGCGGCTCGATACCAAAATCAACAGCACGGAAACGCACATAAGATGCTGCCGCAGAAATTGATTCTTTCATGATATCTCGCAAATTCCCGGTAACAGTCATTTTGCCTTTACCTGGCATCATAACACCTTCAATAGTCAACAGTTCTCCACCAACTTCGGTCCATGCAAGCCCAGTAACAACACCAATTTGATTTTCACCCTCAATCTGACCAAAGCGATAACGCTTCGTTCCCAAAAAATCATTAATATTATCTTCTGTAATTTCTATAGACTTTTGATTTGTTTTAAGAATTTTTGTAACCGATTTACGCGCCATCTTCATTAATTCACGCTCAAGATTACGAACACCGGCTTCACGTGTGTAAAACTGGATAACCGATTTTATAGCACCATCAGAAACACTAAACTCTTTTTTGGATAAAGAATGATCTTTCAATGCTTTTGGCAAAAGGTGCCGCTTAACAATCTCTACCTTTTCACACTCAGTATAACCAGCAATACGAATAATCTCCATCCGATCCATTAGCGGCCCTGGAATATTAAGCGTATTTGCAGTTGCAATAAACATCACATCAGAAAGATCATATTCCACTTCTAAATAATGATCAATAAATGTGCTATTTTGTTCAGGATCAAGCACCTCCAACAAAGCTGAAGCAGGATCTCCACGGAAATCTTGGCCCATCTTATCAATTTCATCAAGTAAAAAAAGAGGATTAGTCTTTTTAGACTTCTTCATAGACTGAATAATTTTTCCAGGCATAGAACCAATATAAGTTCGGCGATGCCCACGAATTTCTGCCTCGTCGCGAACACCCCCCAATGAGATGCGGACATATTCACGGCCTGTTGCCTTTGCAATAGAACGTGCAAGTGATGTCTTTCCAACACCTGGAGGACCTAAAAGACAAATAATAGGACCTTTTATTTTTGATGATCGACTTTGTACCGCTAAATATTCAACGATTCGTTCTTTAATTTTTTCAAGACCAAAATGCTCATTGTCCATGACTTTTTCAGCAAAGTTCAAATCATTCTTAATCTTTGACTTTTTACCCCAAGGTATAGTTAAAAGCCAATCAAGATAGTTACGTACAACTGTTGCTTCCGCAGACATGGGAGACATATTACGTAATTTTCTAAGCTCTGCCCCAGCCTTTACACGCGCCTCTTTTGAAAGCTTTGTTTTTTTGATACGATCCTCTAATTCAGACAACTCATCACGGCTATCATCACCCGCTCCTAGCTCTTTCTGAATAGCTTTCATTTGTTCATTGAGATAATATTCTCGTTGAGTTTTTTCCATCTGCCGCTTGACATGTGAACGAATACGTTTCTCAACTTGTAAAACAGAAATTTCCCCTTCCATGAAGAAAAGTATGCGTTCAAGACGATCACGAACAGATAATAATGCCAAAATTTCTTGTTTTTCTGAAAGTTTAATCACCAAATGTGAAGCAATAGTATCAGCAAGCTTAGAAGGATCATCAATCTGGCCGATAGCACTTACAACTTCAGGAGAAATTTTCTTATTAAGTTTTACATAATTTTCAAAATAAACAATCACTGACCGAGAAAGAGCTTCAATCTCAACTTCATTCTCTTCAGACTCTTCTATAACAGTTGCATAAGCTTGATGATAACTTTCATTTTCAGTAAATTGGTTAATTTTTGCACGCGCAGTCCCCTCAACCAAAACTTTTACAGTGCCATCAGGAAGTTTTAAAAGTTGAAGAACATTGGCAAAAGTACCAATATCATAAATATCTTCCGATTTTGGATCATCGTCAGAAGCATTTTTTTGTGTGGCTAATAATATCTGCTTATCTACTATCATCGTCTCTTCAAGAGCGTGAATTGATTTCTCTCGACCAACAAAAAGCGGAACAATCATATGTGGAAAAACAACAATATCACGAAGCGGCAAAACAGCGTAAAGCTCTTCTGTTACCTTTTTGTCTTTTCATCAATATGTTGCATATTTTTCCTTTCTGGAGCCTATAATTCACCCCCACATAAGCTTATCTCTAGAAAATAGCAGCTTCTCTATAATAAATGAAGTAGTAATTACGAATAAATAAATCAAGCATTACGCTATAATACTTCAGAAGATCCACTAAAATAGTACTCATTAACGATATTTACTATAACGTCATGCTGATACGTTTTCTTTATCTTCTGTACACTCCGAATAAATGTAAAGAGGGCGAGCTTTTCCTTCAACTACATCACTTGAGATCACCACCTTTTGGACCCCTTCAAGAGTTGGCAATTCAAACATAGTATCAAGAAGAATTTTTTCCATAATGGAACGTAAACCGCGTGCTCCAGTTTTACGCTCAATCGCTTTATTGGCGATAACGCGCAAAGCATCTTCATGAAATGTTAATTCAACATTTTCCATCTCAAAAAGACGTTTATACTGCTTAACCAATGCATTTTTTGGCTGCGATAAAATTTGAACAAGCGCATTAATATCTAAATCTTCTAAAGTAGCTATAATAGGAAGACGGCCAATAAACTCTGGTATTAAACCAAACTTTACAAGATCTTCAGGCTCTAAATCATGAAAAATTTCACCAACCCGACGCTCATCGGGAGCCTTCACAGTAGCAGAAAAACCTATTGAAGTTTTTTCACCACGCCCTGAAATAATTCGCTCTAAACCAGCAAAAGCACCTCCACAAATAAATAAAATATTTGTTGTATCAACCTGAAGAAACTCTTGTTGTGGATGTTTACGCCCACCTTGGGGAGGAACAGAAGCTACTGTCCCCTCCATAATTTTCAACAATGCTTGCTGAACCCCCTCACCTGAAACATCTCTTGTAATAGAAGGATTGTCAGCTTTACGAGAAATTTTATCAACTTCATCAATATAAACAATGCCACGTTGTGCACGCTCAACATTATAATCTGCAGATTGTAGAAGTTTTAAAATAATATTCTCAACATCCTCACCCACATAACCTGCTTCAGTCAAAGTGGTTGCATCTGCCATAGTAAAGGGCACATCAATAATGCGTGCCAATGTTTGTGCAAGATAG
This sequence comes from Bartonella schoenbuchensis R1, assembly GCF_002022685.1. Taxonomy (NCBI): domain Bacteria; kingdom Pseudomonadati; phylum Pseudomonadota; class Alphaproteobacteria; order Hyphomicrobiales; family Bartonellaceae; genus Bartonella; species Bartonella schoenbuchensis. Next base: position 612,238 of record NZ_CP019789.1, on the reverse strand, counting down.
GTTTTACCGCATCCCGTTGGGCCAACAAGAAGAATATTCGATTTAGATAATTCAATATCACCATTCTTAGACTGATGCGCAAGACGTTTATAATGATTATGAACAGCAACAGAAAGGACACGTTTTGCATACCGCTGACCAATAACATAGTCATCAAGAACTGTTAAAATTTCTTGTGGAGTAGGAACACCATCACGTGCTTTGACCCCTGAAGATTTACTTTCTTCACGGATAATATCTGTACAAAGTTCTACACATTCATCACAAATGAATACAGTAGGCCCTGCAATGAGCTTACGCACTTCGTGCTGACTTTTGCCGCAGAATGAGCAATAGAGAGTATTTTTTGATTCGCCCCCACTATTGCTAACTTTGCTCATCTCATTTTCCTTTCACCTCAATATCTGAACTTCATCTTCTTAAAGAGGTTTTTTATAACAACAATCCCAAATATATCAAAACTACGATTATCACAATATTCTTGGGTGTTTTCTTATTATTTTATGACAAATTTTATAAAACTTATATTTTAAAATAGCTATTTTAAAGGCAATTTTTATGTACTTAACAATTAGCTACTTTTTCTATAAAAATTCTTAATCTGTTTCTTCTTTTTCAGTTACCGTGCGATATTGTATAACATCATCAATTAAACCAAAATTTTTAGATTCTTCTGCTGTCATAAAATGATCGCGATCAAGAGTTTTTTCAATAATTTCATAATCCTGACCTGTATGTTGAACATAAATTTCATTTAAACGTTGTTTCATCTTTATAATATCTTGCGCATGCCGTTCAATATCAGAGACCTGCCCCTGAAAACCACCAGACGGTTGATGTACCATGATACGTGCATTTGGCAACGAGAAACGGTGACCTTTTGCTCCAGCTGTTAAAAGCAATGACCCCATAGATGCTGCTTGCCCCATGCATAAAGTAGAAACAGGAGGACGAATAAACTGCATAGTGTCATAAATGGCCATTCCAGATGTTACCACACCACCTGGTGAATTAATATAAAGGCTGATTTCCTTTTTAGGATTTTCCGCTTCTAAAAAAAGCAATTGAGCGCACACAAGCATTGCCATACCATCTTCAACAGGGCCATTAATGAAAATGATTCGTTCTTTCAGAAGACGGGAAAAAATATCATAAGCACGTTCACCACGATTAGTCTGTTCGACAACCATAGGAACCAAATTCAGTGCTGTTTTTATTGGATCGCTCATATTTTTACTTCCATTAATAAAAATTGCTATTGACGCATATAATTGTATTAGTCATAGGCTAGCAATACTCCCTGACGCAAGCCACAATCAACCATGATAAATAGAATTAAAATTCCAATAGTTAAAATAGTTATAAAAACTCTACTCAAACAAATTCTGAGCATCAAATATGCGCAATTTTGCTTAATGCCAAAAACTTTCTTCTTAAATAAGATACTTCTAACATTTTGTATAATGAAACTCTATACAAAATAGCTTACTCATTATTTTAAAATTAAAAGCTAAATTAAAAATCCTCCCAGTTTTGCCACCTTGTTTAGTAATAAAATTTTCTTGTTTATGAAAAAAACACATTATTTAGTTAATTACACAATATCATCATTACTAGATATTGTTATTCCAAACCTTCTTAGTAGAATTAGGAATTTTTCTTTTTATTAATTATGGCTTTCAGATGCAGTGCTTAAAACTCCAATTAATATCAGAAATAATTTTTGAGCTTGCAAAATAACCTTCAAACATTTTTACCATTGGGATTACCGGATAAACAATAAAATGCTAAAATTCTCACTCTTTTAGCATTATTTTTGCTAACCACATTTGAATTGCTATTAGATGAAACCATTTTCAAGATAAATACTTAGATCTAACCAAACACTTTATTAAGTTGGACATTAATATAACACAAAAAAAATCTGAAAATTGAGTAATTTATATAATTGTGCTCATAACTTATGAAAATTGAAGCTAAAATAATAGTGTATTAAATACAATAGAATTGACTCGGCCTTATATGATTAACACCAACAGGTAAAAGTGCATTTTTTCATCATTAAAACTTAAGATACTAACCGGTTTCAATTTTTGATTGCCTAACAAAAACCAGTTAATAGGTTTTATTATGCATCACACTAAAAAATACAAATATCCTAGGTAATTTAAAAATATTCTAAGCTTACACGAAATAATTGTTCAACATCACGAACACTATCAGCAAGAGCAAACATTACTACTCGATCACCCGGTAAAATACGTGTATCAGCTAAAAGCTGTATAATTGTATTATTGCGATAAATTGCACCAATCCTTAAACCATCTGATAACTTGAGCTCTGATAATGACTTACCAATCAGTGAGGAAGTCTGCATTGCTTCAGCTTCAATAATTTCTGCAGCACCATTAAAAACTGAATGAACAGCACGAATGCGTCCCCGACGCATTTGTTGTAAAATTTTTGATACAGTAACACTACGAGGATTTAAGTGCGCATCTACACCAACTGTACGGCTAAATTCCTGATAAGTAACATTATTAATCAAAACCATGTTGGCTTTGCACCCTAATCTTTTAGCTATAATAGCGCTTAAAAGATTAACCTGATCTTGATTGGTTAATGTAATCATCAAGTCAGCTTGGTCAATTCCAGCTTCTTGAAGAATTACCGGATCTAACACATTGCCATATAAAACAGTTGTTTTTTCGAGTTGATCGGCAATTGTTAGTGCTCTTTCCTTATCTGCCTCTATAATTTTCAATTTTAACTTATGCAGACGCTTTTCAATAGCCTGAGCAACGTATAAACCAATGTGACCACCCCCTGCAATAATTATGCGATGTGCCTCCTGTTCTTTATGACCAAAAAGTCCAACTGCACGACGTACCTGATCGCGAGCCGCAATAAGATAAGTAACATCACCAACGCGCAATTGCGTATCTGAATGCGCTACCAGTAATTCTGAACCACGTTTAATAGCAGTAACTGTTGTTCGAAGATCGGGAAAAAGCTCCGTTAACTGGCGTAAAGGTGTATTAATGACTGGGCAATCCTCCATACACTCCAAAGCAAATGCAACGATATCATCATTACAAAAATAGAGAACATCTATCGCCCCAGGCAAGGCAATCCGCCGTAGAACCATTTCCCCAACTTCAACTTCCGGCGAAATAACTACATCAATAGGAATATTTTCCCTTGCAAACAAAGTTTTATAACGTGGATCTAAATACGATTGTGAACGAATACGAGCTATTTTAGTTGGAATATTAAATAATGAATGTGCTACCTGACAAGCCACCATATTGACTTCATCAAATAAAGTTACTGCGATCAGCATATCAGCTTCATCAGCACCTGCAGCCAAAAGAACTTCAGGGTGTGAACCATGACCAACAAAACTTCTAACATCTAATGCATCGCGAATTTTTTCAACCAATCTCGCTTCAACATCTATAACAGTTATATCATGATTCTCAGCAGCAAGACGCTCTGCTATCCCATAACCGACCTGCCCTGCCCCACAAATAATAACACGCATAATTTATGAAACTCCAAGAGCTTTAAGTTTACGATGTAAAGCTGAGCGTTCCATACCTATGAATTCAGCAGTACGAGATATATTCCCACCCAAACGTCCGATCTGTGCCACTAAATACCTCTTTTCAAATAATTCACGCGCCTCACGCAATGGTAAATCCATTATATTCTCATCTGTATCTATTTTAACACGTGGAAAAGAATCACTCACTTCAACAGGAAGTAACTCTGTTGTTATTGGTTCATCATCACGCACAAGAATGAGGAGACGCTCAATATTATTACGTAATTGACGCACATTACCTGGCCACGTATGTGCTTGCAAAACAGCTATAACATCATCACTGATTTCACGTGGTTTAATACCAAGTTGATGTGATATGACTTTAACAAAATGTCGAACAAGCTCGGGAATATCTTCACGACGTGCAGAAAGCGGTGGAACAGTAATGGGAACAACTGCAAGACGATGAAAGAGATCTTCTCTAAATCGCCCATCAGAAATTAAATTTTCAATATTTTGTGCTGTTGAAGAAATTACACGAACATCCACTTTGACACGCTTTGTACCACCAACTCTCTCAAATGTTTGTGTCGTTAATACCTGAAGAATCTTACCCTGAGTTTCACGCGGCATATCAGAAATTTCATCAATATATAATATCCCACCGTGAGCCTCTTCCAATGCACCGATCTTGCGTTCACTGCCCTCTATTTCATTGCCAAATAATTCTATTTCCATTCTTTCGGGAACAATCGTTGCAGCATTTATCGTAACAAATGGTCCATTAGAACGTGCTGAAAGTGCGTGAATAGTACGCGCCACCATTTCTTTCCCTGCACCTGAAGGACCAGTAATCATAATACGACTATTAGTCGGCGCCACTTTTTCTATAACTTGGCGCAAATGTTTCATAACAGTCGATGTTCCAAGCAACTCTTGTATCTCACTTGAGCGTTGTCGTAATTCTAAAAGCTCACGTTTTAATTTTGAGTTTTCAAGAGTTCGTTCAGCAACCAAGATAAGGCGATCAGTTTTAAAAGGCTTTTCAATAAAATCATACGCACCTCGCTTTATAGCAGAAACAGCTGTTTCAATATTGCCATGACCAGAAATCATCACTACTGGAAGAGAGGGGTGTCGGGCTTTGATTTCATCAAGCAATGCCAAACCATCAAGACGACTTCCTTGCAACCAAATATCTAAAAAAATCAGCTTTGGAACACGCTCATTAATTTGTGCCAATGCCTCATCAGCATGACACGCAACACGTGTTTCATAACCTTCATCATTCAAAATACCAGCAATAAGCTCACGAATATCTGCTTCATCATCAACAATTAAGATATCTGCTACCATCTCATTCCCTTATCTTATGATTTGTGCCACACTTCTTGCTCAAACCGCCGGAAATACCATACGAATCATCGCACCACGACCTTCATAAAAACTATCTAGTGCATCATGCAATTCCATGTAGCCACCATGATCTTCAATAATTTTGCGGACAATAGCTAAACCAAGCCCTGTCCCTTTTTCCCGCGTTGTTATATAAGGCTCTAATAATTTTTGTCTTTGTTCTTTAGGAAGCCCTTTACCATTATCAATAACATCCACAACCAAGTGTTCTCTTTGACGATAAGAACGTATCAAAATATGGCCATGAACACCTTTTTCTCGCGCAACTGCATCAATCGCTTCACTCGCATTTTTAATAACATTACTGAATGCCTGAACAATAAGACGATTATCAAACTCACCTATAAGCGGTACATCTCCCAAATCTCGTTCAAAATGGATATCATGTCGTGCAACTTCTATCAAAAAACACGCCTCATGCAGTAATCCACGTACATCAGAAAAACTCATGTGTGGTTTGGGCATACGTGCAAAAGAAGAAAATTCATCAACCATACGCCCAATATCCCCAACTTGTCGAATAATTGTATTAACACATTGATTAAAAACCTCCTGATCTTGCGTAATAACTTTGCCATAGCGTCTACGAATACGCTCAGCCGATAACTGAATAGGTGTAAGTGGGTTTTTGATTTCATGCGCAATACGGCGTGCAATATCTGCCCATGCTGATGAACGTTGTGCTTCTACAAGGTCTGTAATATCATCAATTGTTAGAACCCAAGATTGCCCTTGCCCATCATCTTCCTCCATCGTAATTTGTACATTACAGACGCGCTCTTTCTCTGCAACATTTAAAGTCACCTGCTCACGATGGTTTTTGCGCCCTGACGAACGAACAAACTCAAAAACCTTCCCGATTTCAGCACTTAATGATAAAAGGCTGTGTCCTATAACTTGTTCAGAATTAATACCAAACATTGCCTCAACAGATCTATTAATAATTGTAATATTCCCATTATCATCAATTCCAGCCACACCTGCTGTTACACCCGATAAAACAGCTTCAGAAAAACGCCGCCTTTCGTCGATTTGATCGCGAACTGCTATCAACTCATTGCGCCGACTCTTAAGTTCGCTGACCATGTAATTAAAAGTTTTTGATAATTGGGCAATATCTCCATCCTTCGCACGTACCGGCACAAAAACTTCCATATTTCCAGAGGCCACATCATCAGCCGCACCTATAAGAAGCCGAATAGGACGTACCAAACGATCAGCAACAGCGATACCAGCCCAAATAGCTGATAGAAATAAACTTAAAAAAAGACATAAATAAAGCATACCAAAAGCAATTTGCGTTGGCAGGCGATTTTCATTCAAACCACGATAACGATCTGTATTGATTTCCGTTAAACGCAAAGCAGATAATACATCTTTATCAACATCACGCACCAAATATAAAAATGTATTTGAGATATTCGTAAATTTCAAAACAATACCAAAATAATCATGAACTCCCGGCTGAAAAGAAAAAGGTCTTTCACTGGTTGCTTGAGCAATAAGATGGGATGGTGGAATGGGCAATTTATCTTCATCACCAAGATCGCTTGAAGCAAAAATAGCCCCTGTCGAGCTTAACAAAAACGCACCACGAAGATTACGACCTGCAGCATGACGTGTTAATTGTAACCGATATTCAACTGGATTGTGTGCTAGGAGCTTTTTATTATCAAGCGCAAATGCCATAGCATAAGATAAATTTTTCAAATTTTGGAGCATTTCATCCGCATAAGCATTAGCTAAATCGATAGAAGAACCCACAATTTGCCGAGTTGTTGTATCAAACCACCGATCAAGCCCCAAATTAAGAGCAGGCCCTGAAACAAGAGCAACAGCAACAGCCGGCAATGTTGCTACAAGTGCAAACAATGAAATAAGACGCACATGAAGACGTGAAGCAGCACGCCTTGACCGCCACGCACGCATAATAGGAATTATTTCATATAGAACAATAACTCCCAGCCCCACAATCCAAATACTATTAATTCCTATAAGGACTAATGTTACAGCTCTATTAGGTACAATAGAGGTTAACCCGACAAGAATAACAAATGAAACAGAAGCTGTTAGCAAAGCTAATACAATAATTGTGATACCCCAAAATGTATACACATTACTTAAACGACGCGACTCATCGCTATAAGTATTTTGGTTTATATCCTGGATATTTGTCACAGATGTTGTATTCATGGTGATCTTACGTTACTTATCTCCTTGTTCTCACACAACCCTTTGTGATAAAAATTGGCAATGCTATGTTTAAAATATAACTAATTCAGAAAATTAAGAAAGAATTTCTACATTTTTGAAACAGTTTTAAAATAAAGTATGTCTGATTAATACTTTTCAAGGAGATGTCATGCGATTAACAAAAAAAACAAATTATGCTCTCCGAATACTCATGTACTGCGCATCTAATCAAGATAGTTTAAGTTCTATCCCTGAAATTGCTAAAACATATGCCATTTCTGAGCTTTTTTTATTTAAAATCCTTCAACCATTAGTGGAAGCAGGTTTTTTACAAACAGTACGTGGACGCAATGGTGGCATCAAATTGGCTAAACCAGCAACAGAGATCTCGGTGGCTGATGTCGTAAAAATAATAGAAGACAATTTCTCTATGGCAGAATGTTTTGATAAAACAGAAGTTAATTGCCCACTGGTTAATTCCTGTAACTTAAATATCGTACTCAAAAATGCATTAAATGCTTTTTTCGATGTGTTATCAACAACATCCATTTCTGATTTACAACAACCATTATTACAACGTTAATAAAGAATTGATTATAGAAAAAATAATAAAACAATTAGCCTAAACCAAACTTTAAAAGGAATTAAGTATTTCTATTGCAGCTATAATATTAGCCGCCGGACGTGGCGAAAGAGCAGGATCTTTACAAAATAGTCCAAAACAATACCGACTTTTAGGGCAAAAGCCGGTTATTTATCATACTGTGCGTTGTTTTTTGCAACATTCAGCTATCACAACCATTATTTTGGTTATCCACCCAGATGACCACCAAATATGTGAAAATGCTATAGCTGATTTTAAGAAAGATCTCATCATTGTAGAAGGGGGCACTACACGTCAACTCTCCGCTTTATACGGGCTTCATGCACTCAAAGATATTAAACCAGACTATGTTCATATTCATGATGGTGCACGCCCTTTTGTCGAAAGCAAGCTTCTTGAGCAAATTCATAATACTGTCAACCATCAAGAAGGTGTTCTGCCTGTTCTTCCTATTTCTGATACTCTTAAACGTGTAAATAATGCACATTATGTTGTAGAAACAGTTCCGCGTACCAATTTCTATAGTGCACAAACTCCGCAGTGCTTTCCATTTGAACTTATTTTAGCAGCTCATGAAAAAGCAATACAATCTTGCAAACAAAATTTCACCGATGATTCAGCAATTGCCGAATGGTTTGGTATTCCTATGCGAATCATTCCTGGAAATTCTAATAATATAAAAATTACATGGCCGGAAGATCTTGAAACCGCACATTCATATCTCCAGAAAAGAGCACCTATGTTCCCCGATATTCGTACTGGAAATGGTTATGATGTCCATTCTTTTATAGATGGTGATTATGTCACATTATGTGGCGTAAAAATCCCTTTTACAAAGAAATTAAATGGGTATTCAGACTCTGATGTTGCTCTTCATGCACTAACAGATGCTCTTTTAGCTACTCAAGGTGCCGGAGATATAGGCACTCATTTTCCTCCCTCTGATCCCCAATGGAAAAATGCATCATCAGAAATCTTCCTACGCCACGCTGTTAATATTATTAAGAAAGCAGGCGGTCGTATTGCTAATGTTGATATCACACTCATTGCAGAAAAACCTAAAATCAGTCCTTATCGTCATAGGATGGTAACACACCTTATGAATATACTCACAATTTCAGCTGATCGTATTTCTATTAAAGCAACAACTAACGAAAAACTAGGGTTCATAGGCCGTGAAGAAGGCATTGCCTCTCTTGCAACAGCTACTGTCATTTACCCAGGAGAAATTTTAAAATAATATGTATTTGTGAAATGCAGTCTCATGTAGTTCTAACGACTTGTCTTTCAAAAGGTCTATTACTCACAACCGTAGCATTTTTATAAAGAAATCACCGTTACAAACCCTACCGATATTATAAATATCATTGGATAGATCCGATTAGCAAATTCATTGTTTATTCAAAGAAATTAAAATAAATCTGGTAGCTATATGCACTGAATTTATAAACGCACTATGTCTTTTACAAAAATTTGTTCTTACAATAATTGAAAATAAAAAATACTTAAAAGACTATAATTTCGATTTTTGTTATAAACATGAAAAATTTTGAAAATAGCACCTCAATAAATCTATAAGATTTGTGCATTTTCATAATATCTCCCTGCATTCAATTTTTAGTTTTTGGTCTTGTTATAATGCAGCCTGCAAAATGCAATATTTATTACGCATCCAAGAAAACTCAACTATTATATCTCTAAAACACCGTAAATCTGATGAGCACGTTTCTCAAAAGCATTTGTAAATTTATGAAAAGCAATATCAAACATCGATCCCGTGAGTAGTTCTAACATTTTGCTCTTAAATTCATAATTAATAAAAAACTCTACATTACATGCATTCATATTTTGAATTTGGTGAAATACCCAATGATTTTCAAGATATTTAAATGGACCATCAATATATTTAACCTCAATAAGATTTTTCTTAGGTTGAAGAAGTACCTGTGTCGTAAACATTTCTCGAATCATTTTATAACCAACTGTCATATCAGCAAGGAGCAATGTCTTTTCCTCATACTCCTTCCGAGAACGTATTATTAAAGCCTCACACATTGGTAAAAATTCAGGATAAGACTCAATATCTGCAACAAGATTAAACATTTCATGAGCAGTATGGGCAATTTGCCGATGTGTTGTAAAAGTTGGCATAACTCTCTCTATCAAGCAAATTTTTCAGCACGTGCTTTTTGTAAAGCTTTAAAGTCATCTCCAGCGTGATGAGATGAACGTGTCAGAGGATTAGAAGCCATATGTAAAAAACCTTTTGCCTTACCAACCTTGGCAAAAGATTCAAATTCATCAGGAGTTACAAAACGAATGACAGGATGATGCTTTCGCGTAGGCTGCAAATACTGCCCAATTGTCATAAAATCTACATCAGCAGAACGCAAATCATCCATCAATTGAAAAATTTCATTCCGTTCTTCCCCAAGACCAACCATAATTCCCGATTTTGTAAAAATTGTTGGATCAAGCTCTTTGACGCGTTGTAACAGTCGAATTGAATGAAAATAACGTGCCCCTGGGCGCACCTTCAAATATTTAGATGGAACTGTTTCCAAATTATGATTAAAAACATCAGGTTTAGCAGCAACTACAATTTCTAATGCATTATCCTTATGGCGAAAATCAGGTGTAAGGACTTCAATTGTTGTTGTAGGAGTCTTTTGACGAATAGCGTGAATAACTTTCGCAAAATGCTGTGCACCACCATCAACCAAATCATCACGATCAACAGATGTAATGACAACATGCTTTAACGCCATCTGTGCAACAGCATCTGCCACACGCTCTGGCTCATCATCATCAACTGCAAGTGGAATACCTGTTGCAACATTGCAAAAAGCACAAGCTCGCGTACATATTTCACCTAAAATCATAAAGCTAGCATGTCGCTGACTCCAACATTCACCAATATTTGGACAACCAGCTTCCTCACATACTGTCACCAATTTATTGGAACGTACAATACTATGGGTTTCCCTATAAATTTGTGATGTTGGTGCTTTTACACGAATCCAATCTGGTTTTTTTTGAATGACCGTATCTGGACGATGCACCTTTTCAGGATGACGGACACGTCTATTCGTAACTCTATCAACCACCGTAACCATCTAAGATCTCTGCCTTCTCAAGAGCAACCGCCGATGAAAAATCATAAAATATAAAATTTTTCATATAACCTAATTATCAAGCATTTAAAACCTGATCGTACGCATCTAATACACTTTCTTTCATCATCTCTGATAATGTCGGATGTGGAAAAACAGTGCTCATTAATTCTTCTTCAGTTGTTTCAAGATTCATGGCAATAACAAAACCTTGAATGAGTTCTGTTACTTCTGCTCCTACCATATGGGCACCAAGAAGCTGTCCTGTTTTTTTATCAAAAATAGTCTTAACCAACCCTTGATCTTCACCTAAAGCAATTGCCTTACCGTTAGCTGAAAAAGAATAACGACCAACACGTATATCGTAGCCAGCCTCTTTTGCCGCTTTCTCTGAAAGTCCTACAGAGGCAACCTGTGGTGTACAATAGGTACATCCAGGAATTTTTCCTTTATCAAGCGCGTGAGCACTTTTCAGGCCTGCAATACGTTCAACGCAGATTACGCCTTCTTCTTCTGCCTTATGAGCCAACATAGGGGGACCAGCAACATCACCAATAGCATATATTCCTTCCACACCCGTCCAGCTCCATTCATCAGTTACAATGCATCCACGATCAGTTTTGACACCTAATGCTTCTAAACCAAGATTTTCAATATTACCTTGAACTCCAACAGCTGAAATCAATCGGTCAGCTGTTATTGTTTCTGTTTTACCTTTAACATCGATATGCGCCGTAATAGAATCAACAGCTTTTTCAACCTTTGTCACTTTTGCATCAGTCAAAATACGTATGCCTTTTTTCTCTAACTGTTTACGCGCAAATGTTGAAATTTCAACATCCTCAACCGGCATAATTTGAGGCATCATTTCAATGACAGTTACTTGAGAACCCATATCATGATAAAAAGAAGCAAATTCAATACCGATTGCTCCAGACCCCATCACCAACAGTGACTTTGGTAGTGTATGCGGTACCATCGCTTCAAAATAAGTCCAAATAAGTTTTCCGTCTGGTTCAATACCGGGAATAGAACGTGGACGGGCACCCGTCGCAACAATTATATGTTTTGCCTGATAAGTCCCCTCACCTAATGTTCCCTTAGGAACTGGATTTTGTGGTTGCACAATTGCTTTGGATGATGGAGAAACCACAATTTCTGCAAGCTGGCTACCTTTAGCTGCCTTAGTTAGCTTTGCTTCACCCCAAATAATATCAATCTTGTTTTTCTTCATTAGAAAACCAATACCAGCATTTAAACGTGCTGAAACCCCACGCGAACGCGCTACAACATTTTTAATATCTACTTCAATTGAACCATTAAGTTTTAGCCCATAATCTTCTGCATGTTCAGCAAAATGCTTCATTTCCGCTGAACGCAAAAGAGCTTTTGTTGGGATACAACCCCAATTTAAGCAAATACCACCCAAATGTTCACGTTCAACAATTGCAGTCTTGAAACCACATTGTGCCGCGCGAATTGCAGTTACATATCCGCCCGGTCCTGAACCAATCACAATTATATCATAAAGATTTGCCACAGTAATCCCTCCATGGACATAAACAAAACGGATCCAGACTATCCGAGCTTAAAACAGAAAACTAACAGGATAAATTTTTTTCGTATATCCTGTTTTAAGAATACATATAAACACCTTCATTAACTACGAAACTATTATTAAGACTATTCAGATCTACTTTTTCCATATCACCACTTTTGCCACATACACAATTTATGTGAAGTACTTTAACAATCACTACATCAACATTGCTAGTGGATTTTCAATCAGCTTTTTAAAGGCCTGAGCAAGTTCTGCTGCTAACGCACCATCAACTGCGCGGTGATCAGTGGAAAGTGTAACTGACATCATAGTAGCAATCGCTAATGCACCATCCTTAACAACTGCTCGCTGTTCACCTGCACCAATCGCAAAAATCGTTGCATGCGGTGAATTAATAATGGCAGAAAACTCTTTCACACCATACATACCCATATTCGATACTGCTGTTGTCCCCCCTGATATTCTTCTGGTTTCAACTTACGTTCACGAGCACGCGTTGCAAAATCCTTCATCTCATTAGAAATAATAGGCAAAGACTTTTCTTCTGCATGGCGAATAATTGGTGTAATTAACCCATTTGGAATAGAAACAGCAACACCAACATCACAGTGTTTGTGATAAAGCATTCCACCTTCAAGCCATGACACATTGGCATCAGGTACAGCTTTCAAAGAAAGTGCAATAGCTTTAATAACCATATCATTTATGGACAATTTATAAGCGGGTTTAGTACCTTCTTGCGTTTTAACCATTGGAGCAGCAGCATTAAGTTGCGCACGTAACGCCAACAGTGCATCAAGCTCACAGTCTACTGTTACGTAGAAATGCGGCACCATTTGTTTTGATTCAGTCAAACGCTTAGCAATTGTTTTACGCATACTATCATGAGGTGTAAGTGTATATTCACCTTCTCTAAATAGTTTTATTATTTGTTCGTCCGCAATACCAGTTGCCATTGGCTGACCAACTTGTAATGAACAAGAAGCTTTAAGAGCACCATCACTTAGAACTTTCTCTACATCACGCTTAATAATCCTCCCATGAGGGCCTGTGCCAGAAATAAGTGATAAATTAAGGCCTTCTTGAGCCGCTAACCTCCGTGCCAAAGGTGATGCAAAAAGACGTATATTATTTTCATGTTTCTGCACTGATAGCTGAGCTTGTGGCGCATTAGAAACCTGTATATCCTTTGATATCACCTGTTTTTCATCAACTGGCGCTCTCTTTGAAACAGAAGAAGACTTATCTTCCGCGATTTTAGCCACTTCACTTAAGTCTTCACCTTCTTCTGCCAAAACCATGATTAAAGTATTAACTTTAACTCCCTGCGTTCCAGCAGGAACAACAATCTTTGCAACTGTTCCTTCATCAACAGCTTCTACTTCCATCGTTGCCTTATCTGTCTCAATTTCAGCAATAACATCACCTGCAGAGACCTTATCACCTTCCTTGATATTCCATTTCAGCAAATTTCCTTCTTCCATTGTGGGAGAAAGCGCAGGCATTGTAATCTTAATAGGCATAGTGCTTTTTCCTTCGTTATGCTCGATAAGTCACAGCCTTAACAGCTTCGACAATTTCAGTAATACTCGGTAAAGCCAATTTTTCAAGATTGGCAGCATAAGGCATGGGAACATCTTTGCCAGCAATTGTAGAAACTGGTGCATCAAGATAATCAAAAGCCTGCTGCATAACACGTGTTGCTATTTCAGTACCAACAGATGATTGAGGATATCCCTCTTCAACCGTTATTAAACGACCTGTCTTTTTAACTGAAGCAAGAATTGTTGGAAGATCCATTGGGCGAATAGTACGCAAATTAATTAATTCAACATCAATGCCAAGCTTCTCAATTTCTGGCAATGCCTGAACTGCATAATGCATTCCAATCCCATAAGCAACAATTGTCACATCCTGACCAGATTTATGAATATGCGCCTTACCAATAGGTAAAACAAAATCATCCATTTGAGGAACTTCAAATTGATGACCATAAAGAATCTCGTTTTCAAGAAAAATAACAGGATTATCATCACGAATAACAGCCTTTAGCAAACCTTTTGCGTCAGCTGCACTATAAGGCATAACAACTTTGAGACCCGGAATATGGCTATACCATGCAGCATAACATTGTGAATGCTGAGCTCCAACACGTGCTGCAGCACCATTGGGACCACGAAAAACCATAGGAGTAGACATTTGTCCACCAGACATATAACGAGTTTTTGCTGCTGAATTAATAATCTGATCAATCGCCTGCATAGCAAAATTAAATGTCATAAACTCAACAATAGGACGCAAACCTCCAAATGCTGCACCAACACCCAACCCCGCAAAACCGTGTTCTGTAATTGGTGTATCAATAACTCTGCGCGTACCAAATTCTTCCAACAAACCTTGGCTGACTTTATAAGCACCTTGATATTGCGCTACTTCCTCACCCATTAAAAAAACCGCCTCATCGCGTCGCATTTCTTCAGCCATAGCTTGATTAAGTGCTTCACGTACTGTCATCGTAACCATTTCAACATCCGCAGGGATATCAGGATCACTTCCAACATCAAAAACAGGACGAACCGGCATTGATAAAGAAGAAGAAGCTTTCTCTATTTTTTTAGTTGTGGTTTGTGAAATGTTTGTAACATCTTCACCCTCTTCCAACAATACTGCAATAGCAGTATTAACCTTCACACCTTCAGTACCTTCAGGGACTAAAATTTTACCAATAGTACCTTCATCAACAGCTTCTACTTCCATTGTTGCTTTATCAGTTTCAATTTCAGCAATCACATCACCAGAGCTGACGTTATCACCTTCTTTCTTGAGCCACTTAGACAATTTACCTTCTTCCATCGTTGGTGAAAGTGCTGGCATCAAAATATCAATAGACATATTCACGTTCCCCACTTTAAACTAGAATATCAGTATAGAGCTCAGAAGCATCTGGCTCTTGATCATTTTGTGCAAAATCTGCTGCATCAGCGACAATTGCACGGACTTCTTTATCAATAGACTTCAAATCGTCTTCACTAACCCAACCTTGTTTAATAACGTGTTGTTTTATTTGATCAATCGGATCTTGCTCTTCTTTTATTTTTTGCACTTCCTCTTTTGATCTATATTTTGCTGGATCAGACATGGAATGACCACGATAGCGATAAGTCTGCATATCAAGAATGATCGGCCCCTTCCCCGAACGTGCCCAAGCAATTGCCTCATCAGCAGCCCCTTTTACTGCATGAACATCCATACCATCAACGACAATGCCTGGAATTTCAAAAGAAAGGCCACGACGGGAAAAATCAGTTTCCGCAGATGCACGAGAAACTGACGTCCCCATAGCATATTGATTATTTTCAATGATATAAACAACAGGAAGCTTCCAAAGTGAGGCCATGTTAAAACTTTCATAAACTTGCCCCTGATTTGCAGCACCATCACCAAAATAAACCAATGTCACATTATCTTTACCAAGATACTGATTCGAAAAAGCCAAGCCTGTACCAATTGGAACTTGCGCACCAACAATGCCATGCCCACCATAAAAATTCTTTTCTTTGGAAAACATATGCATTGAGCCACCTTTTCCTTTGGAAAAGCCTCCCTGACGCCCTGTCAATTCTGCCATAACACCACGCGGACTCATACCAGCTGCTAACATATGGCCATGATCACGATAAGATGTGATGATCTGATCACCTTCTTTTGATGCTTTTAATGTGCCAACAACAACAGCTTCTTGCCCAATATAAAGATGACAAAACCCACCAATTAAGCCCATACCATAAAGTTGACCTGCTCTTTCTTCAAAACGACGAATCAAAAGCATTTCGCGATAAACGGCAATTGTTTCATCTTTTGTAAAACTAGCTTTCTTCGCTGTTTTGGTAACGTTTGATAATGTGGCTTGCATTACCGGCGCAGATTTTTTTTTAGCCCGTTCTGCCATATTAAACTCCCTTCGATGATTATCTAGAAATAACCTTTACGAACAAAAGTTACAAGTATTATAAAATCAGTTCACATTTCATCGTAAGTGACTGTTTTAAATTGTTTTTTTAGATTAACCGATTGCAGTTAATTTTTAATCTCGTCAGGAGAAATTAAAATTGTCAATTCATTTGGCTTGGAAAAGTTTAAATTTTTCCTCACATATTCATCCAACATATCCTTTTCAATATGCCCATCACGTAAAAGAGAAATACGTTTTTCAATAGACATTCGCTCAACTTCTATTTTATAAAGCTCCTCCTTCAATTCAGTAATATGCTGAATAATTTTGCTGCGTGCAGAAAGCCCGTAGTCACCATGATAAATATGATAACCAAAATAGCTTAAAACCCCAACCGTCATAAATGGTAGAATAAAGCGCGCTGTAATTGATCTACGTTTTTGTTTTGTCCACATAACAGTCATGATCTTTTTAAAATATTCTATTTAATTTATGCATGACTTTGATTAACAGCTTATTATCAAAACAAATCGTACGTAGCTTATTTTTATACTTTATATTACCCACAACAATAAAAATATCACACTTTATGGCGAAATATAAAACATCCGCTAACTTCTGATTTTATTTCCATCTTTGTCAGTAAAACCTCCTGTTAAAATGACGATAAAATCAATGAGCGCCCAAACTACAGAAATAGCTAACCCAAAAACAGATAAAGATAGAACAAGCATAAAAACACCAGTCCCAGTTTTACCAACTACAAAACGATGAATACCCAATATACCCACAATCCAACAAATAAGTGCGAGAATTAATTTTGAATGTTGTTGTTTCACCAATGGAAAAACAGAAGTAGCAGCACCATCCTTACCAACAAAGTCAAGATAATCACCAACTTTTGGTGAGCTTTTTCCTAACCAATCACAAAGCGCAAATCGGTAACGTTCACCATCATCACCTGAAATAAGGTATGTCCCCTGTTCCTGACTAATAATTCTTCCTCTCATCACAACCACCTATAAAATTATTATTTACTTATTATTAATAAAACCGTGAAGCTATTAATAAAATAGTAAAATTAAAAAATGCTGTTAATATAAAGAATATAATATTTTGTTTAACAGCTATTAACGATGCAAATTGCCCGCATAAAGGGCCTGTGTTCCTAACATTTCTTCAATACGAATAAGTTGATTATATTTTGCTAATCTATCTGAACGTGCAAGTGAGCCAGTTTTAATTTGCCCACAATTTGTTGCAACCGCAAGATCAGCAATAAAAGAATCTTCCGTTTCGCCTGAACGATGAGATATAATAGCACGATAACCTGCTTTGTGCGCTGTTTCTATAGCATCAAGCGTTTCGCTTAATGTGCCAATTTGATTGACTTTAATAAGAATAGAATTGGCAACACCCATTTTAATACCATCGCGCAGACGCACTGAATTTGTCACAAATAAATCATCACCAACAAGCTGGCATTTTTTGCCGATCGAATCAGTAAGAAGCTTCCAACCTTCCCAATCATCCTCAGCCATTCCATCTTCAATCGTTATTATGGGATAAGCATCAACAAGCTGAGCTAAATACTCCACCTGTTGGTGTACATTACGACACTTACCTTCACCTTCATAAAAATATGAACCATTCTTATACAACTCTGTTGAAGCACAATCTAAACCAATAGCAATTTGTTCACCTGGTTTATACCCACATGCAGCAATAGATTCCATAATAAAATCAATTGCTTGTTCAGCACTCTTAAAATGAGGTGCAAAACCACCTTCATCACCAACATTGGTATTATAACCTGCATCCTGTAAACGTTTTTTTAGTGTATGAAAAATCTCAGCACCATAACGAACCGCTTCTTTCAGTGTTGGCGCCCCTACTGGAATAATCATAAACTCTTGAAAATCAATTGGGTTATCAGCGTGCACACCACCATTAATAATATTCATCATTGGTGTAGGAAGAAGGTGAGCTTGCGTCCCACCAATATAACGATATAAAGGCAGACCCAATGATGTTGCAGCCGCTTTTGCAATTGCCAATGAAACACCCAAAATTGCATTAGCACCAAGACGCGCTTTATTAGGTGTTCCATCCAAAGCAATCATTGCTTGATCAATTGCCATTTGATTTCTTGCATCTCTCCCACCAAGTTCTTGAAGAATTTCGCCATTAATTGCAGCAATAGCATTTTGAATACCTTTGCCTTGATAGCGCGTACCACCATCACGAAGTTCCACTGCTTCATGCGTACCAGTCGACGCCCCTGAAGGAACCATGGCACGACCAAAAACTCCATCTTCCAAATAAACATCAACCTCTACAGTTGGATTACCACGGCTATCAAGCACTTCACGCCCAATGATATCTACAATTACAGTCATACGAATTCTCTTTTACAATGAATATTTTGATTCACATTATTCTTAACGTCATTCATAGAAATTATCTATACTCGAATATTCAATGTTTTTTTGCCAAACAATCAAAATCCATTAAAATTTCAAGCAACCTTTGTAAATTATCAATTTTAATCATATTAGGCCCATCAGATGGCGCATTATCTGGATCTTGATGTGTTTCTAAAAAAACACCTGCAACACCAACAGCAACAGCCGCACGCGCTAATGCTTCAACAAACTGCCGCTGCCCACTAGATGAATCACCCTTTCCACCTGGTTCTTGAACAGAATGTGTCGCATCAAAAATAACAGGCGCTCCAAATGAACGCATAATTGGCAATGAGCGCATATCAGAAACAAGACGGTTATAACCAAATGAAGTGCCACGTTCACAAAGCATAACATTAGGATTGCCGCTCTGAGTTATTTTTTTTAAGACATTCTCCATATCCCAAGGAGCTAAAAACTGACCTTTTTTAATATTGATTACACGCCCCGTTTTAGCGGCTGCAACTAAAAGATCTGTTTGACGACACAAAAAAGCTGGTATTTGCAAAATATCTACCGTTGAAGCAACAGCCTCACATTGCTCTTCTGTATGCACATCAGTCAATATCGGAAAGCCAAATTCTTTCTTAAGATCAGAAAAAATAATCATTGCTTTTTCAAGACCAATACCACGCGCCGCATTAAGAGACGTCCTATTAGCTTTATCGTAACTAGATTTATAAACAAACCCAATGCCAATTTGATCAGCAATTGCTTTAAGCCGACCCGCTATTTCAAAAGCGTGATCTCGACTTTCCATCTGGCAAGGACCTGCAATTAAAGAAAGAGGCGCATCATTAGAAAAAACAATATTTCCAACTTTAACAGAAGTATTTGGTTTAGACATTGGATTCCTCAAAAAGTGAGCACGTAATTTATAAAGCTAAACCAACCTGCTCTGTTCTAAAGTAGCCTCAATAAAAGAGGAAAAAAGTGGATGCGGATCAAATGGACGTGACTTTAACTCTGGATGATATTGAACACCAATAAACCATGGATGATCTACATATTCTATTGTTTCTGGTAAAATACCATCTGGACACATACCAGAAAAAATAAATCCAAGTTGTTCCAGCCTTTCTTTATAATGAATATTGACTTCATAACGATGGCGATGCCGCTCGCAAATATTTGTTGTTCCATAAATTTTGGAGATATGGCTACCTTCTTTTAATTGAGCTGCAAAAGAACCAAGGCGCATTGTTCCACCAAGATTTCCAGATGTTGTACGTTTTTCAAGCAAATCCCCCTTAAGCCATTCCGTCATTAAACCTACAACCGCATCCTTTGTCTCGCAAAATTCACTTGATGAAGCATTTACAATATTTGCAATATTGCGAGCAGCTTCGATACAAGCTAATTGCATTCCAAAACAAATGCCAAAAAATGGAATTTTACGTTCTCGTGCAAATTGAATTGCTCGAATTTTACCTTCTGCACCACGCCCACCAAAAGCACCAGGAACCAAAATCCCATGAACTTTTTGTAAATAAGGCGCAGGATCTTCTTTTTCAAAAAGCTCTGCTTCAATCCATTCAATATTGACCTTCACTCTATTAGCTAACCCACCGTGCGCAATTGCTTCAATAAGAGATTTATAAGCATCTTTCAGGCCTATATATTTCCCAACAATTGCAACCGTTACTTCCCCTTCAGGATGGTGAATGCGATATGTAATATCCTCCCAACGATCCATATTTGGTTGAGGTGCTGAATTAATTCCAAAAGCAAAAAGAACTTCTGAATCTAAACCCTCTTTATGATATGCTATGGGAACATCATAAATAGTCAGAACATCTAATGCCTGAATAACTGCACTTGGACGAACATTACAAAAAAGTGATAATTTGCGCCGTTCTGATTCTGGAATGGGTCGATCTGCACGCACTAATAAAATATCAGGAGCAATACCAACTGATTGCAACTCTTTAACAGAATGTTGTGTCGGTTTAGTTTTTAACTCACCTGCAGAAGCAATATAAGGCATTAATGTAAGATGCATATAAACAGCACTTTGCCTTGGCAACTCATTACGCAGTTGACGAATTGCTTCCAAAAAAGGCATTGCCTCAATATCACCAACCGTTCCACCTATTTCACATAAGACAAAATCAAATTCTTCATTTCCTGTAGTAATGAATGCCTTAATTTCATCTGTAACATGAGGAATAACTTGAACTGTTTCTCCTAAATAATCACCGCGACGCTCCCTCTCAATGATATTGCGATAAATACGCCCTGCCGTGATACTATCCTGGTTATTAGCAGAACGCCCAGTAAAACGTTCATAATGACCAAGATCAAGATCTGTTTCTGCACCATCATCGGTAACAAATACTTCACCATGCTGATAAGGCGACATCGTGCCTGGATCAACATTTAAATAAGGATCAAGCTTACGGATCCGTACACGACATCCTCGTGCCTGTAATATCGCAGCTAAAGCTGCTGCAGCAATGCCTTTTCCAAGAGAAGAAACCACACCACCAGTAATAAAAACATAACGTGCCATGGGCTTACGGTAATAAGCAGTTTATTATAATTTTTCTAGTCAAAAAAATGCTAAAAAGAAATTTTTATCTTCGCAAAGTAAAAAAAGATGCAAAAACAATTTTTTACAATCTAAACTTTATTTTTAAAATTAGTTGACGCCATTATCACTTGGATTTTCAATTGGTGATGGAATCGGATTTTCAACTGCAGGAGTATCAGGTTTACTTTGCTTTTGAGAAGGTGTCGAAGCACCACCTAATTGTTCAAGAATAGAAGGCTTGGAACTTTGATTAGATGATGGTTTACCTTCCTCTGTCGTATTTTTGTTTACCGGATTTTGTTCTGAATTAATTGGAATGCGATTAAGAATATCAGAATCAGAGTTCGATATATTTCCAACCACAACCAGTACAATGGACATTGTAAAAAAACAAATTGCCAAGATAGTCGTTAAACGTGTCAACATGTTTTTGGTCCCACGAGCACTCATAAACCCTGAGCCACTACTTGTACCAAGCCCGCCACCTTCTGAGGGCTGAATCAACACAACGCCAATCAAAGTAATAACAATCAAAAAATGAATTACAATTAGTACTGTTTGCATAAACTCTGCTCTTTATAAACATTTATAGTTATTTATATACAAATTGCGCATAATCCAAGAGATAATTATGAATTCTCTTCTTATAATTAACGATAAACATCACAAATAGTTAAAAAATCAACCGCTTTTAAACTTGCTCCACCAATTAAAGCACCATTAACATGAGTAGTACTCAAAAGTTCAAGTGCGTTTGATGAGTTGACAGATCCACCGTAAAGCAAGCGTATGTTATATCCCTCGTTACCAAAACGATAGCTGATCTTATCACGAATAAAATTATGCACTTGTGCAACATCCTCTGAAGTAGGAGTTTTACCCGTACCTATAGCCCATATAGGTTCATAAGCAATAATTATATTCTGTGCTGTCGCGTTATCTGGTAAAGAATTCTCAAGCTGGTGTGCGATTACATCTAATACTCTGCCATTCTCACGCTCTTCCAATGTCTCACCGATACAAACAAGAGCAACAAGATTTGCCCGCCATGCAGCCTGTACTTTAGCATAAACAATCGCATTACTTTCATGATAAGCTGTACGACGTTCTGAATGCCCAATAATAACGTGACTGGCCCCTGCTTCTTTAAGCATAGCAGCTGAAATATCCCCAGTATAAGGACCACTATCACTGAAATGACAATCCTGCCCCCCTAAAAGCAACTTTTCACCACTCACCATATCAGAAGCACGTGATAAAAGTGTTGCTGGAACGCAAATAAGCGCTTCAAATAAACAACCCAAATCAGAGCGAATACCAGTAGCGATGGCATGTAACTCTTTAAGAGATTCACCCATTCCATTCATTTTCCAATTTCCAGCAATTAAAGGCCGAATATTTGGAGTCATGTCTTTACCTCAAGAGCTTTTAAAAAAATTTATCGCTTTAAGTACCAAATTATGAAACGAAAGCAAGTCTTTAAGCTTGCATCTTGCGCATCTTTATTGCAAATTCGATCACTGCTTTGATAATCATTGTGTATATAAATGGAATTAAACGATGCTTGATACCCTAAGAAGCGCTAAAAATTCTTGGTTTGCTAGGCTTTTTTTTGCTATTTTACTTTTATGTTTCATTTTTTTATGGGGTATACCACAGTTATACACACAAGGTGAGAGAGATTTACTCACTTCTGGCAAGTCGACAATAACTGTTGATACTTACCGCCTTGCACTTGCTGATCAAAGTTTACGTTTAGCGCTCAATTCCCATCTTGGACGAATGTTTACCCCAGAGGAAATACAGCAATATAGAATCTCTGCTTTTGTCCTTAATCAGTTACAACAAGATGTACTTTTTAATGAACAAGCACGTAAAATGAAAATTAATCTTTCAAAAGACATGATAGCCCAGGCCATTAGTGCTGACAATATTTTTCAGGAAAATGGAGCCTTTAGTCGAGATTTATTTCTCAATTTTCTTCAGCAATTACGTGTTAACCAAAATGATTTCTTTGATTATTACACTCAAAAAGAAAAGCGCAATCAGCTCACTCTAGCTTTACTATCCGGTATGAAGGTACCAGACCTCTTCTATAAAGCCTTTGCTATTTATCAGGAAGAAACACGTATCGCTGATTATTTCATTGTCAATTTAAAAGAAAAAGAAAGTACTGCCGATCCCGATCAAAAAACTTTGCAAAAATGGTTTGATACGCACAAAAATGCATTTCGCGCCCCAGAGTATCGTACTGTCTCTTTATTGTCTATAACACCAGAAAAGTTAGTGCAATTAGAAGATATTTCTAAAGATGAAGCTAAAACCTATTACACTCAAAATATCTCACGTTTTACAACTCCTGAAAAACGCATAATTGAAGAATTACGCTTCCCTACACGCAAAGCAGCTGATGAAGCTGCCAAAAAAATAGCTGATGGTTTAAGTTTTGATGACTTAGTTAAAGCTGAAAAAAAGACTCTCAATGACATTAAAAAAGGCCCCTTAGTAAAAAGTGAACGCCCTAATTACCTAGAATCTGAGATTTTTGAACTCAAAAAAGGACAAGTTAGTACTGTCATTGATGATCTGCAAGGTCCTGTAATTATTCGTGTTATAGATATTACACCTTCAAGTCCTATTCCTTTTGAAACTGTAGAAAAGAATATTCGCCAAACACTTGCGCAAAACCGTGCTGCTACTGATATGCATAATAAGTATACAGAAATTGAAAATGCCCGTTTTGAAGGAGCCTCTCTTAAAGAAATTGCCGACCAATATAACTTGCCTCTGCGTAAAGTCACTATCGATAAAAAAGGAATAACAATTGAAGGGATAACACTAACAGATTTACCTGAAAAAGACATCTTGTTAGATGCCATCTATCAAGCAAATGTAGAAACTGAGCCTGACCTTCTCTCTCTTCAAGAAGGAGGGTATCTCTGGTATCAAGTAGATACGATCATCCCTTCCCGTGACAGGGCACTTGAGGAAGTAAAACAAGATGCCATTGCTCAATGGAAAAGTGAAGAAATCCAACGCCTTCTCGATGAAAAAGCTGAAAATGCTCTCAAACAGCTCAATAAAGGAAAAAGCCTTGATTCTCTTGCTGCTGAATTTGGCGTAAAAAAACAAACGACTCAAGCTTTACGGCGCCAAGATTCATCCGAAGTTTTTGGATTTGAAGATATTAAAGCATTATTTTCTAAGCCTAAAGGTCACTATGGCATCGCAAAAGGTACACTCACAACAAACCGTATCGTCTATAAAATAACAGCCTCAGCAATACCTGACAATATCACTGCTCAAACCATTTCATCTGATGTCCGCAATAATCTGGATATGATGATAAGAGAAGATTTAAAGCTAGAAATACTCCAAGTCGCGAATAAAGAACACCCAGTAAAAATTAACAATTCTAACTATAATCGCATCTTCAATACTTTTTAGTGAAATTTTATGAACGATTTTACGTATCTAATGATAAAATTGTATAAGCGTTTTTTTTACAATGGAAAAAGTTAAATAAACTCCTTCCTGGATGACATTGATTTATAATAATTTTGGAAAACGGCCATTCATCGCTGCTTTTGTTATCAACCAATAACGATGAAGCTGCGATAAAGTTGCATCCTCTTGAAAAACTTTCTCTCCTAATTGCATCGTTCTTTGAAGAGATGCTGGTGTAATTGACAATGGAAGGAATGCTGGTTTGAGTGTTTTAGGTAAAGTGATAGAATGTTCGTAAAACTTGAGATAATGGTCTTTTGATAGCGCTACCATAGCTTTAATGATCTTATGTTTTTGCTCATTATTGATGTGATTGAACTCCAACTCTTCCCTTTCCATCCCCATAGCCTTTAACATATCAGAAGGGAAATAGCGTTGATATCGTGATTGCATAAGCGATAAAAGACGCAATATACCACTCAATGCTTGAGCAATTCCTCCATGTTCGTATGCTTTTGTAAAATTTTGCGCTGCATCAAAATCTAATATCTGGCATGCAAGCTGTAAAATTGTACTTGCTGTCTTACTACAATAAGCTTCAAGATCATGAATGGTTATCATTGGATCATTATAAAGATCAAAAACCCGCGCATCACAATAATGTAAAAAAGCTGTCTTAGGTAAATTAAACAAAGCTATTGTTGTCAATAAATCATCCAAAATTGGATTATGTTTATTATTTTTTATTTCACCATTGGCAATAGAATCATACCACCAACGTAATCGTATCTCACCAATAAGTGGATCGTGCACACTTTCACGAATACGAGCAATTTCTGCATTAAAAGCGTAAAGAGCAGCTAATGCCCAGCGCTTTTTTTTGGGTGCAAATAAAACTGATATATAGCGATCACGGTCTGTAGCGCGTAAAATATCAAGACAATAAGGGAGAAAATTTGTCATTCTACTGCAAACAACACTGCAGCAACTGCACGATTTTCAGCTAAAAGAACATTAAATGTACGCACTGCTGCCCCTGTACTCATAGTATCTGTTGAAATATGCTTTTCTCGTAAAAGTGCTCGTAATGTTTCAGGTAATCGCAATAATTCGACTCCAGTACCCACTAATAAAACTTCAATCTGATCTGCTTCTTCTAAAATACGAGAAATATCATCCTGAGTGGGTATAGGCTCTACCATATTAATACCGTAAACGCCCGATGGTACACACATAATAGAACCCCGATGTGACATATCAGCGAAACGAAAACCACCATTTCCATAAGCATCAATAGGTGCGCGTCCCGGAAAATGTGCTTCACGGATTTGAATTGCATGAAACATAATAAGCACCTTTTTTAAAACAAAACTGTCCTTTTTCCTCCCCCCAAAAACTAACAAAAGACCAATAATAAATTTAAGCCGCTATAATAGCTCTTATAACAACACTGACACAAAATCTTTTATCAATATTATCAAACAAAACAGGTGAATATACAAAAAAATATTACAACTGATATTTAAACAACTATGCCCAAAAGGAAGACTTATTTTAGTCTGTTTTCTTAAAAAATAAGTAATTTCAGTCATATAGCAATTATATTAATAGCTAAAACCATTCTAATCTTTTATTAATTTAACAACGACTATTCAAAAAAATATACTCTCATAGAATAATAATCAAAGATACAATCTTTATTATTGATTATAAATACCCCTAAAATAAAATGGCTTTTCTATGAAAAGCCATTTTGCCTCTATAAGGGTGAAAAATTCTACAAATGCAATTACAGTTTCGGTTTACTCTCCTTTGGTGCAACTTTCTCCTTCTTCGTTACTACCGTACTTGCTTTTTTTACAGTTTTAGCCACAGGTTTTTTAGGTGCCTTTACCTTAGCAGTAGATTTTGGCTTTTCTTCCGAAAGTGGCTCACCTTTAATACGAACATCAGCCAAAGTTGAACGAACAACACGAATGCGTACACTATCATTAATTTCAACCTCTAACTCACCCTGCTCATCATAAACCTTTGTAACTTTACCGATAATACCGCCACCTGTTACAACTGTATCACCACGGCGTACAGCATTAAGCATTTCCTGCCGCTTTTTCATTTGCGTACGCTGTGGGCGAATAATCAAAAAATACATAATAGCAAAAATCAGAATGAAAGGAACAAAGGTAATAAGCGACGACCCACCAGAAATGCCGCCTGCAGCCTGAGCATAAGCGTTAGTAATAAACATTTTGATCTCCTATAGATTAAACTTCATATATTTCCCCTCTACTAAAATAAGCTTTTGGCTTAGAGAAAGAAAAATTTCTTAGATACTATATATCCTAACCACTACATCATACAGTTTTAGCTTTTCCAAAGGAAATAAAACCTTAAAAGCTAAAACACAACAAATAAATACTTCTAAAAAACGATTTCATTCTGTCCAATACATACAAAAAAATATAAGATCTCTCATAAATTGAAAAAACAACTAATGTAAAATAATTTTTTGTTTCCAAAATTAGATCAATTGATCGCCAATTTTAATCGTATAATATCTTTCGCTTAAATGCTACCTGAGCTGATTATTTCGCTAAATTCCAGTAAATTATATTTCGGGCTTGTTAATAACGTCAATTGAGTTGACATAAACTTTATTTGCAATCTTTAACATAAAGAACATCTCACTGAAAACATGTAACAATCTGTTAAAGGACAGCCCATTTTATGGGGCTGTAGAACATATACAACACAGGCTAGTCATTAATGATTTAATAAATTATATAGTGTAATCAAAATACACTGGATATCGAAAAAACTCTTAAACTTATTGAAAATACTGTTTAAAAGCGTCACCCTTCTTACTTTATGACCCCCTTTAAAATAAGAAATACCACCTTATCATCTTCTGTAATAGTTTTTATTTATTATAATTAAAGCTTTAAAAACTACTTTGATAATAGTGTCAAAAACACTTTCAAAGTATCATGTTTCATGCAACATCAAAAAGGTACCATCTATGGCTACCATATATAACTGACAGGCAAGTACCTTATAGTTATTACTATTTCTGCACGACTATAAAAGATGATTCTCTAATCATTCTAGCTTTTAGCTTTTTTATAAATTGCAGTAAAAAATTACATTATAATGTGATGGATACTTACGGTACTCTTTTTATAATAGACTACAAAATAATTTAAAAAACTCATAATCACATCTTAGAATGAGCAATAACATACGAAAATCATTCTAATATTATAAAAATAGCAAAATTATAACAGATAAGAACTTGAACAACGACCTAATAAGCCGTTGTTTTAATACACAATCAAAAACAACTTAGAGAACCTTGAATTTTATATAATCAAATGACTCTTCGTTAATTTTCTAAATATTTGATAGGGTCAACAGGCACTGTGTCTTTACGGACTTCAAAATAGACGCGCGGCGTTGTAGCATCTCCTGAAACACCAGACTTAGCAATTTCATCACCACGTCGTACCTTTTGCCCTCTACTAACAACAAGTTTATCATTATGCCCATAAATAGTAATAATATTGTCTTCATGCCGAATCATGACAACATTGCCAAGTTCTTTTAATCCATCACTTGCATAGATAACGACACCATTTTCCGCTGCCTTTACTGATGAACCTTCAGGTACAGTAATTTCTATCCCTCGACTAACTACTGTTCCTTTCTTTTGACCAAAGTGACTTAACAAACGCCCTCGTACCGGCCAACGCATTTTAGAAATCCCTGTTGCTTGTGGAGCAACAACATCATCTGAATCAACCACTGTATCTGATAAAGCAGTTGCAGGTTTTTGCAGAGAAGAATCCTGCTTAACATTTGAGGGATCAGTCTTTGTCACAGATGTAGTTGTTACAGAAGTTCCATACGCAGATGATGGATCCTTTTTACTTTCAACAGAGGATACAGCTTTAGATGGAGTTGGAGATGAAGTTTGTGATGTTACTTGAGTATTATTGGGAGCATTTGGAGATATATTTGAAGATACACTTGCGCGTTCATTTGGGATAATGAGCACCTGACCAACATGGATAGAATGATTATTCATACCATTTGCTAATTTTAACGCCTCAACACTAACTCCTATTTGCCGTGCAATACTTAACAGGGTATCACCACTTTGTACAATATAAGACCCCTGCCTAGAAGTAGGAGGATTATTCACTTGTGAACGAGAAAGTGTTCCAAGATTTTGCGGTGGAGAACCCATAATTCGCCCATCAGATGAAAATTCTCTGTGCTTATCAGAATAAGATGTGGCTCCCTGTTCTAGAGAATCATACGAACTATCATTAACTCCTAAATCATAAGGTGACTCCACAGGTGGTAGCTCACTGCTTTGTATTACTCCACCTTCTGATAACATTTGTGGATCATCAGACATTGTTGTGAGTGTAGTCGATTGAGCAGGACCTTTATAAAAACCATCATAAAAACGCTGTGTACCAGAACTACAACCCGTTATTATCGTTACTACAACCCAAAGAACTATCCCCTGAAGACTATACCGCATAATGTTACTCAAAAATTCAAATATATGGTTTATTTATTGGCCAATACCCAACTCATTCTATTAAATCTTGCTAATATTACCTAAGAGTTAAAGATTGAATATTTTACCTATAAAAATTTCACAAAAAGACCAAAATGAATTTGTTATAAATAGAGCACATAGGTTTCTTCACAACCTCTTAACCTTAAAAATCAAAGTATTTCTGCAACGTTTTCAATAAAGGGTTGATAACGCACTTGAAACATTTCTGAACGTTCAAATTGGCTACCAATTTTCGTATAACGCATAACAGTTTGCACCCCTTCATCTGGCCCAATAGCTTGAATGAGAATTCCATTCCCGGCTAAAATTTCTAAAAATTCTTCCGGTTCATCAGAGCGTGATGGCCAAATAAGAATACGATCAAACGATCCAAAACTCGTAATACCTTTACTTGCGTCAATCTGCTGTACAACAATATTGTCAAGCCCTAAAGTTTGAAATCTTTGCCGTGCCAATTCAACAAGTGTTTTATAACGATCAATCGTTATCACTCGATCACTAAGACACGCCATAAGAGCAGTACAAAAACCAGAACCTGTACCAACTTCTAAAACACGGTGTTTTTTTTTCAACGATAACGCAGCGAGAATTAAAAGCTGTTCTTCTAAACGCTCAATATATTCACCACACTCAATTGGAATAATTTTATTATCATATGCACTCTTAAGCCAAGGAACAGCTACAAAATGATGACGTGGAATTTTCTCAAACGCAGCAAAAAAGCGCAGATCATCGACCCCTTTACTGCGCATTTTCAGTACAAGGCTTGCCAATTCTTCACGAAATTGTAAATTTTTCTTCTGCTCCATAATATCATTCGATTTTTAATGTAACGATTACTCTATTTACACGTGCATTACTTTTTAAAAGCATTCAAATTTTCTGATAAACGCTATTATCATTTATCGATAATAAACGTGTATTGGTGCTTATTCACACAAGTTAAATAGTAAGACGACTTATTCCCTTCATATAAGGCTGCAAAACATCTGGGACAATAACTGATCCATCAGCCTGCTGATAATTTTCAAGAATAGCAATAAGGCAACGACCAACAGCTGTGCCAGAACCATTCAGAGTATGCACAAAATGTAATGTTTTTTCACCTTTTGTACGATATCGAGCATTCATACGTCGCCCCTGAAAATCTCCACAGACTGAACAACTTGAAATTTCACGATAGCACCTCTGGCCTGGAAGCCAAACTTCAATATCATAGGTCTTACGGGCAGCAAACCCCATATCACCAGTAGAAAGAAGTACAGTACGAAAAGGCAACCCAAGTCGCTTCAATACATTTTCTGCACACTCTGTCATACGTTCCAATTCAATTAAGGATTGTTCCTCAGTGGTAATCGATACCATTTCTACCTTCCAAAACTGGTGCTGACGCAACATCCCACGTGTATCACGCCCAGCCGCTCCTGCTTCTGAACGAAAACAAGGTGTAAGAGAAGAAAACCGCAGAGGTAAATCTGATATATCAAGAACTTCACTATTTACTAAATTAACTAATGGTACTTCTGCTGTGGAAATAAGCCATTTGCCATCTGTAGTCTGAAAAAGATCGTCAGAAAATTTTGGTAATTGTCCTGCTCCATAAACAATTTCATCACGCACAAGAAGAGGTACTGAAACCTCTGTATAACCATGTTCATCCACATGCATATCAAGCATAAATTGGCCCAATGCACGCTCAAGACGCGCCAATGCCCCTGAAAGTACTGTAAAGCGTGCACCAGACAAACGACTTGCCTGCTCAAAATCCATCTGTTGAAGATTCTGACCAAGATCAAAATGTTCCTTCGGTGTAAAATCAAACGTCGTAGGTGTACCAAAGTGCCGAACGACAACGTTAGCGCTTTCATCTTTACCTTTTGGAACATCATTTAATGGAATATTTGGTATAGCTGAAAGAGTTTTTTCAAGATTTTCAGTCAATTGCTTTTCTTCCATTGAAGCAGAAGAAAGAAAATCTTTAATTTCTTCAACCTCTGCTTTAATACGTTCAGCATTTTTCTGATCACCCGCAGCTAATGCTTGCCCTATTTCTTTTGAAGCCACGTTGCGACGTTCTTGTGCACATTGTATTTTTGCAACGTGTGATCGACGTTCAAGATCAAGCTCTATCAACCTTTGAGCTTGTGGTTCAATCCCCCTATTTTTTAGAGCTGCGTCTAATTTTTCAGGATTTTCACGGATCCATTTAATATCGAGCATTAGAACTCCTTATTTGTATCGTTTCTATTTGATTGCTTATCATACAAAATATAAACTTCTATTAAGAGGATTTCTTTTTCCTATCCAGCAAGCAATTAAAATTGATATTTCATAAAGAATTATCGTCGGTAAAGCTACTGCAAACATAGAAAAAAATACGACGGTTTACCATAACCACAATTATAAAAGAAATCAGGATGACCCACTTTCATTTGGACGGCAACATATGAAATGTCAACAATCCAACTTTTGTTAACAAGCTAGCAATAAGAGGTAATTGAAAAATCAAACCAAAAATCCAGATAAATGGTGCATAAAGCTCAGATAATCAAAGATATGCGCTGTAAACTCTATTCTTTAATGAAGATTTAGAGAGAGGCTAAACTGAAGTATTATAGGCTATAGCTCATGACTATGAACAACAGATACCCTTAACTTTTTATCTCAATGCTTTTTTATCGCATATAAAAAACGTTTTTATCTTTTTCCAATTTATGAAATATCGTATTTACATCAAGACTGTCGTGAACATCCTTCACTACATCATGAATTGAATCAAAAACTTTCGTTAATTCTTTGTAAGGAATAAGAATTTTTGTTATCTGATAATGTCTTTTGCAAATCATTCAATTCAGTTTATTTCATTGTGTCATCAAACTGATGTCGAGATTCATTGGCTGTCGAATGTATATATTATTAGCCTTTATGATTACCTTAAAATGTTAGGCTAATCTTTTAATTTAACTACAATAATGAAAACAAGTAAGATAATTAAAAACTCTGCCCTATTAATCCTACATCCCACACATTGTTTATACTCGACTTCCTCACTTAAATGATTGATGCTAAATTATGATTTCGTCTTTGTGATTTCATATTATTTTTTAGAAACAGGCTTTTTCCTCTTTTAACAAAAGAAGAATTTCTTTTGGCATTTGACTTGCAAGTTCTACTGATAGTAATTGAATTTGTTGAGACCAACATCAATTTTATAGCATGAATGCTCAATATAAGTGATATTTCAAATATAATTATATTTTATTTGTATATTTCCTTCCTGAATGAAAGGTAACAAAACATCAATTGTCTCAAATTAATATTGTTACGCCATTTTCACTCTTATTCAGCAATATTTAATAAATCAAGCTAACTCAAAATTACGTATTTATTTAACAAAAGCTAAGAGACTTGAAAATTCTTCTCTTAAAGCAACCTCATCTGATAAATCAGGCTTCCCAACCCTAGCATGGGCATTATAAGCACGCTCTAATGCTTTTCCTGATAAAAACGGGGTAGCATGAGCAATGACAAGCATTTCTTCCAAATTACCATTACAATGAAGAACAATATTACAACCAGCTGCAAAAATTTTATGTGTTAAATCTGAAAGATTGTTCGAACATGTACTCTCTGAAAGAGCTTTCATTGACACATCATCTGTCATTAAAAGGCCATCAAAACCAATCTTTTTACGAATAATATCCTCTACAACTTTTTTAGACAGTGTTGCAGATACTTTATCGTCAATTGCCTCATAAACAATATGAGCAGTCATTGCAGCTGGAAAATCCGCTAAATTTCTAAAAGGCATAAAATCATACTGTTCTAAAATATCAAGGGTTGCATCTACGCGTGCCATTTTTAAGTGCGTATCGCACAATGTCCGACCATGTCCGGGGATATGTTTCATTACTGGTAAAACACCACCATCTAAAAGCCCCCTAGCAGCTGCACGCCCCAAAGCAGTAACCGTTTCTGGTTCCTGAGCATAAGCGCGCGTTCCAATAACATCATGAGCCCCTACCACTGGCACATCTAACAGTGGAAGACAGTTTGCATTAATGCCAAGTTTCATCAAATCAAAAGCATGAAGCCGTGACATAATCCAAGCAGCACGAAGCCCTGCTTCCTGATTTTTTTATAAATAGCTCCTAAAGTTGCAGCCGTTGGATAATTAGGTGCTAAAGGTGGGTGCAAGCGTTGCACCCTTTCCCCTTCCTGATCAATGAAAATAAAAATATCATCACGTCCGCTAACTTCACATAAAGATGCAGTAAGTGCTTTGATATCGTCTGCAGTGCTAATATTACGCGCAAATAAAATAAAAGCCCAAGGCTTATGCTCAGTAATAAATGCCTTTTCATCATTTGTTAGAACCGGACCTGAAATACCGGTAATCATGGCTTTCATTTCTAACATTATTATGAAACCTTAATGTTTATTTGATAATGATTCATCAATAAATTTTGAGTGAATTGAAAAGATTCTTTTTCCAAATATGATTTCATAAGTTTAAAAAACATTCTAACAAAATAATTCTATTTTTGTTTTACAAGCATTAATATTTTTCTATTGGAAAGCCAAACTTGCTTGTAATTATTTATTTGTATTCATCACTAGATATTTTCTAACGTTCTAAATTTTAAAACAACTAAAAACTCCGAATATTTTTCGCTATTAAAGTTTCTATTATAGAAAATTGTAAATTACAGATGATGAAAGAAAAAAGGAGGTAATTATTATTTTTAATAACATTTCACCAATCTGATATGGTTGAAATTTAATTATAAAGTTTAAGAGAGAGTATTCCCTTAGAAAAATGATTTTGAAAATCTTATTTATTCAAACATTTATAAAATAATAGAACTATCTCTATCATCCATGATGATTCACTATCTTTTGCTATAACTTTAAGCTTAGTGATAATAAAATTACTTAACCCTATAAATTAACACCTCAATTGGGATGACTGAGCTTGTACCTCTTAATTTTTCATTGGGTTGGTAAATGATCTCATTAACAATAAATCTGGTTTATATAAATAGCATTGATGTAAAGAATAATTTAATGGATAAATGCCAATACATAGCATTAAAGTTTTCCAGATGTATCAGCCTTTTTAATCAATATATGGCTTTTATAATAGAGCTCTTATTGATACACAAATTTATTATTTTACATCAAAAAAAGATTTTAAAAGAAATAAAAGAATCTTGGTCAGTCAATTATATATATGATAAAATTTTATTATGAATTATCGGCATATTTATCATGCTGGCAATTTTGCTGATGTTTTTAAACACATTATTGTCACACGCATTGTAGAATACCTCAAACGTAAAGAAAAAGCTTTTCGTGTTATAGATACGCATGCAGGAATTGGACTTTATAATCTCTCTTCCCTAGAAGCACATAAAACAGGAGAATGGCGTGATGGCGTGGGAAGGCTTTTGTCAACACCCATTCCGGAAGATGTGAAAACACTCTTACATCCATGGTGTAATGTTATCTATACAATGAATAAAGGAAACAAAGAGCTTATATTCTATCCTGGATCACCTATTTTTATCCGTCAACTATTGCGTAAGCAAGACCGGCTCACTGCAATTGAATTACACAAGGAAGATTACCAAACCTTAGCAGAAAACTTTGCCGGCGATTATCAAACAAAAGTTTTGCATTTAAATGGTTGGCTCTCTTTAAATTCTCACTTACCACCAAAAGAAAAACGTGGGTTTATTCTTGTTGACCCACCTTTTGAAAAACCTGGTGAATTTTCTCGTCTCATTGATGGGGTGGTGAAAGCATATCGACGTTTTTCTGGAGGTACTTATGCTTTATGGTATCCTGTTAAATACAATAAAGAAATTGAGAATTTTCTTCACGCTCTACATAAAACAGGAATTCCAAAAATTCTCCAGATTGAAATGCGTATTAGAAAAAAATTAACACCAACTACAATGAATGGGAGCGGTATGATTCTTATCAACCCTCCTTATCTTCTGGAAGAAGAAATCCAAAAACTTAGTCCTTTTCTTATCAACCGCCTTGGACAAGATAAGAGTGCGCAAATTACCTACAAATGGCTAGATAAAGAATAGTTATAATATGAAAGCATCTTACTTAAGAAAACACTCTTCACAATAAAGATAAATCTCATCAAACTGATTAGATAGAGAACTTACTCCACGACAGATTCTTCAACTTCTGAAGATGACCAAAACAGAAATGAATATGACTAAATAACAGTGTAAATTTGATTTTCTTTTTTACAAAACCATTCTAAAAATCTCTGGTAATCAGATCGTAATTAGACTTATTCTTTCAATCAATTTATAGGTAAGATAGGCCAGCTCATAAATTGCCTTATGGAATTAGCTTGGTGTTCTTTTGTCTAAAATGATAACTAAAAATCATAGAATTTATACTATAATGCGCTTATTTATTGGGAGATAAAATTTCAAACAAACAAACAATAATACTTGACAGAAAACAACATTTCATGTGGCAAACGCAAAATCTTGTTGGAAAAATTGAATGACCCTGAAAAACGATACATCCTGTCTTCCAAATAAAGAAAAAAAACTATCTTTTCTGTCTAACATCATATGGGACAATGCTCACCAAAGAAATGATAACCATAAACTTAAAGGAACTGCACTTATACAAGAATTTGTTAAACACCTTCCTCATAAACCAGGGGTTTATCGAATGTTTAATGAAAATGGTGACGTTCTCTATGTTGGTAAAGCACGGAATTTAAAAAAACGCGTTTCAAGCTATACTCGTGAACAAGGGCATAATAACCGTATTATCCGTATGATTAGTGCGACATATCATATGGAATTTGTTGTTACCCATACAGAGACAGAAGCATTACTTTTAGAAGCTAACCTCATCAAAAGATTACACCCACGTTTTAATGTATTACTGCGCGATGACAAAAGCTTTCCCTATATCATTATCACTGATGATCACCGAGCACCTGCACTTTACAAACATCGTGGTGCTCGAACACGAAAAGCCCATTATTTTGGTCCTTTTGCCTCTTCGGGTGCTGTTGCACAAACAATCAACGCTTTGCAACGTGCTTTTTTATTAAGAACTTGTGCTGATTCAGTTTTTAACAATCGCACACGACCTTGTTTGCTTTATCAAATTAAGCGATGTTCAGCCCCTTGTACACATGAAATCAATGATAGCGATTATATAAAACTGGTTCAAAAAGCAAAGGCTTTCCTTTCTGGAAAAAGCCAATCGGTAAAAAAAGATATGGCTCAAGCTATGCATAAAGCCTCAGAAAATCTTGATTTTGAACAAGCGATTGCTTATCGCGACCGTTTATCAGCCCTTTCTCATATACAAAGCCATCAAGGCATTAATCCTCAAACGGTAAAAGAAGCGGATGTATTTGCAATTGCACAACAAGGAGGAATGACCTGTATTCAAGTGTTTTTTTTCCGCATGGGGCAAAATTGGGGAAATCGAGCTTATTTTCCAAAAGCAGATTCATCTTTCTCTAATGCTGAGATTTTAATGAGTTTTATCACTCAATTTTATGATGATAAACCAATTCCAAAACTCATCCTTTTATCGGAAAAAATTGAAGAAGAAGCACTTCTTACAGAAGCATTAAATCTAAAAGCAAATCACAAAATATCTCTATCCTTACCGCAAAAAGGTGAACGCAAATCTCTTGTTAATCACGCTTATACTAATGCTTATGAAGCGCTGGGACGCAAACTTGCTGAAACAGCAACACATATAAAACTCCTTCAAGGTGTTGCTGAAACATTTCAACTACCTCATACTCCACGGCGCATAGAAATCTATGATAATTCACATATCATGGGTACCAATGCGGTAGGTGCGATGGTTGTTTTCGATCAAACAGGATTTATTAAAAATCAATATCGCAAATTCAACATTCGTTCGACTGATATTACACCTGGTGATGATTTTGGCATGATGAAAGAAGTTATTGAACGAAGATTTTCACGCCTTATTAAAGAACATGGCTTGCCCAATAGAAACAAAGATACAAAAAATGATAGTGATAATTCTTTCCCCATTTGGCCTGATCTTATCTTAATTGATGGTGGTGAAGGACAAATAAATGTCGTTCGTACATTATTATCTCAATTGGGATTAGATGATTTTGTCACAGCAATCGGTATAGCAAAAGGTGCTAACCGTAACGCCGGTCGTGAACGATTTTTTATAAAAGGAAAACCACCTTTCACACTGCCCTCACACGATCCTATTCTTTATTTTTTGCAACGTTTACGTGATGAAGCACACCGTTTTGCGATCGAAACCCATAGAGCAAAACGAAAAAAAGAAACATTCAAAAATTTACTTGATGAAATCGAAAATATAGGCCCCACAAGAAAATCCGCTTTGCTTAACCATTTTGGAAGCACCAAAGCCATTGCCAACGCTTCTGTTGAAGATTTAAACAAAGTAGCAGGTATTTCCACCGCAATGGCACAAAAAATTCATAACCATTTTAATGAAAAATAAGGACTTGCTTCATATTCATTGCCTTGTTACGTTTATAAAACATGCTGTACTTCACAAAGGATTGAAAACGGCTCGATGGAAAATCATACTTTTTCTTTTCCAAATATTCTGACTTATGCACGAATTGTCGCGGTTCCATTAGTTGTTGCGTGTTTTTTTTTAGAAGGACGGCTACAATCAAGTGATATTGGGCGTTGGATTGCTGTTTTTATTTTTGTGATTGCATCTATTACAGATTTTTTGGATGGTTATCTTGCCCGTATTTGGAAACAAACATCCAATATCGGCCGTATGTTAGATCCAATTGCAGATAAACTGCTTGTCTCATCATGTTTGCTCTTACTTGCTGCAGATAGCACTATTGCTGGATGGACACTTTGGGCAGCCATTATCATTCTTTGTAGGGAAATTCTTGTATCAGGATTACGTGAATATTTGGTTGAATTAAAAGTTAGTGTTCCTGTCTCTCGTCTTGCAAAATGGAAAACTTCTGTACAAATGGTAGCCATTGTCTTTCTCTTAGCGGGCCCAGCCGGTAATAAAATTTTCCCTTATACAATGGAATTTGGCATAATTATGCTATGGATTGCAGCTCTTCTCACATTATGGACAGGGTGGGACTATTTTCGTGCAGGCTTAAAACACGTTATTACATAAAAGATAAATGATAAAATTGTGGCTTAATTAGCGGTTAGAAAAATATTCGACACTATGTACTGAAATGTAATGTTTTAATATCAATGGTAAAATCGGAAAATATGCAAATAATAAAATAAAGCCATTGATTACAATTATGCATTTTTGAGCTTTTGTCATGATAAAATACCCCATTGCATATATTTGAAATGGAGTATTATCTCAAAACAATCGAAAAATTTATATGATATTTATATTATGAACTTTTGAATAAAGATTTATAACTTAGCAGAAAAAATCCTGAATACTATTTCAGGATTTTCCACTTTCCGCACATGCTTTCATTAACCAACGATTTCAATATCGGAAAACCAATAAGCTATTTCTGTTTTTGCAGATTCAGCACTATCTGAACCATGAACAGAATTTTCACCAATCGACAAGGCATATGCTTTACGAATTGTCCCTTCCTGTGCATCAGCAGGATTCGTAGCCCCCATAATTTCACGGTTTTTCGCGATTGCATCTTCACCTTCCAAAACCTGAACAACAGTTGGACCAGAAGACATAAATTGTACTAACTCTCCAAAGAAAGGGCGTTCTTTATGAACCGCATAAAACCCTTCAGCTTCATGTTGACTCATCCACACACGCTTAGATGCAATAACACGCAAACCTGCATCTTCAAGCATTTTAGTAATTGCTCCTGTTAAATTACGACGCGTTGCATCGGGTTTAATCATCGAAAAAGTACGTTCTACAGCCATTTGATTACCTTTAATTTCATAAAAAATTATCTTGTTATTCTATAAGGAGCCTTTTGCCAAGTAACCGTTAGTGAATTTATATCAATTTTAAAATTGCATATTTTTACAAAACTTATCTCTATAAAATAGAAATGCTATCGGTCAATGACTTCACACCCACAAAATCATCTTCTATTTTCTACAGGTCAAATCATTCATATGTTTCAAAAGCAGGCAAAACAAAGACTCCTTTCTCATTCTATGAGATTTTATTTGACTTAAGAATACCTCGTTTGTTCTAAAATATGCCCTTAAGATCAAGGATTAAATAGGAGGACAAAATACATTTTTTCAAAAATAGGCCCCACATTGAAGCATTTATTTGCAATAAACAAATACATATCTAAAGTTGATCAAAGAACAAATAATCGCATACTTAAAAACTATAGCGCATACCCAAAATCCCCTGAAGTGACTGCGTCATTTTATGACCTTTAAGATATTGAGCTTCTGTGTAAAATGTTAAATTTTTGCTGACAAAACTATTCAAACCTATTGCCAATTTACCTGCATTGTCAGACAAGTCCGTAATAAATTTATGCCGCTTATTAATCATTGTATGATTACTATCTATATACTCACGCAACCAAGCGGCCGTTACATAACCTATTAATGAAGCATTTGCATTAAAGTTAAATGCACGCCTAATAGATAAACCAATTTCACTACGTAATGAAGTAGAGGAGCTTATATCACCTATCATACCATTGGAAAGCTGTATTTCTTTATCTTTAACCTGTAACCATGTAAATTGGCTATAAGGTCGCACCCAAGTGCTTTGCCCTGTTTGAAAAAGATAACCTCCTTCCAAGGATGTACCTATCGCCCATTGGTTATAGTCTCCTTGGATAGCTAAGCCACTTGTAGAAACTGCTTTAAGATGATTTTGGTAACGATTATATTTCAAAATACTATCCAAATACCAACCATATTCATTTAAATAGGTCGCATAAGTTCCAAAGCTATAAGTATTTATACCACTGACGCCACGACGAACATGATTAATACGTGCTTGATCATAACTGCCAAAACCACCAATATAGAGATTTCCATATAGTAACTGTGTTACCCAATCAGTACCCAACATTATCCCTGTTTGATCCAACTTAAAGTGTGTATGACCTGTAGCAATTTGTTCTTTGTTCTTGATCGTATATGTCCAGAAAGCTGCATTCTTCCTATTTCTCTCTAAAATACCCCTTCCAGCACGCAAACTTTGTAACTCATTGTTAAAAACAAGTTCAGGAGCAACCGCTAGAGATAGTACTGCATCAGTTGAAGGAGTAGTTAAAAAATCAGAAGCTTGCGGTTCCTCTAAATCAAGCTCCAAAGAGTTTGGTTGATACTGACTTAAGTGCCGACGAGAACGTTTCTGAGATTTAAGCTGAGTATTCTGATCTTCTGCAGATAGAGTAGTTGACAGATTAGAAACCTGCTGACTTTCTGAGCTAAGTACTGAAGCATCAGACTCATCCTGACTCACATGCCGAGGAGGACGCCTTCGAGGTTTAGGTTCAGTAATCTGATCTTCAAGAGATGGAGCAGTTGACGGATTATCATCCTGTAGACTTTCTGAGCCGAGTACTGAAATATCGAAATCATGCTGATTCACGTACCGACGAGATCGGCTCTGTGTTTTAGGAATGTTTGCACCCAAATACCAAATTTTTTCATTTTTTCCAGTTTTCATGCTTTCTCTACAATACAAACCATACACATAGGTTCCAGCATCAAAAACATTAGTATTGTGACCAGATCGATCTACCAAAGTAAACTTAGCTTTCCCACTTTTATCGGTAATTAAATTGAGTCCAGTAACTACATGATTATCTTGCAAGAAAAAATTTGTAATTTCGGCACCTGAATCAGTAACGCTTATTTTATGGTTACCTGCACCATTATCAATTAAAAGATAATCACTACGACCTCCCATATTACTCAAATTAAACTGGAAATGTAAACCACCTGAAAGATTTGTAACGTGAAGATGTAAATGGTGAGGATCATACCCGACAAAAGCGAAACTAACGGTTCCACTCCCACTTAAATCGTCAATGTTAATCCGAGAGTTGTTTTTATCATTCCACATACCAACAGAAAACAACGGTATATTTTGCCTATTTACAGTGATCTTTTCTTCCGTAATATGACTTGTAGGATCACCAGCATAAAGATGAAGATATCCACCATTATTAACTATTGTTTTTCCTTTTAATGTTGCGCCAGCATACACCCATGAATTAGCGGAATCATTAATTGTTAGATTTTTTACAACACCACCCCAATACACTACTTGAACAGCGTGCTCTTTTAAAATAACGTCGTTGGCCTCGCCTTCCGCCAAAACGTGTTGCCTACCATTTTTAGATACTTCAACTTGTGAAGCACTCCCCCTTTTTTTGTTCGTACTTTATAAATATTTTGCTCTCCATCTTTCATAACTTTCGTATTCCAGGCTTCCCCACCATCATACACATTTTGTTGACCCCAAATTCCATCTTTACCAGAAACTACTGCATCATAAGCACTACTATTCCTAAACGTCCTTGTAGAACTATCCTGATTAAAAATAAACTGTGAACCCCCTTCGATTTTAGTTTCAATTGCCTTCCCCTGATTCGTAACAAGTTGTTTTCCACCTTTATGAATAGTAGCATTACTTGAAATTCCGCTATTCTGGACAATTTCAATACCTCCTTTCTTAATTTTGGTATTCTGACTGATACCCCAAGAGGTAGTGTGTGTGGAATCGACCAGTGTTTGCCCATGGAATAAATTTTTTAATAGATTACGTTTTAGTAATTGGTCAAAGTAATTCGAACTATCTTCACGTGCATTTACATTTTGTATGAGAAGACTACTCATTAATAATATCGAAACATTTAGTCTGTATTTGTGCTGCACAATCTACACTCCATTATCAATAATTAAATAAACACCCCTCCTTCTTAACAGAGCGTTCCTGTTTATATCATAATGTGTTTTATTTATGTCATAATGTTCTTTATGTGCAGCGATAATAAATTTTAATCAGAAATTGCTAAAGCACTTTTCAACGGATTTCTTTAGCTTGTAAAAGCAAATCCGTGTAGAAAAAATGAAAACAATATTCTTTATTTAAAAATACAAAATGAAACAATTGAGAGATTAAACCGTTTATGCAGAATGATATACCTCTATCCTCCTGCTGCTTTTAAAAAAAGATTTCTTATTACATTTAATCTAACGCTAAATTTAATAAATAGCATGATTAGTAGTAACAATACGTATTCCCTCACTCTTATCATGCCCTATTATTATTCTTATACAATTAAATCGTAACAATACTGACTCGACACTAATATGAAATTCTTATAACTATTAAAATCTTATCTTAATATTTTAAATATCTATATTAAAAGGAATATCCTATTCATGTCTATAAGCGTAGAAAGACAGCGCGTAAATCAAACAAATTCACCTATTCGAATTTTGTTAGCAAGCCTTGTTGGCACAACAATTGAATATTTCGACTTTTATATTTTTGCAACTGCTGCAGCTCTTGTATTTCCTTATTTGTTTTTTCCACCGCAAAACAATCAACTGGCTATTCTACAATCTTTCCTTGTTTTTGGTGTCGCTTTTTTTGCCCGCCCTCTCGGATCTATTATTTTTGGACATTTTGGTGACAAAATCGGACGGAAAGCAACACTTGTCGCTGCTCTTCTCACAATGGGTATTTCAACAGTTATTATTGGCATTCTTCCCACTTATGAAACAGTCGGTTGGTGGGCGCCTTTTCTTTTAACTATGTGCCGTCTTGGTCAAGGAATTGGATTAGGAGGAGAATGGGGTGGAGCTGTTCTGCTTGCAACAGAAAATGCTCCACCGGAAAAACGTGGTTGGTATGCAATGTTTCCCCAATTAGGATCTCCAGCCGGTTTACTTTTATCTATTGCAGTTTATTTTGGGCTGTGGAACACACTTGACTCTGACCAACTTTTCACGTGGGGATGGCGTATTCCATTCATTGCTTCAGCTTTTCTCGTCATCTTAGGATTATGGGTGCGCACTTCAATTGGTGAAACACTTGAATTTAAAAAAGCACTTGATCATGAAGAGCGTGTCAAAGTACCCGTTATCAATGTGTTCTTCAAACATCCCCGGATTGTGCTTCTTGGTACATTTGCCAGCATGACAGCATTTGTCTTATTTTATTTGGTCACTGCCTATTTATTAAGTTATTCAAAAAATCATCTGCAATTACCATTTAATCAAACACTACAAATAGAGATGATTGGAGCTATTGTTTT
This sequence comes from Bartonella schoenbuchensis R1, assembly GCF_002022685.1. Classification (NCBI taxonomy): domain Bacteria; kingdom Pseudomonadati; phylum Pseudomonadota; class Alphaproteobacteria; order Hyphomicrobiales; family Bartonellaceae; genus Bartonella; species Bartonella schoenbuchensis. The sequence goes on along the minus strand of NZ_CP019789.1, from coordinate 568,559 downwards.
TGGCCTTTCTATTGCCCTCACAGGAAAATTCGCTGATCGTATTAAGCGCAGAACTTTGATGATTTGGGTAACAATAAGTACTGGTATTTACTCTTTTGCAATTCCTTACTTTCTACATTCTGGAATTGTAGGCGTTCTTGCAATGTCTATCATTGGCTTAATGCTTTTAGGGATTACATATAGCCCGTTGGGTACCATTCTTGCATCACCATTCCCAACAGCTATTCGGTACACTGGTGTATCCTTAACATTCAATTTAGCTGGTATTGTTGGCGGATCTTTTGCACCTTATATTGCAGAATCTTTGGTGCAGCATTTTGATGTAACTTACGTTGGCTATTATCTCCTCTTTTCTGCTTTTATTTCACTTATTTGCTTTATTTGCTTTACAGATAAAGAGATATCTTACTAAGATACAATGAAATATAATAAAATTAACGCTGGCGGCAGAAATGCCGCCAATTTTATTTTTAAAGACATTGGTCGAGGCACACTCCACCATAAGACCCCAGCAAACAATACACAAAGAAAAAAGAATAAAATATCTGCAATGTAATCAATATAAATGATAGAAAATATTTGTGATAGAATATGCGTTGTACCCAACCATGAAACACAAAAAAAAGCCAGCATTACTGACCATAAAGCAAGTAAAATCCGATCAACCACCGCTATTATTCCATTTGAATATTGTGATTACAGACAACATTTTTATCGCTCCCCAAAAGAAAAATAACAATAAAAAATAATGACTTTCCTTCTAATTTTTTCATAATAAAGAGTTCTTTATTAATTATCCCGACAATACCAATAAATTAGAATAGAATAATAAATGCTATGCATATCAAATTTGTTTCTCCCAACCGCGATTTTCAGTCTGTTTCCAGTAAGTTAAATTATGGTTTTCTGTTCCATATTCTTTCCACTGTGCACGAGCGAGATTCAACTGCTCGTTATTACGACCATCAAATATCACTACAAGCCGTTGATAAATATTAATATCTGGACAAACCGCTCCCTCTATAAGAAAGCGTATTTTTGAATCATTCGGGTTCTCATGGCCCGTAGTGAGAAATACAGGCTGAAAATTTGGATATTTATCGCATTCAGTTCCATGCCCAATAAATGATCCCTCAGCGTAAACCCATAAACGAGTATCTATGGCATCGCGCTGTTCTTCACTTATACATTGTATTGTTACTCTTTCAAAACGTGCAACTGCACGTTCTACTAAAACCGGTAAAATATCTTCTAATGTTGACTGTGTTAAATGATAGAACAGAATATCCATCTCTTAATCCTCATCACTCTTTATCGAAAAAGTGTAGCACTTTTTTTAAAAACATTTCTGTATTTCTAAAAAGAGAAGGAACGGTTTGGAATACCATATTTTTTTCTTACTATGTGTGTATTGTCTTTTTGTAATGTATTAAACAATAGCAAAAAGAAACAAGAAGAATCATAATTTTTAAAAATAAATGAAAAAATTTATTCTGTGTTATTTTCTTAGCTTTTCTTGATACCATACTTGAAAAAACATGGCAAAATGAATTAAGATTATTTAATTATCTCCTGTTGCTTACTAGAAAAAAGAGCACAAAGAGGTTGTTTTTTAATTTTGACGACTATGTCTTATTAATTTGGCACATTATATAGTATCTTCTTTAAATTAAAGACTAAGGATGTTACCCAATTTATGCGTATTATTGAGTTATACATCCTAAAACGTGTTTTTATTTTATTTAGCGCTGTGATGGTCGCAGCAATCGGTATTAGTTTGACAGTGCAAGTCCTTGCACGAATTGATTTTCTTACAACAAGTGGGCAAACATTCCTAACAGTTTTATACTTTTCATCCTTATTAGTTCCTCCTGTTATTTCCCTCATCATCCCATTTGCACTAGTGATTGCAATTACAACTATCCTTTCAACAATGAATCAAGACTCAGAGTTAGCTATTATCAGTGCTTCTGGCTTTTCCAAAAACACTGTTTTAAAACCAATTCTTCTTTTAGCTATTTTTACTGCATGTACATCTTTTTCAATCGCTAATTTTGTTGCTCCTCAAGCGCGCCTTAATATGCGACAAATGCTGGCAAACACTCATTCAGACCTCATTAATCTTTTTATTCGTGAAGGCAGCTTTCAAGCACTAACAAACAACCTTTATATAGAAATTGGTGAACGCTACCCAGATGGAACCATTGGACGTCTTTTCATTGCCGACCAGCGCGATTCTAAGATTGACCTTCTCTATTATGCAAAAAAAGGTGCAATTGTTAGTAATAAAAATGGAAATTTTTTAGTCCTCAATGACGGTGAAATTGAAAGAGTGAATTATCAAAATGATAGTGTTTCGATTATTAAATTTAACTCCTATACTTTTAGCTTAAGTGAATTCATCCCCAATAATGGAGTACCAACTATTTATCCTAAAGACAGGCCTCTTTCTTATTTATTGCATCCTGACCCATATGATCCCTATTATCAGCGTAACCCGCTTCAATACAAAGCTGAATTTCACCGTCGACTCACAGAGTGGCTCTACCCAATTGTTTTTGCTTTAATTGCAGTAGCTGCAGCAGGAGATGCGCGTTCACATCGACAAGCACACACATCGGCAATTGTTTTCACGATTACTTTTTCCTTGCTGATTTATTGGATAGAATATTTTTTCGCTGAAAAAACAAAGAATGATCTCACTTACGTCCCTCTGCTCTATATTACTCCAATAGGAGTAAGCGTATTAATCTTTTTTATGCTACTGACAAACCGTAAAATTAGTATACCCGCAAGATTTAACGATACTATTCAAACACTTCTTCAGAAAATGACGAACAAATCTAAATATCGAAAATCTCACTATTCTTCGGACAAAACATCATGATTGGATGGACGCTTGGACGATATTTTTTTGTACGTTATATCAAAACAACCTGTTATTTTGTATTGAGTATTTTTATACTTGCCCTTTTAATTGACTTTACGGAAAATTCTGGTCGGCTAGCTTCTCTTCCCCATTATACAGCAAAAGGCGCACTTCTTATTTCAGCGTTGCGTGTTCCTTTTATTATGCAGCAACTCTTTCCTTTTATTGCACTATTTTCTGCAATGACTATGCTAATATCACTTAACAAAAAATTTGAACTTGTTGTTGCTCGTTCAATCGGTGTTTCTGCGTGGCAATTTCTCATACCGGCTTGTCTTGGAGCTTTTCTCTTTGGATTGTTTTCGATTCTTTTTATAAATCCACTTGCCGCGTGGGGATCTTCTCAAGCAGAAAAAATGATTGCTGAATGGCGTAGTAATAATGTTCAAACATCTATCAACAAGAATCGTATCCCATGGTTAACACAACATACAAATTTAGGGACAACAACTATTGGAGCCAGATCAATCACACAGCAAGGCCTCTCTCTTATTGATGCAACCTTTGTGCAATATAATGATAACGCAACAGTTAAGAACTGGATCCACGCAAAACAAGCAACACTAACAAATGACGCTTGGCTGTTAACGAATGGCACGATCTACAAAACAGGTTATGTTCCTGAAAAATTTACTGAATTTCGGATAAAAACAAATCTAAAACCGGAGTTTTTAACTGAATATTTAGCCGATCCTGCAACTATTCCATTTTACAAATTACCAAGAAAAATTTCAGCTGCGCGATCATTTGGTTATTCTGCAAATAAGTTCGATATGTACTTACAATCATTGATTGCATTGCCAGCATTACTCGTAGCAATGACTCTTATTGCTGCGACAGTATCACTAAAATTTACACGATTTGGACAATCTAAAGCATTAATTCTTGGTGGTGTAATCGCTGGATTCATGCTTTATGTCATTTCCGTACTTGTTCAAGCTTTTGGTAATGCTGGATACATTCCTCCAGTTATTGCTGCTTGGACGCCAGTTGTTATTGCGTTGTTTTTTGGAGTTTCCTTTTTACTTCATAAAGAGGATGGCTAGGTGAAATTGCTTACAAGTAAGAGGATAATTTTGACAAAACTGAACACATTGTTTTTTAAAAGTGCTATCAGTTTTGTTTTAGGCATAACCTTATCTTATTCTGCAATAGCACAAAATTCTAATCTTTCTCCTCAAAACCATATTCAATCCCTAACATCTCCCCTTTTACTCTCTGCTGACAAACTCACTTACAACCATGACGCAGACACTGTCTCTGCTGAAGGAAATGTTCAAATTGAATATGATAACAATAAAGTTATTGCCCAGAAAGTTACTTACAATCAAAAAACAGGGCGTATTATAGCACAAGGAAATGTTGAAATTATTCAAAAGGATGGTAATAAAGTCTATTCTGATTATATTGACTTGACTCAAGACCTTGGTGAAGGATTTGTAAATTTTTTACGCGTTGAAGCTATTAACAACACACATTTTGCAGCTGAAAATGCTGAACGCAGAGGAAGTCAGCTTACAATCTTCAATAATGCTGTCTATACAGCGTGTGAACCTCATCATTACAAATCAGATAATGAAGTCTTTTGGCAAATTAAAGCAAAAAAGATCATATGGAATAGTACTACTAAAACAATTCAATTTGAAGACGGTCATTTTGAAGTTTTTGGTGTACCAATTGTCCGGTTTCCTATTTTTGAATTGCCTGATCCAAATGTAAAACGCGTCAGCGGTTTACTTGCTCCTCATCTTTCTTATACTGATCATCTTGGTATTGGTATTAAGAATTCTTATTTCTGGAATCTCTCACCTCATTATGATTTTACACTTTCCCCCACTTTCTACACAAAACAAGGACTTTTAACTGAAGGAGAATGGCGTCAGCGTTTAAAAACAGGAAATTATAACATCCGTTTTGCTCATATATATCAAATTAATCCTCATAAGTTCGATAATGACACAATTGATGCGCAAAAAAATAACCGTTATATGGTGGCAACAAAAGGCGATTTCCGTATTAATTCACGTTGGACTTATGGTTGGGATATTTTTGCCCAGTCAGATAGGCATTTTAGCCGTACATATAAACTTGAAAACTATAGTAATCCTGTACAGCTTTCTCAGCTTTATTTGAACGGCCTTGGAGGAAAAAATTACTTTGATACGCGTTTTTACCATTTCACAGTCCAAGATTTGATACCTACAAATACCATTAACAAACGTCATTCTCAGCAAGCATGGGTTTTACCCCGTATCGATTATTTTTTCACACCAGACAAAGAAGTTTACACTGGAGAACTTACTTTTCATGGCAATATGCAATCAATTTATCGTAATCACTCTGACTTCAACTATACCGATTGGCAAGAACATCCCCCTTATGTCTCTCGGCCTTCTGATATACCTGGAAATAGTTTTCGGTTAACCGGTGAAATAGAATGGAAAAAGCGTTTTAATACACAAAACGGATTACTAGTAACCCCTATTCTCGCATTACGTACTGATACAATAACAAATGCCCAGAAAAGTTATCCTGACCATCTCACAAATGACTCGTCGATAAAATTTAACATTGCCTCACCAACTATTCGCGGCATGGCAACAGCAGGTTTAGAATTACGTTACCCCCTCCTTGTAACTTCTGGCATTTCTTCACATGTCTTAGAACCAACAGCACAACTCTTTATACGCAATAATGAACAATATGCCGGACTGTTACCAAATGAAGATGCACAAAGCTTCGTATTTGATGCAACCACTCTATTTCAACGTGACAAATTCTCTGGTTATGACCGTGTCGAAGGTGGAACAAGAGCAAATATAGGTCTAAGATATTCTGGAAGTTTCAATAATGATTGGTCACTTTATGGTCTTGTTGGACAATCTTTTCATCTTGCAGGAAAAAATTCTTTTGCAGAAAAAAACTTTGTCAATGTAAGCGCTAATTCTGGTCTTGAAACATTGCGTTCAGATTATGTTGCAATGTTTAATGCAAATCATGATAGTGGTTTTGCTTTAGAATCTCGTGGACGTTTTGATAAAAAGACAGGTCAAATACGCCGTGGTGAAGTAGAAGCATCTCAAAAATGGGAAAAATTTAGAGCATCCTTACAATATGCTTATATCCAAAACCAACCCAATTACGAATATACACAAGATCGTCAAGAAATTTCTTTTCAAACTGGTATTAAATTTTCTAAATATTGGTCTATATATAATAATATCAGTTATGACTTAGTATCTAGTACATTTGTAAAGCGGGAAATAAATTTAAATTATAAAGATGAATGTTTTGAAATAAAAATCGGCTATCAGCAAATAACTAATCCAGGAAAAAATGCACCTTTGCAGAATTTTAATTTCTCTCTTTCATTACGTACAATCACAGATATTGGGCAAAAGATAAAATTAGATTTATAATGAATATAGCAATAATGTAGAAATACTTTAACTTATCATTGTTTTTATGTAGGAAAACATATATTTTAATTTGCCAATGAAAATTGATAACCAATGCGAAATTTTACTCATATGAACAGATTTAAAAATAGTTCTTTTGTTTTATTTTACGCTTCTATTTTAACCTTTTGCATTGCTGTGTTGGGTGTAAGTAGCTTTACAGGCGCATTTTTTATATCATCAGTATTTGCGCAAACGACAGTTGCTATCACAGTCAATGGTAATCCTATTACAAATTATGATATTCAAAGACGCATCGCTTTTCTCAAATTACAACAAAAACAGGGTGATCTTTCTGCACAAGCCAGAAATGAACTCATTGATGAGATGCTTAAAAATATTGAAATACAGCGTCTTAATATTGATGTTAGTGATAATGAGATTAATAGCGCCTTTGCAAATTTTGCAGAACAAAATAATATGACCGTTGATCAGCTTAGTGAAATGTTGAATCAAACTGAGGTCACAGAAGAGCACTTTAAAGCATATATTAGTGGACAAATGGGATGGGGGCGTCTTGTTAATGCGCGTTATCAATCTGAAGATGGGTACCTTAGTGAACAAGAAGCCGCACATAGAATATTAAAAAATGGTGGTATAAAACCTTCAACAAATGAATATACATTACAGCAAATTATTTTTGTTATTCCTGCCCACCGTCGTGCAGAACTTCTCACAAAACGTACACAAGAAATAAACAATTTCCGTGCACATTTCCGAGGATGCGATAATACCAAAAAACAAACACGAGGCATTCTAGATGTTACTGTTCGTAATTTAGGTAAATTTTTGGAACCTCAACTTCCTACAGATTGGGAACAAGCTATCCGTGCAACACCTGCTGGAAAAATGACCCAACCGCATGAAACTCCATACGGTATTGAAGCACTTGCTGTCTGCCAAATAAAAAAAGTTTCTGATGATCGTGTTGCCCAACTTATGTTTTCTATTCAAGACAGTCAAAAAAGGACTCCTCAAAAACTTGAAGCTTTAAGTGAGAAATATTTGAAAGAATTGCGACAAAGAGCGCATATTCAAAATCATCATGGTTCCACTAGTCGTTAGTAGTGGTGATCCAGCCGGTATTGGCCCTGAAATAGTTTTAAAAGCGTGGAGTATGCGTAATACACGGCATATTCCACCTTTTGTTCTTTTGGCTGATCCTGAAGTTATTCGTTCACGTGCTCATTTTTTACAACTCAATGTTGATATAGAAACTGTTTTTGTAGATAATCTTGTAAAAAACTTCCAAACAGCTCTTCCTGTAATGCCATTAAAAAATCGGCAAAATGACCAATTAGGAATCCCCTCATCAAGCAATATCGTTGGAATAGTTGAAGCTATCACACGCGGCGTTCAATTGATTCAAGATGGTCATGCGTGTGCACTAATCACGTGCCCTATTGCAAAAAAAAGCCTTTATGATGCTGGATTTAAATTTCCAGGCCATACTGAATTTCTCGCTTATCTCGCCTATAAAGCTTCAAATAAACATTACCACCCAGTTATGATGTTATCCGGACCGCAATTAAAAACAGTGCCTATTACTGTCCATATTCCACTTAATGAAATTCCCTCATACCTCACGTATAACTTAATCATTCAAACTGCATTAATTGTTGAAAATGATTTAAAAAAACGATTTGCAATCACTACACCTCGTTTAGCTGTAGCCGGTCTTAACCCGCATGCTGGAGAAGATGGTACGATAGGAAAAGAAGATATCGAAATTATTGCTCCTGCAATTAAATACCTTAAGAAAAAGGGACTTAATATCATAGGCCCTCTACCTCCTGACACAATGTTCCATCAACGTGCGAGACAAACATATGACGTTGCTCTTTGCATGTATCACGATCAAGCCCTTATTCCCGTTAAAACTTTGGACTTTGATACCACTGTTAATATTACCTTAGGATTGCCCTTTATTCGAACATCTCCAGATCATGGAACTGCTTTTGACATTGCCAATAAGGGAATAGCCTCTCCTGAAAGTTTCATTGCTGCTCTTACACTTGCAAATCAACTTGCTAAAAATAGTTTTACAACATGCCAATAGATAATCTCCCTCCTCTGCGTGAAGTAATTAATACATACGGACTGCAAGCTAATAAATCTCTTGGTCAAAATTTCCTTTTTGATCTTAATTTAACATCTAAAATCGCCCAACAAGCAGGAAATATAGCAGGAAAACCTGTCATTGAGGTTGGTCCAGGCCCTGGAGGTTTAACGCGCGCCTTGCTTGCAAAAGGTGCCATCGTAACAGCAATAGAACGTGATGAACGTTGTCTACAGGCGCTATTGGATATAGAAAAACACTATCCGCAAAAATTAAAAGTTATTTGTAATGATGCACTAAAGCAAAATTTTTCAGAAATTTTTGAAGCATATCCAGAGAAACCACATATCATTGCAAATCTTCCATATAATATCGGAACACAGCTCTTATTAAATTGGATTTTAACTGAACCATGGCCTCCTTTTTATAAATCAATGACACTGATGTTTCAACGTGAAGTAGCCAAACGTATTACCGCTACTCCTCATTCTCCTCACTATGGCCGCCTTAGTGTATTAATTGGCTGGCGTGCTATTGCAAAAATTGCTTTTGATGTTTCTCCAAAAGCCTTCACACCAATACCTAAAGTTACTTCTTCCGTTGTTCACATTATTCCACGTCCACAACCTCTCCCCTGTTCAACACAAAAATTAAGCCTTGTGACAAAAGCTGCCTTTGGACAAAAGCGGAAAATGCTTCGTCAAAGTCTTAAAACTATTGGAGGCGAAATGCTTTTAGAAAAATCTGGAATTGACGGAACACGTCGAGCTGAAACACTCTCGATTTCTGAATTTGTATCTTTAGCAAATTTGGTCATTTAAAAGTTTAAAACTTTTACTCATGTAAAGGCTTTTTAAAACAATAAATGCCTTAATCAATTTTTTCGCTAACAAGTGTATTAACGAAAGATTCAAGAAAACTGCAACGCTTACGTTTCACTGTTTCTCCTAAATAAATTGATTTAATAAGTAATAAGGACTGATCTAAATCTTCGTTAATCACAACATAATCGTAAGAACGCCATTGTTGTATCTCTGTTCGTGCATTATTCAACCGCAGATCAATGATACTCTGACTATCTTCTGCTCGACGATGTAAACGGGAAACTAGCTCTTTCATCGATGGGGGGAGGATAAAAACAGATACAGTATCCCCTGGCATTTTTTGTTGAAGCTGTTCTGTCCCTTGATAATCAATATCAAACAACATATCTTGGCCATTTATCAGCGCATTTTCAACGTTTTTACGTAAAGTTCCATAATAATTTCCGTGAACTTCAGCCCATTCTATAAATTCATCTTTATCACGCTTATGTTCAAATTCTTCCTTTGAAATAAAGTGATAATGAAGACCATCTACTTCACTGGGACGTCTTTGTCGTGTTGTTACACTTATAGATAGTTCTAATTGTGCATCTTTCAGCATTAACCGAGAAAGGGTTGATTTACCAGCACCTGAAGGTGAAGAGAGAATAAACAAAAAACCACGACGTCTATTTGTTGTTTGAGAGCTTAATTTACTATCTGGTAATGCCATCATATCACTCTTTTTTAAAGTTTTTTTCTAAAACCATATATTAAAATTTAAGTCATGAATTTTCAGATCTAAAAAGATCTAACGTATTTTCTCTAATGCGCGCCACTTACGGACATTCACATTATGTTCATTTAAAGTTTTAGAAAAAATATGCCCACCTGAACCATCAGCTACAAAATAGAGTGCATCACTTTTCGGCGCATGCGCTACTGCTTTTAAAGAATCACGACTTGGATTTGCAATAGCTGTTGGCGGTAACCCATTAATTTTATAAGTATTATATGGAGTTTCCTTTTCAAGATCTGAGCGATAAATTGGGCGACCTGAAGGCTTACCTTTTCCACCAAAAATACCATAAATTACCGTTGGATCGGATTGAAGGCGCATACCTTTAGAAAGGCGGTTATGAAATACCGCAGCAATTTGAGGTCTTTCTGACGCAATTCCCGTTTCTTTTTCAACAATTGATGCCAATATGACAAATTCGTCAACGGTCTTGATTGGTAAATTGGATGAGCGAGATTCCCATATCTCATTAATTAATTTTGTTTGTTCTTCACGCAATCTCTTTATAATCTCTGCACGTGTTGTACCACGAATGAAATGAATGGTATCAGTCATTAAGCTCCCTTCTGGAGGTAAAACCTCAGGAAGATCACCAACCAAAACTTCATTAGCAGCTAATCGGTCAAAAACCTGTTGAACCGTTAAACCTTCTGGCACTGTGAATGTATGCTCAATAGACTTTCCCTTCACAAGAATATCCATGATATCCTTCATCGAAGCATGAACTGGTATCAAATATTCACCCGCTTTAAGACGTGTCGTACTCTGATGATAACCAACTCCATAAACAAAAACATCAGACGATCGAATAAGACTACGTTGCTCAAGCAATGATGCAATTTCACGAATTCCTGTTCCAGGACGGATCAAAATAATTTCTTCTTTCTCAGCCGTTCCCTTTCCTTCAAATATACTTTTCCCAATATAAAGAGGAATGCTGACAGCCAAAATAATAACCACTATCAACATTAGAAAAAAATTACCGAGAATGACAAATGGATTACGGGAAATAGACGACCTCTTCCGCTTTTTATACGGTAACACACCATTATTACTAAGCAAATGATTCAATAAAGAATCATTTACATCCTGTGGCGGTATTTCATTTTTCGCATCGGACATGATTTATCAATTTTGGTAACTTTTAAATATTACGCTATCATTTCTTACCCTAAACTTATTATAAAGAAAAAAGCTCAAGAAGCGATAATAATAAATAAAAATGTTTACTATTCTCCAAAGCGTCGCATCACCAAAGATGCATTTGTTCCCCCAAAACCAAATGAATTAGAAAGAATCGTATCAATTTTTCGTTCACGTGGCTTATGTGGCACAAGATCAATTTTTGTTTCAATCGATGGATTATCAAGATTAAGAGTAGCTGGTGCTATATTATCTCGTATTGCTAAAATACAAAAAATAGCCTCAGCTGCACCAGCGGCACCAAGCAAATGCCCAATAGATGATTTGGTTGATGACATTGATACCTGCGACGCATAGCTACCTAAAACACGCTCAACAGCTGCTAATTCTATAACATCAGCCATTGTTGATGTACCGTGAGCATTAATATAATCAATATCACATACATTCACTTGTCCACGTTTAAGAGCAGCTACCATACTGCGCTGAGCACCTTCACCACTTTCTGAGGGAGCTGTAATATGATAAGCATCGCCAGATAAACCATAACCAATAACCTCAGCATAAATACGAGCACCTCGCTTTTTTGCATGCTCAAGCTCTTCTAAAATGACAACTGCAGCCCCCTCTCCCATAACAAAACCATCGCGATCTGCATCATAAGGGCGTGATGCACGCTCAGGATCATCATTACGGTTAGTAGAAAGAGCTTTACAAGCAGCAAAACCAGCAAGAGATATCCGATTGATTGGGGATTCAGCACCACCTGCTGCCATCACATCCGCATCACCCAGCGCAATCAAACGAGCCGCATCACCAATTGCATGCGCACCCGTTGAACAAGCTGTTACAACTGAATGATTAGGACCACGTAAACCATATTTAATAGAGACATAACCAGATGCAAGATTAATCAAACGTCCTGGAATAAAAAAAGGAGAAACTCTTCTTGGCCCTTTATCACGAAGGGTATAACCGGCTTCAACAATGCCTTCAATGCCGCCAACACCAGAACCAATCATCACACCCGTACGAATTTGGTCTTCATCATTTTTGGGACACCATTCAGCATCTGCAAATGCTTGATCGGCAGCAGCTACCGCATAAGTAATAAATGCATCCACTTTGCGTTGCTCCCTAGGCTCCATATGCAAATCAGCATTATATGTACCGTTTGTTCCATCCCCCAAGGGGATACGTGCAGCAATTTGACACGGTAAATCAGCTACATCAAACTCAGTAATACGTCGAACACCACTTTTTCCTTCAAGAAGCCGCTTCCAGCTATATTCGACATTACCAGCTAATGGAGATACTAATCCCAAACCAGTAACAACAACCCGTCTCATATTTTAAACCTTGAATCAACCCTTCACCCCCTCAAAGCCATATGTTCAAATTCAAATGGCTTTAAGTAAAGAATAAAGGCAAAAGCATTCTACCACTCTTGCCCTTTACATCAAATTACACAGAAGCTTTATCAATAAATTTTACAGCATCACCAACTGTGAAAATCGTTTCAGCAGCATCATCTGGGATCTCTACACCAAACTCTTCTTCAAAAGCCATAACGAGCTCAACCGTATCAAGGCTATCTGCACCTAGATCATCAATAAAGCTTGCATTTTCTACAACTTTATCTGCGTCAACTCCAAGATGCTCTACGATAATCTTCTTAACGCGCTCTTCTGTATTACTCATATTGTCCTCACAATTCTATATTGTTTCCCTGTTTGGTTAGCGATATAAGTTCACCTAATCAAGCAATAGATGCATTGCTCCAAAATTTTAACGATGATTTTTAGAACATTCTGTGGATATCCTTTAAAAATGAACTAATTTTGCATCGTAGATATAAGATTGAGCAATCACCCCGTCAAAGAAATAAACGCATCGCTTTATTTCACTTATTATTATCTAAAATAATAAAACTTATAAATCAATGTAGAATAAAATAAATACTCAGATCATTGCCATACCACCATTAACATGGATCGTCTGACCTGTGACATACGCCGCTTCATCACTCGCTAAATAAACAGCTGCAGAAGCTATATCTTCACCTATGCCCATACGCTTCATGGGAATAGCAGTCATAATTGCATCTTTCTGTTTTTCATTAAGTTTATCAGTCATCGCAGATTTAATAAATCCTGGAGCAATGCAATTAACAGTTATATTTCGTGATGCAATTTCCTGTGCCAATGATTTAGAAAAGCCTATCACACCAGCTTTCGCAGCACAATAATTTGTTTGCCCAGGATTACCAACAACACCAACAATAGATGTTATATTAATAATACGTCCGTAGCGACGCCGCATCATAGCATGTATCAATTCACGCGTTAGAGTAAAAGTAGCTGTCAAATTGACAGCTAATACATCATCCCAATGTTGGTCTTGCATACGCACAAAAAGGCCATCTTGAGTGATACCAGCATTATTAACAAGAATGTCGACACCACCCATCTCTTTTTCTACCGTTTCAGCCAATTGTTTAATGCTTTCACGCTCAAAAAAGTTAGCAGGAAAGACAAAAACATTCTGACCAAGATCTGCAGCAACTTCCTTGAGCTTTTCCTCACGTGTTCCATGAAGCCCAACAATTGCTCCTTGCGCATGAAAAAAACGCGCAATTGCCTCACCAATATCCCCTGACGCTCCTGTTACAAGAGCTTTACGACCTGTTAATTTAAACATCTTTCAAACTTCCTAAAATTAAACACCTAGTACCTGTAATGCACTTTCAATTTCCTCAGCCGTACCAATTGTTAACCCTTTAATATCTTTATTAATACGTCGAGCTAAACCTGTTAACACTTTTCCAGAACCAACTTCAAAAAGTGTATCAACTCCATTGGATCCAAACCACTCAACTGTTTCACGCCACCGCACTCGCCCAGTCACCTGTTCAACAAGTAGCATAAAAATGCGCTCTGGATCACTTTCTGGTGCAACAGAAATATTTGCAACAACCGGAATAATAGGCGCTACTTTGTTAACAGCTAAAAGAGCATCTTTCATTACATCAGCAGCAGGTTGCATTAAAGCCGAATGGAACGGCGCTGAAACCGGTAGAAGAAGCGCACGCTTAGCACCTTTTTCTAAAGCAGCTTTCATTGCCGCTTCAACTGCTTTTGCTTCACCTGAAATAACAATTTGTCCACCACCATTGTCATTAGCAATCTGACATAGACCTTCTCCTAAAACGGCGCTGCAAATTTCTTCAACATCTTGTTCATCCAAACCGATAAGTGCTGCCATTAAACCTTCACCAACAGCGACAGCCCTCTGCATAGCATTGCCACGAATTCGTAAAAGCCTTGCTGTATCAGCCAAACTCAATGTACGAACCGCACAAAGTGCTGAATATTCCCCTAAAGAATGTCCTGCAACAAATTTTACTTTTGATTCTATATCTAATCCCAACTTTTCCATCACACGAATAATTGCTAGCGACACAGCCATCAAAGCTGGTTGTGCATTTGCTGTTAATGCAAGAACATCCTCTGGTCCTTCAAAAATAATATGTGATAATTTTTCACCTAAAGCATCATCAACTTCCTCAAAGACCATACGTGCTTCAACAAATTGCTCTGCAAGCACTTTGCCCATACCAACAACTTGGCTTCCCTGGCCTGGAAAAGTAAATGCTGCTACCATTAGTTTTACTCCTCAATTGAGCATTAATGTTTGTTATTGCCCCAACACATAAGCATAAATCAAAACAAAGCAACCTATTTAGAACAGATATTTGTCTTAAAATTATATTTTAAGGGTGGAATTTGATATAAAAACTCAGGAAAGTAAGGCGCAATCAATCGAATAATACCCCAACTTGTTAGACTTCCTAAAACTGCACCACTTAAAACATCAAAAGGATAGTGTACGCCAGTAAAAATACGCCCCCAACAGATCAAAAATAACAATACTAATGCAAACTTAGAGACAAGCTTGTATTGATAGAAATAAAGGCAAGTAGTGTAAGATGCAATAACTAGAGCATGATGGCTAGGAAAAGAAGCTGTTGCTTTATGTTCAATTAATGACTGTGTTAAACCTGCAACAAACGGACGTGGACGAAAATAAATAAGAGAAATAAGATAACTAAAAAAAAGAGCAGCACAAATGCTAACACAAATACTTAGCGCTACACGTCGTTCCCTATATCCGCTGCAAAACCACAGCACAAAAAGATGTACAGGAATCACATAAATTAAAAACTTTGCACAAATAATACCAATCCAAACCAACACCATCCCCATTTGATGATTGCCAGAAAGTATCTCAAAAAGTGCTACATCAATCTGGTTTAAAAAAACCATTTTCACCTCTTTTATTCCTACAGCCCATAGAATGTTATTTTATATATTTAAAGACAATAGATATATAAAAATATATCAAAACTTAATTAAGTCACATTTTTTACAATCATCAACTTGCTATTTTTTGAGATAAGCTGTAAATATCAGCCACTCATTACCAGCATTTGGCTGGAGGTTGAACGGAGGACTGGAAAATACCAGTAGGAAATACAATAATTCCGACCTCCCGTATCTCCACTCTCGGATGTCTCGAATTATAAATGCGTCCTTTCTTCTTTTTGGGTTTCCTAAAAAGACAAGTCGCAGAGGCTTTGCGCCAAAACTGGTGAAGTTTAATTGAAGAAAGGCAAAATTAATGGCTCTTTATGAACACGTGTTTCTTGCCCGACAGGGTGTCACGCCACAGCAGATTGATGAACTTTTAAAAATTTATAAAAATGTCATTGAAGCGCACGGAGGAACAATCGGGCGTATTGAAAATTGGGGTCTTTGCACTCTTGCTTACCGTATCCGCAAAAACCGCAAAGCTCACTATGTATTGCTTAATATCGATGCCCCAGCTGCAGCAATGGCTGAAATTGAGCGCCAAATGCGCATTAACGAGGACGTTTTGCGTTATATGACAATCCGCGTAGAAAAGCATGAAAAAGAACAATCTGCCATGCTTTCACGATCTAATCAAGAAGACTCCTTTAGCAAAAATGAGGAGCGGTCTCGCCCTACGCGCCACCAACATGAAGACACCACGGAAGGAATGGAATAATGATTGAAATTAATCAAACCCCTGTACGTCGTCCTTTTCATCGTCGTCGTAAAACGTGTCCGTTTTCAGGTGCAAATGCTCCGAAGATTGATTATAAAGACATTAAGCTGTTACAGCGCTACATTTCAGAACGTGGTAAAATTGTCCCTTCACGTATTACCGCCGTCAGCCAGAAAAAACAGCGCGAATTAGCTAATGCTATCAAACGTGCCCGTTTTCTCGGGTTGCTTCCATATGTTGTTAAATAGACTGTATATATTCAAAATAAAATCAGAATATTTTTTAACTATTTTTATTGGTGTGTTAGAAGTACATTAATTACTCCACATACAAGGCAAGTACGCAAACGTTAAAATACCTAAAGTTGGGGCATTGCCCCTAACTGCAAAAGGCAGGACAGCGATAAATGGAACATTTTCATTTTTATAAAATAATGATTGGTATTTTAGCAGGATTATTTGCTGCTGTTATAGGAATGGCAATTATTAGTGTTGCCAATATTGCGCCTTATTTTTCTCTCCTTCTTGGTTTCTTTATTTCACTTCCAATTTTTATTGTAGCCTTCGGCTTTGGAACGTTATCTAGCCTTATTGCTTTAACAAGTGTCACTTTTATCTTTAGCATAGCTAACAATATTTATATTGGTTTTGGCTTTATGTTGCTGTTTTTTCTTCCAGCCGTCTATACCTCTTGGCTCTTTGGGCTTGCTCGATCAACACAAAAGGAAAATGAACTAATATGGTATCCATTATCATCAGTTATTTTCCTTTCAACCAATTTTATTGCTCTTATATTAACCTTTATTGGAATCTATGTGCAAATGCACCCAATAACTCCTATCATTGCACAAGAGGTTACCGCAAATATAGTGCAAGTTATGCGTCAATCGCAGTCTATAAATGAAGATGATATTCTTGCCTTTAGCGAACTTTTAACGACACATGCAGCCACCTTAACAGCTATTGCACTTACTGGTTACAGTCTGATTTTTCTCATTGGTAATCTTTATTTTTCAATGATAACAGCACGACATATGAAGTGGTTAACAAGACCTCGTGATGATTGGAGGCAAACTTTCCGCCTTCCACTTTCTGGACTCATTATTTTTATCGTCGCTTGTATAGCATCAATGCTTGAACTCGGTTCTATTCTTAATTTAGGTACACGCGTTTTTACCACTGCATATACTGTTGTCATATCAATCAGTGGTTTAGCGTATCTCCATCATATTACAAAAGGGATAAGTGGACGGGTAATTATATTATCGCTCGTTTATATAGCTGCTTTGACTGTTGTTTTTACAACACCTATTGTTTTCATGACCATGCTGATGGGCATTTGGGCAACTATTCAATACAACTTCCAACCATACAACAAACTTCATTAATTTATTTATTCGAAAGGAATAAACTATGGATATTATTTTACTTGAACGCATTCCTCACCTTGGTCAAATAGGTGATATTGTTTCAGTTAAAAATGGTTACGCACGTAATTTTTTGTTGCCTCAAGGTAAAGCTTTACGAGCTAATGAAGCTAATAAAAAATATTTTGAAACACAACGTGTACAGCTTGAAGCCCGTAATCTTGAGCGAAAAAATGAAGCTCAAAAAGTGGCTGAAAAACTTGATGGTCAATCGTTTATTGTTGTCCGTTCCGCTGGTGAAACAGGTCAACTTTATGGTTCTGTGTCAACACGTGATATTTCAGAAATTATAACAGAAGAAGGCTTTTCTGTTGGGCGCAATCAGATTGAGCTTAATCACCCAATCAAAACAATCGGTCTTCATACCATCACAATTAGTCTACATCCTGAAGTTCAAATTTCTGTGACAATTAATATTGCACGTTCGACTAATGAAGCACAACGTCAAGCAGAAGGTGAAAACCTCACTTCAATCGAAGCAATATATGGTATTCAAGAACAGCCATTAGCAGAAGAAATTGATGACAATGATGAAAAGAGCGTGAACGAAACAGCTTAATTGATATTTTTCTTATCTTGTCGACTTTTTGTGCTTATTTTTTACTATTTAACATATTGATATCTTACAAAAAATACCCTGCTTTTAAGCGGGGTATTTTATAATGATATCATAATATTATATCCCAACTCAAAAAAACTATACCGGGGGAAAAACGATTATACCCCCATTTTATCTGAAGTTATCCTTATTAAGGAGATTATAGAGAAAAGTAAGCTTATTATCATCGATAATAATTTTGAGACTATACTACCGTAAAATATTTAAAATATAGCTCCATATCTTTTAAATATTCTGGGAGAAAGAAAAATTTCTTTAGAGCGTCCGTTGTATTTTATGTAACGCCTTTTTATAATCCCTGAAAATGTTCTTTTTCTCTGATAAAAATGCGTTTTTTCAAATTCAAATAATTTGTATACAAATTGCAATCTTTCTTACCCATGTTATATTTTATATAAAAAACAGTTTCTGATATTTGTCTGAAATAATTGCAATTATAAACCATAAAATACAAAAAATATAAGCTGCATATTATAAACAATTGATTTGTTGAAAAAAGTATCATTAAAAATTAAAAATATAGTTTTAATTGAAAATGGAAATTTGCAATTTTGCTCTTTTAATGTACAGCATTCAATCCGTTGTCTAAGATGACTAAACTTAAAATCTTAGTGGAAAAAACTTAATGGAAGAAACAAGCATCCTTAATTTCAACCCGTTACATAAAGAAGAGACTTCTTCTTTCCGGCAACTACCACATAATATTGAAGCTGAACAAGCGCTTCTTGGTGCCATTCTCATTAATAATGATGCACTTGATCGTGTTTCAGATTTTTTAAAACCAGAACATTTTTTCGAAATATTGCATCAAAAAATCTTTGATATTTTATCACAAATTATAAAAAAGGAAAACTTGCAAATCCTGTTACCATTAAACCTTTTATTCCAGCTGAAGAGAAAATTGGGGATATCACTGTATTCAATTATGTTATTCGCTTAGCTAAAGAAGCAGTTACCATTATTAATGCTGAAGATTATGGTCGAGTAATTTATGATCTTTTTATCCGACGATCCTTGATTGATATTGGCAATCAAGTTGTAAATACAGCTTTTGATGCTCCTGTTGAACTTACGCCAACCGAACAAATTGAGATTGTCGAACGTAATTTATTTCAATTGGCAGAAACGGGAAAATATGGTGGTGGAT
Source organism: Bartonella schoenbuchensis R1 (assembly GCF_002022685.1). NCBI lineage: Bacteria > Pseudomonadati > Pseudomonadota > Alphaproteobacteria > Hyphomicrobiales > Bartonellaceae > Bartonella > Bartonella schoenbuchensis. The sequence continues at coordinate 549,088 of NZ_CP019789.1, read as the reverse complement.
TTGAAAGCTTTAATGACGCTATCCAAAAAGCTATTGATATGGCATCCGCTGCAAAAAAACGGTCCTCGCATCTATCAGGCATAGCTACCCACCTGAAAAAACTTGATGAAAAAATGGGAGGATTGCAGCCTTCTGATTTGATTATCCTGGCTGGGCGCCCCGGTATGGGAAAAACCTCTCTTGCAACCAATATAGCCTTTAATATTGCTGATGCTTATAATCATGATGCTAAAATGAATAATTCATCACAAGAAAATGAGGGAGGAATCGTTGGATTTTTCTCACTTGAAATGTCATCAGAACAACTTGCAACGCGTATTATTTCTGAACAAACAGAAATATCTTCTTCTGAAATTCGGCGTGGTAATATTTCAGAAGAACAATTTGAAAAACTAGTGAATGCAACGCGTCGCCTCCAAAAAGCGCCACTTTACATCGACCAAACTGGTGGTATATCGCTTTCTCAATTGGCTGCACGCGCACGTCGACTAAAGCGACAACATGGTTTAGATGTTCTGATTGTTGATTATATACAGCTAATGACAAGCAATTCAAAACGTTCATCTGAAAATCGCGTTCAAGAAATTACAGAAATTACTACAGGGCTTAAAGCTTTAGCTAAAGAACTTAATGTTCCTATCATCGCCCTTTCACAACTTTCACGTCAAGTTGAAAACCGAACTGATAAACGCCCACAATTATCAGATCTACGTGAATCTGGCTCCATTGAACAAGATGCGGATGTTGTTCTTTTTGTATATCGTGAAGAATATTATCTCAAAAATGAAGAGCCTAAAGAAGGAACTCCTGAGTATGTAAAATGGCAAGCTGAAATGGAAAAAGTTTTCGGAATAGCAGATATTCTTATAGCAAAACAACGACACGGACCAACAGGAACAGCTCATCTTGCTTTTCAGTCAGAGTTTACACGCTTTAGCGACTTGGCAGAAAGTGATTATCTTCCAGAACAACGTAATTAACCACTATGGCACGCAATCGCACTCAATTTATCTGTCAAAATTGTAGTACCGTTTACTCACGCTGGGCTGGAAAATGTGATTCTTGTGGGGAGTGGAACTCCCTTGTCGAAGAAGGTACGAACAGTGGCATTGGCAGTGGGCCAACGCAAAATATTCGTCAAGGGCGTATCATAACGTTGACTTCTCTTTCTGGAGATCTTGAAGATGCTCCACGTATTCATTCTGGTATTTCTGAACTTGATCGTGTGACCGGTGGTGGCTTTGTTCGAGGATCAGCATTACTTGTTGGTGGTGATCCAGGTATTGGCAAATCAACTTTGCTTACACAAACGGCAGCTGCATTATCGCGAAAAGGGTATAATGTCATTTATGTTTCTGGTGAAGAGGCTGTTGCACAAATCCGTCTACGAGCACAAAGGCTTGGCGCACATGATACAACAGTTAAACTTGCTGCAGAAACCAATGTTGAAGACATTTTAACAACTTTAAATGCGCATAAAAAACTTGATCTAGTTATTATCGATTCAATTCAAACTCTATGGTCAGATGCAGCCGATTCAGCTCCTGGAAGTGTAACACAAGTACGCATTAGCGCCCAAGCAATCATACGCTTTGCTAAAAAAACAGGGGCAGCTGTTGTTCTTGTTGGGCATGTTACAAAAGATGGGCAAATTGCTGGTCCCCGTGTTGTTGAACACATGGTTGATGGTGTTCTCTATTTTGAAGGCGAGAATAGTCATTGTTATCGAATTCTTAGAACTGTGAAAAATCGCTTTGGACCAACTGATGAAATTGGTGTTTTTGAAATGTCCGACAAAGGTCTAAAAGAAGTCACCAATCCATCCGAACTATTTTTAGGTGAACGTAATGAAAAAGCTCCAGGAGCTGCTGTCTTTGCAGGAATGGAGGGAACACGCCCTATATTGGTGGAAATTCAAGCTCTTGTTGCACCTTCTTCGCTTGGTACACCACGGCGTGCTGTTTTAGGATGGGATGGAAATCGTCTTTCAATGATTCTCGCCGTATTAGAAGCTCACTGTGGTATTCGTTTTGGACAACATGATGTCTACCTTAATGTTGCAGGTGGTTACAAAATATCAGAACCAGCAGCTGACTTAGCCGTTGCAGCAGCTTTGGTATCCTCGCTTGTAAACATTCCTCTTCCAACTCATTATGTATATTTTGGTGAAGTTAGCCTTTCAGGAACAATTCGCGCTGTTACTCATTCAGGACAACGTGTCAAAGAAGCTCAAAAACTCGGCTTTCAAGGTGCTGTTCAGCCCGCAATAACAACCGAAATGATAAAATCAACAACCTTTCAACAAAAAATATTTTCCGACCTTTCTGAATTTGTTGCCACTATTGTTGCAAGTAAAAAATGACTGTCATACAAATAATAATATAGAATCACTTCTATAAAGTACAAAAGAGCCTTGCTATAAAATAGAAACTAGCATAGCAGAAAATGTTCTTACGTACTTTTAGACTGATTAAAATAAAACGTAATTTTACATAACCTATATAAGGAGCAAACAAATGAGTGTAACAGTTCTTGATGGCATTGTCATTGCAATCATCCTGTTTTCTTCTTTTCTAGCCATGCTCCGAGGTTTCTCCCGCGAAGTTTTATCATTGTTTTCTTGGGTAATTTCAGCTGTTATTACACTGTTTTTATTTAAACCTGTATTGCCTTTTGTTGAACAATACCTCTCTAACGAAACAGTCGCATTAATAGCTACATTAGTTACGATTTTTATTATTGCTCTAATTATTATTTCTCTCATTACAATGAAAATTTCTGATTTTATCATTGATAGTCGAATCGGCAAACTTGATCGCATTATTGGTTTTATCTTTGGAGCATTTCGCGGTTTATTAATCACAGTTATTGGCATTTTACTTATTAATGCACTTATTAAACCTGAACAACAATCTCATTGGCTGAAAGATGCAAAAACAAAGCCTATGTTGGATTCATTAAGCCAACAAATTTGGGAATTGTTGCCTAAAAATCCCGATTATGCCCTCGAAAAACTGGAAAAGCTCTTTAACAAAAATGACTTTTCCGCAAGATTTTGAAAATACTAACCAAAACATATCTCTACAGAATAAATTAGAGTTTTTATTTGAGAACTGGTCTTAAATAATATGTAGTAGTTGTGATATTAATCATTTAACATCATTACTGAAAGTAATATGATGACAAAAATTAATATTCCTTATCAGGAACCCTCATTTGACGATGATACCCTTCATGAAGAATGTGGAGTGTTTGGTATTCTTGGGCACAAAGATGCAGCAACACTAACAGCTCTTGGACTCCATGCGCTACAACACCGTGGGCAAGAAGCCGCTGGAATTGTTTCTTATCACAACAAGATGTTTCATCAAGAAAAACACCTAGGCCTTGTTGGAGATCACTACACAAATCCTGCAACACTTGCCCGTTTGCCTGGGGATCGTGCGATTGGACATACTCGTTATTCAACAACGGGAGAAATAGCATTACGTAATGTACAGCCTCTATTTGCTGAATTAAAAGCCGGAGGTATTGCTATTGCACATAATGGTAATTTAACAAATGGCCTTACATTACGCCATGAATTAATTGCTTCTGGTGCTATCTGTCAATCAACTTCAGACTCTGAAGTCTTTCTCCACCTTATTGCCCGCTCACGTCATGAATCATCATCCGATCGTTTTGTTGATGCTATTCGCCAAGTGGAAGGTGGATATGCCATGTTAGCGCTAACACGTACCAAGCTTATTGCTGCACGTGACCCAATAGGTATTCGGCCACTTGTTTTAGGTGAACTTGATGGTAAACCAATCTTCTGTTCAGAGACCTGTGCACTTGATATTATTGGAGCAAAATACGTTCGTGACGTCAAAAATGGCGAAATCATCATATGTGAAATACAAGACAATGGTGAAATCACTACAAAAATTATTAAACCAGAAATAGAAAAACCAGAAAAACTTTGCCTTTTTGAATATGTCTATTTTGCTCGACCTGATTCAATTGTTGGAGGGCGTAGTGTTTATGCAGTTCGTAAAAATATGGGTATCCAATTGGCTCAAGAAGCACCGTGTGAGGGGATGTTGTTGTCCCCGTTCCTGATGGAGGAACACCTGCTGCAATTGGTTATGCACAAAAAATTGGTATTCCCTTTGAACTCGGCATTATTCGCAATCATTATGTTGGTCGCACTTTTATTGAACCAACGCAACAAATTCGTGCTTTTGGCGTGAAATTAAAACATTCTGCCAACCGCCCTATTATTGAAGGAAAACGTGTCATTCTAGTGGATGATTCCATTGTGCGTGGAACAACATCCACTAAAATCGTACGGATGCTCCGCGATGCAGGAGCAAAAGAAGTTCATATGCGCATTTCCAGCCCAATGATTTTTTATCCTGATTTTTATGGAATCGATACACCTAGAATTGAAGATCTTTTAGCTAATAAATACCCAGACTTAAAATCCATGTGTAATTTCATTGGAGCCGATTCATTAGAATTTCTCTCAACTGATGGCCTTTATCTCGCTATTATAGGGGAAAAACGAAATAACTCTTCCCCTCAATTTACTGATCATTATTTTACTGGCCACTATCCCACACACCTTACCGATCAAAAAAGTATTCCAAAAGTTCATAAATTATCTGTTCTGAAAACAAGAAATTAATAATGAGGAAATCTGATTTTAACCTTTCTGGACGTGTCGCACTGGTCACAGGTGCTTCCAGAGGAATTGGGTATCATTTAGCATTAGAGCTAGCAGCACGGGGTGCTCATATTATAGCCCTTGCACGAACAATTAGTGATTTAACCACGCTTGATACCAAAATCCAAGAGAAAGGTTCCTCCACAACGTTGGTACCACTTGATTTACATAATACACAAGCCATTGACACTCTAAGTACTTCAATTGCTGAATGCTGGAAAAAACTTGATATTATGGTTGTAAATGCAGGAATTCTAGGAATTCTCTCACCAATGGCTCATATTGAAAGTACGGTATTTGAAGAAGTGTTTCAAGTGAACCTCATCAATCAATGGCGTTTAATGAAAGCAGTTGAACCTTTATTACGCAAATCGGATGCTGGACGTGCTATTTTTTTATCATCAAGCGTTGCTCACTGCGCACGCGCTTTCTGGGGGCCTTATGCAGCCTCTAAAGCTGCTTTAGAAATTATTGCTCGTTGCTGGGCAGAAGAACTTAAAGAAACGTCAATCAAAATTAATTGCGTTAACCCAGGTGCAACACGCACTGCAATGCGAGCACAAGCTATGCCTAATGAAAATCCTCAGACCTTACCCTCTCCTCAAGAAGTTGCTGAAAAAATAGTACATTTATCTTCACCTTATTTAAAAGAAACAGGTAGGCTTTTTGACGTTCGTAAAAATCAGTTCATAAACTATCATACACCTCATTGATAACAGTTTATATATTGAACTAAACTTCTATAATTTTACTCTGCTTCTTAAAATCAGGTAAAACCTTATGACTCCTGGTCAGTTTGAATGGTTATCTTCTTTGCTTCTAAAGCAGCTCGTTTATTATATGCTAAAGCACTACAAGGTAGAAAAATCATATAGCTAACAGCTGTTATCAATAAAGTATACCACGTGTAAGTTGCAAGAAAACCAACATAAATAACAATAACCAGCATACACGGCACAACAATATCACGTCTTAATTTTTGACCAATTTCCTTTGCATTCCATACCGGTAAGCGGCTTACTAAAAGAAAAGCAACAACCACAGTATACAAGCTAAAAAATAAAGCCCAACCCCTACTGGGTATCAAACCAAGAGCTCCTAAATAAACAGGCAATAAAAGCAATAACGCCCCTGCTGGTGCAGGAACACCAACAAAATAATTCTTCTGCCATCTTGGTATATCTGTATTATCTAACGTAACATTAAAACGAGCTAACCGCAAACAACAAGCAACACAATACACAAGCGCTGCAACCCAGCCTACTTGATGAACCTGAGCGAGAATAAAAGAATAAACAACAAGAGCAGGAGCAACACCAAAATTAATAACATCAGCAAGTGAATCCATCTGGGCTCCAAAAGACGAACTGCCATCCATCAAACGTGCAACACGACCATCAGCTCCATCTAAAACTGCTGCCAAAAGCACCATCAAAATAGCTGACTCATAGTGATGTTCAAAAGCCAAACGGATACCGCTTATCCCCGTGCAAATCGCTAAGATAGTGATAATATTAGGAATAACAAACCGCATCGGCATAGGTGAACGTAACCGATGCGTAATATCGCCACGTTGCTCTTCAGGATCAAATGAAGAAAATAGCGAAAAAATTTTCATGACTCATCCTAATCAAGTCTAAAGTCAGTTATCTCAGTAGCATCACCAAAAGAACCTAAAACCGTTTCTCCAGCAATTGCTACCTGACCAACAGCGACACGCAATTTTACTTCAGTAGGCATATAAACATCAAGGCGAGAACCAAAACGTATCAACCCAAAACGTTGCCCAGTAATAACAGTATCATCTTTTTGAGACCAACAAACAATTCGACGCGCAATCAAGCCTGCTATCTGTACGACACCAATTTTGCCGTGTTCACTGTCAATCACCACCCCATTACGTTCGTTAAATTGACTGGCTTTATCAAGCTCAGCATTCACAAACTTACCCGGATGATAAACAATAGATTCTATTGTACCACTCATAGGAATGCGATTTACATGACATGAAAAAAGATCCATAAACACAGAAACACACATCATTTCGTCGCTCCCCAACCCTAATTCTGCAGGGGGAACACATGATTCAACACACGAAATACGACCATCAGCAGGAGAGATAATCCAATTTGAATTTACAGGCGTTACACGTTCTGGATCACGGAAAAAATATATACACCACACGGTTAAAATAAGACCACACCAAAATAACGGGCTCCATATCCAACCAAGAACGAGTGAAACAATAAAAAATGCTATAATAAAAGGATAGCCTTCTTTATGAATTGGGACAAAACTATTACAGATAGATTGAACAATACGCATATAACTTCCTATTCACAAATGATTGAACAATAAATAAACTCCTGTTTTCCCCTCTTCTCTTTTGTATATTTAATCAATTATTTTATACAAAACTAGATATGATTTCCATGTAGATCATTTCTTACGATTAACAACGCCTAGTTCATCTTCTTCACGTATTTTACGTAATTTTTCTTCAGCCTGTGAAGCTTCAAGCTGTTTATTCCACATAGAAGCATATAAACCTTTCTTGCTTAAAAGATCAGCGTGATTTCCCTTCTCAATAATACGGCCATTTTTTAATACTAAAATTTCATCAGCATTAATAACAGTAGAAAGGCGATGAGCAATAATTAATGTTGTACGACCACGACTTATAATATCCAATGCGCGCTGAATTTCTTGTTCTGTCGTTGTATCAAGAGCCGCAGTTGCTTCATCCAAAATAAGAAGTGGAGGTGCTTTTAAAAGTGTCCGCGCAATTGCCACGCGTTGTTTCTCACCACCAGATAATTTAAGACCTCGTTCACCTACTATGGATTGAAAGCCCTCTGGAAGCATTTCAATAAATTTTAATATTTGTGCCATTTCAGCAGCCTTGTGCATCTCTTCATCTGTTGCACTAGGGCGCCCATAACGAATATTATATGCAATCGTATCATTAAATAAAACTGTATCTTGCGGCACCATACCGATCGCTTCACGTAAACTTTTTTGCGTTACATCACGAATATCCTGTCCGTCAATTGTTATCGACCCTGAGTCGACATCATAAAATCGAAAAAGCAATCGGGAGATCGTTGACTTACCAGCGCCTGATGGCCCAACAATTGCAACTGTTTTACCTCCAGGAATTTCAAAATCGATATCTTTGAGAATTGAACGATCGGAATCATAGGAAAATTTCACCTGATTAAACCGAATAGTACCATTGCTTACCACCAACGGTTTAGCATCTGGTTTATCAACAATTTCCTGCTGAACATCTAAAAGATCAAACATAGCTTCAATATCACTTAAACTCTGCCGAACTTCACGATAAATCGAGCCAATAAAATTCAACGGAATGGAAAGCTGTATTAAAAGCGCATTAATAAAAACAAAGTCCCCTAAAGTTTGTGTCATATGCAAAACTTCATAAGCTGACATTAACATCAGGATTGTCATTCCAATACCAAAAATAAGAGCTTGACCAAAATTAAGCCAGCTTAGAGATGTCCAGATTTTTGTTGCAGCTTTTTCATATCCTGCCATAGAAGAATCAAATCGACTTGCTTCCAAAGCTTCATTGCCAAAATATTTGACTGTTTCAAAATTCAAAAGAGAATCAACTGCCCGTGTATTTGCTTCTGTATCAGCCGTATTCATTTCTTGCCGAATACTAATGCGCCAATCACTCGCCTTGATCGTAAACCAAGTATACAAACCAACTATCACAACAACGACAAGAAAATAACGCCACCCATAATTTATCAAAAGTACAAACGCTGTTAAAACAAATTCTAAAATGGTCGGCACTGTATTAAGAATTGAAAATCGAACAAGGGCCTCAATTCCCTTTGTACCACGATCAATCACACGAGAAAGACCACCAGTTCGCCGCTCTAAATGGAAACGCAAAGACAATCCGTGAATATGAACAAAAGTCTTATATGCCAATTGACGAATAGCGTATTGACCAACAGTTGCAAAAAGAGAATCACGTAACTGGTTTAATCCAGCTTGAACGATGCGTGCAAAATTATATGCCAAAACCAGCATAATAGGCACCACCCAAATGGATGAAGACCTTGTAAATACTTGAAAAAAGTTTAGATCAAGCGCATTTGTAGCATATTTAAAAAAATACGGCACAGATATGAGAATAAGTTTGGACAAAATAAGATAAAATATTGCCCATACCACACGCATTTTCAGATCAGACCTGGCTGATGGCCACATATAAGGCCACAAATTATAAAGGGTGCGTAGAGTTTGGTCTGAATCTACCGAAACGGTTTTTACTATTTCATTCTGTTTCATAAAGTCTTTAATTTCTTTTATTATTCATAAACATGTAAAAAATAATTTCTAAACTGTCCTCCATAGATTATTTATTACCTTTCCTTCACCTCTGAATAACCTATATGCTTTAAATTTAAGGTTAGACCATTTTCAATAAAGGAACAAGAAACAATCCGCTATAAGATTTATCGTTTTTGTCTGTATTTTCGTACCATTCTGCTACGAATAAATCTTCTACTTTCACATGCTTTTTTTTTAATTCTGCTTTAAGCCACGTTTTTGATTTATTAATTGCTTTAAGGCCTTCTTCGAGAATTTCACCATTTTGTATCACAATGGTAGATTTTTTGCCTTCTTCCTTCTTAATTACAGAAAAATCACCATTGGTTTCCAAACGAACAAAAGCTGCCTCATGTAAACTACAACCTTTAATACGCAACATGGTAATTAGATCACTTATACTAATGCGCAAACGCTTAATTTCATCTATTTGAAATACACCATCTGAAACTAATATAACATTTCCTCCCGCAATAAGCCGGTGAAAAAAAACTGAATGCCGCGCAAAAAAATTAAGAAATGTGATCAAAGTTTGCCAAATAAATAAAACAAGCAATAATTGGATACTACTAATACTCGGGTTATAAATAACCCCCCCAATAATGCCCCCCATTACAAAATTACTCACCAAATCAATTGGCGTCATTTGACTGAGATTACCACGACCTGTTGTTCTTAAAATTAACAAAAAAGCGGTAAGGCCCACAACTAACTTAAGCGCGATATATCCATAAAAGCATAAAAATTCCATCAAACTCTCTCCTTTTTTTATGAGAGCTGCTGGAACATAGGAATTATTGTCGTTTTATCTCCCACGTAGTAATACGCTCACCAGTCTGCGGGTCTTTTTCATCTTTTAATGAGATCCCCCCTACTGCAAGCTCATCACGAATTTTATCCGCAGCTTCCCACTCTTTATTATGGATAAGTTGTAGCCTTTCGGCAATGCGCTGATCAATAAATTTTAAATCAAGGTATGTCTTTCTAACAAAAAGCGGGCATTCTATTTCTTGAACCCACTCTTGGCGCAATAGCCCAAATAAATCCATACCGCGTGCAAGAGCTATAGCATTTCCTTCTTTATAAAATTTTCGTAAAATAGTAAATGCATTTGAAGTGTTAAGATCATCACTTAATGTATTGATTAAAGATTCATCTATAGATTTATCGTCATCCAAACAACATTTCTCACAGCGAAGAAATTCATACCAACGATATAATTCGCTACTAGATTGCGCTAAGCGATGAGTTGTCCAATTTAACGGTTCACGATAATGAGTTTGCAACATTGAAAAACGGATAGACAAACCTGCCCAGTTTTGTCTTATTTCATCTGTCAAAGCATCATTAAATTCAAGAAAATCACTTTCTAATAGAGAGCGAATAGTGATAAAATTACCAAGGCTTTTGGACATTTTTTTGCCTTCAACCTGCAAAAAACCATTATGCATCCAAAAATTAGCCATTCGCTTAGTTCCAAAAGCTGAACAACTTTGTGCAATCTCATTTTCATGATGAGGGAAAAGTAAATCAATACCACCACCATGGATATCAAAAACATTTGCTGCAAGATCATCACAATTTAAACCACCACCATAAGGAGCCAACAGCTTTGCCATCGACATTGCTGAGCATTCAATATGCCAACCCGGGCGCCCTAAACCAGGAATTCCTGCTGGCGATGGCCAACCTGGTTCCCATTCCTGAGAGGGTTTCCATAAAACAAAATCCATTTTCTCTTTTTTATAAATAGCAATATCTATACGGGAGTCTGCTCTCATTTCATCAAGCGATCGTTTTGCAAATTCGCCATAACGGGGGTATTCCCCCATACTGCTTATAGAAAATAATATATGATTTCCTGCTATATAAGCATGTCCTTTTTCAAGAAGTCTTTCAATCAAAGATCGTATTTCTTCCAAATGATCGGTTGCACGTGGCTGGCTGGTTGGTAATAAACAACCAAGCGCTTCTGTATCCTTTTGAAATTGGTCATATGTACATTCTGTTAATTGACGAATAGCGTCATTTAATGCAAGCTCTGGGTATTTATGGATTGCTCGTGCATTAATCTTATCATCAACATCCGTAATATTACGGGCATATATCACATGGTCCTCGCCATAAACATGACGTAAAAAACGAAATAAAATATCAAAAACAATTACAGAACGTGCATTACCAATATGAGCATAATCATAAACTGTCGGACCACAAACATAAAGACGTACCTTAGCAGCATCAATCGGTGTAAAATTTTCTTTTTTGCGTGTAAGCGTGTTATAAAACCGCAAATTTCCCATAATTATACTCCGTTAGTGATATTACTTGGTGTCGCTCTGGCAAAACTTACTCATATTATGAGCTAATAACACTGCTTGAAAAAAATATCGCGATATTGGATTTTTATTTCCAACATCGAACTATTTGATCCATATAATGCAAAAAATATTAATTAACGATAACTAATAAATACATAATAGGTGCATAAAGCAATCAAAACAGATCAAGCTGTTTATTAGTTTGATATTGGATAAACAAAACCATTTCATTTGGCAAATGATACTGCTTCAAGAATATCTGGAATATCTAGCAACATATCAGTTATATTATTTACTTCATCTGTAACAGAATAAAACTCAAATACCATATTCTGACATTTTGATAAAATCCCATAACACCTTATCTTCCAATAATAACAATCAAATCACTGCATAACATTGTTACGACTTATAATCGTAAGTATAAAATGATAAATGGAAGATAATATTGTTTGAACAGATGAGCGCATAATGATCATTATAGTATTTTTGCAAAAGACAATCATTCAAACAACACACCAAGCTTTTAGTCTTATTATGCTAATGCTTCTATAAATTTAACAGGTTCACCTTGCGAAGGCGTAACAATTTCACCTTCCCACATAACCCGCATTCCACGAATAATTGTCCCAACTGGCCAACCTTTAACTTTTTTGCCATCATAAGGTGTCCACCCTGCTCGTGAACCAATATGTGCATTGGTTATAATCTCTTCCCGTTTAAGATCAATAATGGTTAAGTCAGCATCATATCCAACTGCAATGCGTCCTTTACAGCTGATACCAAAAACGCGACTAGGACCATGCGAGGTGAGATCAACAAAGCGTTCAAGAGATATCCTCCCCGTATTCACATGAGTCAGCATAATTGCTGCTGTGGTTTGAACACCTGTCATACCCGAAGGTGAAAAAGGATAAGACTTATGTTTTTCTTCAAGTGTATGAGGGGCGTGATCTGAACCTAAAACATCAATGATACCTTGCTGAACACCGTACCAAAGACCTTTACTGTGGTGGCTTTCACGAATAGGTGGATTCATCTGGATCAATGTGCCAAGCCTCTGATAATCATCAGAAGTCAAAGTCAAATGATGTTGAGTTACCTCAATTGTCGCTAGATCTTTATGGTTTTTCAGAAAATCAACTTCTTCCGCTGTAGAAAGATGTAATATATGGACACGCTTACCCATTTCACGCGCAATTTTAATTAAACGTTGTGTACATTTCAAAGCAGCAATTTCATCACGCCAAACTGGATGTGATGACACATCTCCCTTAATGCAAAGCGCTTTACGTTCATTGAGCCGCTCCTCATCTTCACAATGAAAAGCTGCGCGACGACGCGTATTTTTCAAAATTAGACGAACACCTTCATCATCATCAACTAAAAGATTACCTGTAGAAGACCCCATAAATACTTTAATTCCAGCAGCTCCGGGAAGTCTCTCTAATTCAGCCAATTCATGCGCATTTTCACGTGTTCCCCCAACCCAAAACGCAAAATCACAATGCATCCGATGAAATCCGCGTTTAACTTTATCAGTCAACATCTCTTCTGTTATCGTCAGTGGATTTGTATTAGGCATTTCAAAAACCGTTGTAACCCCCCTAAAACCGCAGAACGAGAACCACTTTCTAAATCTTCCTTATGTATGTGCCCTGGTTCACGAAAATGAACCTGGCTATCAATGATACCTGGTAAAATATGAAGCCCTGTACAGTCGATCACCTCATTAGCAGATGCACACGTCAAATCACCAATTTCAGCAATACGGCCATTCGTAACACCAATATCACGTTTGCCACTTCCATCATGATTAACAAGTGTTGCACCTTTAAAAATTGTATCAAATGTTTTAAACACAGCCATACTCCTTAGACATCATCTCTTTACCGATTATGTAACTCTGAGCAGAAAGGCAAGGACCATGATCGAAAAACAAAACACTATTAGCTTAAAAAACCGCAAAATTATTAAAGTTATAGGTGAAAAAGCAACACGTTTCCTACAAGCCCTAATTACAACAGATGTTGAAAAAATCAACTCACAAGAACTCTTCCCTGGTGCTCTTTTATCACCACAAGGAAAAGTTATTGCTGATTTTCTAATCGGTAAAATAGACCAAGGCTATATGATTGATATCGCTGCACCTTTAGCTGACACCTTTCAACAACGCCTTATCCTTTATAAGTTACATACAAAAGTGGAAATTACACAACCATTACAATTAGTTGTTACAGTTTTTTGGAAAACTGAAATAAGTACTTGTGATTTTGATTTAAGTTTTATTGATAAACGATTTCCAAAAAAGGAAAAAATGGTACGTGTTTATGGAAAAATACCGTTTCTTGCTCCAGAACATAATGATAATTGGAACCGAATGCGTATCCGCTATGCAATTGCAGAAAGTGGGCAAGATTATGAAATAGGTAAAGTCTTTCCTCATGATATTAATTACGATCAAATTAGTGGATTATCATTCAATAAAGGTTGTTATATCGGACAGGAAGTTGTTTCACGAATGCACCACCGCAGAGCAGCTCGTCGCCGTTTTTTGATAGTAAAAGGCCAGCATAAATTAATGCCAGGATCCACTATTCAAGCCGGCACTAAAATACTTGGTGAATTAGGAACATGTGTAGAAAACGAAGCTTTAGCTTTAATGCGTATTGACCATGTTAAAGATGTTATGGACAAACATATTCCGTTTACAATAGAAAACCTTCCTGTAACAATAAATATTGCTGAAAATATGAACTTCAGCTTTCCTGAAAACACCATGGAAACTAACTAATGGCTAAAGCTGAATTATCACAAGATGGAACAGCACGTGCTTGGCAAAGAATGCTTTCTGGTCGGCGGCTTGATTTACTTAATCCTTCTCCTCTTGACATCGAAATTGAAGATATCGCACACGGCCTTTCTCGTGTTGCACGCTGGAACGGCCAAACACACGGTGAGCATACATATTCTGTCGCGCAACATTCACTTTTAGTAGAACAAATATTTCAGATACTCTTTCCACAATCCCACAATGACGAATGTCTTTTAGCTCTTCTCCATGATGCATCAGAATATGTTATTGGTGATATGATTTCACCTTTTAAAGCTGTTATAGGAAAACAGTATCAGCTTGTCGAAAAACGCATACAAGATACCATCTGCATACGCTTTTCTTTACCTGTTAATCCACCTCACAAACTATTAAAAAAAATCAAACAAGCTGATCGTATTGCTGCTTTCTACGAAGCTGTCACTCTTGCTGGCTTTAGCACAAAAGAAGCCATGCGTTATTTTGGTTCTCCAAATAATATTTTACCCGATAAACTTAATTTGCAGCCCTATTCCACACAACAAATTGAAAATGCCTTTTTAACCCGCTTTCGTGATATAGATAGTCAAAGATAATATTCATATCTTTTTAGTCACTTGTCTTTTGTTTTTACGGGAATAAAACGCAAAGTATCTTAGCTTATAGCCTCCCCAGTTGGATAAATATTAAAATATCTCATGCAGTTTTTTATTACATATTATCTTTTATAATCATACCTTGTTTGAATATGGTTTATAAATAGAACAGAATTTGTTTTCCTTCTTATTTCTATTAATTTATAGATTACCCAATCCATAATCTTTGTTTCTTCTATTATCTGTAGTTTATCCTTACAAAATAAATATCATTTATTTTCAATTTCTTGCTACAAATACTTTAAGATATACAAAAAGATTTCAGGATCTCATTAATCAATGAGATATAGACAGAATAATCATATGAAAAATAGTTCAAATTTAGTGTAAGCAAAACGTACTTAAGAAAATTTCTTTTATCTTACGCTGCATATAACTAATATATTTTATAGGGTTTTCTCTTAAACCTAATTTTATTTTGGCTTATAAATTTCTGAATCAGATGGAAAAGCACGTGACTTAACATCATGTGCATAATTTTTAATTGCTGTATCCATTGCTTGCTCAAAAGCACCATAACGACGTACAAATTTAGGTACCCAAGCCCCGTAACCCAACATATCTTCCATCACTAAGATCTGCCCATCACACTGATTGGATGCACCAATACCAATAGTAGGAATAGAAAGATTTTTTGTGATCTTCACTGCTAAGGGTTCTACTACCCCCTCTAATACAACAGCAAAAGCACCTGCCTCTTCAACCGCTGTTGCGTCAGCCTCAATCTTTAACCGATCATTTTCAGTGCGCCCTTGTACCTTAAAACTACCAAAACGATTTACCGCTTGTGGTGTAAGGCCAACATGCCCCATAACTGGGATACCCCGTTGGCATAAAAAATCAATTGTTTTAGCCATATAAATGCCACCTTCAAACTTGACTGCACCACACCCTGTTTCTGCAATAATCCGTGATGCATTCTCAAAGGCCTGCTGTGGACTTTTCTCATAAGAACCAAAAGGCATATCAACAACTACAAGCGCTTTTTGAGAACCACGTACGACCGCTTGTCCGTGTAAAACCATCATATCCATAGTAACAGGCAGTGTTGTATCAAAACCATGCACAACCATACCAACGCTATCACCAACCAAAAGAAAATCACAATATGGATCAGCAATCCGCGCGCTATAAGCCTGATAGGCTGTTAGAGCAATAATTGGTTCTTGTCCCTTTTTCGACCGTATTTCAGAAGAAGAAACACGCTTTATAGCTTTATGTGAATCCATTTTTAGTTTCCATATGTAAAATACATTAATCAATAAGTCTGACTTCACTAAAATTAAGAGTCAGCAATAAAACTGCAAAAATACATAAAAAAGCCTTTTTACATGTGATTTCAGCGTCAAAAAACGCTTTTATAGAATTTTTAAGGGTCCAATTAATGCTTATAAACCTCTGTATCAGCTGGAAAAGCACGTGATTTAACATCATTTGCATAATTTTTGACTGCTGTATCCACTACTTCCTCAAAAGAACCATACCGACGTACAAATTTAGGCATCCAGCTACCATAACCTAACCAAGTATTATAGCCTAACATATCCTCCATTACCAAAATCTGCCCATCACACTGATTGGACGCACCAACACCAATAGTAGGAATAGAGAGCTTTTCTGTAAGCCTTATTGCTAAGGGTTCTACTACCGCCTCCACCATAACAGCAAAAGCACCAGCTTCCTCAACTGCCAATGCATCAGCTTCAATCTGGAGCCAACTCTTCTCATCGCGCCCTTGTACCTTAAACCCCTCTAAACGAACTGTATGTGGCATGAGACCAATATGACATATAACTGGAATACCACGTTTGTGCAAAAACCTAACCGTTTCAGCCATATGAACACCACCTTCAAGTTTGACTGCACCACAACCTGTTTCTGCAATAATCCGTGACGCATTTTTAAAAGCCTGCTGTGGACTTTCTTCATAAGAACCAAAAGGCATATCAACAACCACAAGCGCTCTTTGAGAACCACGCATAACGGCTTTTCCGTACAAAATCATCATATCTACATCGACAGGTAATGTTGTATCAAACCCGTGCACAATCATAGCAACGCTGTCGCTCACTAAAAGAAAGTCGCAATATGGGTCAGCAATTCGAGCACTATAAGCCTGGTAAACCATTAAAGAAACGATTGGCTCTTGACCCTTTTTGGAGCGTATTTCAGAAGCAGTAATACGATTTATAGTTTTATATGAAGTCATTGTTGTATTTCCTATTGTAAAATATATTGATCAATAAGCCTTACCTCACCAAAGCGGACGCATAGTAATAAAACCGCAGGTTTATTCAGTTTTCCTCTAAACATGCATAAAGTTTCCATGTCTCTTAAATCTATTGACTCAATGATAGCACGCGGTTCTTGCTGTAAAATATCACGGACAATTTTGCACAATTTATTAACTGATCGTTCGCCTTGGCTATAAAGCCTTACAACAGCCTCACCGCTTTCAGGAATAATTTTTGCAGCTTTGCGATCTTCTAATGTTAAAAGCTGATTGCGTGAAGAGCTTGCTACACCATCTGCATCACGTAAAATAGGTACACCAACAATTTCAACAGGAAAAGCTAAGTCCTTAACCATACGACGAATAATGAGAAGCTGTTGAAAATCTTTTTCCCCAAAAAAAGCCTTATCTGGCTGCACAATATTAAAAAGCTTAGCAACAACACTGGTTACACCATAAAAATGCCCTGGGCGTAATTTTCCTATTAAAACATGTGATAATTTTTCTACCCTTACAACTGTCTCATTTCCCAGCGGCCACATTTCCTCTGTAGAAGGTGCAAAAACATATTCAACACCCGCTTTTTTCAACAAAGCACAATCGCCCGCAAGATCTCTTGGGTACATATCAAAACCTTCATGAGGTCCAAATTGCTTTGGATTAACAAAAATAGAAACTAACACTCGATCACACATTACTTTTGCCTGTTGCACCAAAGCAATATGACCACCATGCAATGCTCCCATAGTTGGAACAAAACCAATCGATAATCCTAAACGTTGCTCCTTTGCAATACATTGCCGTACTTCAGCAATTGTTTTTAAGATTTGCATTTTAAATTATACCTATTTTATAAAATCAGTAAATTGACTCTTTCATACAAAATCGCCGTTCAAATAAGTTTATTAAATTAACGCGAACAGACGGTTGTTGTATCCTTCTTGGCTCCCAAACATGGCGTGTTAAAAAAAATTTGTTAAAGCAAACCCATTTCTCATATCATTAAAATCAATAGGACGACTGGCTCTTTGTATAAGAAACTGCGGTAGAGGTAAAAGTTTATCTCTCCAAAGATACCCTGCTTCTTCACTCACAGCACGTCCTGATTTTGGTGACACATAATGAAGGTTTTCCCGACAACCTGTTACAACACAACAAGATAAATCAAGACCAAATCCAAGTTCTTTAAGAAGCCGCATTTCAAAACGTATAAGTAATTCAGCGATAACAAACCATTCATCAAAATTCTGCATAAAAATATGCAACATATCATATAAAATAGGGTGAGGATCACGTTCGGGAAGAAGGCGTAAATGAGAAGCCATCAACTGCAAAGTATAAAGCGCTTCTGGTATGAGCATTAATCTTGAAGCATGTAAATCAAGCGCTTCAAGCTTAAATAACCCCAAATGCTCATCCAAACGTGCCCACCATTCAGCCTCAACAAAATTTCCAGGTTGAAGAAGAGCCGCCATACTACGAGAACGCCCCCCCTTTACCATTCCCATATAGCGACCATGCTGACGTGTCATAATTTCAAGAATAACGCTCGTTTCACCATGCTGACGTGTACCAAGGATAATAGCCTGCTCTTTCCATCTCATTTTATTTTAAAAAATCTAATCCCATTTCTTGGTAGCGCTCTGGATTAGTACTCCAATTATCACGCACTTTCACAAAAAGAAAAAGGTGAACTTTTTGTTCCATGATTTCCATTAATTCCTTACGTGCTGCTTGACCAATCGCTTTAATTGTATCACCTCCCGCTCCTAAAACAATTTTTTTCTGACTATCACGCTCTACATAGATAACCTGATTAATTTTAACTGATCCATCTGGACGTTCCTCCCAATTTTCTGTTTCAACTGTAGAGGAATAAGGAATTTCTTCATGGAGACGAAGAAAAAGTTTTTCACGCGTAATTTCAGCAGCAAGTTGACGCATAGGCATATCCGAAACTTGATCTTCTGAATAGTACCATGGCCCCTCTTGCATCATTGTACTTAGATAATGAAGTAAATCCTTACAACCCGAACCATTTAAAGCTGAAATCATAAATGTCTGTAAAAACTTCATTCGTTCATTAATTTTAGCGGTTAATGCTAAAAGAGATGTTCTTGCAACTGTATCAATCTTATTAAGAACAAGAATTTTATCCTGTTTAATATTTTCTAAAACATTCAACATTGCATCAACTTCGTCCGAAAGACCATTTTGAACATCAATTAAAATTAACAGGATATCAGCACCTCTAGCACCGCCCCAAGCAGCAGAAACCATAGCGTGCTCTAACCGCTTATGAGGACGAAAAACACCTGGGGTATCAATGAGAACAATTTGAGTATTCTCATAAATAACAATACCACGCACCAAAGTTCGTGTTGTTTGCACCTTATGGGTTACAATTGAAACTTTTGTTCCAACCAACTGATTAACTAATGTCGACTTACCAGCATTGGGCACCCCAATGAGCGCAACAAAACCACAGCGTGTTTTGATAACATCATTCATGATCACTTTTCTCTATTGATTGCCATACACCTTCACGTCGTAAAATTTTTTCAGCAGCTACTCTTTCAGCATGTCGTTTAGAACTGCCTTGCCCAATCTCAGGTGCAAAACCAAAAACTTTTACTTCAACCATAAAAATGGGATCATGATCTGGTCCATAACGCTTCACAACTCGATATTGCGGCTGTGCACCATCTTGTGTATGAGCCCATTCTTGCAACTCTGTTTTGGCATCACGCCTACCGGCATCCATCTTCCTTGCACGATCTTGCCAATATTTTCGAATGAAAGACCGTACACACTCCAAATCCCCATCAAGGTACATTACAGCAATTAACGCTTCAATGACATCGGCATACATATTAGCTACCCGGCGATTCTCTAAGTTTTTCATTTCAAAACCAACATGAATCATATCAGGTAAACCCATTTCTAGTGCAATCTCAGCGCATGTTTGCGTATTCACTAAGCCATTTAAACGTACCGATAATTCACCTTCACTAGCGTGTGGAAAAAATTGATACAACATCTCCGCAACCAAAAGCCCAAGAACGCGATCACCTAGAAATTCCAACCGCTCATAATTGCCTTCTGCTAACCCTTGAACACTAGAATGCGTCAATGCTCTTTTTAATCTATTTTCATTCTTAAAGCGATGCCCCGTCAGCTTTTCAAGCTGATCAATGATGTGACGCTTCATCATTAGACCCTACTTAGTCAGTGGAAAATAGTGAATAGTGTTAACAAAAGAAAACAAACGTGCCCAGCGCACATCAAACGGCCAGCGCCAAATCTGCCATGCACTTGAACCATTACTTATAGAGAAAAAGATTAAATTTGCTCGACCAACAAGATTTTCTTCTGGAACATAACCTACACCCAAACGGCTATCATCTGAATTATGACGGTTATCACCCATCATAAAATAATGCCCTGGAGGAACCTCAAAAACTTTTGTATTATCAACCTGTGGGAAAAAACCTAAATCAAGCGTATTGTAACTTACACCATTAGACAGTGTCTCACGATAAACATCCACAGGGCGGTTGAGCTCTGTTACGTCAGCATCATCAATCTGCCCCATTAATTGGCGTGAAACAGCTTTATCATTGATATAAAGAACACCTTGACGAACCTGAACATAATCACCCGGTAATCCAACGACGCGTTTAATATAATCCACACTTGGATTGCTAGGTAAACGAAATACTACAACATCCCCTCGTTTAGGTTGAGATGCCCAAATACGTCCTGAAAAAATAGGAGGAGAAAAAGGAAGGGAAAAACGAGAATATCCATATGCATATTTGGAAACAAAAAGATAATCCCCCACAAGTAAAGTAGGACGCATAGAACCAGAAGGAATTGTAAAGGGTTGAAAAAAAGCGTGCGAATAAGAACAGCCAAAAATAGAGCCTGAATGAGAACAGAAATCAATTCAAAGACTCCACCTTTCTCTTTCTTTTTTTGTACTTTTTCTTTTTGACTCATCATACATTGCCTTCTTATTACAAATAAAATTCATTTTTCATCATAATGCTCAAATAACAAAAGCACAATCTCTTCCCCCGTCTATCCACGTGGAAGTGCTTCTATAATAACAACTGCCTGCGCCCAAGGAAAATCATCTGTTATACTGAGATGAATGAAAGCGTTATGGTGAGGAGGCAATAACTTTTGTAATTGCAACTGCGCGCAATTTGTTAATTGCATAGTCGGTTTTCCCGACGATAAATTAACGACCTCCATGTCTTTCCAGCTAACACCACAGGCGATACCTGTTCCTAAAGCTTTAGCACATGCCTCTTTAGCAGCAAATCTTTTAGCATAAGAAAAAGAACTTTTTTGGACATTTTCAGATTTGGCCTGTTCAACATCTGTAAAAATGCGTTGGATAAAATAGTCACCATAACGAACCAGCATTTTCTCAATTCGCCTTATATCAACTATATCACTGCCAAGACCTATAATCATAAAACATTACTTGAATTTTCTTGCCGCAAATGCACTCTTTGCATCATCTTCTGATACCTTCTTTTCTGGAAACGACCTATTGCCTTGTAAACACCTATATAAGACAAACCTCCAAAGACAAAACCTAAAAGAATGCCACCCAAAATCATTGGTAGCATAATAGAATCCCACGTATTCCCAAAAATTATCCATACCTTCGAAAACGTCAAGTTACTAAATATAGTGCGAATTTGGGAAAGAGAAATTTTACCCACATTTCCAAAAAGTGATAAAAATAGATAACCTATCTTATAATCAATCATAACAATAGGCAAAAATGTTAGCGGATTTGAAAAAACAGTTCCAATAATTGCTGCAGTAAAATTACCGCGTAAAATCCAAGAAAAAAATAGTGCCAAAATAATATGCAATCCAAAAAAGGGTGAGCAAGCTGAAAAAATGCCAATAGCTAACCCCAACGCTACTTTATGTGGCGTTTCTGATATGCGCAAAATACGCTTGCGCATATAACAAAATGAGCGACGCGACCAAAACCAAAGCCGAATACGCTCTCCAAAATCTACTAATTTTCGATGATGAAAAAGCATAAGATACTCATACACATACTATTTGTACAAAACAATCTTTGTTATTCAAATTAATCTCAATGAAGTTTTTGCACAAAACAGAGCATATTTAAAAATGGTTAGATATTGCGACTTCCTGGCTTAATTGCAGGGAGACAAGCAAGCTCAGGAGGTAGTGCATCAGCGGCATAAGATGCCACTTCATATTCTGCAAGCGCAATTAACGGAACTCCAACATCAACTTTACCACCAGAACGATCAAGGATACATGCACTTGCCACAACGTTAGCTTTCACCTTAATTAAAGCTTCAATCGTCTCACGAATAGAAAGACCAGTTGTCACAATATCTTCGATAATTACAACTCTTGCCCCTTTTTCGATTTCAAAACGACGCAGCTGAAATATGCCATTTTCACGCTCTACCCAAATAGAAGGTACACCAAGGTGACGTGAAGTTTCATAAGAAGGAATAAGACCACCAATCGCAGGACCAACTACATAATCAATTTTTCCTTCAACACAGTCCCTAATTTTTTGAGCTAACCCACAGCATAGTTTTTCGGTTAGATCAGCATGCATGAATACTTTCGCCTTCTGCATATAAGTAGCACTATGGCGACCTGATGTTAAAATAAAATGCCCCTCTAGAATCGCATCTGCCTGTTTAAAAATATCAATTACATCTTGTGTATTCATTGCAAAATCTCGTGTTTTATCCGTGCACCCGACTCACCGCACTAACTGAGCCTGTTTCTTTTAACTGAGAAAGAATACGATTCAAGTGTTTTAGATCCCAAACCTCTAAATCAAGCACAATTTCCGTGAAATCTGAAACCATACGGATCAAAGATAAATTTTGAATATTGGCATCATTTGCAAAAATAACCTGAGTTACTTTAGCCAAAGAGCCAGGACTATTAACAGCCCAAATATTTATCCGAGCAGGAAAACGTTCGCTTGTTTCGGTATCAAGATCCCAGCATACATCAATCCATCGTTCTGGCTGATCATCATAAGCCATTAAAGCTGAAGACTCTATTGGATAAATAACAATACCCGCACCCGGCTGCATAATACCAACAATTCTATCCCCTGGTACAGCTCCTTCAGGAGAAAATCGTATTGGAATATCTCCACTAATTCCTCGAATAGGTAATGCTTTGTATTGATCTTTCTTTTCTGAAGTTCCTTCCTTTTCATTTTCAAGCATTTTAAAGACCATGCTTTGAGAGGTTTCAATATTAAACCGACCCTTTTCCTCAGATTTTAAAAACGACTGACGCACTCCATTGTGTTTTTGATAATCTGGATAAATTGCTTTAACCACATCAACATAAGACAATTCACCACGCCCAACAGCTGTTAATACATCTTCCACATCCTTGCGTGCCAAACGCGGTAGAACTTGTTTAAGCATATCCTTTGAAAAAGGTTTTCCCACGCATTCAAACGAACGTTCAAGAATATTATAACCTAAACCTGAATATTGCTTACGCACTGCTGCACGTGTTGCCCGGCGAATTGCGGAACGTGCCTTCCCCGTTACAACAAAAGATTCCCACGCTACCGGTGGAACTTGATCTTGTGAACGTATAATATCAACCTCATCACCATTTTTTAATTTGGTCATTAAAGGCATAATACGACCATTGATTTTCACCCCCACACAAGAATCACCAATATCGGTATGAACTGCATAAGCAAAATCAATAGGTGTGGCACCTTTTGGAAAGGCAATTAGCCGCCCTTTTGGTGTAAAGCAGAAAACCTGATCTTGAAAAAGTTCAAGCTTTGTATGTTCTAAAAACTCTTCCGGATTATCTCCATCTGATAAAGATTGAATTGTTTGACGCAATAACGCATAAGCATTGGTTTCTCTCGACAATTTCGAGGCTGAATAATTAGAACCATAATCTTTATAAATGGAATGTGCTGCAACACCATATTCAGCAATCGTATTCATTGCATTGGTTCTAATTTGCAATTCAACACGTTGCCTTGAAGGCCCTACAATTGTCGTATGAATTGAACGATACTCATTTTGTTTAGGTATAGAAATATAATCTTTAAAACGACCAGGTACCATTGGCCATGTAGTATGGATAATACCAAGAGCACGGTAACAATCATCTACTGTTTCAACAATCACACGAAATCCAAAAATATCGGACAATTGCTCAAAAGATAATGCTTTGCTTTCCATTTTGCGAAAAATTGAATAAGATTTTTTCCGACGGCTTTTAACATCAACTTTAATACCATGCTGAGAAAAAAGTCTTGTCAATTCGTTTTCGATTGTGGAAAGTAAATCCTGATTACACTCCGATAATTCAGAAATTCTTTCAGTAATAATACGGTAACCTTCTGGATTTAAATAAAAGAAAGAAAGATCTTCTAATTCTTCGCGCATATCTTGCATGCCCATACGGCCAGCAAGCGGCGCATAAATATCCATCGTCTCCTCAGCAATCCACCGACGCTTATCATCACGCATAACACCAAGAGTGCGCATATTATGAAGACGATCTGCAAGTTTGACCAAAAGAATACGGATATCATCAGAAATAGCAATAAGAAGCTTACGAAGATTTTCTGCTTGTATGGCCTTTTTCGAGACAAAATCAAGCTTATTGAGCTTTGTTAGCCCTTCAACTAACTTACCAATTTCAGGTCCAAAAAGCTGATCAATTTCTGTTCGTGTAGCGCTTGTATCTTCAATTGTATCATGCAAAAGAGCAACAGCAATTGTTGCTTCATCTAAACGCATATCCGTTAAAATAATAGCAACTTCCAAAGGATGAGAAAAATAAAGATCACCCGAAGCACGCTTTTGATGCCCATGCTTTTCCATTGCATAAACGTAGGCTTTATTCAACAAAGCCTCATTTACATCAGGCTTATAACGTCGCACCCGCTCGATAAGCTCATGCTGACGCATCATGTAGGCATATCCTCAGAAATTTCATAATTTAAATATTATTGAATATTCTATCAATAAAAGGTCTCAAAATAAAATATACACTCTTAAATAAAGTATATATAATACTCTCTCTCAATAAACTACAAAATTAATAATCGTCGTTTTTCTCGGGTACAACCAAACCTTCAATACCTGCTAAAAGCCCCTCTTCCGATATACTGTCAAATGAACATTTTTCCTCTTCCTGTGACGTGCCAAAAGCACTTTCAGACTCACTTGAGTGAGAAATAAATTCATTAACCGTTTCCGGCTCATCCACTTCCACATGCTTTTGCAATGAATGAATAAGATCTTCTTTCAAATCTGCAGGTGATAAGGTTTCATCTGCTATTTCACGTAGAGCTACAACTGGATTTTTATCATTATCACGATCAACTGTAATCTGTGCACCTTGTGAAATCTGGCGCGCTCGATGCCCGGCTAAAAGCACCAATTCAAAACGATTATCAACTTTATCAATACAATCTTCGACCGTTACGCGGGCCATTTACGCCCCTTTCTTAAAGTTCAAAATCCAATATTCAATTTAGAGTATATACAATAATCAAAACAAAAAACAAGAAAAACAATGCAAGCTTTAGCATTTTTTTGCAGAAATTTCTTGATAACATAATTGTATAAAAAGAACACAATCAACCAAGTTTAAATGACTAATAGCATTCTTTAAAAAATAAATGGAATGATATTGGTTTCAAATGGGAAAATAACCTTCCCCATTAATAGAGTGAGTTTCTTTCAGATTCCAAAGCTTTAAAACTATATAATCATTCAAATTTCTTAAAAATCTTTTGAATTACAACGCTGTAATGTATTATTTATAATCGTATTAATCTAAAATAAAAGCTTTGAATTTATTTAACATTGTGCCAATCAATACTTTCTCCATCAAACAAATCATTAAGTTATTTACAAAAATAATATCTGCCGTATACCCAATAAAATAATTCAAAAATTTTTTATCAAGATAACGAATGCCTACGACCATGAACAGTCAATTAACAACATTTTGCCCAGAACCACCGCAAAATTGCGACTTATGCCCCCGTTTACACGACTTTATCTCCGGCTGGCGTATGAAAGAACCCCATTGGCACAATGCACCTGTGAGCCCATTCTTCCCCTCTAAAGGTGCTGCAACAACACGCCTTCTTATTGTCGGGCTTGCACCTGGATTGCGTGGAGCAAACCGAACTGGACGCCCTTTTACTGGTGATTATGCTGGTCTACTGCTCTATTCTACTTTAAAAAAATTTGGTTTTGCCCAAGGAACTTTTGAAGAAAGACCTGATGATAGTCTTGAATTGATTGATGCAGCAATTGTTAACTCAGTTCGTTGTGTGCCCCCAGAAAATAAACCTACCAGCACAGAAATTAATACTTGCCGATATTTTTTCGCACCTCTTTTAACAAATCTTCCCCAACTCAAAGCCGTTATTACCCTTGGCGCCATTGCTCATCATTCAACCATACGTGCTTTAAATGCAAAAGTCCCAGAACACCCTTTTGGTCACGGAGCAATAAATAATATTGGTAGATTACGCATCTTCTCAAGCTATCACTGTTCCCGCTATAATACTAATACTAACCGTTTGACAGATGCTATGTTTCATCAAATTTTTCAAACAGCGAAAACATATTTAGATCAATGCTGAAATTCCTTTAGTATTATTATAAAAAAGAAAATACAAACCAACCAAACTATCCGTATTTTTTCAACAATCTTGCTTTTTCACGTCCCCAATCACGTTTTTTTTCTGTTTCACGTTTATCATGAAGTTTTTTACCCCGCGCTATAGCAATCTCTAACTTCACACATCCTTTTTCATTAAAATAAAGTTGAAGTGGAACAATGGTCATCCCTTCACGAGAAACTGCATTAAAAAAACGTGCCATTTCGCGCTTTGAAAGCAATAACTTACGTAAACGACGTGGTTCATGATTAAAACGATTAGCTTGCGTATATTCAGGAATATAGGCATTGATCAACCATAACTCTCCATTCTCAAAGCTAGCATAACTTTCAGAAATATTAGCATTATTGGAACGTAAAGATTTAACTTCAGTTCCATGAAGCACAAGCCCAGCTTCAAGATTATCCAAAATTTCAAAATTAAAACGAGCTTTACGATTATGAGCAATTATTGTACGCGCTAGTGCATTTTTTTTTCTGTTCATGGTTATTTCAATACCATCTTATTATTGGATGAGACCAGCATGTTGTAAAGCCGCATCGATAATTCTTTTTGTAGTATCTTCTAATGGAACAATCGGTAAACGAACAGTATCACGACAAAGCCCTAATTTTGCAGCAGCATATTTAATACCTGCTGGATTTGGTTCAACAAACACCCCATAATTTAAAGGCATCAAACGATCATTTAATTCTAATGCCATCTTATAATCACCACGACGACAAGCAGCTTGAAGTTGTGCACAAAGTTTTGGAGCAACATTAGATGAAACTGAAATACACCCCACACCGCCATGTGCATTAAAACCTAATGCCGTACTATCATCACCGGAAAGCTGCACAAAATCCTTGCCACACTCTTTGCGTTGTTGACTTACCCGTTCAATGTCTCCTGTTGCATCCTTGACACCAATAATATTGTTAAAATCCTGATATAGATTTTTCATGGTTTCTATGCTCATATCAACAATAGAGCGCCCAGGAATATTATAAATTACAATCGGAATAGAAATAGCTTTCGCAATAGCTGCAAAGTGAGCATATAACCCTCTTTGATTAGGTTTATTATAATAAGGGGTTACAACCAAAACTGCATCAGCACCTGCTTTTTCTGCATGTTGGGCAAGTTCCACAGCCTCATCTGTACTATTTGACCCTGCCCCTGCAACAACAGGAATACGCTTAGCAACCTGCTCAACACATAACTCTACAACTCGCTTATGTTCTTCATGGCTTAAAGTTGGTGACTCACCCGTTGTTCCAACAGGGATTACACCATTAATACCCTGTATAACCTGCCATTCAACAAAATCGCAAAATGCTTTTTCATCGACATCACCATTTTCATCAAATGGTGTGATAAGTGCAGTCAACGCTCCCTCGAGCATGATAAACTCCTCGCAATTTAAGTTTTACTTAAAAACAATTGTCTTTTAAACTACTCATTATAGAGCATAGTCCTGCTCTATTCTTGAAACAAGAAGAATTCCATAAATGCTTTCACAACGTTAATATATTACTTTTTTCAATTTAGAATATTTCTTAAAAATACTATAATCCGTTAACGTGTCTTTCACGCTTTTTGTTTTAAAGTTTATAAAATGCTTAAAAAAGCAAGATCTTAAGATTTTTCGATGCGTGTATTTTCTGTCCATCTTCTCATGCCAATTTTTACTACATTAATATTGGCAATTTTGTGCTCAAATGCGTTTTCTCAAACAGTTTCGTCACCGAAAAAAATACCAATTCCTTTAGCTCGACCTTACCCATTTGCAATAACAGAAAAACCTAAGAACCAATTTAAATCGACTAATAATACAATTAACAACAATCTTACGACTAACGACATCATTTCAGTCAATCAACTTAAATTAGGTTTAGATACCCTTTCAAATAAAAATATTGCAAAAACGATAGCTCTTCGTAACACAATGGCGAAAAATAGCCTTGACCGCCATATTTTAACATGGGCAATCAACACATCAAATCATACTGACATACCCAGCTCTGAACTATTTAATGCAATTAATGAATTAAAAGGGTGGCCTGGCATGGCCACTATGAAACGTAATGCTGAACGTGCTTTTATCAATGAAACTAGTTCTTCACAAATAATCATTCAAAAATTTGCACACACACATCCTCTTACCGTACAAGGTATGGCTGCACTTGCTAAAGCGCTTATAGCAACTGGAAAAACCACCCGTGCACGACAAATTATTGCACCATGGTGGTATAAAGCACAACTTAGTGCAAAAGAAGAAGAGCTCATCCTTAAAAACGCAAGCGCTGCACTAAAACCTGTTGACCATCTAAAACGCATGCAGATTATGCTGTATGAAAACCGTATTGATTCAGCTGGGCGAATCGCAATGCTAGCTCGTGCCCAATCTCTTTTTAACGCATTTGTTGCAGTTGCAAACAATGACCCTAGAGCTGCACAAAAATTACAAGCTGTTGATCGATCTTGGAAACAAGATCCTCTCTTACAATTTGCTCATATTCGCTATCTTAGACGAACTGGACAATACAGTGCTGCGGCAACACTCATGATGAAAGCACCCAAAGATGCAGCAAGCCTTATTAACCCTGATGCATGGTGGATAGAACGGCGCACTATTTCCCGCGAAATGCTCGACTTAAATAAACCTAAAATTGCTTATCAACTGGTTGCAACTTACACCGGTTTAACACCTTCATCAGCAGCTGATGCTGAATTTCATGCAGGATGGTATGCATTAAGATTTCTTCATGATCCTAAATTGGCAATGCACCATTTTACACGTATTCCTCAGTTATCTCCTCATCATTTTTTAAAATCCCGCGGTTATTATTGGATGGGACGAACAGCAGAAATCTTAGGTGATCATGAAAATGCTCGGCATTATTTTCATCGTGCTGCCCGTTTTAATATAACTTATTATGGTCAATTAGCAGCTTCACGACTTAATCAAAAAAGCTTAGCATTTCCTTCCCTAAACCAACAACTGCTGAACGGCAACGTTTTAGCGCACGAAAAGCTGTAAAAATTATTCAACGACTTGAAGCTGCCGAGTATGCTAATCTTGCTAACATTTTTTATAGAGAACTTAGTAAAGAAATAGAGAGCCCTGGGGAATTAGCCCTTCTGGCCGTTATGGCAGAAAAAAAGGGCGACTATCATACCAGTCTTAAAATAGGTAAAACTGCTGTTTTTCAAGGGAAAAATGTCGGTGCACTATCCCACCCTATCGGTGCCATTCCACCATCTGCTAACATTTCTGCAACAGAAAAAGCTCTCGTCTATGCTATTGCACGCCAAGAAAGCGAATTTAACCCAACAGCTACATCAAAAGCAGGAGCTCAAGGTATGCTCCAATTATTACCAACAACAGCAAAAGAACTTGCAGATAAATATTCGATTGCATGGTCACCGCAAAAGTTTAAAAACGATCCTAGTTATAATACTACATTAGGTGCTCATTTTCTAGGTGAACAGTTGGAACGTTTTAATGGATCTTATATATTAACTTTTATTGGTTATAATGCAGGGCCTCGTCGTGCAAATGAATGGATAGAACGTTATGGCGACCCTAGAGGACAATCTCTCGATAAAGTTGTCGATTGGGTTGAGCGGATCCCTTATTCAGAAACACGTAACTATGTAATGCGCGTTATGGAAAATTATGTAGTTTACAAAACACGTTTTCATGGAACAACAGATATTAAAACGCACCTTGTTACGGGATACTAAAGATCATCAATTTAATTCATTTAAAAAAAATTTTTTGGCTACTATTTATTTCATAAATTATAATGCCATACTAATTTTGAAAATATACACCATAAAAGCTGATTCAAAAGCCCAATATAACAAAATCTACTTGTTTTGAATGAATATCAATGCACTTTAATCTAATCTTTTTTGTACAAGATATATTCTGTTCACGGATAAAACTGTGTAAAATCAGTTAAATATTAAAGATATTCTAATAATTTTATTCTCTTTTGAAAGCGGTGGAGGAGGAAGAATACCAACACGCTGAAGTGCTGCCATGGCTAATCGATCAAGTTCCTGATCATTAGAAGAAAGTGCAATACGGCTTGCAAAAATATTCCCCTGCTTATGCACTTTAAATTCTAATTGTACTACCCCTTTTGCATGAGTAGTACGGTGCCTTATAACATAATTTTTTTGCCTTTCTAATTGTGCTTGTACCTTTGCCAACCACTGCATAGATAATGCATCATCAAGCTTTGTATAATTATTCTTACTAACCGCAAACGAGTGTACTGATTTTGTATTGCTTTGTTTTGCTGCAATTTTTGACACTGATAATGCTTTTTTGACAAGCGCTTTATGTGCCATTTTAGAAGTTTGAGATTCTTTCAAAGTTTTTTCTACTATAAAATCATTTTTTTCTATAATAGGTTGGAGTTCTTGCAAAGATTGCATCTCTTCTGAAAATTGAGATTCCATCGATTGAACCTCATTGAGTGCTGGCTCTGATATCTTTTGTTCTTGCTCTAAAACACTAGACTGCAATATTTCCAAATCCGTATTAGTATTAATATTAGGGTGTGAAATTTCTTGTGCAAAAGTCAGCATAATCGCCGGTGGAAATACATTATCGTTCACATTAATATTTTGAAAATAAAACTGTATCCCCAATACAGCATGTAAAGAAAGAGCACTCATAAACGCCCCTATCCAAAGGATTGATAACCGCCTAGTATTTGTAAAATTCATAATCTCCATCCATTAGTATTCTACATTAAATTAGCACCAAATTGTATTAAAACTGATCCTTTTTAAATTACAACTTTTTTCTTGACGCTTTTTGTCATGTTTAATATATTACTTTTACTTCATATTGGGATCATTAGGGCTCGGTTAACTAATCTTTGTGGTTGGGGAACGGGGTTTTTGTGGTGTGAAATATTTTAGAGTTACGGGGCATTTAAGAGAAATTTTAAAAATTTTTAATGGTGTCTTATGCAAATAAAACCAAAAAGTATTTATAAAAGTTGTATAACTTTAAGCGCATTATCAATCTGGATACCCTCTTTCGTTTTTGCACAAAACAGCAATATTATTTTTTCACAAAACAGCAATTCGAACACCGTAATTGAGCTCAACCCAATTGTGATTGAAAAAAGGGAAACGATAAATCCTCTGGATACAGTAACAGTTTTAACTGACCGTGAAACTGCTCGAGATATTGAACAAAAACAAATAAATGATATCCACGATATTGGACGTCTTAATCCAACTATAACTTATAATTCAAATAATGACAGTTTTGTAATTCGTGGTTTAAGTGCCAATCGCGTTCTCGTGACGATGGATGGCATTCCCCTTCCGTGGCTTAATGATGGAGTACGTGGTGTTAAGGGTGGGAGTTCAATGTTTGACCTTAATGCCCTTTCTACACTTGATATCATTAGAGGATCAGATTCTAGCCGTTATGGCTCTGGAGCACTAAGTGGAATTGTTGCTTTACGTACTCTTGATCCTGAAGATCTTCTCACAGAAGAAAAAAATTGGGGTAGTCTTACAAAGGGCAGTTACAATTCTGCTGATAGTAGCTGGCATATAGATGAAGCTTTTGCAGTACGATTTTACCAAACCTTTCTACTGTTCCAAGGATCTCGTGTAGGAGGTCATGAACGCAAAAATATGGGAACTGTAGATACTTACGGAAGTGAGCGTACACGCGCAAATCCTGCTGATTTTGACCAAAATAATCTGCTTTTTAAAATGCATCAATATTTAAATAGCGATCATAAGGTTGGTTTTACAGCAGAACGTTTTTTTTATAATAAAGACACTCATTCATTAAATGCTTCCTCCACAACATATTCTCCAGGCTCAGTTTATGATAAGAATAATAAATATCGTGAGCGTTTTTCGATTTTCTACGATTATAGTGGTAATGGAGATGCTGTTTTTGATGCATTTCATGGACAACTTTATTGGCAGAAACTATCAAATAACCAGGTTTTAAAAGGGCATCGTATCAAACAGCCACAAGGGAACTATTTAAGAGATAACCTTATACGTAATATTAATTATGGCTTTAATGCCGATAGTCTCAAAAAAATTGATATAGGTGCTATCAGTCATACACTGAAATTTTCTACTGACATCTTTGCATCCAAACTGCATCAATATGCGTCTGGTCAAGATAATTGTCACTTGAGAGAGAATGCACG
Organism: Bartonella schoenbuchensis R1; assembly: GCF_002022685.1. NCBI lineage: Bacteria > Pseudomonadati > Pseudomonadota > Alphaproteobacteria > Hyphomicrobiales > Bartonellaceae > Bartonella > Bartonella schoenbuchensis. The sequence goes on along the minus strand of NZ_CP019789.1, from coordinate 516,072 downwards.
TGGATGTGCTTTTTTACATACCAATCAATCTGATACACCAGATACTCATAGCCATGGTTTTAGTTTAGCTTTTGAAGATGCAATTGGTTTTTCTAATAACCATGTTCGCGTTATACCTGGAATCCGCTACGACTGGTACAAACACGTCCCGCAAAAAACACCTTCTTATAAAAAAACAACCATTTCTAAAGAACAGCTTACAGAAAATGGCGGTTCGCATTTTTCTCCCAAATTGCGTGTAGAATGGGATGCTAATGATCAAGTGACATTTTATGGCCAGTGGGCACAAGCTTTCCGTGCACCAAGTGTTTCCGAACTCTACCTCATCTATGTTAATCCCTCTTTTTATTATACGGCTGGCAACCCCAATCTTAAGCCAGAAATCAGCAATGGGTATGATATTGGTATAAAATACGGAAATGTAAATTTTGATGGTTCTATCAGCGTCTTCACCAATCAATATAAAAATTTTATTGATATTATAGATAAAGGACCATCACGAGAATTTATGTTAGCACGCAAACATTACATAAATCGTGCTCATGTTCGTATCTCTGGCATTGAAGCTAAAACATCTTTAGCTCTTAATCAAAATTTCCATAGTAATTTTTCCTTTGCATACGCACAAGGAAAAGATCTTGATAAAAATGAATATCTCAACTCAATCCCAGCTTTAAAAGCTATTATAGGATTTGGGTATGCACAAGAGACTTGGGGGGCTGATATTATGCTCACTTTAGCCGCTAAACGTGATAAAGTAGAAAAGAATTCCGATTATGCAAAAACTCCAAGTTATAAATTAGTTGATGTGGTGGGATGGTGGGAACCTTTTGGTGAAAAAGGCCCTATTATAAGAGTTGGGGTTTACAACCTTTTCAATAAAAAATATTGGAATGCAACTGATCTTCCCGCTGCTTCACCTAGGGGTGCACCACCACCACCTAAAGACTATTTCAGTCAGCCAGGTCGTAACTTTAAGGTATCGCTTGTGCAAAAATTTTAACTATCTTTATTAGAAATTTCAAAAATCATATTAAAAAGGAGAAATATCGCGCTTTATTTTCTTTTTTCCTTAAACAAAAAATTGAGATAAGCGCTTTTAATGTTTCTAATTTACCTGGTTTTGGTTGTTCTATTATCGATAATAAAGATTGATGGTAAGCTGAACTATTGCAAAGCTATAGTTCAGCTTATCGTTTTAAGATTATAAAATATGGGAACTCTACTTCAAATAAGTAATTCAAGGAAAATTTATGTCCTACACAGCTAAAGAAATTATTAGACTGCGAGAAAAAAAAGAAATGCATAATCGTGATTTTGCTACTTCGATTGGCATATCTGAAGCAGAGCTTATTGCTGCTTATTGCACTACCGAAAAAGCAAAAAAATTAAATGCTGATGTGACTACTCTCCTTAAAAATGCTCCCAAAATTGGAACAGTTATGGTATTAACACGTAATGAGTATGCTGTTCACGAAAAAATAGGATGTTTTGAAAAAATTGTGCAAAACCAACATGTTCCTATAACGCTTGGTGAAATCGATTTGCGTATCTTTCCAAAACAATGGAAATTCGGTTTTGAATATGAAATGGTTGTTTTTGGAAAACCTACTAAAAGTTTGCAATTTTTTGATCAGTACGGTGTTGCTATCTTCAAAATTTATTCTAAAGATACAACAAATATGGAGGAATGGAATATACTTGTTAAAAAATTGCTTAGTAAAGATCAGTTACCTAATCTTGAAATTCAGCCCTCTCCTACCCTCACACAACATGATACAGCAAATATAAATGTTGAAAAATTCCGCGATCGTTGGCGACAAATGACTGATGTACATCAACTTCATGAAATTATTTCAGAATTTAAAATCAATCGACATGATGCTGTAAAATATGCTGGTAATGAATTTGCTGATGAATTAAGCGTAGAATCTCTTGAAATAATGCTAAACAAAATCGCACAACAAGAAATACCAATTATGTGTTTTGTCGGCAATAAAGGGTGCATTCAAATTTTCAGTGGACAAATTAAAAATATTAAACAAATAGGCCCTTGGCTTAATATCCTTGATAAAAAATTTAACCTTCATATGCTTGTTTCTGGTATTGATAAAATATGGCGTGTTCGTAAACCCACTCGCGATGGTTATGTCAGTTCACTAGAAGTTTTTGATAAAAATGGTGAGATGATTGTTCAATTTTTTGGCCTAAGAAAAGAGGGCCAAAAAGAACGTGAAGATTGGCGTTCTTTATTGAATGATTTGCCTTCTATACTAGAAAACAACAATTACTTTAAAAAGGTAAGGTAAGAAATGTCCATACTTCTTTTGCGCAGATTATCAAACCTTATTTTTATTTCCATTTTGTTTTATTTTACCTCTTTTTCTCATCAAGCAATCGCTGAAATTACAACCAGTTTTCCTAAAAATGCACGAATTGTTTCGATTGGTGGATCTCTCACAGAAATTGTCTATGCATTAGGAGCTCAAGATCAGCTTATTGCTCGCGACAGTACGAGTATATACCCCCGAGAAGCACTCAAACTCCCTGAGCTTGGATATATGCGAGCCCTTTCACCCGAAGGAGTTTTATCGCTCACCCCAGAAGGTATATTGTTGATTGAAGGAAGTGGCCCTCCCTTAACAATTGACATTCTCAAAAAAACGTCAATACCGTTAGTGATTGTGCCAGAAAGTTTTTCTCGTGAAAATGTAATAGAAAAAATTCACCTTGTTGGCAAAGCACTTCACCGAGAAACACAAGCAGCTGCATTAATTAAAAAGATAAACCGTAGCTTCATGGATAACGATATGCTTTTGGCAAAAGTAACTAAACCAAAACGCGTTCTTGTTATTTTTTCAATGCAAAACGGGCGTATCATGGTATCTGGAACAAATACAGCTGCCGATGGTATGATAAAACTTTCAGGTGGTATTAACGCCATCTCTAGTTATAAAGGATATAAACCTTTAAATAATGAGGCCTTATTAAAATCAAATCCCGATGTTATCTTGCTTATGACACATCCCAAAAATTCATCCCAAATTGATCAAATTTTAGCTATACCAGCAATTCAAGCTACACCCGCAGCACAAAATCATGCTATTAAACAAATAGATGCTATGTATTTTTTAAGTTTTGGTCCACGTACTGCAGAGGCATCAAAAGAACTGATTAATCTGCTTTATAGTGAGAATTAAAATGGCAAGAGCTAATAAAAATGATCAATAGCATCTCAACAGCACAAGCACCTGAAATTAAAAAAGAAAAGCATGCAATTCGAGGAAAAATTGCATTATTAAGTTTAATAATATTCCTTATTTTTAGCATTTTAGTAGGGTTATTAAACGGCGCGTCTAATGTTTCTTTTATTAATCTTATTCATGCGATTCTTACACAAGATTCTTCAGTAAGCAGTAAAACCCATGATTATCTTGTGCTTATTGATATAAGACTTCCCCGTATCATCTTGGGTTTATTAGTTGGTTCAGCTTTAGCTGTTTCTGGCGTTCTTATGCAGGGAATTTTCCGTAATCCCCTTGCTGATCCTGGAATTGTAGGTGTATCAGCAGGTGCAAGTCTTGGTGCTGTTTTAGCAATTGTTGTAGGTGTTACTTTTCCGCCCCTATTTCCGCCTTTTTTAGAATCTTATAAAGTCATTATAAGTGCTTTTTTGGGCGGACTTTTATCAACAATTACTCTCTACGCAATCGCAACACGTCATAATTGTACTTCTATTGCAACAATGCTTCTTGCGGGAATTGCTCTCAGCGCTTTAAATAGTGCTATCGTTGGAGCTTTAATCTTTATCGCAAACGATCAACAATTGCGTGATATTACCTTTTGGAACCTTGGATCTCTTGCGGGTGCGACATGGTTAAAAGTTGGGTTTATTATACCTTTTGTTGGAATTGGTCTCTTTTTTTCTCCATTCTTGTCACGCGCACTAAATGCTTTGTCTCTTGGAGAAGCTGCTGCCAGTCATATTGGTTTTCATATTCAAAAAGTTAAAAATATTTCTATTATACTTGTTGCTCTTATGTGCGGTGGTGCAGTTGCTGTCAGCGGTGGCATTAGTTTTATTGGCATTATAGTCCCACATATTTTACGCCTGCTTATTGGGCCTGATCATCGCTATCTTATTCCTTGTTCTATTCTTTTAGGAGCAGCTTTGCTTATTTCTGCTGATACATTTGCGCGCTTTATTATTGCCCCTGCAGAATTACCAATCGGGATTGTTACAGCACTCTTTGGAGCACCCTTCTTTCTTTGGATTCTCATATATCAACGGGGGATAAATGTTTTATGATTGAGGCAATTAATCTTTGCATTCAACGCAGAAAAACATACATTATCGATCACATTAATCTTCAAATTAAAAGTGGTACTTTCACTGTCATTATTGGTCCAAATGGATCTGGAAAAAGCACTTTCATTAAAGCATTGAGTGGAGAGATTCCCTACAGAGGAAAAATGACATTGAATGGTCATGATATTACCAAGACAAAAACTTGTAAAATGGCAATGATGCGTGCAGTTCTACCGCAATCAACAACACTAGCTTTTCCATTCTTAGTTCATGAAGTGGTAAAACTCGGCCTTTCTATTCACCAACGTGATATAACAAAAACAGAATTGAAAATTTTGCCTAAAAAAGCTTTAGAACGTGTTGGTTTAGCTAACTATAGTGACCGGTATTATCATGAATTATCAGGTGGAGAACAAGCTAGAGTACAACTTGCCCGTGTACTTTGCCAAGTATGGACACCTGTTTATAATAAAATCCCTCGTTGGCTAATATTAGATGAACCTATTGCCAACCTTGATATCCAACATCAGCTCATTGTTATGAATATTGCTCAAAATTTTGCTCGTTGTGGTGGTGGTGTTCTTGCTGTCCTGCATGATCTTAATTTGGCTGCCTGCTATGCAGATAAAATGATATTGTTCAGTCAGGGAAAAATTTATTGTGAAGGAAATTCTTCCTCCGTTTTAACGACGCAAAATTTGCGCGATGTTTATCATTGTCCTTTAAGCGTTTCTACATTACCTAAAGCAGATATCCCTTTTATATTACCACAGACAGCAACTTACTTATAAACACAAAATAGTGTATTTTTCTGATATATTTTATAAATAGAAAAATTAAAGCACAAATCCCATAATATATTGTTTTTTTGATATTTTAATGACTTGAGCTTTATAATAAACTTAGAATATAAAGCTTTCAACTTATCTTTAAAAAAGTCACTACACTTTCCTTAAAAGAGTAATATTTTACAATAAAAATTGATAAAAATAAAAAAGAGCTAATCTTAAACAGCTATTTCGTCAATTTGGCATGGATAAGTTATAATATTTAAAGTCATCCCAATTAACACAAGACCTTTATTTGCAAAAAGCACAAAACTGATTACGCAAAACTTTTGTAAATTATTTTATAAAGTCTACCTTAAGCAAATATCAAAAATCAGCGTATGTAGATGAAGAAAATGAATAATACCGCGTAAACTAATGCAAAAGCTACTATTTCACAAATGAAAGCACTTTTTGGCTAAATTAAGAATATTATAGCAATCACTTCACCTAAATCTAAAACAATTGGCAGAAAACAATTTACAATAGAAGTAATCAAAAAATCTCAAAAAGAGCAGGATAACAACAAATAAGTTAATAGAATCAAAAATCCCTAGCTTCTACATAACTCTTTGATTTTATTAGAATCTGGCGGAGAGGAAGAGATTCGAACTCTCGAGAGCCTTTTGAGCCCTACTCCCTTAGCAGGGGAGCGCCTTCGACCACTCGGCCACCTCTCCAAAAGCGGTGCATAAACGGTATCGATAAAAAGTTCAAGACATTTTCGATTTTTTTTAAAAAATCTAAAATTTTGTTTTTTTCTGTATCTTATTTAAGACGAAAAATTAACAAATAAACACTCAGGAGATATATTGTAACATTTTTGCCACAATAACCGAAATAATACATGGATAACTTTTAATAAAACCATTTCGTATTATGTATATCGAGCAAAGACTAGTATGTTGTAATTGATGAGGGGGTCGAATCTCTTTTGATGTCGTTTTCTTAATCAATTCAAAAACTGCATGATTTTACCCTTAAAACTAAACTTCAATCGGAGATTAATTAATTATGAATATTAAAGCTCTTCTTTTAGGCTCTACGGTAGTTCTTGCAGAAATTTCTAGTGCACAAGCTGATGCAACAGTTATTGCACAATCAAAGCCTATAGAATATGTGCGTGTTTGTGATGCATATGGTCCAGGATATTTCTATATTCCTGGAACAGAGACGTGCATTCGTTTATCAGGTTATGTTCGTGCTGACTTCAAAAGTGGTGATAAGATCAATGCAAAAACTAATGCCGATTTAAATAATGATCAAAAAACCTACCGTGTAGCTTCACGCTTGACCCTTATTTTTCAAACTGCTTCTGAAACCGAATTAGGAACACTTCGTTCATATGCAGAGATCCGTTCAGAATGGAACAATGGAAAAGATAAAAATGGTGGACAGCTTCGCTCTGCTTATATTGAGCTTGGTGGTTTTCGTGTAGGTCTTGATGACACAATTTTCAATCACTGGACTGGTTTTTATGGTAACGTCATCAATGATGACCTTGTAGCACCAGCAGGAAATACACGTACCAATGTTATTTCTTATACTTTCAATAGCAACACTGGTTTTTCTGCTATTATCGGAGCTGAGGCAGGTAATGCTTCAGGCCCTTCTGGAAATGATTACTACTACGTTAATAAAGATGGTGTAATTACCAATGTTGTTGACGTTCCAAGTAAAAGCATAAAAGGTTACACTCCAAATATTCTTTTGGGTATGAAATTTTTCCAAGAATGGGGAGGTGTATCAACAGTTGCCGCTTATGACGCTTACTATAAAAAATGGGCGGGTAAAATGCGTGTTGACTTCAATGTTAACGACTATTTAAGCCTCTGGGCCATGGGTGGTTATAAAAACAACCTTGATTATTATACCGAAAGTGATGACCATATATTATCACGAGAAAACACCACAATTTATGCAAACTGGGGCGGTAAATGGGCTGCTTGGACTGGTGCAACCTATAAGATTACGCCAAAAGCAAATCTAAATGCTCAAATTTCGTACAGTGCTGCAAAAACTTTCTCAACCTCTGTTAATATTGCATACACATTGGTTCCAGGTTTCACTATTACACCTGAATTAACTTATGTTTCTTGGAATGATAATCGCAGTTTCGCTGACAAAAATTCTGAAAGAAACTATACAGCTGCTTTAAATGGAAAAAATGCTTTACAAGGTATGATTCGCTTCCAGCGCTCATTCTAGCATTTTAAGAATTACGCTCTTAAAACTGGCAGTTTAAACTGCCAGTTTTTTTTTATTTCTTAAAAATATCCATAAAGTCATAAAGCATTAAATTTACTCATCATTATCCCATGACATAAATTGGTTGCTTTATGAAAATATTTATACGAATTAATTCGATAGCGTATTGATAAATACACATCTCAACTTCTATATAAGTTATAAGAAATTAGGTGCAAATTTTGATCGCCAATGCAATTCCTTATAATGTAGTTTCTTATTAAGATCGTGTGAGTGCCTTTAAATGCTAATTTAAAATCTTGATCTACCGTTAAGAGTTTTATTTGCGTATTTTCACAGGTCGAGACTATCTATCAATAACAGCCATTTAAAAACCAATAATCAATTTACGAATTTTAATAGTCTCTCTGATATTGAGGATATGTACTTATAGAGTAGCAACTATATTCCTCAAAATAACAAGTCACTATACTAATATTGCCTAGCAAACATATTGTGTCCTGCTGGCTCTTGACCCCAATCATCGTTGAACTTTAAGGAATATGTCACGAGTACGTAGCAATAACCAATATTCTATCTTTTACGTTGGATATTATAGTGTGAATTAATGATAACACATTCTTCATGCTGCTTTCTTGAAAGAATACTTAATGTTATTAGCTAATTATTTGCAATGATTTTTGCCTTCATCCTTCCAAAATATTCTAAAATCGTTGAGAACACATCTTTGCGATTGACAACATAAACATTTAAGCTGATCATAATTAGGAAATAAAATGCTCTGATCATGGTTGGAAAATATATAAAAGTTTTTATTAGCTTTCTCGCAATGAAATTTTCAGAGCTTGATTAGATAATACGTGTTGGGGGTAAAGTGATATTGTATATACAACCTCACTAAAGTGCACCTTATTAGTTGAATACATTTTTGTTAATCCTGCAATGCGTTTTTTAATTATGAATTTATAAGGAAAAAGTTTGTGCAAAAAAACACTCCATCAGTTAGTTGCAGTCCCTTTCCCGCCTCACGCAAAATTTATCAACAAAGTTCTCTCTTTGCTAATGTGCGTGTACCATTACGCGAGATTTCACTGACAGATGGTTGTGATGAAAAATCTTTAAACGTTTACGATACTTCAGGGCCCTATACCGATAAAGATGCTGTCATTGATATCACTAAAGGACTTCCTGCAATCAGTGAATATTGGCTATCTGAACGTGCTGACACTGAATCTTATCCTGCTCGATTAGTCAAACCTGAAGATAATGGCTATACTCACGATAACAACCTGACACCAGCTTTTGAACAAAAAGGCCTATTTTGCGTGCAAAAAATGGAAAAACAATTACGCAGATGGCTTATGCACGTGCTGGTATTATTACTGCAGAAATGGAATATGTTGCTATCCGTGAAAATGAAGGTCTAACAGAACAAGACCAACAAAAAACAGCATTAAATAATAAGGCATTTAGTGCATCAATACCAGAAATCTATACTGCAGAATTTGTACGCAATGAAATTGCTTGCGGACGAGCTATCATTCCTAAAAATATCAATCATCCAGAATGCGAACCAATGATTATTGGGCGTAACTTTCGTGTTAAAATTAATGCTAATATCGGCAATTCAGCAGTCACTTCATCTATGGCAGAAGAAGTTGAAAAAATGGTTTGGGCCATTCGCTGGGGAGCAGATACAGTTATGGATCTTTCAACAGGGCGTAATATCCATAATATTCGTGAGTGGATTATTCGAAATTCCCCAGTTCCCATTGGAACCGTTCCAATTTACCAAGCACTCGAAAAAGTGCACGGCATTGCTGAAAATTTAACATGGGATATTTTTCGCGATACCCTCATTGAACAAGCAGAACAAGGTGTTGATTATTTTACTATTCATGCAGGAGTAAGATTACCTTTCATTCCGCTTACTATTGATCGCGTAACAGGTATTGTTTCACGTGGTGGATCTATTATGGCTAAGTGGTGTTTGTATCACCACAAAGAAAATTTTTTATATGAATATTTTGATGAAATTTGTGACATTGCACGCACATATGATGTTTCTCTTTCATTGGGTGATGGATTGCGTCCTGGTTCTATTGCTGATGCTAATGATAAAGCTCAATTTGCTGAGTTGAAGACTTTAGGAGAGTTAACAAAAATTGCATGGGAAAAAGACGTACAAGTTATGATTGAAGGACCTGGTCATGTGCCAATGCATAAAATTAAAGAAAATATGGAACAACAACTAGCTCTTTGTCATGAAGCACCCTTTTATACCTTAGGCCCCTTACAACTGACATTGCCCCTGGATATGACCATATTACATCAGCAATTGGAGCTGCTATGATCGGTTGGTTTGGAACTGCCATGCTTTGCTATGTAACACCTAAAGAGCACCTAGGACTTCCTGACAAAAATGATGTAAAAACTGGTGTTATCACTTATAAAATTGCTGCCCATGCTGCTGATCTTGCCAAAGGCCTTCCTAGAGCTCAAGTGCGTGATGACGCTCTTTCACGTGCACGGTTTGATTTCCGGTGGTATGATCAATTTAATCTCTCACTTGATCCAGACACAGCACGTGCTTTTCATGATGAAACTCTGCCTAAAGAAGCACATAAATTAACCCATTTTTGTTCTATGTGTGGACCAAAGTTCTGCTCAATGCGCATTTCTCATGATATCCGTGACGCAGTAGAAACAAAAAAAGTGAAAGATGAAGGCATGGTCGCCATGGCCGAACAATATCGAAAGAACGGTGATCTCTATATAGAAGCTGTTCCTACAAAAAAAGAAATAGTAAACGGTTGAAAAATATTCTTGTAAAAGGTGCAGGTGTAGGCGGTTTAACAGTTGCCTTTATGTTACAACAAAAAGGCGCAACTGTTACTGTATCTGCTCCCCCCATTCCCCATAGGAACGGCAAGCTGGTATGCAGGAGGTATGCTAGCGCCTTATTGTGAAAGAGAAAGCTCTGAACCAATTGTTGAAGATCTTGGTATACAAGGTTTACAATGGTGGAAAGAAATACTTCCCGAAATTGTGATACAAAAAGGCACTTTAGTCATTGCACCCACACGAGATATAACAGAACTTAAACGATTTTCAGTGCGCACCAATAATCACAAAACTATAGAAGGCTCAGAAATAGCGCATCTTGAACCTGATCTTGCAGAACGTTTTAATTATGCACTTTTTTATGAAAATGAAGCACATATTGATCCCCGTAAAGCACTGATTATTTTAAAAGAAACCCTCATAAAAAACGGAGCATTTTTTGCTGATATAGGAGTACCTGAAAAGAACTTTGACATCATTATTGATGCAACAGGAATAGCGCGTTTAGGAAAAGACAAAAATATACGGGGAGTACGCGGGGAAATGCTTTTAATACGCAGTACAGATATTCAAATTTCTCGCCCCATTCGTCTTCTTCATCCACGTATTCCTCTCTATATCGTTCCCCGAGAAGATAATATTTTTATGGTTGGAGCAACAATGATTGAAAGTGACTTTAATGGTGCAATTTCGGCAAGATCAATGATGGAATTTCTTAATGCTGCCTATACTTTGCATCCTGCTTTTGCAGAAGCAGAAATTATAGAATCTGGTGTCGGTGTACGTCCATGCTATCCTAATAATTTACCTTGCGTTAATAGACACGGTAATCATATTTCTATTAATGGTTTTTATAGACATGGTTTTCTTTTGTCTCCAGAAATGGCAAAACAAGCAGTAAAACTAGCATTGGAATAAAGCATGCAAATATTTGTCAATGGTCAAATGCTCCAGACAGAAGTAACTTACCTCAATTTACTTCTTGAAAAATTAGGTTATGAAGGAAATTGGCTAGCAACCGCTGTAAATTCTGAAGTTGTTCCTGCAGATGCACGAAATCAATTTGTTTTGCATGAAGGAGATAGAATTGAAATTCTAAGTCCAATGCAAGGAGGTTGAAACTATGTTGAATTTTTATGGCTCTCAGTTTTCTTCCCGTCTTTTATTGGGAACAGCTCAATATCCTTCACCAGCAATCCTTCGTGAAGCCATTCGTAAATCTAACACAGAAATTGTGACAGTTTCATTACGTCGAGAAACTGCAGGCGGAAAACAAGGCGGACAATTTTGGCAATTTTTAAAAGAACTTAACGTAACAGTACTTCCTAATACTGCCGGCTGTTATACTGTTAAAGAAGCTGTTACCACAGCCCAATTAGCACGAGATCTCTTTAAGACACCTTGGATTAAACTCGAAGTTATAGGTAATTCGGATACATTACAGCCAAATGTTTTTGCCTTAGTCGAAGCAGCAAAAATTCTAAACAATGAAGGGTTTCAAATTTTTGCTTATACAACAGATGATCTCATTGTAGCTGAAAAACTCTTAGAAGCTGGTTGCCGTGTCATTATGCCTTGGTGTGCTCCTATTGGATCTGCCAAAGGCCCTTGTAATACTGACGGATTGCGTTCTATCCGTGCTTACTTGCCTGATCTTACTCTTGTTATTGATGCCGGCATTGGGCGACCATCGCACGCCGCTATTGCTATGGAACTTGGCTATGATGCAGTATTGCTCAACACCGCTGTTGCCAAAGCAGGTGACCCTGTATTAATGGCTGAAGCATTTTCTCACGCTATTAAAGCAGGACGTATGGGTTACAAAGCAGGAATCCTTGAAGCACGCAATGTAGCTGTGCCTTCAACACCAGTTATTGGGCAAGCAGTATTTTCATGAAACTTGATCCGTTTTATCTCATCGTTGACAATGCCGATTGGGTTGAACGCTTGGTCCCTCTCGGGGTTAAACTGATACAATTACGTATGAAAAACAAAAATATAGAAATAATAAACCACCATATAAAACGAGCAAAAAATATATGCGATAAATTTGGAGCACAATTAGTCATTAATGATTATTGGGAAATAGCAATTGATGAAAAGTGCGATTTTATTCATCTTGGACAAGAAGATTTATGCAACGCTGACATTCCTGCAATCCGTAAAAATGGTATTAAATTTGGTCTTAGCACTCATGATGAACATGAGTTAGATATTAGTATGTCTTTTTCTCCTGAATATATTGCGCTTGGTCCGATTTATCCGACAATCTTAAAAAAAATGAAATGGGCTCCACAAGGATTAGAAAAAATCAAACAATGGAAAAAACGGATTGGAGCTTTGCCTTTAGTTGGCATTGGTGGTTTAACACCAGAGCGCGCAATTGATGTTTTGGAAGCAGGGGCTAATAGCGCTGCTGTTGTAACCGATATTATTTTACATAAAAAACCAGAAGAGCGCACCCAACAGTGGATGAAGGTAACTCAAAAATGGCGTTAATTCCTTCTATTCTTATTGTTGCTGGTACTGATCCAACAGGTGGTGCTGGCATTGTTCGCGATATAGAGACAGCTGTATATTTTCAAACAAAAGCAAGTTTAGCAATCACCTGTGTTAATGTGCAAGATGACAACCACGTTGCCAAAATTGTACCCATGAGTGGAGAATTTGTTGGCGCACAAATGCGAGTGGCCCTAGAAGCCAATCCTATACACGCAATCAAAATCGGAATGATAGGCACTCAAGAAATTATAGTGGAAATCTGCAATGTATTAGAAGACTACTCCCATATTCCAGTTGTTTTTGATCCTGTTCTTACTGCCTCATCAGGGGGAAAACTTACAACAGAAAAAACTACAGAAATTATGCTTAATAAACTGCTTCCTCACATTGAACTTTTAACACCTAATATGGAAGAACTAGCTCTTCTTAGCCAAAGTCCATTAGCTTCTAATTGTGAAGAGGCAATACAACAAGCCAAAAAACTTCTTTCATTTGGTCCGCGCTATATATTGATAAAAGGTGGACACGCATATGGTGCTTTTGCAACCGACATTTTAATTGATAAAACCCAAGCAATAAATATTTCTGCTCCACGTTTAAAAGGAGGAATGCGTGGAACAGGTTGCATCCTTTCAAGTGCTATTACTGCACATTTGGCATTCAACAAATCTATAACGACAGCCGTAAAGAAATCAAAAGAATATCTTTACACATTGCTTTTAAATCACTCTCAAAAAGAGCATTAAAATTTTAAACACCACTCTATTTCTTTTGAAAATTGTTTTAATCCTTTTATATCACATGAGACCTGCTTATAATGGAATAAAATAACTGGTTTTAGAGTAATCGCATGATACTAAAACGTATAAATACATTGCAATGATCCATCACGCACTTTTAGCAAATACAAAATATAAATTATACCCTTACATCTTTCACATCGCATAAATCATACAGAAAACCTGTGTATCAATAAGGGCATAGATAAAAGTTCCAATCATTTGCACGCCAAAGAAAAACTATGAACTTCAATTATTGAATCTTATAATTTCATTAAGGCTAGTTTCTAAGAAATCATCAAACAATATTACTATACCTTCATTCGTAATAAAATACATTATAAAGCTTGAAGAATAATTCTGCTTGGTTTATCCATTAATGAATTGGTTACAAGTAAAAAAGCGAAATGTCAGAACAAACTCAATGTTTAATCTCATATGAAGAACTATTAAGCTTTTATAAAGAAAGTGGTGTAGATGCTGCGCTTAACGATACGCCAATTGACCGTTTTAGCCAATCTGCTATTTTAGAGCAAAAATCAAAACAAGCAGTTGATATTATCCATCATAAACAAACTTCCCAACCCATAAAACTGCATAACAAACCACCGCATAACCTTGACAATAAAACACATGACACGCTCTCAGCCATAGAGATGGCAAAAAATGCCCATACACTTGACGAATTAAAATCTGCCCTCCTCGCCTTTAATGGTTGCTCATTAAAACTGACAGCTAAAAACACCTGTTTTTCAGATGGAACAGCAGGAAGTCCACTTATGCTTATAGGAGAAGCACCAGGACGAGACGAAGATATACAAGGAATTCCGTTTGTTGGAAAAGCAGGAATGCTACTTAACAAAATATTGGCATCTATTGGTCTAACAAGAAAAAATGTTTATATAGCAAACACTATTCCATGGCGCCCACCTGGAAATCGCACACCAACACCAAGAGAGGTTGCATTATGTCGCCCCTTTATTGAACGACAAATTGAGCTAGCTAACCCTCGTGTTCTTATTGCGCTAGGAGGAACTGCTGCACAATTTCTTACGGGGGCTCAAGGCGGAATTATACGCATAAGGGGAAAGTGGCAAATCTATGAGAGCGCAAATAACGTTAAAATACCTGTTATGCCAACTTTTCATCCTGCTTATCTTTTACGAACCCCTAGTCAAAAAAAGCTTACATGGATGGATTTTCTAGAAGTAAAAGACCGTCTCAATAATCTTTTATAACTCATTGATCTTCCTTCTTTTAAAACATAAACGCTTAATTACTCATATTCCCAAATACAATAAGGAAAAAATTATGAAACAACCAACTATTCCCACTTATCGTTTGGAAGATTATCAGCCCACACCTTACACTATACCCAAAACGCAGCTTGATTTTTGCTTAGAGCCAACAAAAACTCGTGTTACAGCAACATTACTGATTGAGCCTCGTGAAAATATAAAAAAATTAACACCTTTGGTACTTTCTGGTGACGAACTTACACTAATTTCTGTTGCCATAAATGGTGAAAAATTAGCTGAAAATGCTTACAAAAGCACCCCTTCATATCTGGAAATTACAACTCCACCTACTTCTCCTTTTACATTGCAATTGGTTACAGAATTAAACCCTGAAAATAACCGCAAACTCATGGGGCTTTACCTTTCAAACGGTGTTTATTGCACACAGTGTGAAGCGGAAGGTTTTCGCCGTATTACTTATTTTTATGACCGCCCAGATGTTCTTTCCACTTATACAGTAAGAATTGAAGCAGATTCTCACACAATTCCTATCTTGCTTTCTAATGGTAACCTTGTTGAAACAGGAACCCTTGATAACAACCGTCACTTTGCCATTTGGGAAGACCCTTATCCGAAACCATCCTATCTCTTTGCTCTAGTTGGTGGAGATCTTGATGAGTTAGAAGATCATTTTACCACGGAATCTGGGCGGCGTGTCAAACTTGGCATCTATGTAGAAAAAGGAAAAACAAAACGAGCAATCTATGCAATGGATGCACTCAAGCGCTCTATGCGTTGGGATGAGCAGTGCTTTGGACGCGAATATGATCTTGATGTTTTCAATATTGTCGCTGTCTCAGATTTCAATATGGGTGCGATGGAAAATAAAGGATTAAACATTTTTAATGATAAATATGTCCTTGCAGACCATGAAACAGCAACCGACCATGATTACCGAAATGTTGAACGCGTTATTGCACATGAATATTTCCACAATTGGACGGGAAATCGTATTACGTGCCGTGATTGGTTCCAACTCTGTTTAAAAGAAGGATTAACTGTTTACCGCGATCAGGAATTTTCTGCAGATCAAAATGTACGCAGCCTACAGCGAATTGAAAACATAAAAACTCTGAAAGCTACACAATTTTCTGAAGATGCTGGTCCATTGGCTCATCCTGTACGACCTCGTCAATATAGTCAAATCAACAATTTTTATACTACGACTATCTATGAAAAAGGAGCAGAAGTGGTCCGCATGGTGCACACTATTTTAGGCCCTACTCTGTTTCGTAAAGGTATGGATCTCTATTTTCAACGCCATGATGGACAAGCATGCACTATTGAGGATTTTATCACCTGTTTTGCTGAAGTCTCTGGTAAAGATTTTTCACAATTTATGTTGTGGTATGAACAAGCTGGTACGCCTAATGTGAAAATCGATAGTGATTATAACAATGGCGTTTTAACGATTCATGCAAAACAACATATTCCAGCAACACCACAACAAAACGAAAAAAAACCTATGCTCATTCCTATCGCTTTTGGCTTACTGGGGCATAAGGGAGAAGCGTTAACTTATGAATCTGATGCAAATATTCAAGCAGATGTTATGATACTATCTCAAGAAACTCAGACCTTTACATTAAAAGGATTGAGTGAAAAGCCTGTTTTATCACTTCTCAGAAATTTTTCTGCCCCTATTACTTTACAAACCCCATTCAATGAAGATGAACTGATCTTTCTTGCTAAAAACGATAGTAATCAAATTAATCGCTGGCAATCACTCAACCATCTGATAACGCAAGCCCTTATTCAAGTAATTAAAGATAAAACGCTAGAAAAGAGTGGCATGCCCTCTAATTTGCTAGAACTCATCGAAATGATCATTAAAGATGAAAATCTTGAACCTGAATTTCGTGCATTTTGCTTAAGCTTACCTAGCGAAGTTGAACTTGCTCGCACACTTGCTGAAAATGTCGATCCAGATCGTATTCATCACGTGCGTAATCAATTTTTAGCTTCTATCGCACACACTCATCAAGAACTCTTAACAAAAATCTATACACAGATGGAGATAAAAGAGCCTTATTCACCAAACACTGCACAAATTGGAAAACGAGCATTACGCAATGTTATATTAGACTATCTTTCTATTGCAGAAAACAAACCAGACCGTGCTGCCACACAATATGCAATGGCTGATAATATGACTGACCGCGTGGCCAGCATAACGATTTTAGTGCAACGCTTTAATGAAAGTAAACAAGCACAAGACGCCTTAAATGATTTTGAAAACCGATATCGTCACGATCCTTTGGTTATGGATAAATGGTTTTCTATTCAAGCAATGGTTGCTGGAGAGGCAACACTTAGCCAGATTCAAAAACTTATGAAACATCCGCTCTTTTCACAGGATAATCCTAATCGAGTTCGTGCCCTGATTGGTGCCTTTGCAGCAGGAAACCAAACAGGTTTTAATAGAGTTGATGGAGCAGCTTATCATTTCCTTTGCCAAATCATCTTAGAAATTGATAAAAAGAATCCACAGCTTTCTTCGAGATTATTAACAATTATGCGCTCCTGGCGACAATGGGAGCCCATTCGGCAGCAGAAACTTGAAACTGCATTAAAAACAATTGCAGCAGCACCTAAATTGTCAAGTGATGTAGCAGATATTATTAATCGTATGCTCAATTAAAATATATTTATAATCAATATATTATAAAATGTTTTGAAGATAATTTAGAAATATCTATTCAATAACGCTAAGCTCATAAACAAGTCGTGCAAGCTTGTTTATGAGCAATATTAAAGCGTTTTCAATATTCAATAATTTACGTTCATAGCAGTAAAATTACTTTCTCCTAAAAAAAAGACTAGACAGAAGACTCCTGTTTTGATTCACTGTACCCACTGGTTTGTTATGAGTACAGAAATAGTTTTCCAGTCATATTATTCATGATTAGAGGAACCAGAAATGGAGAAATTGGACGTATATAATGCGCCCACAGGAATATATTCCGATTCAAAGCCGAGCGTTCAAAATCGCAAGGCACAGGAAGCGTATATTGATTTACTTTCTGGTTCAATTCATAAAAAACTTTTATCGATTGAGCCTTGGCTACGTCGGTCTATCCCATTTATCATCATTCTTTTTCTCATTGTGTTAGCAGCAGTCCGCTTTGTGTCAATTTATGACTTACGCCATACAATTGATAAAGATACGCGCTCTACAATGAATCTATTAGCTGCTTACATCGTAAATACGATTGATCGTGACTTATCTACCGTTACCAAGCAAGGAAAAACTACTAGTCTTTCTCATAGTCATTTAGAAGATATCCTTGTTGATCTGCGTAACCAAAACCTTGTCAATACCAATACTATAATCGCTATAGTCGATCAAAATGAAAATGTTTTAGCTTCATCTAGTTCAGAGGTAATCTTAGGAAAACCTTTAAAAAATTTCATCTCTGAAAATGCCGCTTTAGAGTCTCTTAAACAGCACACTGGCGCTACACAAATCAAAATAGGAACAGAACCTGCCTTAGCTTTACTTAGCCAAACAAAAAATAGTCAATATAGCGTATTTATGAGTGAAAAAACACACGACATCTATATGGAATGGCGTAAAATCTTC
Source organism: Bartonella schoenbuchensis R1 (assembly GCF_002022685.1). Classification (NCBI taxonomy): domain Bacteria; kingdom Pseudomonadati; phylum Pseudomonadota; class Alphaproteobacteria; order Hyphomicrobiales; family Bartonellaceae; genus Bartonella; species Bartonella schoenbuchensis. The sequence continues at coordinate 497,722 of NZ_CP019789.1, read as the reverse complement.
TCATTAAATATGACCTTATTCATAGGAACCACCGGTATTATACTGGCTCTTCTTTATGCATATTATAACCAAGTTTCACGCGCACATAATATGGATCTGGTTTCAGAAAAAAATCAAAACCGTATTGATATGGCAATGATGCGTGGACGTTGTGGGTTGTGGGATTGGAATATGGCAAGCGGTCGAGTATATTGGTCACGAGCCATGTATGAAATGCTTGGTTATGTGCCTCAAGATGCGTTGCTGTCAATCTCTCAAATTACTGCCATCATCAACCCAACTGATACTAATTTCTTTGATCTCGCTCAGGAATTAATGAGCGGTGAAAAAAAACACATCGATATTAATATTCCCATGCGTCATGCTGATGGTCATTATATATGGATGCGTTTTCGTGCCGAAGTTACTGAAGGAGAAGAGCCTCATTTAGTTGGTATTTCCTTCGATATTAGCGAACAACGTCAACTTGCTGAACAAACAGCACAAGCTGATCTTCGTATTCGCGATGCTATTGAAAATATTTCAGAATCCTTTGTATTGTGGGATTCTGAAGGGCGTTTAGTTATGTCTAATAGCAAATTTTGCGAATATGCAGCTATCCCAAAACAAATGCTGCAATCAGGCATTCAACGTGCGACTGTTGAAGCTATGGCACGTCCTGCTATTAGTGAATATCTCCTCAAAGAAGATGGAACTGGTAACCTAACCAGTATTCGCCAAACTGCAGATGGATGTTGGCTCAAAATTAATGAACGGCGTACACAAGATGGGGGGCTTGTTTGCACTGGTACTGACATTTCCGAACTTAAACAACAGCAAGAAAAATTTAAAAACAGCGAAAAAAGCCTTTTTTCTTTCATTCAAGAACTCAAACGTGCACGAGGAAATGCCCAGCAACGTGCAACAGAGGTTGAAAAACTGAACAAAAGTCTGCAAGCAGAAAAAGAGCGAGCTGAAAGTGCTAATAAAGCTAAATCAGAATTTTTAGCCAATATATCCCATGAATTACGTACTCCTCTTAACGCTATTCTTGGTTTTTCAGATATCATGTTGCAATCCACCTTTGGTCCTCTTGGTTCACAACGCTATAAAGAATATATGCGTGATATTCACAATTCAGGAACTCATCTTTTAACTCTCATCAATGATATCCTTGATATGTCAAAAATCGAAGCTGGGAGATTTACTCTTGATTGTAAAAATATTGATCTTGGACCAATCATCAGTGAAGCAGTTCGAACACTTACCCCACAAGCACAAGAAAAAAAGGTTTCCGTTACAGAAAATATTGCACCAAAACTTCATGCTGAAGTTGATTGCCGTGCTATAAGACAGATTTTCCTTAATCTTATTTCCAATGCCGTTAAGTTTACACCTTCTGGTGGCAATATTGATGTTTGTGCCTTCCAGAAAGAAAATAACCTTATCTTTAAAATAAAAGATACAGGAGTTGGTATTCCTCAAGCAGCAATAAAAAAACTTGGGCAACCCTTTGAACAAGTTGAAAATCAATTTACCAAAACTCATACCGGCTCAGGCCTTGGGTTAGCTATTTCTCGTTCTCTCGTTAAACTACACAAAGGAAAACTTGAAATTACTTCTAAAGAAGAAAAAGGTACAACTGTAACTATTACAATGCCAATTCAACAAAATTAAAATTTTCAAACAAAATATTCTTGCCGTTCTCGATGAAGCAAAATTTGTTTTCGTTGAATACCCCAACGATAACCTGCAATAGCGCCATTTTTGTATATCACACGATGGCAAGGAATGACTAATGCCAACTTATTATGTGCACACGCATTTGCAACCGCACGAACAGCCTTCGGCATACCGATATGTTGCGCTAATTCTTTATAAGAAACCGTTTCCCCACACTGTATTTCACATAATGCACCCCACACTTTTTGTTGAAAAGCTGTACCTTTAATATCTAATTGCAAATCATGATGTTCTACCAATTTAGGAGTTTCCACCATTGCTACAATATGCGCAATTTCTCTATTTAATACATTGTCATCAATATTGTATTGCACATTGGTTATTTTCAATTCCTGTAATAACTGTTCGGCAGTATCGCCTAAAGCTATATTACAAATACCTTTGCGAGATTTCGCAATTAAGAGAACCCCTATTGATGTCTCTTTCAAGATAACAACAATCGCATCTTGCGAATTCTTGTTCTTAAGACCTATCATGAATGCTTTTCGAGAATTGAGTTAACACTTTGTACAATTTAATCTTCTGACAAAATGGAAATTTTATGATTTTATGATAAAGCGTGTTCAATCTTTAAACACCTGTGTAAAAATTGAATGTACCGATTGGCCTGTTTCTTCAATAAATTTCTCAACGCGCAGCAAATCAGGCTCACCAACGCTATGCAACAAGAGGTCACCTAGTCCAGGCGGCATATCATCAGGATTAAGATAATCATTTAAGCAAAGGCGTATAATTTGACTCAAATTTGTATAAAGGCAATAAGCGTGATGTAATTCAGAAATAAGTGATTGATCAAGAAAACTTTTCGGTAAATGAGAAAGAATATCAGCAGTCGTCGTTCCAATCTGGAATTCAATCATATGAGTTATAAGAGCATATTGAGCAATAAATTCAAGCTCCATAATTCCACCAGGTATAGTTTTTAAATCCCATCGATTTTTTGGTGGTTTTTTTTGCTCAATTAAAGCACGCATTTCACGTACTTCTTTTGCTATCATTTTTTTGTCGCGAGGAAGTGCAATAATTGCACGAACCTCATTTTCTAATTTTTGTAAAAAATCAGCATCGCCAGCTATACCCCGTGCTCGGGTTAAAGCAAGATGTTCCCATATCCATGCTTCCTTACGCTGATATTTTGCAAAAACTTCAAAAAAAACAGCAACAGGCCCTTTATTGCCCAATGGTCTCAATCGTAAATCAACCGCATAAAGGACACCTTGACCTGTAGAAGAAGATAAAGCAGAAACAAAACGTTGTGTTAGACGAGTATAATATTGGGAAACATAAAGAGGCTTTTCTCCATCAGATTTTTCTGCGTCCTCATCATGATCATAAAGCACAATAAGATCGACATCTGAGCCTGCAGTTAATTCACAGCTTCCAAGCTTACCCATACCTAATATGCCAATACGTCCTCCTTTAACATGACCATGACAACGAGAAAATTCTTCTTGAACAACAGCAATCGTTTTTGCAATCATAAGATCTGCAAGTGTAGTAAAAGCAAAGCCTGCTTTATCTCCTGTAATTGTACCGTTCAAAAGCCGGATACCAATCAAAAAACGTTGCTCATCTGCAAAAATTCTTAAACGATCCAGAATATCTTCATAAGCAGTTACACCCTCAAGAAAATAATTAATTTGATTTTCTAGATAAGCTTTTGTCGGTAATTCTGAAAAAATTGTTGGATCTAGCATTCCATCAAAAACATGTGGTTTACGTGTAATAATTTCCGCAAGGCGAGGAGCTGCTCCCATAATACGTACCAACATATTCAAAAGAGATGGATTAGACTGCAATAAACTAAAAAGTTGAATCCCTGAAGGTAAACCTTGCAAAAAACTATCAAAACGCAACATCGCCTGATCAGCTCTTTTAGTAGCACCGAAAGCTTTCAAAAGTGCTGGTGTAAGTTCCGTTAGCCTTTCACGTGCTTCAGCAGATTGAGTAGCTTTATAACGCCCACAATGCAGCGTGCGCATAATACGACAAATATCACTAGCCCTTTCAAAACCTAAACGACTTAATGTAATAAGTGTTTCGGGATCATCTTCTTCACCTGTAAAAACTAAATTGCCAATTTCCAAGCCAAGTTCTTGTTCATGCTCAAATAGCGCTGCATAATGTTTTTCAACTATTTTAAGTGTTTCTAATAAATCACTAATAAAGCAGTCTTTCTTGTTATACCCCATCAAATATGCAACACTAGTGAATTGAGAAACATCCTCTGGTAAAATATGCGTTTGCTCATCTGCAAGCATTTGAATACGGTGCTCAACATTACGTAAAAAAGCATAACTTTTTATAAGGCTATCTCTGGTTTCCTTACCAATCCAACCAAGATTATGAAGTTCTTTCAACATTGCAACTGTCTCACGTCCACGCAATTGAGGAAAGCGTCCACCTGCAATTAACTGTTGTGTCTGAACAAAAAATTCAATCTCACGAATACCACCTCTTCCCAATTTTATATTATGGCCAAAAGCAGCAATCTGACCATAATTTTTATACGCATGGATTTGACGTTTGATAGAATGAATATCAGCAATAGCAGCATAGTCTAAATATTTTCGCCATATATAAGGTGAAAGATCTTTCAGTACATTAAAACCTGCAATAATATCACCTGCCACCGGACGTGCTTTAATCATAGCTGCACGTTCCCAATTTTGTCCACGCCCTTCATAATAACGCAAAGCTGCTCCTACCGGTAATGCTAAAGGCGTTGAACCCGGATCAGGACGAAGTCGCAAATCAAGCCGAAAAACATATCCATCAGCAGTGCGAGCTTGAATGATATGGATCAATTGACGTACTATTTTAGAGAATATATCGACACTTTCACAAAAATCACTAACATGAGGCAACGTGTCATCAATAAAAATAATAAGATCTATATCAGAAGAATAATTAAGTTCTCCTGCACCAAACTTTCCCATACCTAAAATGATCAAACCACAATTTTGTTCTGGATTGTCACGATTAAGCAAATTAATCTTTCCATGATCATGTGCTTCCCTTAAAAGAAAACGTAAAGCCGCACCCAAAGCCGCTTCACCCAAGCGGGTTAACCACATACATGATACTGCGCAAGTAAAAATACCACTTAAATCAGCTAAAGCGATAAGAACATGTGCTTCTTTTTTCTTGCGTCTTAAAGCAGCCATTAATGAAGCTTCATGAATACCTTCAACTCTATCGATAGCTGCAATATCTTCTATAATTTTGCTAAGCCTTGTTTCTATATCAACGTCCAATAAGGAATTAAGATAAGATGGATTGGCAATCAAAGCTCCACGCAAAAAAGGAGATAAGGTCATAACTGCACTAATGAAGTCAACCTGCTCTCCCCCAGCTGTAATATAGGAAACCAATGATTCTAAATTTTCTTTTCTTGCTTGTTCTGTAATATCCTCCAACCATTGAAAACCACTTTCATCAAGTGGGCGTAAAGAGAGAAGCTGTGTTTTTAAAAAAGCTTTTTTCATCTACATTTCCTTGAGGAAGCATTTTGAGTTTCATTTTATTATATTTACATTATAGACTTAGAAAAACAGTCTTACACACATCAAATAAAGTGATGAAGTAAACAAATATTAAGGAAACATCAAAACAGCTCTAAGCCCTGGGTTTGCATCTTCAAGCAACAACTCTCCCCCATGAAATTTCATAACAGCTTTTGCTATACTTAAACCAATACCACAACCAGGCTGTGTGCGGCTTTTCTCAAGGCGAACAAACCGTTCTGTTACTTTTTCACGCTTATCTTCTGCAATTCCCGGACCATTATCACTAACCACAACAAGCAAACATTCGCCACGGTATTCCATTGACAAAGAAATTTCTGTATTTTTTTCACCACTAGGTGCATATTTGATTGCATTATCAATGAGATTAAAAATCGATTGTGCAATAAGCTCACGATTGAGCCTGACCTCTTTATCAAATACATGCCCTAATCGAAGCAAAATACCCGCTTCTTCAGCAAAAGGTTCATAAAGTTCAACGGCATCTTCAAGAATTAACTTCACATTCATGGGTTCAAGATGCGCAATAGAACTGCTAGCCTCAATGCGGGAAATCATCAAAATAGCATTAAAAGTACGAATAAGTTGATCTGATTCAGCAATAACATCATCCAGCGCCTGCCGATATTCAAGCTCTGTCTTTTGCCCTGACAGCGCTTCTTCAGCGCGATTTCTAAGACGTGTTAGCGGCGTCTTAAGATCATGAGCAATATTATCTGATACCTGACGTAGACCAATATTTAATTCTTCAATACGATCTAACATAACATTGAGATTAGCTGATAATCGATCAAACTCATCACCTGCTTGAGAAACAGGTAAGCGCTCACTAAAATCACCATCCATTAAATGTTGTGATGCAGCTGTGACACGATCAATCCTCTGCAACGCCCGTCTGCCAACAAAAAACCATATTAGCAAAGCCCCTCCAACCATTGCTATAAGAGCAATCACCACAGCTTTACGAATAACCTTTGCAAAACGTTCTGGTTCATCTAAATCCCGTCCAACAAGAAGTTTCATAGCATTTGGTAAATCAACAACAACTGCTAAAGCACGATGCTCACTTGTTTTGCCATGCTCTCCAAAACGTGAATATAAAAAAGAATCCGAAAGAAAGCCATTATATTTTAGCAGACCAGGTTCAATCCGCGCAACATTGCCTGTTAAAATACGCCCCATAGGATCAGTAACAAGATAAAGAAAAGCCCCAGGTTGTCGCGAACGATAATCAATAGTACGCATTAATAAAGACAACCCACCATAATTATAAGCGCTTTCAATATTCCTTAATTCTTCACGTAAAGCTTGTTCAGTTTGATCTGTTAATAATGAGACAGCAAATGCTGTCATATAAATAGAAAGACCAGCTGCAACCAAACTAAACAATAAAATATAAAGTGCAGAAAGCCTTAGAGCAGTTGTGCGCATTATATTGATTAAACGGTTCATATTGTTTTGTCTGGAGCCTTTAGCATATATCCAGCTCCACGTACCGTATGTAAAAGTGGAATATCAAAGTCTTTTTCAATTTTTGCTCTCAAGCGAGATATATGAACATCAATTACATTTGTTTGCGGATCAAAATGATAATCCCAAACATTTTCCAAAAGCATAGTGCGTGTAACAACCTGACCAGCATACCGCATTAAATATTCAAGCAAACGAAATTCGCGTGGTTGTAATATGATATTTATTCCACCACGTTTTACTGTATGCGCTAACCGATCAAGCTCAAGATTGCCTACGCAATAAACAGTTTCTGCCTCTTTAGGGCTTTTCCGTCGTTGCAATACTTCAATACGTGCAAGAAGCTCTAAAAATGCATAAGGTTTTGTCAGATAATCGTCACCTCCTGCACGTAAACCTGTTACACGGTCATCAACTTGCCCTAAAGCAGAAAGAATAAGAACTGGCGTTTCATTGCCCTTGGCACGTAATTCAGAAACAATGGACAGACCATCACGATGTGGTAGCATCCGATCAACAACCATAACGTCATAATTGCCTGTTTCAGCCAAAGAATAACCAGTGTCCCCGTCACAAGCAATATCAGCTGTATATCCTACTTCCAAAAACGCCTTTTCAAGATAACGTCCTGTTTCACGATCATCTTCAATGACAAGTATCTTCATAAAACGCTTCTCCAATTATTTTATTAAACAATTATGGGACAGAAATTCATAAAAATTCTGCCCCACTGTTAACAGACGTTATTTCTTAACAATTTGAAGAGCAATAAAACGATTTTGATCATTTGTACGCACTTGCAACAATATTGCATTTCGTCCTAGCTTTTGCGCATTCTTAATTGCATCAGTAATATCAGACACCTTTTTAACCGGTTTATTATTAACTGTTACAATTACATCACCAGGGCGAATTCCCTTCTCTGCTGCTTCTGAATCGGAATCCACATCGTTTACAACCATTCCTGTGCTATCATCAGAAGGGCTTACAATTAAACCGTAATCTTCTAGCGTTTCATTCGAACTTTGTTGCTTACTTGATGAAGACCTTGAAGCCTCTTTTTTATTTTCACTTTCTGGCATTGCATCAAGCTTAACCTTAATTTTTTCTTCTTTGCCAGATCTCCAAACATTTAAGACTGCTGTTTCTCCCGGTCTAATATGCGCAATACGTCTTGCTAGATCACGCGCATCAGTAACCTTTTCACCATTTACTGCAATAATTACATCACCTGTTTTAATACCAGCCTTTTCTGCAGGCCCTTTGAGTGGATCAGTAACTAAAGCACCCTTGGTTTCTTTTAAACCTACTGAATCAGAAATTTCCTTGGTTACTGGTTGAATCTGAACACCAAGCCAACCACGTTGAACTGAACCTTTTTCAATAAGCTGCTTTACAACCTGTTTTGCTGTTGTTGCAGGGATAGCAAATGCAATTCCAACATTTCCTCCAGAGGGAGAAAAAATTGCTGTATTAATCCCAACAACTTGCCCATTAAGATTAAAAGTTGGCCCACCAGAATTTCCCCTATTAACAGCAGCATCAATCTGAATAAAATCATCATAAATACCAGCACCGATATCACGTCCACGTGCTGAAACAATCCCTGCTGTTACAGTTCCACCAAGACCAAATGGATTACCAACAGCAACAACCCAATCGCCAACATAAAGCTTTGAATCATCAGCAAAATCAACATATGGGAATGTTCGTTTGTCATCTACTTTTAACACTGCTAAATCAGTTCGAGAATCTGTTCCAATAAGTTTGGCATTAAGTTCTGTACCATCATCAAGAACAACAGAATAGCTTGTTCCATCAGAAATTACGTGATCATTAGTCACGATATAACCATCAGGCGAAATAAAAAAACCAGATCCAAAAGCTATAGGACGGGGTTTATGCGAACGATGAGAATGCTTATTGTTAGGCCAACCACGGTCATAAAACTCTTTGAAAAATTTTTTAAAAGGATGTTGATCTGGTAATTGATCAATACCTGGAGCACTAAAAAAGCCATCAAAGAACCACTCTTCTTTTTTTGCATTGCTCTTCACCTGCACTGAAACAACTGCAGGCTTTACTTGAGACACAATATTTGCAAACCCCTGCTGCTGCACTGATGGAACAAATACAGGATCTGCATGAGCTTCTGTCATCCAAAAGTTTGATCCACTCAAAAACATTGTACTTGCTAAAACCGTAGAAAGACCTATTGCCGGCGATATCATACGGAAGATTGGTTTAACCATTTTGTGTGCTCCTATTTAGTAATATTGAGGTCTTTATGAAATTAGTAATAAAACAACAGACCTTACCGTTTTCTGTCTAAATCGTTAAAGTTTTGTAAGGTTAGACAAACAACAATTCATAATAATAAATAGAGACAAAGCATTAATTTAAACAGACCAAACTTCTTTTCTGTATATAATTTATTTCACTTTGATAACATTTTAGTCATCTCTATTCATTTAGTTTTGAAAGCAATTAATTTTGAGCGTTTACGACGTTTTATTTGAAAAAATATAACACTGGTACCAATGATAAGAAATATCAGAGGAAATAACCATAAAAACCATGTTATTTTATTGAATGGTAACTCCAATAAAATAAATTCACCATATCTTTCAACAAGGAAATCAATAATCTGTTGATCACTATCACCTGCTTTTAAGCGTTCACGTATTAAAAGGCGTAAATCATGTGCCAATGGAGCATCTGAATCATTAATCGATTGATTGTAGCAAACTGGGCAACGCAACTGTGATGAAATATTACGAGCCCGTGATTCAAGTATTGGGTCTTCTAAAATTTCATGTGGCTCTACTGCTATCACAAATTGTATAGGAGAAAGGATAACACAAAAAATAAAAGCCCAACAGAAAAACCTTTTCACCGCAATACTCTTTCAAAAATATTTAAAATTGGAAATTACTCATTGATGCATCCTTATACGTAACCAATAACCTAAAAAGGAAAAACAGCCACCAATTGCCATCATCAATGCACCAAACCAAATACAGATCACATAAGATTTCCACCGTATATATACATCAAGACCTTGATCACCTATCCGACCTGGTTCAACATAAAATTGAGAAAAACCATAACTTTTAATACCAACTTTTGTCGTTGATATATTTTTACTTGGGTAAAATCTTTTTGATGCCGTTACATTGCGCACAGATTTCTGATTTTTATATATTTTAAAATCAAATTGCATTTCAGAATAATTTGAGAAAGCAACATTACGTAATGCGTCAAAACGAATAGTTTTACCAGCTATTGTAACCGTATCCCCTATTTGCATGGTTAACATCTGTTCTTGCTCAAAAGTTGCAACACAAACAATACCAAATAATGTGACCCCTAATCCCATATGTGCCAATGCAGTTCCAAAAACAGACCACGGCAACCTAAAAAATCTCCTTGCTCGTATCAGCACAGGTGTTTTTCTATGACCACTCTTCACCCAAAGACCAGCTAAACTACCCAAGACAACAAAAATTGAAAGCCCAACTCCCAAAGCTGCAAAAATATCACGCCAAGACGTTGTATAAAATGTGATAAAACAAGCCACACAAGCTAATACAAAAACAAACCACAACCGCTCAAAAACTGCAAGAAAATCGCCGCGCTTCCACGCTATCATTGGCCCAAATGGAACCAACAATAATAGCACCACCATTAAAGGCCCAAATGTAAGTTTAAAAAAATGAGCACCTACGGAAATCTTTTGTCCAGTTAATGCTTCAATAAAATAAGGATAAACTGTACCAACTAACACTGTTGCTGTTGCCGTGGTGAGAAATAAATTATTTAAAACAATAAAACCTTCACGCGAAATTGGTTGAAAAAATCCACCTATTTTTAAAACAGGTACACGCAAAGCAAAGAGCAAAAAAGCCCCACTTATGAAAAAAAGCAAAATAGCAAGAATTGCCTGCCCACGTGCTGGGTCAACAGCAAAACTATGAACAGACATTAAAATACCCGAACGAACAAGAAAAGTCCCCATAAGAGAAAGAGAAAAAGTAAGAATGGCTAAAAACAAAGTCCAACTTTTTAAGGCATTTCGCTTTTCAAGAACAATAGCAGAATGCAAGAAAGCCGTTCCTGAAAGCCAAGGCATAAGTGAAACATTCTCAACGGGATCCCAAAACCAATAACCACCCCAGCCAAGTTCATAATAAGCCCAATATGAACCAACCATAATCCCAAGCGTTAAAAAAACCCATGAGAGAAGAATCCATGGCCGTATCCAACGTGCCCAAACTTTATCGGCATATCCTGTAACTAATGCAGCTATTGAAAAAGAAAAACAAACTGAAAAACCAACATAACCTAAATAAAGAAGTGGTGGATGAATTGCTAAAGCATTATCCTGTAAAAGAGGATTAAGGCCATTTCCTTGTAATGCTGGTGGATTAATACGTACAAATGGGTTGGATAAAAAAAGAATAAATAAAAGAAAAGCGCTTGTAATCCAACTTTGGCAACTTAAAACTAATGCTTTAAATTTTTCTGGCAGTTGATGACTAAACAATGCCACTAATGCGCTAAAAAAAGCTAGGATTAAAACCCATAATAACATTGATCCTTCGTGATTACTCCAAACACCAATGACCTTATAAAACATTGGTTTTTCTGAATGAGAGTTCTCAACAACATTCAGAACAGAAAAATCAGATACCATATAGGCATGCACAATAATTGAAAAAGACAAGAACAATAATATAAAGATGATATATGCCAGCGGTTCCACTATCCGCATCAATGAGCGCTCTGCCCACAAAATACCCAAAATAGGTAAAAAAGCCTGCAATAAACTAACCGTAAATGCTGAAGCTAAAAAAATATGACCCAATTCAACGAGCACGATCAAATGCCCTTTCCATACCATGACGCTTTTTTAAATGATCAGCTGTTTCCTTAGACATATAAGTCTCATCATGTTTTGCCAAAACACGTGTGCCTATAAAAAGCCCCTGTTCGTCAAAATATCCTTCTACAATAACACCCTGCTCTTCACGAAATAGATCTGGTAATATACCATTGAAAATTACTTTTTGGCGCTTTGAATGATCTGTCACGAAAAAAGTTACTTTCATCCTGTCACCGTATTCAACGGTCCCTTTTTCAACAAAGCCACCTAGACGCAAAGAATGACCTGTTAAAATATCCTCCCTAGTGATCTCAGATGGCGTTCGGAAAAAGCTTGCAGCATTACGCATTGCGTACAATAAAAAGCCTGCTGCAATTGCCAGTATAAAAAGGCATAATAAAATGAGTAGCAGGCGCTTTTTTTTTCGCTTTTTCAAAATAAGCTTAAGTGAAGGGAGACTTTTTAAAGATTGACTGTTCATAGCCTATTTACAAAAAATATTTTTATAAATTACGTGATATACATAAGTACAATTTAATCATTCATATATTTCATCTTTTTAGACAGCTTTACAGTATTCTGTACACTGATCAATTTGCTTATCTAATTTTACTACTCAATAAGCCCTTTTGTTTCAATAGCCTTAAGCTGCTCCAATTTACTTCTTTGACATCTAATTACATGTATTACGTAACTGAACTATCATTTTTTCAACACGGGATCGTCCTGAAACATCTTTAGATATTGTACCGAGAAAATTTTGTAAAAGCTGGACTGCCTGTTCAGGCTTACCAGCCTGACAAAGTGCATCAGCTAAAAATAAACGAGGATAAAAATCATCTGGAGCTAAATCTGCAGCCTTTTGAAAAGCATTCTGCGCTTCTTGTGTAATTACTCCGCCTTCATAACCAACCAACGCTAAACCATACCCCATCAACCGTGGAGCTGTTTCTCCATTTAAACGAAGTGCATCTAAATAAATATTCACCGCATCCTGAAAAAGACCTTCCTCAAAATAACTGATTGCTAAAACATCTGCTATCTTGCCATCATTGGGCGTGCGAAAAAAAAGCGTTTGTAAACGTACAAGTTTCTCATGCCTATTTAACGTTTGTGGATCCTTATCCATTAATTCATTAAAAAAATAACTTTTGGCTCCCGGACTGCCTGTTAAACTGTAAATACCGCATGTTACAAATGGAATAAATAAAATAACAAATGCCTTTAAAACACAAAGGCCCTTACGGTGCTTATAAGGTTTTTGTACAAAAGCCTTGTGTGTTTCAACAGAAATGGCTGTACTAGGTAATTCAAGATGTACTTCTTGTATGCGCTCTTTATCAATGAAGTCATACTCAAAGCCAGATTCAATTCTATGAATCTGACTTTTGCCCTCATCCATAACCAAAACTTGCCTACCTTTTTGGATCCATAGTCAAAATGCAGCAAAAAAAAGATAGCACTTGTTAAAAGAATGAGAAAAAACGCAGCTAAAATTAATAATAGCATATTACTGTAATATCATTATAATAATTAAAAAGCTATAATCTGTTCTTCTTTACTTCGTAATTCATGTAAGAAATCCCCTAGTTTCCATTAGAATTGTGACATGTACTGCTATAAACTGTTTGTAGCGTATCATTGAAGATAAAAAACTGTATTGATAACAATTTTCAAATCAATTGGGATAAAATAATCCTAGTATCACCATTTTTAGGAATACTTACCTCATATAAACATTCAAGTGATTTTTTCAGTATCCAACATCCTCTAATACATTATATCCTTTACAAATTTTGTAATGACTTGCCAAAAATAAAAGCATTAAAAAACCCATGAAAACAAAGCCACTTTTGCATTATGACTTGAGCAAAATTCATTATTAATTTTACCCACATATACAAAGTATAACAAAGACTCCACTTATAGATCTTTAGTATATACAAACACCATCCTAACATACAAAAAATGACTTTTTTACCTCAATGCGTTGTATGAAGATACTACTTCATTTATTAATTCTAATATACGCGCCTCTTAGAAAAAATATATTTACCGCCTTGGCAATAAAACCTTTGTATATAATCCACCCAATTTAGAACGTGATAAAGAAAGACTTCCCCCATATTCACTGACTATATCTGAAACGATCGCTAATCCTAATCCCGTTCCCGGTTTACTTTCATCAAGTCGCTGTCCCCTTTTTAAAGCTTTATCTATTTGCTCTTCTGTTAAACCAGGACCATCATCTTCGATAATGATATTAAAGAATGCTTCCTCTTCAACACCCTCTTCTAAACCACAGCAAATTAAAATTTGGGTGCGAGACCATTGAGCAGCATTCTCAACCAAATTACCGACAATTTCCTCTAAATCTTCCCTTTCACCAGAAAAAACAATATCATCAATATCCATGATAAATTGAATATGTTTATCAGGATTGAGCTTTTCCATGACCCGCACTAAACGATCGAGCACTTTGCGAACAGATGTGTGATTAATAATACTGTTGCACTGCGCTGCAATCCGAGAACGTTGTAGATAATGATTGATTTGAGCCTGCATTATTTTAGCTTGTTCACATAATAAAACAGCCTGTTTTCCACTCATTTTATCAGTTTCATTCATGATAACTGATAAAGGTGTCTTCAATGAATGAGCAAGATTACCAACTTGCATCCGAAATCGTTCAATAATACGCTGATTATTATTAATAAGAGCATTCATTTCTTGTGCCAACGGCATAACTTCACTCAATAAATCCGTATTGACATAATCAGCTTTACCTTCACGAATATCATTCAATGTTTGTCGAATCCGTTTCAATGGTTGAAAACTAAAAAAAATAACAGCAATATTGATAAGAACACTGCCTATACCAAAACTCCAAAGAAAAATTTGTAAAGTTTGCTTGAACTCTTTTACTTGCGCATGCGCTTCATCAATATTCCCAACGAGGCGAAAACGTGCAACCCTATTTTGATTATCTAAAACAATATCGCTTTCAATAACCTGTAGGTTCTTACCATCATCCCCTTTTACTCGATAAGAACGAAAGAATTGATTGTCAAAAGGCACATCAACATCGCTTGGTGAAAAAATTTTTTTAGTTCCCAATGACGGTGACACCAATCTTCCATGTAAATCAGGTGATACAGCAACTACTTCCCAATACCACCCTGATGTGGAATCTGAATAACGAATATCATCAAATCCAAAACCTCCTTTTAAATACCCCTCAGGCGTTACAGTTACAGTTGCAATAAGACTATAAAGCTGAGCAGAAAGAATACGACATAGACTTTGTTCACTTGAACGCTGATAAAATAAAATACTGATTGCTGAAATAGACGAAATCGAAATAGTAACCCACAATGTAGACAAAATCATAACACGTAAGCTGAGAGAGTTACCAACAAAATAAAAGAACTTCTTAAACTGGCTATTGTTCTTCAGGGCTGTCATTTATCACCTAATGTTTTTACCCGATACCCCATTCCACGAACAGTCTCTATCAAATCTACTCCAAGCTTTTTTCGTAATCGCCCTACAAAAACTTCAATCGTATTTGAATCTTTATCAAAATCCTGATCATAAAGATGTTCGATAAGCTCTGTCCTTGAAACGATTTGATCACAATGGTGCATAAGGTAAGAAAGAAGCCTAAACTCATGTGATGTCAATTTAATCAATTGACCATCAACAAAAACACGAGAAGTCTTAGTATCTAACAAAACACTCCCACAAGATAATGAATTTGTTGCATGGCCTGCAGCTCGACGAATTAACGCCCGCAACCGTGCTATTACCTCTTCTATATGGAACGGTTTAACAACATAATCATCAGCACCTGCATCAATGCCAAGTACTTTATCAGACCAACGATCGCGTGCTGTTAGCATTAAAACAGGCATGGAATACCCCTCTTGGCGCCATTTCTCAACAACACGAATCCCATCCATGCGTGGTAAACCAATATCAAGAATTACAGCATCGTAAGGCTCTGTACTTCCTAAAAAATAAGCTTCTTCACCATCAAAAACACAATCAAAAACATATCCTGCATTTTTCAAAGCTTCTGCTAATTGATCATTAAGATCTCGGTCATCTTCAACAATTAAAATGCGCATTACTATACCTGCACAAAAAATTAATCAGCAGGAACAACAACTTCAACACGACGTGGTCTCTTACCATTATGAGCAGGCACTACGATTACAACCACGCACATATTTTCGCCATCTCGCATAATTGGCGTTGAGCGCGTCAACGTTCCGCCTTGACGGCTAGCAATTCTTTTACCCACCTCAGCACAATCAGCAGCTAAAACAGAATCCACACTGATGACACTTAAGAACATTATAAATAAGAAAATTTTTTCTATCATAAATAGCTTATAATCTACTTTACCTGAATAGAAAATGAACAATAGAATTTTATTTAGGCAAAATCACAAAGTAGTACCTGACTTGCAATGATAAATTCCAAAAAATCTAACTTACTATGATACCCTAATTATCTCTACAACAACATAACACACACTTCCCACACGCCATGTATAGAACAAACATGTATAGAACAAACAAGAGCAGATATCCAAAAATTTTAGATAAACAAATTTATATTTACTTTTAAAAATTCTAGTCTCAATTTATTTTTTATGGAATCCAAATTATAAGTTATAAAACCCAAATCAAAAAATAAGGAATCTATAGAAAGAATTATTTTTAACTCAGCAAACCAACTTCATGCATTTTGAGCAAAACTTCACGATCAATCTTACCTGTTATGGGAAGATTAAATATTTTTTGAAACTGCTTTAAAGCACGCATAGTTTTTTCATCTTCTATACCAGTGATTGTCACCTCTTGGTTACCAAACATACGTAATGCTTTCTGTACCCGTATAATATCTGTAACAAGAGGCTTTAAAATAACTTCCTCTGAATGAGTTAACTCACTTGTTGTTATTGGATTATTTGCCATCTCTATTTCGCTACGCTCAATGAGTGCAGCAACTTCATCTCTCGGATGCTTTGACACAATATCTTTATCTTTTTGCACTGGTAAAGTTTTATTAGCAGTTTGTTGTTTCCACAGCTCTATAGCACGACGCATCTTAAGATTATCCACACCATCTAAAGGACCATCATACAATCCAAGTTCTGCTAATTCTTTTTGTATTTCCAACAAATCCTCTGGTAAAGCACTCTGCAAAGAATTCAACGATAAATTTTGATGCAAACTCTTTGTAGTAGGTACAGAAATAACAAAAGTATTTTCTTGAGATGTAGCGCGTTCTTTAAGTAAAATAAAATTCTGTATAACAGTCGGAACTGCCGCCAAGCTCATTTCAACGAAGCTATCCTGACGCATTTTTATTTGTGAAAATAAAGCATTAAAAGCAAAAAAAACAAAACTGATAATAAAAAAGAAAAAGCCTATAACCAATAAAGCATTTATGCGCGTACGACGATAAAGCCATTTTACTAACCAAAGCAGAAAACGGTAATTTATTAAGAAAAATGTTATAATAATACTACGCTTTTTTATGACTTTCGTTTTGCGCGTTTTTCGTTTTTTTGCCATTATTTTAATTTTTTATTTTTAACCGTAATTGCTTTCCGTATAAAATCAAACTTATTATCACTTTCAGCTAGAAAAGCATACCTACTGCTATCATTTGTACTTTTTAAGTTAGACTCAATATGTTCATTATACCGATATACAAACTTACATACACAAGTAAGACAAGTCTTAATCTATTTTTCTCAATTTCACATTGCCACAATATTTTTAGCAATCTGTAAAGAGATATCTAGTTTATATAACATTTTTTCATCTCAATCTTACTTGCATATAATACCCTCTAACAAATTACCTTAACAATGTTGTATCTTAAATTACACTTTTCTTGTGCTTATTATGCTATGATGAAATCATATTGAGATATATTTCATGATTATTAAAAGCCAACTTTGCAGCATATTTTTTTCCTAGATAGCTTATTTATGAACTTATACCCTTTGACGTAATGATTTGATCAATACAAATTCAAATATAGTATCACACGTTGATAGCAATTTTATCCACTAATATCCTGCTCAATCTTATAAGATTTATTTCGGATTCTATTTGCAATATCTGAAGGGTAAAAAAAACTATTTAACCTTCTCACTGAAAATGCGCATTTATTTTTTCGGCTTTTCATTCTTCTTCAATATAAGCCACAAAATTAGCACCGCCTAAAATAACAACAAACAATTGAAAAAATAATCAAAAATACTGAAACGAAAGATCATTATCTAAACTTTTACATCACGTATTAAATAGCATAAAAACAAAATGTATAAGGTCTGCCTTATAAACCCAAATTACAATTGGTCCTTTTTACATTCACCCAAATTATATAAAAAACGTAAAAATATAATTCAGTTTAAGGTGCATAGAATCCATTAAAACACTTAAGGTTTGAAATTTCTTTCATAATAAAACGTTAAAACAAATAGCTATATAATACCTTGAATATCAATTCATTACCCTAATTCAAGGGTGTGATTATTGATCATGTTCCCTTTCGTAACTGTGTTTATTCCCTATGTATTTACAAAATGAGAGAATTTTTACAAAACAAATTGGAAATCTAGTTTTTTATGAAAAGAAAATAAATAACGCCTGTACATGAGACTATATCATATATTTTGGTAACAAAAGCTAATAATGCAATTTCAGAAATGCATGCGAAATTTTACAAGGCCAGTGTTATATAAATCTTTCATCAAGGAAAATAATATAAATTATTTTTTATTCAGTTGTAACTACAGTATGTTGGTGTTCTATGATACGTTTTTTAATCAAATCAGCATTTTTTCTATTTATTATTTTTGTAGTTATTTCATTTTTTTCTGCAAAACCAAAGGACAATCACTCCTCCAGCCTAGAAGCTAATATAACAGCAAGCGATGCTATTATCGCTTTTAAAAATACAATCACTGATTTAGGAAAATTCTGTGAGCGTAATGTAGAGGTTTGTAAAACTGGAAAATCCTTTTTCAACCCACTTGGTGAACGCGCACGTGATGGTGCAAAAATAGCCTATGAATACCTTGATAGTATATTTAGTAATAAAAATACCATTCAACCTGAAAATACTACCTCAGAAGACGATATTTTACCCCCTGCAGAAAAGCAGATCAAACAAGATTATATAGAATTACCTTGAAACAAAAATTCTTAACTTTTACTGTTTTTTTGTATTTTACAAGAAAGAGATACGTATCTGTCAACTAAATGTACTATACAATCACAAAAACAAAACAAGGATTGAAGTTATGGCAGAAACGATTGATGATATCATAGAAAATTTTTCCTTTCTTGATAACTGGGAAGATCGTTATCGTTACATTATTGAACTCGGCAATGAGTTACCGCCCTTTCCAGAAAATGCACAAAATGATGCTCACAAAGTTCCTGGTTGTGTCAGTCAAGTATGGCTTTTATTTTCACGTGATAATTCAAAAGATCCTATATTAACATTTCAAGGCTATTCCGATTCCCATATTGTTCGTGGGCTAATTTATATTCTTCTCGCCTTCTATTCAGGTAAAAAAGCCTCTGAAATTCGTATAGCTGATGCTGAGGGATTGCTTAAAACACTCGGTTTAAATGAACAATTAACACCACAACGATCGAATGGTTTTAAATCTATGATTGAACGAATTCGTACTGAAAGTTATTCATAACCTTTAAAACTTTCATACTAACAACTATATAAAGCACCTTATAAAAATGTACTTTCAAAAAAGTATTTTGAGATGTTAAATTTGAAGAGTGTTTTTTTAAAATGGATTACTTAATTTTCTTTTTTTGGCGTTTGCGCCCAAGTCCCATTTCCTTAGCTAAATTCGAGCGGGCCTTTGCATAATTAGGTGCAACCATAGGATAAGAGCTATCCAATTGCCATTTTTCACGATATTCCTCAGGAGACATTTTATAATGTGTCATCAAATGACGCTTTAAAGATTTAAACTTTTTTCCATCTTCAAGACAAATAAGATAATCAGGAAAAATCGAACGTTTTGGATTAACAGCAGGTCTTTGCTTTTCAACTCCAGCTTCTGCTGATGCAGCATTCCCTACTTTCAAAAAAGCAGCGTGAACATCAGCAATTAGACCTGGCACTTCAGTCGGCCGAATTGAATTATTACTTACATAAGCAGCAACAATATCAGCAACTAACGTAATAACTAAATTGCTTTCAGTCTCTAGGACTGGGTGATGTTCCATCCTTGTTTCCTTTAATTTTAAATTGAGGTAATATTCGCATTTACACTCATGACATTGAAATTTTAATGCATATAAGTTTCATATTGTACAAAAATCTTTTTTGTCAATTCAATTATTTTATAAAATCATCTCAACACAGAAAAAACAAATAAACTTCTCCTTTTTGACATATTACATTATAAAAACTCAACTTGTTCCTTTTGTGAGCTAATTTTGTGTTATAAAATATCGTCTATAAATACGAAATATAGCAAAAAATTAGTTATTTTTCATTGAATTTATAAAAATATTTAATACAAAATCATGATATATAGAACGAATTTTGTATTAAACAATGATAACTTCATAGTTTTGTATCCGCCATGCAAATTTCAATCCTGATATAAATAAACAACTTTTTAAAAATACAAAAAGTGACTTAAACAATTTTCTAAGTTCAGCAAAAAAAGAATGCGGCGGACAAAATAAAAATCAAAAACGTACAAAAAAACTACGAATGGTATGGTCATTAATACCAGAAAGATATAACATCACGTATTAATACAATATCTAAAGAACTCTTTCTATTCAAATTTTGGCATCCTTATTTTCAGTATAATCTTATTGTGTATATGATAGAAATTTACTTCACCATGGAGAGGTCAAATTCAATTCTAACACTAGCTAATTTTCAACTTAATTAATAAAGATATGATTATATTGATAGAAGGTAATATCTATAAAATACAGCGAATAAACATACATTGCATAAACTGTGAAAATTAACTTAACCATTTTTACAGGTAAATTAGAATTTACAAGTTTATGCTATTTACATGAATTTTGCTTGAATGGTGTTGCTCTAACATATGAATAAAACCATTAGATCTTATAGGACCATGGTATGATGCATCTACCTAAACTTCCCCCAAAAGCATCTAAAATCATTTATAAAAAGATGTATCACGGTATTTACCGAGAGGATCCTTACTATTGGCTGCGTGCAGCTAATTGGCAAGATGTTTTAAAAAACCCTAGCTGTCTTGATGAAAATATTCGACGCCACCTTGAAGAAGAAAATGCTTATCAAACTTCTCAAATGGCCGATACAAAAACATTACAAAATCTGCTTTTTGCAGAAATGAAAAACCGTATTCAAGAAAATGACAGTTCCGTTCCTATAAAACGTGGTCCTTTTGCCTATGGGCTATGCTATAAAACTGGGGGAGAACAGCCACACTATTTTCGTACACCAAGAAATGGAGGTAAAAAAGACATTTACCTTAATGGTGACGTTTTGGCTGAAGGTAAAGATTATTTTAATCTTGGCTCAGTCCATGTATCTCCTGATCATACACATGTTGCGTGGAGCTATGATGATAAGGGTTCTGAATTTTATACAGTTAAAATTCGTAGCTTTAAAACATTATCTGATTACACAGATACAATCATAAATACATCCGGACAACTCGTCTGGGACGCTAAATCTGAAGGCTTTTTCTACACTAAAATGGATAAAAACCACCGCCCCTCAGAACTCTATTACCACCAATTGAACACTGACCCATCTCAAGATAAGCTTATTTTTCATGAAGATAACCCCGGGTTTTTCTTACATGTGAGTGGCTCTAAACTTAATGACGTTATTTATATTAACATTCACGACCATGAAACATCAGAAACCTGGCTTATCCCTGCTACAGCGCCCCTTACAGCACCCCAATGTGTACAAAAACGACAAAAAGGCATTGAATATTCGCTTACAGAAGGAGGCGATGTTTTTTATATTCTCACCAATCAGGATAATGCAAAAGACTTTAAAATCATGGTCGCCCCATATTCATCTCCGCAATCAGAAAACTGGTCTGAGCTTGTACCCCATCAACCCGGACGACTGATCCTATCTCACGATGCCTATCAAGATTTTTTTATTTGGTTTGAACAATTTGAAGGGGTTCCTTCTATACAACTTATGGAGCGCTCAACAAAACAAATTCATTCCATTGCCTTTACAGAAGAAGCCTATTCCTTAGATCTACAAGGGGCTGCAGAATATAATAGCCAAACCATTCGTTTTGCTTATTCATCTATGACAACACCTAATCAAATTTTTGATTATGAAGTAAAAAGTCGTAAACGAGTGCTTTTAAAAACACAAAAAATCCCTTCTGGGCATAATAAAGATGACTATGTAACACGGCGTATTACAGCAATTGCAGATGATGGTGAAACGATCCCTATTTCTCTTGTATATCATAAAACTACTGTGCTTAATGGTAGTGCACCTTGTCTACTTTACGGTTATGGTGCTTATGGATTTTCCATTCCTGCAAGTTTCAATAGTAATGTACTTTCATTAGTCAATAGAGGCTTTATCTATGCCATTGCTCATATTCGTGGTGGAAAAGAAAAGGGCACTGAATGGTATGAAAAAGGAAAACATCTTTTTAAACACAATACATTTTATGATTTTATTGCCTGTGCACGTCATCTTGTAAATCATAAATTTACTGCTCATGACCGGCTAATCGCCCAAGGTGGTTCAGCAGGAGGAATGCTGATGGGGGCTATAGCAAATCTAGCTCCTCAGGATTTTGCTGGCATCGTTGCTAATGTCCCTTTTGTTGATGTTTTAACAACAATGCTAGATGCTTCATTGCCCCTAACACCTCCAGAATGGCCTGAATGGGGTAACCCTCTTGAATCAAAAGAAGACTATAACCTTATCGCTTCTTATTCACCCTATGATAACATCAAACACCAGGAATACCCCCTATTCTTGCCATTGCAGGCTTAACAGACCCTCGTGTAACCTATTGGGAACCTGCAAAATGGGTAGCAAAACTGCGTGATTTTAAAACAGATGATAATACAATTTTATTGCGTATAAATATGGATTCAGGTCACGCAGGTGCGGCTGGACGTTTCTCAAAATTGGAAGAAACCGCATATATATACGCATATATCCTAAAAATAGTTGGAAAAATTATTGATAACTAAACATCTTACTAATAAAGGCCCCACAATCTAATAAATTATGAAGCCTTTATTCTTTAAGATAAATAGCCCTATAGACTACTTAAAACCCGCAATTTTCATACAGCTCTAAAACATAATCCCAATTAATTAAATGATCCACGAAAGCCTCAAGATATTTCGGACGTGCATTACGGTAATCAATGTAATAAGAATGCTCCCACACATCAACACCTAAAATAGGTTGAGCATCATGAATCAGAGGGTTTTCACCATTGGGTGTCTTCATAATCTCAAGCTTGCCATTTTTAACAGCTATCCACGCCCAGCCAGAACCAAATTGAGTACTACCAGCTGCAATAAAATCTGTACGGAATTTCTCATAACCACCAAGATCAGACTCAATAGCCTTTGCTAATTTTCCAGGTAGCTTCTGACCACCACCACCTTTTTTCATCCAATTCCAAAAATGATGATGATTATAAGATTGAGCTGCATTATTAAACAAACCAGGATTTTTGCCAAAACTTTCCTTAATAATATCTTCAAGGCTCTTATTTTCTAAACCTAAATCTTTTACCAAATTATTTGTATTAGTAAGGTAAGCAAAATGATGCTTATCACGGTGATATTCAAGCGTCTCACGTGACATATAAGGTAACAAGGCGTCATAATCATAAGACAATTCAGCTAATTCAAAAGCCATTTTAAAAATCTCCTCGATTCTAATTATTAAGCTCTCTCCCAAAATTTACTTTGGCACTTACAGCACTTAAAAGCAAATGTTATTGAATATTTGTTTACAATCAATTTAGCTTTAAAAGCCGTTTTTATAAACCAATTAAACTAATGAGAAACTAAACACTATAATGGCACTAATAAAAAAAATATGCCAAATTAATTTATAGAAAATTGTTCTCCTACTAAGTCATCAAAAAAGATAAAAATTATAAACTAAAAAAGTTCTTATCCCCCTTATTTAGTAAAAATAATCTAAGTTTGAATATATTTAAAAATATCACAATATATCGCACTTAATGAAAATCTTACCAATGCATACATAAAATTAAATCCATATTTATGCTATCAATAAAATGAGTAAGCACATAAACACATCAACTATAGTCATTCCTCTTCACAAATTTTAGAATATTAACACAAGCTGCTTACATTCTCTGACTTACTATGCCTTCTAATTACACTCTATATTTGTAAAATCTAATCATAAACATGAATATGTATTTTGATGATACCGTCATTAACTGAAAAGTATATCCATGAATAAACCGGATTAATGCACGCTTGCATGTCATCGATAAAAATTGTGATAGAGTGCAAAAACCGTTTTATTGACCTTACTAAAACCAATAAGCAGCACCTCACCCTCATTATTGATCTGGTAAAACCATTATCAGATATAAAGGAAGTATATTTCCCACGACTTGCAATAGCCGCACTGCTTTTTGCTCTTATTTTACTTGAATTAGCAAAAACATTTGAAACGGGACCCTATCGGCCATGAAACATTTATATCTATGGGAAAAGGGCAAAAAACTAAGCAAAGAAAGCTTTGGTAATCTGTTGAGAGATGCTTGTAATGCAGCTGGCGTTAAGAAATCAGTTCAGTTCATGGATTGAGAAAATTAGCAACAACAAAAGCTGCATGTAGGTGCTACAATTTTACCAGCTAAAGCACTTTGGATGAACTGGAGATGATATGTATAGTATCACTCTATAAAGACTAAAGACAGCAAATAGAAAGCGACCTGTCATAAAAGCAATTAAAAAACTTCAAAAAAATGAGAGATAGCAAAAAATAAGGGCAATAGAATCAATAAGTACAAATTCCTTTATTTGTACAGTAGCCGATTTATTTTATTGATATTTGGCTGGGGTACCTGGATTCGAACCAGGGAGTGCCGGTACCAAAAACCGGTGCCTTACCGCTTGGCTATACCCCAAAAAAAGAAAACTATTACACTATGCTCGCGCCTTATACCGATTCTTGTAATTGTACGCAATATCTGAAAGCCAAAGCTTTCATTTTTCTTCTTACAAAAGCTTTCTAATTATTACAATAACACAGAGCAATACACCACAAATATTAAAAGAACTATACCAAAAAAAATCTATACGTTTATTCTCTTGATCAAATAATTTTAGTTCACATTATAGCTGTTATAGCTTTTTTATCATAAATATCATCATTTCACAGAGTAAACTTAATTCAAATATCCTCTTGAAAAACGCTAAAATTATTGAATAACGGCAACTAAACAATACTTAATGGATACAGTGATTATATAAACTTTTCGTGTATAAAAATGGTATTTTCCTTAGTTATTCTCTTATAGATAAATATTATCGCAGCTGAGTTTAGAAAATTCAACAAAAGATCACGTGCTATCACTCAAATAGACTTCTCATATGTAACGATACACTTTATTCCCAACTATAAATAATTGCTTTTCATAAATCATCCCCCTTCTAAGATATTGAAATACGTTTAGAAAACTTCAATGACAAAAATTTCTAAAACATATGGTATAAAAAATTGGAACTTGCTGTATTAGTTTGGATCCATCGTAGATGGGGGGAGCAAAAAAACAAAAACTAAATGAGTGCTATTATAATGAAGTAATAGTAACGAATAAACATTACCCTCTTAGAGCTTCTATTCCAGAATGAGTGCTATATAGTCATAAATTGTAAAGCACTTTTACAAAAAATTCTCTTCCAATTTCATATTCTACAGAGAAATTTCAATTACATGACACAAATAAGTACTTATTTATAAGATCATAAATAACTCTACACAACATTCATTTTCGATAGTTATTAGTAAATTTACATAAGTAGTAATCAATGTTTTTTTGTTTCTTTAATATATTCACCTATTATTTTACAGGTAAAGAAACATCACTATCAGCATTCAATAAAAATTCCACAAGTCTAATACTTTAATACCTATTACGCATCATAAGATACGGTATGTATGCATAACATGATAACATGCTTTGTACCTTAAACTTTCTCATAAAATACATCAAACGCAATGCTATCTTCCATATACATAACTCAAATAAGGCACCTCAAACAAAGCATCTCAAGAAATTTTCTTGTCTACCTTTAGCAACGTATTAAAGTATTATTCCAATATACCAAAGCCATTAAAGTAAAGAATAATATCTTTAGATTTTTATGCCTTTTGGGCAATTGCTGCTTGTGCTGCAGCTAAACGTGCAATTGGTACTCGAAAAGGTGAACACGAAACATAATCTAAGTTATTTTCCTCACACAAAGCGATAGAATCAGGATCTCCTCCATGTTCACCACAAATACCTAATTTAATTTTTGCACGCTGAGAACGCCCACGCTGTGCAGCAACAGCGATAAGCTCCCCTACTCCATCACGGTCAATTGACACGAAAGGATCTTGTTCCAAAATTCTTTTTTGAGAATAAGTTGCTAAAAAAGGAGCTGCATCATCACGTGAAATACCAAAAGTAGTTTGTGTCAAATCGTTTGTTCCAAACGAAAAAAATTCTGCAGTTTCAGCAATCTCACCTGCACGAAGAGCAGCTCTTGGTAATTCAATCATAGTTCCAACTATATACTGAATTTCCCTTCCCTTTTCCTTCATTACTGTACTAGCTACATCGTCAATACAGGTTTTTACAAAATCCAATTCAGATTTAAGCGCAACAAGCGGTATCATAATTTCAAGCATAACAGGAGATCCAGACTTTTGAGCAGCATCTGCCGCTGCTTCAAAAATCGCTCGTGCCTGCATTTCAGCAATTTCAGGGTAAGTAATGATCAAACGACATCCCCGTAACCCAAGCATAGGGTTAAATTCATGTAGTTGCTGTGCCCGTTCGGAAATAATTTCAGAAGGAATTCCCATGGCCATTGCAACATCACGAATTTCTGCATCCGTTTTTGGTAAAAACTCATGCAAAGGAGGATCCAAAAAACGGATAGTGACAGGCAAACCAGACATAATTTCAAACAATTCTGTAAAATCTGACCGTTGCATTGGCAAAAGCTTATCCAATGCTTTACGGCGTCCATCTTGATCATTGCTTAAAATCATTTCACGCATAGCAACAATACGTTCACCAGCAAAAAACATATGCTCAGTACGACAAAGGCCAATACCTTCAGCTCCAAAAGAACGCCCCATACGTGCATCAGATGGTGTTTCTGCATTGACGCGAATTTTCATACGCCGTATTTTATCAGCCCATTCCATTAATTGAGCGAAGTCTCCACAAAGCTCAGGCTGCAACATTGCAACCTTCCCTTTAAGGATCTCTCCACTTGCACCATCAATTGTAATGACATCTCCCCTTTGAAAAGTCTCTCCTGAAACAATCATTGTGTTTGTGGTATAATCAATTCGTACACTACCTGCACCAGAAATACAGGGCTTTCCCATACCACGTGCTACAACAGCAGCGTGACTTGTCATGCCACCGCGTGTTGTTAAAATTCCTTCTGCAGCGTGCATACCATGAATGTCTTCTGGGCTCGTCTCTACGCGCACCAAAATAACTTTACGGCCTTCTTTTGATGCTACCTCTGCCTCTTCTGAAGTAAAAACAATTTCACCAGTTGCTGCACCCGGAGAAGCAGGTAAACCACGCGCTACAACAAAACGGGCCGCTTTGGGATCAAGAGTCGGATGTAAAAGTTGATCAAGCGATTTTGGCTCAATTCGCATCACCGCCTCTTCACGACTGATCAACCCCTCCTCAACCATTTGCACTGCCATTTTTAAAGCTGCACGTGCCGTTCGCTTTCCTGAGCGAGTTTGTAAAATCCATAATTTACCCTTTTCAATTGTAAATTCAAGATCTTGCATATCACGGTAATGCTTTTCAAGTTTTTGGGCAATTTGACAAAACTGTAAAAAAGCTTCTGGCATAATTTTTTCTAGCGACGGCTTATTCGAACCAGCAGCAATCCTTGCAACCTCAGTGATATTTTGTGGAGTACGAATGCCTGCTACAACATCCTCACCCTGTGCATTGATTAAAAATTCACCGTAAAGTTCTTTTTCCCCTGTCGATGGATTGCGTGTAAACGCAACACCTGTTGCAGAATCTTCACCCATATTACCAAAAACCATGGCCTGCACATTAACCGCCGTTCCCCAATTTTCAGGAATATTGTGCAAACGACGATAAGTGATTGCACGAGTAGTCATCCAACTTGAAAAAACTGCACCAATTGCACCCCACAATTGCTCTTCAGGATCTTGCGGAAAAGGCTCACCTAACTTTTCTTCAACATATGCTTTGTAAGAAATAATAACGTTTTTCCAATCAGTGGCTGTCATTTCTGTATCAACATCATAACCGTTGGATACTTTTACCTCATCAAGAATCTCTTCAAAGCACGAATGATCCAAACCTAAAACAACATTGGAATACATTTGGATAAAACGGCGATAACTGTCATAAGCAAAGCGTTCATTACTAGTCTGCAAAGCGATTGCTTTCACTGTCTCATCATTCATACCAAGATTAAGAATTGTATCCATCATCCCCGGCATAGAAGCCCGAGCCCCAGAACGAACAGAAAGTAACAGTGGTGTGCTTTTACTACCAAATTCGCGGCCTGTTTGTTCACCAATGCGTTTGAGTGCTTGCTTGACAGCTCCTTGCAATTCCTTTGGATATGCCTTGTTATGCGTATAATAAAAGTTACAAACTTCTGTCGTAATAGTGAATCCGGGAGGAACAGGTAAGCCAAGCTTGCTCATTTCTGCTAAATTAGCCCCTTTGCCGCCAAGGAGATTACGCTCATTTGCGCTTCCCTCTGCGTTACCATCACCAAAACTATAAACCCATTTTGTCACTGTACAAGTTCTCCCATTATCAACATTAAAGTATCATTTGACTTAAGCTAACTGTCCAAATGAATCACCCTATCCCAAATTAGCTTAACCAAATAAAACGTTGTTTCATAAACGCACGAAAGTAACCCTTTGTAAAAAGAAGGAGAACCGCCATAATTATTAATTGCTTATTTTCTTAGTAGAATGTGTGTGTTCAAAGAAAACTATCAATAATTGAGAAAAAATCTTCCTCTGACATCAAACCTTCATACTTATTACCATTAATGAAAAAGGTAGGTGTCGCTGTAACACCAAATTCTTTCCCACGCTCAAAAGATGCATTTACTTCATCTAAAATAGACTGATTTTTTAGACAAGCCTCAAAGCTCTCATCTGTAAAACCAGCCAGTGAGCTAATTTTCTTCAATGGCGTTAAAGAATCCTCTACCCAAACCCACTCACTCTGTTTTTGAAATAAAACTTCTATCAAAGGAAAATAGCGATCTTCTGGTGCACAACGCGCCAACATAAAGCCTGCTGTTGCCCGAGGATCAAAAGCAAATTCCCGGAAAATAAGCTTTACTTTACCCGTTTTTATATATTTTTTCCGAATTTTGGGCAGCACATTATTATAAAAGTCAGCACAATGACCACAGGTAACTGAAGCATATTCAACAATAGTCACTGGTGCATTAATATCACCTTCAACTCTATCCTTACCATCCTGAAGAAGCTTAACCATATCAACAGTTGCAACTGGTTTAACTTTACCAGCTAAGGCTGTAGTCGCATTAATCTGTGCAGTTATAGCCGAGATTAAAATCACCATGCAAAATAAAGAAGAACGATAGTTTAGCATAAAAAAAACTTTTCTGTTATTATTAGATATATAGAAATTCAGTGCTTTTATATATTAAAGATAATAGTAAAAATATACAAAAATGTTTTGATTTATTTATTATTTTTTTCTGCAAAAATGCAACATCCAAGTTCATAAAGCGATTGACGGAGGTTTTCATCTTCAACATATTGAAGCATTTTCTTCACGTGTTGTTTATCTTTTTCATTCGCAATTGGCTCTGCCCTTAGCTGCTCAGTAAGAGTTGATACTTGCTTTTGTTCTATCTTAATACGGTCAATAGCAACATACCCAAAAAAACCATTAATTCGCTGAATCAATTCCTCTGTTTCATGGATCAATTTTAACGCAGTAAATCCTTCACATGCTATGACAAGTGTTGCAGGTTTAAAAATTTCATCTTGATTTGCACGACGTTTCCAAATAATTTTGAGTGGTATTGTGGATTCAGCAATATCGTAGCCTACAATCTGCGACCAGTGTTCTATAAGCGCCATATTAAGCCCTGTCCGCCTGCGTAAAATCGGATCAAGCATACTAGACACTGTTTTAGAAAGAGAATAAAAATGGTGCTTTTGAGATGTCTTGCTCATTTCGTATCAGATTATTACTAAATTATAAAAATTTTTTCTTTGTATTTTATATCTTCCTATGATTGAAGACAATGATGCATGAAATTTCTTCGCGCCTTCTTTCTTGGTACGATCAAAATCATCGGCATTTGCCATGGCGTATTACCCCTAAAGAACAAATGGAAGGTATTCGCCCTGATCCTTATAAAGTTTGGCTATCTGAAATCATGCTTCAACAAACAACCGTTGAAACAGTTAAACCTTATTTTAAAAAATTTTTAAAGCTTTGGCCTAATCTTTCTTCTCTATCACAAGCATCACAAGATGATATTATGAAAGCATGGGCTGGCCTTGGCTATTATTCGCGGGCACGTAACCTTAAAAATTGTGCTCATCAACTTGTTGAAAACTATAAAGGTGAATTTCCTCAATCTGTAAAAACATTACGTACTTTACCCGGTATCGGAGATTATACTGCAGCAGCTATTGCTGCAATTGCTTTTGAACACCCCGTAGCTGTTGTTGATGGTAATGTTGAACGCATTATAACCCGTTTATTTGCTATTACTTCAGTATTACCTAAAGCAAAATCTGAAATAAAAGAAAAAACTCAAAAAATTACTGATTTAAATCGTCCTGGTGACTTTGCACAAGCCATGATGGATTTAGGTGCAACAATTTGTACACCACGTAAACCATCTTGTTTACTCTGCCCTCTTCAAAATCTGTGCAAAGCAAAAAAAATGCATATAACAGAAGCATTTCCAGTTAAAGCCCCTAAAAAAGCACGGCTCTTTAAAACTGGCGTTGCTTTTGTAGTACTCAATAAAAATAAGCAAATTTACTTAGAAAAACAACAAAGTAACAGACTACTCAATGGAATGACCCAAATACCCAATCATATTGGAACAAATGGTGAAAATGAGCTCCAAAATGCACCTTTCCAAGCCAATTGGCAATTTAAAGGACAAGTTACACATATTTTTACTCATTTTTCTCTGAAACTTGATGTCTATTGTGTCGACAATATTAGCGAAACGAAACTCCAAAACGGCTGGTGGTGTGATATCCATGATCTTTCCAAAGAGGCACTTCCCACCGTTATGAAAAAAGCCATTTCTGTAGCACTCCCCAACTCTTTTAAACTAAAATAGCTTTGCTTGCGTAAAAGCTTTAGTATTTAATTTAGTGCTAATTTATTGAGATTTGAAAGGCAAATAAATGTGATTTATTGCTCACATAATGCCAGTTTTTAACATTTGTGAACGAATTACCATTCTTAAATCATCAATTGATTTCAACTGACCATCTTCTTCATAATACCAAAATGTCCAGCCATTACAACTTTGTGAAGCTTGAGCTTTTCTTCCCATCATATGAATAGAGCCAGCTTCACCACCATACATAATAGTACCATCAGCTTTTACAATAGCAGATACTCGTTTCTTCCGATCATAAAGAATCATTCCAGGATGTAACAAACCTGCCTCAAGTAAATTAGTAAATGCTACACGCGGTTCTGCTTTTTTATTTGCTAAAACTGTTAATTCCGATTCAGCTAGAGGCTTAACCATAGCAATTCTTTCATGCGCTGCATCAATGTAGCTTTGCTCGCGCTCAATACCCACAAAATTACGCCCTAAAAGTTTAGCAACAGCTCCTGTCGTTCCCGAACCAAAAAACGGATCAAGAATAATATCACCTGGCTTGCTAGAGGCCATAATAATACGTGCTAATAATGTTTGCGGCTTTTGTGTTGGATGTAATTTACGCCCTATTTCATCTTTTAAACGCTCAGCGCCTGTACAAAGAGGAAAAAGCCAATCTGAACGCATTTGTACATCTTCATTGGCAGCCTTTAATGCCTTATAATTAAACGTATATTTCTTATCTTTTTGATCACGCACAGCCCAAATAAGAGTCTCATGGGCATTTTGAAAGCGACGCCCACGAAAATTAGGCATAGGATTATTTTTGCGCCAAATGATATCATTGAGTAACCAAAAACCTAAATCCTGTAATGCCGTACCAACCCGGAAAATATTATGATAAGACCCTATAACCCAAAGCGTTCCATTGGGTTTTAATACGCGACGGCAAGCCAATAACCACGCACGTGTAAAAGCATCATAAGCAGCAAAATTTTCAAATTGATCCCATGCATCATTAACCGCATCAACACGTGAATAATCTGGACGATATAATGTATTTTCTAACTGCAAATTATAAGGTGGATCTGCAAAAATCATATCAACCGAATGCTTAGGGAGCTTTTCCAGCATTGCAACACAATCACCTTTGAGGATTTTATTGCACCACTGTGTCTGTAAAGACGTACAAACCAGATCTTTTTGAAACTGAACAACTGTCATAAAATATTCAACAATACGGGCTGAGACTATCCTATAGTCAAAATGATTTACGGATTTGATATTATGCCTTATATTTACAAAATAGAGTAAAAGGATCGTTAAACTATTTTAAAACTAATTGCCTTTTTCTTTAAAATCGGGTAAAATAATTCATATTTATTAACTTTTATTTCCTTTTCTTCAGTGCATAGTTTAAACATTTCTTACCTTATTAAGTTAATAGGGCGTACCTTTCAAAATATACTTTTATAAAAAAGGGATGCCTTTATATCGTTTTATTACAAGCTTTTAAGCCATAAATAAGGAATATCTTATGCCTCAAATCGACCTTATTATTTTTGATTGTGATGGAGTTTTGGTAGATTCTGAATATCTAGCAGCAGAAATTGGTGCGCAATTACTGACAGAAGCAGGATATGAAATATCACCTGAAGAATTAAGTGAACGCTACGCAGGGCTTATTTTTCGTGATATTCTTCAAAAAGTCGAACAGGAAACAAAAAAGCCAATTTCTGCTCGCCTTATAGATCAAATGTCAAACCTTTTTCGTGCACAAATAACAACCAAATTACGTGCTATTGACGGTATAAGAAAAGCAATAGAAACTATTAAACTTCGATACCCCTATTGTATCTGCTCTAATGCAATGAGCGCAGATATAAAACAGATGCTCATTGCCGTTAATCTCTATGATCTTTTTGAAAACAAAATATTTTCTGCGCTCGAAGTTGGAACTCAAAAACCAAAACCTGCACCCGATATTTTTCTTTTTGCTGCACAAAAATTATGTGTACAACCACAAAATGTTATTGTTATAGAAGATTCTATTCATGGCGTACATGCAGCAAAAGCAGCGGGGATGCGCGTTGTTGGCTTTACGGGAGGATCGCACAGTTATCTTGGCCACTCCAATGCTCTTACAGATGCTGGAGCTGAAACAGTAATTACGAAACATGCACATTTACCGGAAGTTTTAGAAGCAATGGCAATATGGCAAGATTTATAATATAAAGATATCTTCAGGAAAAATTATCGTGATTTTCTTCAGTTTTAAAGAACGCGATTAAGTTATACAAATCACAGTTAACAAAAAAATAAAATAGATACTTTGTTTATAAACTAGCATATTCTTTAATAGTCAATATTTTATATTAGCACCTGATTTTATATTAATATCTGAAATTTTTAGCGTAATTTTCTCATTTTGCACAAAAATGAGCAACCGCACTTTCATTCATTGGATAATTTAAATATTATTAAAAAAGTAAAATATAAAAATTGCCTATTTGCTCAAAATAAATGAAAGCGAAGACTTATGAAATACATCAGTACAAGAGGCAAGGCTCCTGCTTTAAACTTTACTGACACAATTATGACGGGTCTAGCTAGTGATGGTGGTCTTTATCTTCCAGAAAAATTCCCTCAATTTTCACCTGATGCATTACGAGCGCTACGTGGTCAATCTTACGCTACAATTGCTAAAACCATTCTTTGGCCTTTTATAGATAATGAGATTGAGCGCACAACTTTTGAAAATATAATCACTGAATCTTATGCTGTTTTTCGCCATCCAGCAATCTGTCCATTGCAGCAAACCGGCCCCAATGAATTTATCCTTGAACTTTTCCACGGCCCTACTTTGGCATTTAAAGATGTCGCAATGCAATTTCTTGCTAGACTAATGGACTATATCCTGACTAAAAAAAATAAACGTGCAACAATTATTGGTGCTACATCAGGTGATACAGGCGGTGCTGCGATCCAAGCTTTTGCTGGGAGAGAGAACTCAGATATTTTTATTTTATTTCCTAAAGGGCACATATCATCAGTTCAGCAACGGCAAATAACCACTAATCACAGTGCTAATGTTCATGCTATAGCTATTCAAGGCAATTTTGATGACTGCCAAGCACTTGTCAAAGCAATGTTTAATGATCACAATTTCCGTCAAAAAACAGCGCTCTCAGGAATAAACTCTATAAACTGGGCGCGTATCATGGCGCAAATTGTTTACTATTTCTCATCTGCACTTTCCCTTGGGGCACCCGATAGATCTGTTTCATTTACCGTTCCTACTGGAAACTTTGGTGATATTTTTGCAGGTTATGTTGCTGCTCGTATGGGGCTACCTATTGCTCAATTGGTTATAGCAACAAATGATAACGATATTCTTCATCGTGCATTAACCAGTGGCGTTTACGAAATACGTCCTACAATACATACCACATCTCCTTCGATGGACATTCAAGTCTCTTCCAACTTTGAACGCTTATTATTTGAAAATTGCAATCGTGATTCAGTATGGATTTGCAATGCAATGGAAAATTTGAACCAATCAGGCTGGTTTAACCTTGATAAAAAGCAACTTAAAAATATTTGTACTTTGTTTTCTGCTGGAAAAAGTAGTGTAACTGAAACAGCACAAACAATTAATAGTGTTTATAAAGAAAGTGGTTACCTGGTTGATCCACACACAGCAGTTGCACTGAAAGTAGCCCGAGAAAAGAAGCAATCACCTATTCCAATGATCGTCCTTGCTACTGCTCACCCTGCTAAATTTCCTGATGCTATCCAAAACGCTTGTGGTATTAATGCGCCATGGCCATCTTGTCTAAATGATTTAATGCAGCGCGAAGAGCACTTTACAAGTCTTGCTAATGATGAAAAAATAGTCAAAGATTATATCTCTTTAAAATCGCGTACATCGCATTAGATGTTAACTGCGTCTATCCAAATCAAAAAATATGTAATGTCCTTATGATTGGGCATTTAGTTTGTTTAACGGAGTCATAAAATGGGTGTAGATATCAGCCGCCTTAGTAATGGTTTGACTATTGCCACGCATACAATGCAACAAATTGACAGTGTCGCACTTGGAATATGGGTTAAAGTTGGCTCACGTAACGAAACTTTTACACAACACGGCATTGCCCATCTCCTTGAACATATGGCTTTTAAAGGAACTGAAAACCGCACAGCCTTTAAAATTGCAGCCGATATTGAAGATGTTGGAGGGGAAATTAATGCCCATACCAGTATTGAAACAACTGCCTATTTTGCACGTGTACTTAAAGACGATATCCCGCTGGCTATCGATATTCTATCTGACATCATGATATGCTCAAAATTTGATGAAGACGAATTAGAGCGAGAAAAACAAGTGATTATTCAGGAAATTGGTGCTACCTATGATGTTCCGGATGACATTGTTTTTGATCATTTTACTGAAACAGCCTTTCGTCATCAGTCTCTTGGGCGCTCTATTTTAGGAACACCAAAGACAGTCCAATCATTTACGTCTGCTGACTTACATAGTTTTATGAATAAACACTACAGTGCAGACCGCATGATTGTAGTGGCTGCAGGAGCTGTGAATCATGAAAGCTTTTTGCGTGAAGTTGAAAGCCGTCTTAGTACTTTTCGCTCTCATTCAACAACCTCTTTTACCAACCTTGCCAATTATATCGGTGGTGACTTTCGTGAATACCGTGATTTAATGGATACACAAGTTGTTCTTGGTTTTGAAGGGCGCCCATATCATGCACGTGATTTCTATACAGCTCAGATTCTTTCAATTATTCTTGGAGGAGGCATGTCATCACGCTTATTTCAAGAAGTTAGAGAAAAACGTGGATTATGTTACTCTATTTATTCTTTTCACTGGGGGTTTTCAGATACTGGGCTTTTTGGTATCCATGCTGCTACCGGACAAGAAGGGCTAGAAACACTTTTGCCTGTCATTCTCGATGAACTTTCTAAAGCGAGTAAAAATATTCACGAAAGCGAACTTCAACGAGCGCGGGCACAATATCGCGCTAACTTCACAATATCACAAGAAAACCCATCTAGCCAAGCACACCTTATTGCACGCCAAATGCTTCTTTATGATCGACCAATTCCAGTATCTGAAATGATTGAACGCTTAGAGCTTATTACCCCAAAACGACTAACTGAACTTGCCACTCACCTTTTTACCAACTCAAAACCAACATTAGCAGCTATTGGTCCTGTTGGCCGGCTTATAAACTTTGATGATTTAACATCAACTCTTTTGTCTAATATAACCGCTCCTTCTGAACGTAAATAAACTAAACAGAATCCTTTCCAAAACTTCAATTCATCGCCTTTGTAATGAATAAAGCGATTATATAAGTAGCTGATATTAACACCATCTATGCATTTTTGATTATAAAATCACCACAAGAGTTTTACTCATTAAATAAGTTTTGGAAAGATGAATTAAAAAAGCGTATAAAGCTACTCAACCAACGCTTCATGTGATAGAAAATCAATAAGCAAAGATATATTAGTGAAATCTTGAAAACCCATAGCTTAAGCTTGTCTTTTTAAAACATAAACACTCGTTTTAAGCCCCGTTTATAAGAATAGGTATCTGGTTTATCTTTGTATAAAACTATTCTTTTTAAAGAAAATGATAGCTACTTCTTATAAAAATAAATCTTAAAAGATGAATGTATTTTTCCAAAAATATAATCTAAAATTAAACAGTTTAAAATACTGAGAGTGAGACGTTGTGAAAAGTTTGCATCAGATAATCAATATTATCATTGTTATAATCATTAGCTTTTTTGTTCAACTTACATCAGCACAAGCCATTGAACCAATTAAAATTTCTCCTCAAGATACGGCTATTGATCTATCAAAAGCAATCGAAATTCACCACACAAACAACCCCATTTTTCAAACAAGTACTGCGCCAGGACCAGATGGTATTATATGGCGTATTGAAGTACAGGCTAACAATGAAAATTTTTCTGGAAGCTGGGCAGTATTTGCCCTTGCAAACCCAACAGATGAACAGATAGACCGCCTTATTGTTGCACCTCACTATCGTATAGCTAATTCAGGTCTTTTTTGGCCAGATCTTGGATCAACACGTATTCAATCTATCACTCCAAATGAAGGTTTTTCTCTTGACCGTCAAGCTAGTACAAATTCTGATATTTTTCGTATTACACTCAACCCTGGTGCTGTCATTACATTTGTTGCAGAACTTAACTCTGCAAATCTGCCCAAAATCTATTTATGGAAACCTGAAGCTTATAAAGATACAATCAATTCCTATACGCTCTATCATGGTATCCTCCTTGGTATATCGGGCCTTTTAGCACTCTTACTAACCGTTCTATTCGTTGTTCGTGGAACAGGTCTCTTTCCTGCAACAGCTGCTGTTGCTTGGGCAATTCTTTTCTATATTGGTATTGACTTCAATTTTTTGAATAAACTCTTTGCAATTACACCAACAATAGAGCCAATTTGGCGTGCTAGTACAGAAATTGCACTTGCAGCAACACTTTTCATTTTCCTTTTTACCTAT
Source organism: Bartonella schoenbuchensis R1 (assembly GCF_002022685.1). Classification (NCBI taxonomy): domain Bacteria; kingdom Pseudomonadati; phylum Pseudomonadota; class Alphaproteobacteria; order Hyphomicrobiales; family Bartonellaceae; genus Bartonella; species Bartonella schoenbuchensis. Next base: position 459,892 of record NZ_CP019789.1, on the reverse strand, counting down.
TTATGTTTGAACCGCTGGCATTATCATTTTAGCTACGGAGCAATCATATGGATTATAGCTCTTTGTGGCTTGGGAACATTTGCTATTTATGATCCGACCAGAGCTGCTGGTATCGCACGTGTATCATTTGGTCTTACCACTATACTTGGTATTATCTTAATCAGTTATTTTTCAATCCGCCGCTATGATCGTGCAATTATGCTTATCCCAACATGGTTGCTCATCAGCTTCTGGTCTATTGCAGCTTTTGCCTGCATAGAAGGATATTTAGATAACGATATTATTCAACCAGCTCTAGCAGGAGGGTTGGTGCTTACTGTTCTTCTTATTAGCTTTACCATTATGCAACAAACTTTTTCCCATGATGCTTTCTATGAAGGAATCTTTTCTGACCTTGAACAACAAGCACTTGCAGCAAAAGGAGCTGGGAACATCATTTGGGATTGGGATGTTGAGCGTGATCGTATTGTTGTTCATCCGGATATGACACCCCTCTTTGGTACTGAAGCACACAAACTTAATGGTACTATGAATGACTGGATTTCAGCCTTGCATCATGATGACCGTGAACACTTTCACGCCATGCTAGACATCATTCTTAAAAACAAAAAAGGACGTATTGACCAAATTTTTCGACTTTCTTGCGGTGGTGGTCATTATCATTGGTTTTCACTTCGCGCGAGTCCAGCTATTGTTAAAAAAGATGGAAAAGTTACCCGTGTGATTGGAACCATTATCAATATTACCAACCACAAAAAAGCCGAAGAACGTTTACTACATAATGCAATTTATGACAACTTAACTGGTCTTCCTAACAAACAAATTTTTTTGGATAGATTACAGCATTATATCTCTCTTGCTAAAGTAAATATAAAAATTAAACCAACTGTTTTGATGATTGATTTCGACAATTTCCGTCAAATCAATCACAAATTAGGTATAGCTGTTGGTGATACTGTACTCTTGATCATTGCACGACGTTTGAGCCGTCTTATTAATACCCAAGATACCTTAACTCGTCTTTTTGCAGATCGTTTTGCAATTATTTTACTCAGTGAAATTGAACCACAAAAAATTGCAGCATTTGTAAATCATCTGCACAAAACAATTTCAGCGCCTATTTCACTTGCAGAACAAGAAATATCGCTTTCAACATCAATTGGACTGGTTACATGGAATGAATGTAGATTAAATGCTAAAGATATTTTCCATGATAGTGAACTGGCAATGATCCAAGCAAAACAAATGGGTGGTAATGATATTGTACCTTTTCGCCCAAATTTTCGTACTTTAGGCCTTAAACATAACAACATTGAACATGATATTCATTCTGCCATAAAGCATAATGAAATAAAAATTCTCTATCATCCTATTTTTAATCTATCAGATGGACAGATTATAGGTTTTGAAGCGATCGTAGAATGGCATCATCCATATCATGGAAATTTAAATGTCAATGATTTCATTAAAATCGTAGAAAGCGAACAGATCACTACAGATCTGGCGCAATTTATCATTGATAATGCTATTGCTGATCTTATCAAGATAAAAAAGAAATGCGCTCAACAACCTTTCTTCATTTCAATCAATTTACCAAGTGTAGAAATGATTCACCCTAATTTTATAAGTCAATTGCGTTCTACCCTTCTTCGCAATCCACTTAATAAAGGGCACTTGATGATAGAAGTATCAGAATTTGTTTTGAGAAAAAATCCTGAACAATCAGCTCATTTCCTTGAGCAGATCAAAGCACTAGGAATGAATCTGGCATTAGATCATTTTGGAACAGGCTATTCATCACTTGCTTATCTCGTTCGTTATCCATTTGACATGGTCAAATTAGACCGCTCATTTGTCTCTCTCGATTCACCTAAGAAAAAGCTTGTTCTTAAATCAATTATTAATATGGCTACTGATCTTAATTTACAGATTATTGCAGAAGGTGTTGAAGATGAAAAAGTGGCTCTCTTCTTGCGTCAAGAAGGCTGCAAATATATTCAAAGTACAATTATCACCAAACCAATCACTGCCGAGGAATTAATTACTCTTATTCAAAATCAATTTTCTTACAAAAAATCAGACTCATAGGCTTTTATAAAACCCAGAGAAGATAGAAAATACGTTTACGCATGACCTATTTCAGAAACGAGATAAGTTGGATTAATGCCCATGCGGGTAAAACTTTCATCGTACGTATTGCTTAAATCACTTTCAAAAATAAAACTAGGCGATGCAGAACTGATCAACCACCCATTCGCAGAAATCTCTGTTTCAAGCTGCCCTGCTTTCCACCCAGCATAACCCAATGCTACCAGCGCATGTTGAGGGCCTTGTTCACAACTGATTGCTTTTAATATATCAATAGTTGCAGTAAGATAAATCTTGTCTGTAACAGAAATAGTTGCTTCACAAGTGTAATCACCCGAATGAAGTACAAAACCACGAGAAGGATCAACAGGCCCACCATAGCGTACTGGAAACTTTTTTATCGATTCAGAAAGATAGCTTTTTTTTGCTTGCTCAATCACTCCAAGTTGAAGTAAAAGCTCAGGAAAATCAATGCTGTGCAATTGATTGAGAACAATTCCCATAGCACCAGAATTAGAATGAGCACAAACATAAATAACAGAACGGACAAAGCGTTTATCACTCATTCCGGGCATTGCTATGAGCAATTTTCCATTTAAAAATCCATCACGCTGCTTCATTAATTTGACATTTTCCATAATCTATATGTTAAACTTCAATTCAGGCAGTACAAGAAGAAAATAAAAACTAGATGAAAAAAATTCAAATATTTCTAAATTTACAAAGAATTTCAAATATCTTTTATAAAAAGTTTTTAATCATTTTTAGCTTAACGTTCGTTCTTTTAAGCTCATCCAATTTCACCATTGCTGCTCAAAAAGAACAAGAATCACAACTTCTTGCGACGCCTTGGTATGAATCAGAAGGTGGCAGCGTGAGATTGGCACTCACCAAACCTTCCCCTTCTGGAATAAGAAACGGTTTTATTGAAGTGATGCTCAAGCCAAAATGGAAAACCTATTGGCGCAATCCAGGAAACTCCGGTATGGCACCATTTTTTAACTTTAACCAACAAGTCTCTTATGAAATTTTTTACCCCATACCACAACTTTATGAAACAGAAAATGATTGGTCATTAGGTTATAAAAATAAAGTTGTACTACCATTTAGTGTTTCTGATTCAAGTGAAAATCTTAGTGGCTCTTTAACTCTTGGACTGTGTGATGAAATCTGTATCCCTTTTACTGTTGACTTTGATTTTTCCTCATCCACTCAGAAAAATACATATCTCTCTCCATCTTTATTAAAGCATGCCCAAGCTGCTCTTCCTCGTGCAATGGATAATGAATTTACAATAAGTGCTGAAAAAGATGAAAATACCTTATTTATAAAGGTACAAAATAACAGCAAAATCAAAATCTTATCTCTCTTTTTAGATGGAGGAGATATGCAAATTGGACCAGCAAAAAAAGTAAGCGATCATGAAGAATATACACTCTTTAGCGCACCTATATATTTTATGCCAGACGAGCTAAACCAAACAATTTTTTATGCAATTTCTTCTCAAAATCACGCCTTGAGTGGAACATTCATAATAAATACGCAATCAAATTCCACTGTCATTCCATAATACATTAGAAAGACTATCTCATAAATTATGTAGAAAAATGTCCATTCTTGCGATATTCAGCAATTGCTTTACGCGCAAGAGCGTCTGCCCGTTCATTATCTGGGTGGCCGGCATGCCCTTTTACCCAGTGCCATCTAACATCATGCCGGGAGCAAGCATCATCAAGAGCCTGCCATAATTCCACATTTTTAACAGGATCATTCGATGCGGTGCGCCAGTCATTCTTCTTCCAGCCTTTAAGCCACATAGATATCCCATTGCGCACATAGACTGAGTCTGTATAAAGATCAATCGAACAAGATTCTTTAAGGGCATTTAACGCGCAAATTGCTGCCATAAGTTCCATTTGATTATTAGTCGTATATTCTTTTCCACCATACAGTTCACGTTCACGACCATTCCAGCGTAAAATTGCTCCCCATCCTCCAGGCCCGGGATTTCCAGAGCAAGCACCATCTGTATAAATTTCAATGACTTTTTTTCGATTGAACATAAAATCTAAAAACCCAATTCAGTCAACGAATCCACACTACTAAAAAAACTAAGTTTATGCCAATATTCCAACGGATCCTTTTTAACAACAAAACTACCAGCAGGCGTATTAAACCAATCATAAAGGCGTGTTAGTAAAAAGCGCAAAGCTGCACCACGCACCAATAAAAGAATCGCGCTTAATTCTAAAGGTATTAATGGCCTAATTTTTTGATAACTTTCTAATAATCCACGTGCTTTGACAAGATTATAAGAATAATCACTTTCAAAACACCAAGCATTCAAACAAATCGCTAAATCATAAGCAAAAAAATCATTACAAGCAAAATAGAAATCTATAATACCAGAAAGACAATGGTCTAAAAAAAACACATTATCATTAAATAAATCAGCGTGAATAATGCCTGTTGGTAAATATAATGGCCAGTTTTTTTCTAAAAATGCTAACTCTGTATCAATTTTTTGTCCAAACTTTTGCAATAAAGTATCTTCTTTTGTTTGGCAACTTGCCCATAATGGTCTCAAATCTACAATAGAAAGAGTATTTTTGCGGTTGGGTACAAAATCTTGCCCAGCTAAATGCAACTGTGCCAAACCAGTACCTACTTCACAACAATGATATACATCAGGCTTACGCACCCATGCCCCTTCCACAAAGGTAACAATAACAGCAGGGCGATCTGCTAACTTACCAATTATTGTACCATCATTCTGCAGAACTGGCTGAGGACAAGGAATCCCACGCTGATGTAAATGCTGCATAAGACTACAAAAAAAGGGTAAATCACTTTCTGAAACGCGTTTTTCATAAAGTGTTAAAATAAACCTTCCTTTTGTTGTATGAAGTGTAAAATTTGAGTTTTCGATACCTTCTGCTATTCCCTGGTAAGATAGAAGACAACCTATTGAATAACGCGTTAAAAATTCTTCCAAATCGCTTTGATGTACGTCAGTATGAACTGCCATTATTTTGCTTTCGTTTTAAGCACTAGTAATATTATAATTTCTATTTGTTAGTATTTTTAGCATAACCATTAACAAAAGCCATATCTTGAGGGGTTAAAACAACATCCCGCAACTCGCGAGCGACCAAAAATGTCTCTGTCTCTAATGCAGTTTCAGCCAATTCTATTTTGACATTATAACGCTTATGAAAAGCTGTAATAATTTCATCGACAATAATTTCAGGAGCAGATGCCCCAGCTGAAAGACTAACAACAGAAAGAGCACCCAAATTATCAAAATCAATTTCATCAGCACATTGAACTAAAACAGATCGCTGCGCACCAAACCTTTCAGCAACCTCTACCAAGCGCCGCGAATTAGACGAGTTTGGTGCACCAACAATCAAAAATAAATCACTCCCTAACGCCGCTGCCTTAACAGCTTCTTGTCGATTGGTCGTAGCATAACAAATTGACTCGGCAGCCGGTGTCTCTAACGCAGGAAAACGTTTTTGCAAAACATCCAAAATTTCAGCTGTATTTTCAACAGAAAGCGTTGTTTGTGTCACAAATCCTAATTTATCTGGATTTTCCGGTTGATAACGCCAAGCATCTTCTACTGTTTCAATTAATGTAACAGCTCCTTTTTCAAGCTGCCCCATTGTTCCTATCACCTCAGGATGGCCAGAATGACCAATTAATATGACATGACGACCATAACGTTGATGCCGTATCGCTTGCTTATGAACCTTAGAAACCAACGGGCATGTTGCATCGATATAGAATAAATTATAACGATGCGCCTCTTCTGGTACAGATTTTGGCACACCATGAGCAGAAAACACCACGGGTTGATTGCGATGTTCTTCTGGAATTTCATGAAGTTCTTCAATAAAAATGGCTCCACGCTGTTGTAACCCTTCAACCACATAGCGGTTATGCACAATTTCATGGCGAACATACACTGGAGCACCATATTTTTTTAATGCAAGAACAACAATTTGAATAGCACGATCAACCCCAGCACAAAAACCACGCGGACTACAAAGGCGTATTGTTAAAGGGGGGAGTAAGCACATAATTCATCCTTCATTTTTATGACTTTCTCCATGTATCAAAATACACTGTTGTTATGCACTATATAAGAAATGTATAGAGAAAAACTAAAATATCACCCTTTTTATATAAAGAGTTGCACCTGTAGGACATTATTATTTTATTGATGCGAATTAATTTTTGCTCTTCAGCTTAAATCACATTAGATAATAAAATACAAAATACGATTTTCAATTAAAAGAATTCCAAATATAGCTGCTAAATAAAACAATGAAAAGAAAAACACTTTCTTTGCCATAGAAATGGTTTCATCACGTGTATCAGCTTTCCATAAACGATAAGAAAGATAAATAAAAGTAACACTTAAAATTGCTGAACAAATGCCATAAGTAATACCTGCAAGACCTATAATATAAGGCCCAACAGCGCATAACGCCATAATTACAGTATAAACTAAAATTTGTTTCTTGGTTGAATATTCACCTCGTACATTGGGCATTATAGGAATACCTGCTGCATCGTAATCAATAGATGAAAATAAAGAAAGAGCCCAAAAATGCGGTGGAGTCCACATAAAAATGATCAAAAATAATAAGAAACTTTCAATACTTATTGCCCCTGTTGCAGCTGCCCACCCAATCATTGGTGGAAAAGCTCCAGCTGCACCACCAATAACAATATTTTGTGGTGTTACACGTTTTAACCAAATCGTATAAATAACAACATAAAAGAAAATTGTGAAAGCAAGAAAAATCGCTGAAAACCAATTAATAAAAACTCCCATAACCGTAACCGAAAGCACAGAAAGGGCCAAACCAAAAACAAATGCTTTCTTACGGCTAATTTTACCAGTAGGAATAGGGCGATTTTTCGTACGTTTCATTACTGCATCAATATCAGCGTCATACCACATATTAAGTGCCCCCGCACCACCACCGCCCACAGCAATACATAAAATTGCTAACACACCATGAAGTGGATTTACAGTAACAGGTGACACCATCAGCCCAACCAGAGCTGTAAACACAACAAGTGACATAACTCGGGGTTTCAATAATGTAATATAATCATAAAAATTGGCTTTTGGCGGAATTGACTGACTATTTTTAGCTGATAATTCTTCTAAAATACACATTCCACTAAAGAACCTTTTCTATCAGTATTACTCACAAAAAAACACTATTTAACATATGGAAATGACCCATTAATATTATAGCATTTTCGAGACCATATAATATCTATCTTATTTATATGTATTTTTAAAACAGATAGAAATACTTACATTAATTCCAATCACTGTTACCCTTTATATAAAAAGGCATCACAAAAATAAATAGATTTTACTAAATGCCACAAGATAGTGCTAGAAAATCCCACTCTGGTGAAATATTATTTTTATTTTGTACTTCTGTTCCATTTATATGAAATATGCATAAATACATCCAGAAAAAAATTGGTTTTGTGTTACACTTTTAAGACAAGGATTTACTTTTCATAAAAACCTATGCACAATAACATAATAACGATTTGGGCAGGGTTTTCCATGACACTTTATGAATTTCTTAAAAAAAACTTCTTTTGCGTTATTATATGCGCATTTTGCGTTTCTTTCACCAATTATGCTATTGCGCAAGTACCCAATACACAAAATGTCCCTGCCCCACAAACCTATGGTGCATGGACAAAAGTTTGCTCACTACCACCAGGTACACCTAATATACAATGTGAAATCACACAAGATGTGCGCACACAAGATCGTCGCGATATTACCTTTCGGGTTACATTTCATAAATTGCCTAAAAATCAAGAAACTTTGATGCGGGTTTTTGTTCCTATTCGTGTGGAATTGCGTTCTGGTATTGGCATTAAAATCGATGATAAAAATATAGGAAAAATAGAATATCGGCGTTGTTTGGGCGATAACTGTGTTGCTGAAGCTCTTCTTAAAGAAGATATATTAAAACTCTTTTTAAACGGCAAAACAGCCACTTATTTTATCTTTACAACTCCTGAGCAAGGAGTCGGCGGTCTTATTGATTTACGTGGACTGAATGAAGCTTACGCAGACTTATCAGAATAACAAAAAGTATTTGCAAATACTAAATGATCAGTGCATCCAATAACTCTTTGGGAATCTTCTTAAATTTGGGAGCGTTCCTAAATAAAGAAAATGAACATTGCCGGCACCAATGCAAATAGGATAACCACCATGAAATCACTGATTGACCGTTTTGATATTTCTTCGTCCAAAGTACAGTCTCTTGTTCAAGAAACTCTTCATAATGCTGATGATGGTGAACTTTATCTTGAATATACAGAAAGTGAAACACTTTTATTTGATAATAGCCAGCTTAAAAATGGGTCATTTCAGCAAGATATAGGATTTGGCTTACGCGTTGTTTCTGGAGAAGCTACTGGATACGCTCACTCCGGTGAATTATCAGCCGCTTCACTCAAACGCGCCATTGAAGCTGCTAAAGCTGTAACCTATAATAATCATACAGGGTCTTATAGTGCAGCTCCCTCACAACCAAAGCAAAGATTATACCAACCAAACAATCCTCTTGATGCTCCATCATTTAAAGAAAAAAGCGCACTTTTACAAAAAATTGACGCATATTTACGTGAAAAAAATAACAAACTGCATCAAGTTACCGTCGCTCTTTCCGGCTCACTCCAACATGTTGAAATTTTACGCGGTGATGGATACTTCGTTCATGACATTCGCCCCCTCGTAAAACTTACTATATCTGTGGTAGTTTCTGATAATAATCGACGTGAAAATGGATTTTATGGATGTGGTGGACGACAAACATTTAATCAATTCATTAGTGAAGAAAATTGGAAAATGGCTGCCGATGAAGCTTTGCGTATGGCTTTAGTCAACTTAGAAGCACAAGAAGCACCAGCAGGAACATTTGATGTTGTTTTGGCTAATGGATGGCCTGGCGTTATGCTACATGAAGCTGTTGGACACGGTTTGGAAGGTGATTTTAACCGCAAAAAAACATCCGCTTTTTCTGGGCTTTTGGGGCAACAAGTCGCCGCAAAAGGTGTGACTATTGTTGATGATGGCACAATTCCCCAATGCCGCGGGTCACTTACTATTGATGATGAAGGAACACCATCAAGACATAACGTTCTGATTGAAAACGGTAAACTCGTAGGCTTCATGCAGGATAGGTTAAATGCTCGGCTCATGGGTGTTAATCCAACCGGAAATGGGCGGCGTGAATCTTATGCATACACACCAATACCACGGATGACAAATACAATTATGCTAGGGGGAGATAAAACACCTCAAGAAATTTTGTCTTCATTAAAAAGCGGTATTTATGCAGTTTCATTTGGTGGAGGACAAGTTGATATTACTTCTGGAAAATTTGTATTTGAGTGTACCGAAGCTTATCGAGTAGAGAATGGCAAAATCTTAGCTCCAATCAAAGGCGCAACCCTTATTGGTAATGGGCCAGATGCTATGAAACGCATTACAATGATTGGAAATGACAGCAAACTGGATAATGGTGTAGGTATGTGTGGAAAAGCGGGACAAAATGTTCCTGTTGGCGTTGGACAACCCCATTTACGAATCAATAATATGACAATCGGCGGGACAACGCTTTCATAACATCAACCAACTAAGCTTAATAAAAAATTTTCAATATATTTAAACAGCCTTTTTATGTTAGCTAAATTTCTTAGCGCATCTTTGTTTTGCGTTTACTTAAAATCGCAACAACTTCAACATGAGGCGACCACAAAAATTGATCAATCGGTATGACCTTTTCTACTGTATAACCGCCTGCAACAAGAATGGATAAATCACGAGCAAATGTAACAGGATTGCATGAAACAGCTACCACACGTGGTATTGTTGTCTTTGCTAATTCACATACTTGTTCTTTTGCACCAGCGCGTGGTGGATCAAAAACAACACTATCAAAACGTTCAAGTTCCTTTGCAGAAAGTGGACGACGAAACAAATCACGCTTTTCACAAGTGACTGTTTTTAAGCCAAAAGCAAAACGTGCTGCGTGTTCTAAATTCGCCAATGCTGTTTCATCATTTTCTACTGCATGAACATTCATTGTTTTAGCCATACGTAAAGTAAAAGTTCCCGCCCCTGAAAATAAATCAACAGCACTTTTTGCTTTTTTAAAATGAGTTAAAATAATATGACTGATGATATCCTCTGCTTCAGAAGTTGCCTGAAGAAAACCGCCAGAAGGAAGTTCAACACAAACATCACCAAAGTGAATCAACGGTTTTTCTTGCTCAACTAAAACTTCACCTTCAATAGATAAGCGCGTAATTCCACGTACAAGAGCTGCATGTATCATATTTTGACGAATAAGCTCATCGCGCACGATACAACCCCTTAAAGCAACGTCAAAACCATTATCAACAAATGTTACTGTTACATGAAATCGCTTGGCATGATTGCCTAAAAGAGCACATATCTCTCTAATATCATTTAATTTTGATATAATCTGTGACCGAGTAACCGGACATTCCTCAATAGCCACAACATCATGTGAAAGATGACGATTAAAACCAACGATATGACCTTGCTTTGTCATGGATGCTGTTAAAATGATTCGCCGGCGGCTATAATGTGCGCACGTTACTAAAGGAGAAACAGCTACATCAAACCTGTGCTTTTTAAGTGCATCAACAACCAACTGTCGCTTCCAAGAATGATACGCATCAACATGCCAATGCTGAAGCATACACCCTCCACATTCTTTAAAATGTTTACAAATAGCATCAATGCGTTCTAATGATTTTTTCATTAATGCAATAGATGTACCGTATTTTCCATGAAGAGCAACTTTAACAACCTCTCCCGGTAAGGTAAAAGGTATATAAACAGAGCCATGCGGTGTTTTTGCTACACCATGACCATCAGCTCCAATATGATCAATTATAACGTTGTCACTCACTCTTTTTTCTCCGAATAATCAATATTCTAAACGCTTATCATCGTTTATAATTGAGTGAAGAAAGAAACCTTTTTTATTTATCCCTTTTAAGATTCAGTTTATCAAAAAAATACTTCTAAAGTTTCTTACAATTGATGGATTTTTCAATACCCCACCCTTATCATCAATTTCAAATTGAGATTTTACTAGCAAATAACTTGGCTCTCTTCTTGAAAGAAGCTAAAATAAATAACAATACAAACTTAAGCAAAGTGAATTGACATTTGATATAGTAAAATTAATTTCACAATTATTACTGCCTTTAATCTCTACATTTAAACCTTTTCATAATATTATCAACGCTAGTTCTAGATTAAACGTGCATTAAATTTATTATAATCAATATCAGAAGCAATAATTATAGCTTTACCATCACATTTTAAGAAAACTTGCTTAAAATTACTACTGATGTACTAATATTATAGCATAACTTAATTTACTATAATCAGAAATATACTTAAATGCATTCGGCAATTGTAATTCTAGCACGTAAAGCATAACTCTACACAGAATAACAAACTATAAGTTCTGTATTATTAGAAATTATCTTCTCAATTGAAAAAGTATTTTCCTGTCAATCTTAACAACCATTTGCCACACAATTTGCATTACATGCTCGTAAACACATTGATTGTAAAAATAACTAAAAGGCATCAATTTTTACGACTACCTTATTGTTATACTTGAACTTGCGGTATTATCGGCATTTCACGTCCCAAAGCATTAAAAACAGTATTAATAATACCCGTTGCATCAAGCCCAATACTCGAAAGAACTTTATTTGGTGAACCATGATTTAAATATTCATCAGGAAATTTCAATGTGCGAACCTTTAAACCGTGCTCTAATAGCCCCTCTTGTGCCAAAAACTGCAGTACATGCGCCCCAAATCCACCCATTGCCCCTTCTTCAATTGTGACTAATACTTCGTGCTCACGTGCTAAACGACGTATTAAATCTTTATCCAAAGGCTTTGCAAAGCGTGCATCTGCAACAGTGGTTGATAACCCCTCTGCTGCTAACTCATTAGCTGCTATTAACACTTCAGATAACCGTGTTCCAAAACAAACCAAAGCTATTTTGCTGCCTTCACATAAAATTCGCCCTTTACCAATCTCCAGAACCTCACCACGTTGTGGTAAATCTATACCACTACTTTCACCACGTGGATAACGAAAAGAAATAGGCCCCTGATCATAAGCTGCCGCTGTGCGCACCATATGCATAAGTTCAACTTCATCAGAAGGGGCCATCACAACAAACTCAGGAAGTGTTGCCAAAAAAACAATATCAAAACTCCCAGCGTGTGTTGCACCATCCGCGCCAACAAAACCTGCGCGGTCAATTGCAAAACGCACGGGTAACTTTTGAATCGATACATCATGAATAATCTGATCATAAGCACGCTGTAAAAAGGTAGAATAAATTGCAACAAAAGGTTTATACCCTTCACAGGCGATACCTGCAGCAAAAGTTACAGCATGTTGTTCAGCAATACCAACATCAAACATTTTATCGGGAAATTTTTCAGCAAAAGAATCAAGGCCCGTTCCTGTTGGCATTGCAGCCGTTATAGCAACAATCTTATCATCATGACTGGCTTCTTCTATTAAAGCCTTAGAAAACACTTTAGTATAAGGAAGAAACTTACTTTGTGTTTTAACCTGTTTGCCCGTAACAACATCAAAACGATTAACACCGTGATATTTATCAGACGACACCTCTGCAGGTGCATACCCTTTCCCTTTATGTGTTACCACATGCACTAAAACAGGACCATTGGGATATTCGCGAACATTCTTTAGAACAGGCAATAAATGATTCATATTATGGCCATCTATAGGCCCGACATAATAAAAGCCAAGCTCCTCAAATAAACTTCCCCCAACTAAAAAACCACGCGCAAACTCTTCTGAAAGCCGTGCTTTATCTGAAAAAAACTTTGGTAACTTCTTGCTTAATATTTTTACTTGCTCACGCAAACTACGATAAGAAGGACGAGAAACTAATCTTGCAAGATAAGCACTCATAGCACCAGTAGGAGGTGCAATAGACATATCGTTATCATTAAGGATAACAATTAAACGTGCATCCAAAGCACCAGCATTATTCATGGCCTCATAAGCCATACCAGCAGACATAGCGCCATCACCAATCACACAAATGATGTTACGTCTTTCTTCTGCCTTTAACATGCTTGCCACTGCCATACCAAGACCAGCTGAAATAGAAGTAGAAGAATGACCTGCCCCAAATGAGTCATACACACTTTCTGAACGCTTTGTGAAACCTGATAAGCCGCCATCTTGGCGTAGAGTACGAATTTTATCCCTACGACCAGTCAAAATTTTATGGGGATAAGTTTGATGACCAACATCCCAAATAATCTTATCATCAGGTGTATTAAAAACATAATGCAGCGCAATAGTGAGCTCAACAACACCAAGCCCTGCGCCAAGATGACCACCTGTTACAGAAACTGCATCAATTGTTTCAGCTCGTAATTCATTAGCTAACTGTACTAAATCAGACTCAGAAAATGCCCGCAAATCTTGTGGAAAACAAATACGATCAAGTAATGGCGTTAATGACCGAGACAAAAAAAACTCCTTCCCTTACCAATAATAGTTATATAGGCACACATCTTCCATTATTTCGTGTAGAATGTGATGTATTATTCATTGAAATACTTTACTTATTTAAGATTATCTACAGATTTTCTTCTTTTTCATTCATCAGAAATAAGAGTGATAAGTTATTTTAATCAATTAAGATTCTTGTTTTTACAATCAATAACAATAAACGATTACTAAATATCATTCAGAATCAAGTGGCTCTAAACCTTCTGGATGACCTGTATCTGAAAGCCGGATTTTTTCAACTTTAGCTTCAGCTACTTTCAACAGTTTATCACAATGATTTTTAAGAGCTTCACCACGCTCATAAATATCAATTGATTGTTCTAAAGGAACATCTCCACGTTCCAAGTTTTCAACAATCACTTCAAGTTGTTTCAGTGCTTCCTCAAAACTTAATGCAGCAATGTCGCCCTTTTTCATTCCTTTCTTCATATAACCCTCACAAGATATCTGTTCTAGATATGCGAATTCCAAAACCTTCTAAACCAACATAATGACGCTCTTTAGAAGAGTAGACAATAACAGAACTAATCCCTAGATGTTTCAAAATTTGCGCTCCTAGACCAATTTGGTGCCATTCTTCTGCACGTTCAATTGCTTGTGCATGGTTTTCTAAACCTACCATTGCCATTTTCTGTTCACAAACAGCTAATTGAGAACCAACACCAACAGATCCTTCACGCAAATAAACAAATACACCACGTTTTTCTTTTTCTACCATGCGCCGCATGACAACTTCAACATCTGGTGACTGACCAAAAACATCCTTTAGAATATTTTCACGATGCAGGCGTACCGGAATATCTTCCCCATCACGAATATCGCCAAAAACAATTGCCACATGCTGAACTGTTTCCCAAGGAAGTTGATAACTTTTGACTATAGCTGGACCTACAAATGTTTTAATATGCATTTCTCCAACATATTTTATAAGCGTCTCTTTACGCTGACGATAAGCAATAAGATCAGCAACAGTTATGATGTGTAACTGATTATCTTGTGCAAACTTTGTAACTTCATCTCCATGTTTAACACTACCATCATCATTAACTAATTCACCAATAACACCAACCGGTGGCAAACTAGCTAATTTACACAAGTCAACAGCTGCCTCAGTATGGCCTGAGCGCATAAGAACACCACCTTCATGTGCAATTAAAGGAAAAATATGTCCCGGACGGACAAAATCACTAGCACTTGCATTGGGATTAGCTAAATTACGAACAGCCAATGTACGATCATATGCTGAAATACCCGTTGTTATTCCATGTTTAAAATCCACGGTAACAGTAAATTTGGTACGATGCGCTGAATCATTATCCGACACCATAGGAGCAAGATTAAATCGTTGTGCTTCTTCTTTTGGCATTGGTGTACAAATAATACCCGACGTATGGCGAATGATAAATGCCATCTTTTCTTCTGTACAATGAACAGCAGCAACAATTAAATCACCTTCATTTTCACGGTCATCATCATCTGTAACCACAACAATTTCACCGCGTTCAAAAGCCTGAATAGCAGCAACAACTTTTTTCTGATTATAAGCCATCGTTTACCTTTCAACTACAACTGATCTGACCGCGGTGTCTTAAATAATGATCAGCAACAGCACAAGCAACCATTGCTTCACCAACAGGAACAGCACGAATTCCAACACATGGATCATGACGCCCCTTTGTAACCACATCCACATTGTTACCATTAACATCAATTGAACGACAAGGAGCCAAAATTGATGAAGTGGGTTTAACCGCAAAACGTGCAATAATCGGCTGCCCATTTGATATCCCACCCAAAATACCCCCGGCATGATTAGATAAAAAAAGCGGTTTACCGTCACTTCCCATTCGCATTTCATCTATATTTTGTTCACCAGTCAAGCGAGCTGCGGCAAAACCATCACCAATTTCAACGCCCTTAACCGCATTAATTGACATTAAAAATGATGCTATATCTTGATCAAGTTTTGCGTAGATAGGTGCCCCTAAGCCTACTGGAACATTTTCCGCGACAATCTCAACAATAGCACCAGTTGATGAACCGCTTTCTTGTAACTGAGTCATATAATCAGCAAAAATGCGTACTGCTTCTGCATCAGGTGTAAAAAAAGGATTGTTGTCAACCTCTGACCAATCCCAATGATCACGATTAATACTATAAGGGCCAATCGCCGTCACAGCTCCTCGCACAATCAAACCAGGAACAATTTTACGGGCAAGAGCACCTGCTGCAACACGTGCCGCCGTCTCTCGCGCTGAGGCACGCCCACCACCACGATAATCACGAATGCCATATTTAATATCATAGGTGTAATCTGCATGACCTGGGCGATATTGATAAATAACTTCATCATAATCTTTAGAACATTGATCTGTGTTTTGAATAAATAGTGAAATTGGTGTACCCGTTGTTACCAATGTTGTGCCATTATCTTGAGTTACAACTCCTGAAAGCACTTCTATTTGATCTAACTCTTGACGCTGTGTTGTATACTTTGATTGCCCGGGTCTACGTTTATTAAGATATGCCTGAATTTCTGCAAGAGTGAAGGCAATTCCTGGAGGACAACCGTCAATAACACAACCAAGAGCAGGACCATGACTTTCACCCCATGTTGTTACACGAAACAAATGACCAAATGTATTATGCGACATGGAGAAAGATCCATTTCTTCTTCAAATACATGCAACTATAGTGTGGACTGAACCGTGCAATACGATTTCATTCAAATGTGTCATTGACTGTCTGAACTTTAAATCAAATTGTCGCTAACATATAAAACTTTATGAACCAAGCCTTATTCTTTAACAACAGAAATATCAGGTGCATCAACAGCCTTCATACCGATAACATGATATCCAGAATCAACATGATGAATCTCACCTGTAACAGAACGCGATAAATCTGAAAGAAAATAAAGGGCAGAATCACCTACTTCTTCGATTGTCACTGTACGACGCAAAGGAGCATTGTATTCGTTCCATTTTAAAATATAACGAAAATCACCAATACCAGAAGCAGCTAATGTTTTAATTGGCCCTGCAGATACAGCATTAACACGAATGTTTTTTGGCCCTAAATCAACAGCTAAATACTTAACACTAGCCTCAAGAGCAGCTTTAGCAACCCCCATTACATTATAATTGGGAACAACCTTTTCTGCACCATAATAGGTCAGCGTTAAAATTGAACCGCCATTTGGCATCAACTTTTCTGCACGTTGTGTAAGAGCCGTTAACGAATAAACAGAAATGTTCATCGTCATCATAAAATTTGATTCACTAATATCAACGTAACGACCACTTAATTCATCTTTATCCGAAAAACCAATAGCGTGAACTAAAAAATCAAGTTTACCCCACTCTTTTTCTATTGTGTTAAAAACTGCATCAATAGATGCACTATCGGAAACATCACAATGACCACAAACAAAACCGTTCAACTCTTGGGCCAAAGGCTCAACACGCCTCTTCATTGCTTCACCCTGATAGGTAAAAGCAAGCTCGGCCCCTGCTGCATGGGCCGCCTTTGCTATTCCCCAAGCGATAGAGCGATTATTTGCCAATCCTAAAATTAAGCCACGCTTTCCGTACAATAAACCATTACTCTTCGTCATTAGCATCGCCTCATTGCTATTTGACATCAACATTATCTATATGCCTATGACACAGGTTACCTTTTTCTTCAAGCAATTGGTTTAAAATCAAACTTAAGTTATGCTTTTGTATAAGAAAAAAGATGTTAATTGTTTTGCATTTGCAAAAATTGTTCTAATGCAGCATCTCCACCTTCTGGCAACATAATACGAACATGCACATAAAGATCATCTCTTTCACCATTTTTTAAACGAAGCCCTTTTCCTTTCAACCGTAAAACACGATCAGAACTCGACCATGGGGGAATTTTCAAAACCACACGCCCTTCCAAAGTGTCAACTTCTTCTTTGGCTCCTAAAACAGCATGCTTAAGAGAAACTGGTAAATCAAGATGAAGTGCTCGCCCTTCAACTCGCAAACGAGGATGTTTCTGAATACGAATAGTTACTAAAGCATCCCCTGCTTGCCCGTGTGCCACCTCTTCTCCCTGACCTTTTAAACGAATGGTTTGCCCATCTTCAACATAGTCTGGTAATTTAATTTTTAATTTTTTTCCAGTAGGAAAAGTCACTTCTACTTTGCTTGCACCCACCATCTGCTCTAATGTAATTGAAAGGCTGGTACGAACATGAGCCCCTTGTTGAGGTTGACTATATTGTGTTGAATTTGAAAAATTCCTTCCTCTTCCAAATAAATCACGAAAAATATCGCTTGCATCAAAACTTGCAGCACCTGAAGATCCAAAATCAAATCCTCTTGTGCCACCAGTAAAAGGGTTTTGTCTGCTCCTAAAATTTCCCCCAGCGCCATAAGCTTGGTGAAGTGGTTTTCCTTCTGCATCAATTTCACCACGGTCAAATTGTGCTTTTTTATCTTTATCGCCTATAATTTCATAAGCTTGATTAATTTCAGAAAATCTTTCTTTAGCTTTGGCATCACCCATATTATGATCTGGATGATACTGCTTTGCTAATCTTCTGAATGCAGATTTAATCTCTTGCGGTTTTGCGGTACGTGCCACACCCAAAACCGTATAGGGATCACGCATATTGCCCTCTTTCTAGCCTTCCCGTTTTTCAAATATTAACCAATAATATCGTTAAATATTTTTCATTACTTCATCAAGCTATTCAATAAAATCATTTTTCTTATCTAATATGTTTATAAAAAAACAAAATACCAGATAAAATGAATATTTTTAATTCAATATAGCTTATGGAGCCCTATGTTAAAGATAAACATAATTGAAACACCATAATAAAAATATATAAAGTTATTAGCTTTTTAGAACAAAAGAATAGCAGCATGTTATTCTTGATGGCAAAAATAAATCAAAGAATTTCTCACTCACACTCACTAACAGTGGAGTATATTATGAATAATAAAACACAAACGAATGATGATTTTACACAAATACAAAATCCTTTTGCAATTTTCGAAAATTGGCTTGAAGAAGCAAAAATAAGCGAAATAAACGATCCCAATGCTATGGCACTAGCAACAGTTGATGAAACAGGTTTACCCAATGTTCGTATGGTTCTTCTTAAAGATTTTAGTCCTAAAGGTTTTGTCTTCTATACCAACTATGAAAGCTGTAAAGGACGGGAAATTTTAGGATCGATGAAAGCATCCTTAGGCTTTCATTGGAAATCACTTCGCCGCCAAATTAGAATTAGAGGCATTGTTGAAAAAGTAAGTACTGAAGAAGCAGATGCATATTTTCAGTCACGACCACGAAAAAGTCGAATCGGTGCATGGGCATCTAAACAATCTCAGCCATTAGAAAATCGCCTTACTCTCAAAAAAGCAGTTGCTAAATACGCTGCACGTTATGCAGTAGGGAATATTCCTCGCCCACCCTATTGGTCTGGTTTCCGCATTAAACCTCTTTTTATTGAATTTTGGTGCGATCGGCCGTTTCGTTTACATGATCGCTTACTTTTTACACGCGACTCTATTGAACAAGATAACTGGCAAAAACAAAGACTCTATCCTTAACCACTTCTTTATGAAGCCTTTACCCCCCTATAATAACGGCTTTCTGCTCTACTATTACAAGAATATATGACCTTGTTTCTAACTAGATTGTTCTTAAACTGCAGAATGTAATATCATCCAAATACCCCCACACACTAAACCAGCAAAAATAAAAAAACCAACAAACGAATTGGATCTGAAAAGTTTTAAGCATTGTGAGCTATCATCTATATCGATGACTTTGATTTGAATGAACATATGGATGGCAGCAATAAAAACCCCTACAAAGCTGAGAATGGATACTTGCGCTAAATAAAATGCCAAGCTGACCAGGATTATAAAACCACTATATAAAATCACTAGTGCACATTTGGTGCTTTTTCCAAAGAGGCGTGCTGTAGAATGCACGCCAACAATAGCGTCATCTTGCTTATCTTGATGAGCATAAATTGTATCATATCCAATCGTCCATAAGATTGATCCTGCATAAAGTGCGATTGGTGCCCAACTCAGACTTCCATATACAACCGCCCACCCCATTAATGCACCCCAATTAAACGCAACGCCTAAAAAAAATTGTGGCCAATTTGTTATGCGTTTCATAAAAGGATAAATTGCAACCGCCACTAAGGATGAAATACCTAAAAAAAGCTAAATGCATTAAACTGTAATAAAACACCTAAACCTATGAAACACTGCACTAATATAAAAATTTTTGCTTGAAATCGACTTACCTGACCTGCAGGTAATGGACGAGAACGTGTTCGTTCTACCTGAGAATCAATTTTGTGATCAACAAGGTCATTCCAAGTACAGCCTGCACCTCGCATGGCTATGGAACCTAAAAAGAAAAGAAAAAGATACCAAATCCAACACATTATAATTGACAAAAGAGGTACTTGGGGCATCTCATAAGAAAGCATAGCCATGGTTGTTGACCAGAAACAAGGCCACATCAACAATTTCCACCCAATAGGTCTATCCCAACGTGCCAATTGAGCATAAAGCCACAAAGAACAAGGAAGTAAATAGTAGACCCATTGTTTAGGGGCGCATCCATAACTCGTCCTTGATTTTCACAGGATTGAACATGTAAAATATTTTTACTTTTTTTCATCAAATGATTTCACCTTTGGTCTTGCGATAGAACCATTTCATTCTTATGAAAGAAAAACTGATTTAATCATCTTTATGTTATGGTAGGAGCAAATCATGAACGTTCTTCTTATTGGATCAGGTGGACGAGAACATGCTTTAGCATGGAAAATAGCAGAGTCACCGCTACTTACAAAATTATATTGCGCTCCTGGAAATCCTGCAACAATAGAATTAGGTGAAAATATTGATTTAAACATCAATGATCACTCTCTTGTTATTAATTTCTGTAAAGAACACTCTATTGACCTCGTCATTGTTGGACCAGAAGGACCATTGGTTGAAGGTATAACTGATTCTCTTAATGCTGCTGGCATCTGTGTATTCGGCCCCACTCAAAAAGCAGCTCAATTGGAAGGCTCAAAAAGCTTTACAAAAGATTTGTGTTACAGAAATAACATTCCTACAAGTATCTATCAATGTTTTAACAATGCTTCACAAGCTAAATCTTACATCCGCCAACAAGGCGTCCCTATCGTTATTAAGGCTGATGGCCTGGCCGCTGGTAAAGGTGTTGTTGTAGCTATGACAATGCAAGAAGCCTTTGATGCCGTTGATGCCTGCTTTGAAGGCACATTTAATGATGCAAAAAAGAAAATTGTTGTCGAAGCATTTCTGGAAGGTGAGGAAGCGAGCTTCTTTTGTCTTTGTGATGGTACAACCGCCATCCCTTTTGGATCAGCGCAAGATCATAAACGTGTTGGTGATGGCGATACTGGAGCCAACACTGGTGGCATGGGAGCCTATTCACCAGCTCCAATTATGACTGAGGAAATGGTTAACCGTACTCTTAAAGAAATTGTCGAACCCGCTTTGCGTGATATGTCCGCAATGGGAGCTCCCTTTAAAGGTATTCTCTTCACCGGATTGATGATAACCCAAAAAGGGCCTGAATTAATTGAGTTTAATGTACGATTTGGTGATCCTGAATGCCAAGTTTTAATGATGCGCTTAAAAGATGATATTTTATCACTTCTCCTTGCAGCAGCTCAAGGAAACCTTAAAAATAAACACATTCAATGGTCTGAAAAAACCGCTCTAACAGTTGTTATGGCTGCTAAAGGCTACCCAAATGCTCCTCAAAAAGGCAGCATTATCCGCAATGTCGACAAGGTAAACACTCTTCCTGATGTAAAAGTTTTCCAGGCAGGCACAGCTCTCCATAATGGAGAATTAATCGCTAATGGTGGACGTGTTTTAAATATAACAGCAACAGGAGAAACTGTTGCACACGCACAACAACGCGCCTATGAAGCTGTCGATTGTATTGATTGGCCACAAGGCTTTGTTCGCCGGGATATTGGCTGGCGTGCTATTGCACAAAAAAATTAGACCTTTTGAGCTCTTTTTTGAAGTGAGGTATTTCACACAGTAAAAAAATTAATCTATATCAATTTACTGTAAGACAATCCGATTGGTGATCATTAAACGTAAACCTAATGAATCACCACAACGGAGTAAAAAGCCCTTTCCCCTAGAAGATGGTGATGTCATATAAAAAAATTGACGTAAAATAGAATGATCTTTGATAGTGATAATATTCTTATCTTCACAGATCATAAACATTGGTAGATTATAAATCTTTCCCCATAACCGCCAATCTAAAAGAACATTATTCAAATCTCTAGAAACTAAAAGTGGAATACAAGCTTCTTCATCTGTATGGAGCAATTCTAATGCGACAGCTTTTTCTCCTGTAAGAGTTTCTACTATACGCGCTGCAATTCCTTTGAAGTGATAAACTGGAATCAAACGTGACAGACTGGAAGGATTATCAACTTTCAGAGAAACACTGCGTTCATTCAACGAACAAATCATGTGATTTCCCGTTTTTGACACAAAGTATGTCACCGTTTGTGGCAAATGGCATGGATCTAACCGAAACTCAGACCCCACTTTTGCCCGATTAAAACATTGATTAGCCATATAGTTTTCCCAATTCATTTCAATAAAACATACTCTATATAATATCTTTTTCTCATTGAATTATTAAGCTTTAGGTAAAAATTGTTTTCTTTTCAGTTATCAAAATCCCAATAAGAATAGAAAAATATTCATCATTTTTAATTTATAATACTTTGCCAGGATTCATAATTCCTAAAGGGTCGAATGTTTTTTTAATCGCTTGCATAATTTCTAATGAAACGGGTGATTTAAAAGTACGCAGTTCTTTCCGCTTGAGCTGCCCAATTCCGTGTTCAGCAGAAAATGTACCTTGATAATGCATCACTAAACAATGGATCCGATCATTCATTTGTGAATATAATTGCAAAAATGATGCAGTATCAGCCCCTATGGGTTGTGTAATATTATAATGGAGGTTCCCATCACCCATATGACCAAAACACACCACCCGCGCACCTGGAGCAATCTCTTCAACAATAAGAGCAGCTTCAGCAATAAAGTCAGGAATGGAGGCAATAGGTACAGCAATATCATGTTTAATAGACCCTCCTGCTAACTTCTGCGCTGGTGACATATTGTCACGCAATTGCCAAAAAAATCTTGCTGTTTTAACGATTGTGCAACAACTGCATCCTGTATAATATCATCCTTTAAAGCTGTTTCTAAAATAACATTTAACACCGACAGCGCTTCATCATCACTACGTGACGATGAAATATTAATTAAAACATACCATTCATGCTCATGTTCAAAAAGTGAATTAGCATGCATCGTATAATTTAAAGCCATTTGTAAGCTGAGTTTTCCCATAAGCTCAAAACCAGTTAACAATGGCCCTCCATAACACTGAGCAAGGGATAAAAATTTAAGAGCATTAGCTGGACTGCGTAAACCTACAAAAGCAACTGCCTTCCCTTTAGGCTTTGGAAAAAGCTTTAAAACCGCTGCAGTAATAACCCCTAAAGTCCCTTCTGAACCAATAAAAAGGTCTTTCAAATTATAACCGCTATTGTCCTTTTTAACAAAACGCAAATCATCTAAAATACGCCCATCAGGCAAAACAACTTCCAGACCAAGACAAAGCTCACGCATATTACCATAAGCTAAAACAGCTGTCCCTCCGGCATTAGATGAAAGATTGCCCCCTATTTGACAGGAACCTTCTGAGCCTAAAGAAAGAGGGAAAAAACGATCTATTTTATCTGCCTTTTTTGTAAGGTATGTAAAATAACACCAGCCTCCACAACAGCAAAATTACCCTCAGGACTAACTCGAATTTTGTTTAAACGTTCCATAGATAAAACAACACTACACCCACTATCATCTGGCTGTTGAGCACCCACAAGACCAGTATTTCCTCCTTGAGGTACGATTGGTGTGCGTGTTTTGCTGGCCAAACGCATAATAGATGATACCTCATCTGTTGAGGATGGACGTAAAAGTAATGGCGTTTTTCCATAAAAAAGTCCACGATTTTCAAGCAAATATGGTGCAATCAAAGATTGATCTGTGATAGCATTTGCAGAACCAACAATTTTTCTAAAACACTCAATTAAATTCTGCTCCACCTTCATTTTCCTCTCGGTGCTGCAGCACGCATTAAACGGTCATTAATAGCTACACCTAATCCGTAAAATGGAATAGACTCCACTGCAATACATCTCACCTTTAATGAATCCAACTGTTTCATATAATCAAACAAATGGAATGCAGCTTCTTCCAATTGACCACTTTCACTTAAATTTAAAATAGAGATAGCATTTTCAGCACCTACAATGCGCTTAGGGCCAAATGCTAAAAGTGCTTCGTCGCTCTCCACCTTTTGTGCATTTAAACGCACCAAAGCATTAGGAGCATAATGTGATTTTAACATACCTGGTGCCTCAATTGCAGCACGCTGATCTAATTGTTTTAAAGGTTGCCCTGCCACTTCTTCAATTTCTTCAGCAGTTACCCCACCAGGACGCAATAGATAGATATTTTTATCACAAACCTTAATAATCGTTGATTCAAGCCCTATCTTAGAAACTCCTCCATCAATAATTAAAGGCACTGATGCCCCCAAAGATGCAAATACAGATGCAGCTGAAGTGGGACTAAGACCTCCCGATTGATTTGCACTAGGAGCTGCTAAAGGTCGACCAAAATGTTGAACAACTTCTGCAAAGCCGCCAACAGGAAAACGAACAGCCAATGTATCAAGACCAGAAGTCGTTAAAGGATGAATATTATGATTAACCTTTAATGGTAAAACTAAGGTCAAAGGCCCTGGCCAAAATGCTTCCATAAATCGACGTGAAAGCAGATCAATTTCCACATAATGTTCTGCCATAACAATGCTACTCACATGAACAATAAGAGGATTAAATTGTGGCCGCTTCTTTGTGGTAAAAATAGAAGCAACTGCTTTTCCATTAGTTGCATCACCAGCCAATCCATAAACAGTTTCTGTTGGTAAAGCCACTAATTGGCCCTGCTTCAGAACCTCAACCGCTTCTTTTATTGAAGCACTGTTTAAAGGTAGGATTGTCATGAAATATCATCCTTATAATCTTCTTTCAGTGGTGCAAAACTATAACGATGCAATCCTAAAATGGGCCCATATTTAGCGATAGCCGTACGATGTGCTACTGTTGCATAACCCACATGTTTTTCTAAACCATAACTTTCATAAACCCGCCCAGCACATTCCATCATTCGATCACGTGTTACTTTGGCAACAATGGATGCTGCCGCAATTGAAACCGAACGCTGATCACCTTTTATCAAAGCAGTTGCTGGACATAGCAAATGGGGTGGAATATCACGCCCATCAACCAATACATAATGAGCTGGAATGGAAAGCCCTACAACACAGCGGCGCATTGCTTCTAAAGTTGCTTTCCTAATATCAGATTGATCAATCACACGGGCGCAAATACTCGCAACAGAAATTGCCAACGCATTTTGCAAAATTTTACCATAAAGTTGATTGCGCTGTTGAGCAGAAAATTTCTTTGAATCATTCAACCCTTCAGGAATGTGGTTTTTATCTAAAATAACTGCTGCTGTTACCACAGGTCCAGCTAAAGGCCCTCGTCCAACTTCATCAACACCTGCTATATAAAAGAAGCCTTGTTTGTGTAAATCCAATTCGTGCGAAAAATCTGGCTGAAGTGGCACATTAAATACATTTGACAAATTGCGAACACGACGAAACATATATTTATATTTGCATTACCACCTATTTTCCGCAAGCCCCACAGTAAAAATAGCTTACTCCAACATTTTTTAGCTCTCAAACAACATGATAACAAAAAATCAAGTATAGGGGGAGCGTTAGTTTTCCAACCAAATATTATTTATACATCTTTACATGCCTTAATCAAACCTAGAAAACAAACACGAAAATTCCATTGATTATCTCCCACTCTTGTACATGATGAGGTTATTACAACATCAATCATCTCAATAAAAAACTCTGTGAAAAATATACTCAAAATTCTTTTATTTGTTTGTTTAAAAGAGGCTTTAAAGTTTCTCGTGTAAACACTTCCACCCTCTAAACAAAAAACTATTGTGATGATAATCTCAAGTAAAGAGCATTCCCATGTCTTTTACCTACACAACATATTATTGCTAACATCATTTTTTTAAAATACGTATCACTCGACTAGAAAAATTATTTTAAGCTACCCTTTTCAAAAGCCGTAAAGGAATTATTGCTCTTTTCCAAAATGTATTTGGATATGAATAAAGAATTAATATTAAAGAGCAGAAACATAAATTCGTTAATTATCACTATAAACAACAACCCTTAATGTTCACATTGCTTATCAAAACCTTCCTACAGTCATAATTGATTTCACAAACCAATTTGGATGTGCTGATTTGATAAGGAAAGCCGCTTTTTGAGCTGCTTGTTGATCTTTAAAAATGCCAAAGCAAGTTGCGCCTGAACCAGACATACGAGAAAAAAGAGCTCCACTTTCATCTAATGCATATAAAACCTCAGCCAATTGAGGTGCAATTTTTAATGCAGGAGCAAAAAGATCATTACGCGTTTCTTGTAAAGCTTCAACCAATGAAAAAACTGTTTTTAAAGCTGCTGGATCAATTTTTAAATGAGGATGATCGCGCTTTTCTAAGGCCTGAAAAATAGCGGATGTTTCAATTTGTTGACCATGATTTACCAATACCATCGCAATAGAACAAGCTTCTTTTAGTCGCGTTATATCACCGCCAATTCCTTGGACAAAAAGCGGTTGCTGATATTCTAACGCAAAAAGACACATCGGTACATCAGCACCAAGTTCTAAACTAATTGCCGCTAATTCTTCACAAGAACAATCAAGATTCCATTGCCGGCGCAATATACTAAAAACCCCAGCAGCATCTCCTGATCCACCACCAATACCCGAAGCAACAGGTAACGTTTTAATAAGCTGAAAAAAGGCAGGTCTAGCATTTTCAGGAAATATCTTGCGCATCAAATTGTGGGCGCGGACAACTAAATTATCTGAATAAGAAACAAGCCCATTAGCAAAGGGACCTTTTACAATAAAGTGATCTTTTGTAAAAGGTGTATAACTTAAACAATCACCACTAAGACTAAAATAGACCAAACTTTCTAATAAATGATAACCATCAGCGCGCTGACCCACAACGTGCAAAGCCAGATTCAACTTAATAGGTGTTAAAAGATGAAAACCCTCTTTAAGAGAAGCCTGCGCACCTGATATCATTTAACGTAATATTCACCTGTACGAGGATCTTTCACAAGAGTTCCTTTTACATCTGTACGTGATTTAACTCTTGTATGGCAAACACGTTGCAACACCCAGTGTAACTGGCGCCTAAATAAATAATAAATATACAGAATCATCACACCAATGAAACTGAATAAAATAAGTCGGATCATTTTAAATCCCTTTTCCTCTCGCAATAGCTTCTAAGCAAAATCGCCAACCAAATTAAATGTAAATAAAATGGTATTCTAATTACAAACCATACCGTTGCCAAAGTGCCCGTTCTTCTGCTGCCATCCATGCACTATCAACTGCTGTATAAACCATATCAGCAGTAACTCCCGAAGGCATTTTAGGCCCAAAAAAACTTTTGGAAGGAGAAATTAACCGAAGCTTTGTATCATAACCAAACCGGTCTTTAATAACAGAGCGTACATCACCTAACTGATCAACCAAGCCAAGCTCAACACCTTTCTTTCCACTCCAAAACATTCCTGTAAAAATATCTGAATCATCTGATAATTTCGATGCACGCCGTTCTTTGACCAAATCAATAAAAGTTTGGTGAACTTCAAGTTGCAAAGATTTCAAATGTTCAACGCCCATCTTCTTTTCTGGCTGAAATGGATCTAATACAACTTTGTTTTTTCCTGCTGTATAAACACGCCGTTCCACACCAATTTTCTTCAAAAGCTCAGGAAAACCAAAAGAAGCTGAAACAACCCCAATAGAGCCCACAACAGAAGAAGGGTCAGCAAAAATTTCATCCCCAGCGCAAGCAATCATATAACCACCTGATGCTGCTACATCTTCAATAAATACGAGAACCTGTTTATTCTTCTCATTTGCCAAATCTCGAATACGCTGAAAAATGAGACGTGATTGTACAGGTGAACCACCGGGAGAATTGATAATTAAAACAACAGCTGGTGCTTTTTTATCGGCAAAAGCCTTGTCTAAAAGGGGGGCGCATCTACCTAGCGAAAGCGTACGAGCCATAAATGAATTTGAATCCATAATTGCCCCATGAAGTCGTACTACAGGAATTTCAAGTTTACTGGAAAGAAAACGACGTGGAATAAGATTTTTAACACTGTTAATCAAAACAAAATCTCCCTATAAGAAATCGAGAAAACATAACTCGAAAATAAATAAAAAGCTTAATCCAAATTTAAAAAATAAGCTAAAAAACACAAGACATCATTAAAAAAGTTCCCACAAGCTTATACACCCATTATTGATTGCATCAACCCGTGGCGAAAAAGCATGACCTTCATCTTCATGCACAATTAACGCCGGCAATATAGATAAAGCTGCTCGACTTCCCCGTTTTGCATAAAATAACATACGAGTTGCGGCCGCTTTAGCTCGAGAATGAACAGGAATTACACATATATTACCAAAACGCCCCTCTAAAGCGTGTAATATATCATTAAGCGATTGGGGACGTGCAATCAACCCTAGATATCCACCTGGTTTAACAATTGCAGCTGCACTGCGTAACCAATTGTCAAACATTGCTTCAGGCATAACATGTGCCTCAGACTTTTGTTCATCAGGTGTTTTACGATCCATAGGATTATTAAAAGGTGGATTCATAATCGCAAAATCAAAAACATTATCCATTAAACCTGCCTTTAAGCGTGCATTGCCTTTTAAAGCAATATCTGCTTCTAATAAACACACTCGGCTAGCTAGTTCCTTATTTTGTTTTAGCGCAAGCGTTTTTTGAGCATAAGATATCATAAAAGCTGATCGTTCAACTAATGTAACGTGAGTTTCTAAACAACGTGCAGCAACTGCTAATCCCGCTGCGCCTGCGCCTGCGCCTAAATCGACAACCTTTCCTTTAAAGTTATCAGGAACCAGACCAGCCAACAACATAGCGTCCATACCAGAACGATGCCCCTGCAAACGTGGTTGAACTAAGTAAAACTTCCCACGATGAAATTCATCAATTGTCTCATCACTATGATTCGTCGCGCTATCCATCTGTAAGCCTAATATTGATCTTTATATTGCCCTTCTTCCAATTGTAATTAAATTATCTTAATTTCAAAATTATTGCCTTATTATAATAATTATATTCCCTAAGCGTAGAAAAAACACTCTTCTAAATATTTAAAAAACTTCTACTTCAAGGCAGTATCAAAGCTTGAGTCAAAAGTAATCCCGCTTTATGCTACGAATAGAAAATAAAGCTTATCTATATTTATTAAAAATACTCTAGGAGTAAACCAATTGGGTGCTATCATAAAACAAGACTATAAAAAAAATAACCAGGTTTCTTCCCAAACTCTCATCAACCTCACCAAAGATAATATGGAACGTGTAAACCAATTAATTATCTCTATGGTTCAAGCTGATGTCGAAATGATCCCTGAAATTTGTAATTATCTTATTTCATCAGGAGGAAAACGGCTACGTCCAATGATTACACTAGCTGCAGCTGATATGTTTGGATATCAAGGTGATGGGCATATAAAGCTTGCAACAGCAATTGAGTTTATGCATACAGCAACTTTATTACATGATGATGTAGTTGATGAAAGTAATCTCCGCCGTGGAAAATCTACTGCACGAATGATTTGGGGAAATAAAGCAAGTGTACTTGTTGGTGATTTTCTTCTAGGACAAGCTTTTAAAATGATTGTAGATGTTGGCTCTATGGAAGCGCTCACTATTTTAGCAAACGCCGCAGCAATTATTGCTGAAGGAGAGGTCATGCAGCTTGCCGCTGCCCAAAATATAGAAACCACTGCTTCAGATTATCTTAAAATCATTAATGCAAAAACAGCCGCACTTTTTTCAGCTGCCGCTGAAGTTGGGCCAATCATCGCTGGTTATGGACACGAAGAACGTTTAGCATTACGCGAATATGGCACATCATTAGGGTTAGCTTTTCAATTGGTTGATGATGCACTTGATTATAGTGGCAATGCTGAACATTTAGGAAAAAATATAGGAGATGATTTCCGAGAAGGCAAAATTACTATGCCCGTTATCCTCTCATATACACGCGGTAATGCAACAGAAAAAGCATTTTGGAAACAAGCTCTTGAAAACAATAATAATAACGATGAATCTTTAGTACACGCACAACATTTAATGGAAAAATATGATAGTCTAACTGATACAATAGAACAGGCACGCATCTATGGAAAACAAGCAATCGACGCTCTTTCTCCAATAAAAGAAAACCCTCAAAAAAATGCATTCATTGAAATTGTTGATTTTTGTATTGCACGTATAAACTGATTATTTGCAAGAATAATAATATTTTCTACAAAGAAGCCTAATATGTTTATAAATCGTATCATAAATTCATGATTTTTAGAAGGATGAGCTCTATGCACTGTGCAATAAGGCCCTGCTTTTTTACTCTCGCTATAGCGGGAATCGTGCTGATGTCCTCACCCGTCTATAGCAAAATCGATTCAGCTATTGATGCACGATCATTTACAGGTGCCTATCTAGCAGGGCGAGTTGCAAATCATGAAAATGAAACTAATCTTGCTATTAATTATTTTAAACAAGCACTCACCTATAACCCCAATAACATTGATGCACAAAAAGAAATCTTTGAAGCGATGCTTTCAGTAGGTGCATTTAAAGAGGCTGTCAAACAAGCAAAAAAATTGGAAGCACAAAATATTAGCCATCCTTTTATTTCCCTGACATTGTCAATAGATAACCTCATCAAAAAAAATTATAAAGACGTTAAACCCCTCCCACAATTAAAAACATCTCCTTCAATCAATAACCCGGCGTTTGACGTGATAAGCGCTTGGGCTACATTTGGATCAGGTAATCACTCTCAAGCAATAGCTGATCTTAAAAAGCTTTTAGGGCCTATTTGGTATAATCTTTTCATCCACTACCACCTCGCTCTTATGAGTGATCTGGCAAAACGCCCTAAAGAGGCAAAAAAATATTTTATGCAAGCATTAAACAATCAACAAGGTGCTATGGTCTCTCCTGACACCTATGAACGTATTATTATAGCCTATGCTTCATTCCAATTGCGTCAAAAAATGCGTAGCCAAGCTATTCAAACTATTCAGAACGGCGAAAAGATGTTGTCAGGTCGAGAGATACTTAAAAATATCCGACAAAAAGTTGAAAAAGGCGCTAATTTAGAAAATCCCGTTAAAACACCTCAGCAAGGAGCGGGTGAAATATTGTATGACTTTGGAACAACACTCAATCGAAGAAAATCAGAACATGTTGCCCGTATTTTCAAACAATTATCTCTAGCCTTATATCCTCAAAATGATGCTACATTGTTCCAACTAGCAAACGTCTCTGCTAAATTGAATGACCCTGATCAAGCAATAAAACTTTATCGCGCTTTATCACCCCACTCTCCTTATTATAGAGAGGGACAATTGCAGCTCGCATTAACCCTTGCCAATAACAATCAACACACTGAAGCCATTAAGTTATTAACATCATTAGAGAAAAAAAATCCCAATGATCGCACTATTTATATAGCGCTATCTGCTATTTATATGCAAAAAAATAACTTTGCTGAAGCTGTTAAAATTATGGATCGTGCTATTATACAAACGGTAGATTTTCAAAAAGATGATTGGAAACTCTTTTATCAACGTGGCATCGCATTTGAACGTCTAAAACATTGGACAAAAGCCGAAACTGATTTACGAAAAGCACTGGAATTATTCCCTGATCAGCCACACGTACTTAATTATCTAGGTTATACACTTATTGATCGTAATCAAAAACTTGAAGAATCATTATCCATGCTTCAAAAAGCTTCAGCATTACAGCCAAAAAATGGTTACATTCTTGATTCTCTAGGATGGGCCCATTATAAACTAAAGCAATATAATCAGGCTGTAAAAATATTGGAAACTGCCGTCAAATTACAACCTCAAGACCCAACATTGAATGATCATTTGGGTGATGTTTATTGGAAAGTTGGGCGCAAACGTGAAGCAGTATTTCAATGGAATCATGCTATTGATGGACAGCCAGAAAATTTAGAAAAAATCAAAGAAAAACTGAAATTTGGTTTGCAAGACACAACAACGCTTGACCATGCAAAGCAATAGACAGTAATAAAGATTAAATTTCTTTGATTTATCTACTAATCACATATTAAGAGTATCAAACGTGAATTTCCCTGAGTATCTCAATCCTGCACGTTCTTTTCAAGGGCTCATTTTAACTTTGCAAAATTACTGGGCTCAATATGGATGTGCAATTCTGCAACCCTATGATATGGAAGTAGGCGCTGGGACTTTTCATCCAGCTACAACGCTGCGTTCATTAGGACCACGCCCTTGGAAAGTGGCTTATGTCCAGCCTTCCCGGCGTCCAGCAGATGGTAGGTACGGTAAAAATCCAAATCGTTTACAGCACTATTATCAATTTCAAGTGCTTCTCAAACCCTCTCCTCCAGATTTACAAGAGCTTTACATTAACTCTCTACAAGCTATTGGCCTCGATACAAAACTGCATGATATTCGTTTTGTCGAAGATGATTGGGAAAGCCCAACACTTGGAGCTTGGGGACTTGGATGGGAATGCTGGTGCGACGGAATGGAAATCTCTCAATTCACTTACTTTCAACAGGTTTGCGGCATTGAGTGTATGCCAGTTTCAGGAGAAATTACTTATGGGCTTGAACGCTTAGCAATGTACATCCAAGGAGTCGACAACGTCTATGATCTTAATTTTAATGGTTTAGATGGCGCAAACAAAATAAGTTATAGAGATATTTTTTTACAAGCAGAACAGGAATATTCACATTATAATTTTGAGTTTGCTGATACCAAATTGCTACATCAACATTTTATTGATGCAGAACGCGAGTGTATCGCACTTCTTGAAGTTGGAAAACCAAACAAAGAAAATAGCTACCATCAATGTGTTTTACCAGCTTACGATCAATGTATTAAAGCTAGTCATATTTTTAATCTTCTTCAAGCACGCGGTGTTATCTCTGTAACCGAAAGACAAAGTTATATTCTTCGTATCCGTGATCTAGCACGCCGTTGTGGTGAAGCCTTTCTATCAACTGAGGCTGGTCAAGCTCATACGAAAGGTGAAATCTAATGTCTAATCTTCTTCTCGAGCTCTTTAGTGAAGAAATCCCTGCTCGGATGCAACGTAAAGCTGCTTCTGATCTCAAAAAATGTGTTACTGACCAACTTGTTCATGCAGGATTAACTTATAAAGCTGCCTGTGAATATTGGACACCCCGCCGGTTAACATTAGATATACGTGGTCTTTCTACAAGCTCACAAGATACCCACGAGGAACGCAGAGGTCCCAGCACAAAATCACCACAGCATATGATTGATGGTTTTTTGCGTGCTACAGGCCTTAATAATATTTCTGAAGCACATATTGTACATGATAGTAAAAAAGGTGATTTTTATGTCGCTAAAATCACCAAAAAAGGTCGGGCTGCAGAAGAAATTATTGCTGATATTTTGCCTGATATTATCCGTAATTTTCCATGGCCAAAATCCATGCGTTGGGGCCAAGATTCAGCCCAAACTGGAGCCTTGAAATGGGTCCGATCTTTACAAAATATTCTTTGTGTTTTCGGACCAGAAATTGGGGAAACACACATCGTTCCATTTACAGTTGGCTTTCTTAAAAGTAATAATTTAACCTATGGTCATCGTTTCTTAAGTGATGGAAAACCTATCCAAATACGCCGTTTTGATGACTATGTCACTCTGCTTGAAGCTCACAAAGTTATTCTGGATACAGAAAGGCGAAAAAATATTATTTTAGCAGATGCTCAAAATCTTTGTTTTGCCAACGGTTTAGAGCTTGTTCAAGATAATGCGCTTTTGGAAGAAGTCGCAGGACTTGTTGAATGGCCTGTTGTCCTTATGGGCGATTTCGATAAGACTTTTCTTGATATTCCTCCAGAAATTATCCGCTTAACCATTCGAGCTAATCAAAAATGCTTCGTCACTCGCAAACAGGGGGAAAAGATTAAACTATCTAATCATTTTATCCTCGTTTCTAATGTTCTTGCAAATGATGGTGGTAAAGAAATTACCAAGGGTAATAGTAAAGTTGTACGCGCTCGTCTTTCCGATGCACTTTATTTTTGGCAAACAGATCAGCATGATTTACCGGATATCGCGCATTTGAAAGATTCTGCTGCAAAATTTGATCTTGATTTAAATAAACCTCTTGATCAGCGAATAGCACAGCTAGATTATTTGAATGTGACCTTCCATGCCAAGTTAGGGACGCAAGGTGCAAGGGTAGAAAGGATTGCTGCTTTAGCACAAAAAATTGCACCTTTAGTGCAAGCAGATCCTCTACTGGCAAAACGTGCAGCAATACTTGCAAAAGCTGATCTGCAAACAGGAATTGTTGCCGAATTTCCTGAGCTACAAGGGCTGATGGGGCGAAAATATGCACTTCTCCAAGGAGAAGATCCCCACGTAGCTGAAGCAATCGAAGATCACTACAAACCTCTAGGACCAACAGATCGAATCCCGTGTGAACCTATCGCTATAGCAGTTGCATTAGCTGACAAAATTGACATACTTGTTGGTTTTTGGCTTATCAATGAAAAACCAACCAGTTCAAAAGATCCTTATGCATTAAGGCGAGCAGCACTAGGAATTATAAAGCTTGTGCTTTCACGTGATTGGAAAATTAACCTTATGCCCCTCTTTGATCAGGCGGTGGATCTTTTTTTACAACAAAAAATAAAATATACCTCCCCAAAAATAGAAGCTAAACAACAACAAAATACTCTTTCAGAAACAAAAAAAGATATTTTATCAGATCTCTTGTCATTTTTACATGAACGCTTGAAAATTTATCTTAAAGATGAAGGAGCTCGTTATGATGCTATTGAAGCAGTTTTAACCAAAGATGCTGATGATTTTTTATTAGTTGCACGTTGTATTGAATCACTCATTGTTTTTATCAACACAAATGATGGAAATGATTTTTTAGCTTCTGTAAAACGTGTCGTAAATATTCTTGAAAATCAACCATCTAAAGATATCACAACAATAAACACACTTAACCCTGAACTTTTTAGCGAAATAGAAGAAAAACAATTATATCAAGCAATCATTGACGCAGAAAAAAAGCTTCATGATCAGACTAATGCAACTAATTTATCACTTGCACTCAATGCCCTTGTACCACTTAAAAAACCTATTGATACATTTTTTGAAAAAGTATTAGTAAACGATAAAAATTCCGCTATTCGCGCTAATCGTCTTGCTCTTCTTGAACGTATCCGCTTAATCACACAAAATGTCGCGGATTTCTCGAAGCTTGCAATCTAAAACCTAACGTTCTTTCAATTTTAAAATGATAAAAATATTTTTGTTATTTTTGAAATGCTTTTTATACCGAAAATAGCTCAAAAAAATAATAAACTACTTGTTAATAGTGCTTTAAATAATTTCAAAACAGTAAAAATCAAATAGAAATTACACTTTCTAATAAATTGGTAAAAAAGTTTAGAAAACATAAATCGAGATAAGTAAAAGTCAGAAATTCTTGATCAACCTCGAAAAATAAAATCATACTCAATAGATGATTTAGATAATTTTCTGTTTGATAAAAGCACTAGTTCTTGGAAGTTTACGCAAATCTACTTCCCCAAAATCTTTGCTCCTAAAAAACTAGCGCTTTAAACTCTTCAAACAATATTAATTAAGGTACTCTTTCATTTTAGAAAGAGATTCTTTAGTGAGAGATTTTTCAATAAGGTCTTTAGATTCCTTGAAATCTAATTCCTTATTAATAAGCGTACGTGAGGAAGAAATTGCTAAATCAATAGCAGAAAGAGAAACAACTCGAATTGCATCTGCTTCTGCTTGAGCAATTTTTTGTTCTACCATTTTTTTGCGATTTTTAACATATTCTTCTGTTTTTGTGCGAGCTTCAGCAACAATAACTGAAACTTCATTCTTAGCAGAAGCAATAATTTCTTGAGCATTTTTTTCTGCTTCTACACATTTGCGCTGACATTCAGCCAATATCTCCTGCGCTTCTTCACGAAGACGAAGAGCTTCATCAAGTTCATCCGTGATACGCTTTGTTCGCATATCAAGACTACGCGCTACCATAGTTGGAACTTTAAAATAAACCAAAAGAGCTAAGAAAAGAACTAATCCAATAAAAGCCCAAAATGTATCAGTCATCCTTGTGATTCCTTACAGCTCGTAGCTTTAACAGTTAAATTGACAACTTCTTCACTCACATCAATATCAAGCAATTTCTTAACAATTTCACGAGTTACTTCCTCTGCAATTAAACCAACATTTTGCATAGCTTTATCTCGAATTTCTGCTATTTGATCTCCAGCAGTTGCTAGCTTTTTCTCTAATTTTTTTTCAACTTCTTTTCGTTCAAGATCAGCCTTTTCTTTAATTTTATCTCTTGCCTCTTGCACTACAATACGCGCCTGTAAACGAGCTTCTGCTAGTTTTTTCTCATAAACTTCAATCACAGTATCTGCTTCTTGCTTCATGCGCATAGCCTGATCTAAATCAGATGCAATTCGATCACGACGCGTTTCAATAACATTTCCAATACGGGGTACAATCACCCGAGCAATGAAGAGATAAAAAAAACCAAAAGAAATTGCCAACCAAAAAAGGTGAGAACTAAAATGCACAAAATCAAAAGGCGGAAACACGCGGTTTGCGTGCTCTACCGCATTTTCAATATGTTCCATGGGCGTTTCAGCAGCTTGTGCATAAGCACTGGAAATAAACATCCTATTTATCCTTCAAACAACTACCTCAGGCCCTTTATTTAGAACCTATGATAACTGAGTCATTTCCCTTGTATTAAAAAACGCAAGACTATGTCTGCTCTTTGCACAAAAACAGACATACCTTTTTAAATTGGTTAAACTGCAAAAAGAAGCAAAAGAGCAATAAGCAACGAAAAAATACCCAAAGCTTCCGTCACAGCAAAACCAAAAACTAAACGACCAAACTGACTATCTGCTGCTGATGGATTACGTAAGGCACCAGAAAGATAGCTACCAAAAATATTTCCCAGCCCCAATGCTGTCCCAGCCATACCAAAACAGGCAAGACCAGCGCCAATATATTTTGCTGCAAGTGCTAATTCCATGTTATTCTCCTTTGAAGTGAAATTGCATTGTTTGACTAAAATTCATTATTTACTAGTGCCCCGGGTGAACAGCATCACTAAGATACATACAAGTTAAAACCGTAAAGACATAAGCTTGTAGAAATGCTACCAAAAATTCAAGAGCAGTAATTGCCACAGTCATAATGAGAGGTAAAATAGAACCACCAATACCTATAACCCCTACCCCAACCATTGAAACAATAAAACCAGAAAACACTTTAAGCGTGATGTGACCAGCAAGCATATTAGCAAAAAGACGAAGTGAAAGACTAATAGGGCGAGACAAAAAAGAAATAAGCTCAATCATTGTGACTAAAGGTAAAATCATAACAGGCACACCACTAGGCACAAAAAGTTTTAAAAAACAAACCCCATGTTTATAAAAACCATAACCAATCACCGTCAAAATAACTAACATCGCCAATGAAAAAGTGATCATAATTTGAGAGGTAATAGTATAAAAATAAGGAAAAAGACCAATAAAATTAGCCACCAAAATAAAAATAAATAATGAAAATACTAAAGGAAAAAAACGCATTCCCTGTACGCCAGCTGATTCACGCAAAGTCGACGCTACAAATTCATACGCCATTTCAGAAATAGACTGCATACGCGTTGGAACCAATCTACGACTTGATGATGAGAGAAAAAGAAATACTGAAGATAAAACAACCGTAACGACTATAAAAAATGATACATTCGTAAACGATAAATCCATATTTCCTATAGAAATATTAATCAGCCGTGAAACCTCAAACTGATGAATAGGATCTGGAGCGTGCGCTGTCACTTTAACCTCATTTATTAAATTTATCGACCCTTTTATTCTGATGCGATACGCTATTTTTTCCTAATTGACTAGGAGCAATGTGCCCTAAAGACCGAAGAATATTTACTATACCAGAAGTAAACCCAAGAAAAAGAAAAAATATCAATCCCCATGGCAACAAACCTGTTAGCTTATCAAATCCCAACCCTAAAACAATACCTACAATAACACTTGCCAGAAACTCACTCGACAACTTAACAGCATGCCCTACCTTGTTTTGTGACTCTCTGTTCTCATTTTTAAGATCCTGTTTCTTTAATGCTTTCTTACGCATTAAAGCCAATCCCAAATTTTGACTACGCCATTCTAAATCCTCTAAATGAAAAGAATCTCTTTGCTTTTTCTCTTCAGCCTCCTTTTGTGGCACAACGGGTTTATCGCCCTTTGCCATAATTGGCTCCTTAATCAAAAGCAAAATCAAAATACATCTAAAGCTTCCTGCAACATATTGTTACTAAATTCATTCGTCAAGCTACCCAAAAGCGTCTATCACAAGGATTTTTATCAATAAATAAAACAATAATGATTTATCATCGAAAAATATAATAATATGACTCAACTCCTGATTAACACTACGCACTCTATAATAGGCATACCAATTTTATCAACTTTAACTATCAAACAATAAGGTAGCTATCTTATAGAACCAATAAATTGCATTTCTGCCCTCACTTTAAAAAGTTATATTATTGTTTGTTTATTTTACACATCCATTTTTGTTTCAAAAACTTAACAAATCAAAGCAAAGCCTCTTTAAAAGCGAGTTATTAAATGTCCATTTAAACCTTTAAAAAGTCTAAAAATGACTCAGAACATGAAGGAAATTGTTACTTTTTTCCATCATGCAAAAGGATTATCAGATGTTCGCAGTAATAAACGGATGGGCACCCCTGGCATATCAAATGTATCACGCAACCCATTAGACAGATAACGCAAATATGATTGAGGCATTGCATCTGACCGTGAACAAGAAATCATAAACCCCGGAGGACGTGTTTTAATTTGTGTTATATACTT
The DNA here is from genome assembly GCF_002022685.1 of Bartonella schoenbuchensis R1. Classification (NCBI taxonomy): domain Bacteria; kingdom Pseudomonadati; phylum Pseudomonadota; class Alphaproteobacteria; order Hyphomicrobiales; family Bartonellaceae; genus Bartonella; species Bartonella schoenbuchensis. The sequence continues at coordinate 420,781 of NZ_CP019789.1, read as the reverse complement.
AATCTTAAGTCGACGCCCAGAAACCGCCGGTGGTGGATGGTGTGCAACTATAGTTTCAAGCCAGCGATTAAGTTTCCCTGTAGGAATACGACGATTCCACACACGATGAATCATCATGATATTTTCCATAAGTTTATCAATTCCTTTACCATACTGGCCTGATAAAGGGACAGCTCTCAAACCACGAACCTGAGGAAGAAGACGAGCACATTTTTCATGTAAATCAGCCAATACTTCTTGGCAATTTTCAATAAGATCCCACTTATTGAAAGCTATAATTGGAACTCGCCCCTCACGAATCACAAGATCAGCAATTTGTAAATCTTGCTTTTCAAAAGGCATGGTTGCATCAAAAACAATCACCACTACTTCCGAGAAACGGATTGCGCGTAAAGTGTCTGCAACAGAAAGTTTTTCTAACTTTTCTTGAACTTTTAATTTTCGACGCAACCCCGCAGTATCAAAGAGTTTAAAACAACGACCACGCCATTCCCAATCTACAGAAATAGAATCACGCGTAATACCAGCTTCAGGCCCTGTCAGTAAACGATCCTGCCCCAACATACTATTGATCAGTGTTGATTTTCCAGTATTGGGGCGACCAGCAATTGCTATCCGAATAGGTTTGCTTTCATCGTAAACAAAACCTCTTTCTTCCAAATCGTCAAAATCATTATCCAAAGACACACACCGCGTAAGAGCACATTCTTCTTCTTTTACTTGCTCAAAAGCTTTATCTTTACCAACAGCATTTACAATTGCATCACGAAGATCCGAAAAGCCCAGACCATGTTCAGCAGATATTGCGCAAGGCTCACCTAAACCTAAAGACCATGCCTCATATCCTCCTTCTATTGCCATTTTTGACTCAGATTTATTGACAATAAGCACAATCGGTTTTCCCGACTTGCGAACCAATGAAGCAAAACTGCAATCACTTGGTGTTACCCCGCTCTTTGCATCAAGTACAAATAGGATAAGATCCGCTTCTTTAATAGCAGCCTTTGTCTGAAAAAACATACGACCTTCAAGTGTTTGATCACTTGCATCTTCTAAACCAGCTGTATCAATTACATTAAAACGTAAATCTTGAAGCCTTGCCTCATGGACACGCCGATCACGTGTTACACCTGGCTTATTATCAACCAAAGCCAATTTTTGCCCAACCAAACGATTAAATAATGTTGATTTCCCAACATTGGGCCGGCCAACTATAGCAATGGTGAGGCTCATTAATTTACCCCTTATTCACCTTTCTTTCAGACTGAATAAGCTCAAGCATAATTTTTGCTCGATCAATTATTTTTAGTCCTAAAACATTTTCTTCAGAAATTTTTTGAAAATAATAAATCGCATCATCTATCTTGTTAGCTTTATAAGCAGCTAAACCTAAAACTTCTCTTGCAGACATGCGCATAGGGTCGATATCATTTGCCATATCGTTGACACGTTTTTTTACATCATCAAATGTGCCTATATCAACTAAAATATAAGACGCTCGAATTTTTGCAACTCTCTGTAATATCTGCGGTGCATTCTTATCAGCCGCAACCGCATCAAAAACCTCTACTGACTTAACAGCATTGCCTTGCTGCATCAGCAAAGAAGCTTCACGTAAACGAGCAAGAAAAGGATACCCTCCAAAATCAGATGTTTTGACACTCTCTAATTGATTCATCGCCTCATCAAATTGAAGTGAGTCCGCCAAATTAAGACTTGTTATAAATGTATCACCAATCTTGCTGGCTTTATTCATTTGCCCATAATGATAAATTTGATAAACAGCTATCGCTAGTACAAAAATAATAGCTGAAACAATAATCAAGAAACTATAACGCCCCCAAAAAGCACGGACTTTTTCCTGACGGAGCTCTTCATTAACTTCACGAATAAAACTATCGTATGACATGCACCCTACCCTGGAAAGAATTTTAATTCCTACACTATTACGTATAAATAAACAAAGATAGAGCCCTATCCACCAATAATCTTTATTTTGTCAGTTGATTGATTTAAAATTAACATATACTCTTATCAACTGTTTTTATAACTATACCGAACTAAAATCTCTCGCGATTATCTTTTGATTGACATGAATTTTACGCATCTCACTCCTATTGAAATGCGTAAAGTTACTTTCGATCACTTCAACTCTTGTTATACATTAACGCCATATTGCTAATTTAAAACAAAAGCGAAATATTTGGCCCATACTGCTTTATATCACCTACTAGATAATTGCAAACATACTAATAACAACCGAATATAATCACCTTAATATCTAACACGCATAGATTATATGCCAATTTCGGGTAGCATTGTTTAGCTGTATTAACATTCTATGTGCACATTACAACTTCTAAAACCTTAAAATAACAACTATTGTATGGTATCTTTCCATAGCTTCTATTAGAAAACTATTATTAAAAATTAACTCATGAAAATAGTTTCATGCATCAAATATCAATTAGAATGGCTTCAAAATCAGAAAAATAACCCTATAGAGTGATGCCAATCATTAAATTTTCAACCAACAAACATCATCCTCATCTCTGCCAATATTACAATTAAAACGTTCATTAAAATCCTTATCAATTTATATATGCCCAGCTTTTCATAACTGAGAATATCTGGAGAAAAATAGACAAACATTGCTACAATACCAAAGAAACGCTTGCGCCTTATCATAATAAGGCCCCCCATCTTAAAATCTTTGCGTAAAACATAGCTTTTCCACTTAATCTTCATCTCAGTAAAAAAATCTATTCAAAGGTTTTTTTACTGTTTCTATTGTAATGGCCAAACCCACATTAACATCGGAACCGCAACAATTGCTATCAACACTGCCAACGGAGCACCAAAACGTGCATAATCACTAAAACGATAACCACCAGGCCCCATTACTAACATAGTACATTGATGCCCAATAGGTGTAAGAAAATCACACCCAGCGCCTATCGCAACAGCCATTAAAAAAGCCTCAGGTTTATAATGAAGAGAATGAGCAAAACTTGATGCAATTGGTGCAATAACCATCACTGTTGCTGCATTGTTTAAAAATGGTGTTATCAGCATTGCTGTAATCAAGATAAGTGCTAATGCACCAGATGGTGGTAAAAATACAGCCATTTGGCTAAGCCAACCACCAATCAAATCCGTGCACCCTGTTTTTTCCAATATTTCACTTACTGGAATAAGAGTTGCTAATAACACCAATATTTGTCCATCTAAAGCATGGTACAAATCCCGCATTGGAAGAATCCGAAAAACGACCATCGCAATAGCTGCAGAAAAAAAAGAAAATGCAACCGGAACAATTTGAAAAGCTGTCGTAATAATTGCTACAAACAAAATAGCTAAAGACATAAGGCCATGTCGTAAATTACCGAACATGATATTGCGTTTTGCTAAAGGAAGACATTTCAATTCTCTTAACAAGCTCGGAATAACCATATCCTGTCCCTGCAAAACAATAACATCCCCGAGACGGAAAACAACATCACCAAGCCTACCACGTACCCTTTCACATTGACGACTTAAAGCAAGTAAATTTACATCATAGTGATCAAACAACGAAAGTCTTTTAGCACTGATACCAATAAGAGGAGAATTATCTGTAATAACAGCCTCAACAATATCAAGCTGGCTACCTTTATCACCTACAGAAAGAGTACGACCAGTAGCAAATTCTAAGCGAGCTGAATTAATCACAGTGTCTAGCCCTGTATGTGAGCCTTCCAGCAGAACAGTATCATCTTTGGCAAAAACAAAATCTGGTAATGGTGAAATGGATACTTCATTTCTAATGATCTGAATAACCATAACTTCACCGCCTGATGGTTTAATGAGATCAATAATAGTTTTTCCTACAATGGGAGAATTAACGGGAATACGCACTTCTGAAACATAATTACAAATATCAACAGCATCATCAAATGATGTGCTTGAATGCGCACGGATAGGTAAACGCCAAGAAAAAAATATTAAATAGAAAACTCCAACAGCAGCAATTGTTGCACCAACCGGTATAAAATCAAACATAGTGAAAGGGATTCCTTCTAAACGTTCTCGCATAGCTGAAACAACAATGTTGGGAGAAGTGCCTATCTGTGTCATGAGACCACCTAATAAAGAACCAAATGCCATTGGCATCAAAAACACAGATGGTGAAACATGAGAACGGCGAGCAAATTGGAAAGCAATCGGAAGCATAATAGCTAAAGCACCAATGTTTTTAACAAACATTGATAAAAGAACCACAGAAATAACTAAAAAAGCTAATTGAAGTTTTACTGACTTTACATCAGGCCACATTCGTTGAATAATATATTCCACAATGCCAGAGCGTGACATAACTGTGCTGATGATAAACGCACTACCTACGATAATAACAATATCATTACTAAAACCACTAAATGCTTCCTTCGGATTAACAAGACCAAGAATGCAAGCAATCAACAATGTGCAAACAGCAACGATATCATAACGAAACCGACCCCACATAAAAACAGCCATCATGAGACCAATAATAGAAAAAGCCATTATTTGATCTTCTGTCATAATACTAACGACTCCCTGTCAGCTTATAATCACCAACATCATATATTCCCTTTTATCGTTCCTTTAGTCAGTGACATAAAAAACAACACATTATTACTCCTTAAAAATGATTAAACATGATAAATAAGGTCATAATTAGTGCATAGTTCCTTATTCATGATTATAGTTTCATGTAAAATATTGAAAAAAACTGGTGACAGTTGATAAAAGCTTGTTGAAAAAAAAATTATGATGATCTTACATCAAAGGAAATAGACAGATATGTAGTTGATATACATCATATCTGAGCTTTTATCGTTGTTTAAAGAAATTTATTTATACTCTCAGCATATAGTGACAAAACTGAAAGAAAAAATAATGATCAATTTTAATAGTTGGTATCGCAATAACCTAAAATATTGGTTGACGTATATTATTGGATTTGTTGCTATTTTAACAATAGTAGTTATTGGTGGTTTTTATATGGCAAAACCCCACCTTGATAGCTTTGTAAAAAAAGAAATAGCCCGTCGTTCTATCAATGCAGAAACATCCGAAGTCAGTATTCTAGGTAAAATAAATTTGACTAACGTCACTCTACCAACCCCAGCTGATACATCACTTAAAATTGGTTCTATTTCAGGACGTCCCCCCATTGCATTCATTCCTGGTGCTTTCACACTTTATGATATTGACTTAACATATAAGAATGTTCGTCTACAAGTTCCTAAAATCTCCATTAATAATGTATCCTTGAAAAACAAAGATGCTACGATCACGTCTTCCTTTTTGCAATCGTTTATGCGTATTGATATTTCATCAATTAATGCACCAGATATATTACTTTTCATAGAGGATGAGAATAAGCCAACTGAAAGAATTAATATCAAGAATTTTCAGCTTTCTAATCTTCAAAATGGTCGTATTCATTTCGTTGGTATCAAAGATATAACGACCAATATAAGTCTTGCAAAGACAGCTGCAGATAGTACCAAAAAGATATATCTAATCGTTAAAAGTAACCCAATAAAAGCCCATAATATTGATGTGGGTTATGTTTATTCTATCATTTCTGATAAAAACAACGTCAAGAATCAAGGCAAAACCGTTATTGGTCCTATCACATTGGGTAATGTAGTAGCTGATATTTTTGAAGGAGAAGAAAAAAACACTTCTTTCTCCTTTGGAAAATTTGAAACATCTGGCTTAAAAATACAACCTCTCGATCAGCCTTTAAAAAAACTTATTCAAGATTACCTCAGCGCAAAAAAAACAAATAATCAAACAGCACAAAATGCCATTCTCGTAAATGGCCTCTCAGCTATTACCTCAGTTGATGCTAAAATTGATAAAGTAATTATTGATACACCACAGATAAAAACAAACCTTGAATCATTCCAATTAAAATCAGACCAATGGCAACAAGCCATACCAGAAAATCTTTTGCTCTCTCTTAATGGCCTTTCAATCTTACCTAAAAAAATGGAGAGAAAAGACTTAGATTTTCTTAAAAATACGGGCTTTGAGCACCTTGATGTTTCAGGAAAGCTTGATATCTCTTACAATGAAAAAGAGCGTATCCTTTCGCTTAATGCAATGTCTTTCAACGTCCAAAACATTGGCTCTGGAAAAATTTCAGCTAGAGTTATTGATGTTGATAAAACATTCTTCTCTGGTCAAAAGGACGCAATGATTGCTGCTTCTCAAAATCTTGGCATCTCTGAAATTGACATATGTTATACAGATGCTGGCCTTATTGATAAAATCTTTTCTTATCTTGCACAAAGTCTTAACGATAATAAACATGATCTCAAACAAGAACTTTATGATAATTTTTATTTAATCGTGACCCAAAGCCCCAAAATATTATTAAAAAATCATGATGAAGCTGAAAATATTTCGAAAGCCCTCGGCAATTTTGCTAGAAATCCACAAACATTAAAAATAAAAATAGCAGCAAAAGATAATAAAGGGCTTACAGCATCTGATCTTGAAGCCGCTTTGCAAAATAATTTATCAGCTGTTCTTAATAAAATGAGTCTTACTGTTAAAAATGAAGCATCTCATTAAAAACATAATTGGTTTTAAAATTGGAGAATTACCATCCCCTCTTTTCTTCATATAATACTATAGATATACAGAAATAGCTTATAAACAAAGCATCTATGAATAAATTGATATTTGGAGTTTTTTATGCCTGATTTATCCTCAAATCGCTTACCAAATCGAGCCTCTCTCGTCACAAATCGGGCACTTTCCGCAATTGAGCGTTTTCTCCATATCGAGGCGGTAAGTGGTATTGTTCTTTTATTGGCAGCTGCAACTGCGCTCATACTTGCTAATTCTAAATATTCTTCTTCTTATGAAGCATTTTGGCATACACCTCTTGGCTTTAATTTTGGCTATTTTAATTTATCATGGGATCTACATTTTTGGATTAATGATGCTCTTATGACTGTGTTTTTCCTCGTAGCGGGAGTGGAAATTCGGCGTGAAATTCACGAAGGTGCTCTTGCCAATTTTAAACAAGCAATTTTACCAATTGTAGCAGCAATAGGTGGAGTTTGCCTTCCTGCAATTATTTATCTGAGCATTAACTTAAATGGGGGGATACTTATGGTTGGGCTGTGCCGACAGCTACCGATATTGCTTTTGCATTAGGTATTCTCGCTCTTCTTGGGAAAGCAATTCCTTCTAATCTTCATATCATTCTTTTATCATTAGCAATTATTGATGATATTATCGCTGTTCTTATTATTGCTTTTTTCTACTCAACTAATTTAGATCCCAGTGGTTTAGCTATCGCAGCAGCAGGTATTGTTTTAGTCTTATTTTTTCAATGGATTGGGTTTGCATCAGCGTGGCTTTATATTTTGCCTGGTGCAATCATTTGGTGGGGATTAATGATAACAGGCGCTCATCCATCACTTGCCGGCGTAATTTTAGGCATGATGACCCCAGTCTTACCTACCCGTAATCTTGTAGCTCCGCTTACAATGCTAAGCAACGCAGTTGAAACACTTCAAGAAAAAAACACAAGCACAGATCTTCATCATATATCAAGCACATTAAAAAAAGTGCGTAGAGGACAACGCGATATAATCGCACCTGTAACACGGGTTCAAAAAGCGTTACATCCATGGGTAGCGTATGGTGTGATGCCAATTTTTGCTTTTGCAAATGCTGGCGTTAACTTTGCAAACTTTGACCTCTCTTCTGACAAATCATTTTTGATTGTTCTCGGCATTATCATGGGACTATGTATTGGTAAACCGCTTGGTATTATTGCAGCTAGCTATTTAGCAGTAAAATCAGGTCTATGCCGCCTTCCTCCTAATGTAGCATGGGCGGGTATATTATTAATTGGATTTTTAGCAGGTATTGGTTTTACAATGTCAATCTTTGTTTCAATGCTTGCTTTTAAAGATGTTGTTCAACTTGATTCTGCAAAAATTGGTGTACTTTGTGGATCTGGCCTTTCTGCCCTTATTGGCCTTGGATATGGCCTCTTTTATATCAAAAATAATAAAAAGCGTGTCACAAATTGCAATTAACTAAGCCATAGAGCTTACTTTAAGCTAAAACTTTGAAAACATTTAAGGCTTTAATTACATTCAATGAATGACAGCACATGATTATTTTTTTGATTTCAGTCATTCATCATAGGCAATAAAGTGCAATTTATACCTACAAGAATCTTTTAAAAGCGCATACAATTTGCATTCACACCAATGTAGCTTGATTAAGCGTAAACAAACCACATAACACTCTAATAATAAACACCTTAATAATAGACTCTTTTATATTTTTAGAACAAAATAAAAAAAACTTTATGCTCATAATAGCTGATGTAAAAAACAAGAAGCAATCTTAGTAAGGCTCTTAGCTAGAGTACAAGTACATATAAAATCTAAATATGCCTAATTACTTGGAAAATATTTAAAATTAAAAATACTTATCCTATCTCAAGACCATAAACAGCATGCAAAGTTCTTACTGCAAGTTCAGTATAAGCACTATCAATTAAGACAGAAATCTTAATCTCTGAAGTGGTAATTGCTTGAATATTAATGCCTTTTTCAGCCAAAGCCTTAAATGCTGTAGCTGCAACCCCTGCATGACTGCGCATACCAACACCAATAACAGAAACTTTTGCAAGATCACTCTCAGACTGAATAACATCAAACCCAATCTCTGCACGATTTTTCTCAAGAAGTGCAACAGCCTTATCTACATCAGCTGATGGTACAGTAAAAGTCATATCAGTCTTTGAACCGTCTTCAGAAATATTCTGCACAATCATATCAACATTGATACGCTCTTCAGCCAAAGGGCCAAAAATTGCTGCAGAAATACCCGGACGATCCGCCAGCCTACGTAGTGAAATTTGTGCTTCATCTTTAGCAAAAGCAATACCAGTAACATTTTGTTGTTCCACAATCTCATCCTCATCGCAAATAAGTGTTCCAGGGGGATTAACTGAACTGCACATGTCCACAGCATCGGGATCTTCAAAACTTGAGCGTACAAAAGTACGAACTTTATGGACCATAGCTAATTCAACAGACCTAACTTGCAAAACTTTTGCCCCAAGAGAAGCCATTTCAAGCATTTCTTCAAAAGCCACTTTCGGTAAACGACGTGCCTTAGGTTCAACTCGCGGATCAGTTGTATAAACACCATCTACATCTGTATAAATATCACAACGATCAGCCTGCAAAGCCGCCGCCACTGCAACAGCACTTGTATCTGACCCACCTCGTCCCAAGGTAGAAATTCTATTATTTGGAGCTAATCCTTGAAAACCAGCAATAACTGCTACCTGCCCCTCTTGAAAACGCTGTATTAAAAAAGATCCATCAATATCTACAATCCGTGCACCGCTATGTGCATTATCAGTATAAATAGGGATTTGCCACCCAAGCCATGAGCGAGCATTCACTCCCATCGCTTGGAGTGTAATAGCCAACAAACCTGCTGTTACTTGTTCCCCAGAAGAAACGATTACATCATATTCACGAGCATCATGCATTGGTGAAGCTTCACGCGTCCACTGAACGAGCTCATTTGTTTTACCGGCCATTGCAGATACCACTACTGCAATCTCATTACCCGCATCTACTTCTCTTTTGACATGTCGAGCAACATTATGAATACATTCAATGTTTGCTACAGATGTGCCACCAAATTTCATGACAATACGTGCCATTTATAATACTCTTATATTTCTTATTTCAAATGAGACAGTTAGAATAAGGTCCTGTCGCCGTATCAAATTTCTTTTCGACATAACCAATATCTATAATTTTCGCAAGCCCAGCGTGATTATGTTAATTTACTCTTGACTTTAGAAAAATCTACCTGACTTGATAATATAAAAATAAAAGGAGAGTGATATGATAAATAAAGCTCACACTACGATTGATCAGAGTGAAATTGATCATTTTTCACAAATTGCTTCTGAATGGTGGAATCCGCAAGGCAAATTTCGCCCCCTCCATCAATTCAATCCAACACGCCTTGCTTATATTAAAGAAAAAATCTGTTTAGAATTTGATCGTGACCCTATGTCCCTTACGCCTTTTGAAGGTTTGAGGATTCTTGATATTGGTTGTGGGGGCGGCTTATTATGTGAACCAATGGCCCGCCTTGGAGCCACTATTATAGGAGCCGATGCTTCGCAAACCAATATCGAGGTAGCAAAAACCCATGCAATCCAAAGCGGTCTTTCAATTGATTATCGCGCCACCACTGCAGAAACACTTGCAGATGAAGAAGAACAATTTGATGTAATTCTCAACATGGAGATTGTTGAACATGTTGCCGATGTTAATCTCTTCATGTCGGCCACTGCCAAAATGCTCAAACCACAAGGGCTTATGTTTGTCGCAACACTTAACCGTACATGGAAAGCTTGGGGGTTAGCAATTGTCGGTGCTGAATATATTCTACGTTGGCTCCCAAAAGGAACTCATGACTATAAAAAATTTCTAAAACCTCAAGAGCTTAAAAAGCTATTATCTCAAAATACCCTATCCGTTATTGATGAGATTGGCATTACTTATAATCCATTAAATGATAGCTGGAATCGCTCAAAAGATATGGACGTTAACTACATGCTTCTTGCAAAACGGTTTGAATAAGCTAACCATAACAGATAATTATTAGGCACTTTTGAGTAAACAGTCGAGTTTACCTTCAGCATCTAAAGCATAAAGATCATCACAACCTCCAACATGATAATCACCTATAAAAATCTGAGGAAACGTATTACGCCCATTCGCTCGTTGTACCATTTGTTGGCGAAGGGAAGTTGATGCATCAATATCTGTATATTTGACGCCCTTTTTATCAAATAAAGCACGCGCTTTTGTACAATAGGGACAACCGGGACGTGTATAAAGTGTTATTTCTTTCATAATATTTCTCCAATGTTTTTTGATATAATCAATCTTTAATCACTTCTCAAGAGTGAGACAAAACAGAAACGTCTTTTAATACGCGCGAAAATGTCAGTACATCAACTTGTTGTGCACCTGCACGTTTTAATGTTGCAGCTGCTGCAGTAATTGTTTCACCTGTTGTCAAAACATCATCAATCAGCAAAATAGAACGCCCTTTTAAATGCTTTTTAATTTTATGAGGTACCTTAAAAGTGCTTTGCACATTAAGTTTTCTTTCCTTAGCAGATAAACCAACCTGTGGACGAATATGCCGAGAACGAACAAGCCAGCTAGGTTTAAAAGGTTTTTTCCGTGCTGCTGCAATATAACGGGCAAGTTCAGCAGATTGATTATAACGTCGCCAGAAAAAACGACGAAAATGCAATGGAACAGGTATAATAACATCGCAATCATCAAGAAGTTCACGCCCTGCAAGTACCATCCAATTAGACATAAAACGTGCTAATTCTAGACGATCACTATATTTCAATTGGATTGTCAAAAGTCGCGCTAACCCCTTATGAACAACCACTGAACGAACACGTGAAAAAGGAGGAGAGGCTTGAATTGCTTCACCACTAAGAAAACCTTCTCCCATATCGTAAGCAAAAGGAATCCCCATAACAGGACAATAAGGTTTCGTAATAAATTGAAAATCTTTCCAACAATCAGAACAAACCGTACTATAAGCAGAAACAATTTTCTTACATCCAGGGCAAGTCGGTGGATATAAAATTTTTATTAAGGACTCAATGAATTTACCCAACATATCCCCCTATTTTTAAAAATCTCAAAAGTATCACTTCATCAGTTTATTCTTTCATAGCTTTGTAGCATAAGACATTTTTTTTACGTTTCAAAACCTATAAAATTTGATTTTTTCAAAAATACTCAGTTTTATCAAGCTATTTCGTCGTTCCTTTTTCATCATAAGCTTGATATAGCATTGCATCATAATAAACTTATTTAAAACTATATCCCCAAAACAGGAAATGGTAAGCGATATGTCTCATCCTCTTATTTTTGACCATATCCGCATTGAACAATTTCGCAAACGCGCTTTTAAAAAAGCAAAAGAGGGATATGATTTTTTATTATCCTATGTTGCTGAGGATCTTTACAAACGTCTAAAAACTGTTGAGCGTCAATTCACACTAGCTCTAGATTTACATAGCCATACGGGCCTTGCTGTACAAACTTTAAAAAAATCTGGCAAAATTAGCTCTATAGAACGTGTTGAAACTGACATTCTTTACCAAAGTCATGATCAAAAATTTCATTTACGTGACAGAGAATTTCTTGATTTTCCACCACACTATTGCGATCTTGTTGTTTCGCTTCTCTCACTACAATTAACCAATGATACCCCTGGTGTTTTAAAACAAATAAAGGACATTCTTAAACCAGATGGCCTATTTCTTGCAGTTATGACTGGAGCTGGAACATTAAGAGAATTGCGAGAAAGTTTGCTTCAAGCTGAACTCGAAATTTATGGAGGAGTTAGCCCAAGAATTTATCCTTTTGCCGATATTCGTGATGTAGGAGCTATTTTACAACGTGTTGGTTTTGCTATGCCCGTAGTGGATATCGAAAATATCACAATACGCTACAATACAATGTTTGATCTCATGCATGACCTTAAAGCCATGGGGATGCAAAATGCGTTAATTAACCGCTCACAACGCCCTGTGTCTAAGCGCTTTTTTCTTCGCGCTGCTGAAATCTACGCACAACAGTTTAGTGATCCAGATGGTCGCATTCGCGCGCATTTTTCTTTCATATGGTTATCCGGCTGGGCACCTGATCAAAATCAACAAAAACCCTTACGTCCTGGTTCAGCGCAAATATTCCTTGTTGATGTTTTAGAAAAACAATCAAAATAACAATGAAAAAACCGCAAATTTTATAGAAAAATTATTTTTCAAAAATGCTCTTATCCGTTGTGCGTAATATTTGACTTGTCATAGCTCCAGCCAACATTGAACCATTAACGTTAAGAGCTGTACGCCCCATATCAATTAAAGGTTCAACAGAAATAAGTACGGCTACCAAAGCAATAGGGAGCCCCATAATTGGTAAAACAATTAATGCAGCAAAAACAGCACCACCACCAATACCAGCAACTCCAATAGAACTCAAAGTTACTACCCCAACGAGAGTAGCAATCCAGATAGGGTCGAAAGGATTAATACCAACAGATGGTGCTATCATGGTTGCAAGCATAGCTGGATAAAGACCTGCACAACCATTTTGGCCAATCGTTGCACCAAAAGAAGCTGCAAAACTTGCAATTGATTGTGGTACACCAATCCATTGGGTTTGCGCTTCAATATTTAGAGGAATAGTAGCACTACTTGAACGGCTACTAAAAGCAAATGTCAAAACAGGTACAACTTTTTTGAAAAAACGAAATGGGTTAATGCCTGATATACCAAGCAACACACCATGAATTCCAAACATAAGAATAATACCAATATAAGAAGCAACAATAAAAACTAGTAATTTAAAAATATCAGCAACATTTGAGGTTGCACCCACCTTAGTCATAAGAGCAAAAATACCATAAGGCGTTAACGCAATTACAATACGTACTAACCACATAACCCAAGACTGTATAACTTGAATAAATGAAAGAGCTTTCTCCCCTTTATCTGGATCATCTTTCTTTAAAAGAAGAACAGCAGATCCTAAAAACGCTGAAAAAATAACAACCCTAATAATAGATGTACGTTCAGATCCCATTAAGTCAGCAAATGGATTTTGGGGAATAAATGATAAAATTAATTTTGGTATATTTATTTCTCCAACTTGAAAAGTATTCCCGCCAAGAACAGCAGATATATCCTCCCCTCCATGCACTAAACCATTCGCTGTTAACCCAAAAAAGTTAACTACTAAAATACCAACCAATGCTGAAATACACGTTGTAAAAAGTAATATTGAAATTGTTACTACACTAATTCTGCTAACAGCATAAGAAGAATGCAAATGCGCTACCGCTGAAACGATAGAGATAAACACTAATGGCATAACAATCATTTGCAACAATAATAGATAACCATCTCCAATAATGTTAAACCATTCAACAGATTTTAATAGTGTTGACTCGCCTTCCCCATAAATAAACTGCAAAGCACTTCCAAAAATCAGGCCAACAATAAGACCCAACATAACACGTAGCGCAAAACCCCATTTGATTTTTTTACTTTGAGAAAGCAATAATAAAAAAATAATAAATAGAAATAAATTAATAAAAAAATTAAATGTCATTGCTTATGCCTACTATTTTTTGTGCTTTACATTAAAAAATAATATATAATTTAAAATTCACTCGTAATATTAAAAAATATAGAGCTTACTACATTTTTACAAAATCATTATTTTTATTAGTTATAGGCCAGAAACGAATTTTCACCTATTCATAGTTATATAAAAATAGAAAATAAATAAGCTGATTTTTACATATCTGCAAAATTCTATTTTAAAGAATATAATATTTCTTTCATAAATAATAAGCTACATGCAATCACTATCGCATCTCAATGAAAAACAATATATAAAAAGCCATAAACAGTAATGATGGAGCGATTGATCTTAAAGAGAAATAAGAAAATCCTTGGGGATAATCACAAAACACCTTTTTGGAGTTAGATCTATCTAAAGCCTCCTTTTATCAAAATATTTAATGAACAAAACGTCCATTTTTCAATATTTTCTCCACTCATAAACATATTACAGAAGAAAGTTTTTCAACACCTGCACTAATGGCTTATCAGCATCAGGCATAGAATATTTATCAAGATCGTTAATAAAAATCCATTTTAAATTTTGCCCTTCTCGTCCTTGAGGGATACCCCTATAATGGCGACAGATATAAAATGGCATTAATAAATGAAATGTTTCATAACTATGGCTTGCAAATGTTAAAGGCAAAAAATTATTTTTTTGAACATGAATATCAAGCTCCTCCTTTAATTCACGAATCAATGATTCCTCTGGTGTTTCCCCCTCTTCAACCTTTCCACCAGGAAATTCCCACAAACCACTCATTGATTTTCCTGGAGGCCTCTTTGCAAGTAAAACTCGATTATCTTTATCCAACAATGCACATGCAACGACAAGAAGAAGTGAGCGTTTTATCTGCATTACTTGTCTCCAACAGTAATATAACTCTAACCTCTTCTATTATCTCCCCTTAAAGAATTGAAAAAGTTTGAGTGTCTAATAATTAAAAGAGAATGTATACTTAATATCTGAATTTATATTATATCAATTAACTTCTATAGTCGCCATTAATTGCAACATATTCTTTTGTTAAATCGCAAGACCAAACTGTTGCTTTACCACTTCCAAGACCGATATCAACACGAATCGTAATGTATTGGTTTTTCATATAAGTGCTCATCATCTCTTCACTATAATCAGGATCACGCTCTCCATTAACAGCCACACGATGTTCGCCAAACCAGATTGTTAAGAAATCGCGATTTGCTTCAACACCAGCTTTTCCAACTGCCATAACCACCCGCCCCCAATTAGCATCTTCACCCGCAATAGCCGTTTTTACAAGGGGTGAATTTGCAATTGATAGAGCAATGCTTTTAGCGGCACTATCTGTTGTGGCACCAGTTACACTAACTTCAATTAAATGACGGGCCCCCTCACCATCACAAACAACCTGTAATGCAAGTTCATGCAAAAGCTCACTCAATTGCTTTGTAAATGCCTTATAACGCGGATCTGATTTACTCGTCAGACAAAGGGAATTGCCTGTTACTTTCCCTGTTGCAAATAACATCAATGTATCGGATGTTGAAGTATCACTATCAACAGTAATGGAATTGAAAGATCCCTGAACCGCCTCTGATAACATAGATTGAAGTATATCAGAAGCAATTGCTGCATCAGTTACTACAAAAGAAAGCATTGTTGCCATATCTGGAGCAATCATACCAGAACCTTTTGCAATTCCATTAATGGTCACAACTTCCCCACCAAAGTCAAATCTGCGTGTTGCAAGCTTTGGAAACGTATCAGTTGTCATAATAGCTTTTGCAGCTTCTAACCAATTTCCTTCTTCTGCTTCAGTAGCCATATTGGGCAAAAGATTTAATAAACAAGAGGCACTCATTAATTCGCCAATAACACCAGTAGAGGCCAAAAAAATTTCATTTTCTCTAGCCTTTAAGATACTTGCTGCAGTGTGTACTATTGCATCTGTTGTTTGCTTACCTTTATGTCCTGTAAAAGCATTTGCATTCCCAGAATTAACAACAACACCCCTCGCAACTCCATGAGAAAGCGATGCACGACAATGATCCACAGAAGAAGATGGACATTTAGAACGTGTAAAAACACCTGCCACATTTGCTGGCTCATCAAATACGATCAAGAGAAGATCTGTACGATTTTTATATTTAATCCCAGCTTCCGCCGTTGCCATCCGTACACCGGATAATGGCGGAAGCTCTTGTATTGTTTTGGGAGATAAAGGCGATATCTGTACAGCCATTACGTATTTTCCCGTCAAAATCAATTAAATCTCAGGCAATTAAATAACTGCTGAAATTTTTGAAAAAGAAAAAATATCAAATAACCTAGATTGAAAAGATATTATTCCTCTTCTTCATTGGATGTTTCACCTGGAAGGGCTGCATTATTTTCATTAAGTGATTGCATGAGTTTTGCAATATGAGAATCAGGATATTTCACATCTACCTTATTACGCAAATCAATGATTAATGCATGATAACGATCTTTCATAATCTGTGTACGCAATACCTCTTTAACATCATCAAATGCAGGAGGTTGTTTTGGTCGACGATCTTCCACTTTGATAATATGCCAACCAAATGGGCTCTCAACAGGCTTTTTAGTGTATTCACCAACTTTCAAACTAAATGCAGCATCTTCAAAGGGTTTAACCATTTGACCATAACTAAAATAACCAAGATCACCGCCTACAGAAGCCGAACCATCTGTTGAATCCTTTTTTGCAATCTCTTCAAAACTTTCACCCTTCTTTAAGCGTTTAATAATAGCTTCTGCTGCTTCTTTCGTTTTAACCAAAATATGACGTGCTTTAACCTCATCTTCTTTAGGTAAAGCAGCAACTTCCTTGTCATAAAGAGCTTGCAAATCAGCATCTTGAATCTTATCAACAACCATCTGTTTAAAATAAAGCTGCTGAAGAACATTATCACGCATAATTGCCATACGTTTATCATAAACTTCTGTTTTATCGATACCTTTTTCAATTGCTGCTTTAGCAAACGCTTGCATATCTAAATAGGCTTTTAAGACTGTTATACGACGCTGTTCATCAGAAAGACGTGCCAAATTAGGATTTATTTCAAGTGCTAGCTCATCCAATTCACCCGCTGTAATACTCTTCCCATTAATAATGGCCATAACGTGAGAAGGCGCAATTGGTTTTGCTGAGGCTTTATCCAAAGTATTTAAATCATTTGGTGCAGATTTTACGTGATCTTGAGCCACTACACTCAAACTCGTGCTTACCAATAAAGTTGATGCCACAAAGAGCGTTGTTAATTTGAATTTCATAAATATACTCCCTTAAGAATGAATGTACTTCCAGGCTTCAATTTTTATCATAGCACTTTAATCTCTAACATGATAAATAAATCAGCAATTTTGTTAAAAAAACACAGAATTTATCCTTTTATCTTGTTTTACTGGGATAATATATACCATGACCATAATGAAAAATGTCATATTATACCCTAAATCATTCTATACTCTATAAACTAAATAATATTCCTAAAGTTGACACGATGAATTTAGCCTTTTATCTCTATGGTAAAATTTAAATATAAAGAAGTTACCTACTAGAAATATGATAATACTGCCCACATTTTGATTGTATCAAGTACTTCTAAGAGATACAAAATAGGGACGATATATTTGAATATTGAAGCGACCAAGCGCAATGGTAATAAATAAAAGAAAGGACCAGGAATGGTCAATTTAGGTGTTTTTGTGCGCAAACTTTTTGGTTCGGCTCATGAGCGTCGTATCAAAACTTTTCGCCAAAAAGTTGTACAAATTAATGCGTTGGAAGAACAATTCCAAAAATTAAGTGATACACAGCTTTGCCAAAAAACTAGCGAATTTCGTCAAAGATTAACTGAAGGCGCAACTATTGATTCGCTCTTAGTGGAAGCCTTTGCAACTGTCCGTGAAGCAGCAAAACGCGTTTATAACATGCGTCCTTTTGATGTACAGCTCATTGGTGGAATGGTTCTTCATGATCGAGGCATCGCTGAAATGCGTACCGGTGAAGGTAAAACATTAATGGCAACTTTGCCAGTTTACCTCAACGCATTAGAGGGAAAAGGTGTTCATGTTGTTACTGTGAACGATTATCTTGCTAGCCGTGATGCTGAAGCAATGAGCAAAATTTACGGATTTTTGAGTCTAAGCACAGGTGTTATTCTGCATGATCTCGATAGCGATGCTCGCCGAGCAGCCTATGCGTGTGACATTACCTATGCGACAAATAATGAATTGGGTTTTGATTATTTACGTGATAATATGACCTTTAGCCCTAACCAAATGGTTCAACGTGGACATCATTATGCAATTATCGATGAAGTTGATTCAATCCTCATAGATGAAGCACGTACCCCTCTTATTATTTCCGGTCCTTTAGAAGATCGCACCGACTTCTATAATCTTATTGACACATTTATTTCTTCTCTAACTCCAGAAGACTACGAAATAGATGAAAAACAAAAAACAACAATTTTTACCGAAATTGGTACTGAAAAAATTGAAAAAATGCTTGAACAAGCCGGGCTTCTTAAAAGTGGAAGTCTCTACGACATAGAAAATGTTGCTACTGTTCACCATATCAACAATGCCTTGAAAGCCCATAAACTATTTATTCAGGACAAAGATTATATTGTCCGTAATGGTGAAATCGTCATTATTGATGAATTTACAGGTCGTATGATGCCAGGGCGGCGTTATTCTGAAGGTTTGCATCAAGCACTAGAAGCCAAAGAACATGTAGCCATTCAACCAGAAAATCAGACATTAGCATCTATTACTTTTCAAAACTATTTCCGTATGTATAAAAAATTATCTGGTATGACGGGGACTGCTGTAACAGAAGCTGAAGAATTCAATAATATCTATGGCCTTGAAGTTGTTGAAATCCCTACAAATCTTCCGGTGCAACGTCTTGATGAAGATGATGAAATCTATCGAACAGCAGAAGAGAAATATCGTGCCATTGTGCGAGACATTCGTCAAGCACACGAAAAAGGACAACCTATCCTTGTAGGTACTACTTCTATTGAAAAATCAGAACAACTAGCAGAACGCTTACGCAAAGAAGGTATTACCAATTTTAAAGTTTTAAATGCTCGCTATCATGAACAAGAAGCATATATTATCGCACAAGCTGGTGTTCCTGGAGCATTAACCATCGCAACAAATATGGCAGGCCGCGGCACTGACATACAGCTTGGTGGTAATGTTGAGATGCGAATTCGACAAGAGCTACAGGATATCCCTGAAGGCGCAGAACGAACTGCTAGAATTGAAGAAATTATAAAAGACGTCAAGCAACTTAAAGAAAAAGCATTATCTGCCGGTGGTCTTTATGTTCTTGCTACCGAGCGCCATGAAAGTCGTCGTATTGACAATCAGCTTCGTGGTCGTTCTGGACGTCAAGGCGATCCGGGTCGTTCAAAATTCTTTCTTTCACTTCAAGACGATCTTATGCGTATCTTTGGTTCCGACCGTATGGATAGCGTACTGCAAAAACTTGGGTTGAGAGAAGATGAAGCCATTATCCATCCATGGATTAATAAAGCGCTTGAAAAAGCTCAAAAAAAGTTGAAGCACGAAACTTCGAAATCCGTAAAAATCTGTTAAAATATGACGATGTGATGAATGATCAACGCAAAGTTATTTTTGAGCAGCGCATGGAAATTATGAATGCAGAAAATTTGACGGAAACAATTAGTGAAATGCGACATGAGGTGGTTGATAATTTGGTAGAAGCCTACATCCCATCTGGAACATATTCTGAAAAATGGGATACGAAAGCTCTGCAAAAAGAGCTCCATCAGCTTTTTAATCTTGAACTACCAGTGGAAGAATGGGCAAAAGAAGATGGAGTTGCTGAAAAACAAATTTTTGAACGCGTATTAGAAGCCGTTACCAAACTTGAAAATGAGCGTGCTGAGCAATATCGTCCAGAAATTATGGCCTATTTTCATAAAGCTATATTACTTGAAACAATTGACACATTATGGCGTGAACATCTGGTTAATTTAGATCATTTACGTTCTATTATTGGTTTTCGTGGGTATGCCCAACGAGATCCTCTCAATGAATATAAAACAGAAGCATTTGAACTCTTTCAAACCATGCTCAGAAATCTACGTAGAAATGCTATTTCTAAACTCATGCGTTTTGAAGTTATTCAACAACCTACAGAACCAACAGCACCTGTGCAAACCTGTATTGACCAGTCTGCTCCTGATAATCAAAATGAAAAAAATGATACTTTCTTGTGGGCTCGAACACAAGAAAATAGGTTTGTTGATCCAACTGAACGTAACCCCAATGACCCAACCACATGGGGAAAAATTGGACGCAATGAGCTTTGTCCTTGCGGTTCAGAAAAAAATATAAACATTGTCATGGCTCCTTCACATAGAAGTAGACAGTTAAGATGGACAAAAAACAAAACTATGAACAAGTATTGCGAGCTGCAGGTTTAAGGATAACACGCCAAAGGCGTATTATCCTCGATATTTTAACCGATACAGATGACCACCCTAATGCATTTGAAATTTTTCAGCGTGCAAACAAAATAGATTCTAGTATTTCACTATCGACTGTTTATCGCACAATGAAAACATTAGAAGAAAATGGAACAATTCATCGCCACGCTTTCAGTGGTGGACCATCTCGTTTTGAACAAGCAAATGGCCAACACCATGACCATCTTATTGATGTGGAAACAGGACACATTATCGAATTTCAGTCTGATATTATTGAAAAATTGCAAGAAGAGATTGCCCATTCTCTTGGCTACAATATAATTCACCATCGTCTTGAGCTTTATGGGAAAAAACGTAATTCTTAAATTGGTGATTTTATGTGCCTTATTTAGAAATTGCCCACGCAAAATAAGTTTTACACAAATTCGCTTTAGAATTTTACAGTTTTCATAGTTAAAAACGTTTTTTTGCTTGATCAAGCCTTTACCATATGATGATTATACGAACTATTAATATTATAACAAATTAGGCTAATATTGCCCATGGTTTCTTTGCCACAAAACCGTATAAAGCAAATTGAAAAGCGCTTTGAAATAATTGAAAGCCAAATGGCCGGAAGCCCAAATGCTGAAACTTATATAAAATTAGCTTCTGAATATGCAGAATTACAGTTAATCGTTACTCCTATACGCACATTAAATGCTCTCTACAAAGAAATAGAAGAGCTCAAAAACATCATTAGTGATAAACAAACAGATGTGGAAATGCGTAATCTTGCTCAAGAAGAACTGTCATTATTATGTCAAAAAATTGAGCAACTTGAGCGGGAACTCCAAATTCTTCTTCTACCCAAAGATATTGCTGATGAAAAAAGCGCCATTATTGAAATTCGAGCAGGAACAGGTGGATCAGAAGCAGCGCTTTTTGCTGGTGACCTTTTTCGCATGTATGAACGTTATGCCAATACTCATAACTGGAAGGTTGAAATCATTTCATTAAGTGATGGAGATGTTGGTGGGTATAAAGAAATTGTTGCTACTGTTTCTGGCAAAGGTGTATTTTCTAAACTTAAGTTTGAATCAGGTGTTCACCGTGTACAACGAATCCCTGAAACAGAAGCTGGTGGACGTATTCATACATCAGCTGCCACCGTTGCAGTACTGCCAGAAGCAGAAGAAATTGACATTGCAATTCATCCAGAGGATATTCGTATTGATACAATGCGTGCTTCTGGTGCAGGTGGGCAGCATGTAAATACAACGGATTCAGCTGTACGTATCACCCATATTCCAACAGGAATTATGGTTGTACAAGCAGAAAAATCACAACACCAAAATCGAACACGTGCACTCCAAATTTTACGCGCGCGTTTATTTGATATTGAACGACAAAAAGCAGAAAATGAGCGTTCAGAATCTCGTAAAACTCAAATTGGCTCTGGTGATCGATCGGAACGTATTCGTACCTACAATTTCCCACAAGGACGTGTGACTGACCATCGTATTAATCTTACTTTGTATAAGCTTGATCGTGTCATGGAGGGAGATCTTGATGAACTTATTCATGCACTTATTTCCAATCATCAGACAGGACTCCTTACTGAAATGGATGATAACAAGTGAGTGATCATTCTCTCAACAGTACCATCCGGAGAACCCAAGAAAAGTTACAATATCAAGGAATTCCTGAAGCCAATCTTGATGCAAAGCTACTTGTTGAGTGGGTAACAGGCACAACCCTACTGATCGAATTCTGCAACCAAATATGCGTCTGTCTTCTAAACAGATCGCACAATTAAAAAAAGCCATACAGCGCCGTATTGCTGGAGAGCCCACCCATCGTATTATTGGAAAACGAGATTTTTATGGTATATCACTTACTTTATCTCAAGATACATTAGAACCACGCCCTGATACAGAAACACTTGTCGATCTCGTTTTGCCAATTCTTAAAAAACAGGTAGAAAAAACAGGGAAAGCAACTTTTCTTGATATGGGCACAGGAAGTGGTGCCATTGCTATTGCTATTCTCAAACAAATTATTCAAACTTATGCAATAGCTGTTGACATTTCTGAAGATGCTTTAAAAACAGCTACAAAAAATGCAAAGCATGCAGACATTGCGCAACGTTTTACACCTTTGCTTAGTGATTGGTTTACTTCTGTCACAGGCCAATTTGATCTTATTGTTTCCAATCCACCCTATATTCCAGAAAAAGATGTTCAAAACCTTGCAAAAGAAGTTCGTCTGCATGATCCGCTACGTGCTTTAGTTGGTGGAAAAGATGGCCTTGATTTTTATCGAAAACTCGCACATGAATCAGCAAACCACCTAAAAGAAAAAGCTTATGTTGCTGTTGAAATCGGATATTCTCAGCAAAAAGAAGTCTGCGATTTGTTTAAAAAAAACGGTTTTGAATATTTAAAAATGCGCAAAGATTTAAATGGCATACCTCGCGCACTTCTTTTTTCACTTAATGCTTAAAATTCCCAGTCGTCATCTGTGGTTGCAACTGCTTTACCAATAACATAAGAAGAACCTGAGCCTGAAAAGAAATCATGATTTTCATCGGAATTTGGAGATAAAGCTGCCAAAATAGCAGGGTTAACTCGACAAACTTCAGGTGGAAAAAGAGGCTCAAAACCCAAATTCATTAATGCCTTATTCGCATTATAATGAATAAAAACTTTAACATCTTCTGTTAATCCGATAGCATCATAAAGATCTTCAGTGTATTTACATTCAATACTGTAAAGATCAAACAACATATTAAAAGCAAAGTCTTTTATTTCTTGCTTTTTAGCTTCATCAAGTTTAGCAAACCCTAATTGAAATTTATAACCAACATAATAACCATGAACCGCCTCATCGCGGATAATAAGCCGGATTAAATCAGCTGTATTAGTCAGCTTAGCACGACTTGACCAATACATAGGTAAATAAAAACCAGAATAAAATAAAAAGCTTTCAAGCAAAGTCGAGGCAATTTTTTCTTTAATGGATCACTTGCTTCATAACGTTCAAGCACTAATGTTGCTTTTTTCTGTAAATTAGCATTTTCTTCTGACCATCTGAAAGCATCATCGACTTCTGCTGTTGAACATAAAGTTGAAAAAATAGAAGAATAAGAACGTGCATGAACCGCTTCCATAAATGCAATATTTGTCAAAACAGCTTCCTCATGTTCTGTTATTGCATCAGCCATAAGTGAAATGGCTCCTACAGTATTTTGAACTGTATCAAGCAAAGTCAGACCCGTGAAAACACGAATTGTCAGCTTGCGCTCTTCCTCTGTTAAACTTGCCCATGAAGGAATGTCATTGGAAAGTGGTACTTTTTCAGGCAACCAAAAATTTCCAGTTAAACGATTCCAAACTTCAAGATCTTTTTCATCATGCAACTTATTCCAATTTACAGCGCAAATAACAGGATTTTTAGTTGAAATTCGTGTCATATAATTTTCCTTCTACAAGCTGCACGAAACACAGCCATCAACTTCTGTTCCACTCAATGCCTTTTGCCGCAGACGGATATAATAAACACTTTTTATACCTTTTTCCAAGCATAAATTTGTGCACAGTTAACATCACGCGTAGTAGCTGTATCAGGAAAAAATAAAGTTAACGAAAGACCTTGATCTACATGCTGCGTCGCAGCAGCGTAAGTATCAATAATTTTTTCAGGCCCAATCTCATAAGCATCCTGATAGAAATCTAAATTTGTATTATCCATATAAGGAGCAGGATAATAAACGCGTCCAATCTTGCCTTCCTTACGAATTTCAATCTTTGAAGCAATTGGATGAATCGAAGAAGTCGCATGATTAATATAGGAAATAGACCCCGTAGGCGGAATAGCTTGAAGATTGCGATTATAAAGCCCATGTTCAATAACTAATTTCTTGAGCTCCTTCCAGTCTTCTTGATTTGGTATAACGATATTATTACGCTCAAAAAGCTCTTGTACAAGTGGAAATTGTGGTTTCCATTCTGTTTCAATATATTTTGTAAAAAAACTACCATCTGCGTAAGCTGACTTTTCAAATCCCACAAATACTTTCTGACGCTCGCGTGCAATCAAATTGGAAGCACGCAGTACGTGATATGCCACTGTATAAAAATAGATATTAGTGAAATCAATAGCTTCCGGCGATCCATAATAAATCCGCTCACGTGCTAAAAAACCATGCAAATTCATTTGCCCCAAACCAATTGCATGGCTTTCGGAATTGCCCTTTGCAATAGAAGGTACACACGCAATATTACTCATATCAGAAACAGCAGTAAGAGCACGAACAGCTGTTTCCACTGTCCAACCAAAATCACTGCTTTCCATCGCTTTTGCAATGTTCATTGAACCAAGATTACACGATATATCATTCCCAATTGTACGATAAGTTAAATCTGTTTCCAGCTCACTTGCTTCATTTACCTGCAAAATTTCTGAGCACAAATTACTCATATTAATACGGCCCGCTATCGGGTTTGTTCTATTAGCTGTATCTTCAAATAAAAGATATGGATAACCTGATTCAAACTGTATTTCCGCTAATGTCTGGAAAAAAACACGCGCACTTATTTTCTTCTTACGGATTTTTGAATTATCAACAAAAGATCGATAATGCTCTGTCAAAGAAATGTCGCTAAAAGGCTTTCCCACAACCCGTTCAATGTCATAAGGTGAAAACAGATACATATCCTCATTATTACGTGCAAGTTCAAAAGTAATATCAGGGATAACAACACCAAGTGAAAGAGTTTTGATTCTAACCTTTTCGTCAGCATTTTCGCGCTTTGTGTCTAAAAATGTCATAATATCTAAATGATGCGCATGTAAATAGACAGCACCAGCGCCTTGTCGTGCACCAAGTTGATTAGCATAAGAAAATGCATCTTCTAACAATTTCATTACAGGCAAAACACCAGATGACTGATTTTCTATCTGTTTGATCGGTGCCCCTGCTTCTCGCAAATTAGTCAAACAAAGCGCAACACCTCCACCACGTTTTGAAAGTTGCAAAGCTGAATTAATTGAGCGACCAATCGACTCCATATTATCTTCAACCCGCAATAGAAAACACGATACCAACTCACCTCGTTGCTTTTTTCCTGCATTTAAAAACGTTGGTGTTGCAGGTTGAAACCGCCCTGTAATAATCTCATCAACCAAACACTCAGCAAGAGTTTTGTTGCCTTGTGCTAAATATAAAGCAACAAGGCAAACACGATCTTCATAACGCTCAAGATAGCGCTTTCCATCAAAGGTTTTCAGCGTATAACTGGTATAATATTTGAATGCCCCCAAAAAGGTAGGAAAACGAAACTTAAATGCATAAGCATGTTTAAACAGCTTTTTGACAAAAGAAAAATCATAAAGCTCAAATAATGCTTTCTCGTAATAACCTTCTTCTATCAGATAATCTATTTTTTCCTTCAAATCATGAAAAAAACCGTATTTTGATTAACATGCTGGAGAAAATATTGCCGCGCAGCAAGGCGATCCATGTCAAATTGAATATGACCATTTTCATCATAAAGATTAAGCATTGCATTGAGTGCATGATAATCTGTAACTTGATCCAGCTTTTGAAGCCCTTCCATATCTACTTTTTCCAAAACTTTTCTAATCCCTTTTTAACAAAAATAACGTCTTCATCTGTTCCACGCAACTCAAAACGATAAAGGCAAGGCACAAAACATTTTTCAGAAATAATCTTGCTCGCTAAACTATAATTACGACCGAAATTACGATTTCCGCCTCCAATTACTCCACGAATTAATTTACGGTTTTCTATTTCATTAAGGAAATGAATAACGGGCTTTGGCACCGCCATCCTACCTTCTCCATCTGCATAGGTAGGTACGACCAATATATAAGGTTTCCCAACTAACACAGATGGTTTCTTTTTATCAATTTTGAAAAGCTGTTGACCTAGCTGAGAAACGAAATACTCAGTATTACCCGTTACACTCGAATAATAGACAATAAGCCCCATTAGCCACAAAGACCATTAATCATATCTGGTCTAAAACCAGACCAATGATTTTCACCACATACAACTACAGGAACCTGACGATACCCTAGAGATTGAATAAAATTATAGGCTTGTTCATCACGTGAAATATCAACGACACGATAATTAATACCTTTAGCATCGAAGGCACGATAAGTAGCATTACATTGGACACAAGATGGCTTACTATAAATAGTTATAGACATTCTCTTCAACTTTCATATTTCAAAAAAACAACCTAAAAAAGTTTACTCTGACAATTTATACAAATACAAAATAATAAAAACAGTAACTTTCATGTAAAATACATGCAGCTATATTTTAGTTACAAATAAATACAAACTTAAATATTAAGTTATGATACTCCATTACTAAATAATAAAAACTTGATGCTAACAAATGGTCATTTCACAATAATCAGTTACAAAACAACATTTTTAACATCTTACTTTACTCATTTTCCATTCCCCTCTCTTACTGTTTTTATAAAAATAGTAAGAGGATGTTCCTTATATCCCTCTAGGCTTCTTACATTGCAAAAATTTTCGATTTACAAACAATACAAAAAGACCCTTCCTCGCTAAACAAACACTTTAGCGGAACTACTACCCAATTATTCATAATATAATTTTTGCTATATTGTAGAAGCAATCAGAGCTTCAAAAATGCGTGATATTCCCATTTGCGCTCATTTAAAACAATCAATCATTTCGATACTATATATAGTATACACGCACGTTATTTCGTCAAGAAAAATTCAACCATTATTGTGAATTTTCCACGATCTTCCCATCAAAGGATATAACCTTCAAAAACATATGCAATGATATAACATTTCATTGACAAATGTAACTATATAACATAACTTATAGAGAAAGAATAAAAATGGTATGGATATGTGCTTATATTTCAACAATGTAACACTAGGTTATGCAAATAGGACGATAATAAAGGATTTTTCAGCAAAATTAACAGTGAACTCATTAATCGCAATAATTGGTGATAACGGTTCTGGAAAATCTACATTGCTTAAAGCCATTGCAGGATTGATTAAGCCTATTAGTGGCAAAATTGTAAAACCAATGAAAAGCCGTATCGCTTATCTTGCCCAACAGTGTGAAATTGATCGAACGTTTCCAATCAATGTAGAAACGCTTATAAAGACAGGACTGTGGTCTTTTTGTGGGTTGTTGAAAAACCAGCGCTCTTATCAAGATAAAATTAAAAATGCACTCGAAATAGTTGGGCTTACAGAGCTCGCTAATCGCTCGCTTGATACACTATCAAGTGGTCAATTACAGCGTGCTCTTTTTGCACGTATCATTGTACAGGATTCTGATATCATATTGCTTGATGAACCTTTCAACGGTGTAGATCTTAATACCCAAAAAGATCTTCTTGCACTAATTACCCATTGGCAAAAACAAGGACGAACTGTTCTTATAGCACTGCATGATCCTCTTATTGTTCAAGAGCATTTTCCCAAAACGATTCAAATCAATAAACAATGTGCCTTTTATAGAGAAACGACACCACTCCTCACCCCTAGTGACCATCATAGCATGCCATTTTTTATACCCAGTTTTTCTCCTAACAATTCATCAAAACAATATTTCCCTATCAATGATTCTAAGCAGATTGGATCATAATACGTGTACGAATTTTTCCTTGCACCTTTCATTGATTTCAAATTCATGCAAAATGCCTTAATCGGTTCGACTCTATTAGCCATTAGCGCCTGTCCTATTGGCGTGTTTTTAACACTGCGTGGAATGAGCTTAATAGGCGATGCCATGTCTCATGCTATTCTTCCTGGTGTCGCAATTTCCTTTCTATTTTATGGGTTTGTCCTCATTCCTATGGCTATTGGTGGAATCATAGCGGGCATTATTGTCGCGTTAGCAACTGCCTTAATTTCACGCAATGGCTTTCAAAAAGAAGATGCATCAATGGCAGTCTTTTACCTTATTGCGTTGGCAGGAGGAGTTATTATTATTTCACTCAAAGGATCAACTGTTGATCTTCTCCATTTTTTATTTGGTTCAGTTCTTTCTATTGACACAGAAGCCCTTTGGTTAATTACCACCTTAATGTTGATAACAATGAGCAGTCTGTGTATTTTCTGGCGTGCTCTTATAATGGAAAGCCTTGATCCATTGTTTTTTAAATCACTTTCTCCCTTAGGAAAATATATCCATATATTATTACTTGGACTGACGGTATTTAATTTGGTTGGTGGTTTCCACTCACTAGGAGCTCTAATGTCAGTTGGCATTATGATGATTCCAGCCATCACGGCTCGTTTTTGGCTTTCGCGGCTAGGGCCTATTTGTGTGCTATCTATCATTTTAGGAATAATTTCTAGCGCATTTGGTCTACTACTTTCTTTTCACATGTCACTTCCCTCTGGCCCTACTATTATTTTAGTTGCAGGATTTATCTATATTCTCTCTTGCTTCATAAGCCCACGCGGCCTTATTGCAGCACGATTTCCTCGTCTTTTTTATACCTCTTCTTCATCATAGGAAAACAATATGCACACACGTGTTAAACAATTTGCCTTGCTCGGCTTTATTTTATTCTTTCCCTTTTTTTCATCTTCCGCCGCTGCAAATAATAAGATCAAAGTTGTCGCAAGTTTTTCTATTCTCGCAGACTTGATAGAAAATGTAGGAGGTGATCATATTGCTATGACAACTTTAGTTGGCCCTAATGCAAGCATTCATACGTATGAACCCACTCCACGTGATGTAAAAGTTCTTAAAGACGCTCATATTATTTTTGTAAATGGACTTCATTTAGAAGATTCTATTAACCGACTCATCGCAGCAAGCGATACAAAAGCACTTCTTATTGAAGCTAGTGCCAACATTCCCGCACTTACACTTAAAGATCAAGAACACGGTACAAAACATCACCATCATCACAACAGTATTGATCCACACGCTTGGCAAGCTATCTCTAATGTAAAAATTTATGTCAAAAATATTGCTGTTGCTTTTTGTACAATCGATCACCAATCATGCGAAAGTTACAATAAAAATGCTGATGCTTATCTCCAAAAACTCGATACACTGCAAACAGCTATCACAACACAAATTGCGACCATCCCACAAGATAAACGTATCATTATTACATCTCATGATGCTTTTAATTATTTTTCTCATGAATATGATTTTACTATACTTGCACCTCAAAGTATTTCAACAGAGACAGAAGCCACCGCAGCAGATGTTGCCAGCCTTATTAAGCAAATTAAAGCCAATAAAGCATCTGCATTGTTTGTTGAAAATATCTCCAATCCCCGCCTTATAGAACAGATTGCAAAAGAAACAAATTTGAAAATTGGTGGCACTCTTTATTCTGATGCATTATCGGAAAAAAACGGCCCTGCAGCAACTTATCTGAGTATGATACAATACAACGTTAACACTATCATCAATGCAATACAGACCACTCAAATTATCAATAACTAAGACATGAACAGCAGCTTTTAAATAATATTCAAAACTATCAACAAATATTACAAAAATTCAACGGCATTTTACTGAAAAATAATAAATTTAAATATTGTATATTCTTATCTAAACAAGCCGACTGATTCCGTTTTTGATCGGGCCTTTATTTTATTCTTTTTTGAATTATTGCAGTCAATTACTTGTAGTTATTATTGTACTCATTTGCATAATATTTCAAAACGGTAAAACTGGTAAGTTTATACAAATTCGTTTGACCTTTTTATGGTTCATGTTTAAATAAATTAACGTATTTCTGAAATGAACCATCATGGTATTATTTACGCATTATAATATATAATCTTGAAAAACTGTGTTCCATTAACTCAGAAAAGGTGAATCATGAACCGTTTTTATTTTTCCGCAGCAGCATTTGCAATTATTATGACTGCAGCAACAACGGGTTTCACGCAAACAAAAATCAGTTTTTGGCATTCTATGAGCGGTGAGCTAGGAAAACAAACTGAAAATTTAATTAATGATTTTAATGCAAGCCAATCTGATTACAAAATCATTCCTTCATTTCGTGGAGAATATGAAGAAAGCATGGTCTCACTTATTGCAGCATTTCGCGGAAAACAGCAGCCAGTTCTTGCCCAAATTTATGAAATTGGTACAAGTACCATGATGGCTGCAAAAGGTGCAATTTATCCACTTTATCAACTCATGAATGACACAAAGCAAGAATTTAACTCTGCAGACTATTTGTCTACCATCAGTAGTTATTACTCTGATGAAAAAGGACGAATGCTTTCCATGCCATTCAATGCTTCAACACCCATTCTTTTTTATAATAAAGACATTTTTAAAAAAGCAGGACTTGACCCAGAGCAGCCGCCTAAAACATGGCAAGATATCGAAAAATTTTCCCAAAAAATTCTCGATAGTAAAGCAGCAAGTTGTGGTTTTACAATGGCTTATGCAGCCCAATGGATTGGTTTAGAAAATTTTTCAGCATTGCATAATATCCCCTTTGGAACAAAAGAAAACGGTTTTAATGGGCTTGATTCAGAATTAACAGTGAATGGACCTTTGCAAATACGTATGTGGACTGACCTTAAAAAATGGTCAGATCAAGGTATTTTCCGCTACGGTGGCCCAGCTGGTGCATTAGACTCAGCCCCAATGTTTATGGCACAACATTGTGCAATCTTTATGCAATCTTCAGGATCGCTTAACAGCATCATTTCAGAAGCTCAGTTTAATGTTGGAGTTGGTATGCTGCCCTATTATGCTGATGTGCAAAATACACCACAAAACTCAATTATCGGGGGGCTTCTATTTGGGTTTTAAAAGGTCATAAACCTGAAGAATATGCAGGAGCAGCAGCCTTTCTCAAATTCCTCTCGCGGACAGATAATCAAGCAAAATGGCACCAGACAACAGGTTATCTCCCCATCACAAAAGCTGCTTATGAGTTAAACAAAGAACAACATTTCTATGAAAAAAACCCAGGTGCAGATATCGCTATTCAA
Source organism: Bartonella schoenbuchensis R1 (assembly GCF_002022685.1). Lineage (NCBI taxonomy): Bacteria > Pseudomonadati > Pseudomonadota > Alphaproteobacteria > Hyphomicrobiales > Bartonellaceae > Bartonella > Bartonella schoenbuchensis. The sequence continues at coordinate 389,035 of NZ_CP019789.1, read as the reverse complement.
CAAATTGATCTCAACCCACCAACAGAGAACTCAAAAGGAATAAGATTTGGTAACTTGCCACAAATTCGTTCCATCCTTGATCAAGAATTGGAAGCTATTCTTAACGGCTCTAAAACACCTAAAGCTGGATTGGATAAAGCGGTTGAACGTGGTAATAAGCTTTTACGTGAATTTGAAAAAGCTAATCATTAAAATTTCATGATTATTGTTAAAAGCTAAAAATTCGACTTTAAAAGCCGATTTTTCCAACTTTCTTTTAATTTCTCTTCCAACGCCTCTTACTAAAGAGCACCGCAAATGCAAGAAAAACATGCATATTTTAAAAATAGACTACTCCCTTATTGTCTACTCTTGCCTCAGCTTGCTGTAACTTTCTTGTTTTTCCTTTGGCCTACTGCCCAAGCAATAAAATCATCTTTTGAGCGTGAAGATCCGTTTGGTTTAACCACAACTTTTATTGGATTTGAAAATTACGTAACGATTCTCTCTGATCCAATTTATATAAAATCATTTCTTACAACTATAATATTTTCTGTCTCTGTTACTGTTGTTTCAATGACAATATCGCTTCTTTTAGCGGTTTCAGCTGATCGCGTTATTCATGCAAAAAAGGCTTATACAATACTCTTACTCTGGCCTTATGCGGTTGCCCCCGTATTAGCCGGTATATTATGGTTGTTTATCTTCCACCCAACTATTGGAACTGTTCCTTTTCTTCTTGAGAAAATAAATATTATTTGGAATCATCGTATTAATGGTACTCAAGCAATGATTCTTATTGTGATTGCTGCTAGCTGGCAACAAATTTCCTACAATTTTCTCTTTTTTCTAGCTGGACTTCAATCTATACAACAATCTCAAATAGAAGCAGCTGCTATTGATGGCGCTGGTCCTTTTAAACGATTTTGGACTATAGTCTTCCCACAACTTTCACCAACAACCTTTTTTCTTCTTGTTATCAACATCAATTATGTCATGTTTGATACATTCGGCATTATTGATAATATAACTTTTGGAGGACCTGCGCATGCAACAACCACGCTTGTCTATAAAATATATGACGACGGTTTTAGAAACCAAATAATCGGTGCGTCAGCAGCGCAATCAATAATCTTAATGTTTATGGTTACTGGCTTAATACTTATCCAGTTTCGCTGGATTGATCGCCGTGTACAATATTAAGGAAAGAAATTATGGTTGAAAATCGCCCTTTTTTGACATTTCTGACCCATCTTATCCTCATTGTTGGCATTATCATTATTTGTTTTCCAGTTTACGTTGCTATTATTGCTTCAACTCATAACTCAGCTGCATTTAGCTCGGGAACAATCCCTCTCTTACCAGGGCAATACACTTTAGAAAATTATAAAATAATTTTTGGTGATGGTCTTGCGCAACATGGTCTTCCAAACCTCTTACCACTTTTAATAAACTCACTCATAATGGCAATTGGTATTAGCGTTGGAAAAATTATTATTTCGCTCCTCTCTGCTTACGCAATTGTCTATATGCGCTTCCCTTTTCGTAAAACGGCTTTTGTTTTGATCTTTGTCACATTAATGTTACCTATAGAAGTTCGTATTATTCCGACATATGCAGTCGTTGCACAGTTAAACATGATAAATACTTACAGTGGAATGATTATTCCATTGATTGCTTCGGCAACTGCTACATTTTTATTTCGTCAATTCTTTTTGACTATTCCCGATGAACTTTTAGAAGCCGCTCGCGTTGATGGTGCAGGACCATTTAAATTTTTTAAGGATATTCTTTTACCCCTTAGTAAAAATAATATAGCTGCTTTATTTATTATTATGTTCGTTTATGGATGGGTACAGTATCTCTGGCCTTTACTTGTTATGACAGATCAAGACCACCAAACCATTCTTATTATCCTGAAACAACTTATTGTAGAATCACTTCAACATGATCCTCAATGGAATATCCTTATGGCAGTATCAGTTGTCGCTATGGTACCACCTGTTTTAGTTGTCATCTGCATGCACCGGCTTTTTGTTAAAGGCCTCATTGAAACGGAGAAATAGCCGTGGCTATCATTCAGTTATCAAATATAAAAAAACAATATGACAATGACACTGTGGTCATTAATGATTTAAACTTAACCGTTGCTGATAGCGAACTTCTTGTTATTGTTGGTCCCTCAGGATGTGGAAAATCAACTTTATTACGTATCATTGCTGGGCTCGAACAAGTCACCTCAGGTGAGCTCTATATTGATAATGAGCTTATCAACGATTATGAACCAGCTGATCGTGACATTGCTATGGTTTTCCAAAATTACGCACTCTATCCACATATGACAGTACGTGGAAACTTGGAATACGGCCTTAAAAATAGAAAAACACCAAAAGAAGAAATTAAGAGGCGTGTGACACATGCTGCAAAACTTTTGGAAATAGAGCCATTTCTTGATCGCAAACCACAACAATTATCAGGAGGACAACGCCAACGTGTTGCAATGGGGCGTGTTATTGTTCGTCAACCACGTGTCTTTCTTTTTGATGAACCACTTTCAAACCTTGATTCAAAATTACGTACACAAATGTGTATCGAAATAAAAAAACTACAACGCTCACTAAAAACAACTAGCCTTTATGTCACCCACGATCAATTAGAAGCTATGACACTGGCTGATAGAATAGTCGTTATGAATCAAGGAGCTATCGAACAAATTGGAACACCAATGGAAATTTACGATTATCCAGAAACAATATTTGTTGCAAATTTTATTGGCTCTCCCCCTATGAATTTTCTTGATCGTCAAGCTCTAGAACAACATTTAAACAGTTCATTTTCTTGTAGTGAACAAACTGATATTTTAGCATTTAGACCGGAAGCAATTTTGTTGGGTGAGCATCCAGACAAAGGTCCCGTTTTTCATACGCATATTGAACTCATCAAACCTGTAGGAACAGGGTGCCATGTCTTAACACGTTGGAATAATACCGTTTTCACAGTTGATATAAAAGAGCGCCTTACAAATAGTTATGGACAACAATTAAATTTCACCGTTCCTAATCAGAGTTTTCATACTTTTAACAAGATTACAGGAAAACGCACATAATTAATAAAATTAATAAAGCTTAATTTAAACCTCATAAGCTTTTTTAGAAAGCTCTTTACTTAATTAATTTTCGTCTTTGTCATGATGTATAAGACTATTTTTCATTTTTGTGAACGTAATTGTAAAGCAAGATCAGGTTGATCTGTTGTAATGTAATGCACAGGCATATCAAGCCAATGTGATAAACGAGCCTTCCCGTTTATTGTCCAAACACCGACAGTAAAGCCAGCATCAAGTGCAGATTCAATAAATTTTCGCGATACAATTGAACCATCTAAACTCAGATCAGAGTGCCCTAATTTTTTCCATTTAGAAAACTGGTAAGATATATCACCTTCAAAATTATCTATACATGGACCAGATGGTATTCCTGCTTCAATAAAAGGGCGCAAACAAGTAGAATCAAAACTGATTGCTGAAACTCTTTTTGCCAAATTGCGGCTATTAATCAATCCAAGGGCTTTTTGAGATAAAATATATTCGCGCTCAATCGCACCACATGTTTTGATTTCAAGATGCAGTGCAACGTTTGTTGGCACTAAAAGATCTAATAATTCTTCTAGTAAAGGAGGAGACTCAGTACTGCCTTTTACGCAAAGTTGCTTGCGTGTTTCATTATCAATATCATGAATATACCCTTTTTGCCCTACCAATTGCTCAAGGCAAAAATCATGAAATACAACCACCTCACCACTTTTAAGGAGATGAACATCACATTCAATTTCATCAACTCCCAACGCAATTGCATGACGAAACGCTGAAAGTGTATTTTCAGAATAGAGATTAGCTCCACCACGATGAGCAACAATTTTTGGTTTAAACATAGATTATTTTTTACTTCCAAACTCAATTAAAGAGAATAAAATGAGGATTAAAGGCAATATCAGCCCAAGAATACTCCTTTCCAAGCAATTGTTCTTTTCTTTCAATTATCTTAAATGCCACTTTCCAACAGCTTTTGATTCTTCAAACACTTGCATCTGATTCTAATTATTCCCATTCAATAGTACCAGGAGGCTTTGAAGTTACATCATAAACAACACGATTAATACCTCGAACTTCATTAATAATACGCGTTGCTACCTTGCCCAAGAAATTCATATCATACGGATAAAAATCAGCAGTCATACCGTCTACAGATGTTACAGCACGAAGAGCGCAAACAAATTCATAAGTGCGTCCATCACCCATAACACCAACAGTTTGAACAGGAAGAAGAACAGCAAAAGCTTGCCAAATTTCATCATAAAGACCTGCTTTACGAATTTCATCAAGGTAAATAGCATCTGCTTCACGCAAAATTTCTAATTTTTCAGGCGTTACTCCACCTGGACATCGAATTGCAAGACCGGGACCTGGAAAAGGATGGCGGCCAATAAATTGCTCAGGCAAACCTAATTCTCTCCCCAAAGAGCGGACATCATCTTTAAACAATTCACGTAATGGCTCTACAAGTTGCATATTCATTCGCTCTGGTAATCCACCCACATTATGGTGACTTTTAATTGTTATCCCATCACCAACAGCTGAAATACTTTCAATAACATCTGGGTAAAGTGTTCCTTGAGCTAAAAACTGTGCACCACCTACCTTTTTGGCTTCTTCTTCAAAAACTTCAATAAAAAGGCGACCTATAGTTTTGCGCTTTTTCTCTGGATCTGTTTCACCCTTCAAAGCATTAATAAACCTATGAGCAGCATTAACATGAACAAGCTTTATATTATAATTATCGCGAAACAATGTAAGAACTTCTTCAGCTTCATTCTTACGCATCAACCCATGATCTACAAAAATACATGTCAGTTGCTCTCCTATCGCTTCATGAAGTAATATAGCTGTAACCGATGAATCCACCCCACCTGAAAGACCACAGATCACACGACCTTTTCCGACTTTTTTGCGTATCGCAGCTATAGCCTGATCACGATAAGCAGCCATGGACCAATCACTTTTAAGACCACAGATTTTATAAACAAAATTTTGCAAAAGTTTTATACCATCTGGTGTATGAACAACTTCAGGGTGAAACTGCACTGCATAAAAATGCCGTTTCTCATCAGCAATGGCGGCATAAGGAGCACCTTGCGATGTTCCGATTACACGAAAACCTTCAGGCAAAGCTGTTACACGATCACCATGGCTCATCCATACTTGTTGAGATGACCCTTTTTCCCAAACACCATCAAAAAGCGCACTTTCTTCTTTTACTTCCAAAGAAGCACGTCCAAATTCACGCTCATGTCCAGTTTCAACTTTTCCACCAAGTTGAACACACATGATTTGTTCACCATAACAAATACCAAGAACTGGGATGCCGGCTTCAAAAATTTCTATCGGAGCACGTGGTGAGCCATCATCAACAGTCGAATAAGGACTACCCGATAAAATAACAGCTTTAGGTTTAATATTTTTGAACTTCTCTAAAGCCAATTGAAAAGGAACAATTTCGGAATAAACGCCTATTGCCCGCACTCGCCGTGCAATCAGCTGTGTAACTTGTGAACCAAAATCAATAATAAGAATAGTATTTGAATGCGATGTACTCATAGAAAACCAATCAATAATTGCAAAGAATAGCAAATGAGATTTATGATTTAATCTTTCTCTTTTCACAAGCCTTTTGGCATTAGAAAAATATCATTGTTATACAATTTGAAATAAAAAACGTGGAAATATATCTTCAATGCTTCTTTTGTAAAATAGCTAAAAAGAAACCATCTGTCTGAGTTGATGCTGGCGATAAAGTCAATCCATAACTCGAAAACATTGGCTGTATAGTTGAAGAACTAAAATGTCGCTGCCAAAGTGCACGCAAATCTATAGGAAAAAAGTTGGAATGTCGTTGAAGAAAACGGGAAATTTGCTCTTCATTCTCATCTATAAAAAGAGAACATGTAATATAAACTAAACGTCCATTTGATTTAAGATAAACCAATGCCTCATTCAAAATAGCAAATTGCTCTTCTTGGCGTTGTTTTACTTGTTCTGGTGTCAAACGCCATTTTGCATCTGGGCGACGGCGCCATGTTCCTGTTCCACTACATGGAGCATCTAATAAAACTATATCCATCTGACCTACTAATGGCTTTAATTCTTCTACATGCACCCGTGATTGTACATTATGGATACCAGCTCGGCGAAGACGACTAAAAATAGGAGCCAAGCGGACTTTATTTGAATCATAAGCATAAATTTGCCCCCGATTATTCATATTGGCAGCCAAAGCTAATGTTTTTCCACCAGCTCCTGCACAATAATCTAATAACTGTATACCTGCTTTTGTTTCTGTAAGATGAGCAACAATTTGAGATCCCAAATCCTGTACTTCAAAGTGCCCTTTTTGGAAGGCAGGTTCAGCTTGCACATTAGGATGACGTCCAAATTTTTCAATTGGTGCAATTCTTAAAGCTTGCCGAAACCATGAAAAAGATTGAACTTTTATTTTTGCTAATTCTTTAAGCACTTTCTCTGGTGTTGCTTTTAAACTGTTCACTCGTAAATCTAACGGAGGACGTGTTGCTAAAGCAGCAGCTTCAGTTACCCAATTGTCGGCAAATAAGGGTTGAAGATGAGCTTGACACCATTGGGGAATATCACCACGAATATAGTCTGGTGCATCAACCAGCTGACGTTTTTGCCATGAATGACGCTGTTTAAGCGCTAATAATTGTGGTGTAAACCGATCTCCTTCTAAAGTGCTATCAATCTGTTCAATGGTCATTGCTCCGGTATCTAACAAAGCTCCAAAAGCTATGTCTAGAATATCATCACTATCCATACGCCATTGTAATGAATAACGTCGTCTTAAAACATCATAAACAATTGTACCAATTGCTGCACGATCACTCACCCCAGCAAAACGGTGAGAAAGTCCCCAATCTTTCAGAGCTTCACTTGCAGGACGATGCCGCATCTCTATCTCTTTTAGAACATCTATTGCTGCTTGCAAACGCCCACCTAATCGCAATTCATTCTCCTATGCAAATGCTATCAATAAATAATTAAATTAAAAACTTTAAATGATCTTCTTCATTTTCAGTGATAATCTAAAATAACCCCCAAATTTATTATTGAAAACCGAATACTTCTCACTATAGGCTAGAATTTTATTCTGAAGAAAGATAGAATTATTATTTCTATAACTTGTAGATATTAACGAAGATTATAAACCTCTTCTATAAGCAATAACATTGGGACATAATATAATGACAAAACCGATACTCGCTCTTATTGATTCTTCAATTTATGCAAAACATGTATGTGACCTAGCGTTATGGGCTGCTAAATCTATGCAAACAACAATTCGGTTGTTGCACGTCTTGGACAAATCGGAAGAAGAAATTAGTATACCAGATACACAACAAGCCGACAATAACACACTAAATCCATCTGACTTAAAACAACAAGATACCACTCTTGCTAAAGCACTCTTTGCGCAAAAAGTTGGACAAACAGCTTTGGAAGAAGCGAAAGATTATCTCAATTCTCAGAGTCATATTGAAATTGAAACACGCTTACGTCATGATAGCCTTATTGATGCATTGAATACTTATAATACTCAATCTTCACTTATCGTTATGGGGAAACGTGGTGAACAAACAGCATCTGATAAAAAACGATTAGGGCTCAATTTTGAAAACGTTGTACGCTCTTCTGAGCTTCCAATTCTCGTTGCTTCACGTCATTTTCGCCCAATTCAAAGAGTTCTCATAGCTTTTGACGGTGGCCCTTTGATCATGAAAGCTATTGATTTTATTTGTACACGAAAATTTTTTAATAACCTAACCTTTGTATTAGGTATGGCAGAATTGCAAACACAAGCTGTGCAAGACAGTTTCAACGAAACATTAGAGCGATTACAAGCTGCTAAAATTAAAGTTGAACCACTCAAAACAGAAGACAGTCTTGAACAAATGATTCTTCAGAACATTCAAACACTTCATCTTGATATGCTCGTTATGGGAGCTTTTCACCACTCTAAAATGTATAATTTTTATTTGGCTCTAAAACTCAGACTATTATCCATAAAGCGCCTATTCCAGTTATGATTGCACGAGAATTATAAAGCTCTCTTCACCTTGGAAAATAAAAATAAACACTAAATGACTTAACCAATAGTTTTGAAGACTAAACGATTAGCATTATAAAAAGGCTGTTTGCTTAGGAAAGCTCTTGCCCCACTATATTTATCTCATTTCAAACAAAGCATAGATGAACTTTTTCAAAAATTCTCGGAACTACTATTTGATATGACCGTTCCTCTATACTGGCATATGCCAGATAGTTAAAAAGGAGAAAATTAATGAATACTCATAATAATGAGAAAATAGCTGCATCTAAAAGCAATCAAAATACAATGTCCTCACATAATAGAAAGAAATCCGTCCAAAGTAATCAGGCTAGCGATCGCCACTGTGCATTAAAAGCAGGACGGCAAAATATGAAAAGTTAATCTTCCCATTTTAAGATAACTGCTAGAAGGAATTGGAATAAGTAACACCCAATTCCTTCTTTTGGTAAGTTTGGAATTGCAATATACAAGGCTGCACACAAATGATAGATATCATATCATTTTTTCAAAAGAACTCTTGGTATTGATATAAAAATAACGCCAAATTTAGTTATCAAACAGGACCACGATAATTTGGGCTTTCTCGTGTAATAGAAACATCATGTGTATGACTTTCATAAAGGCCAGCATTCGTAATACGAACAAATGTTGCTTTTTTACGAAATTCAACTAAATCTTGTGCTCCAACATAGCCCATTGAAGCACGTAATCCACCAGCCAGCTGATGTAGAACTGATGCTATAGGGCCTTTATAAGCAACTTGCCCCTCAACACCTTCAGGTACCAGTTTAAGTTCATCCTGAACCTCAGCTTGAAAATAACGATCTGCCGATCCTCTCGCCATAGCAGCGACAGACCCCATACCCCGATAAGCTTTAAAAGAACGACCCTGATAAAGATAAACTTCTCCAGGACTTTCATCTGTACCAGCTAAAAGAGAGCCAATCATAGCGGCACAAGCTCCGCCTGCCAAAGCTTTAGCAAAATCACCTGAAGTTTTGATACCACCATCAGCAATAATGGGAATCCCTGCTTTATCAGCAACTTCTACAGCATCCATAATAGCTGAAAGCTGAGGTACACCAACCCCCGAAACAATCCGCGTTGTACAAATAGAGCCAGGCCCAATACCAACTTTTACCGCATCTGCACCACTATCAATTAAAGCTTGTGTTGCTTGCGCAGTCGCTACATTACCAGCCATAATAGTTGTAGAAAGTGCCATTTTTTTAATACGTTCAATCGTTTCTAACACACGTTGAGAATGCCCATGAGCTGTATCAATCACCAATACATCAACGCCTGCATCAACTAATCGTTCAGCTCGTTCAATTCCGTTATCCCCTACACCACTGGCAGCTGCAACACGTAAACGCCCTTGAGAATCTTTAGTAGCATTCGGATGTAACCGCGCTTTTTCAATATCTTTGACTGTCACTAAACCAACACAGCGATTTTGCTCGTCTACAACCAATAATTTTTCAATACGATGATAATGTAAAAGACATTTTGCTTCATCCAGTTGAACATTTTCACGTACTGTGATTAAATTTTCATGCGTCATTAATTCACGGATTTTTTGCTTTGGATCTGATGCAAAGCGCACATCCCTATTGGTTAAAATACCAACCAGCTTACCAGAAATTCCACCCTTAGCTCCATTTTCAACAACAGGAATACCTGAAATACCATGAGAGCGCATTAAATTCTTTGCCTCTTCCAGTGTCGCATCTGGCCCAATTGTTACCGGATTAACAACCATACCGGATTCAAATTTTTTCACTTGACGGACTTCTTCAGCTTGCTCTGTAGGGGACATGTTGCGATGAATAACACCAAGACCCCCAGCTTGAGCCATAGCAATTGCTAAACGCGATTCTGTCACCGTATCCATTGCGGCAGAAAGTAAAGGTAAATTCAATTCAATATCAGCTGCAATACGTGTTTTAAGATCCACTTGGCTAGGCATAACAAGCGAATGGCCAGGTTGCAGAAGTACATCATCAAAGGTAAGCGCCAATACACCTGTTTTGGTTTCAACAATTTTTGTCATGGCCAAATTCCTTTAATAATAAAATACTGGCAAATAAATATAAAGTGCAGCTGTAGTCTTTATGCGCTGTGAATTTGGCAATGAATTATGCCATGTTACAAACAAAATGAAAAGAAAAATAAATATTTTTTCTAATATATTCTTGTATAAGCTATAATTGTGATTCAAGTGGCAACCAACTCATTATCTTTGCAAATGCGCGACGCCTAAAACTGCTTTCTGGTTCATAATCAATACTATATTGTTTTTCATTTTCAATAAAATCCCAATAAATACGATCATTATCCCCAAGACGTAAACAATAACTCATTTCACCTGTTGTTTCCTCTAAAAAAAGCAAATCCAACATAGCTGTAATTGGTGCACATTCAAAAAGAATACCCATTTCTGTATTCAATGAAGCTGATCGAGGATCAAAATTTAAAGATCCAATAAAAGCAGTTTTATGGTCAATTAAAAAAGCTTTTGTATGTAAACTTGCTTTACTTGATCTAAACAACCACAACCGGTGGGGACCTCCATCCGGTTTTAGTTCATAAAGTTTAACACCACTTTTCAATAACGCCTTACGATAAGGTGCATAACCACTATGCACCACCACCACATCAGTCGCCGCTAAAGAATTAGTAAGAATTCTAACATCAACACCTTTTGACACCAAACTGCTCAAATGCTGTGTACCTGCTTTACCAGGAACAAAATAAGGTGATGTAATTTGGACTGTTTTTTTTGCACCTTCAATAACCTGTGAGAGCACCTCCATCAGCCAATTGCCTACTTTTTTGCCTAATGCTTTTTCTGGAGGATCAGAAAGAACTTCAACTTTATCTGCTAGAAATAATCGCTTTCTCGTTTGGATAAAACATTCAAAACTGATATATTTGTTGACATAATCTAAATAAACTTTTGTAACTTTGGAATGACGAAATTTTTGCAATTTATCTTTCCAATCATCAAGGTTATTTGTACTTTTTGGAACGACTAAAGCATGAATTGGCAAAACTACAGAACTATTCCAAAAATCATCAAAGATAGTTTCTACTTTTTTTACCGATGGACCAATTAACATAAGGTCTAGATCTCGGAAACTTGCCTCTTTACCTGCATCAAAATAAGAATCTGCAATATTGCGTCCTCCTACAAAAGCTACCCGTCCATCTACAATAAAAGCTTTATTATGCATTCTGCGTGTTACAACAAGTGCCCGCAAGATAATCTCTAAACCGCGACGTAAACCACCACTGCGTGCTCGCCCTGGATTAAACATTCTAACTTCAATATAAGGATGTTTATTAAGCGCAATATAAGCTGGATCACGTCCCTGAGCATTAATATCATCCAAAAGAAGACGCACGCGCACACCACGATCAGCCGCTTCCACCACTTCGCTAAGTAACAAACGCCCTGTTAAATCATCGTCCCAAATATAATACATCAGATCAAGACTGCGCTCAGCCTGTGCCGCTGCCATTGTACGAACACAAAACGCATCTAAATTGCTAGTAATGAGGGAAAGAGCATCTTTGTCTCCCCCTAATCCATTCTTCTCTTTTGCTAATCGACTCACTATACGATCAAGCTTGGTCGCATCTTTCTCAACATTAAACGCATAAGAATATTCCTTTATCGTACTTTTGGTAAAACAGCCATAAGCGTAAATTGCCAATATAAATGCTGTAGTAAAAAAGATAATAGATCCGATAATAATATTTAACAGAATCAAAGTGATACACTTTCTACTTTAAAAGCTATTGCACACTCATAAATACGTACTCTAACATTAAAATCAACGTTCTTATCATTCAATTAATACAATAAAGTAGAATCTTATTATTTACTTGAAAAAATATAACCTACCCCATCAGCGATTCTAAAACTCTGCGTCCAACGTGCGAGAGCATGAAATGTCTGTTTATTATTGTAAATGCAGTCTTAATTTCAATACCACAAGCTTTAAGCAATAAAGCTAATGAGAATATCTTCAAATAAAATTTCATATTTATTAAGTTAAAACAAAAACATTGATTGAAAAATTACTTCAAATTTAGTCAGTTATATCGTAAACGGTACTTTAGAAAAAACAGAAATCTTCATATTATTACTATTAAAAGTAAAAGCAGTAATTCTTATGAATGGAAATCTATTATAGATTTTCCTTCTATTTTTGACTGTTTGTCACCCTCGTATTCTTCTATTCTACGATAAAGTGTAGAACGCCCTATACAAAGACGGCGAGAAACCTCACTCATACGTCTCTTATAATGTTTAACTGCCTTTTCAATAATATCGCGCTCCATATCCGCAAAGGTACGGACATGTCCTTCAGAATTTAAAAATTGTATAGACTTTTTTTCAGAATGTTCTTGAACATGATTATACATAATACTTGGAACACCAAGTAATGAACTTCCCATTAATTGTGGAAAATCGCGAACAGTTAACAAAGGCCCTTCACTGAGTAAAACTGCGCGAAATAATAAATTTTCAAGTTCACTATGGTTACCAGGCCAATCATATTGCATAAGCAATGAAATAGCTGACCCCGACAAACCATGTATATGTGATCGTCCTGTTTCAGTGATGATATGATCAATCAAACGCTGAGAAATTTCTGGAAGATCATCTCTCAATTCTCGTAAAGTGGGAACATTGATACATAATTGGGAAAACTGTTCAAACAAACCATGAAAAAAACATCATCTTTAACTAGATCCTCAAGTTGTGATGTTGATATGGCAATAATGCGAAAAGGAGGCTGTTCATTCTTTATAGCCTCTTCTCTCTCTTTAAGATAATGTGCAAAACGTTTTTGCTGTATGAGCTCGAGTCGATCAATATCACAAAGACAAAGAGTTCCCTTTTCAAGAGAAAAAACTAGTGGTAAAAATTCTTTAAACCATATGTGTTTTTCTTGCTCTGGATCAACAACAGGTAAACATTGGAAACGAACAAAAGGCCCTTTTGAAAATAAGCTTTCACAGTGAATAATGCGCGCTAACGTTTCACGACCAGTTCCTATTTCACCTTTTATCAAAAGATTCTGTGGGGAAATAGCTGCACTTTTCGATTGTTCTAAAACCGCTTGCATGACACTGCTTTTTGTATAGAGATCAGAAAATCGTAAATAATTTTTATTTCGTCGTTGGATATAATAAACTTCACGTTCTAACGCAGAAGTACGTGAAAGATTATTCAATGTAATTCTCAATCGTAGTGGTGTAACTGGATAAATCCAATAATCAATAGCTCCAGCTCTTAAAGCTTTTTGAAGTGATTCTTGATTATCTTGCTTTGCTATAACAATAACAGGAACAGAGACTCCAGCAGCTCTAATTGTCGTAATCAAATCACTTATACTTAAATCACTCATAACAACATCAAGCAATGCAAGCATGACATTTTTACGTCTATGTAAAAGATCGATCGTACGTAAGCTATTTTCTGCTTCAATGACACGATAACCAAGATCTCGGAGCATAGTAGAAAACTCTATACGCTTTCCGTGGTCTTCACTCGCAACAAGAATAGGGCCAACCATAATTTAATAATCTCCTTTGAGACTACTAAACAATATTAATATTGAGAATTATGTAAATCATAAAAAATATTTTACCTTTTGTATCGCGCGTGTTAAATTTATTATTTTAATAATTAACAACATTAAGATATTTTTTCCAATTCTTTGCTTTTTCATTATTTTTCAGCAAAAACCTCAATATTAATTAATAAAGTAACTTAATAATAATAATCTTAAGTTTATTATAAATAATTGAAAAGCAACATAAAATAAATAGAGTGAAACAAATGCAACATATCTGCCGCATTTTATGTCTTACAATTACTATTTTGGCTATAGGAGCCTGTAGCCTTCCACACCATTATGGGCAACACCCAACTGTAGAAAATATACCAACTGGAATTGATGGTGAATGGATTGATAAAAACGGTATTATTTCTTCTTTCCGCAATGGCACTTTTGAAACACGAGCAGCAGACACAAAAGAAAAATTATCAGAAGGCACTTACAATTACGTCAATGCCCAACATGTAGAAATTGAAATACGCTCAATTCTCCGTGGAACTATATCTAGAGCTGATTGTAGGTTATCAAATGACACAATGCAGCTTTTCTGCACATCAAGTACTGGATCACATTTTTTTCTCAACCGTCAAATTTAAATGAAAGTCAAAATTTATTTAAATTTACAAAATAAACTCATAAGAAATTGTAATTCCTCTTCCTAATAGAGCTTTAGAATTAATGTAAACATTAACACGTTATCTCGCCTGATAAACTTGCTACATAACCTTAAGATATGTAAACAATAGTCCTTTGACAACGATACCTTACAGAAAATTTTATATTTAAATTGCTTCTGTTATTATTGAATTCACCTTAATTTGCACATTAAAAATTCTACCTGATATCGGCACCCATTAACTCAAACAGCACCAATACGCAAAAGATCATGAAAATGAACAATCCCTACGGGTTTTTTATCTTCAATGACAAAAAAAGCACCAATCTGATGATCATTAATAAAAGCTGTCGCAGCACCAACGAGTGTATCTGGGGTTACATTTTTAGGATCCTTTGTCATTACCTCATCAACATTGAATTTTGATAAATCACAGTGAATATTACGCGCAAGATCGCCATCTGTTACAATTCCAATTAACTCACCTGTTTGGTTTATAACACCAACACAACCAAAATGTTTTTCAACCAAAATATTTACAGCTTCAGTCATAGGTGCACCCTGTATAATCAAAGGAAGACTATCACCTTGATGCATAATATCGCGCACATATTTAAAGTTTGCACCAAGCGAACCACCAGGATGATAAATTTTAAAATCTGTTGCGCTAAAGTCATGCCTTTCTAAAAGAGCAACAGCTAATGCATCACCCATTGCCAATTGCATAACTGTAGAAGTTGTCGGAGCAAGTCCATGAGGACAAGCCTCTTCTACCTTTGGTAATAATAATACAATATCAGCTTTTCGCCCTAATACAGAGTGCTCGCCAGATGTCATTGCAATAAGTGGGATACGAAAACGCGCAGCATGGTTTATAATGCCGCTTAATTCCATAGTTTCACCTGACCATGACAAAGCAAGAATAACATCATCAGAACTAATCATACCAAGGTCACCATGATTAGCCTCTGCTGCGTGCACAAAAAAGGCAGGCGTCCCCGTTGAGGCTAAAGTCGCAGCAATTTTTGTTCCTATATGACCACTCTTACCAAGACCAGTAATCACCACATGACCTTGGGCATTACTAATGGTTTGAACAGCTTTTTTAAAAGAATCTGAAAGATAGCTTGAAAGAGCTTTCTCAAGAGCTTCAAGCCCTTGTTTTTCGCGAGAAATAGTTTTAAGTGCCGATGTAATTGCACCTTGTAAAGCCAACATATTAGAAGACCCTATCATCATAACTAAGTTTGATAAATGAAATCAAAACAGAGATCTATATTATTTTTAAGCTTTTATCGTTTCAAGTAAGTTTTTCAATGAAACAGAAACATGCTGATGCATATCAGCACGCGCTAAAGCAAACGCAACATTGGCTTCAATAAAACCAGTTGTAGAGCCACAATCAAAAGTATATCCATCTAACTGGAAACCAAAAAAAGCTTGCTCATTTGAAAGCCGAACCATAGCATCTGTCAACTGAATTTCATTTTCTGCCCCTCGTTCTTGATTGGAAAGAATATCAAAAATTTCTGGTTGTAAAATATAACGTCCATTAATGTATAAATTAGATGGAGCCGTTTCTTTTTCTGGTTTCTCTACCATTTTTGTGATTTCAAAACCATTTGCAATTTGCTTACCCCTACCGACAATACCATATTTGTGAACGTCTTCAAGATTACATTCTTGAACAGAAATAATATTTCCTCCACCCGTTTTTTCATAAAGGTAGATCATTTCAGAAAGGCAATTCTTTTTAGCCTGTATCAACATATCTGGTAATAATAAAGCAAAAGGTTCCTTGCCAACTAACTCACGTGCACACCAGAGAGCATGCCCAAGACCCAAAGATTGTTGCTGCCGAGTAAAAGAAGTCATACCAGGTTGCGGCTGCAAATCTTGTAAATGCTTAAGTTCTTCTTTTTTGCCACGTTCAGTAAGTACTGTATATAATTCAATTTGCGCATCAAAATAATCTTCAATCACTGCCTTATTGCGTCCAGTAACAAAAATAAGATGCTCAATGCCCGCTTCACGTGCTTCATCTACAACATATTGAATAATAGGTTTATCAACAACAGTCAGCATTTCCTTAGGAACTGTTTTTGTTGCTGGAAGAAAACGAGTACCAAGGCCTGCTACGGGAAATACTGCCTTCCGGATTTTACGCACACTTACTCTCCTGATTATGAATATAGCGTTTGCTATATAGCTTTCTGATTTAATGTATCACCGTGTTTTAACTAAAATGCTAAAAAGATGCTTCACTGTTTTGGTTGGATTATCATAAAAATTAGTTATAATAAAAGACACGAATAGTTAAATAATCAGAATACTTTTTCAAAGTTTTTCGATTTAGCTGGGTAGTATACTTTACAAACCAAATACAAAAAACGAAATTACTTCACACTAAAGTATTCTAAAATCGGCAGTAACAAAAAGATGAAACCAATAACACTGAATCTATTTTCTTCTTCAAAGAAATTAATAAATCGCAGAGCCTTTATCATTGGTGTAATCTCCACTCTTTTGGCTCTTTCAACGTCTTTTTTTTCATTTGCACACACTGAGCGTGATTTTAAAAGCTGGATTAACGAATTTAAAAAAATAGCTTTAGCCAACAATATCTCATCAACTACATTTGATATGGCTTTTAAAACTGTTGAAACAATTGACCCAGCAGTTTTACAAAAAGCGGCATATCAACCAGAATTTATTGATTCCCCATGGAACTATTTTGACAATCGTGTCCATAATATCGCCATTGTGGAAGGACAGCGCCACGCCCAAAAATGGGAACCATGGCTTTCCAAAATTGAAAAACGTTTTGGTGTTAACCGCAATATTCTCCTTGCTATTTGGTCTATAGAAAGTAGCTATGGAAAAGTTTTGCAAAACAAAAATGTGATGCATGACGTCATCCGTTCACTTGCAACTTTAGCTTATGCAGACCAAAAACGTAAAAAATATGCGTACACACAACTTATTGCTGCAATGAAAATTTTACAAAGCAGCGGCATTCATCGTTCTCAACTCATTGGATCTTGGGCCGGTGCATTAGGGCACACCCAATTTATCCCAACAAGTTATCTTGCCTATGGTGTTGACATGGACGGAGATGGACGCTGTAATATTTGGACATCAATTCCAGATGCACTTGCTACCGCTGCTAATCTTCTTCACATGAATGGATGGCAATCTGACCTCCCTTGGGGTGTTGAAGTTAAATTGCCACATCGAAAAAAACTCCCTGAAGATTGGCTTTCCTTTGAACAATGGGCAAAGCTAGGTGTTCGCCATGCACACGGGCAACCTTTTCCTTCTTCTTCTCAACTTGCAATATTGAAATTTCCCGATGGGCCAGAGGGACCTATATTTTTGGTAACAAAAAATTTCTTTGTTATTAAACGTTACAATAATGCAGATCGTTATGCTTTTGCCGTTGCTCTCCTTGCTAATCGTATCGCTGGACACCCTGGATTAGTGCAAGATTGGAACCGACCATTCAAACCTATTACTTTCCAAGAACGTTTAGAGCTGCAATCTCGCTTAGCTGCACTTGGAGATTATAAAGGAGAAATTGATGGTAAGATTGGTACAGCTTCCAAACAAGCCATTAAATCTTTTCAACTGCGCCATGGCTTAGAAGCTAATGGATACCCAAGTTATCAAGTTCTCTCTCTTCTCAGAAAACAGTGATCTAGAATAGATACTCATACCATTTCTACTCAATATATTTGATTTACTTTTTTTGACGTTTGCTTTTACAACGACGAAGCTAATTTCAACTAAAGTGTGAAGTAAAATCAATCACGATGTCCAATAGCATTCTTAGCAATTATTTAGCCAAAATGAATAAACTTCTATGAGTAAAGAACTATCAAAATTGATAAAAACTTTCATAATTCTGGAAAATTATAAACATGGATAGACTAACCTACCCTTGAACGACAAAAACAAATTTTTACGTATTCTATATGAAAATTCTAGAAGTATAGGGAGAATATTTTGTCTATATTTGAAACGATTTTATTAACAAACAAAGCCTTTTATTCAAGCTATAAGAAAAAGCTAAATTTACAATCTTGAGTACAAATTACCAACAACTTCTTTATGAGGTGGTACAAAATAGCTATTTACTCAACAAAATAAATTAGAACCTCATAAAATACAAATCACGTAAATAGCTACTAAGTAAGTCAAGCTGATAATTTTCCCTATAAACTCGTTAAAAATATCAACTCTAATTTTTCATTATACTGTCATAAATACATTTAAAATTGCACATAACCTAAACACCTAAAATATAAAATCGGTATGGACTACCCCGTATTATGTATAATTTACAGCCCTCGTTTTTTGATCATCGCTTCTGGTAAAGGTAACCTTCCCCGAAAAGCTTTATAAAGCTCTTCTGGATCACAACTACCTCCAGAAGAATAAATAAAACGCTTCAATTGGCTAGCAAGTTCTGGGTTAAAAACATCACCAGTTTCCTCAAAAGCTTGAAATGCATCAGCATCAAGCACTTCCGACCACATATAAGAATAATAACCAGCAGCATAACTATCACCTGAAAACACATGTGTAAAATGTGGAGGACGATGGCGCATAATAATTGTGTCAAGCATTTCTAACTTTTCTAATTCCCTATATTCAAACAATATTGGATCAGAAACTATTACTCCTTTATGAAAAGCAATATCTATTAAAGCCGATGAAATATACTCAACAGCACAAAAGCCAGCATTAAATGTCTGTGCTGACATAATCTTATCCAGCAAAGTTTGTGGCATGGGAATACCTGTTTTTGCATGCGTAGCATAAGATTTTAGCACCTCTGACACAGTCAACCAATGCTCATAAAGTTGAGAAGGAAGTTCAACAAAATCACGCGAAACCGATGTTCCTGCCACAGATGGCCATGTTACATCAGAAAGCAAGCCATGTAACGCGTGTCCAAATTCATGGAAAAGTGTACGCGCATCATCAAGTGATAAAAGAGCAGCATCCCCTTTAGGAGGTTTTGCAAAATTGCAGATATTATAAATGATCGGTTTTTGTCCACCATTCAATTTATGCTGTGACTGCAGCTGACTCATCCATGCGCCAGATCGTTTTGAAGAACGTGCGAAATAATCGCCAATAAAATGCCCAAGTAAACTACCATCAGAATGTTTAACCTCCCATAAACGCACATCAGGATGCCAAAGTGCAACAGCTGTTTTTTCTTCAAATAAAATTCCAAAGAGCTTCTTTGCCACTGCAAAAGCTGCTTCAATCATACGATCTAATTGAAAATATTGTTTAACCTCAGATTCATTAAAAAAAAAATTTTCAGCACGTAATTTTTCAGCATAATAACGCCAATCCCAAGCTGCTAAAGGTTCATTGCTCCCTAGATTTTTTGCTAAATTTTGTAATTCAGTCTGTTCAGTAACAGCTCTAACTTTTGCTCGTTCCCATATAGGCATGAGCAAATTCATAACTGAATTAACACTCTTGGCCATAGTATTATCAAGTTTTAAATCTGCAAAAGATTCATATCCCAGCAATTTGGCTTTTTCATTCCGAAGCGTGATCATTTCTACAATAATCGCTCGATTATCATTATCATCATTATTCTCACCACGTTTAGACCAAGCTTGAAATGCTATTTCACGTAAATCACGGCGATCAGATAATTTTAAAAAAGGTTCAACAATCGAACGTGCTAATGTTAATGCATAAAATCCTTCACGACCTTTTTCGCAAGCAATTTCCTTCATTGAAGCAATAAGATCATCAGGTAAGCCAGATAAATCCGTTTGTTCTAAAAACAAAATCCATTCAGCTTCATCTTGTAATACATGTTGACCAAAAGTAGTGCCTAAAAGAGCCAGTTTTTCATTAATTTCGACAAGACGTCTCTTGCCTTGTGCATCAAGTTTTGCACCGTTACGAATAAACTTCTTCCACCATAATTCAATTACGCACTTTGTTTCACTGTTATACATACCCCGTTGCGACTGTATATACAGCGTATCCATTTTTACAAATATTCTCGCATCCATCATAATTTTTGAAAAATAACGAGATAGTTGTACAGTAAATTCTTGTTCTAACTTCTGAATCAACACATTGCTATGCGCGCCTGAACGTAAGAAAAATATTGAACATATACGATCAAGTGCCTTGCCAGAAAGCTCAAAAGGCTGCAAAAAATTCTCAAGTGTTGGAGACGCTTCCACAGATGCAATTGCCTCTACTTCTTTTTTGGCTTCTTTAAGAGCTTGTTCAAAAGCGGGTTTAAAATCATTGTCACTTATTGAGGCAAAATCGGGAAGTCCTGAAAATCCGTTCCAATCTAAAACTGCTGTTTTTGTCATAATATCTATGCCTCCACTATACGCTTAAAACAAAATGATTATTTTCAGCATACAAACTATCTTGGAAGAATTATCGAGTATGCTCTAAAACAAATTTTTAAATCCAATATTTTGATAGAAAAAATAAAAAAGCAAAAAACTATTTTATTATAGGATACATAAAAACGAACAAGCTCCATTTATTTGAAAAATGAAATTGTTTATAGATTGTGATCTATCCTTGACTTTATTTAAAATATTCACAATCTCAAAAACAATTCAGAGAGATGTTTCTAAGTTTTCTATCACTTTGATTGATCCTATCCATATACCTGAATCTTATAATTTTGGAAGGCGCTTTACCATGACTGAAATAAAAACAACCTTCGACTTTAAAAACCTTTCTCCTGAAACTCTCGCTGAAGAATTAAAAAACCGCCATTTTGCTGATTCAATTGATATAATCAACGATCTAGATATTATGGAACGTGTGACTGTTTTTAGTCTTTTACCTCTTGATTATGCTATTGAGCTCTTTGATAAACCAGAACTCGAACAACCAGCAGCTATTCTTGAACTTCTACCTACTAATCGTTCTGTTGAAATTCTTGAAGGTATGTCCGCAGATGCTGCTGCAGACGTCTTTCAAGAAATGGATAGAAAGACCCGTACACGGCTTTACGCCTTGTTGAAACCCTTAACTCGAACCGAACTTAAAAAACTTACCAGTTATCCCAACCATACAGCTGGTGCATTAATGACAACTGAGTTTATTGCTATCCCAGCAGACTGGACTGTCAAAAAAACTCTAGATCACATTCGTGACGTTGAACGAACACGTGAAACAGTTTACACAAGCTATGTCATTGATCCCAAAACAGGTGTACTTCTCAAAGCTGTTTCGTTACGAAATCTTATTCTTGCCTCACCTGATGATCAAATTCTCAACGTCTCTACACATGATACACCTATCACAATATCACCCTTTACAGATCATGAAGATATTGCTCGTCTTTTCCAACGCCATGATCTTCTCTCTGTGCCAGTTGTTGATGACAGTAACCATGTTATTGGTATTGTAACAGTTGATGATGTGCTTGATACTATGGTTGATGAAATGAGTGAAGATGCTTATAAATTTGGGGGTATGGAAGCTCTAGATAAACCTTATATGCAGATAAATTTTCTTGGAATGATGAAAAAACGTGGTGGCTGGCTGGCTCTGCTTTTTCTTGGTGAAATGTTAACAGCCAGCGCTATGCAATATTTCGAAGCAGAGATTGAAAAAGTTATCACCCTTACACTATTCATTCCCCTTATTATGAGTTCAGGAGGAAACTCTGGCTCACAAGCAACATCACTTATTCTTCGTGCATTAGCTTTACGTGAACTTACACTTAAAGACTGGTGGAGAGTCATCCTTCGCGAGATCCCAGCAGGAATGTCTCTTGGCCTTTTACTTGGAATTATTGGAATAATGCGCATTGTTATCTGGCAACAACTGGGCATCTATAACTATGGTGAACATTGGATTTTCATTGCTATAACAGTGGGTGCAACTTTAGTTGGAATCGTTACATTTGGTTCCTTGTCTGGTTCCATGCTGCCTTTTATTCTTAAACGTTTAAAATTTGATCCAGCAAGTGCTTCAGCTCCCTTAGTAGCAACTTTAGTAGATGTTACAGGTATTGTAATCTATTTTTCTGTTGCTTCTCTTATTTTATCTGGAATTTTACTTTAAATAAGAAGAAAAAAGCATACCTAAAATAACCTAAAAGCTCTTTTATGACGCAATTAAATTGCGTTATTTATTCTTTGTACATGCTATAAATGCCCATCTTATAAAAAGGTATTTTTGGGCATTTTCGCTTAAAATTGTAGAAATCTTCTCAACTACTTCTCTATAAAAACAGTTCTCCTCTTCCAAAAGTATAAAAAAAACTGTAAAAGGCTTCAAACTGCAAAGTTAAAACTACAAAAACTTTGCCTGAAATGAAATTTCATTAAACGAAAAGAAGAAAATTTATGCAATTGCGTAATATTGCCATTATTGCCCATGTCGACCATGGTAAAACAACACTTGTGGACGAACTTCTCAAACAATCAGGAAATTTCCGCGATAATCAGCGCACCAGTGAGCGTATGATGGATTCAAATGATATTGAAAAAGAACGCGGTATTACAATACTGGCAAAAGCTACATCAGTTGTTTGGAAAGATACCCGAATTAATATTGTTGATACCCCTGGTCATGCTGATTTTGGTGGAGAAGTTGAGCGTATTCTCAATATGGTAGATGGAGCAATTTTGCTTGTTGATGCAGCTGAAGGTCCTATGCCGCAAACTAAATTTGTTGTTGGGAAAGCATTGAAAGTAGGATTACGCCCTATTGTTGTTATCAATAAAATTGATCGATCTGATGCACGCGCTGATGAAGTCATTAATGAAGTTTTCGACCTTTTTGTAGCTCTTAATGCAACTGATGAACAACTTGATTTTCCTATTCTTTATGGATCAGGCCGCGATGGATGGATGGCTGAAACTTCTGAAGGACCAAAAGATCAAGGACTGAGTTCCTTATTTGATCTTGTGATCCGTCATGTGCCTGAACCTACTGTGGCAGAAGGACCGTTTCGTATGATTGGCACTATTCTGGAAGCAGATCCATTTTTAGGCCGAATCATCACAGGTCGAATTCATTCTGGTTCTATTAAACCCAATCAAAGCGTTAAGGTTCTTGGACAAAATGGAACTCTTTTAGAAACTGGACGTATTTCAAAAATTTTGGCATTTCGTGGGCTAGAACGACAACCAATTGAAGAAAGCGTTGCCGGTGATATTGTAGCAATTGCTGGTCTACAAAAAGGCACTGTTGCTGATACTTTTTGTGACCCCACCATCAATGAACCACTCACTGCTCAACCCATTGATCCTCCCACTGTGACCATGAGTTTTTTGGTAAACGATAGCCCCCTTGCTGGTACTGAAGGAGATAAAGTAACAAGCCGTGTTATCCGTGATCGTTTGTTGAAAGAAGCGGAAGGTAATGTAGCCCTTAAAATTGAAGAATCAACCGATAAAGATTCTTTCTATGTTTCAGGACGAGGAGAATTACAACTTGCAGTGCTCATCGAAAATATGCGTAGAGAAGGATTCGAGCTCAGTGTTTCACGTCCACGTGTAGTTATGCAGAAGAATGAAAATGGAATAACTCTTGAACCAATCGAAGAAGTCGTGATCGATGTTGATGAAGAATATTCCGGAACTGTTGTTCAAAAAATGTCAGAGCGCAAAGGAGACATGATTGAATTACGTCCATCTGGTGGTAATCGTGTACGCCTTGTCTTTCATGCACCGACTCGTGGACTTATTGGTTACCAATCAGAACTTTTAACCGATACACGTGGTACAGCAATTATGAATCGTCTCTTCCATTCTTATGAACCTTATAAAGGAGATATCAGCGGCCGTACTAATGGCGTGATGATTTCAAATGATAATGGTGAAGCTGTTGCTTATGCACTTTTTAACCTCGAAGATAGAGGACCTATGGTGATCGATGCTGGTGCTAAAGTCTATCAAGGTATGATTATTGGCATCCATTCACGCGATAACGACTTAGAAGTGAATGTTCTAAAAGGAAAAAAGCTAACCAATATGCGTGCTTCTGGTAAAGATGAAGCTGTAAAATTGACCCCTCCAATTAAAATGACATTAGAACGTGCATTATCGTGGATACAAGATGATGAACTTGTTGAAGTAACCCCTAAAAATATTCGTCTACGTAAACTTTATTTAGACCCGAATGAACGTAAACGTTTTGAAAAAACACGTTCACCAATTTCAACCTGATCATACTCCTTTAACCAAATATTCTAGTGCATTTGGTTTGATTTCACTCCGGAAAGGATATTTACAATGAATATTAAAGAGATCCCTATTGGCAATAATCCACCAGAAGATATTAATGTTATCATCGAAGTGTCTGTTGGTAGCCAACCAATAAAATATGAGATGGATAAAAAATCTGGATTATTATTTGTTGATCGCTTTCTCTATACACCTATGGTCTATCCCGGCAATTATGGCTTCATCCCACATACACTTTCAGAAGATGGTGATCCACTTGACGTTCTTATTTGTAACACCCGTCCACTCATGCCTGGTTGTGTCATTAATGTTTGCCCAATTGGGGCCCTAATTATGGAAGATGATGGTGGTAAAGATGAAAAAATCATTGCTGTCCCCACTCCAAAATTAACGCAGAGATATGTTGATGTTCATGATTATACGGATCTTCCCAAAATCACATTAAAGCAGATTGAACATTTCTTTAAGCATTATAAGGATCTCGAACCTGAAAAATGGGTTAAAATTGAAGGTTGGCGTGACAAAAACTTTGCACGTGAATTGATTAAGGAAGCTATCGCAAACGCAACAAAGGAATAGGATAGATTAATTCTAATAAATCAAAGCCTGTTGTTCAAACAGGCTTTTACAGTTTTCATTCATATTTTTGTGAATGTACATTGCTCATAAGTTGTAGTTTCTGTTCAAGTTCTTCTACATATCCTGAAAAACGAAGCTGTTTATAACGTGATGTCATACCACTTTTAAGAGAAATATAAGAAGGCGGTATTTTCCATTGCCTTCCTAAAAATTTAATTAATGCTTTGTTTGCCTTGCCATCTTCAGGAACAGTACGAAGACGTATAACTAAATGCTGTGTTTCACCATCTCTACTCTCAACCCCTACTATGCTATCCATTGAAGCTTTGGGAATTAAACGCACGAATAAAACTAAGCCACTGGAATCAATACGGTACAGCATCTTTATCTATCTGGTGTAATATTCTCATATTTATAAGAATAAACCTATATAAGCTCGCCACATAAAAATACGAATAAAATAAATAATCAGAAATACTATAAGAGGTGAGATATCAATTGCTCCAAGATTTGGCAAAAAATACCGGATACGTCCTAAAATTGGCTCTGTAGCACAATAAAGAAAATTCCCTATCATCGTAACAAAGGGATTACGCATGTTTATGATATTAAATGCACAAAGCCAAGAAAAGACAACATTAGCTATTAAAACAGCAACATAAATACTGAGAATGAGATCAATCACTTGAAGCAATGCATAGATCATTCTTTATTCCTTTACCAACCAATAGAATAAAAGATCATATATAGTGCATTCATACCAACAAACCTATCAAAATGGCTCTACAATTACGCCCTTTTTCACAAAAAGAATGATTAAGCAGCTTAATCGTTAAACACATACCATATAAACTAAACAACAAATATTAGATAAGATAATAGCCAGTTTTAAATAGGAGCAAAATCAAATGGAAAAGAAGCCTCAAAATTGCCCAATTGTCTTCCACTTAACTAATCAAGTAACTTCAGTTTTTTTTCTATAAAAACTGTTTTTAAATTAAAAACGGCCTAAAAAGGCCGTTTTCTCTTTGATAAAAAAATTATTTTTGCAAGACGATTAAACGATTAAGTGCATCACCAAAACCATTCAGTTGAACAAATAAATCATTTAAAGGTGGTTCGCCTGGAGCAGCAACCGTCATAGATAATTTCAGCTGCTTTCCACTACGTAAAGATGCTACAAAACTTTTATCAAAAATTATTGGAACAACACAACCTGCTGGCACACAAGTCCGAACACCAGTTTCAATAACAGTTTTTGAATCATCCACATGTAAACGAATGGGCTTAGAAACTAAAATACCAAAAGGAACCGTCAAATTTCCAGACACAACATCATCAGCCTCGAGCATAACATTCATAGCCACTACAACACGATTCTGGTCATTAACTTCCTGACGGAGCATGAAACAAACTTTCTTTCCCTCCTGTATACCACAGTTAACGCTCCACAAATCATACGTCTCTGTTAACGAAGAAGCACCATTTGGCAACGTAGTTACAGAAGGCTTAGCAATTGGCTTTGAATTCTGGGCAAATGCTACAGGAGAAATACTTAATAACGCAGAAATTACAAAGAAATTTAGTAATTTTTTCATCTTATACTCAGTTCCTCACATAAATAGAATCATTTCAACTACTTCTAATAGCGGTATATGATACTAAAGTATTTCAATGAAACAATAGCTTTTTGTAATCATACATTTATAAATATCTAAAACTATTTCGAAACTCACTAACAACTTGCATATAGACATGTTTCTTAAAAGAAATAACAAGTGATGGAAGTTCTTCTAAATCAACCCATTTCCACTGATTAAACTCTGCTTTATTACCGTCAGGTGGAGGATTAATTACGATTTCAGAGTTTTCTCCTATAAACTGAAAAGCAAACCATTTTTGTGTTTGTCCACGATATTTACTACCCAATACGTGCCCAACAAGTTCTTGTGGAAAATCGTAATAGAACCAATCTTGCGCTTCTTTAATTAACTTTATCGATCGGATACCTGTTTCTTCATAAAGTTCACGTCGTGCAGCATCTAGTGGATTTTCGCCCTCATCAATTCCCCCTTGAGGTAACTGCCAAAGTTTAGATACATCAGTGTTTGCATAAGAAAAGGTCATCAAACGGCGCCCTATCCAAACCTTACCTTCACGATTAAATACAAGCATTCCAACGCCTTTCCGATAAGGAAGAGCTTTGAAATCTGCAATTGTATCCATTGAATAACCTCTCAAAAGAGAACAACCCATATAAAAGTGTGGATTATAAATATTTATTGTTACTTTAAAATACCTTTATTAGGATCTGGTGGAAATGCTGCATTCACTATTTCACCCCGTAAAAGTTTATAAGCTTGATTCAATTGAACATCATCCTTAGGATCTTTTGGAACAAAAGCGGCTGAACCAGACCCTTTATCACTTTCCCTTTTCCCTTTAATATGCCCTTTTAATTCAGATTCACCAAGCGTTACATTATAACCCTTATATTTTTCAGGCAATGGCTGCTCCACAATAATATCTGGAGTGATTCCAGTTCCTTGAATTGATGTACCAGATGGCGTGTAATACAGTGCTGTTGTTAAGCGTAAAGCACCATTTTCACCCAAAGGAATAATAGTTTGAACAGATCCTTTACCAAAAGATTGTGTTCCTAAAATTGTAGCGCGACGATGATCTTGTAAAGCACCTGCAACAATTTCAGAGGCACTAGCTGAACCACCATTAATGAGAACAATAAGAGGTTTCCCATTAATTATATCACCTTGTTTAGCATCAAACCTCATTACGTCACTTTTTTTACGACCACGTGTTGATACAATCTCACCTTTATTGAGAAAAGCATCTGAAACATTTACAGCCTGATCTAATAAACCACCAGGATTAAGCCGTAAATCAAGAACATATCCTTTTAAATTATCTTGAGGAATTTTAGACTGAATATCTTTAATTGCAGCTTTAAGATTAACAAAAGTTTGTTCACTAAACTGAATGAGTCTTAAATAACCAATATCATTTTCAATACGATATTTTACTGCTTTCACCTTTATGATATCACGAACAATCTTAATTTCTAACGGTTCATCAACACCAGAGCGAATAATTGTCAGCGTAATTGGTGTTCCAACAGCACCCCGCATTTTATTGACAGCTTCACTTAATGTTTG
Source organism: Bartonella schoenbuchensis R1 (assembly GCF_002022685.1). Classification (NCBI taxonomy): domain Bacteria; kingdom Pseudomonadati; phylum Pseudomonadota; class Alphaproteobacteria; order Hyphomicrobiales; family Bartonellaceae; genus Bartonella; species Bartonella schoenbuchensis. The sequence goes on along the minus strand of NZ_CP019789.1, from coordinate 360,661 downwards.
ACCGTTCGTTTCTTTGCCATCAATTTTTGAAATGACATCCCCTGCTAAAATACCTGCTTTTGAAGCAGGTGTATCATCTATCGGAGACACAACTTTTATTAAGTTTTTCTCCATAGTCACCTCAATACCAAGGCCACCAAATTCCCCTTTAGTAGAATCCCTCATGTCTTTGGCTTTCTCAGCATCCATATAAGACGAATGTGGATCAAGCGATGAGAGCATACCATTGATAGCATTTTCAACAAGCTTTTTATCATCCGGAACTGTCACATATTGGGCACGTACTCGTTCAAAAATATCACCAAATATAGCTAGTTGTTTATAAGTATTATTTTCATTATTTGCAGAAACAGATTGTACTACAATCATTGAGCTGGCGCTGAGCAACACCCCAACAACTAAAAAAACAACTTTACGAATCATTTTGGTCCCTTTTCAATTCTTCAGTCCGCCACCAAGGAGTTGGATTCACAGGTTTTCCATCTTTTCTAAATTCAATGTAAAGCATTAGAGCATTTTTACCTATATCTAATGTAACTGTACTTGCAATAAATTGTGTACTCATCACCCCAAGAGGCTCACCCGCAAAAACAAATTGTCCTTGAATTACATTTATTTTTTCCATCCCAGCAAGGATGATATGATAACCGCTTCCAACATTAAGAATAATTATCTGTCCATAAGAACGGAATATTCCAGCAAAAGCAACAAGAGCATTTGTAGGGGTTGTTACTAAAGCCGCTGGTTCTGTTTCAATTATTTCACCAAAACGCGTAGCATGAGAACCGCTATTAAACCGCTGAATTTTTTTTCCAGATACAGGTAAAAGCAAAGAGCCTTTTTGACGCTCAAAATTAAGCTTTTCTAATAATCGAATATTCTTTTGCATTTGTGTTGATGAATCTGCGCTAAACTGTGATTCATACTCAAGCTGTGAAATTAATTCTTCCAAAGATTGAGCTTTCTTAGAAAGAACACTATTTTTTTGTCGTTGTTCTATAAGTTCTTTTTCCGATTTTTTTTGTAATTTTGCTTTTTCATTTAATAAAAGCTCTAAATGTTTTCGCTGTTCAGCTTGATTTTGCATTTCATCTCTTAAAGCCGTACATTCTGCAGTAATGGAGTTGCTCAAATCAGTTAATTTCTTGAGATTAGCAGATAAAACCAGCGTTTTTTCCTGCATCTTAGGAATGACAGACCCCAATAGCACAGAACTACGTATAGAAGCCAATACATCCTCAGTCCGCACCATAATAGCAGGAGGTGGATTTAACCCTATTCGTTCCAAAATAGCTAATACTTCTGCAAATTCAGTACGACTGTTTTTTAAATTTTTGTGTACTTGTGTCTGCTGCTTTATAAGTTCCTCAAGCTTTTCTTTTTTTTCAATAATATTACGCTCTATATCATATTCTGCTTTAGCTACTTTTATTAATTCATCAGTTAAAGTACGTTGATCTTTCTTTAAACGAGTAACTTGACGATCAAGAAAAACAATACGCTCACGTGATACAGAAATATTTTGGCGAATTTCTATCAACATTTTACGCGCTGCTTCATGACTATCATTATCTTCAGCACACGATACAGATGAGTAAGACCCTATACTCAACATCAGTACCATAAACATCATGTATGGCTTATATAAAATATTGCATTTTTTCATGAAGAATCTGCTTCATTTGCCTAACTGTTAAGCACAATCATATCAAATAAAACGCTTTAAACGGTGTCAACTAAAACAATATTAATAAATTGGAATAATAGATGCTAAAAATCATACAAAAAGCTAAAAACGATGATATGGGTGATGACTCATAATTGTTACAGCCCGATAAAGCTGTTCTGTAAGTAACATACGTGCAATTTGATGTGGCCATGTCATTAAACCAAAAGATAAAAGAAAATCAGCGCGATTTCTAACGTGCTCACTATGTCCATCAGGCCCTCCTAAAGCAATTATTAAATCACGAATACCCTCGTCGCGATAAAACGCTAACTTTTCAGCAAAAGCAAATGATGAAATTAATTTTCCACGTTCATCCAATACAATTAATCGGCTCTTTTCAGGTAAAGCCTCAAAAAGTTTTGCACCTTCTTCTTCCATGCGCTGACACGCTGTTTGAGCACGACTCTCCGATATTTCTTGCATTTTTTTAAAATGAAATCCAACAACTCCAGCGCTTTTCGAAAAACGATCCAAATAACGATGAGTTAATGTCTGCTCAGCTCCTTTTTTCATGCGTCCAACAGCAAAAATAGAAATTTGCATATCAATTGTCTCCAAAGACAATCGTCTTTATATCGTCTAAATTTGGAGCAAGCCATATTTTTTCTAAATTATAAAAAGCACGAACTTCTGGACGAAAAAGATGAACTATAATATCTCCCGTATCAATTAACACCCAATCACCCGTAGAAAGCCCTTCTACTTTTGCCTTGCCGTATCCACTATCTTTCCAAGTCGATAACAAATGATCAGCAATAGCTGACACATGACGTTGCGAACGCGCCGAAGCAATAACTATATAATCAGCTAAAGATGATTTGCCCTGAATATCAATAGAAACAATATCTTCTGCTTTTGCATTTTCTAAACTATTGAGAATAATTTTAAGACCATCAGATACTAAAAAGAGTTTTTCTTTTCCCGGTACTTCCGCGAGATGATGGCGTTTTTGTGAGTTGTTTTCCAGGTTGATACCCTTTCTTATCATTCGAAATATAACAAAAGAGGAACTTTCCTACAGAGATTTGCAGAATCTTATAAAATGTTCAAGAAAAATTATTTTCTTTTAAGCGAAGTTGTGTTGAACTTTGAAAAGATAAAGGTCCATGCAAATAAGTCCAAGCTGGTGGCGACATAAAAGGTAAAAGTGCACTTTTTCTTTCATCCAAACGAAAATAACGGTAAGTTCGTGCCATAGGAGAAGAAAGTGCTGGTGTACGTACCGAAGGGCGATCAACAATCGCAATAGGAAGCATAGATATAATATCACGCCACCGATGCCAATGATGAAACGTTGCTAAAGTATCTGCACCTATAACCCATACAAAACGTACCCCTCTATAGTGTGCAAGAATATGAGTAATCGTTTCCACCGATATCGTGCTGCCTATCTCCTTCTCAAAACCAGTGACACGAATCTTTGGATGATCAATAAGCTCAAAACTTAGTCGCATTCTTTCGTGTACAGATGGTAATTGTGTACAATCTTTTAAAGGATTTCCTGGAGTTACCATCCACCATAATTGATCAAGACGTAAACGCCGAATTGCAGTTTTCGCAACAAGAATATGCCCAGCATGTGGTGGGTTGAATGAACCACCAAACAGGCCAACAACACTTGACCTTTCGATATGTGGCATACAATTTTCCCATCGGAATTGATTCAAGGTCTAACCTGTCCATTTCCTGTAATTTGATATTGAAATGACGTCAATTGTTCAACACCAATTGGTCCACGTGCATGTATTTTTCCTGTTGCGATTCCAACTTCTGCTCCAAAACCGAATTCACCTCCATCTGCAAATTGTGTCGATGCATTATGAAGCAAAATAGCTGAATCTAAATGTTTAAAAAATATTTCCACTGCTTTCATATCCTCAGCAATAATTGATTCAGTATGTCCTGATGAATAATGTTTAATATGTGCAATGGCTCCTTCTACACTATCAACTGTTTTGACAGAAAGAATTGCATCAAGATATTCATAAGACCAGTCTTCCTCATCCGCTAATTTGGCTTCTGGCATCATTGAAACAATATCTTTTGTCGCACGAATTTCACACCCTTTTTCTTGTAAAGCAGTAAGAACAGGAAGAAATTTGTCTAATGCCTGGTGGTCAATTAAAACTGTTTCAACAGCTCCACATATACCTGTCCGTCGCAATTTTGCATTTAACACAATATCACGTGCCATGTCTAAATTTGCTGATTTATCAATATAAATATGACAAAGACCCTCCAAATGGGCAAAAACAGGAATACGCGCATCAGATTGAATACGTGCGATAAGATTTTTTCCACCACGAGGTATAATCACATCAATTGCACCATCTAATCCTTTGAGCATTTCTCCAACAGCAGCACGATCTGTGGTTTCAACCATTTGAATAATGTCTTTAGGTAAACCAGCTTTTTCTAGCCCTTTTACCAACGCTAAATAGAGAGCATATGCAGAATGAAAACTATCTGAACCACCACGCAAAATTGCAGCATTTCCAGATTTTAAGCACAGAGCACTTGCATCAATTGTAACATTCGGTCGACTTTCATAAATAATACCAATCACACCAAGTGGTGTTCGTACACGGCGTATATGTAACCCATTGGGGCGTGTCCATTCGCTTATCACTTGCCCGATAGGATCAGGAAAATGTGCAATCTGTCTGACACTGTCTATTATTGTGCGCAAACGTAATTCATCTAACTTTAGCCGATCAATCATTGCTGGCTTTAAATTATTTTGAGCTGCATTTGCTAAATCTTGACTATTAGCACGTAAAATCTCACTTGACTGAGCTTCCAAACTCAGAGCTATCATTTCCAATGCATTTTTCTTTTGTTCAGCAGAAAGAATTGCAAGCTTTGAAGCAGCATCACGCGCTTTTTGCCCTATGGCTTTCATCTCTTCTTTTAAAGTCATGCAATTATCCATTTATCAAAAGCAATTAATACATTAAAACTAGCTTTTAAGAAAAACTAGCCAAATTACGTACAATCATATCATTGCGATGCACCATAGCAGAGCGCGACTCATACCCAAGAATGTGCTCTATTTCTTCATTTTTATGCCCTATAATGCTTACTGCTTCATCTTTGTCATAACTTACAAGACCGCGAGCAATCTCAACTCCACTTTCATCAATAATTGCGACTGTATCTCCACGGGAGAACACTCCCTTAACGGCTACAACCCCCGCAGCCAATAATGACTTCCCAGATTTAAGAGCCTTCACAGCCCCTTGATCAATAATCAAAATACCAGATGGATCTAAATTACCGGAAATCCACGTTTTCCACGCATTGACTGGCTTTTTACTTGGAGCAAAAAAACTGCTACGTTCTCCCTGGTCAAGCGTGGAAAGAGGATTCATACGCTTTCCCGAAGTAATGACCATAGCCGTTCCTGAAGAATTAGCTATTTTCCCAGCATCAAGTTTTGTTTTCATTCCACCCCGAGAAAGAAGTGAATCAGAACCACCTGCCATTTTCTCAATATCACTTGTAATGGATGCGATAAAAGGAATAAATTCAGCATTTGGATTGAGATGAGGTGATTGTGTAAAAAGGCCGTCAATATCTGATAAAAGTATTAAAAGATCGCAACCCATCATAGTTGCGACACGTGCTGCTAAACGATCATTATCACCATAACGAATTTCGCTGGTTGCTATGGTATCGTTCTCATTAATAACAGGTATTGCTCTAAAGCGTAAAAGCGTATTAATCGTAGCACGTGCATTGAGATAACGTCGACGTTCTTCTGTATCGAATAATGTCAGCAAAATTTGGCCTGTTCTCAACCCATGTTGAGCAAGAATATCAGTATAAGCCTTGGCAAGTTCAATTTGCCCCAAAGCAGCACATGCCTGATTTTCTTCTAATTTTAAAGCACTGTTAGGAAGATGTAATAATGTTCGCCCTAAAGCAACAGCACCAGAAGACACCAATAAAACTTCAACCCCTTTTTGGTGTAATACAACAATATCACTTATCAAACTTTGAAGCCATTCAACGCGTAAACCTATTTGGGGGTCAACTAAAAGTGCAGAACCAACTTTAATTACAATGCGTTTATATTGCTCAAGTTTTTGCAATCCAACCGCCATCTTTCTTAACCCTGCTCATCTTTATTAATATTGCCTTTACGCTCCATTTCAATCATGTGAGTGACAACGCGTAACACATTGTTTAAACCTTCATGACTAACAGCAGAAAACATCATAACAGATTTACCAATCGCCTTTTGCAACATCTCCTGTTTAGCCTTACACTCCTCAATAGAAAGAGTATCTATCTGGCTTAAAGCGACAATTTCATTTTTATCACTTAAACTATTTCCATACGCTTCAAGTTCAGTACGAATAATTTGGTACGCCTTGACCACATCTTCTTCTTGAACAGAAATTAAATGAATTAAAACACGGCACCGTTCTACATGCCCTAAAAAACGGTCACCAATTCCCACACCTTCATGCGCCCCTTCAATTAAGCCAGGAATATCAGCCAAAACAAATTCACTATCATCAATCCGCACAACACCCAGATGAGGATACAGCGTGGTAAAAGGATAGCTCGCAATTTTTGGCTTTGCAGCCGTTACTGACGATAAAAAGGTAGATTTTCCAGCATTTGGCAAACCAATCAACCCTCCATCAGCAATCAGTTTCAAACGCAGCCATAATGTATGCTCTTCTCCACTTAAACCAGGATTTGCATGGTGGGGCGCCCTATTTGTAGATGTAGCAAAATGAAGATTACCAAAACCACCATTGCCCCCTTTTGCAAGACAATATCGTTGGCCAACTTCTTTTAAATCACAAATCAGCGTCTCATTATCTTCTGCAAAAATTTGTGTTCCAACCGGTACTTTAAGGACAACATCTTCACCTTTTTCGCCCGTCATATTACGCCCTTTACCATGCCCACCCGTTTTTGCTCTAAAATGTTGCTGGTAGCGATAATCAATCAATGTGTTGAGCCCATCAACAACAATAACCCAAACGTCACCCCCACGCCCCCCATTGCCCCCATCGGGACCTCCAAATTCTATATATTTTTCACGACGAAACGATACCGCTCCTGCTCCGCCATTACCAGAACGAATATAAATTTTAGCCTGATCAAGAAATTTCATGGCAGTGCTCACACAGAGGAATTAATTACATTTATTTCTATAGAAAATGGATTAATTTTACCAGTTTTCCATTCAAAAAAGAAAACCACACATAATATTATTCAAAATTATTTGGAAATGTTTTTATATTCAAATCAGTAAAATAATTTCCAACGTCTTCAAAAAAAGAATTATTACTGTGTTTTGGTTTTCTCCTTCAATTTAAGAGCTACAAGATATAGCTCAACTGATTCAGCCCTACTTGCAGGTGGTTTAACGTGGTGGATTGTTTTAAAATTCTGTTTCAATTTCGTAAGAAGAGCGTTTTCTGCACCTCCTTGAAAAGTCTTCGCCAAAAAATGTCCGCCAGGTTTGAGAACCGAAATAGCAAAATCAGCAGCAGATTCACATAAATAAACTGTTCTCAAATGATCTGTCTGACGATGACCTGTTGTTGGTGCTGCCATATCAGAAAGGACTACATCTGGTTTTGCCCCTAAAGCACTTATCAATTGTTGTGGTGCATTTTCATGAAAAAAATCCATTTCTAACATTACAACTCCAGGCAGTGGATCTACGTGTAAATAATCAATTCCAACTACGCTAGGGCGTTGATCATTTGACCCCACTATACGCGCTGCCACCTGGCACCACCCCCCGGGCGCTGCTCCTAAATCAATAATTTTTTGACCTTTTTTGAGTATCTTATAGCGTTCATTAATTTCGATTAATTTATAAGCAGCACGTGAACGATAACCATCCACTTTCGACTGATGAACGTAAGGATCATTCAAATGCCTTTCTAACCACCGCCGTGATGAGGCTTTAATAGTCCCTGCTTTTTTTTTGACTCGTTGATATAATTCATGTGACCCTGCACCACCACGTCCACCTGTCGATGTTTTTATAGTTTTTTTCATGGTCGTTTATTATCTCTATATTTTGATAATTACTAGCGCTTACAATCTCTTTTCTTATAACTACACCATACACCACAGTGTACCAATAATGCTACCAAAGTACCTTCTTTTACCCAATGGTTAGAAACTTTCAGCCATTAGCAATAGTTAAACTTCTCAAATAAGGTTTAAAATTACACAGAAATCTAAAATTAAACTTGCTCTTTTCAGACTATTGTAAGGATTAATTTCTTGTTTCCTACTCTCTCATGACAATAAGCGCTTTATTACAAAAATAATCCTTATATTAATTCACTAAATACCTAAAACTAATCTTTTATAGTTACACCTATCTAATACCCATGTATTTCGATTGTAAGAACTAAATTAAGCTACATTCCTTAAAGCAATAAGCGTTCCAAAAGTTCCAAAATATAAAAACTCAGATTATGAACTAAATCTCTTTATTTTAACGATTTTTAAATTATATCTCTACTTTCAAACACCTAGAAAATGCAAATAACACCGATAAAAAATGTCTAAATTGTAATCTGCCTAGCCAAATGCAAAGAACACTTTGAGAAATATCAAGGAGTACAATTCTTGATGATCTGCTTTCAACATCAAAAAGCACGATCGTGTGAGTATTTAACTTAACTAATTAATGTGCCAATCTCAAAAAGAACAACACACTTCTGTTGCCTGATTCACAATCTCTAATTTAAGGCTACAACCTCACCCAAAATCCATTGAATAAGTTGGCCATGTTCAGTCAAAATAGTAAGCTTTTATCGTACAATAATTGCTTAAAATGTTTTGCAATAATTAAAAATATACAAAAATTTATGCGATTTCATTCTCACAAAATAATACATTATTCGAAAAAATCGTTTCTATAGTACACTGCAATATAAAAACTCAATTACTGATAATTTTGTATAAAATGAAATTCAATAATTGATAACATTATAATTCCGCCAATAAATTATATTTTTGATTTTATTATTGCAAAGAGAGAAGCGCTTCCCCCAAGCCCTTAAATGGCGCCACAAAGGAAAGTGTTTTTCCCTCTTTAAGCTGATAAGAAATGCGCACATTGCTACTCTTACTTATCTGTTTCATTAAAACAGGCACTACAGGATACTGCGCTAAGCAGATTTCTCGATTGCACTGCTTATAGCTAATAAGAAGCGGTTTTTCGACACCTTCCATAAATACTTGAATAGGAGCATTTGTGTTAGCGTTTGGCAATGTCCGTAACAGCATAACTGGTTGACCATTTTTTGTAGAAACAAGAGACCAGCTAAAAACTTTGTTACCTTCTTTATCATCATGGATTGTCTGAGTTACATTACAGATGCCCTGTTTTATTGTTTTGTTTTCATCGCAAATTAATGTCCAGTAATCAAACTGCATAATAATCCGGCGTGTTTCACCAGGCTTTCCACCGGGCACTGATAATTGCGGTGGATGCACTGTATAAACACTCTCTTGCTCCTCAGCAAAGCTTACAGCCTTTCCTAAAAAAACAAGAATAAACAAAAGACTTGTAATATATTTCCGGTTTCTTATCATTATTTCAATGCTAAGCTTAATCCTGCTCCTACACCCCAATGCCCTCCAGAAGTGGTAACGGAGAAGTTGGAACGCATCTTTCCATCTTCAGACATATAACCAGTTCCAAAAGCAAGTGCTGATTGACCACGCCATACACCACTACCAAATGCAATACTGAGCATCCCTGGTGTCTCAATGTAATGCAAGTTCGCTACAGCCAAACCGATTGCTGCTGCTTGCCTTGCTTCTTTTTGGACGCCTTCAACTCTATAATTTAAGGCCTCAAATTTCATATCAGTATAAGCATTTGCTTGTGCAACAGCACCAACAACTGCATCCTCTATTCTTTCATCTGTATATTTGTTTGCGTCTGCAAGAACAAGACTCATCTGTTTTTTCAGCTGCCCACCATTGACTGCTTGTTTTGAACCTTCTTCAATTTCACCATCTGCAACATTGTCAATGAGCACGGGTGTATTATCATCAGTACCTGCTAACGTGATGGTATTATCCTTATCTTTATCATAGATAACAGCTCCATCAGTAAGAGCACCACCTCCGTTAATTACTATATTATCAACTTTGTCTTTAAGACTGTCAATTTCCTTATTCGTCGACCAAAGTTGATGACCTGTAACCGCATCAGTAGAACCCTGTGCTATTGTACCATCCTTTATATCGGTTATCTTATTAACTCCTTGATCATTATGGCTAGCACTATAAGCTCCTTTATCATTATTCCAACTTAAGCCATCAGAATTCACTTGAGAACCCGTCTGTTGTTCAATCTTCTCAATACGGTCACTGAGGCCAGACATACTAGTATTAATAGCACCAAAAGCATCAGCTACATTATTATATGTTTGTTTTCCATTCTCGCCCTTCGCACCAAAGTTTATAACCGTAAACGTCGGTGCTATACCATTCAGCACATCTGCTCCTCCACCGAAATACTGTGCTATCGTCGTATTCATCTCATAAAGCTGTCCACCATTTACTGCTTCTTTCGAAGCTTGAGTAACTTGTCCATCTGCCAAGCCGACAAGTGTACGCACTTTCCCTTCATTATTCAAAATGGAAATCTTATCACCATCAACTTTCTTACCAATAGTGATAATATGCGAAAGTGGATCTTGTTCTACAAGATTATTACCTGTCACACCCCCAATCTGATTAAAAAGCTCTGTTAATTTATCATCAACACCAGCAAACGCATTACCAACATCATTATGCGGAGTGCCCTGAATAGTATAAGTGGGGGCCTTGTTCTCCAATATTTTGGCACCACCCCCTAGATAATTCGAGACATTCTCACCCACACTCTTTACTGTATTATCCAACTTGTAAACATCTCGCCCAGTCTTCCAAAGCTGCGCACCATTTACTGCCTCTGCCGAATCTTCTGAAAGATGTCCCTCTGCAACACCAGTAAGCTTCCGAGATTCTCTATTTTTGTTTATAATGGAAATCTCATTGCCCTCTACCTTAGGACCAATGCTGATAATATGCCCAATTGGCTCTAGCACTACAAGGCCTGCACCATCAATCTGATTATAAAGATCCGTCAATTTCCCATCAACACCAGCAAACGCATTACCAACATCATTATACGGAGTACCCTGAATAGTAAACTTTGGCTCTGTCCATTTATCACCATCACTACCATTATACGCAGCTCCTCCACCTAAATACTTCGTAAGTGTGGTGTTCGTATCATAAAGCTGTGAACCATTAATTGCATCTGTTGATTCTTTTTTAATACTTCCAGCTGTTACACCCAAAATAAAACGAGTATCACCTTGATTAGTAAAAACTCTAATAATCTCGCCGCCTGTTCGAGCTCCAATATGAATCCCTTTGTCGAAGTAAATTAGATCAGAAGTAGTTTGTCCCTCTGTTTCTATTCCTGGTAACGCTTTTAGCTGAGCAACATTCACTGCATCAGTATTTTTACCACCAGCGACACGTACCCCCGTTGTATTGACAGACCTCGTATTAACAGACCAGTTGATGGTATTATTTTCCTCCAACAACCAATCGCCTTTCGCTACATCTACATCAATTAAAGAACGTGCACTTGCACTCTTTAAAGCATTTGCTGATGCATCAGCCCCACAACTACTCTCAAAAGAATAGCTTCCAGAAACATCCGAAAGTTGATTTTTGGTCAGTTTCTTATATTGTCCTTCTGCAGATACTTTCTTACCTAACCTTGATAAACTACGGCCAATAACCTGATCCACCCCACAAGAACGACCACCATTAGCCACCCCAATACGCCCAGAACCAGCTTTACCAACATTTGCAGAAACAACACCAGCACTTTCACTTTGAACTGTCGACCCCGTTGAAGAAAGATGAGAAGCAAAAACTGGAGAAACACTCGACAAAAGTGTAGCCATTACCGCCCCTAATGAAACAGCTCTCACCAAAGATACCTCAGCAGAAGACCTTTGAGCAATGAAGCTTTTGTCTTTTGGAGTGATATGTACTTTTTTCATAACAAATCTTTCAAAAATAAAAAAACATCAAAAAAATGCATTTGAGCCATTTAAAAGTCACAATTGGGCGCTATCTGATTTGATGATGGGTTTTGTGTTGTAAAAAAACATAAAAACAAACCATAAAGCAGAGCCAATTTCGTGTGCTAAAAAACAAACGTGCTGAAAAACAAAAGAGTGCAGTTTTTTAGTTTCAAATAGGCGGTTTTAGTTAACAATAATGAGTGAGGAAATAGAGTGTAAGGTTCTATCCTCACAAAGTGAGTGTTGTTTTAAGAGTGTGTGGTTTTCATAACAAATCCTCCAAAAAAGCGTTTAAGTGTGTGAGTGATTATAAAAGAGATTATTATTTTAGCATTAAGCTTAAGCCTGCTCCTATGCCCCAGTGGCCACCTGTTGTTGTTGCAGATATGTTGGAGCGGATATTTCCGTCTTCAGATGTGTAACCAGCACCGAAAGCAAATGCAGATTGGCTACGCCATACGCCACCACTAAATGCAACACTGAATTTTCCAGCTGTATTATTGTAGCGTAAATTAGATACGGCTAAATTAATAGCTGCTGCTTGTCGTGCTTCTTTTTGAGCTTTTTCAACTTCAGAGCTTAAAGTGTTAAACTTTATATCAGTGTAAGCGTTGGCTTGTGTCATGATATCATTAGGTATATTTTCTATATTTTTTATATTTTGTATTTTTTCATCTGTATATTTGTTTGCGTCTGCAAGGACAAGGTCCATTTGTTCTTTAGTGTAATCATGTACCTGGCCACCATTGACTGCTTGTTTTGAACCTTCTTCAATTTTACCATCTGCAACATTATCAATAAGCACAGGGTCACCATCTTTAACACCTACTAAGGTGATGCTATTCATTTTGCTACCGTCTGTATCTTTGTCATAGGTAACAATTCCGCCTATAAGAGTGTCAACTTTGTTCTCAACCTTGCCAAATTTCTCATTCGTCTCCCAAAGTTGATGACCTGTAACCACATTAGTGGAACCCTCTTCAATATCTTCTTTCGCGACATTAGTGATCTTATCCGGCTGATTATCCTGATTATTATGGCTAGCACTATAAGCACCTTTGTCAGTATTCCAATTTAAACTACCGGAAGACTGATTTTCAACCTGTTGAACACGATCATTTAAACCAGACATACTAGTATTAATAGCACCAAAAGCATCAGCTACATTATGATATGTTTGTTCTCCATTCTTGCCCTGCGCACCAAAGTTTGTAATCATAAACGTCGGTGTTATATCATTCAGCACATCTGCTCCTCCACCAAAATACTGTGCTATCGTGGTGTTCATCTCATAAAGCTGCTTACCTGTAACTGCTTCTGTTGACTCGGCTGAAAGCTTTCCCTCTACAACACCAGAAAGTGTACGAGGTGCTTTTTCATTATTGGCAATATTGATCTCCATACCTTCTGTTTTTGCACCAATAATAATCAGATCCGTACCTGAATTTTGCTCCACAAGGTCATTACCTGCCACACCACCACTTGCCTCACCACTTGCCACATTCTCAATTCTATCAGCAAGTCCTGTCAGTGAAGTATCAATGCCATCAAAAGCAGACTTAATATCATTATGCTTCTTCGTCTGAATGGTATAAGTAGGCGCTCTACCGTTCAGAACATCCGCTCCTCCTCCTAAATAAACATTCAGATTCTTATCAAAGCTTGCTATATTCCCCTGTACACCCTCAGCACTGCTACTCAACTTCTCAACGCTCTGATCCAGCTTATAAAGCTGCTTACCTGAAACCGCATCTGTTGACTTGGCTGAAATATCTCCCTCGGCAACACCGGAAAGAACACGACGTTCTCCTTTACTGTTCGTAATGGAAACCTCTGTACCCTCTACATCTTTACCTATCGTGATCAGCTTCGATACAGCATCTTGTTCAACAAGCTTCTCATCCTCCATTCTCGCTTGCAAGCTAAGTGTCGTCCCACCAACCTTTTGAGTTAGGTCATCTATTTTCTCACCAACACCCTCAAAGGCAGATGCAATATTATTATGCCCATCACCCTGAATACTATAAGTAGGCGCTGTACCGTTCAGAACATCTGCTCCTCCTCCTAAATAAGTATTCAGATGTTCATCAAAGCTTGCTATATTCCCCTCAACTTTCTTAGCACTGCTACTCAACTTCTCAACGCTTTGATCCAACTTATAAAGCTGATTACCTGTTACTGCTTCTGTTGACTTGGCTGAAAGATCTCCATCGGCAACACCGGAAAGAACACGATGTTCTTCTTTACTGTTAGTAAGCGAAATCTTATCGCCATCAACTTCCTTACCTATCGTGATGACATTCAACTCTCCTTGCAACTCTCCTTGTGCGACAAGCTTTTCATCCTCCATTCTCGCTTTCAAGCTAAGTGTCGTCTCACCAGCCTTCGCTGAAAGTTCTTTAAGCGAACTACTCACACCATCAAAGGCTGATGCAATATCATTATGCCCCTGCTTCTGGATGGTATAAGTGGGTGCTATTCCCTTCAGAACATCCGCTCCTCCCCCTAAATAAGTATTAAGATGTTCATCAAAGCTTGCTATATTCCCCTCAACTTTCTTAACGGTGCCACTCAACTGCTCAACAGTCTGACCTGTCTGATAAAGCTGATTACCTGTTACTGCTTCTGTTGACTCGGCTGAAAGCTCTCCCTCTACAACACCAGAAAGTGTACGAGGTGCTTTTTCATTATTGGCAATATTGATCTCCATACCTTCTGTTTTTGCACCAATAATAATCAGATCCGTACCTGAATTTTGCTCCACAAGGTCATTACCTGCCACACCACCACTTGCCTCACCACTTGCCACATTCTCAATTCTATCAGCAAGTCCTGTCAGTGAAGTATCAATGCCATCAAAAGCAGACTTAATATCATTATGCTTCTTCGTCTGAATGGTATAAGTAGGCGCTCTACCGTTCAGAACATCCGCTCCTCCTCCTAAATAAGTATTCAGATGTTCATCAAAGCTTGCTATATTCCCCTGTACACCCTCAGCACTGCTACTCAACTTCTCAACGCTCTGATCCAGCTTATAAAGCTGCTTACCTGAAACCACATCTGTTGACTTGGCTGAAATATCTCCCTCGGCAACACCGGAAAGAACACGACGTTCTTCTTTACTGTTCGTAATGGAAACCTCTGTACCCTCTACATCTTTACCTATCGTGATCAGCTTCGATACAGCATCTTGTTCAACAAGCTTCTCATCCTCCATTCTCGCTTGCAAGCTAAGTGTCGTCCCACCAACCTTTTGAGTTAGGTCATCTATTTTCTCACCAACACCCTCAAAGGCAGATGCAATATTATTATGCCCATCACCCTGAATACTATAAGTAGGCGCTGTACCGTTCAGAACATCTGCTCCTCCTCCTAAATAAGTATTCAGATGTTCATCAAAGCTTGCTATATTCCCCTCAACTTTCTTAGCACTGCTACTCAACTTCTCAACGCTTTGATCCAACTTATAAAGCTGATTACCTGTTACTGCTTCTGTTGACTTGGCTGAAAGATCTCCATCGGCAACACCGGAAAGGACACGATGTTCTTCTTTACTGTTAGTAAGCGAAATCTTATCGCCATCAACTTCCTTACCTATCGTGATGACATTCAACTCTCCTTGCAACTCTCCTTGTGCGACAAGCTTTTCATCCTCCATTCTCGCTTTCAAGCTAAGTGTCGTCTCACCAGCCTTCGCTGAAAGTTCTTTAAGCGAACTACTCACACCATCAAAGGCTGATGCAATATCATTATGCCCCTGCTTCTGGATGATATAAGTGGGTGCTATTCCCTTCAGAACATCCGCTCCTCCCCCTAAATAAGTATTAAGATGCTCATCAAAAGTTGCTATATTCCCCTCAACTTTCTTAACGGTGCCACTCAACTGCTCAACAGTCTGACCTGTCTGATAAAGCTGATTACCTGTTACTGCTTCTGTTGACTCGGCTGAAAGTTTCCCATCCTTCAAACCGGAAAGGACACGAACTCTCTCTTCATTATTCAAAATGGAGATCTTATCACCATCAACTTCCTTACCTATCGTGATGATATGTGATGATGGATCTTGCGCTACAAAACCGTCATATTCCAAGCCACTTTCCGCTTGTCCAACCTTCACAGTAAGCTGTGCCAGCTTTTCATCAACACCAGCAAACGCATCTGCAATACCTTTACGACCATCACCCTGAATCATATAAGTAGGCGCTGTACCGTTCAGAACATCCGCTCCTCCTCCTAAAGATTTCGTAATATTCTCATTAAACTCTGTGATATTCTTCTGCACACCAGATACTGTCTTAGTCAAATCCTTAGCACTCTGCTTGACATCATGAAGCTGCTTACCTGTAACTGCTTCTGTTGAGTTTTCATCAACTTTCCCATCGGCCAAGCCGGTAAGCTTGCGTAATCCTTCACTACTAGCAACCGAAATCTCATTGCCACCTACTTTACCACCAATCGTGATGCTCGACCCTTCTTGCTTTACAAGGCTGTTATTTACCTTATCCGTGACACCCTTAACATCTTCAATAAGCTGCGTCAGTGAAGTATCAATGCCATCAAAAGCAGACTTAATATCATTATGCTTCTTCGTCTGAATGGTATAAGTAGGCGCTCTACCGTTCAGAACATCCGCTCCTCCTCCTAAATAAGTATTCAGATGTTCATCAAAGCTTGCTATATTCCCCTGTACACCCTCAGCACTGCTACTCAACTTCTCAACGCTCTGATCCAGCTTATAAAGCTGCTTACCTGAAACCGCATCTGTTGACTTGGCTGAAATATCTCCCTCGGCAACACCGGAAAGAACACGACGTTCTCCTTTACTGTTCGTAATGGAAACCTCTGTACCCTCTACATCTTTACCTATCGTGATCAGCTTCGATACAGCATCTTGTTCAACAAGCTTCTCATCCTCCATTCTCGCTTGCAAGCTAAGTGTCGTCCCACCAACCTTTTGAGTTAGGTCATCTATTTTCTCACCAACACCCTCAAAGGCAGATGCAATATTATTATGCCCATCACCCTGAATACTATAAGTAGGCGCTGTACCGTTCAGAACATCTGCTCCTCCTCCTAAATAAGTATTCAGATGTTCATCAAAGCTTGCTATATTCCCCTCAACTTTCTTAGCACTGCTACTCAACTTCTCAACGCTTTGATCCAACTTATAAAGCTGATTACCTGTTACTGCTTCTGTTGACTTGGCTGAAAGATCTCCATCGGCAACACCGGAAAGGACACGATGTTCTTCTTTACTGTTAGTAAGCGAAATCTTATCGCCATCAACTTCCTTACCTATCGTGATGACATTCAACTCTCCTTGCAACTCTCCTTGTGCGACAAGCTTTTCATCCTCCATTCTCGCTTTCAAGCTAAGTGTCGTCTCACCAGCCTTCGCTGAAAGTTCTTTAAGCGAACTACTCACACCATCAAAGGCTGATGCAATATCATTATGCCCCTGCTTCTGGATGGTATAAGTGGGTGCTATTCCCTTCAGAACATCCGCTCCTCCCCCTAAATAAGTATTAAGATGTTCATCAAAGCTTGCTATATTCCCCTCAACTTTCTTAACGGTGCCACTCAACTGCTCAACAGTCTGACCTGTCTGATAAAGCTGATTACCTGTTACTGCTTCTGTTGACTCGGCTGAAAGTTTCCCATCCTTCAAACCGGAAAGGACACGAACTCTCTCTTCATTATTCAAAATGGAGATCTTATCACCATCAACTTCCTTACCTATCGTGATGATATGTGATGATGGATCTTGCGCTACAAAACCGTCATATTCCAAGCCACTTTCCGCTTGTCCAACCTTCACAGTAAGCTGTGCCAGCTTTTCATCAACACCAGCAAACGCATCTGCAATACCTTTACGACCATCACCCTGAATCATATAAGTAGGCGCTGTACCGTTCAGAACATCCGCTCCTCCTCCTAAAGATTTCGTAATATTCTCATTAAACTCTGTGATATTCTTCTGCACACCAGATACTGTCTTAGTCAAATCCTTAGCACTCTGCTTGACATCATGAAGCTGCTTACCTGTAACTGCTTCTGTTGAGTTTTCATCAACTTTCCCATCGGCCAAGCCGGTAAGCTTGCGTAATCCTTCACTACTAGCAACCGAAATCTCATTGCCACCTACTTTACCACCAATCGTGATGCTCGACCCTTCTTGCTTTACAAGGCTGTTATTTACCTTATCCGTGACACCCTTAACATCTTCAATAAGCTGCGTCAGTGAAGTATCAACACCCTTAAAAGCACTACCAATATCCTTATGATCCTCCGTCTGAATGGTATAAGTAGGCGCTCTACCGTTCAGAACATCCGCTCCTCCTCCTAAATAAGTATTCAGATGTTCATCAAAGCTTGCTATATTCCCCTGTACACCCTCAGCACTGCTACTCAACTTCTCAACGCTCTGATCCAGCTTATAAAGCTGCTTACCTGAAACCACATCTGTTGACTTGGCTGAAATATCTCCCTCGGCAACACCGGAAAGAACACGACGTTCTCCTTTACTGTTCGTAATGGAAACCTCTGTACCCTCTACATCTTTACCTATCGTGATCAGCTTCGATACAGCATCTTGTTCAACAAGCTTCTCATCCTCCATTCTCGCTTGCAAGCTAAGTGTCGTCCCACCAACCTTTTGAGTTAGGTCATCTATTTTCTCACCAACACCCTCAAAGGCAGATGCAATATTATTATGCCCATCACCCTGAATACTATAAGTAGGCGCTGTACCGTTCAGAACATCTGCTCCTCCTCCTAAATAAGTATTCAGATGTTCATCAAAGCTTGCTATATTCCCCTCAACTTTCTTAGCACTGCTACTCAACTTCTCAACGCTTTGATCCAACTTATAAAGCTGATTACCTGTTACTGCTTCTGTTGACTTGGCTGAAAGATCTCCATCGGCAACACCGGAAAGGACACGATGTTCTTCTTTACTGTTAGTAAGCGAAATCTTATCGCCATCAACTTCCTTACCTATCGTGATGACATTCAACTCTCCTTGCAACTCTCCTTGTGCGACAAGCTTTTCATCCTCCATTCTCGCTTTCAAGCTAAGTGTCGTCTCACCAGCCTTCGCTGAAAGTTCTTTAAGCGAACTACTCACACCATCAAAGGCTGATGCAATATCATTATGCCCCTGCTTCTGGATGGTATAAGTGGGTGCTATTCCCTTCAGAACATCCGCTCCTCCCCCTAAATAAGTATTAAGATGTTCATCAAAGCTTGCTATATTCCCCTCAACTTTCTTAACGGTGCCACTCAACTGCTCAACAGTCTGACCTGTCTGATAAAGCTGATTACCTGTTACTGCTTCTGTTGACTCGGCTGAAAGTTTCCCATCCTTCAAACCGGAAAGGACACGAACTCTCTCTTCATTATTCAAAATGGAGATCTTATCACCATCAACTTCCTTACCTATCGTGATGATATGTGATGATGGATCTTGCGCTACAAAACCGTCATATTCCAAGCCACTTTCCGCTTGTCCAACCTTCACAGTAAGCTGTGCCAGCTTTTCATCAACACCAGCAAACGCATCTGCAATACCTTTACGACCATCACCCTGAATCATATAAGTAGGCGCTGTACCGTTCAGAACATCCGCTCCTCCTCCTAAAGATTTCGTAATATTCTCATTAAACTCTGTGATATTCTTCTGCACACCAGATACTGTCTCAGTCAAATCCTTAGCACTCTGCTTGACATCATGAAGCTGCTTACCTGTAACTGCTTCTGTTGACTTGTCTGAAACATCTCCCTCTGCCAAGCCGGTAAGCTTGCGTAATCCTTCACTACTAGCAACCAAAATCTCATTGCCACCTACTTTACCACCAATCGTGATGCTCGACCCTTCTTGCTTTACAAGGCTGTTATTTACCTTATCCGTGACACCCTTAACATCTTCAATAAGCTGCGTCAGTGAAGTATCAATGCCATCAAAAGCAGACTTAATATCATTATGCTTCTTCGTCTGAATGGTATAAGTAGGCGCTCTACCGTTCAGAACATCCGCTCCTCCTCCTAAATAAGTATTCAGATGTTCATCAAAGCTTGCTATATTCCCCTGTACACCCTCAGCACTGCTACTCAACTTCTCAACGCTCTGATCCAGCTTATAAAGCTGCTTACCTGAAACCACATCTGTTGACTTGGCTGAAATATCTCCCTCGGCAACACCGGAAAGAACACGACGTTCTCCTTTACTGTTCGTAATGGAAACCTCTGTACCCTCTACATCTTTACCTATCGTGATCAGCTTCGATACAGCATCTTGTTCAACAAGCTTCTCATCCTCCATTCTCGCTTGCAAGCTAAGTGTCGTCCCACCAACCTTTTGAGTTAGGTCATCTATTTTCTCACCAACACCCTCAAAGGCAGATGCAATATTATTATGCCCATCACCCTGAATACTATAAGTAGGCGCTGTACCGTTCAGAACATCTGCTCCTCCTCCTAAATAAGTATTCAGATGTTCATCAAAGCTTGCTATATTCCCCTCAACTTTCTTAGCACTGCTACTCAACTTCTCAACGCTTTGATCCAACTTATAAAGCTGATTACCTGTTACTGCTTCTGTTGACTTGGCTGAAAGATCTCCATCGGCAACACCGGAAAGGACACGATGTTCTTCTTTACTGTTAGTAAGCGAAATCTTATCGCCATCAACTTCCTTACCTATCGTGATGACATTCAACTCTCCTTGCAACTCTCCTTGTGCGACAAGCTTTTCATCCTCCATTCTCGCTTTCAAGCTAAGTGTCGTCTCACCAGCCTTCGCTGAAAGTTCTTTAAGCGAACTACTCACACCATCAAAGGCTGATGCAATATCATTATGCCCCTGCTTCTGGATGATATAAGTGGGTGCTATTCCCTTCAGAACATCCGCTCCTCCCCCTAAATAAGTATTAAGATGCTCATCAAAAGTTGCTATATTCCCCTCAACTTTCTTAACGGTGCCACTCAACTGCTCAACAGTCTGACCTGTCTGATAAAGCTGATTACCTGTTACTGCTTCTGTTGACTCGGCTGAAAGTTTCCCATCCTTCAAACCGGAAAGGACACGAACTCTCTCTTCATTATTCAAAATGGAGATCTTATCACCATCAACTTCCTTACCTATCGTGATGATATGTGATGATGGATCTTGCGCTACAAAACCGTCATATTCCAAGCCACTTTCCGCTTGTCCAACCTTCACAGTAAGCTGTGCCAGCTTTTCATCAACACCAGCAAACGCATCTGCAATACCTTTACGACCATCACCCTGAATCATATAAGTAGGCGCTGTACCGTTCAGAACATCCGCTCCTCCTCCTAAAGATTTCGTAATATTCTCATTAAACTCTGTGATATTCTTCTGCACACCAGATACTGTCTTAGTCAAATCCTTAGCACTCTGCTTGACATCATGAAGCTGCTTACCTGTAACTGCTTCTGTTGAGTTTTCATCAACTTTCCCATCGGCCAAGCCGGTAAGCTTGCGTAATCCTTCACTACTAGCAACCGAAATCTCATTGCCACCTACTTTACCACCAATCGTGATGCTCGACCCTTCTTGCTTTACAAGGCTGTTATTTACCTTATCCGTGACACCCTTAACATCTTCAATAAGCTGCGTCAGTGAAGTATCAACACCCTTAAAAGCACTACCAATATCCTTATGATCCTCCGTCTGAATGGTATAAGTAGGCGCTCTACCGTTCAGAACATCCGCTCCTCCTCCTAAATAAGTATTCAGATGTTCATCAAAGCTTGCTATATTCCCCTGTACACCCTCAGCACTGCTACTCAACTTCTCAACGCTCTGATCCAGCTTATAAAGCTGCTTACCTGAAACCACATCTGTTGACTTGGCTGAAATATCTCCCTCGGCAACACCGGAAAGAACACGACGTTCTCCTTTACTGTTCGTAATGGAAACCTCTGTACCCTCTACATCTTTACCTATCGTGATCAGCTTCGATACAGCATCTTGTTCAACAAGCTTCTCATCCTCCATTCTCGCTTGCAAGCTAAGTGTCGTCCCACCAACCTTTTGAGTTAGGTCATCTATTTTCTCACCAACACCCTCAAAGGCAGATGCAATATTATTATGCCCATCACCCTGAATACTATAAGTAGGCGCTGTACCGTTCAGAACATCTGCTCCTCCTCCTAAATAAGTATTCAGATGTTCATCAAAGCTTGCTATATTCCCCTCAACTTTCTTAGCACTGCTACTCAACTTCTCAACGCTTTGATCCAACTTATAAAGCTGATTACCTGTTACTGCTTCTGTTGACTTGGCTGAAAGATCTCCATCGGCAACACCGGAAAGGACACGATGTTCTTCTTTACTGTTAGTAAGCGAAATCTTATCGCCATCAACTTCCTTACCTATCGTGATGACATTCAACTCTCCTTGCAACTCTCCTTGTGCGACAAGCTTTTCATCCTCCATTCTCGCTTTCAAGCTAAGTGTCGTCTCACCAGCCTTCGCTGAAAGTTCTTTAAGCGAACTACTCACACCATCAAAGGCTGATGCAATATCATTATGCCCCTGCTTCTGGATGGTATAAGTGGGTGCTATTCCCTTCAGAACATCCGCTCCTCCCCCTAAATAAGTATTAAGATGTTCATCAAAGCTTGCTATATTCCCCTCAACTTTCTTAACGGTGCCACTCAACTGCTCAACAGTCTGACCTGTCTGATAAAGCTGATTACCTGTTACTGCTTCTGTTGACTCGGCTGAAAGTTTCCCATCCTTCAAACCGGAAAGGACACGAACTCTCTCTTCATTATTTAAAATGGAGATCTTATCACCATCAACTTCCTTACCTATCGTGATGATATGTGATGATGGATCTTGCGCTACAAAACCGTCATATTCCAAGCCACTTTCCGCTTGTCCAACCTTCACAGTAAGCTGTGCCAGCTTTTCATCAACACCAGCAAACGCATCTGCAATACCTTTACGACCATCACCCTGAATCATATAAGTAGGCGCTGTACCGTTCAGAACATCCGCTCCTCCTCCTAAAGATTTCGTAATATTCTCATTAAACTCTGTGATATTCTTCTGCACACCAGATACTGTCTTAGTCAAATCCTTAGCACTCTGCTTGACATCATGAAGCTGCTTACCTGTAACTGCTTCTGTTGAGTTTTCATCAACTTTCCCATCGGCCAAGCCGGTAAGCTTGCGTAATCCTTCACTACTAGCAACCGAAATCTCATTGCCACCTACTTTACCACCAATCGTGATGCTCGACCCTTCTTGCTTTACAAGGCTGTTGTTTACCTTATCCGTGACACCCTTAACATCTTCAATAAGCTGCGTCAGTGAAGTATCAATGCCATCAAAAGCAGACTTAATATCATTATGCTTCTTCGTCTGAATGGTATAAGTAGGCGCTCTACCGTTCAGAACATCCGCTCCTCCTCCTAAATAAGTATTCAGATGTTCATCAAAGCTTGCTATATTCCCCTGTACACCCTCAGCACTGCTACTCAACTTCTCAACGCTCTGATCCAGCTTATAAAGCTGCTTACCTGAAACCGCATCTGTTGACTTGGCTGAAATATCTCCATCAGCAACTCCGGAAAGGACACGACGTTCTTCTTTACTGTTAATAAGGGAAACCTCTGTACCATCAACTTCCTTACCTATCGTGATCAGCTTCGACTCTTCATCTTGATCTTGCTTTACAAGGTTGTTCTCTTCCACCTTACCAATCTTGTCTTTAAGCTCTGTCAGCTTACCATCAACACCCTCAAAGGCAGATGCAATATTATTATGCCCATCACCCTGAATACTATAAGTAGGCGCTCTACCGTTCAGAACATCTGCTCCTCCTCCTAAATAAACATTCAGATTCTTATTAAAGCTTGCTATATTCCCCTCAACTCCCTCAGCACTACTCTTCAACTTCTCAACGCTCTGATCCAGCTTATAAAGCTGCTTACCTGAAACCGCATCTGTTGACTTGGCTGAAATATCTCCATCAGCAACACCGGAAAGGACACGATGTTCTTCTTTACTGTTAGTAAGCGAAATCTTATCGCCATCAACTTCCTTACCTATCGTGATGACATTCGACTCCCCTTGCAACTCTCCTTGCGCTACAAGGTTGTTCTCTTCCACCTTGCCAATCCGACTAGAAAGCTGCGTCAATGACGTATCAACACCCGCAAAGGCACTACCAATATCCTTATGATCCTTCGTCTGAATGGTATACTTCGGAGGGGTATTCTCTAATACGTTGGCACCACCTCCTAAATACTTAGATATATCACTGCCCATCTTATGAAGCTGCGCACCTGTCACAGCATCTTTCGAGCCTTCCTTAAGCTCTCCATCCTTCAAACCGGTAAGTGTGCGAGCTTCTTCTTTACTGTTAGTAATGGAAATCTTATCACCCTCAGCTTTACCTCCTATCGTGATGATATGCGATGATGGATCTTGCGCTACAAGAGCATTGCTGCCCGTACCCGTAACTCCATCAATCTTCTCATCAAGCTCTTTCAGCTTACCATCAACACCCTTAAAGGCCGCTTCAACACCTTTATAACCTTCATCATTATTTCCAAGAATTTTATACGTCGGTGCCTTACCTGCAAGGACGTTAGCACCACCTCCTAAAGCAGTATTAAGATTGTCTGCAAGCTTTGTGACATTCTCCCCAACCTGCCCAATAGTGCCATTCAACCCCTTAATAGTCTTATCTCTCTCATGAAGCTGTGCACCTGTTATTGCATCGGTCGAGTTTTTATCAACTTTCCCCTCTGCCAAGCCAGTAAGTTTTCGAGATCCTCCATCTTTGTTGGCAATCGAGATCTCAGTACCTTCCACTTTAGCACCTATCGTGACCGCCCCCGATTCACCTCGCCCCATAAGTCTGCCTACTCCGCTATTTTCAAAGTCATCAAGCTTCCCAGAAAGGCCTGTCAATACATTATCAACCTCCTTAAAAGCTTCTTCAATACCTTTACGCCCATCTCCCTGAATAGTATAAATAGGTGTACCACCTTCTGATATGTTGGCACCACCCTCTAAAAGCGCATTAACACTCACACCAAAGTCCTTAACACCTTGCTCCATATGCGCAGTATTGGCCCTCACCCCTCCAAACTCCTCCTTCACCTGATCATACTGCGCACCTGTCACTACATCTTTTGACTCAGCTGAAAGCTCTACAGGCGCTACATTTTTTACACCTTTCTGACCAACATTGAACCCAATGTTACTCAGTGATATGTCAGTCTTTTTGATACCAATACTCCCCTGCCTCACAAGCTGCATGGACGTAGACATTGTCACCATCAATGTGTCATCGATGCCGCTTCTTTCTGCAGAAACTATAATGCCGTTTTTCCCATCAAGACTCAGTCCTTTCATAAGACCAACACCGTAAACCTCAGACTCAACTCCCCCGCTCTGGAGGGCAGAAATTGAAAAAATCCCCTCGTTCCGCCATCGCTGAAACGCCTTCAATTGGCCAACATTGATTACATCACTATCTTCACGACCAGCTGAAATACCTGCAATCTGTCGTGTCTTGATAGCTGGCATATACCACTTGCTAGTCTGACCAATAACGACTTCAACTTTATTACCTTTCCACCACATATTCGTGTCATTCGTGTTTATCCCATCATACCTAGGATCATAACCAAACCTTTCCTCTCCGGTGTTTCTTATATGGTCCATACGAATGTCTGAACCCAAAAGAATACCCTCATCCGCAGCAATTGAACTATTATCAGTATTAAGATAATTGTTCACACCTATACATAAACTATAACGATAGTGAAAAAAATCCTGCGAACACCGAAACACAGCTGGTACGATTGCACCAGGAAGTTCCCTCGTCTGCCCACCAGCAACACGTGCACCCGTTGTATTAACAGACCTCGTATTAACAGACCAGTTGATGATATTATTTTCTTCCAACAACCAATCACTTGCCGCTGCATCTACATCAATTGAAAAACGTGCACGTGTACTTGTTAATGCATTCACCGATGCATCAGCCCCACAACTACTCTCAAAAGAATAATCACCAGAACCATCAGAAAGCTGATTAGAGGTCAGCTTCTTATACTGCTCCTTTGCAGATATTTTCTTACCTGACCTTGATGAACTACGGCTAATAACCTGGTCCACCCCACAAGAACGACCACCATTAGCCACCCCAGCACGCCCACTAACACGACCAGAACCAGCCTTTACAGAAACCACACCTGCACTTACACTTTGAACTGTCGACTCTGTTGAAGAAAGATGCGAAGCAAAAACTGGAGAAACACTCGACAAAAGTGTAGCCATTACCGCCCCTAATGAAACAGCTCTCACCAAAGATACCTCAGCAGAAGACCTTTGAGCAATGAAGCTTTTGTCTTTTGGAGCGATATGTACTTTTTTCATAACAAATCTTTCAAAAATAAAAAAACATCAAAAAAATGCATTTGAGCCATTTAAAAGTCACAATTGGGCGCTATCTGATTTGATGATGGGTTTTGTGTTGTGAAAAAACATAAAAACAAACCATAAAGCAGAGCCAATTTCGTGTGCTAAAAAACAAACGTGCTGAAAAACAAAAGAGTGCAGTTTTTTAGTTTCAAATAGGCGGTTTTAGTTAACAATAATGAGTGAGGAAATAGAGTGTAAGGTTCTATCCTCACAAAGTGAGTGTTGTTTTAAAAGTGTGTGGTTTTCATAACAAATCCTCCAAAATAGAAATGTTAAATAATATATTTGGACGTCAAAAAAGTATATTTAGCCGTTATTAGCTTAAAAGAAACTCAAGAGTTTTATTCAAACAAAGGGAAGTGTGATGTTGAGCCTTTGAGAGAATAATATGGGGTGAGTGAGTTTTAATAAGCGTTATTTAGTAAGCTAAATATGAGATGAATGGGGGTGTTTGTTGTTTATAATCTCCTTAATTAAAGCGATTAATCTGAGTGATAGTGTTTAAGAGTGTTTGCTTTTGTTTACCTTTTAAAGGTTTTCGGAAAGCAACTTGGCTTTATGTTAAAGGGTATATACGGACGAGTAAATAGAAAATTTAAGGGGTTTTAGCTTCATTTTTTTAAAGTAGGTTCTTAGTAAAGATTGAAACGTGTTTTATTTCCAAGTGAATCTACGGAATAAAGGATGATAGTTTTGTGCGTTTTTTTGTAATAACATATCAAAAAAAATCTGTGGATAATTCTCCTTTTTCATAAAAATGTCTTTTTTATTTAAACCACCTTGTCACAAATCATATTCTTTTTATATCTGTGGTATATGGGCATATTAATTAATGTGACGTTATTAGTTTTAATATGATGTGATTAGTTTAGTGTAAAGCTTATTCCTGCTCCTACACCCCAGTGTCCTCCGGAAGTAGTGACGGAGAGGTTGGAACGGATATCCCCATCTTCAGATGTATAACCAGCTCCAAAGGCAGGCGCAGAGTGGTTACGCCACATGCCACTACCAAATGCAACACTGAATTTGCCAGGTGTATCATTGTAACGTAAGTTAGATACGGACAAACCGATAGCTGCTGCTTGTCTTGCTTCTTTTTGAACGCTGTCAATCTTATAACTTAAAGCACTAAACTTCATATCAGTATAGGCATTAGCTTGTGCAACAGCATCACCAACTATATTCTCTATTTTTTCATCTGTATATTTGTTAGCATCTGCGAGAACAAGTTTGGTTTGTTCTTGGACATAGTTATGTAGCTGACCACCATTAACTGCTTGTTTCGAATCTTTTTCGATTTTACCATCGGCAACATTGTCAATGAGCACAGGCTCATCTTCCTTACCACCTTTTAAGGTGATGCTATTAATTTTGTTGCCCTGTTCATCTTTGTCATAAACGACAGCTCCATCCGTAATGATATCAACTTCGCTAACTATACTATCAACTTTGCCTTCAAGATTGTTAATTTTCTCATCTATTACCCAAAGTTGATGACCTGTAACTGCATCAGTAGAACCCTGCTCAACATCTCCTTGCGCGACATGAGTGATCTTACTATCCTTACCATCATGGCTAGCATCATAGGCATTTTTGTCATTATTCCAATTTAAACTATCAGAATTCACTTGAGAGCTCGTCTGTTGTTCAACCTTCTCAATACGACCATTAAGACCAGACATACTGCTATTAACGGCACCAAAAGCATCAGCTACATTATGATATGTTTGTTCTCCATTCTTGCTCTGCACACCAAAATCCGCAATTGTAAATGTTGGATCTGTCCACTTTCCATCTTGATACCCAGCTCCTCCACCAAAATACTCCGCTATCGTAGTATTCATCTCAAAAAGCTGCTTACCTGTTATCGCTTCTGTTGAGTTTTTATCAACTTTCCCCTCCTTCAAGCCAGTAAGTTTGCGCTCTCCTCCATCTTTGTTGGCAATGGAAATCTCGTCACCCCCTACTTTAGCACCAATGGTGATAATATGCGATGATGGATCCTGCTCTATAAGACTGCCACCTCCTGCTCTAACAAAAATACCGTTAGTTTCTATTTCGTCAATCTGATTAGAAAGCTGTGTCAGCGTATTATCAACAGCTACAAAGGCAGTTCCAACATTATTATACGGACTACCCTGAATGGTATACGTTGGCTCCTTACCTGCAAGCACATCTGCTCCACCTAAATACTCATTTATATTCTTATTTAAGGTTTCGACATCACCCTTAGCTTTCTCAACAGTGCCATTCAACGGCTCAAACTTCTCTTGAACCTCCCAAAGCTGCTTACCTGTCACCGCTTCTGTCGAAGCTTCTGAGAGATCGCCCTCTGCCAAACCGGTAAGTGTGCGAGCTTCTCCCTTCTTGTTGGTGATACTGATCTTACTGCCTTCTACTTTAGCACCTATCGTAATAACACCCGACACTCCTTGTGCGACAAGGCTGTCATCTCCAACAGTTTCAACCTTACCAAGCTTATCATAAAGATCTGTCAGCTTACTATCAACACCCTTAAAGGCCGCTTCAACACTATTATACTCATCCTTCTGAACCTTATACGTCGGTGCCTTACCTGCAAGGACGTTGGCTCCACCAGCTAAATACTCATTTATATTCTCATCAAGCTTTGTGACATCACCCTCAGCCTTCTTCACAATGAGATCCAACGGATCAAGCTTCTCTTGAACACCATAAAGCTGCGCACCTGTTACTGCATCGGTTGAACCTCCTGTAACAGATCCCTCTGCCAAACCAGTAAGTGTGCGAGCTTGTCCACTCTTGTTGGTGATACTGATCTTATTGCCTTCTACTTTAGCACCTATCGTAATAAGTTTGGATTCCTTATTTTGTGCGACAAGACTATCATCTCCAACACTGTTTTGCAGACCATCAAACTTCGCATAAAGATCCGTCAGTGACGTATCAACACCCACAAAGGCACTACCAACATCATGATGCTCCTTGCCCTGAACCTTATACGTCGGTTCTGTACCTGCAAGGACGTTGGCTCCACCAGCTAAGTACTTATTTATATGCCCATCAAGCGTCGTGACATTCTTCCCAACCTGCTCAATAGTGCCATTCAACGGTTCAAATTTCTGCTCAACCTCAAAAAGCTGCTTACCTGTCACTGCTTCTGTTGAGTTTTTATCAACTTTCCCCTCCTTCAAGCCAGTAAGTTTGCGCTCTCCTCCATCTTTGTTGGCAATGGAAATCTCGTCACCCCCTACTTTAGCACCAATGGTGATAATATGCGATGATGGATCCTGCTCTATAAGACTGCCACCTCCTGCTCTAACAAAAATACCGTTAGTTTCTATTTCGTCAATCTGATTAGAAAGCTGTGTCAGCGTATTATCAACAGCTACAAAGGCAGTTCCAACATTATTATACGGACTACCCTGAATGGTATACGTTGGCTCCTTACCTGCAAGCACATCTGCTCCACCTAAATACTTATTTATATTCTTATTTAAGGTTTCGACATCACCCTTAGCTTCCTCAACAGTGCTATTCAACGGCTTAAACTTCTCTTGAACCTCCCAAAGCTGCTTACCTGTCACCGCTTCTGTCGAAACTTCTGAGAGATCGCCCTCTGCCAAACCGGTAAGTGTGCGAGCTTCTCCCTTCTTGTTGGTGATACTGATCTTACTGCCTTCTACTTTAGCACCTATCGTAATAACACCCGACACTCCTTGTGCGACAAGGCTGTCATCTCCAACAGTTTCAACCTTACCAAGCTTATCATAAAGATCTGTCAGCTTACTATCAACACCCTCAAAGGCACTACCAACACTATTATACTCATCCTTCTGAACCTTATACGTCGGTGCCTTACCTGCAAGGACGTTGGCTCCACCAGCTAAATACTTATTTATATTCTCATCAAGCTTTGTGACATCACCCTCAGCCTTCTTCACAATGAGATCCAACGGATCAAGCTTCTCTTGAACACCATAAAGCTGCGCACCTGTTACTGCATCGGTTGAACCTCCTCTAACAGATCCCTCTGCCAAACCAGTAAGTGTGCGAGCTTGTCCACTCTTGTTGGTGATACTGATCTTATTGCCTTCTACTTTAGCACCTATCGTAATAAGTTTGGATTCCTTATTTTGTGCGACAAGACTATCATCTCCAACACTGTTTTGCAGACCATCAAACTTCGCATAAAGATCCGTCAGTGACGTATCAACACCTTCAAAAGCCGCTCCAACACTATTATACTCCCGCTCCTG
Source organism: Bartonella schoenbuchensis R1 (assembly GCF_002022685.1). Classification (NCBI taxonomy): domain Bacteria; kingdom Pseudomonadati; phylum Pseudomonadota; class Alphaproteobacteria; order Hyphomicrobiales; family Bartonellaceae; genus Bartonella; species Bartonella schoenbuchensis. Next base: position 330,127 of record NZ_CP019789.1, on the reverse strand, counting down.
AACTTCATACGTCGGTGCCTCACTTCCTAGTACGTTGGCTCCACCAGCTAAGTACTTATTTATATTCCCATCAAGCGTCGTAACATGCTCCCCAACCTGCTTAATCGTGCCATTCAACGGTTCAAATTTCTGCTCAACCTCAAAAAGCTGCGCACCTGTTATTGCATCGGTTGAACCCTCTGTAACAGATCCCTCTGACAAACCAGTAAGGGTACGAGACCCCCCATCTTTATTCAAAATGGAGATCTCATCACCCTCAGCTTTGCCACCTATTGTAATGACCTTCGACTCTTTATCCTGCGCTACAAGAGCATTACTGGCCGTACCCGTAACTCCATCAATCTTCTCATCAAGCTCTTTCAGCTTACCATCAACACCCTTAAAGGCCGCTTCAACACCTTTATAACCTTCATCATTATTTCCAAGAATTTTATACGTCGGTGCCTCACCTGCAAGGACGTTAGCATCACCTCCTAAAGCAGTATTAAGATTGCCTGCAAGCGTCGTGACATTCCCACTAGCTTCATTAACAGTGCTCGTTAACGTCTCAACTTCACCCTTGAACTTATAAAGCTGCTTACCTGTAACTGCTTCTGTTGACTTGTCTGAAACATCTCCCTCTGCCAAGCCAGTAAGTTTGCGTAATCCTGCACTACCGGCAATCGAGATCTCATTGCCACCTACTTTACCACCTATTGTGATTTTCAAACCTTCTTGTTCTACAAGGCTATTATTGACCGCTTTCATAACATAATCAACATCACCCACAAGAACCGTCAGCGTATTATCAACACCCACAAAGGCAGTTCCGACATTATGATGCTCCTTGCCCTGAATTTTATACGTCGGTGCCTTACCTGCAAGCACATCTGCTCCACCTAAATACTCATTTATATTCTTATTTAAGGTTTCGACATCACCCTTAGCCTTCTCAACAGTGCCATTCAACGGCTCAAACTTCTCTTGAACATCCCAAAGCTGCTTACCTGTCACCGCTTCTGTCGAAGCTTCTGAGAGATCGCCCTCTGCCAAACCAGTAAGTGTGCGAGCTTCTCCCTTCTTGTTGGTGATACTGATCTTACTGCCTTCTACTTTAGCACCTATCGTAATAACACCCGACACTCCCTGCGCAACAAGGCTGTCATCTCCAACAGTTTCAACCTTACCAAGCTTATCATAAAGATCTGTCAGCTTACTATCAACACCTACAAAAGCCGCTCCAACACTATGATACTCATCATCCTGAACCTTATACGTCAGTTGTGTACCTGTAAGGACGTTGGCTCCACCAGCTAAATACTTATTTATATTCTTATCAAGCTTTGTGACATCACCCTCAGCCTTCTTCACAATGAGATCCAACGGATCAAGCTTCTCTTGAACACCATAAAGCTGCGCACCTGTTACTGCATCGGTTGAACCTCCTCTAACAGATCCCTCTGCCAAACCAGTAAGTGTGCGAGCTTGTCCCTTCTTGTTGGTGATACTGATCTTATTACCTTCTACCTTCGCACCTATCGTAATAAGTTTGGATTCCTTATTTTGTGCGACAAGACTATCATCTCCAACACTGTTTTGCAGACCATCAAACTTCTCATAAAGATCCGTCAGTGACGTATCAACACCTTCAAAAGCCGCTCCAACACTATTATACTCCCGCTCCTGAACTTCATACGTCGGTGCCTCACTTCCTAGTACGTTGGCTCCACCAGCTAAGTACTTATTTATATTCCCATCAAGCGTCGTAACATGCTCCCCAACCTGCTTAATCGTGCCATTCAACCCCTTAACACTCTCATCAACCTCAAAAAGCTGCGCACCTGTTATTGCATCGGTTGAACCCTCTGTAACAGATCCCTCTGACAAACCAGTAAGGGTACGAGACCCCCCATCTTTATTCAAAATGGAGATCTTATCACCCTCAGCTTTGCCACCTATTGTAATGACCTTCGACTCTTTATCCTGCGCTACAAGAGCATTATTGGCCGTACCCGTAACTCCATCAATCTTGCCTTCAAGCTCTGTCAGCTTACCATCAACACCCTTAAAGGCCGCTTCAACACCTTTATAACCTTCATCATTATTTCCAAGAATTTTATACGTCGGTGCCTCACCTGCAAGGACGTTAGCATCACCTCCTAAAGCAGTATTAAGATTGCCTGCAAGCTTTGTGACATTCCCACTAGCTTCATTAACAGTGCTCGTTAACGTCTCAACTTCACCCTTGAACTTATAAAGCTGCTTACCTGTTACCGCATCTGTTGACTCTTCTGTCTCAGATCCATCGGCCAAGCCAGTAAGTGTGCGTAATCCTGCACTACCGGCAATCGAGATCTCATTGCCTTCTACTTTAGCACCTATCGTGATTTTCAAACCTTCTTGTTCTACAAGGCTATTATTGACCGCTTTCATAACATAATCAACATCACCCACAAGAACCGTCAGCGTATTATCAACACCCACAAAGGCAGTTCCGACATTATGATGCTCCTTGCCCTGAATTTTATACGTCGGTGCCTTACCTGCAAGCACATCTGCTCCACCTAAATACTCATTTATATTCTTATTTAAGGTTTCGACATCACCCTTAGCCTTCTCAACAGTGCCATTCAACGGCTCAAACTTCTCTTGAACATCCCAAAGCTGCTTACCTGTCACCGCTTCTGTCGAAGCTTCTGAGAGATCGCCCTCTGCCAAACCAGTAAGTGTGCGAGCTTCTCCCTTCTTGTTGGTGATACTGATCTTACTGCCTTCTACTTTAGCACCTATCGTAATAACACCCGACACTCCCTGCGCAACAAGGCTGTCATCTCCAACAGTTTCAACCTTACCAAGCTTATCATAAAGATCTGTCAGCTTACTATCAACACCTACAAAAGCCGCTCCAACACTATGATACTCATCATCCTGAACCTTATACGTCAGTTGTGTACCTGTAAGGACGTTGGCTCCACCAGCTAAATACTTATTTATATTCTTATCAAGCTTTGTGACATCACCCTCAGCCTTCTTCACAATGAGATCCAACGGATCAAGCTTCTCTTGAACACCATAAAGCTGCGCACCTGTTACTGCATCGGTTGAACCTCCTCTAACAGATCCCTCTGCCAAACCAGTAAGTGTGCGAGCTTGTCCACTCTTGTTGGTGATACTGATCTTATTGCCTTCTACTTTAGCACCTATCGTAATAAGTTTGGATTCCTTATTTTGTGCGACAAGACTATCATCTCCAACACTGTTTTGCAGACCATCAAACTTCGCATAAAGATCCGTCAGTGACGTATCAACACCCACAAAGGCACTACCAACATCATGATGCTCCTTGCCCTGAACCTTATACGTCGGTTCTGTACCTGCAAGGACCTTGGCTCCACCAGCTAAGTACTTATTTATATGCCCATCAAGCGTCGTGACATTCTCCCCAACCTGCTTAATCGTGCCATTCAACCCCTTAACACTCTCATCAACCTCAAAAAGCTGCGCACCTGTTATTGCATCTGTTGAACCTTCCTCAACTTTCCCCTCTGACAAACCAGTAAGGGTACGAGACCCCCATCTTTATTCAAAATGGAGATCTTATCACCCTCAGCTTTGCCACCTATTGTAATGACCTTCGACTCTTTATCCTGCGCTACAAGAGCATTATTGGCCGTACCCGTAACTCCATCAATCTTGCCTTCAAGCTCTGTCAGCTTACCATCAACACCCTTAAAGGCCGCTTCAACACCTTTATAACCTTCATCATTATTTCCAAGAATTTTATACGTCGGTGCCTCACCTGCAAGGACGTTAGCATCACCTCCTAAAGCAGTATTAAGATTGCCTGCAAGCGTCGTGACATTCCCACTAGCTTCATTAACAGTGCTCGTTAACGTCTCAACTTCACCCTTGAACTTATAAAGCTGCTTACCTGTAACTGCTTCTGTTGACTTGTCTGAAACATCTCCCTCTGCCAAGCCAGTAAGTTTGCGTAATCCTGCACTACCGGCAATCGAGATCTCATTGCCTTCTACTTTAGCACCTATCGTGATTTTCAAACCTTCTTGTTCTACAAGGCTATTATTGACCGCTTTCATAACATAATCAACATCACCCACAAGAACCGTCAGCGTATTATCAACACCCACAAAGGCAGTTCCGACATTATGATGCTCCTTGCCCTGAATTTTATACGTCGGTGCCTTACCTGCAAGCACATCTGCTCCACCTAAATACTCATTTATATTCTTATTTAAGGTTTCGACATCACCCTTAGCCTTCTCAACAGTGCCATTCAACGGCTCAAACTTCTCTTGAACATCCCAAAGCTGCTTACCTGTCACCGCTTCTGTCGAAGCTTCTGAGAGATCGCCCTCTGCCAAACCAGTAAGTGTGCGAGCTTCTCCCTTCTTGTTGGTGATACTGATCTTACTGCCTTCTACTTTAGCACCTATCGTAATAACACCCGACACTCCCTGCGCAACAAGGCTGTCATCTCCAACAGTTTCAACCTTACCAAGCTTATCATAAAGATCTGTCAGCTTACTATCAACACCTACAAAAGCCGCTCCAACACTATGATACTCATCATCCTGAACCTTATACGTCAGTTGTGTACCTGTAAGGACGTTGGCTCCACCAGCTAAATACTTATTTATATTCTTATCAAGCTTTGTGACATCACCCTCAGCCTTCTTCACAATGAGATCCAACGGATCAAGCTTCTCTTGAACACCATAAAGCTGCGCACCTGTTACTGCATCGGTTGAACCTCCTCTAACAGATCCCTCTGCCAAACCAGTAAGTGTGCGAGCTTGTCCACTCTTGTTGGTGATACTGATCTTATTGCCTTCTACTTTAGCACCTATCGTAATAAGTTTGGATTCCTTATTTTGTGCGACAAGACTATCATCTCCAACACTGTTTTGCAGACCATCAAACTTCTCATAAAGATCCGTCAGTGACGTATCAACACCTTCAAAAGCCGCTCCAACACTATTATACTCCCGCTCCTGAACTTCATACGTCGGTGCCTCACTTCCTAGTACGTTGGCTCCACCAGCTAAGTACTTATTTATATTCCCATCAAGCGTCGTAACATGCTCCCCAACCTGCTTAATCGTGCCATTCAACCCCTTAACACTCTCATCAACCTCAAAAAGCTGCGCACCTGTTATTGCATCTGTTGAACCTTCCTCAACTTTCCCCTCTGACAAACCAGTAAGGGTACGAGACCCCCCATCTTTATTCAAAATGGAGATCTTATCACCCTCAGCTTTGCCACCTATTGTAATGACCTTCGACTCTTTATCCTGCGCTACAAGAGCATTATTGGCCGTACCCGTGACTTCACCAATCTTGCCTTCAAGCTCTGTCAGCTTACCATCAACACCCTTAAAGGCCGCTTCAACACCTTTATAACCTTCATCATTATTTCCAAGAATTTTATACGTCGGTGCCTTACCTGCAAGGACGTTAGCATCACCTCCTAAAGCAGTATTAAGATTGCCTGCAAGCTTTGTGACATTCCCACTAGCTTCATTAACAGTGCTCGTTAACGTCTCAACTTCACCCTTGAACTTATAAAGCTGCTTACCTGTTACCGCATCTGTTGACTCTTCTGTCTCAGATCCATCGGCCAAGCCAGTAAGTTTGCGTAATCCTGCACTACCGGCAATCGAGATCTCATTGCCTTCTACTTTAGCACCTATCGTGATTTTCAAACCTTCTTGTTCTACAAGGCTATTATTGACCGCTTTCATAACATAATCAACATCACCCACAAGAACCGTCAGCGTATTATCAACACCCACAAAGGCAGTTCCGACATTATGATGCTCCTTGCCCTGAATGGTATACGTTGGCTCCTTACCTGCAAGCACATCTGCTCCACCTAAATACTGATTAACATTCTTATTTAAGGTTTCGACATCACCCTCAGCCTTCTTCACAATGGGATCCAACGGATCAAGCTTCTCTTGAACATCCCAAAGCTGCTTACCTGTCACCGCTTCTGTCGAAACTTCTGAGAGATCGCCCTCTGCCAAACCAGTAAGTGTGCGAGCTTGTCCCTTCTTGTTGGTGATACTGATCTTACTGCCTTCTACTTTAGCACCAATGGTAATTACTTTCGACTCTTCATCCTGATCTTGCGCTACAAGGTTGTTCTCTTCCACCTTGCCAATCCGACTAGAAAGCTGCGTCAGCTTACCATCAACACCCGCAAAGGCACTACCAACATCACGATGCCCCTGCCCATCAATGGTATACGTCGGTGCCTTACCTGCAACTGCAAGGACGTTGGCTCCACCAGCTAAATACTTATTTATATTCTCACCAAGCTTTGTGACATCACCCTCAGCCTTCTTCACAATGAGATCCAACGGATCAAGCTTCTCTTGAACACCATAAAGCTGCGCACCTGTTACTGCATCGGTTGAACCTCCTCTAACAGATCCCTCTGCCAAACCAGTAAGTGTGCGAGCTTGTCCACTCTTGTTGGTGATACTGATCTTATTGCCTTCTACTTTAGCACCAATGGTAATTACTTTCGACTCTTCATCCTGATCTTGCGCTACAAGGTTGTTCTCTTCCACCTTGCCAATCCGACTAGAAAGCTGCGTCAATGACGTATCAACACCCGCAAAGGCACTACCAATATCCTTATGATCCTTCGTCTGAATGGTATACTTCGGAGGGGTATTCTCTAATACGTTGGCACCACCACCTAAGTACTTATTTATATCACCGCCTATTTTATGAAGCTGCGCACCTGTCACTGCATCTTTCGAGCCTTCCTTAAGCTCTCCATCCTTCAAACCAGTAAGTGTGCGAGATCCTCCATCTTTATTCAAAATGGAAATCTTATCACCCTCAGCTTTACCTCCTATCGTGATGATATGCGATGATGGATCCTGCGCTACAAGAGCATTGCTGCCCGTACCCGTAACTCCATCAATCTTCTCATCAAGCTCTTTCAGCTTACCATCAACACCCTTAAAGGCCGCTTCAACACCTTTATAACCTTCATCATTATTTCCAAGAATTTTATACCTCGGTGCCTTACCTGCAAGCACATCTGCTTCACCTCCTAAAGCAGTATTAAGATTGTCTGCAAGCGTCGTGACATTCTTCCCAGCCTGCTCAATAGTGCTAGTTAACCCCTTAATAGTCTCATCTCTCTCAGAAAGCTGTGCACCTGTTATTGCATCTGTTGAACCTTTCTCAACTTTCCCCTCTGCCAAGCCAGTAAGTTTTCGAGCTTTTGCAATAGCGTTGGCAATCGAGACCTCATTACCCAACTGCGCGAAACCAATGCTGATCTTACCGTCAGGTGGATTTTGAGAAATAAAGGACTCATCTGGATCAACTCCTATCTTCTTAATCCTATTATCAAGCTGTGTTAATGTTCCATCAACAACCTCAAAAGCTGCTTCAATACCTTCACGTTTCTCCCTCTGAATCGTATAACTAGGCACTTTACCATTCAGGAGATCTGCTCCACCACCTAAAGCAAGGTTAATACCACTACTAAGCTTGTCAACATCGCCCCTTATACCCCAACAGTACTACTTAACCCCTCAATGTCTTGCTTGAATTCATAAAGCTGCGCACCTGTCACTGCATCTGTTGAACCTTTTTCAACAGATCCCCTTGCCATGTTTGTAATTCTTTCACCTGCAAGGTCGATTCCATTAGCATCCATCTTCGGACCACCTTGAAGTATTCCAATGCTATCTACCAGAACATTTTGACTCAAACCAAAACTGATAAGATTTTGTTCATCAGTAGATGATAACGAAACATCAATATTGTCACCTACCATAAAACGGATGTGATCGTTATCACTAATGTGCACCATCCCCCCGCTCCCAGCACTAAGGTAAAAACCAAACTTTTGCTGCACCGTCCATTCTTTTAATGCTTTTAGCTGAGCAACATTCACTGCATCAGTATCTTCATGACCAGCTGCAACACCTACAATCTGCCGCGTTATACGTAGATCTGGATCACCAAAAGATACTGGATCATAAGTAGCATGCCACACCGGGTTATTAGGGATGTCTAACGCCCCACCAGTTACAGGATCATAACCACCCACCAAGAGACCCCCATTAACTCTAGAAGGAGAGACAGAGAACATACCCAAAGCAAGACCACCACTGTTATAAAAATTCTGCACATTAGCGAGTTCACCTATACACACATTTTTCGGGTTACCGGGACTATTCCCACACAACGTTGCTGTTGTGTCTTTTTCCCTCGTCTGCCCACCAGCAACACGTGCACCCGTTGTATTGACAGACCTCGTATTAACAGACCAGTTGATGGTATTATTTTCCTCCAACAACCAATCGCCTTTCGCTACATCTACATCAATTAAAGAACGTGCACTTGCACTCTTTAAAGCATTTACTGATGCATCAGCCCCACAACTACTCTCAAAAGAATAATCACCAGAACCATCAGAAAGCTGATTAGAGGTCAGCTTCTTATACTGCTCTTTTGCAGATACTTTCTTACCTAACCTTGATGAACTACGGCTAACAATCTGGTCCACCCCACAAGAACGATCACCATTAGCCACCCCAGCACGGCCACCAACACGCCCATGAGCAACGTTAGCAGAAACCACACCTGCACTTACACTTTGAACTATTGACTCTGCACTTTGAACTGTCGACCCCGTTGAAGAAAGATGAGAAGCAAAAACTGGAGAAACACTCGACAAAAGTGTAGCCATTACCGCCCCTAATGAAACAGCTCTCACCAAAGATACCTCAGCAGAAGACCTTTGAGCAATGAAGCTTTTGTCTTTTGGAGTGATATGTACTTTTTTCATAACAAATCTTTCAAAAATAAAAAAACATCAAAAAAATGCATTTGAGCCATTTAAAAGTCACAATTGGGCGCTATCTGATTTGATGATGGGTTTTGTGTTGTAAAAAAACATAAAAACAAACCATAAAGCAGAGCCAATTTCGTGTGCTAAAAAACAAACGTGCTGAAAAACAAAAGAGTGCAGTTTTTTAGTTTCAAATAGGCGGTTTTAGTTAACAATAATGAGTGAGGAAATAGAGTGTAAGGTTCTATCCTCACAAAGTGAGTGTTGTTTTAAGAGTGTGTGGTTTTCATAACAAATCCTCCAAAATAGAAATGTTAAATAATATATTTGGACGTCAAAAAAGTATATTTAGCCGTTATTAGCTTAAAAGAAACTCAAGAGTTTTATTCAAACAAAGGGAAGTGTGGTGTTGAGCCTTTGAGAGAATAATATGGGGTGAGTGAGTTTTAATAAGCGTTATTTAGTAAGCTAAATATGAGATGAATGGGGGTGTTTGTTGTTTATAATCTCCTTAATTAAAGCGATTAATCTGAGTGATAGTGTTTAAGAGTGTTTGCTTTTGTTTACCTTTTAAAGGTTTTCGGAAAGCAACTTGGCTTTATGTTAAAGGGTATATACGGACGAGTAAATAGAAAATTTAAGGGGTTTTAGCTTCATTTTTTTAAAGTAGGTTCTTAGTAAAGATTGAAACGTGTTTTATTTCCAAGTGAATCTACGGAATAAAGGATGATAGTTTTGTGCGTTTTTTTGTAATAACATATCAAAAAAAATCTGTGGATAATTCTCCTTTTTCATAAAAATGTCTTTTTTATTTAAACCACCTTGTCACAAATCATATTCTTTTTATATCTGTGGTATATGGGCATATTAATTAATGTGACGTTATTAGTTTTAATATGATGTGATTAGTTTAGTGTAAAGCTTATTCCTGCTCCTACACCCCAGTGTCCTCCGGAAGTAGTGACGGAGAGGTTGGAACGGATATCCCCATCTTCAGATGTATAACCAGCTCCAAAGGCAAGTGCTGATTGACCACGCCACACACCACTACCAAATGCAACACTGAATTTGCCAGGTGTATCATTGTAACGTAAGTTAGATACGGCCAAACCGATAGCTGCTGCTTGTCTTGCTTCTTTCTGGACGCTTTCAACTCTATAATTTAAGGCCTCAAACTTCATATCAGTATAAGCATTTGCTTGTGCAACAGCATCACCAACTATATTCTCTATTTTTTCATCTGTATATTTGTTAGCATCTGCAAGAACAACGCCCATCTGTTTTTTCAGTTGACCACCATTAACTGCTTGTTTCGAATCTTTTTCGATTTCACCATCTGCAACATTATCAATGAGCACAGGCTCATCTTCCTTACCACCTTTTAAGGTGATGCTATTGATTTTGTTGCCCTGTTCATCTTTGTCATAAACGACAGCTCCATCCGTAATGATATCAACTTCGTTAACTATACTATCAACTTTGCCTTCAAGAATGTTAACCTTCTCATTTGTCTCCCAAAGCTGATTACCTGTAACCACATCAGTAGAACCTTGTGCAATTGTACCATCCGCTACATCGGTTACCTTACTAGCCTGACCATTATGACTAGCGCTATAGGCATCTTTGCCATCATTCCAATTTAAACTATTAGAATTCACCTGAGTTTCAACTTGTTGAATACGATTATCGAGACTAGACATACTGTTATTAACAGCCTCAAAAGCATCAGCTACATTATGATATGTTTGTTCTCCATTCTTGCTCTGCACACCAAAATCCGCAATTGTAAATGTTGGATCTGTCCACTTTCCATCTTGATACCCAGCCCCTCCACCGAAATAAGCTGCTAGCTGTTTATTTAGCACAAAAATCTGGTTACCTGTTATCGCTTCCGTTGAACCATCTACAATATCCCCATCTAAAAGAAACTTTAGCTTGTTATTTTCTGCTACCCCTCGCCCTTCTCCTTTATTTACATGAAGCGCAACAAAGGCTTCCTCCCTATCACTCCAAAATAAAGCATTTTCCTTAACCGCTGTAGTATTTGTATTGATATTATTCTGCAACTTCGTCAGTGAAGCATCAACACCGGCAAAGGCAGCTTCAACATTGTTATAGTTTTGCTTTTGAATGGTGTAAGTCGGTGCAACACCTTCTAGTATGTTGGCACCACCCCCTAAATACTCATTAATATTTGTATCAAGCTTTGTCACATTCTCTTGCACATCAAACATTGTGCTCGTCAACGTCTCAACACTTTTCTTGACTCCATAAAGCTGCTTGCCATTGACTGCATCTGTCGAGCCTTCTGTAACAGACCCATCAGCTAACCCAGTAAGTTTTCGAGTTTCTCTATCTTTGTTAGCAATAGAGATCTCAGTACCACCTGTTTTACCACCAATGGTAATCTTATGCGTCCCTAGCTCTTGCTGGACAAGGTCACCACGTACTACATCATCAATTCTACCAAAAAGTTGTGTCAGTGTATCATCCACAGCTACAAAGGCAACTCCTACATCACTATATTCCCCATTCTGAATGGTATACGTCGGTGCCGTACCTTTCAAGACATCTGCTCCACCACCGAAATACTCATTAATATTCGTATCAAGCGTCGTGACATTCTTTTCAACCTCAAATATAGTGCCATGCAAAGTGGTAACACTCTTCTCCACCCTATAAAGCTGCGAACCTGTCACTGCTTCTGTTGAAGCTTCTGAGAGATCGCCCTCTGCCAAACCAGTAAGTTTGCGTTCTCCTCCATCTCTGTTGGCAATAGAGATCTCAGTACCACCTGTTTTACCACCTATCGTGATTAGCTTAGATATGGGCTCTTGCTGGACAAGGCCATTATTTACCACATTTGCAACACTATCAATCCTACCAGAAAGCTGCGTCAATGAAGTATCAACGCCCGCAAAGGCGCTCCCAATATCATGATGCTCCTCTCCTTGAATCATATACATTGGTGCTGTACCTGCAAGTACGCTTGCTCCCCCACCTAAATACTCAGATATATTATTATCAAGCTTTGTCACATTATTCTGCACACCAGATACTGTGCCTGTCAATACATTAACGCTTTGCTTGACTTCATAAAGCTGTGAACCATTAACTGCATCTGTTGAACCCTCCGTAACAGATCCCTCTGCCAAACCGGTAAGGGTGCGTAATCCTTCATCTTTGTTGGCAATCGAGACCTCATTACCCTCAGCTTTGCCACCTATCGTGATTTTATGCGTCCCTGGTTCTTGCTGGACAAGGTTGCTACTTACCACATTATCAATTCTACTAGAAAGCTGCGTCAATGAAGCATCAACACCCTCAAAGGTGGCTCCAACATCATTATAAGTCTGCTTCTGAATTGTATACGTCGGTACTATACCTTCTAGTATGTTGGCTTCACCACCTAAATACTGCGCAACCGTGCTGTTCAGTTCATAAAGCTGCTTACCATTGATTACCTCTGTTGATTCTGCAGTAACTTTTCCATCTTTCACACCAGAAAGTACCCGAGATTCTCCTCCACTGTTGGTAATTTTAATCTCCGTGCCTTCCACTTTAGCACCAATTGTGATCAGCTTTGTCCCTGGGTTTTGATGTACAAAAATGCTACCTACAACACCCTCAACTTTAGTAGAGAGCTGTGTCAATGTATCATCAACACCTTTAAATGCACTACCAACATCATTATAGGTCTCATTTTGAACTGTATAAATCGGTGCTCGATTTGCCAGTATATTGGCACCACCACCCAAATACGTCGAAATATTCGTATCTAAGGTTGTGACATTTGCATCAAGAGTTGCTACACTTCTCTCAACTTTCGATATAGTAGCATTCAACGGAACAAACTTCTGATCTACTTCATAAAGTTGTGCACCATTCACTGCTTCCATCGAGACTTCAGAAAGCTCTCCTCTTTGCACACCAGAAAGTACCCGAGATTCTCCTCCACTGTTGGCAATATTGATCTCCATACCTTCTGTTTTTGCACCAATAGTAATCTGCTTCGTCCCTGAATTTTGCTCTACAAGAATGCTATCTGCCACACCATTAATCCTTTCAGAAAGCTGCATCAGTGAAGTATCAACACCTGTAAAAGCAGTGCCAACATCATGATAGATCTGCCTTTGAATTGTATAAGTCGGTGCCGTATTTTCTAACACGTTTGCATTACCCCCTAAATACGTTGCAACCGTACTGTTCAGTTCATAAACCTGACCGGCATTAACTGCATCTTTCGACCCTCTGAGGAGAGTTCCATCCGCCACACCCCTAATTTTCATATCTGAAGCATTGATCCCAGCAGTAGTCACTGATGGACCATCCACAATAAATAAACCAAGATCTACTAAGCGGACATTTCTTGTCCAGACACTCGTCAGTACAAGAGTCTCAGCCAAATCAAATGTTACCGTATTGTCATTTTTGACAATCTTAATATTGTTACTTCCAGCAACTAAATCGAGATTAGTATCTTTATTAACTTTTGTAGCATTTTGACCGTTAACAGAAAGTCGCCAAGTACCACCTTCTTCTTCTACCCATGTTTGTAATGCTTTCAGCTGAGCAACATTCACTGCATCAGTCTCTTCAAAACCAGCGGCTACTCCTGTAATTTGTCGTGTTTTTCCACTGCTTACATCACCAATACTAACTGCACCTATAGTACTTCTCCATATCGGTGACGTTTCCATTGAAGCGATGTCACTTCTAGGATCATAACCTGAAACCCATTTTCCAACTTTGGCTTTAGAATCATCACCTAAAGCAACACCGCCCTCCACAGATGATTGTGCACCATAACCAATAGCAGTACCTAATTTAGCCTCAGCAAAAGAACCTACAGCTATTGCCTTCACTCCCTTCGCATTAGCAAAAGAACCTATAGCTATTGCCTTCATTCCCTCCGCCTTTGCGTAATTACCTATTACAATAGATTCTGACTGGAGAGCCTGGCTTGAAAAACCTAAAGCAACAGAACCACCACCCTTAGCCCATGCTTCCCTGCCAATTGCAGTATCCTCTCCGCTCTCTGCATTCGCATTTGAACCTAGCTGAGTACCAATACCTCTCAAAGTAAAACTATCAAAATAACCCTGTATTCCCTCTGACGTTTCGGCAACTTGTCTCATATTCACACCAGCAGCAATAGCGCGAGACATAGCATCTGTATCAGCAATCCAAGTAACTGGTTGAATTACAGAACCATTAGGATCACAATTGATAAATTGTTGATTAGCGCTCAATTTCTTATACTGCTCTTTTGCAGATACTTTCTTACCTAACCTTGATGAACTACGGCTAACAATCTGGTCCACCCCACAAGAACGATCACCATTAGCCACCCCAGCACGGCCACCAACACGCCCATGAGCAACGTTAGCAGAAACCACACCTGCACTTACACTTTGAACTATTGACTCTGCACTTTGAACTGTCGACCCCGTTGAAGAAAGATGAGAAGCAAAAACTGGAGAAACACTCGACAAAAGTGTAGCCATTACCGCCCCTAATGAAACAGCTCTCACCAAAGATACCTCAGCAGAAAACCTTTGAGCAATGAAGCTTTTGTTTTTTGGAGTGATATGTACTTTTTTCATAACAAATCTTTCAAAAATAAAAAAACATATTTGGACATCAAAAAGTCACAATTGGGCGCTATCTGATTTGATGATGGGTTTTGTGTTGTAAAAAAACATAAAAACAAACCATAAAGCAGAGCCAATTTCGTGTGCTAAAAAACAAACGTGCTGAAAAACAAAAGAGTGTAGTTTTTCAGCTTCTAAATAAGCTTTGTGTCAAACAATAAATAGTAAGGAGAGAAGACCTTTAAGGTCTTACCTTTACAAAAAGCTTTTAGTTTTAGGGGTGTATGATTTTCATAGCAAATTCTCCAAAATAGAAATGTTAAATAATATATGTGGGCGTCAAAAAAGTATATTTAGCCGTTATTAGCTTAAAAGAAACTCAAGAGTTTTATTCAAACAAAGGGAAGTGTGATGTTGAGCCTTTGAGAGAATAATATGGGGTGAGTGAGTTTTAATAAGCGTTATTTAGTAAGCTAAATATGAGATGAATGGGGGTGTTCGTTATTTATAATCTCCTTAATTAAAGCGATTAATCTGAGTGATAGTGTTTAAGAGTGTTTGCTTTTGTTTGCCTTTTAAAGGTTTTTGGAAAGCAACTTGGCTTTATGTTAAAGGGTAAGGGGGTATATGTATAACGAGCAAAAAATTTAAAGGGGGTGTTTTATTTTTCCAAAACGGATTCCTAAGAAGGTAGTGTTGTAATGCGCTTATTTTTGAAGTGTTTATTGGGATATTTCATTGAATAAATTGGGGTGTTCTCAATTTCTGAATAATGAAATAAATGGTTTATGGGAGGTTAATTTGCAGAGTAGTATAATTACTTGGGAAATTTTATAACACTGTGTTGGTGAACGCTTTTTGTTTGAAGGGCGATATTAAGAGCCGTGGGTAAAGTGTGTTTTAGCAATAATATTAGTAACTAGTTAAGTGGAGTGGTTTTTGTGAAATCTTTCTATTACGAGAAATGTTTACAAAGGATTAGCTATGTTGGTGTGTTTGAAACAAAATCTCTTCCCGTTTCAATAACTTCCTTCTTTGTTGTATTTGGTTCATCAGTCATCACGACGGTACCAAAAGTTCAGTAATATCAATTAGTTTTGTCGCTACGGGATTAGATATTTTTTTGATATAGATTTTGACTATGACAGTTTTCTATCACTTTCAATGGTTATAATGAGGTAGCTTTTTTATAACTATTTCCATTCTCCTTCTAAAATACTGACTCTTGCCTCAGCCTTTCCTGTTATTTTAACAGTGGTTTGTGCGTAATTGCTGCTTTGCAACTTTTACAAAGCTCACACCAGAGGAATGTTTGTAGGTAAACCAGAAGCAAGCAAAATGCAGTAACATTTGCCCAACAAGTGGATTGTACTCCTATTAAAGCGTGGGACACCTTTGTAAAAACAAGAACCATCGGCATTATGATTTTGAAAAATCGTAACGAATAATATTCATTCATTTAGAGACAGAAACAAGCAAATTCTCATCTTGCCTAAACCGGTAAAAATACTTTAAATTGATCATATGGGCGATGAAACATTCATCAATGACAAGTAAAGCAAGAAACTTATCGAGAAATCCCTTGATAACTCGCTTAAAAAAGCGCGTAACGCAGCAAACATTAAAAAATCGGCTTATAAGATAAAAAGCACAAGCTATAATAAAAGAGCAGCTCATGCAGAGATGCAAATTTCACGTATAAAAGCAATTTTGGGTGAACTGAAGATAGCATGGCATCTCTTTATATAAAGAGTGCTAATCACAAAAAACCAACTATTGAATCAACTAAAAACTACAAAAAGCAAAAAATAGTATCTGCAAAACTTAATAAAATCAAAGCAATAAAAATTCTCTAACTTCTACATAATTATTTGATTTTATTATATTTTGGCGGAGAGAGAGGGATTCGAACCCTCGATATGGTTTCCCATATACACGCGTTCCAGGCGTGCGCCTTCAACCACTCGGCCACCTCTCCAGAGGTTTGCACTATATTCAGAAAGAAATAACCTGCAAGCTTAAATTATATTACTTTAAGCAATAAAAAATTACTTTATTCATTAAAACAATGCTGAAATAGGTAAAATCATATTTTTTGATTTTATTTATTGCAAAGAGAGAAGCGCCTCACCCAAGCCCTTAAATGGCGCCACAAAGGAAAGTGTTTTTCCCTCTTTAAGCTGATAAGAAATGCGTACATTGCTACTCTTACTTATCTGTTTCATTAAAACAGGCCCTACAGGATACTGCGCTAAGCAGATTTCTCGATTGCACTGCTTATAGCTAATAAGAAGCGGTTTTTCGACACCTTCCATAAAGACTTGAATAGGAGCATTTGTGTTAGCGTTTGGCAATGTCCGTAACAACATAACTGGTTGACCATTTTTTGTAGAAACAAGTGACCAGCTAAAGACCTTGTTACCTTCTTTATCATTATGGATTGTCTGAGTTACATTACAGATGCCTTGTTTTATTGTTTTGTTTTCATCGCAAATTAATGTCCAGTAATCAAACTGCATAATAATCCGGCGTGTTTCACCAGGCTTTCCACCGGGCACTGATAATTGCGGTGGATGCACTGTATAAACACTCTCTTGCTCCTCAGCAAAGCTTACAGCCTTTCCTAAAAAAACAAGAATAAACAAAAGACTTGTAATATATTTCCGGTTTCTTATCATTATTTCAATGCTAAGCTTAATCCTGCTCCTACACCCCAATGCCCTCCAGAAGTGGTAACGGAGAAGTTGGAACGCATCTTTCCATCTTCAGACATATAACCAGTTCCAAAAGCAAGTGCTGATTGACCACGCCATACACCACTACCAAATGCAATACTGAGCATCCCTGGTGTCTCAATGTAATGCAAGTTCGCTACAGCCAAACCGATTGCTGCTGCTTGTCTTGCTTCTTTTTGGACGCTTTCAACTCTATAATTTAAGGCCTCAAACTTCATATCAGTATAGGCATTAGCTTGTGCAACAGCATCATTAACCATATTCCCTATTTTTTCATCTGTATATTTGTTGGCGTCTGCAAGAGCAAGTTGTGTTTGTTCTTTAACGTAATCATGCAGCTGCCCACCATTGACTGCTTGTTTTGAACCTTCTTCGATTTCACCATTTGCAACATTGTCAATGAGCACAGGCTCACCTTCTTTACCACCTACTAAAGTGATACTATTAGCTTTTTTCCCATATTCATCTTTGTCATAAGTAACAACCCCATCAGTAAGGGTGTTAACTCGATCAATCACATTATTAACTTTATCTTTAAGACTTTTAATCCTCTTATTTGTCTTCCAAAGCTGCCTACCTGTAACAGCATCAGTGGAGTTAGGAGTAATATCTCCATCCATAAGAAATGTAAGTTTGCTATTTTTTCTTTTCCCGTTTTCTGTATGAAGCGCAACAAAGGCTTTGTCAGATTCACTCCATGTCACAGTATTATGTTTCAAATCTTCAGAAATCTTATCGATTGCTTCCCTAAAGTTACCGGACACATATTTTAGATGATTATTTACATTCTTGATATTTGCATCAAGTTCTATAAAAGCACTGCCAACATCATTAAAATCAGCCCGTTTCACACTTCCATCTGTAGAAACTTTAGATAAAATATATTGTGGCCCGAAAAAACCATCCTCACGAAATGTTGCACCACCCCCTAAATATTGAGATATATCATTACCCATCTTATAAAGCTGCTTACCTGAAACTGCTTCTGCCGATTCTTCAGTAATTTTTCCTTCTGCCACGTTTGTAATATTTTTATTTCCAGCATCAATCCCATTACTATTTATCTTCAGAGCAGCATTTTCTATTTCAATACCCTTTAGCTTAACACTCTCAGTTAAACCAAATGTTACCTTATTACCATTTTTAACAATTTCAATATTTTTACCTTCAATTAAATCGAGCCTTTTCACGTAATTAATTCTTGTAGTATCTTTGCTATTCACAGAAAATTTCCAAATGCCATCTTTGTCTTCTACCCATTTTCTTAATGCTTTTAGCTGCGCAACGTTCACTGCATCAGTATCCTGAGTACCAGCTGCTACCCCTACAATCTGTCGTGTGTATTCCTTGGTTACATCACCAATGCTAACTGCACCTCTAGTACTTTTCCATGCTAATGACCTATCTAATGAAGTGACACCACTTTCAGGATTATAACCGGCAGTTCCCTCCTTAACATCAGCCTTAGAGTGACTGCCCAGAGCGACACCACCCCACACAAGTGATTCTGCACTATAACCAATAGCCGTACCTAATGTAGTTCCACCAAATTTATCTGTAGTAGCTAAAGTCCCTATGGCTGTCCCACCATAACCATTAGCCTTTGCATACCTACCCACCGCTGTGGAATTTTGCTGACCAGCCTGGCTAAAGGAACCTACAGCCGTAGCACCATCCCCCTTAGCCTGTGCTTCCCTGCCGATTGCAGTATCTTGTTGATTTTTTGCGTACGCATCTGAACCATATTTAACACCCTGATCAGTAGCAAAAACTGGAAAAACACTCGATAGAAATATCATCACTGTAGCCCCTAATGAAACCACAGCCCCTAATGAAACCACCTTGATCCAAAACGATTTATAGAGAAAATGACAACAATTCGATTCATTGTTTTTTGAGCTTAAATACAATTTTTGCATAACATCCCTTGAAATAAGGCAATATATTGAAGCACCAAAACAGAGACCAACATCATCACAAAAAGCAAAGAAAAGCCTTTTGCAAAGCCACTGTTGCGCACTAGGAAAAAATGAAAAAAGGTAAAACAATTCTTTCGATGCTATGATTTATTTCGGCATCGTTCTAAAATCTCTTAAAAATATTGGAGCTTAGAAAAGATTAGAGCCTTTTTAATTAAAGGCCTTCAAACAAAGAAAATATACAACTTATTCTTAAAAATATTGCATAACCTCCATCAAAAATATAATCCATTTTGCTGTAAAAATTTCTTTATTAAAGATCAATTTGTTCTTTACATAACGCGCATTAATAAAATGGCAAGAGCACCAATAAATAATTTTTTTGTATTTTTATAAGACGGGTTCCAACGAACACTGAAACACATTTTATGTTCAATGATATCTACAGTACACCTTTAAAATCTTGAAACTTACATAATAATAGGCTGAAAAAATAATCGTTATTATAGCCAACGATACAATTATCAGACAATCTCAAAAAATCTTTCAGTATTGCTAATTTTGTTTTATGGAAAAATACTGTACAGATGTAATTGATTGTTTTTATAATAAAAATATTGCTATTTTAACTTTATATTTTATCATTATATATTTATTTTTGTATAACATATAAATAGCATAATGTTCTTATCAATAAAATCATTAGAAATTAATGGAAAGACTGTTAAAAAATATTTCAATAATATTTTAAACACTCACCTAACGATGACATTAAAACTACAAAGTACCATCATCAGGATAATTCTCGTGTAAAAAATGCCTGCTTTGCAGCTGTTTTCATTACATAAGTGAGGTAGAATCCTTAAAATCTGTAATTAATTCAGAAATCATTTATAATAGCCCACACAAGAGTGAAGTGAAGCTTTTTTATGTATCAAGAAATAACCCTAAATAAAAATTACCAATTTATTTCATTACGATTTTTCTCGTTCAAATAATTCAGAAATATTCAATAGAAAAGAATTGATACCATAAACAGGATCATGTTTCTCATCGTTGTGGTAATTAATTTAATAAACAAACTTTCAGATAGTTTTAATATAATGACAGTACTTATGGTTATCTCTTCATCAGATCAGTTATCATAAAAACTACCTATATCACTTATTAAACAACACCTACTTAATCTTAACACTAAAATTGATTCTTACAGTAAAAATTGCTGAAATATTAAGCGTATACTAATAAAATAGCTATATGAAATATTATCCCCTAATATCGTTATCAACCTCACAACTTTTTGTGCAGTCAAAGCCAAACTGCATCAAAAATAATAAATTGCCTGTAAAATGATACTAAATGAAATGTTATTTAAAAATGAATAACTTATACTGTTGATTTGAGTTCAGTTAAATTAAATCCAACATAAATAATTCAACAGAGCACATCTCAATAAAGAACCATTTATCTTTAAAATACACTTACGGATTACCTACCCACTTGATTCTAAGATCAAGCAATACCGTCACCTCTCACCACCAAGTTATAAACTTTGAGTAATCAAAGTTTCATTTTCAAGTAAAATTGTATAAACAGAAAAAATCTGTTGTAGAATCCAAATTATCACTCAATATCTTCAGATAAAGGAAACCTAAAATGAATCTTTCAGCAAAATAATCAGAAAATTCTGTTTTGTGTCAGCTTCTTATATAGTCCTAACACTTATCGTATAGCTAGAATAAAAAATGGGACATTATTTTTTTAATGCCCCAAAGTTTTAAAACCGAAATCCAATATATACCGATCTATTTTAAAGAATACTCAGATTACCTCTGTCCCCGTCACATAGGAATGACTGAAACATAAGCGCGGTTATCTGCTTTCTTACGAAAAGAAACTTTCCCATTTGAAAGCGCAAAAAGAGTATGATCTTTTCCAATACCAACATTCTCACCAGGATGCCAACGTGTACCGCGTTGACGTACGATAATGTTTCCCGCAATAACAGCTTCACCACCAAATTTCTTAACGCCAAGACGTTTTGATTCTGAATCGCGGCCATTACGTGAGGAACCGCCAGCTTTTTTATGTGCCATGGAATTCTCCCTTAGTCTTCTTTACTTTTTGATATCGCAGCTGTTTTTTGTGACGCAACCTTCTTTTTAGCAGTTTTTGTGGCAGTTTCCTTAGAAGGAGTAGAAGTTTTTGCCTCTTTTGGTACAGCTGCTTTCTTCTCAACCGACTTAGCTACTGTTTTTTAGGCTTTGAACCATCCGCTAAAATTTCTAAAATACGAAGTGTCGTTATTTCTTGGCGATGACCACGAGTACGCTTCGAATTTTGACGACGCCGTTTCTTAAATGCAATAACCTTACGAGCACGTCCTTGTTCTACAATTTCAGCTGTAACTAAACCCTCAGCGATAACAGGTGCACCAATAGCTACACTCTCCCCCTCACCCATCATCAATACATTGTCGAATTTAACGATATCACCAGCGTTGCCAATGATCTTTTCAACTTTTAATACCTGGTTAGCAACAACACGATATTGCTTACCACCTGTTTTAATGACTGCGAACATTTTTTATCCTTTCGTTCGATCCCGCTCTTAGTTCACTTCTGCTTTAGTTCAGTAGGGAAATAGGCTTCTTTTTATCAGTCGTAATAATTTAAAAGGGATAAACAGCACCTTTTAGAGCGCAAGCTCCCTTAACATTTACATATATGATAGAATTTCTATTCTCTGTCAAGAAAAGCCAACAAAGAAGCAAAAAAAGGTTGTACTTAAAACAATTGAAGATTATCAAGCATCCATACACAAATTATATAATGAAAATTTTACTGCATTTACATATGGAGAGATGGCTGAGTGGTTGAAAGCACCGCACTCGAAATGCGGCATAGGGGCAACCCTATCGGGGGTTCAAATCCCTCTCTCTCCGCCAGTACTAAGAAAATTGAGATAAGTCTCAAATCTTTTTATTCAACACGTCTCGCTTGAATATGTGCCAATAGTCCTAATGTTGAACTATCGTGATTATTAGTTTTAGATTCTCCACGTACAATAGGTAACAATTCATTTGCTAATTCTTTACCAAATTCAACACCCCATTGATCAAATGAATTAATATTCATTAAAACACCTTCAATAAAAATACGATGCTCATAAAGCGCCATTAAACGACCAAGCGCAAAGGGTGTTAATAAATCCTGAATTAGCATAATGCTTGGCCTGTTCCCTCTCAAACTTTTATGAAGCACTAAATTATCTGCTTCACTACCATCAATTGCATTATTAACAACAGTGTTCCAACTGCCCTTAATAAGGTGGCCTTTCATCAAAGCCTCTGATTGCGCCAAACAATTAGCCATTAATATATCATGCATATGACTTAAATGTGGTTCATGCCCTTTTACAAATAAAACAAACTCCACAGGAATGATATCCGTTCCTTGATGCAGAAATTGAAAAAAAGCATGTTGTCCATTTGTTCCCGAATCGCCCCAAACAACTGGACCACTTGAAAAGCCTATTGGCTTGCCATCTAAAGAAATATGCTTGCCATTTGATTCCATATCAAGCTGCTGTAAATAAGCTGGAAAGCGCACTAAACGCTGCGCATAAGGAATGACTGCACGTGATGAATAACCACAAATAACACGATGCCAGAATCCTAAAAGAGCAAATCGAATCGGAATATTTTTATGCAAAGGTGCAGTTTTAAAATGCTCGTCCATCTGGCGCGCACCCTTGAGAAACTGGCGAAAGTTTTGACCACCAATTGCCAACATAACAACAAGACCAATCGCTGACCAAATTGAATAACGCCCCCCAACCCAATTCCAAAATTCAAAAAACCTTGAAGAATCTATACCAAATTCCATCACTTTATCGGCCGCGCTGGAAACGCCAACAAAATGCATTTTTACCGCTTCTTCTCCCAAATGTGAACTGATCCATTGGCGTGCAACTTTAGCGTTTGCTACTGTTTCAGATGTTGTAAAAGTTTTAGAAGCAATAATAAAAAGTGTTGTTTTCGGATTCAAATTAGCAAGAACATCAACAATATGTGCACCATCTACATTAGAAATAAAATGACAACGTGGTCCATCATGATAAGGTTTTAAAGCATGGGTAACCATTGCAGGTCCAAGATCAGACCCCCCAATACCAATATTTACAATATCAGTTATCCTCTCACCACTATACCCTCTATAGTTACCACAACGAACCATTTCAGAAAATTTTTCCATACGGGTAAGAACGGCTTGGATGTCCTGAACAATATTACGCTCATTCAACATAAAAACTTCATCAGCAGACAAACGTAACGCAATGTGAAGAGCCGAGCGTTTTTCAGTTACGTTAATAGCTTTACCTAAAAACATCGCCTTACACTTGCCTGAAACATCTGCTGCAATAGCAAGATTATCTAAGAGTTTCAGCGTATTTAATGTTACACCACACTTTGAAAAATCAAAAAGGAAATCATCAAGTCTTAAAGAAAAACGAGTAAAGCGCTGTTCATCTTCTGCAAAATGTCGACGAATATCACAAACCTTGTCTTCTATAATATGCCTTTTCAAAGCCTTCAAAGCTACTTCAAAGGCTCTTTCATTGCGAACCATAATTATTTTCCCATGGTCTCATTGACAATAATATCAAAACACAAATGACTCTAAAATAGAGGATAGTTCCTATACTCTAACCTATTTTGTACTGCTCACATATGAAATAACACAAAAATAGAAAGATAAGCACTCAAATGGCACCTTTTAGACAAAAATAAAAAAAACTGTGTCAATCGTCTGTTTGAAAGCAGTTATTTGACTTGGCTTAATTCTTTTGTCAAATGTTCAGCTTCTTCTGCTTTTGATTTTATAAAACGTCCAAGAAATAGATAAACAACTGGTGTTACATAAAGGGTAAAAACAGTTGCCAAACCCAAACCACCAACAATAACCCAACCTAAAGCTACACGTGCTTCTGCACCAGCACCCTTTGCTAAAACCAAAGGAATACCTCCTAAAATAGCGCAAATCATCGTCATACAAACTGGTCTAAGACGAACATTAGCTGCTTCTTCTACAGCTTCACGTACACTTTTACCTTGATCGCGCAATTGATCTGCAAATTCAACAATCAGAATACCATTTTTAGCCATAATACCAATTAATAAAATCAAACCAATTTGACTATAAATATTGAGACTAACACCACCCAAAAGCATGGCAATTACTGCGCAACCAACTCCTAATGGTACAGTAGCCATTATAATAAAGCCTGAAATAAAGCTTTCAAACTGCGCAGCTAAAATTAATAAAATAATTACAAAAGCAATTCCAAAAACGATCATTAAATCAGAAGACGTTTCACCAAGAGTTGCTGCATCTCCTAAAGGAATAATATAATTTCCCTCTGACAATAAAGGAAGCGCGGCTTCTTTTACAGTCTTATAAGCACTTCCTAAAGAAACTCCTGGAGCAAGATTTGCACCTATAACGACAGCGCTCATGCGTTCTTCTCGTTTTAATTGAGGCGCAATAGCTTTTTCATGTAAATCCGTAATAACCGATAAGGGAACATATTTACCGTCTTTGGTTTTTAAAAAAACATTTTCCAAATCAGCAGGGTTATTAATAGGATTTTTACGTGATGTAAGCTTTACATCATAAGCATGGTCATCCACATAAATCGAGCCAATCTGCTTCCCATCCACCATTGTTTGCAATGTATTACCCAAATTAGTGATATCAATCCCTAAATCAGAAGCTTTTTCTCGGTCAATTTCAATAAAAAATTGAGGTTGCGTCGCATCAACAGTAAGCCGCGGACGAACAAACTGCGGATCGGTACGCAAAATGCTTACAAGCTTATCAGCAATTGATTGTAGTTGGGTGTAATTATCTCCAACAATCGCAAATTGCAATCCTTGGCCAATAATTCCTGAAACCCCTAAAGAACTAATTTGTGCAGCAAAAGCAAAAACTCCCGGAAACTGCCTAACTTTTGCATTAACATCTTTTAAAATTTCTTGCTGGCTACGCGAACGCTTGTCCCAAGACGAAAGCAACAAGATAAGAAAACCATTGTTAGATGAACCTCCAGCTCCAGAAATAGAATAACTGTTAACAATTTCACCAGCATCACGCAACGGTTTTAAGCTCGCTTCAATTTGCTGCACTTGCTCATTGAGATACTGCACTGAAATATCTTGCGGCCCACTAACAACTAAAAAAATAATCCCCCTATCTTCTGCTGGCGTCAACTCCTGCTTAAGCGTCACATAGCCTCCAAGACAGAGGACGAAGAAAATAAGCGAACCAAAGACAACAGTCCAAGGTCGTTCCAAACATTTATGCAAACTATGAGCATACCCCCTACTAAAGAAAGCACTCATCCGAGACAGAAAAATTAAACGATGTTCCTTTTGTTCATCATCTTCAACATGCTTTTCTTCTTTAAGAAAGCGTGAAGCAAGCATAGGACAAAGAGTTAAAGCAACAACCGAAGAAAGCAGAACAGACACTGCCAACACGAAACCAAATTCTCTAAAAAGTCCCCCTATCTGCCCAGGAAGAAAGGAAATAGGCACAAAAACAGCCACCAACGTTAATGTCGTTGCCACAACAGCAAAAAATACTTCTTGCGTTCCCAACACCGCTGCTGACCGAGCACCAAATCCCATATTGCGCCACCGAACAATATTCTCAAGAACAACAATTGCATCGTCCACAACAAGTCCTGTCGCTAAAACAAGCCCTAGAAACGTGAGAATATTTAGGGAAAAGCCCGCAAGATAAATTGCAGCAATTGTCCCAATCAGAGCTACTGGAATAGACACAGCGGGTATAAGTGTTATACGAATATCCCCTAGAAATAGAAAAATGATCAAAACAACACTAAGCACAGCAATAACTAATGCAACCTCAACTTCATGAAGAGCACTCTTAATAAAAATAGCATCGTCATTAGGAATACTTATATGGACAGAAGAAGGGAGAACAGTTTTGAGATGCTCAACAACTGCCCGAACATTTTTGGAAATATCAAGAGTATTGGACTGTGCCTTACGCACAATACCTAACCCAATCCCCACCTTTCCGTTTACACGAAGAATAACTGTTTCTACATCAGGGGATAAAGTAACATGCGCCACATCACCAAGACGTACATGAGGCTTTAACACAACTTGTTCAAAAGCTTCTGGTGTTGTTAAACGAGCGGTTGCACGCACAATTAAAGCTTGCTCAGAATTACGCAATGACCCCACAGGTGCATCAGTGGTCATATCAGACAAAACACGTGAAATATCCCCTACAGTTAACCCATAACTGGCAAGCTTTGCTTGATCAATATCAATTTGAAAAATCTTCACACGCGCGTTATCAACCTGTACATCACCAACACCATCAACAGCAGAAAGTGCATCAACAATTTGATCGTTCACAACCGTTGTTAAATCATCAATATTCATCGTTGGTGATGTTACAACCAAATACATCATCGCAGCAGCATTTGAATCTGCTTTAATGATTATAGGTGGCTCCGCATCTTTTGGTAGAGAATAAGTAATACGAGAAATAGCATCGCGAATATCAGATGCTGCAACATTTAAATCAACACCAACATTAAATTTAACCTCTACACGGGAACGACCAAAAGCGGAACCTGAAGAAATTGTTTTAACACCTGACACACGAGAAACGGCATCTTCTATAACTTTCGTAATTTCACGATCAATTGTTTCTGCTGATGCACCAGTAAAAGTCGTCTTAATTGTTGCCACTGGAATATCTACATCTGGCAATTCACGAACATCAACGCTCATCCATGCAGAAATCCCTGCAATCACAATCATAGCATTTAAAACAAAGGTAAAAACTGGCCTGCGAATAAAAAACGCCATTATACCGGTTTGTTCTGACTTTGCTAAAGATTGTTGCTTCTCAACTTCTTGACTCATTGCCCATCCTGCCCATTAGGTTCTGATAATTGCTTTTGATGAGCCTTTGAATCATTAATAATGACATGACCACCTGGACGAAGCATTTGTACCCCTTGAACGACAATCTGATCACCATCTTCCAAGGGAGCTTTTACAAATACTTGATTTGCTCTATGCTGAATAATCGATACTGGAACGTATTCTACTTTATCCTCTTTCACACGCCAAACGAATGACCCCCTACTGCTCCATTGAACGGCAAGAGGATCAACAACCGGGAAAGAACCATCATGAAATTGAAACGTAACAGAAAAAGACATACCAGACATAAGTACATTTTTTTCATTCTGAATTTCAATTTGAACGTGAAGTGTGCGGCTTTGTGCATCAACCATATTATCAAGCGCATACACATGGCCAACAAAAGTTTTATCCGGCTGGGCTATTAAGGTTGCAGTCACTTCATCCCCTTTATGGATACGTGATGCATATCGTTCAGGTACCCAGATATCAACCAAAATACGTTCGTTATTTTCAATACGACCTACCACAGTATCAAGACCAACAGAATTTCCCACATCAATAGGTAAAATACCAACAATTCCACTAATTGGTGCACGAATTGTCCGCCGATCAAGTGCTAAATCAGCATCAGACAAAGTTAAATTTGCATTCTCTAATTCCAAGCGCGCAGTAATCTCTTGAACCTCTGTTGCTGTATTAGTCGCACGTAACTTAAGAATACGTGAAAGCGTTAAGGCACTATTGTCGCGTTGAACTTTCGCTCTTGCAGCTGCTATTTCTTCCTTTTTAGAATCAAGCTTTACAATTGCATCACCCGCCTGCACTTTTGTACCAGCAGACACAAAGATCTTATCAACAACACCTCCTGACCAAGGAGTTAAATTGACCTCTGCAATAGCCCGTCCACTACCAATAGCATTAAGACGTTCATAAAAATCCTGAACTTTAACAAGATCAACGACAACATTTACCGGCGGCATTCCCATTGATGCTTTTGATACAGCATGCGGTGCATTTTTGTTGTACCTTCTGTATGAACAAGGTACTCTATATTGTGTTTTGGCCAAAAATAAATGGCAATACAAATAACACCCAAAAGCATTAATGGAATGATCTTTTTCAGCGACTCCATACATCTATCCTTGCTTCGTCGTTTACTTACACCAATGCATTTGAAATAGTCTCCAGCAGCAACATTCGAATTTTGCAAAAATCGAATCGTAAAGAGTGTAACCACACTGCAAAAACGTATCTCATCTATATAATCCTATTAATTTGACTATCTTTCATAAAACAGACCGTCAAGTTAACTATCGTTCATCTTAGATTCTTACCATGAACCAAATGAAGAAAATAATAATACTACACAGACGCTTTATAGAAATCATAAACACCTTAAACTTTAAACAAAAAAACTTTTTTACCAAGTTTTACTTGCAATTCATCAACGAAACGATTAGGAACCCCATGTCTTAACGATATTAAGAGACTGAAAATTTATGCACCCGTAGCTCAGCTGGATAGAGCACCAGACTACGAATCTGGGGGTCAGGAGTTCGAATCTCTTCGGGTGCGCCAAATATCAGTAGAATCAAAAGGCTATAGAGAAATTAAAGGCTTTTGATTTTGTTAGTTTTAATGAATTCTCGATTTCTCCCCCCCAACTTTTTGCAGCTTTTTGATTGTTTTTATGTTGAATCACTTTCTATTAGCCACCTTGGTATAGAGCAATTGCTAGAATAGCATAATCTATGTCTAACCCTACTTGTCACTGAAAAATTCATCTTGATTTTTGATTTAAACAATGAAATTAGCAATTTTTATAAACACATATTTGTAAGTGCAATTGTTCATTGCAAAAAACTGCGTGTAGCAAAAAAAATAGAGTTTTTGAAAAGCAATATAGACAACCACCTTATTTATATGGTATGCGCATTGCTAATATAATCCTTTTGACTTTGTTCAAAGGGTGATGGGCTTTTGCCTATTTATTTAGAACATTGAAACAAAGTAAGGTAAACTGTGCAAGTACTCGTTCGTGATAATAATGTTGATCAAGCATTGCGTGCGCTAAAAAAGAAAATGCAGCGCGAAGGCATCTTTCGTGAAATGAAGATGCGTGGATATTATGAAAAACCATCGGAAAAACGGGCTCGTGAAAAGGCTGAAGCTATTCGTCGTACACGTAAACTTGCTCGTAAACGCGCGCAAAGAGAAGGCCTCATTAGTAACGGTCGAGCTGTTTTTGCACGATAATATATTTTTTGTTTATGCGCTATAAAATAGCTCAAACAAGAGAGTTACGTGATATTAAATATCCAATCTTAAATGGTAATCTGTAAATAAAATTCTCTTTTTATTTTAAATAAACTTTACTCTGTTCCTAAATATAATTACCGATTCTCATCCATTATTGAGAGCTTCGTAATTACAAATATTTTAGCTATTCTTAAAGAATAGACAAGAGAAAGCACGTGTATGTTTTTTTTACCACAAAGACACAAAAATTTTCTCCTACTTCAAAAATCTAATAAGCACATTCTAAAAACACTGGTTCTACAGACCCGCCCCAAATAGAATGATACTTAGATAACAACCTATCAGCATCCGTTTGACCCACTGCAATCATTTCTTCTAAAGGACTAAGAAAACTTTCTTCATCATAACCGCAAGTATCATATTGCTTGCGATTTCTTAATCCCTTGCGTGAAATCGCAATAGCCTGACGTGCTAATTCTAAAATTATCGTTTGACGAAAAGGCGTTTGTAGTCCCTCTTTTGGAACACGTCTACGCATATCCAAAACTTCTTCAAAACACCAATCTTTCGTTAAAGCTTCTGCCTCATTAAGTGCTTCGCTATCATAAAGAAGACCAACCCAAAAAGCAGATAATGCACAGATATGTTGCCAAGACCCGCCATCAGCACCTCTCATTTCTAAAAAGCGTTTTAAACGCACTTCAGGAAACAAAGTCGACAAGTGATCTACCCAATCTCCTATATTAGGTGTTGAATCTACAATTTGCCCTTTCAATGCTCCATTCATAAATTGGCGAAAAGTTATATGTGTACAATCATGATAATGCCCATCGCGTATAATAAAATACATCGGTACATCAAGTGCCCATTCAACATAATCAGCAAACCCAAAGCGTTCGGAAAATATAAAAGGAAGTATTCCTGTTCTTTGATTATCAGTATTACACCAAACATGAGAACGCCACGACAACAAATCATTTGGTCGCCCCTCAATAAAAGGTGAACTGGCAAATAATGCTGTTGCAATGGATTGCAACTTCAGTGACACTTGCATTTTCCGCCGCATATCAGTTTCAGATGAAAAATCAAGATTTACTTGAATAGTCGCTGTTCTATACATCATATCAAGACCATTATGACCAACTTTTGGCATGTATTTAGTCATAATTTGATAACGTGATTTGGGCATTTGCGGTGTTTCAGCTAAAGTCCATTTTGGACTAGCCCCAATACCTAAAAAACCGATACCTAATGGTCCCGAAATTTTTTTGAGAAGAGTCAAATGCTCCATCAGCTCACAATAAGTGTGGCCAACCGTTTTCAATGGTGCACCAGATAGTTCAAACTGCCCACCAGGTTCTAAAGAAATTGCACCTTGACCCGCTGATTCTACAAGCCCAACAATATTTCCTTCATCTAAAATAGCTTTCCACCCTAGAGCTTGTTGCATCCCCTCTAAAAGTGCACGAATACCTTTTGCACCTTCATATGGAACAGGACGAAAACCATTTATATAGAATGGAAATTTTTCATGCTCTGTACCAATACACCAGTCATTTTCTGCTTTACAACCCTCTTGGAGATAACCAACTAGAGAATCTAAATTGTGAATTTCACTTTCATCAGTTGTATCAAGCGCCATAAATTATTTTACCTTATCAATAAGTTCCACTATTTTAAATGAATTGTTTTAAATGATATTGCAAGCTTCTTAATCGATTGACCAAGCCTCTATTGTAGTATTAATAAGGGCCAAAGCCGCAACAGCTGCAGTATCAGCACGTAAAATACGTGGACCTAATGATATAGAAATCACAAAAGAATGTTTTCTTAAAAGGACCTGTTCTTCTTCACTAAATCCTCCTTCTGGCCCAATAAGAACACCAAGCGGAACAGTTCCATGCTTCTTTAAAAGAGGTAATGGATTTTGTATTTCATGCGACTCATCACAAAAAAACAAAGAGTGTGTCTTATCCCAATGCGCTAAAAGCGTTTTTAACGATACAGCAGGTAAGCATTCCGGTAAAGATAAAATGCCACATTGTTCAGCCGCTTCAATAATATTAGCCTTTATACGTGCCATATTGATACGAGAAACTTGTGTATGATGTGTTATAACAGGCTGTAAAATAGATACCCCCATTTCTACAACCTTTTGTACCATATAATCTAAACGCGCATGTTTAAGTGGAGCAAAACAATAAATAAGATCTGAACATGTTGTTTGAGGCCTTGTTTGATGAATAAGTTGAACCACTACAAACTTTTTTTAATAGCAGTAATCTTGGCCAACCATTCACCATCTTGCCCGTTAAAAAGCAAAATCTGAGCTCCCTCTTTCATGCGCAAAACATGCACAAGGTAAGAAACTTGAGCTCCTTCTATCTCTATTTCTCTGTTCAAAGAAAGTGGCTGCTGAATAAACAACCTTTGAAATTTATAATTCACACGCATAAAAAATTTGTGACAGAGCAAATTACAATCGTCAAGATGATAAAACAAAAAGTACAATCAAAAGAAAAATCAGCCTCATAGAGCTACAATATATTGAAGAGTAGTAGAATTATTTACTTTTATTTATAATAATTGGAACAAATAGAATGTTAAATGATTCTGTCCGCATAAAAATTGATCACAAAATACTCTATACTCTCTCTTGCACTCAACGATTTGCCCTATGATTGGAGGAAGATATGTCTGCTAAAAGAGCTACTGTTATTACTATTGCTACAATTTTAGCCGTTATTCTGATCACTATAGGGATTAGCTCAGTTGGAACAAAGGGAAAGCATATAATTGCCACAGATGGTTATGGTATTTCCTCTCAAATGCGTTAGACAGACAGCCTGCAAGTGTAGTCTTTAAATTTCATTCTAAAACAATATTTTTCGAGTGATTTTCTAAAATCAAAATCAACAATGAAAAACAAAGATTTAATTCTCATCGATATTTTTCTTAACAAAAAATTGCCCTAGAGACTGCTCCGTAGAGCTAAATGAAAAACTAAAAGGCCGCACAAGGCTATTAGTAAGACACTGAACATCTTTGCATAAAGTATCTGAACGATTATTTTTCTGTAACCGTCCTTGCAATATAAAATCTTCCTGCTTTTTCTTGGTAATAGGCACTGCAATTAAACCACCAATAGACAAATTCCAATCTACCGTATGCATTAATGATTCTATCTCCGTCACCATGCCATCAGAAAATTTTGCTTTAATATTTAAACGCTCAAAAGGTGTTGAAACCGCGTGGTTATTTATTAAAAAAAACTGTTCATTCTCTGAAAGCTTGTGCTGCAATTCATTTAAATCGTATCTCAACAATCGGCCAGAAGGCATATTCACTGTTAATTGTCCCTGCATTTTCTCAAGGACTTCTGACCAACTACTAACAAGCATTTGTATTGTTACAATGAAGTCGGTTTTAGCTTGTATAGATGGAGTTAGTCCTAAAGCCTCTGAAAAAGTTTGCGCATCAACAGAAGTCCCCGAAATGCGCCCTTCAAAACGCGCCTTTTTACCATCTGGTACAATTTGGACATTACTCTGAATAGATCCACCAAAAATATTTGCATTTCCAAGATCAAAAATCCCATGCCCATTTTTAATTTGCATTGTTGCTGCCAAATTTGTAAGTGCAATTTTACCTATTTTTGCTTGGGGTGCTGAAATTCGCACATCTAATCCGATACGATCAAAAATTGCCGTATCAAAAAATTTATTTTCCTCACCAAGTGGTGAAAATATAGACTCCAATATATTAAGGCTCATACCATCAAAAGCTAAAGATCCAATTATGTTAGGAACACGGTCTTGAAAATCAAATTCCAAAGCTCCACGCGCATTTGCAGCACCCATATTAAATGTAATATTATTCATTTCGATACGTTTTGGCTGTGCTAAAAAATGAGATTCCCATACAATAGGTAGCTTTAATCTTCCTCCCCAAAACTGATTTCCACCAATCCAAGCTAATGTTTGATTCCAGCCAGGAGAACGCATCGATACTTTTCCGTCAAAAATGTAATATTCAGATAATCGTGCTTTCCCCGTAAACGTTATACCACCGCGCAAAGAATTGAAGCTCACTCTAAGCGAGCTTTGGCCCCCTGCTAAAAGCAATAAAGCTTGATCAGCATTAATTAATAATTCCGTTAACTCTCCATGCCAACGAGCATTTGCGCGAAACCGCGCTGCTTGTGTCGATTCTGACCAATCGATAGTTGCATTCAGTCCTGTTATTTTTTCTGTCACATCAGAAACACTATCACGATAAATAAGAACACCATTTTCGATAACAATACGTCCAAAAGGTTGGTTTAAAAGGCTCTCTATATCTGGTTGATCAGGATTGAGCTTAACAATTTCACGAGCATTACGTACTGCTAACCCCAAAGTACCTTGCGACCGTGAAAGCGTATTAAAAAAATCAGACACTGTTTTAAAAGGTTTTTCCATAACAAATTGTGGATGCACAATTCGTGTTTCTGAAAAAGAAACACATCCTCTAAGAAGATCAATTAAAGAAAGATCTACTTCTATCGATTCTGCTTCCATTAAAGGTGCAACATCATCAATTTTGGATGTTAAAGTAATTCCTGAAAGAAATGCTTTTGGATAAGGAAAAAGTTTCAAACGTGGTGGTTCACGCAATTGAACATTATAGCCTGTCCACGCGCTTAAATCCTGTGCCATTCGAACACGAATCGCGTCTGTTGATACAAGATAAGGTAAAACGATAACAGAAGTTCCAAGCAAAAAAACAACTGCTACAAAAACCCCACTCAAAAATTTTATTATTCTGATGAGCACAATTTCCTCTATATTTTTTACCTTATAATAGATTAAAATGAAACTAAATGATCATTAAAAAATGGTTTTGATAATCCTATAATCTGCTATATCTATTTAATAACTCAATTACCTTTATTTTTATTCAAATTTTATTGAAACAACAATGTTACTCTCTCTTTATAAGGCAACTATTTTCCACTACTCTCCAAAAGAAAAAGATAGGCAAACCATGTAAATTATGGTTATTCAAATAGTGCCATAAAACTCTTTTTACTATCAGCAAATACTTTAAAAAATGAATATCCCTATCTGAAAGGATTCTTCTCATGGACAATATTATTGACGGAAAAAAGCTTGCCGAAAACATCATTAATAAAGTCAAGAAAGAAACAAAAAAACTTCATAACAATCATAAAATACAACCTGGGATAGCCGTTATCATTGTTGGAGATGATCCTGCAAGTCAGGTTTATGTTACCTCAAAAAGTAAAAAAGCTGAAGAATGTGGTTTCCTTTCAATTAAGCATACAATTCCCCAAGATACGAAAGAAGAAGAACTCCTGCAACTCATTGAAACATTAAATTCCGATCCTAAAATCCACGGGATTTTAGTGCAACTCCCCCTCCCTGCTCATATCAATACGAACAAAATAACACAAGCTATCGCCGTCCAGAAAGATGTTGATGGTTTTCACTATATCAATATAGGAAAACTTGCAGCAAATATACTTGAAGATACTATCATTCCCTGCACACCTGCTGGTGTTATGATGATAATCGAACAACAATGTGGGCGAGATTTATCAGGTCTTGATGCGGTCATCGTTGGGCGTTCTAATATTGTTGGCAAACCTATGGCAGCCTTATTGATGGCAGCCAATGCTACCGTAACAATTGCCCACAGTCGCACCCGTGATCTTGACGAAGTGTGTCGTAGTGCTGATATTTTAGTTGTAGCTGTTGGTCGCCCACATATCATTAAGAAAGATTGGGTAAAGCAGGGAGCTATTGTTATTGATGTTGGTATTAACCGGATTGAAGCTTCAGAAAAAGGTACTAATAAAACCCGTCTTGTTGGTGATGTAGATTTTGAAGAAGTTAAAGAAAAAGCTGCTGCTATTACTCCTGTACCAGGAGGTGTTGGTCCTATGACAATTGCCATGCTTATGGTCAATACGCTTAAAGCTGCTGCTCAAGCACATAAATTACCTATACCAAAATTTTAAGATTTCTTGCACTTTTACTTTTATCACATGCACGTAAATTCTCTGTGTTTTGTGTTCTCATTCTGCTATCACAATAGGTATTTCTTGATTTGCGCTATTTCCTTTTTCAGATAATGATTAATGCAAAAAATCTGCCTTTCATCAAATACCTACGCAAATGTATCTTTAATTCAATTGCCATTTTTTAATTACGGACAATTGATTTTCATAAATAACAACTCACGTGTAGCTACGCTACTAAACCATTCTATCCCAATCTAATTACGAGATACCAAAAAGTGATAAACTAACTACCAAATAAAAAATTTAAATATCAACCGCATCTTTCGATAACAACAGAGTAAAATTTTTCTGTCCTCTCAGGACAATATAATCTCAGTAGAAATATAAAGGGTAACTACATAAGAAAGTGATCAAATTTAGCCTGATTGAAAACTATGTAACAAATATGCTTTTCAAGAAAAAGAATGAAAAACTGCACCATTCTTCATTACTCAGAAGAAACTTTAAAACTTTTATAATACAAATGTTGGCTCACTAAATTGCCTCACATATTAACAATGATAAAAACAAGAGCAATTTTCGTTCCGTCAAATTACCACTACCATTAAACACAATCAGAAAAAGATATTGGAATAATTTCACTAACTATTACGAACTTATCTATTTTTCCGCTCAGTTATACAAGCTTACAAAATTTACAAAAGCTTTTACCATTACAATAGACAGATATTAAATAAGCCATTAATTTTCTTCATTTCAAATGGTAACTGATTAAAAATGGTCCATCAAAGAAAAGTAGTTCATTGCTAAAAATATAAGCGGGTAACGAAAAATCTTACCACCCGGAAAGGATGAAATCTTTAAATCCTGAAAATACTTAAAACGTTCACGTTTTCCAGATAACCATTCAGCATATAATTTTCCTATAAAGGGAGCAAGCATAACCCCGTGCCCTGAATATCCTCCACAATAAGTAACACCTGGCATAAGTTGGCGAACATAAGGCATACGCTCAAACGTAATTGCTACTGTTGCTCCCCAACGATGAGTCAAATTTATAGACTGAAGGTGTGGATAAATTTCAACAATTTGCCGACGTATACGCTCATCTAAATCAACTGGATACTGGTTACTATAACTTTCCACCCCACCAAATAATAAACGATTGTCGATACTTTTTCGAAAATAACGAACCATAAAACGGGAATCATCTACCGCTTCTCTTCCAGGAAGAATCCGACTACACTCTGATAATGGTTCAGTTGCTCCAATATAAGAGCGAATAGAAAAAATATGTTTCTGCACAAAATCCTGCAGCCCAAGATTATATGCATTGGTCGCCAATAATATATTCTCAGCCTTTATATTGCCTCGTTCTGTCACCACTACGCACTGGTTATTGCTGCGCTCTATCGCTTTTACTTGAGTCTTCTCATAAAGTTTAGCACCAACTTTCTTTGCTTTTTTTGCCAACCAAACAATTAACTTTAATGGATTGATATGGCCAGTATCTACATCATAAATACCACCATGATAAAAAGACGAACCAAGCCGTTCATCTGTTTCAGCCTTATCCATAAAAATAAGACCACGATAACCATAACGCTGCATAGCCTCAACATGCTGTTGATAAGATCTGATCTCACGTTTTTTATGGGTAACGGAAAGTTGGCCTGCTATAAAGTCGATATTACAATCAGGCATGGTGCACCAAGATAAAATATCTCTTTTGGCCTCTTCAGCTAAATCAAATAATATTTTACTTCGTTCAAAACCATACTTGTTCTCTAGTGTTTCTACCCATTGTCGTTGACCTGTCCCCAATTGCCCACCATTGCGCCCCGAAGCGCCATCGCCAAAACATGAAGCTTCAAACAAAACAACACTCATTCCAGCCTTAGCTAAATGATAAGCAGCTGAAAGCCCTGTAAATCCGCCTCCAACAATAACTACATCGCACTGTATCTGTTCACCAACAAACAACGGATAAGAAGGACGCTCTTCCAACGTATCCTCATACCAAGAAACTCCTGGAGAAATTTGATGAGAATTAATCATAGTGATAATATTTAAACATTAAGCAGGAGATATTCACGCTCCCACGGGCTAATCACTTGCATAAAAGTTTCAAATTCTTGTCGTTTAATAGCAGCATAAGTACTTACAAATGCATCTCCTAAAATAGCACGTAATGCTTTATCTTGTTCAAATAAATTGACCGCCTCAATTAACCCACGCGGTAATTCAATATTATCAGCATTTACAGTCTTTTCTGCCGGCTCATCTGGTTCAAGCTTGTTCTGCAAACCAATAAGACCACAAGCTAAAGAAGCAGCAAGTGCTAAATAAGGATTGGCATCTGATGAAGGAAGCCTATTCTCAACGCGTCGTCCCTGTGGAACAGAACGTGGAACACGAAACGCTGTAGTACGATTATCGTACCCCCACCGCAAATTAACCGGTGCAGAAAAACACGGCATAAGGCGCCGATAAGAATTAACATAAGGAGCAAGCATAACAAATACTCCTGCCATATGCTTTTGCAAACCACCAATAAAGTGGCGAAAACGCATACTTTCCCCACCATCTTTCTCTGTAAAAATATTGTCTCCAGTTTTTTGATCGATAACAGATTGGTGAATATGCATGGCAGACCCTGGTTGTCCCTGAATAGGTTTAGCCATAAAAGTTGCATACATATTATGTTTAAGTGCTGCTTCACGAATTGTTCGTTTAAACATAAAAACCTGATCAGCTAATTCAATAGGGTCACCATGACGTAAATTAATTTCAAATTGACCTGCTCCTTCTTCATGAATGAGAGTATCAATTTCCAATCCTTGTGCCTCTGAAAACTGATAAATATCGTCAATCAGCTCATCAAATTCATTAACACCCGCAATCGAATAGCCTTGCCCACCACCAATTGAACGCCCAGAACGACCAACTGGAGGTACCAAAGGGTAATCAGGATCAGGGTTCTTTTCCACTAAATAAAACTCAATTTCTGGTGAAACAATCGGTTTCAACCCCATTTGAGTATAAAAATCAATTACTGTGCGCAAAACATTACGTGGTGTATAATCAACAGCCTGCCCATTTTGATATACAAGATCACAAATCACCTGCGCTGTAGGTGCATCTTCCCATGGCACAATACTCAGTGTAGAAAGATCAGGCTCAAGACGTAAATCACCATCTGTTTTTGGATATTCAAAACCATTTCCATCTTCAGGATAAGATCCTGAAATTGTTGTCATAAAAACTGCTGAAGGCAATGCTAAAGATGTCTCTGATGTGAATTTCTTAGAAAGCATCATCTTGCCACGTGCCACCCCCGCCTGATCGGGTGTGATACACTCAATATCTTCCACATCTCGGAATGAAAGCCATTGCGAAACTTGTTCCCAATTATTTACACCACGCAAACTTTTTAGAAAATCAGAAACAGGCTTATAACCTTTGCGTTTCATTGGCTCGCTATTTCTCACAGCTATAACACACAAACTTAAAAAACAATTAAAGCTCCCCCTTTTTATGGCATCATTTTATGCACAAACACCGTGCAAAACTGGCATCAACTTAATTTGTTTTACAAAACATCACAACCTTTATCAAGATAAAATGAGCTTCGCGATCTTTTTAAGCTTCCCATTATCTTAAAATATGTTGGAAAAATGGTACGGTTGGTGGGATTTGAACCTACGACCTCTGGTGCCACAAACCAGCGCTCTAACCAACTGAGCTACAACCGCCTAAAAAATATTTATCCTCTATCTGTGTGACATACGGAAGATCAAGAGAGTTTGCAAGCCCCTTAAAAAGAATCTTACATTTTTTTGTGAAAATACAACAACCTCATGACAAAAGAAGTGCACGTTTTGCCCAATTGTCAACATTATGATCGCGATAAGCTTTTATAGTATCAACACCATCTTGCTGCATAATCTGCAAAACATCTCTCATAATAGTTACGGCAAGTTCTGGCCCCTCATAAACCATTCCGCTATAGAGCTGGACTAAATCTGCTCCGGCTTTGATTTTTTCCAAAGCTGTTTGTGCATTACGTACACCACCAACACCAATGATTGCAATATCTTTACCCAATCTTTTACGCATTTTCGCAAGTACAACGGTGGAATGCTCAAATAGTGGACGTCCTGACAGCC
The DNA here is from genome assembly GCF_002022685.1 of Bartonella schoenbuchensis R1. Classification (NCBI taxonomy): domain Bacteria; kingdom Pseudomonadati; phylum Pseudomonadota; class Alphaproteobacteria; order Hyphomicrobiales; family Bartonellaceae; genus Bartonella; species Bartonella schoenbuchensis. The sequence goes on along the minus strand of NZ_CP019789.1, from coordinate 290,627 downwards.
CTCCCTCCTCGCTAATCAATGTACTATTCTTAAGACCTTGACGTGAAAGAGTGGTATTGGAAACAATTAAACCATCAAAATCAGATAATTTCATTTCCTCAGCTATATCATCTAATTCTTGCTCCGTTAAATCAGGCGCAATTTTTAAAAAAATCGGAACAGAGACACCATGTTTTTCTTTTTTTCATTGCGCGCTTGTGAAACAGCCTTCATTAAAAGATTCAAATTACTACGTGCCTGCAAATCACGCAAACCTGGCGTATTAGGTGAAGAAACATTAATCGTGAAATAATCAGCTACATCATAAAAGCAAGTAATGCCCGCAATATAATCGTCAATCTTATTGACCGTATCTTTATTAGCACCAATATTGATCCCTACAATACCGCCCTGCTTACGCACGCAAACCCTTTTATAAACAGCCTGATGTCCGTCATTGTTAAAGCCCATTCTATTAATAATAGCTTCATCTTCCACCAAACGGAAAAGTCGTGGCTTGGGATTTCCCATTTGCGGTTTTGGTGTAACTGTACCAATCTCAGTAAAACCAAATCCTAAGCCTAGAACAGCATCTATAACCTCTGCGTTTTTATCAAAACCTGCAGCAAGACCAACAAAATTCTTAAATTTAAGGCCTGCAACAGTTACACACAAGCGCTCATCAAAAATTTTTTGATACCCACTTAACCCCGTTTTCAATCCAGCAATGGCTAAACGATGTGCACGCTCTGGATCCAACATAAATAAAACAGAACGACCAATACAATGAAAAAAACTCACAAAATCTCCCTCCATAAAATGAAAACTACCTTTTTCATCTCATTTAAACTTCTCAAAATAAAAAACACCAATAAAATATACTATACAAATAAAGAAATTAACTCTCATAACGAGAAGAAACAACTAATTAAGTTTATTTAAAAACATCGAGTGGTTAAAAGATTATCCTTATTTCGAAAATGCTTTCCTACTTCCTTTAATAACCTACTCATATATTAAAAAGTTGACCAATTTTCTCGCAGAGAAAACGGTAGTCTTGTAAATTCTCTTCTTTTTCAAAACTTTTCCATAAAATTCCTGCAATGATTTCATCAATCAAATTTTCTCACTTTATCATTGAAAAGAAGAGGATATACAGCCTTTTAGCAAGAAGCTTTCCATTCATCTGAACCTTAAAAGCATACTATCATATAATGAAGCATTAATTAGCACTTTTTATACATTGCAATACTATGAGAAAAGAATGCTGATATTTGAAATGTAATTTTTCAAGAAAATAAGCTTCTCCCTCTTTCTTTTTTTACCAAAAGCGATAGTTAAATTGCTGTACATCGTATACGCGAGGAGGGAAATGCAATGCTTAAAGAATTCAAAGAATTTGCCTTAAAAGGAAATATGATTGATCTTGCTATTGGTGTGATTATAGGTAGCGCTTTTAGTGGCTTGATCAATTCAATTGTTAACGACATTTTTATGCCAATCATCGGCTTTATCACAGGTGGCATTGACTTTTCTAACATGTTTATTCAGCTCGCTGGAGAGAAACAAGCCACATTAAGTGCTGCAAAGGAGGCAGGTGCTACCATTGCTTATGGAAACTTTATGACACTTTTTATCAATTTTTTGATTATTGCTTGGATCCTTTTTTTGTTTGTCAAAGGCTTAAATAAAATGCGCCGGCAAAAAGAAGAAGTGGAAAAGCTAAAAGAAATGTCTCTTGAAGAACAACTCTTGACAGAAATCAAAGATTTATTAACCCCAAAAAACTAAATCCATTCCATAGCTTTACTCACGAAGCATGGGAAAAAACATCTCTACAGTTGTTCCGTGATTGGGTTTTGAAAATAACAAAAACTGACCACCAACCTCTTCCACCATTGTTTTACATATTGGAAGCCCTAAACCAGTCCCGACAAATATGTTGTCTCCACACTGGCCATCCTTGCGCTCTACCTGACCATAAGGTTGCATAGCTCGCACAACCTCTTCATCACTCATCCCAAGACCATTATCACTAATTGAAATCTTTACTCGCTCTTTCTTTCCATAGGAAACATGGATAACAATTTGTCCACCTGAAGGCGTAAAACGGATGGCATTGGAAAGAAGATTCCATATAATCTGTTGAAATATCTGTTGCGATATACCGATAAATGGCACACGTGCCGGTGAAACAATACGCATAATAATGCCATTATGATTCGCCTGCGTTTCAAGAAAAGCTATACTGGAACGCAAACAAGCTGTTACATCAAATTTTTGTGTCATAAGAGGTGCATCAATTGTGCTATTTAAGCTAGAATAATTTGCTTTAGAGTGCTCTAATAATTGATTAACCAGAGATAATATATGTTTTCCAGACGAGACAATATCACGTAAATATCTACGGTAACGCTCATTTTCTATTAAACCAAAACGGCCATCTTTCATAATTTCTGCAAAACCAATAAGAGCATTCAAAGGTGTTCGCATTTCATGAACAACTTCAATCATTTTATTTTCTTCTGATATTTTATCTAAAGGCGATAAAGTCATTTCTGTCATATCACGCAACATAACGACATAATTGTCTTGTAGAGCCAAAGGTACAATTGTTATAGAAACCTTTATATTCTCATGATTTTTTGTCATTAAATCAGCTGTCTCACCATGATTAAATACTTGATTTTTTCCCTTCATACGGATCAATTTAAAATATTCTTCAATCAAATCTCGGCTTTGAAAAGTAAATAGTGATGATAACTGCTGTGCCAGTAACTCATCCATTTCATAGCCAATCAATGCCAAAGCAGCGTCACTAGCGAACTGAACGCAGCCTTGTCCATCAAGCCACAAAACGCCATCAGTTACTGTATCCAACAATGATAAAATTACTTCAGGTTCCTTGATTAAAGCCTGTTTTATGACATCTACCGGTAATGTCTGTGCACATGGCAACTGGACTGGCGTTTCCTTAGCTGTATTTTCATGCCCTAAAGACAAATGTAATTCACCGCGCAATCGTTCTGCAATTTCATGAAAAGCTGAGCGCTCTATCTCTGAAAGACCAGATGTTTTTATACCCGGCTTTTTATCACTTTTATTTTGTATTTTTTCTTGCGCCTTTAAAACCCCAAAACCATGGTATCCCTTAAGCTGACGGTTGGTATCAAAAACTGGAACAGCGGACAATTCAACATCAACCCGTTCTAGACAATCATCAACAGGCCACTGAACTTTCTGCTCTCTCCAAGGTATAGCAGCTTCAATAAAACTACTTAATGACCGATATCCTTCATCATTAAATTGATCAGCAAGTTTATGACAATCAGATCCTATAATACGGGAAGATATAGGGCCGACAGTTTCAGCTAACTCTTTTGAAACTTCACAAAAATAGCCATCTGCATCCATTTTCCAGATAAAACGCCGTGGTAAAAGATGTGGCTTAAAACTAAAAGACCCCTGACCTCTATCCAATTCATCCTCATTCAATTGTGCATATAACACTAAAAAACTTGTTGGCTTTACTCCTAAGCGGATCACACCGACTTGTGTATTAACACCTGCTATAGGTAAAACAGTTTTCACTGGAAGATCATCATCAATCGTTTGGAGTAGAATTTTAATTGTTTCATCAACAAAATTAAAATGAGAAGAAGCCTCCAACACAGTTGCATGTTGATCAATGATTGCAGCAGAAATTGTTGCATCATCCAAACCAGTAATAAGAGAGACATTCTCTTCTAGCAAAGCTTCAAGTAAAAATGCTTTACCTAAACCAGTAATATCAATAGAAGCTATAGAAAATTCAGCACAGCGTTTTAAACCACGCAACGTGATAGAGCGTGTATATTGAGCATTCTTTAATATTTGGCGACGCAGTTCTTCATCAAAAAAAGACTGCTGTTTAATTGCATCGGCAACAGAAGAAAGACCAAAAAAACACGCTGCAGCACCATTTAACCAAAGAATATTTCTACCATCGAAGGATAAGACAAAAGCTACCTTTCCTTTTATAAAGGCTTGTTTAATTTCTTTACATTTTAGATAATCTAAAAATGCTAAAGACATTTTCAACCTCTTTTCTATTCACCTGCACTACCTACTAATAATCGTAAATATAAGATAGCATTTCTATTTTGTCTTTCTGTATAAATTCTTTTTAATATTTCGCGACAAAAAATAAGAGCGGAAATAATGTCCGCCCTTATGAAATAAAATCAAGTTTTTATTTTTTAAAATTACTTTCGTTATGTACTCTTAAAGCCATCTTGATCATTGCGCCCATTGAGTAAAATCTCACGTTTTCCCACGTGATTGGCAGCTCCAACAATACCTTCTTGTTCCATTCTTTCAACAAGAGAAGCAGCTTTATTATAACCAATTGCAAGTCGACGTTGGATATAGGATGTTGAACATTTTCTATCACGCATCACAACCTTAACAGCTTGCATATAAAGTTCTTCACCGTCCTCACTAGAGCTTCCTGCAGCAATAATTTCAGCAACCGAATGAGCATCTTCCATCTTATCATCATCGTGTTCACTATCTGTTACTGTCGCTAAATAATCAGGTGTTCCTTGTACTTTAAGATGTGCAACCACAGATTCAACTTCTTCATCAGAAACAAAAGGCCCGTGAACACGCTCAATGCGTCCTCCACCAACCATATGAAGCATATCTCCTTGACCTAAAAGTGTTTCAGCACCTTGTTCTCCCAAAATTGTACGACTATCAATTTTTGAAGTTATCTGAAAAGAAATACGTGTAGGGAAATTTGCCTTAATCGTGCCAGTAATCACGTCAACAGAAGGACGCTGTGTTGCCATAATAAGATGAATACCTGCAGCACGCGCCATTTGTGCTAAACGTTGAATGACGCTCTCAATCTCTTTACCAGCAACCATCATGAGATCCGCCATTTCATCGACAATAATAACAATATAAGGCAATTGTGTTAAATCCATCTCTTCTTCACGATAAAGTATTTCACCGCTTTCTCTGTCAAAACCGGACTGAACGGTGCACATAATTGTCTCACCTTTTTCGACCGCAAGCGCAACTCGTGCATTAAAGCCATCAATATTACGCACACCTAGTTTCGCCATTTTGCGGTAACGTTCTTCCATTTCACGAACAGCCCATTTTAAAGCTGTTACAGCTTTCTTTGGATCAGTTACTACAGGTGTTAGAAGATGGGGAATGCCATCATAGATAGAAAGCTCTAACATCTTAGGGTCAACCATAATTAAACGGCATTGCTCTGGTGTCATTCGATAAAGAATCGATAAAATCATTGTATTAATAGCAACAGATTTACCCGACCCTGTCGTGCCTGCAATCAATAAATGAGGCATTTTTGCTAATTCTGCAATTACAGGATCACCATTAATTCCCTTCCCCAAAGCAAGAGCTAATTTAAATTCACTATCGCGAAAAGTGCTCGACTGAACTAATTCACGCAAATAAACAGTTTCACGTACTGCATTTGGCAATTCAATTCCAATAACATTGCGCCCAGGAATCACAGCAACACGTGCAGACATGGCAGACATAGAACGAGCAATATCATCAGAAAGACCTATAACTCGCGATGATTTCACCCCAGCAGCGGGCTCAAATTCATACATTGTTACCACCGGTCCTGAGCGAACATGAATAATTTCGCCTTTAATACCAAAATCTTCCAAAACGCTTTCTAAAAGTCCAGAACTGCGCTCCAGCATTTCTTGAGAAATCGCTGTATCATCCTGAAAAACAGGCTCTTGTAATAATTCAATCGGAGGTAATTCATAAATACTACTGTTAACAGATTGAGAGCTTGGTATAAAAGCAGAAGTATGATTGCTAAACGACATATCTGTGGTTTCCATTGTACTTCCTACTGCTTTTGTTACAGAAAGATCTTCCACACTTTTTGTCACATCAGTTGTTATACAATTAGCAATGTTATGGGGATCATCGCCTACTGCAGTGTCAGTGTCTATCACGTCGCTTATCTCATGATTAGGTGTTTCAACAACAGACAGTTCTTGAACCTTTTCAATCTCTTCATTTTTTCCGAAAACAGGTTCAGTGCTCTGTATTTGAACCTCTCTAACAATTTCATCGTTAGTATAATTTAAATCAGAAGTTCCCTCATTACCCTGAACATCATTTTCTGAAACTTCTGATACAGTCATATTACAAGATTGCGGGAAATGACATTCAAGCACACGGTAAAAAGTAGAAACTGATTCATCAAAAGAAGAAGTCTTTCCCAACAAAGCCTTATTATTTTCTAAATTAACAGATGCATCTTCTTCTTGTGAAATTTTAACATTGACTTGCTCTAGTAAAAAGGGCTCACACTCAAAAAATGCATCATCAGAAAGATAAGAAATAGGTTTTGTTTCTTGCGCTACGCTCTCTACCTGCAAGGTATTTTCAATTGTATTTTTTTCGATCGGTGTATTAACAGTCTGTTGCACTGATTGTCCAAGAGTTGTTGAACAATAAAGTGATACTTTATTTTCAAGTGATTGAGAATGAAATACCTCTTCTGTCAATTGAGGTTGCATTTTAAATTCTGCAACATCCGTTAATTTTTGCGGTTCTTGCTTTGCAAAAGTTTCAAATCGCTTTGCAAAAATTGGATTTTCTTCTATACGACGACGCAAAATTTCAACTTCTGGAGTTCGAGTGAAACGCACATTCTGTTCAAGAGTAAATGCCTTTTTCCACACTGTCGGATAAGAAAACATCTTATCAGAACTGCCAGATGAGTTTTGTTCTGATGCATTTTCTGCATCCTTATCAACCAAACAAGACGTAGACATAGATATAGTTTTTAAATTACGCATAATATCCAACAAAATTATAGTAACGAGAATGATCTTTCAAAAAAGAATGCGCAAATGATACACTATGAAGGTTAATAACCTTTTGTCATCAGCCAATTTTAAACGAAAAATAAGCATCATTAATTGTATTTTTATTAAGAAAAATTTAAATGCATCTAAAAACTTCAGAAATCCATCTAATAAGAAGAGCTTGATTTTATTTCCTCATAAACTTTCAATACTGAAAACTTTTCATAAAACATACTCTATGAACAATATGTCAAACCAACTGCTCTATTAATGCAAACACTATTTTATAAAATTATATAAAAATAATTATTACCTTTTTTCAATTTGGCAAAACCCCACCATCTCAATACGCTTAGTGCACACTTGCAATATAATAATCAACGTTCACGCATACTTAAGCAAAATACTCTTGTTATAAAAATCTAGTAGTATACAATTTAAAAACGAAAAAATAGGAAGCAAGCCATGTTAAATAAACGAAAATTTTATATTAATGGCCTCTGGAATGATCCAAGTACTCCCAATGATCTGTATGTCATTGACCCCTCAACAGAAGAAGCTTGCGCTATTATCAATATTAACAGTATCCAAGATACAGATAAAGCGATTGTAGCCGCTAAAAAGGCTTTTCAAAACTGGAAAACAACCACACCAAGTCAACGTCTTTCCTTTGTTAAAAAAATTTTAGAAATCTATGAAAAACGCTCTGAAGATATGGCTAAAGCCATTTCAATGGAAATGGGTGCGCCTATCGATATGGCACGCAATGCGCAAACTGCAGCTGGTAGTGATAATATTCGCGATTTCATTAAAGCTTTTGAAGAATTCTTATTCCAAAAAGCTTTAATAGAAGGAAACAATAACGCAATCCTTCAATATGATTCTATCGGTGTTGTAGGATTGATCACTCCATGGAATTGGCCCATACATCAAATAACCCTTAAAGTTATCCCCGCATTATTGGCTGGTTGCACTATGGTTTTAAAACCCTCTGAAATTGCTCCTCTTTCAGCCATGCTCTTTGCTGAAATTTTAGATGAAGCTGCTCTACCTGCCGGTGTTTTTAATCTCATCAATGGCGATGGAGATAACGTAGGCTCTTATTTATCTTCTCATCCAGATGTAGCAATGATTAGTTTTACCGGTTCAACCAGAGTAGGAAAAATTATTTCTAAAAACGCTAGTGATACTTTAAAGAGGGTCTGTCTAGAACTTGGAGGTAAAGGAGCCAATATCATCTTTGCCGACGCCGATATAGATGCCGTTCAACGCGGTGTACGGCACTGTTTTTACAATAGTGGGCAGAGCTGCAATGCACCAACGCGCATGCTTGTGGAACATTCAATCTATAATGAAGCTGTAAAAACAGCACAGCATATTGCGGAAACAACCACAGTAGCCCCAAACCACAAAGTAGGAGATCATATTGGCCCTGTAGTCTCAAAACAGCAATATGATAAAATCCAAGCCCTTATTCAATCTGGAATTGATGAAGGTGCAACTCTTGTCGCAGGTGGAATTGGCTTGCCCATAGGAATGACACGCGGTTATTATGTACGCCCAACAGTTTTTGCTGATGTTAAATCTGACATGCGCATTTTCCGAGAAGAAATATTTGGTCCAGTCCTTTCGATCCTTCCCTTTAATACAGAAGATGAGGCTGTAGCCTTGGCCAATGACACAGAATATGGACTCACAAATTATATACAATCGCAAGATCAAGCTAAATGTCAGCGTATCGCTGCACAATTGCGTTCTGGCATGGTGGAAATTAATGGACATAACTTACCAAATGGTAGTTATTTTGGAGGAGTAAAATTTTCCGGACGTGCCCGTGAAGGTGGAAGATGGGGAATTGAAGAATTTCTGGACACCAAAGCAATTTCGTACTGGTAAAAGAATCTTATAAAAAACTTCAAAAACAGGACCGTATGGTGATACAACAAATAACAGATGAAAGCGCTCTTGGGCAACGTATTGATCAATGGCTTGCTAAAAAATATCATAATGAGTTATCGCGTTCACGTTTGCAAACTCTGATACGTGAAGGCTACCTTAAAGTTGATGGTCAATTAATAAAAGAACCAAAAACAAAATTGCAACCTAACCAGACGATTGAATTGATAATACCTCCTCTCAAGAACGTACATCTTGAAGGTGAAGCTATTGTACTTGACATCCTATTTGAAGATGATCACGTCATTGTTATCAATAAACCAGCTGGCCTTGTTGTCCATCCCGGTAATGGAAATTGGACTGGAACATTGGTTAATGCCCTTATTCATCATTGTGGTGACAGTTTATCTGGTATTGGTGGTGTTAAACGCCCTGGTATTGTCCACCGTCTTGACAAAAACACAAGCGGGGTGATGGTTGTTGCTAAAAATGACTTTGCTCATAAAAGTCTCAGTGCCCAATTTTCTGACCATGGGCGTACTTGCGCATTAGATCGGCGCTACCATGCTTTAATTTGGAACGCTCCACGTCGCAACATTGGAACAATTGATGTGCCCCTTGGCCGCTCCCCCCATAACCGAATAAAGCAAACTGTTGTCCGCCACCAAAATGTTCATGCTCGCCATGCTATTACGCATTTTTCTTTACTTGAAAAATATAAAACCTGTGCGGATGCAGAACCCTTCGCCAGCCTTCTGGAATGTCGCCTGGAAACTGGACGCACACATCAAATCCGTGTTCATATGGCCCATATCGGGCATCCACTTGTAGGTGACACAGTTTATGGAAATGCCTTTAAAACAAAAGCGAACACACTTAATTCGACGATTAAAAACGCTATTGATCAATTCAACCGACAAGCACTTCATGCAGTTAGCTTAACTTTCGAGCATCCCGCTAAAGGTGAAATTATGTCTTTTTCCTCACCTCCTCCTCAAGATATGGCTGAACTTATCAATCATTTTAAAAAACTTGATTGGAACTTTTACCCATCTCAATGATTTCAGTAATAAAATATCCATTTTCGAACAAAATTAAAAATTATAGTGATGGAAAAAAGAAAGAAATACTTATATAGTACTTGGAAATAGAATTCGCCTTATTAGGGAATTCATATGAAAGGAGGGTGCTATATGGCCCATGTAAATTTACCATCAATTATAGCAGGTGATGGAGGCTTAAATCGTTACTTAGAAGAAATACGTCGTTTTCCAATGCTTAAGCCAAAAGAAGAGTATATGCTAGCTAAACGGTATCGTGAACATGACGATCCAAAAGCTGCGCATAAACTAGTAACGAGTCATTTACGTCTCGTAGCTAAAATTGCAATAGGATATCGAGGTTATGGCTTACCTATTGGAGAGGTTATTTCAGAAGGTAATATTGGACTTATGCAAGCTGTTAAGCGTTTTGAACCAGAACGTGGATTCCGTCTTGCAACTTATGCGATGTGGTGGATTAAAGCATCAATCCAAGAATATGTTTTACGTTCTTGGAGTTTAGTAAAAATGGGAACAACTGCTAATCAAAAGCGTTTGTTCTTCAATCTTCGTAAACTAAAAAATAAACTTCAAGCTCTTGATAACGGTGATCTCAATGCAGAACAAGTCAAAGAGATCGCAACCCGATTAAATGTCACGGAAGATGAAGTCGTATCCATGAACCATCGGCTTAGCGGCGATACTTCACTCAACGCGCCTCTTCGTACAAAAGAAGGTGAAAAGACCGAATGGCAAGATTGGTTAGTTGATGATTCAAATAGCCAAGAGCAAATTTTGATTGAACAAGATGAATTAGAAAACCGCCGCTCTATGTTAATACACGCTATAGATAACCTTAATGAGCGTGAAAAGCATATATTTAAAGCACGTCGGTTAAGTGATGAATCGCTGACACTTGAAGAACTCTCAAATACATTCAACATCAGTCGAGAGCGTGTAAGACAAATCGAAATGCGTGCATTTGAAAAAGTGCGCAATTCTATTAAAGCAGCTATTCTATCCCAGAAAAAAGCACAACAACAGCGCTCTTTGCGCATTTGTGAAGTGAATCGGAATTAAAGCAGAGAGATACCCCAACCCATCTTAAACCAACCTATTAAAAAGGTTGGTTTATAGGGGGTGAGCTCTTTTTTCATTTTAATACATATTTCCTAATCAAAAATTGTTTGTTTCGCTGTTTGTGCAAGCCATTGTTCAATAACTTCATTAAAAATAGCCTTGCCTGTTGGCCCTTTTGCAAAAGTTAATTCACTCATATGGCCGTTTTTGTCACTTATCACCAAATGAATCCAATCTAATTCGCGAATTATTTGTAAGTTTTGGTCAAGAAATGGATGATTGTTACTTAATGCAAAAAGAAAAAAATCATCATCAATCTTAGCTATAGAAGCTCTTTCTAAGGGTTGACCGACTGATTGTTTACTGGCCTTAAAGGTTAACTCTTTAATATCATGTATTGCTTGACCTGAAAATTTATCAGTAGTCATAAAAACAAGATCCATAATATAAGCTGTAGGGAAAGACGGATCAACATTACGGCGTAAAGTTAACTGTAATAATAACCCCTCACTTGGAATGTTTATATCACCTCGTATAGCTAATTCTTCTGGTGCATTTTTAACAGAAGCTTCTTTTATAAGTGACCACCAAACATTACCCATTACCACTTTTTCTGAATCATGATCTGCATGTGTCTTATAGAATATAGCTTCACCTGGATGTTCAATTGTTTTCGAATTGCCAGTAACAACTGTTGATGTCTCTTCCTCACTCAGAAACTCTGTTTTTTTATCTGTTCTCTCAATTGAACCAGCGTCAACTTCACTTCCATCTTCCAATAAGCGTTGCGTCAACTTTTGATTAGCTTGGCCCTCTTTTTGTAATCCATTAGAAGCTTGAATATTTACCTCTTGTATCTGATTATTGTATGATGTGAACATATATTCACCAACAAAAAAAGCGCCGATCAATAGAATTAAAAAAACAATAAAGATAACGATACCTATTAAGATACGCTTTTTTACAATTGACCGATTAGCACGCCGAAGAGCCTGAGCAAAAATATGTGAAACAACATGAGAAGTATCTGTTTGTAAAGCTACATTTTTACGAGTATTTTTTTTAATATTCGAATGCACTTTACTCGAACAAGGAGCCAAAGAAGTATTCATATCGGTAGGCTCTGTATTTGACATTTTCGATTCTATAGAAAGGTTATCAGGTGTTTTTTTACTCTTTCTACGACTAACAGGTGGTTGTTGCTTTTTTCTTCTGTAACTACAGCTGCTGTATCACCACTTTGTGATAGTATAGACTTTTGTACATTTTCGTTATTGTTATCTTTACCTGTAAGATCCCACCCCATAACCGAAGAAAGCAACTCTTTTTCAGCAGTTAAATATTCCTCTTCAATAGCCACAATAGCACTTTGTAAAGCCTGTCTTTGTGCATCTGCCACTTTTTTGGGCATTTTTATTTCTAAAAATTTATGCTCTAGTATTTCAAAAGCTTGTTTATAAATCCGCTCACGCAACTGTGGTGTAATATTATTTTGTGCATCAATTTTCTTTTTTAAAATCCCAATGAAATCTACCATATTTTATATAGTCTTTCTCAAATTTAAGAAAAATTTAGTTCACAAAAGCTTAAACCGTTTGCAGTCTCTCTTCTTGAATCTTATAAATTGATTATAATTTATTGGCACAAAATACTGTAGCAGTTTTAAAACGCATAAAAAATAAACAATATTAATTTACATCCCTTTTCACATATATGAATCTTTATTCTCACTAAAAAATAAAGAAGATATAAGATTAAAGCCAATATTGAAATTTATAAACAACGACTAATTCGCGAAAGGATCAGTAATCATAATTGTATTTTTACGCTCAGGGCCAGTTGACAATAAAGCTACTGGTACACCTATCAATTCCTCAATATAGCGTATATATTCTATAGCCTGCACCGGTAATTCTGCCCAACTCTTTGCGCACGCTGTCGTTTCTTTCCAACCCTTTAATGTTTCATAAATTGGCTTCACATGGGCTTGCGCCTCCATAGAAGATGGTAAATAATTAATTCTTTTACCATCAAGTTCATAACCCACACAAACTTTAATTTCTTCTAAACCATCCAGAACATCAAGTTTTGTCAATGCAATACCATGAATGCCGCAAATACCTACCGTTTGACGTACTAAAACAGCATCAAACCAACCGCATCGACGTTTTCGACCAGTCACAACACCAAACTCATTCCCATGTGTCCCAAGAAATTCACCAACATCATTTATCTGCTCTGTTGGAAATGGCCCCTCCCCCACACGTGTTGTATAAGCCTTTGTAATACCTAAAACATAATGGATTGAACCGGGCCCCATACCTGACCCTACAGCAGCTTGCCCAGAAACTGTATTAGACGATGTCACATAAGGATAAGTCCCAAAATCATTATCTAACAACGCACCTTGCGCACCTTCAAAAAGAATGCGCTTTCCCATTTGACAGCTTTCATTCAAAAGACGCCATGTACAATCCATAAAGGGTATAATTTTATCTGCCACCTGCATTAATTCATCATATAGAGTTTGTGAATTAATTTCTGCAATTCCCATACCACGACGTAAAACATTATGATGTTCCAAAAGCCGCTCGATCTTAGCCATAAGTGTATCAGCTTCAGCCAAATCCATCACACGGATAGATCGACGACCTACTTTATCTTCATAAGCAGGACCGATACCACGCTTTGTTGTACCAATTGGCAAACTTGAAATATTATTTTCTCTCACTGTATCAAGATCACGGTGTACAGAAAGAATTAAAGGAGCATTTTCAGCAATACGCAAAATTTCTGGTGTAATCTTTACACCCTGAGAATACAACTTGTTTAATTCCGCAACAAAATGATGGGGATCAACCACAACACCATTACCAATAATTGACAACTTTCCACGAATCAAACCTGACGGTAAAAGCGATAATTTATAACTCACCCCGTCAATAACCAATGTATGACCTGCATTATGCCCCCCTTGATATCGGACAACAATATCTGCACGTTCTGACAACCAATCTACAATTTTACCTTTGCCCTCATCGCCCCATTGTGTGCCGACCACTACTACATTGGCCATAATTTTCTCCGTCGTGTTTGGTGAAATAACGCCAGCACCCCAAAACAAGAGGCTTTTTATAGAGAGATCCTATAAAAAGTGCGACTTTTCATTTCAACTTTTTGCCGATTTTATATTATTAAGCCACAAATTCTTCGATAATCAAGATAAATCACACCATAAGTACCAATTTAGCTCATTTTTTCTTGTCTTTTCCAACATATGGCGAATAACTAATTTGTACATCCCGATCTTTAAAACCCAAACAATAGTTTGTATAATTTAGCTGATATAAACACACAAAATATCACATAAGTTTTTTCATTTTATTTGCTTAAAAAACAGCATTATGAAAACATTAAAAGTTATTAAAGAGATGAGCTTTTTCAACTTGAAATGCCCATTCAAGCCAATTTGTTAATAACTTAAGATCAGAAGCTTCAATTGTTGCACCAGTCCAAATCCGAAATCCTGGAGGTGCATCCCGATAAGCACCAATATCATAAGCAACACCAGCCTCCTCAAGACGGGTTACAATCGCTTCTACAAAAGACCTCTGCTCTTTAATATCCAAATTAGCAATAATTGGATCCACAATTGTTAAACAAACAGATGTATTAGAACGTGTCTGAGGAACTTTTGCTAAATGTTCTAACCAAAGTGTTCTGCGGACAAAACTATCAAGAACGGCAAAGTTTTCATCAGCTCGCCTTATTAATGCCTGCAAGCCACCTAGAGATTTTGCCCACCTTAATGCATCAAGATAATCTTCAACACACAACAAAGAAGGTGTATTAATCGTCTCACCATTAAAGATACCTTCGTTTAATTTTCCATCTTTTGTCATACGGAAAATTTTAGGCAAAGGCCAAGCTGGACTATAATGCTCAAGCCGCCTCACAGCACGAGGACTTAAAATCAACATACCATGAGCTGCTTCACCACCTAAAACTTTTTGCCACGAAAAAGTAACAACATCTAATCTTGAAAAATCAAGATTTTGTGCAAAAACTGCTGATGTTGCATCACAAATTGTTAATCCTTCACGCTTCTTTGGAATAAAATGTGCATTAGGAACGCGCACACCTGAAGTTGTCCCATTCCACGTGAATACAACATCACGATCAAAATCAATTTGTGTTAAGTCTGGCAATTCACCATAAGGTGCTTCCAACCGACGCACATCAGAAAGTTTTAATTGCTCAACAACATCGGTAATCCAACCTGAACCAAAGCTTTCCCAAGCCACCATATCAACACCCCGTTCCCCTAATAAAGACCACAGAGCCATCTCAACAGCACCTGTATCCGAGGCAGGAACAATACCAATACGATAATCAGAAGGAACATTAAGGATATCACGGATTAAGCTAATAACTTCAGAAAGTTTTAATTTGCTCATTTGGGCGCGATGCGAACGCCCAAGCAATGCATTTTCAAGAACCTCAACACTCCACCCAGGCCGCTTACTACAAGGACCTGAAGAAAAATGAGGATTATTTGGGCGAGAACACGGCTCCTTCAACAATATCATTATTCCATTCCGACAAAAAGCTCATTTTTCGTTGAAGAAAATCACTGCTTACTTACTGAAAGGTTACTCTTATAGCTCAATTATGCGAGCATAAAAAATATTTTCCATTTTTTTGTATAAAATTAAACATAAAAAAAGCCATTATGAATAACACACTTTAATCAAGAGCGCTTCTAATTAAACTTTTAAAGGAAATTGTTCTTTATTTGCATCAAAAGAAGATAGTATTCTGACCACAACACACCTAATTTACCACAAAATACTTATCAAATTAATTTTACAAAAGAATAATCATAATATCTGAAATATAAAGATAAACTTATAAAAATTGATTATTTTTATTTTGACGGCTAGACAGAGAGAATTTTAATGTTATAACCGCACACGTTTCATATATTTATTGAAACGTGCCCAGATAGCTCAGTTGGTAGAGCAGCGGACTGAAAATCCGCGTGTCCGTGGTTCGAATCCGCGTCTGGGCACCAGCCTCTTTTTTATAGCGTATAACCCATTGATTTTATTGATATTTATTTAAGGTTAGGGATAAAATAATAAGGGTTAGGGAATAGGATTTTCTTGACATAGACTGAATTTGTACTACATTGCAGTACAGAATGAATGGAAGGTCTAATAATGGGAAAAATTCAAGCTCGTATTCCTGATGAGATTCAAGAAATTGCAAGTGCTGTCATAAAGTCCACAGGTCTTACTGTATCTGATGCAGTGCGCATGTTTATGACCGGCGTTGCTAGGAATAAAGCGTTACCGCTTGATTTATTTCAGCCCAACCTAGAGACATTACAAGCTATTGAAGATGCTGAAACAGGTCGTGTTGAGCGTACATCATTAAATGGTTTACGAGATATGATCCGCAGTGATAAAGCTGAAGTGTATAAATCTGCAAAGCAATCTTAATTAGGTATGCGGGAAATTGTTTATACACGGTCGTTCCGGAGAGACCTTAAACGCGAAAGTAAAGGTAGGTACGCTAATACACTAGAAGTAGACTTGTTGCTTGTAATTAAAGCATTAGCAGAAAATAAACCGCTAAAAGTACACTGGAGAGATCATGCATTAACAGGTCAATGGCGCAATTGTCGTGATTGTCATATCAAACCAGATTTAGTCTTAATCTATAGAAAACCAAATACTGAAATATTAGAACTTCTGCGACTTGGTTCTCATTCTGAGCTACGTTTATAACTAGATCCTGTTTATAAAAAGAAGTCCAATACCAAAATCATCCTGATTTCTTGTTAATAGGTTTCCATCCACAAGAACGTTTTCCGTTCTCATTATGCTTTAAAATGTCTCGTGCTAAGCCTGAACTGATGCCATCGTAGTCTTGCCTACCCAAATAAATAGGCATCCATCCTATGCAAGAAACATATTCATTTCTTGCGCACCCATTCAGAAAGATCAGAGCGTATATCCACATCACTTTTCTTGTTAACTTCATCTTCTACTTCAAACCGTGTTATAGCTATTTTTAAAGTTTTCTCAGTCCGTTTGCGTTGCTCAACTTTCTTTCCAAACCGAAAAATCTTAGCTAAAGTTACAAAAAAAGCGGCAAAAGCCGCCGCCACCATCAGTAAGTATTTCTTTCCCCACCAAATCATAACCGTTGCTCCCAAAAACGTTGAGCAACAAAAGCAACGCCTACACAAGCTGCTAAAACCATAATTGCAGCAAAAGCCCACTGAACCGGACCATTACCAGCAAGCAACCCTCCAAGCCCAGAAAAAGACCCGATGATGGGAGCTAACATTTCTACTTTAAAAGCACTTGTTGATTCTTTTGCTTCTACTGCTTGATAATTAGAAGAAACATAAGCACTCGTTGCCCATAACCCCGCTTCAGCAGCACGCCTGTGGACTAACCCTTTCAAACGTTTGCCATCAGCCATTGTCCATTTTTGTAATTCAGCCGGTACAGCTTCATAATCCCCTTTATTAAGCTTTTTAAGCAAGGTAGAGCGTTGAAAAGCATTCACACCAACATTATAACAAAATGAAACAAGAGCCCCAAACTGCTCATCACTTAAATCAACGCAAACTGATTTTTCTACTGCTGCTTCATATTTCTGCAAATCAGTTAACAGCATGGTTTCAGCTTTTTGCTTGGTAATCACCATACCCTCAACAACATCTGGTTTACCAGCTTTTCCCGTATGGCCATAACCAATGGTCCAAACACCAGACGCATCTTGATAAGCGTTTAGTCGCAAACCTTCCCATTTTTTTAAATAGTTTAAACAGTCTTTACTTATTCTTCGTGCCATCGTTTCATCCCATTTCTATAAATACACTTTAATTAATACAGCGCCGTCTCCCCCCGCACCGCTAGATAAAGATGTCGCATCTTCTCCGGGAAAATATCCACCACCGCCACCATAATAACTCTTATCTATGCCAACACTCCCCCGTCCCCCATGACCACCCCACATGCTATGCCCCCCACGTCCTCTAACACCATTATCACCCTTTTGTTTGCCTTTACCGCCTAAACCACCCCCTGCCCCTCCTCCTGCACCACCATAAACACTGTCTCCACCATTACCGCCCATGCCGCCTTTGCCACCAATTCCTTGGTCACAATCACCACCTTTACCTCCAACACTACCTCCTCCGCCACCACCCCACATACTATTGCCTCCTTTACCACCCCAACCGCCTTCACCACCTAAACCACTTTTGCTGCTACTGACCCAGCCCCCATGACCACCCCAACCTCCAACACCGCCACAGTTATATATACTGTTTCCACCATCGCCACCTCCGCCGCCTTTACCACCATTCTCGCCACGCCCACCTTCACCGCCTCTACCTCCATTACCGGCACTTTTTAAAAAATTATCGCCCCCTCTGCCCCCTCTGCCCCCTTGCCCTCCAGTGCCATTTTTACCGCCTTTGCCCCCTTCACCCCCATTACCACCAAATCCACCTATCCTACCAACTTCACCATTCTTGCCATCACCCCCAATACCATTTTGATCCTCTGCATCAGCTCCATTATCGCCCTTGGCACCATGAATACCACTAGGATCGTATCCGAAAGAACCACCAGAAGCTGTAATAAATTGACCAACTTTTGTGTTTTTTCCAGCAAAACTGCTATTCTCAGCTGTCCCCCCACCCTTGCCGATAGTTACTTTACTGTCGCCAAGAAACTTTTTCTTTGTTCTCACATAAACACAACACCCACCATTACCACCACAACGAGCACTATTATCACCAGCATTACCACCACCCCAAGCCCATATTTCAAGCTCGGTATCTTCAGTGGTCCCTTCTGGCCATGCAATCTCTCCACTTTCCGTCATGAAAATCTCAACAGGTTTGCTAATGCCCACACCCACACTATTACTGCTGCCACCATTACCACTTCCAGCATTTGCTTTGATAGAAGCAACAAGGTGAGCCGGGGATATCAATGCATTTTCTGTTTTAATGCCATTAATCCAGTCTTGCTTTTCAAGAGGATGAATAAGATCAACTGCTTTTTGTGCTTTATCGGCAGTTTCTTGCGCAGCCACTGCAGTGCTTTGTGCATCTTTAGCTATGCTTAAAGCATTCTCTGCAATCTCCTTAGTCTCACCGGCTAGATTGACCCCGCATTGAGCCGTTGTTTGTGCTTGTTGTGCAGTTTCTTCAATTTGATCAATCTTTGTAATCTGGATACGTTCTTGAGGCGTTAGGATAAGGTGTTTCTCCCCCTCTTTCATATGATCCATAGCAAAAACATCTTTTGCTATTTTATCTGGATCATAAACTGATTTTGACATCGCAAGAGATTTTGATAATGCAAAATGAGTAATAGTATCTTTAAGATCGACAGGCGATATAGGATAATTGATATCCTCATCTGCCTTCTTCCATTTTTCTATCGTCGGGCATTCAGAACTTAACCACTGCAGCTTTTTTCTTTCCTCTGCAGTTAAAATCTTCTTTGTATCGCCTTCAACCATATTCTCCATAGAGAAAGCATCTGACCTCACATGAGTAGGATCATAAATAGCAGCACTCATATCGCCAATTCCTAAAGGCGATAGTTTTACCCAACCAGTACCCGATAGAACTGTATTCTCACTAGGATCCCCACTGGTGTTGATATCATTAACTGTAACTGTATCTTTGTAAGCCAGTGCTCCAACATCTCTTTTTGCAACGGCTTCATCAGCTTTCTTCCCTTGAGCAGCAGTCGCAAAATCACTCATAGAATAAGCGGCTGCACTCCCCAATGAAGAGGGCGCAACAACCTTATTATCTAAAATACCTTCTTTGACTTCTTCATTTGTTGCTGACTCAATTTCAAACTTATGTGTGTGATAGGGAATGGGCATTGCTTTAAATTCCTTAATTTGTATCTTCAGGATGTGTTAGATTGACAAGTTGTAAACGCAATTCATCAATGGCTTTTTGCAAAGCTTCAATGCGTTGATCTGTTTCTTTTTGATAAGCTGTAAAAGCGCTTGAAAGATCATGTTGAATATCGTCTTTGACCTTATCAAGGATCTTATTTAAAGGCGCATGAACTAATCTATGACTTGCATAAAAAAGAACACGAATCTGCCCTGTGTCGGCAATCTCATCAATTGCCGAGGGACTATTGATCATCTGTAAAAAACCTTATGATTTTATGGCGTAAACAACCGTTGTATTAACAGGGCGTGTTTCTGCTGCACCTGTTGAAGAAATTGTTGCACTATGCGTATGGGCACCTGCTGAGCTTGTTCCCCCTGACAGATTTTTCCAAGTATACGCAGGATTTCTTTTACCAATAGCACCGCCATTGGCCAACAACTCGTACTGATACTTGTGCACATGCGCCCCTGCTGTTTGAATGGTGCAACTATGTGTATGTGCTTTAAAGCTATCTTGCTGCTTTTCAGCAAACTTTCTATCTTTATCTATACCGCGCCCATCATCAAAACCACGTAAAAACATCCCCCTAAAATCGGGTACCTTAAAAGTAGTATCACTATCTGTCCCCCAATGCTCACCTATTGCTTTGAATAAACGAGGATATTTTACACGCTCATAACTTGCACCATCACATATAAGCCAACCATCTGGCGCCGTTTGCATCGCAAATGTCGCAATAAACCCAGGAGGAAAGATTTCTACCTGAGGAGGTGTTTTGGGTGTTGGGTTTAATAAATACCAACCATCAAGACTTCTTGTTAATGTGCTGTTACTATAGATCAGCTCATAAATGCCATCCTTTTGTAGCTCACCACCTTCTAATGATATAACACCTATATCAGTCATTTTATAAATAGACTTCTCACTCAAACTATTGACGGTTATTGTCGTTGCACCAACATTTGTATCACTGGCCCTAAAACGTATAAAAATATCATTCTTATATTCCGTGATGGGAGAAACTGTATTGAGTGTAATTGATGTCGTCTTTTCTTGACTGTTGACAATAAACTTTGCTTCAATTGTCCCACCATTATCTGCAAGATATTCTCGTATACGCTGCATCATAGCACGTGCACTATTATTAACAGAACTAGGCGGCTGTCCTTGTGCCCAATTAATACTATCATCTGAGTGTGCGTTTGTATCCGCTGTCAATGACCAATCATAAATATCAGACATTATAAACTCCTGCCCTTGTTAAGAACTCTTTGCGTAATTGATCTCCTCTTTGTCGACCATTGAAAGAAGATGGCTGGCGGCGAGGACTAATCAAAGGCGTTAAATCCGCAGGACGTGCCCCGCCTTGTGAAAACACAGGCTGCTGCATCATTTGATTTTGTGCCATCTGTATCTGTTGATCATAATTTTGCGCATTCTCTTTGATTAACTGCGTTAAATCCGCCATGCCTTTTTTTAGAAAATCACCATGACCACCCTGCTCCTGCAATGGAGCATTCTGTGCCACCAATTGATCACCCTGCATTACATTTTGAAGCCTTTGCATGCCACGTGGTGGAACCGCCTCATTTGGAACTGCTTGCCTATAACCTTGCTCAGGCTGTGCTGTTCTATTGTACTGCTGATAAACATGATTCATAAAATCACCTGCTGTTGCACCAGGGCGCCCACCATTAAGCGCTATTGCTTGTGAGCTTAACAGCTGGCTTGCTGGTGCATCTGGGTTCTTAATAAGTCTTGCAGCCCCCGCTGGCCCTTGTTGGTGTGCTAAATAAAGTTCAGCTTCTGAAGGTGCTCTTCCCAAAGCTGTTTGCAAATAACGGATATTGTCTTTGGTTAACCGCGCCATTGCATCAATCGATTGAAGGGGATCAAACTTATTATCCAGCTTATATTGGCGTGCTGTGGAATCTAAAAATTGATAAAGCCCACCTGCACTACTCTTCTTATTTCTTGCATTGGGATCACCACCACTTTCTATCATCGCCACGCGTTTAAGAAAGCTTTCGGGTAAATCATACCTTTGTGCCGCCTGTAAGATGGCACTGTGAACATGAGGATGAAAATTAATCATTAATTTTTAAGCCATCTAGTATAGCTGCCCGTCGATAGAACATTAAGCAAATTGATGAACTTTACAAGTTCTTCTTGTGTGATTAAACGCTTCTGTTCTGCTTTACGAAACTTGTTAATTAACTCAACAGATTTTTGTCTCGATAACCTAACATCCCCACGTTCATGGGCTGTTATGAGTTCTGCAATGTCTCTTTCGGCATCTCTGTGTATTGTAAATAGCTCACCCTCGTTCCTTGGAAGGCGCGCAAATAACTCTGATCTCTCAACCTCTGGCCGTAAAGCTTTCACCATTTGGTTTGCTTTATCCTCACCATAAATCAGCCGTAATTTCTCTTGTCCACTTTGCGTATTAAACAAACTTGAAAGACTATTCTCAGGGCTTTGTACATTAGCTGCTGTATGTTCTATCTGTGAACGTGCACCTTTTCTAAAAGCATCCAGTTCTTTAGATTCCAAGCCTGAAAGCTGATTTTTGATCATATCAAGCGTCACATTCTTATCAAACGCTTTTTCACCCTGAGATAAAGCGCTGCCAAGAGTGCGTTCGTCATGGTAAAATTTGCGCGCCTGGGTATAATGTGGAGATGACGTATCTAAAACACGAAGCAGACGTTCCTTCACATTCATCAAATCTGCGGCATGTGTTTGATTGTCTTCTTTAAGAGCTAATTTAATCTGATTGTCTATGCCGCCCTTTATTCTGTGCAAAATCCGCATACTCATTTCTGGATTTTCACGATTTGCTATAACTGTTTCATCTCCCACATTCAACAAACCCGCAATTGCTTTTTTACGTGCATCATTAAATGCAGGACTGTCCTCTAAAAGCTGTAAATCTTTCATAACAGACTCTGCAATGGGTGCAGTAAATGCCTTTTCATAGAGCGGTTCAGCCTCTCTTTTTGCGTTGTTAATAATGTCTTGCTTTAAATCAAGTGTATTGACTTTCTCACCAAGTGCTTCATTCAGCCTTTCCCTTACACGTTGAGTACTTTCAGCTTGCCTAGCTCCTAAACGATTGCTCATTATTGAATGTGTAGGATAGTCTTTTTTTGCCTCTCTTAAGGCCCGTGCAGCAAGCTGATCACTTAAATCAATGATCATTGAATCAGGGCCTTTCCACTTTAAAGCCTTGTCAAGATCATGAATACCTGCACTGTCTAAAGCACGACTTATCTCTTTAAGCGCTTTGTTGCTTATTTGAACTTCACCTGGTTGACTTCCACGAACCCATTTTGGAAGCGTTTTTTTAACAAAAGAAGGCGTTGCACTAGCTGGTTTTGTGACAAGAGGCGCTGCTGCTGATAGAGCAAAAGGCGCAGCACCACCAAATAACCCACCAAATCCAGTAGTTACTATAGTATTCCCCCAACCTTCCCCTTCACCACTTCCTGCTATAGCTCCATAGATTCCACCGATTTTTGCAGCGCGCCATAAATTAAACTTTGCTGCTGCTTTTTTTGCTGCTGCTTCCCCTGCAAGTTTTGCTTCTGCCCGTGTAGCACCTTGCGCTAATGCAGATTGAAATGCTTTTGCCTCTGCTGCCTTACTTAAAGTATCTACGGCTGCGCCTGCAGTTTTTGCAGCCGTCTTATTTACAGTACTCGCTGCAGCTTTTGCTGCCGTAACTGCTGAACGACCGTTTCGAAGAGAAGGAACAGCACGCATAGCAGCAGGAGCACCACGTATAGCAGCAGCTATACCACGTCCAATACGCACAGGTCCTGTAAATGGTATTAATAAGCTTGCAAATCCACCAGCTAAATTACCGGCCAGATAAGCATAAGGATGCTCTTTTTCTAGCAATTTTTGATAGTCACGCCGTCTCTCCACCCCGTCGTCATATGTTTCTTTCCCAGCAATTGATGATACTCTTGCAGCTATTTCATCATCATAACCTAAAGTCAATCCGTGAACTGATCCCCATCCCAAAGCCTCCGTAATACTCGTTTTAGGGCTATCTTCTTGTGTCGTTGGTTTATTATTGTTTGTGATAGGAACACTTTTATTTCCCTTATTTTTCGAGAAAAGTTCTCGGAGTTGTTCCGGAGTAAAATCATCTATATGACCAAGAATTTCTGCATTATCATAGTTTGTGTCAAGCAATCGCTTATCAACTAGTCGCTTATTATTTCTTACAATAGGAACATTTTTATTTCCTTTATTCTTTGAGAAAAGCTCTCTAAGCTGTTCCGGAGTAAAATCATCTATATGACCAAGAACTTCAGTATTTTTACGATGAATAAGAGGAGGCCTTTCCGTCATAATGGGTTGTCTTAACTCAGCCATTGGTTTGTTTTCATAATCAATTACCGGCTGTTTACTATTTGCATCACCAACGGGAAAAAGCCCACTCATAACTACACCTAATAGAGTAGTTCTTTTAAAAGATAAGATACACAACACTTTCCCCTCCTTATTTTCTTCTGATCAATGGCTATTGTAATTGATGCATTTAGATAATTACAAGCGGTTACTAGTAGA
This sequence comes from Bartonella schoenbuchensis R1, assembly GCF_002022685.1. NCBI lineage: Bacteria > Pseudomonadati > Pseudomonadota > Alphaproteobacteria > Hyphomicrobiales > Bartonellaceae > Bartonella > Bartonella schoenbuchensis. Next base: position 266,244 of record NZ_CP019789.1, on the reverse strand, counting down.
AACAGACATACAGAAATCTTCAACCTAAAGCCCAAATACGATAGATATCGTGAAGCTGGCTAGTAAAAAATATCATGCTCAGAAAAATTAAGATATAAAAATTTATTAATTCTCTAAATATTATTAATCCTATTTTATCTCACCGATTGTTACATGCTATCTTCAGCAAAAGATGGGATAACAATGGTGCCAAAGTCTTGTGCTCCCTGATTAGAATAGGGCAAAGCGTAGCGTGACTTTTTCATGCCAATAATCGTCTTGGCAGCTACACCAAACTCACGTTCATAATCAATCATCTCTTCCACTAACTTATAGCGTGTTGCTCCATTGCTTTTATTGCTACGCCCATAAGCCATGATGATACTTTGTGCACCAAGCAAAACAGCACGCCGAACAGACAAAACAGGCTCTTTTGTCTTTGAATCAACACCATGAGGCACATGTTCAGCTTCACGTAAAACAACACCATTATACATCCCTAATGACCCATCAAAAATTGGGTTTTTAGAGCGGCTTCCATTAAAAACTGCCTTGGTAATGTCAAGCCACTGACCAGCATCTGTATTAGTGCGCAATTGTGTCACCTGTATTGGGTGAAGATACATCACATAGACACTGTCTCCATTAATCCGTACCGGTCTAATCTTAGGATTAGCCAGTTTTGCATTCTGTACAGCTTGATCGATTAATTTGAGATTAAACACATCTTCTTTTGCAAGTGCTTCATCCGTTTTTTTCTGATTTGGGCGAATAACACGCTTACTGCTTGGTTCTAAAGGTTCATTAAAGCCATAATGCACTGGTTTAAGCGTTACGGTATGCCCTTCAAACTTCATCCATGGTGCTGTATAGCCTGCAGCTTGAATAAAGAACATCATGCTTAAACGGTCTGCATACCAATCAACAAGTGCATCCTTTGCTTCATTACGCAAGTTAAACAAAACACGTTGCTGATCAATCGACCCTTCATTTGGAACACGTACAGCATGAGAAAGCTCATTAATGCGTATCTTATCACTCATAAACTGAAGCGCTTCTTCATTACCTTCCAGCGTTTGACTTTCGCTAACACCATCACCCATAAGCTGGGTCCGTAATCCCATGGTAATTGAATCACCCGCTGATTTTCCTGATTCATCCTTCACTTGGATGATACTATTTTTGTTTGTCCCCATAAGCGGTGCAATAGACAATGCTTTTGAGGTCTCTGTATTGAGCATCTTAGCCCAAGCGCTAACCGCTAATGGGGCATTGATCGTTATTTGTGTTGTCGCCATTTTTTTAAATGCCTTTCTTCATCTTGGTTAAAAAATTGCCGCACTTGTGCAGCATAACCAAGCACCATCACTTGGTTATCTCTGATGAGCTAAGATGCATGTCTTTCACATCCCGCTCATAATTTGTTCAAATTTCCCAGGATTTTTCTCAACCCATGCTGCAAACTCAGCTTCTGGCATGGAAGAAAGCGTTTTTATATCAACACCCCCTGTTGGAGCTTGCCCCCCACGCGCTGCTAATGTACGTGCTGCTGTTGTGCGTTCTTGAAGAGCACTCACATCATCTCTCATCTGTGGACCAGAGTATCCAAACGCTTTTGCTTTGTGCACAAGCACCTCTACAGGGTTAATGCCTGCCCTTTGAGATTGCTTACATATATCACGTAATTGAATACCAATTTGTTCTTGCCTTACCGCAGGATCGTTAAGTTGCGGATACAGATTGGCATCTGCTTTAAAAGAATTATCTGCATACTCATAAAGATAATCCATGATATAATCTAAGTCAGGGTATTTATCTTGAACCTGTGCCTTGGCTGCTTCAAAATAATCCCCTAATTGCTGACGCTCATAGTACTCTTGATTGACACGCTCTTGTTGCTCTCTTATCGATGAAAACTCATGAAGCAATCTTTGCTGTTCTTGCACCTTCTGACCAATCCATGCGATATGCGCCTTGGGATCATTTTCCAAAGAAGGAACATTTTCATCATGACGGCGCGTTATTTCTTGCTGGATAGCGGCATATTTTTGTGCCATCTCTAGCGCAAGCTCACGGGCCTCAGCAGCATCTTGCTCCGCTTTTTGACGTGCTTGGCGCTCTTGCTCTACAACAGCGTAACGAGGTTGCTCAGACTCCTTCTCGCCACCATCATCATTTAACGACTCTTGAGAAACCTCTTCTGCTGGCTGCTCAGATGCCTCATTTAGTCCATCTGTGTCATCTTCTCCATCTGTTTTAACATCTTGCTCAAGATTCTCATCTTGCATGCTCTCAACAGGATAATCGCTTGTAAATTGTTCATCATAAAGGGCTTGTTCTTCAGGGGTAAATTTTTCTTCCATTATCTCGTTCCTTTTCGTTAAAGTTTAAGTTTTGCCTCTGATGGTTGCTGCTCGATAATTTTCAAGCTCTATTTGCAATGCTCTGATCTGCATCTCTCGCTCAGTTATCGCATTTCTTGCTCTTTGCTGTTCAAGCTGCATACGCGCTTGTTCTTGCTTTAAGAAAAGCTCAATATTCTTCTGCTGCAGTGCTACTTGTTTGCTTTGGGCATCCAGCTGATTGAGCACACCTTTTGCCTGAGTTTCTTGTTGAATAGCTGCAACTTTTGCTTGTTGCTCGGGGCTTAATTGCGGCCCTTGGTTTTGCATCATCATCTGCTGTTGTTGCTGTTGCATTTGCGCTTGCTGCGCTTTGGCCGTTAAACTGGCCACAAGAGTTGCCGGCAATGGCGAGAGTTTCAAAAGATCGGGGATCATATCTGGCGTTAAGAAATTCCCGAGTAACGGCAACATTTGAGTAATGGCCGCAAATGTTCTTTCTTTCTCATTCGGGCTGGTTGGTGAATCATCAACAATAATGTCATACTCAAGGGTGGTGACATCCTCACGTGTTAAGGGCACATACTCAGCCTTCTCTGGTCCGGAAATGCGTATCAGGCGACCATCGGAAAGATAGTTTTGAATGAGATAAAGGATGATCTTTCCTTGTCGGCACCGATACAGCTTTAAATTATCAAATAAACCTGCAAGCAAATTGAGTGTTGACTGGCGGCGTGTATTCTCCAACACATTCGCCTGATTAACCTCCCGTGTTCCTATGAACTCAGCAGATAAACCTGTCACATGTGTAAGTGACTCACGGGCCTCATTAAACAGTTGAAAGAAACCATTGGGAAATTCTGCACGTGGTTTGGACTGTATCTTTCCACCAACCAAAGCACCACTTTTAAGCCATGTAATCGTATCAGCCTTTGCCCAGCTCTCCACGGCCTGGCGCTCATCATCAAAAGCACCTCGTTCAGCCATAATGCCGCCTTTAGCTTGGCTATTGAGGATATACATCACTTGACTAAAATATTTATTCGACCATCTTTGCGGGTCTTTTGCCGGCCTGACAATGCCATAAAACTGGTTTTTAAGCTTATCCAACGTGCCTGTTATGCATTCCCATCCAAGCTGCCCATCAGGGGCTAATGGTCTGTCAGGCTTGCCTAAAAGACGACGCCCTAAAAAAGCACGCTTAACCACCTTTTTATGAAAGCTCGCACCTTGAATTTGCGGTACAAGCATTTGCAGCTGTTTAAACTCTTGGGCACTATAATCACGCATCTGACCTGTTTGAAGATCTTCTGCTTTGTAATAAGGCTCATATTCAAACCAACGACACTCAACAAGCGTGACATATCGTTTCCTTGAAACTGCATCTGTTCCATTATTGTCATCACTATAAGCATCAAGGGAAACATGATAATCTTCAAGATCGGTTGTGTTGTCGATAGCCCAATCAGCATTCAGATCTTCACTGGCCACATTGGGAAACAAGCTTTTGGCATCCTCAATGGGTTTGCGATCAACATACCACATGCGCTGTGCATCAACCAGATTAGGCCTTACAGCATTCACATCCCACACCATCTTGAGTGGATCCAAGCGCCTTACTGTGGGTTTGCCTTCAGGGTTTGCTTCATAATCAAGCCGTGTATCTGTCCACCCCATACCGCAAATGATCATATCTTGAAAGGCATCGGAATCGGCATATTCAGCTTCAGCTTCATCACGAAACCACTCTGCTGCCCCGGTGAGCAATTCATTGGATATCGCTGCACCAACTTGTCTTGGTTGAAACTGTACTTCCCGTTTATTGTTACGCTCTGCTCCAACAATGGCATTAACCAGAGGAGCAATACGGTTAAACGTCATAACAGGGCGCCGCTGTGCTTTTAAAACAGCTAAATCTTCTTCTGCCCACTGACGTCCATTATAAAAGTCAAAGTCTTCACGCGCTTGCTCACGCCATTCATTGACATGCTCAATATCTTCCCCGTACCAAGACTTAAGACGTCTATAAAGCCCATCATCATCAAGGCTTGTTGTTTTTTTAAGATCGTTTTCTAAAATGCCATCCATGATGCCGTTTCTCTTTCTGTCGCGCTATAACGCTCTGGCTTTGATGGAGTACGTGGTGCTTCATAAACAATGCACATCAAACCAAAGGCATCGGCTCCATGACTTGCCCAGTCATGTTCAGCCCCCAAACCAATGGCGCGTTTTTCATCCCATTTTTCGTGATACCAATTTAAGGCTTTACGGCCAGCAACTGTCGTTTCTTCATGAAACCAAACACAAGGCAAAATACGACGCACGGCTTCAATGCGCATCTTAACAGCCCCTGCCCCTTGATTGGGTACAACCTGTGTGTCAAAACCAGCCTCATTTAAAGCACTCTCAAAGCTCACATTGTAAACACGGTCTCTTGTCGCTCCATCATGAGGAAGCACCATCAGTGCCTTGTCATAACCATTGCAACGCAACCACCCAATATGCTCAGATAAAGGTTGACCTTGCGCTTCATAATAATCAAGCACCCTGATCTCCCTGCCTACAAACTGTGCAATCCAGATAGCCGTTGCGTCAGCTTTTGCTCCCGTGCCCCAATATCCCAAAAGGCACGAATGGGCATTAAAGGATCACGTGCTACACGTCCAACCCGCCCCTCTTGCTCGGCTGCTAACATTTCCTTCTGAAAATAAGCCCCTTGCACAGCTTTAAGATAATCACCCTCCCAAATATGGTTATAACTCTCAGGACGGTTTTGAAGATCATCAAGACGTACTCTTTGCAACTTTTGGGGAAACAAAGGATTATCAGACCAGTTAACCTCTACCCCTTTAATATTTTGATCCTTTGTAAAACGAAAGCGTCTTTCAACAGGTGCATTCTCACGTAACGGATTCCACGTCACCCAAAGCTCTGCACGCCAGCCCTCTCCTTCTTCTCGCAATGTCGGTATCAGTGTTTGCCAAGCCGTTTCAGTCACAGGTTCAGCTTCATCAACCCAACAAAGCAAAATACGCCCCATCGACTTAATGCTCGCAATATTGCGATCTAACCCTGAAAACTGAAAAGATATACGTCCATCTTTCGACTTAATGGACGACTCTCCAACACAGTAATAGTCCTTTAAAAAATCATAAGTCTCAATCGCTCGTTTAATCTCTTGTAATGAACTCTCAGCAAGCGAATTTTGAAACTGGCGGGCACAAAGGATAATCCCTGATATCCCACCCATACCATATTCATAGCCCTTTAAAGCTGCCATTAAGGCAAAGGACCTCGTCTTTCCTGATCCTCGCCCTCCCCACGCAGCACGCACATCAGCAGCTCCTTGAAACAACGGGATTAATTTCTCGATGATCACAACTTGAGCTGTAGCCATCTCAATCACCCTTAAACAGCTGCCTTGTCCTTTATAACAGGCGCAACAATCTCAACACGGGTAATCATCTTGATGGCTTCATCATTTTCACCGGTAACCTGCAAAGGTAAGATCTTTCCCAACAAGGCTAAATAAGCCGCTGGGCATTTGACAGCCTGGCGTTCAAGATAAGAAATCAAACCTTCATTGCCATATTTGTTGCCAGCCTGCTCTGCTGCTTTAATCACAGCCTCTTTAAGAATGCGCGTTGTCTTATTGGGAACACCTTTCACACGCCCTGCTCCTGCGTTGGGCGGTGTCCCCTTCACAGACTTATCTGATCCAGATGCCATGGGTTATTCCTTTAAAGTGATTAAACAAAAAAGACCTCACTCTCGATGGGGGCAAGAGGAGGTCAATTAATGTCAATAAATCGTCAATAAATAAAAACAACTAAACTTGATTATCCTAACAAAAAACCCTGCAAACGCAGGGCTTTCCGTATCATAGCAAGAAATAAAAATTATATTATCACTGTAATTTTGGACGCAATAAAACCTCCTACAGCAGTGCCATTAAATACCATTTCTACCCCTATGTCAACTAAAAAATCACGATATGGTATATTTTTATCTCAATCAATCTAAATATGGTATAAATTGCTCCCTCTTATCGAATCAATTATACGAATTCGTAACTTTAAAATCAGGAGGGGACGATGTGCTTTTTCTTATCTTAAAAATCATCATAATTTTGTTCTTGCTTGCAATTATTGTATCAGTTCTTCCCCCTATTTTAAGTTTTATAGGGGAAGTTCTTGGAGGTATATTTGAGGTAGCACTTAAACTTTTATTCATACCACTTATAATAGTAGCATTACCAACAATAGAAACTATCCGTTACGCGTTTGCGAAAGATAAAGATAAATATATAACTGCACAGAACACAGTGATTCAGAAACAAGAACCTATTGAGGAACAAAACACTAAGGAATCAATTGAGGAAGAAAATACTAAAACAACTATAACAGATTATTTTTATCTTATTATAGGTTTATTACTTGGTCCTATAGTTCTACTAGGAATATTAACAGGAATATTATTATATCCAGCATTAGTATCCATACTAACAGGAGTTATACTATTCACACCTCCATTCCTTCTCCTACCAGAGTCAATAGCTAAAATATCTGTGTTAATACTCTGGATATTTGTCTCTCCATTTTTATTAATGTGTTTTGCTCCAATTCAACATAGACTCAAGTTGCTCCCTGTTCTATTTTTCTTACAAGCAGTAATTTTCTTGTTTCTACTTTACGTCGTACCTTCCTCGCAGGAGCTTATATTTTATGTCGGATTCTTTGAATTGTATATATGTGTATGGCGGAATTTCCTGTTTGAACCTAAAATTCAATCTTTACTAGAAAACTTATGAAGAGCATTCAGAGCAATGTATAGAGAACTGACAAGATGTTCCATTGGTTGATCTTCAATAACGATATACTGCAAAGCAGCATGAAGATTATACTGACGATATAACCCTTGTGCTTCTCTGATAACCTCTTGCACAGCTTCATAGTGATCTGTTGCTATTTCAATCCATTTTTCCCTTCCTCTGTCATCATAAGATGTTGGCATCTCACTATAAACTGCACTCTGAAACCCTTTTGCACACCGATAATCGTTTTTCACCTGAATATACTGTTGTGATGCATCGTATTGATCTTGATTAATCTTTTTTTCCAATAAATATAACCGCCCTACATAAGTGCCAATAATCGGGTTTTTCGCATCTTGAATACTCACCCCATAACGCTTGGCACGCATTTCAAGTGTCTGTTGATATGAAAACTTATCAGGCGTTTTTGCACGTGAGATACGTCCATTGGGTTCTCTTATTTGACCTTCTATTCTAGGTCTTCCCCGTTTCTTACGTTTCTTCATAAGAAAACCTCCTGATTAAAACGGGATATTGTCATCCAAAGTCGTTTCTAAATATTCTCGATCACCGCTCTCCCATGTCGTTGTTTGCTTTTGAACATCCATGTCAGGTTCAGCCTTTTGAACACTATCAAGGATTTTCAGTTCACCCTTATATTGCGGTAAGATAATTTCTGTTGTGTAGTGTGTTTGCCCGCTTTTATCTTGCCATTTACGCGTCTGTAATTGACCTTCAACATAAACCTTGGAACCTTTACCCAGATACTGAAGTGCAACCTTTGCAAGATGGGGATTAAAAACCACGATAGAGTGCCATTCTGTTTTCTCTACCTTTTCACCTGTTGTTTTATCTGTATAGCTCTGAGACGTGGCTATACGAAAGTTCACCACCTCTGCACCAGATGTCATTGTCCTGCTTTCTGGATCGGCACCGAGATTGCCTACTAAAATCACTTTGTTGATCATGTTGGATATCTTTTCTAAGGAAAATAATTGAAATGAAATACGGATATGAAAAGCTGCTTTTATTATAGCATGACATAGTGCATTTTTCCAAAGAAAAAACAGCATAAATAATTGAAAATAAACATTTTATTGGTGATTTTATCCGTGCATAAATGCTGTTCTCATCCTATTCATATAACTAACTGATAATATTCATAAAAGTTATTTTATAAAAATTAAGAAAATTTCTCTGTCATCAAATAGAAATTATGTTTGACATTGCAACAACTGTATCCTATAAGTTACATATGTTTACAGTGTACAAGACAAAATATTTCATACAGTGGCTAGATTCTTTAAAAGATGAGATTGCACAAGCGCATATTGTAACACGGATAGCAAGGATAGAAACGGGGCTTTTGGGCAATGTAAAATTCTTTCATGGCATTGGGGAATTAAAAATAAATCATGGCCCTGGCTATCGGGTTTATTTTATAAAACAAGGGCAAGAAATTATTCTACTTCTTAATGGTGGTGATAAATCTACCCAACAAAAGGATATCGAAAAAGCCCTGCGAATAGTAAAGGAACTCAAACATGGAAATCACTAAATTTGATACAAGTGAGTATTTCAAAACTCCTGAAGCTCAACAAATTCTTTTACAAGACGCTCTTGAAACTAAAAATAGTCAGTATCTTGCTCATGTTCTTGGGATAATCGCAAAAAACCAAGGAATGAGTAAAATTGCTAAAAACGCTGGGTTATCAAGAGAATCTCTTTATCGCTCTTTAAGCGACAAAGGTGATCCTAAGCTCTCAACATTCCTTAATGTTTTGAGTGCTTTAAATTTACAAATTAGCCTAACACCCACCCAAAATGAAGAACACACATCTTGAGAAAAAGCTTAAACAACACTTTCCCCATTTTTAGGGGAAAGGTATGAGTTATATTTCTTTCAATTAAGCAGCCTTTGCAACAGGGCTTTCTAAAACACGCCTTACTTCTGTTGTAACTGATTTGTAATGTTCAAGCTCGTTTTCGAGATCATTTACATCTGACAGACGTCTTGCAATTACTCCTAAAACTTTACCAATACCTGAGGATGATTTAAATAAATCACGAGAAAATAATTCATGATCGAATCGTAATTGACTTTCGAGTTCCATCCAACGATCAATAATTTTAGCACGTAACACTGTACTATAACCTGAGATTAAAATAAGGCACTCACGTTTGGGAAGATTAAAGCAGTTTTGCGTCTTTTTTTGCTTGTCTAAATAGGTGCCCCCAAATTTGGGGAGACCTCTTTCAGAGTATAATTCTTCAAGCATTTTCTTGATATCACGCATAACATGGTCATGCCTTTTACCACACAATTTTGCAATTTCACGGCTAGACATCGTCAGTGTAGTTTGTGTGTTCTTTACTAAATCGTTCATGATGAACTCCTATGCAGTTAAAGGTTTTTCATTGACACTCAAAAAAGAGCGCCGGGCGCTGAAAAACACGGTGCATAGTCCGTCGTTATGCTTTCCCCGTGAGGGTTTTGTATAGCATAACTACACCCGACAAGATCACTATACGCTACACGCATATAACGAGTCAAAGTCTTTAAAAGTGCGGAAAACTGATTATTTCGGCAATCAATCCGCTATGCACTGAAGGTGTTTTTCAAGCACCTGATTTGCACATAAACGCATTTCCTTAATCTTGTCAAGATTCTTTGCTAAAAGTTGTTTTATAAATTTCATAGCGATTGCCCTAATTTTCGCATCTGTTCTAATTTCCTTAAATTAGCCCCGTACAGAGCGTTTTATGTTTCAGATATGGAATTCATTAAAAAACTTCCAAATCTTTCTCTAAGGTGCCTTTCTGTCGATTTAAATGCATATCTAATCCAAAAATGATCAGCACTTTTCTCTATTTTGCTGTCTCAAATATTTTGCGAAGTTCTTTTTGAAAAGCTTCCAGACGTTCTGACGTTACCAATTTCTCCTGCCTCCTGCTTTCTAACTCGGGCTTTTGAAGATTTTTAAGAATACAACTAGCCCTTGTGCGAATACGGTTTTCAAGTTTTTCACAGTAATGATAAAAATCTGCTGTTGATGGCATAAAGGTCGTGTTTAATCCTTCTGCTTTTCCTTTCAAGGCATCCTTGGTAGCCGTTTGCAATACCCAGCTGCTTATGCCATCAAGAGCGTAGAAATACGCAAGTGATGTTGATTTTTCATCTGATCCCAATTGGCTTTTTAAACCACTTGAAAGGACAAGATACGCCGTCTGGATTTCTTCCTCAGTGGCTTTTTTTCAAGCTTCTTCAAGGCATCATGGACCAATGAGGTAGCTTTCTTCGCTTCTGCAATCGATGGTTTTTGCCCCGTTTTCCAAAGGAACGGCGGTTCTTTCGTCATCCTCGAATAAAAATTTGAAAACATTATCTGAAGTTTTGATATTGGACATGTGCTGTGCAACTCGATAATTCCACCCACGTTGTTGTTTTGTTTGTTCAACGCCTGGTTTTCCATAGCTTTTTCCTTTCTTAAGATCCTCGACAGCCTTTCGTACCCAGTTACGCCATGTTGCTGGCCAATCCGTTTTGGTTGCACCTTGACCAGACTTGCCTTTCCAATAATCCCGAAATTTTGCAATCTCGATTTTAACCCGCTCTGGAGGCAATCCCTCTTGAATGGCAAAATCGTAATCAGGTTCGAAATCCTCAGGAATGCGACATCCCCGTTTATCTCCAGACCGCTTGGTTTTCTTTTCAGTGCTTTTTTGCTGTGAAACGGGTGATTGGTTTTCTGATGAGGGTGTATCGTGATCCAACTGCTGCTCAACAGCATCATCGGTTGTTTCGTCTTGAACCGAAACTTCAGTTGCTAAATTTTCTGAAGCAATTTCTTTTTTTGATAACACGATAGTGTTAGTTTTTTTATATATGTTATTGTTAATGTGTTGTCGTGATGAAGTCATCATGTCATCATCATGACTTTGTGATGACATCATCATGATTTCATCGTGATCTTGTGATGAGTTATCTTTGTGCTTATTTCTTCTAGTATTCGCGGCTTTTATAGCCTTTTCTGAGCGCTTATTTAAATTATCATTGCAGTCTTTTAGCTCTTCTTCAACTTGCTGACTCCATAAACGGCCATCTTCTAAACGGATAATTTTTCCCTTACGCAACAAAAGATCTAGTGTCTTGTTAAGAGCATTTACTGAACAACCAATACGACGCGCTAATGTAGTAATCTCTTCCCAAATTGGTTCTTGTGCTCGATACATGAGAGCAGTGAGTGTCATATAAGTAGCTTTCTCTGCTGCACTTGTACCAGAAAAATCCATGATCCATTCTTCATAGAAATTTCGAACCCAAGGTAATTTAGTTGACATAGCTTTCCCCCTCTCTTTCTGAAGATATATTACTGATATCAAGATCAACTGCTGATGATGTGTACCACAAACGGCCACTCTCTAAACGAATGATATAACCACGGCTCATTAAAGATTCTAATATGTTTCGAAACGTCCACACTGAACAGCTGCACAAACCTGATAAATGAGAAGCATCATTAAAAATAGGTGCGCGCTCATGAAGCATGAGCAAGACCAGTGTTGTATAAACAGCTGTTTCTTTTGGCTTCAAAAGCATAAGCTCAATTAAAAATTGACTAGGATAAAATTTTACCCAGGGTGATTTCGTTGCCATCACTATTTTCCCTCTCTTATTAAATATAAAATTGCCAAAGCATCTGCTTCATTATCATCTTCAGGCTCATGTCCTTTTGCACGCACAGCCTTAATCATTTCTGTTTTTGGGGCATTGCCTCTGCCTGTCATTGCTTTCTTAATCGTAGCAATGGGGATACCTTGATAAGGAATCTGATGGTGTTCACACCAAGAGGTTAAGATTGCTAACAAGCCCCCATAAACATGAGCAGCATCTGTACCAATGTGACAGCGCACTTCTTCAAAATACACTGCGTCAATATGCTCTAGTATCGCTTTGGTTTCTGTAAGCCACTGCTTGAATCTTAAATACCTCATCCCACCGCCTTCAAATCGACGTGTAGAAAAATTTACTGTTCCACTGGCTATCGTGCCGTCTTCAGAAGAAATTGCCCAACCTGTTTTCGTACCTAGATCAAGACAAAGAATGGTTAGTGAATTAAAGTCCATAACATTACTGTCTTATCTGTTGGGCATCACGTTGAGTGGAAGCACTCACATCAACCTCTGCGTCATCGCCAAAATGCTTACCCGAACAGATCTTTTGAACGCCGTAAATATGAACATTGCCAGCAACTTCTGCATCACCGGAAATTTCTGTTGCGCCGTAAACACGTGCATTACCATAAACCAGTGCATTGCCGTGAACATGTGCACCAAAATAAATACATGCACGGCCATAAATTCGAGCATTACCGTTAACATATGAACTGCCGTAAACCTGAGCATCACCGTAAACACGTGCATCGCCACCAATTACTGCATTGAGGTAAACTTGAGCGTTACCATGAATCAGTGCATTGTCTTCAATCCAAGCACTGCCATAAACGCGTGCATTGCCACAAATATCTGCATTGTCAGATACTTCAGCAGAATCATAAACATAAGCATTGCCATGAATATGCGCATTGTCATAAACTACTGCATCGTCATAAACGCGTGCATTACCAGAAACTTTTGCATTGCCGTAAATACGAGCTTTATAATAAACGAGTGCATTATCGTAAACTAAAGCATCACCACGAACTACTGCATCGTTATATACTTGAGCATTATCATAAACCCAACAATCGCCCTCGTGAGAAAGATTTTCTTCTTTCTCTATAAAGCCACCCAAATCACCAGCTTTGACATTACCAAAATCTCTTAACGCTCTAATCTGATACAACGTGCAAGCATATAACCCATTAGAGTCGTAGCGTATAAACAACGTACCCTCTTCTGTAAGCTCGTATTTCTTTGCTATGCTCATGCTCTCATCCGCCTAATGATTGTTGTGCATCGGTTTGCTCATACCCTGCCCCGCTTACTGCACAACCATCTACAAACTCAGGTGATGGGGGGAGATCTTGATTTGTAACGCCGGGGCGTATATTATTTGGATAGTATTTCATAAATGTACGAATGCGCATTTCCGTTTCCGGCCATATGCGTCCACCGTGCCGTAACCGTGAAACTAAACGACCATTTTTTATTGATTTAAAACCAAAAGTGTACGGAGACATTTTGTTATTAGTTAAAAACAACTCTATATCCTTTATAAGGGCAGAATGGCGCATTATGTCTTTTCACACTCCTTCATCACATAACCTAATCTTGTAACGCTCTTATAACGCTATAGCGTAAAAGTGTAAAGGCTTTAAAATGACAAAGATTGAAAAAGATTGGTTTCAACGCTTAATTGAACTAATAAAAAATGACGGACGAACAATGGTCGAGATAAGTAAAGCCGCAGGTTGTGGGCAAAACTATGTACAACAGATGGTGAATGGAGGGAAAAGGCCTTCTGTGGATAAATTGATGGCTATTCTTAATACACTCGGAAATGCAAGCGCTATATATGTAATAACTGGATTCAACATTTCCGAGGAAGATATAAAGTTTATAACTTGGGCTTCATCTGGGGATAAGAAGAAGCTTGAAGCTTTAAACGTTTTATTGACGGAACAGCATAAGTAATATCTTCTACTACCATTAATATTTCTTGTTTTTGTGTCGTAGATAAAGCCTCCCATCTTACAACAATATTAGGTAAAATTACTTCTAAATTTTTAGAATTCTTCATTTTATGTTCCTACATTATTAATTAAAATAACGCTATAGCGATTTTTTAATTGACATAAACGCTAAAGCGTGTTACGTCTATCCCCATAACTTAGAAAGAACCATTTGCCAACGTGAATGAGAGGGGATGAAAATGAATAAACAGCTTTTTGTGAATGCTGATGAGATCTTGTTGATTATATCGACTTATGATGATGATTATTACGCTAAACCTGGACCAGTTGATGAAACTGAAATCATGAACATCGTGGGGCAGATGGAAACCGTTGAAAGCATTCTTCGCATTGATCTTCAGTCAAATCGCTATGATGATATTTCAGAAGACGTTGCTGAACTTTATGTTCAAAAGTACTTAGATGATTATAGCCATTATTATTTTGTAGAGGATGCCCCATATCCTTTTATAGCTCACAGCTGTGCATACAGTGATGTCTTAGACAAAATAAGAGAACGGGAAAATACAAGTCCATTCTACAGTACTTGTTGGCAATAACCCTTTTTTCCCAACACATTTGAAAACTAATCCAAACACTATGAGGTCTGCAATGAAAGCTCCTATCACCATTTGGGAACACACAATTAATCAAGAACCTGTTCAGACAGTCAATGCACGTGAATTACATGCTTTTTTAAAAATAATTTCTCCTTTTAATGATTGGATAGCTTACCGTATTAAAGAGTATGGTTTTTTAGAAAACAAAGACTTTGTGAGTTTTATTCAAATTTTAGTAAAATCAAAACAAAACACTCGTCCAAGCATGGAATATTACCTTACTTTAGAAATGGCAAAAGAACTTGCTATGATTGAGCGTAATGAAAAGGGGAAACAAGCTCGTCAATATTTCATTGAGTGCGAACGAAAAACAAAACAAATGACACCTACTCAAATTGACTATTCTGATCCTCAAGTCATGTTAGGTGTTTTGACATACTTAAAAAATGAAAGTGAACGCAAAGATCATATCATTGCTCAGTTAACCCCAAAGACAGAAAAACTTGAACGTTTAGAACGCTGTGATGATTTGTTTGATATAAATGATGCAGCAGAAAAGTTAGGCATGCGCCTTGAAGATTTAGCGAATTATTTGATCAATCATCGTTGGATTTATTGCCGTACTGATAAAAGTTTGGTGCCTTATTATAGTAAAATCAATGAAGGACTAATGGGGTATATACCAAAAACCATTCAAACCATTAGTGGAAGAAAAAAGAGCGTTCCTAGTGCAAAGATCACATCCAAAGGATTAAAACGTCTGAGTATGATGCTCCAAAAACAGATCCGCACTCAAGAAGAGATTCACGGCTTTGCTAATGCCAAAGTTGCTGACTTTAAAAGAACAGCAACAACCTTTTCTTCTCAATACATCTAAACACCACCCAAAACACACCCTCTTCAACACACGCGTGCTTCACGCCACAGGTGGGGTGTACCCAAAGTTAAGGAAAATAACAATGACATCTTCTCTCGTAGCAACAGTGGCACAAAAATATCAGTTATCAGAACAAGAGTTTCGTGAAGCAATTTTCAAAACTTGTATCAGCTGTGATATCTCTAATGCTGAGTTTTTAGTCTTTATTTATCTTGCCAATGATTATGGATTAAATCCCCTGAGAAAAGAAATATATGCCATCCCTAAAAGAGGGGGCGGTATTATACCGGTTGTCGGTTATAGGGGATGGCTCAAAATTATACATTCACATCCTAACTACAGAAAAATGAAAATTAAAGAAAACTTCGATAAAGAAGGCAATTTGTTTTCTGTTACATGCGCTATGTATTTTAAGAACGATCCAGAGCCATTTGAACTCACAGAATATTTCAAAGAATGTAAGCGAAATACAGAACCTTGGAATCAATGGCCTGTCCGCATGTTGCGTCATAAGGCACTTATACAATGCGCATGCTATGCATTCGGTTTTTCTGGTATTTACGATAAAGACGAAGCTGAACGTATTAATGAGGCTATTTACCTCAGTGAAATTAACTACACCCCCAAAACGATAGGGTTTCTGATGATTTACTTGCGCAAATCAAAAAATTAATGGAACAAACAAAAACAGAAGAGGAAAAAGTACTCTCTTATGCAAAGATCACAAACTTTGCAGAACTGTCTCATGAGACAGGGCAAATTGTTTTAAGGCGTTTAAAAACAAAACAACACTTACAAATGAATGAAGCACAACAAGCTTTACCTTTACCAAAACAACCAAACACACCAATTCAACAAGCTTCAATGGGGATGTGATATGGAACAAAGAACAGCAGAATGGTTTCAAGCTCGTTTAGGTAAAGTCACAGCTTCAAACATTAGCAGCATTATCAATAAAACAGCTAAGGGCTTACCTACAAGTAAATATGAAGAGTACAAATTCCAACTCATTACAGAACGCTTAATGGGCAAAACAGTATCATCTTATGAAACGCCTGCCATGCGATGGGGAAATGAACATGAAGACAGTGCAATTGAAGAATATAGCTTTCTTTACGATACTCCTGTCACACGATGTGGTTTTATTCCTCACCCAACAATTGAAATGGCAGGCGCTAGTCCTGATGGTCTCATTGGAGATGAGGGTCTCATAGAAGTCAAATGCCCTCAACCAATAACGCATACACGTTTTTTGTTAAGTGGTGAAATCAAACCTGAATATATCTTGCAAATGCAATTCCAAATGGCTTGCACAGGACGAAAATGGTGTGATTTTGTTAGCTATCATCCTTGGTTTATAGATGAATCACCTCATTTGTGTATCAAGGTTATACGCATCCCACGCGATGATGAACAGATTGAGCACATTAATAAAGCTGTTGAAGCATTTTTAGCAGAAATAGAACAAGAAATGCAAAACTCTTGATTAAAGCTGCTTAACCCCATAGGGGGCGCTCTTGTATTCTCATCTCCCTCCAAAAGCGTCCCCACCCATTTTCAATCACTCTCTCACACATGCGCACTTTTCACCACAGATGAAGTGCACTCAAAATTAAGGAAATTCAACATGGCTCATCGCCACCCTACTATAACACAGCCAGCCATTGCTCGGGCTTTACGAGAGGCTAAAAAGCAAGGTTGTGAGTTAATTGAAATCAAACCAACTGGTGAGCTCTTAATTTATCTTAAACCTGACATCACCGTACCAAATACAGCTACCCATCCAGACAGATTACTAGATCTCTCAAAGGATGATTTTGATTATGACATTGGTATGTAAGGTCCTGTCATGCCTAAACCGCGGCCTCCTCACCTTGTCAAAGAAATCACGCGCCATGGTAAAACTATATGGTATGTGCGTATTGGCCATGGTCAAAGGCGTAGAGTGCATGGAGTCTATGGTACACAAGAATTTGTCGACGATTATAAAAAAGCACTTTCTGAGTTACAAGGATACAAGCTCCCTAAATCTAAACCTGGTAAACTGGTTGAAGGTAGTTTCATATGGCTTCTAAAACAATATTTTAATAGCCTCACCTGGCATAACCTAGCTCATGCTACGAAAAGACAAAAAGAACTCATTTTAATGAAAGTATCAGATGCCATAGGAGATATTCCGTACAAAGCAATTAAAAAGTCGCATATTATAGCTGGTGTTGAAAGACGCAAGGAAACACCCGCAAATGCTCGGAATTTTCTCAAAGCAGTTAATAGCCTTTTTAAATGGGCAATTGAACAAGGGCTTTTGGAAGATAATCCTGCTGCAGGGGTTAAAAGACCGTCTCTTAAAAACAAGGATGGTTTCCCTGCTTGGATAGAAGAAGATATCAATAAATATTATCAACAATGGCCTCTTGGAACACATGAACGGGTATGGGTTGATGTTCTTCTCTACACAGGCTTACGAAGGGGGGATGTTGTACGCATTGGTTGGAAAGATGTAACGGATAATGTCATTCATTTAAAGACAGAAAAGAGCAAATTTCAGACAGATGTTTTTCTTCCCATTTTACCCGAATTAACGAAAACACTTGAAACGGGTCCTATTGGTGATGAAACATTCATTTGTGGGAAAGGGGGAAAAAAACTTACCAAAGAAGCTTTTGGTAACTTGTTTAGAGATGCTTGTAATGAAGCTGGCGTTAAGAAATCAGCCCATGGTTTGAGAAAATTAGCCGCAACAAGAGCTGCCAATGCAGGGGCTACGGTTGCACAACTTAAGGCAATCTTTGGATGGACAGAAGACCGTATGGCATCACTCTATACAAAGACTGCTGATCGCAAAAGATTGGCTCTGGAATCAATCGAAAAGCTTCAAAAAGGTACGGGATAGAATGCAAAAAAACTTAATAAAATCAATAAGCACAAATTCCCTTACCTTTGCAGTAACCTATTGATTTTATTGATTATAAGCGGGCCGCGTCTGGGCACCATCTGTTTTTTTATCTTTATTTCTCTTTTCATCTTATATACCTAGCTTATATGGCCCGGCAAATACTCCTTCGCCTACAATTGTGAATCGTTATTATTGATACAATTAAAGAAAGCTATGCGTATCTACATATTGTAGCATATCTATCATCATCAAATATCATCTCAGTGTCTCTCTCTTTAATGGGTGGGAACGCTTGCTTGTAATAATAATGAAATAACGCTCCCTATAGAGTTAAGCAGCTTGGATCAAAATTTGTATTTCTTGGTCTAATAATCATATTTTGCACTATTTCTGCTATGAAAAAGTTGTCATAACTTGTTATCCTTAATTTTGAGAGCATCTCATCTATGGAGTGAAACAAGCATGTATTGAAAATGGTTGTTTTTGTTAGTTTTTTTAGGCGTGTTGAGAAAAAGTATTATTGCTGTAACGTTTATAGATTACGTGAGAAAATAGGACTCTATGAAATCAGCGAGGAAGATCTTGTAAAATGATACACGGATTCACACAGAAATTATGAAAGAACAACAAACGTGGCATAAAACAAGATTTTGATTCTTGAATGAAATGGTATGAAGCAACTCTTGCAGAATGAGATAAGTCGATTGAGAAGTTGTTTACTTTAATTGAGCAAAAAACAAAACACTGTATGATCAAAACAAAAATTAGCTTTACAAATTGTAAGGTGCTTAATAACTTGAATTATATAGAGTTAGTGCATTAACCAATAAAAAAGAAGACCTTAGATTATATAGTTTCTCTTACCAAGTTGAAAGTGCTAATCGCTTATCATAGCCAAAAGGGAATATCTTCAGTAAAAAAGTTTCTTCTAGAAAACAATATCAATATGCGTATCTTTTGAGCGTGGCCATGACGCCCAGAAATGAACAGTAAATGTTTCTTCTGGATTAACAATTGAAGTGTGTTCAAGTGTAAAATTGGCGATATTTCTAGAACTAGGCTTACGGCATGTAAGGAAGCTACGACACTACGACAGGTAATTATTAAATCAAAACAAGTACTTCTTGCAGCAGGTACAATGAAAAAATTTAAGGCATACTCTTTATCGGCGTTGGATTTTATCTTTTCTGGACATAAGGAAATATGTTTGGAACTTGTTTTGTTAAAAATGAGGTGTTCATTCGAACCCTGAATTTTCCAATCTACGAAATGGCAAGCATTTTTCACAAATTTGAAAGGACTATTTTTTGATATGCGTATACTCCTTATCATTACATCTTTCTTCGTAAGATTTCCAACACATAACCTCACTGTATTTTCTGAAGTACCTTGATATTCCTGTGGCATAAACTGTGCATTCAATTGGAGATATGGTCCTAAATCCCTGGCTTTTTTATCTTCTGTAAGATAGCAGTTTGTATTTCTGATGCTGTAGTTTGTCTTTGAAAAATTTTAAGTTGTTTGTTAAGACTCCATCGTTGAAAATGTAGTACTATTATTTATCCAATGTAATAAGAATGTAGTGTTATCAATTAGCCAACATAATATTGATCGCATGCTTCCCTCCCATTTTTTTGTATTTAGAATCATTATTGGAAGGTTACTTGTTAAAAACATTTTTTCAATAAAGCTACTCGCTAAATACTCTGTCGTAGTGTGGCATAGTCATATTATCTAAATAAGAGGAATAATCGTGCGTATAGAAAAGAATACGAATTGAAGTTTGTAGGGCAGTTATATTTACTGAAAAAAGAAAGGTCTCAATTAAGATCAGTATGACACATCACAGGAATAACTCCTGTCTTCGTAAACTCTGTTACCGACCCCCCCTCCATCTTCAACACCCCCTTCCTCGCATAGACCCCCATTTCAACCTGTGAAATCATCACCATATTCAACGTCACATCTCCACCCATCGCATACACCCCATAGCTATCCCCACTATCCTTTCCCGTAATCTCCACACCCATCAAACTCGCACTCTTCACCCCATCTCCCACCATCACCCCATAACTCGCAAAATCTGTTACCGACCCCTGATTCATTATCAACGTCCCCTTTTCCGCATACACCCCCGTTTTAACCCTTGAAATATTCACCATATTCAACATCACATCACCCCCCATCATCATCACCCCCGTACCCTTTCCATCTCCCGTAATCGTTGTCCCCATCAAACTCGCACTCTTCACCTCACTCCCCACCATCACCCCCGTTCCCGTAAACTCTGTTACCGACCCCTCAAGAATCTTCAACATCCCCTTCTCCACCCTCACCCCCGTTTTAACCTTTAAAATATTCACCATATTCAACATCACATCACCCCCCATCATCATCACCCCCGTACCCTTTCCATCTCCCGTAATCGTTGTCCCCATCAAACTCGCACTCTCCACCCCCTCCCCCACCATCACCCCATATTCCGTAAACCCTTTCACCGACCCCCCAGTCATCTTCAACACCCCCTTCTTCGCATAGACCCCCGTTGCGAACCTTGAAATATCCACCCCTCCACTCAAAACGTCACATCCCCCACCGCATATATCCCCGTGCCCTGACTATTTCCCATTCCCTGAATCGACCCCCCCACCATAGTAGCACTCCCCCCCCGCCACCCTAAGCCCCATCGTAGTTCCCATAATCGTCACATTCCCCATCACCTCTAACACCCCACCCGACACATCAGCCCCAATACTCCCACTTCCTGTAATCGTCATATTCATCACCTCTCCCCTCCCCTTCCCCTGCATTATCACCCCGGTGCTATTCCCATTTGCTAAACTAATCGTCGCCCCTCCTGCTCCCCCACTTACATTAGCCTTTCCATTCCCCATAAACACTATCTCCCCTCCATTAACCTTCACCCCATCATTCAACGTTACAGTCCCCCCATTACTCACCCCAATCACATAATCTCCCCTAACCCCAATCTTCCCCTGTGTCACAATAACAGAAGACTTTGAATCCTTAACCAATATCCCCTTATTCACATTTTGAATATCAACATTCCCCGCCAACGTCAGCACCCCTCCACTTTCCACCTGAATCGCCGGACCAGTATTACGCTTACTCTTATCCGTAATCTTCAGCTTACCTACTATCGTAATCTCAGCCCTCCCCCATGCACCTTCACAGCAGGCGCATTACTAGGATGCGTGCTCATATCTATAGTTCGATCACCATTCAGCTCCCCACTACTACCACCTATACCCCAGTACCCCTCTCATACTTCCCATACCCCTTCCCATACTCCCCCTCATACCTCCCATCCCCATCACACTCGATCCGCTTATTTGGATTATCACCCCTAGGATCATCAGGATCCCCACTAGCACTAGTATTAGTAAACCCATTACAATTCAGTGATTTGGCATACACTTTTGTTTGAGCTGTAATAAGAGCAAGACCCGCCAGAACAGCTGTCGAGAGAACACACAAACAAACATGATGTTTTAACACACAACGCATAACCATAAACCCATACATCCTCTTTAAATCACCCTGATTAAAAGAGACAAAATCTTCTTAAAAAAAAGAAAAAACAAAAATGAAAACACACATGAATGGCTTGATCCCCAAATCAAACGCCCCCAGAAAGCCTTCTACAAAAAATCATCAAAACAAAACAAAATGCTCTCTAAACACGATCCTAAACACAGACCCAAAACAAAAAAATAAACCTACAAAACATAAAAGGGAAAATAAACACACCTGAACCATAAACGATAAATCAAACTTATAAACAACTCGCACTCTTCACCGAACTCCCCACAATCACCCCATACCCACCTCCACTTGCTAAACTAATCGTCAACCCCCCCTTTATCTCCAACACCCCCTTCTCCACCCTCACCCCCGTTGCGAACCCTGAAATATCCACCCCTCCACTCAACGTCACATTCCCTCCCACCGCATATATCCCCGTGCCCTGACTATTTCCCATTCCCGTAATCGACCCCTCAGTCATCTTAAACGTCCCCCCCTTCACATACACCCCCGTTGCGAACCTTGAAACCTCCACCCCTCCACTCAACGTCACATTCCCCGAGCTCTCCACAATCACCCCATAACTCCCAGTCCCACCTCCCTGAATCGACCCCCCCATCATAGTAGCACTCCCCCCCGTCACACTAAGCCCCACCGTAGTTCCCTGAATCGACCCCTTTATCACCTCCAACGTCCCCTTTGTCACCCTCGCCCCCACTCCAACCCTTGAAATATTCACCATATTCAACATCAACGTCCCCTCCCCCATCATCTCAGCCCCCACACCCGTACCCCCCCTCCCTGAATCGTCATATTCATCACAGTAGCATTAGCTCCCCCCGTCCCCTGCATTATCACCCCGGTGCTATTCCCACTTGCTAAATTAATCGTCGCCCCTCCTGCTCCCCCACTTACATTAGCCGTCCCCTTATCTCCCATAAACACTATCCCCGTCTTGACATTACTAAAACTCGTACCCACCAACGTCACAGTCCCCCCACCCTGACCCACCACTATCTCCCCTCCATTAACCTTCACCCCATCAATCAACGTCACAGTCCCCCCATTCTTCACCCCAATCACATAATCTCCCCTAACCCCTATCGATCCTTTAAGTACCGTAACAGAAGACCCCTTACCATCAGCCAATATCCCCTTATTCACATTTTGAATATCAACATTCCCCGCCAACGTCAGCACCCCTCCACTTTCCACCTGAATCGCCGGACCAGTACTCTTACTATTCTTATCCGTAATCTTCAGCTTACCTACTATCGTAATATCTGCCTTATTGTACACCTTCACAGCAGGCGCATTACTAGGATCCGCACCCATATCTATATCTCGATCACCATTCAGCTCCCCACTACTACCACCTATACCACCCATCACCCTCTGATACTGCCCCCCAATACTCACCCTCCCATACTTCTTCTCATACCTCCCATCCCCATCACACTCGATTTTCCCAGTTTTACTATCACCACTAGGATCACCAGGCTCCCCACTAGCCCTATCATTAGCAATCCCATTACAATTCAGTGATTTGGCATACACTTTTGTTTGAGCTGTAATAAGAGCAAGACCCGCCAGAACAGCTGTCGAGAGAACACACAAACAAACATGATGTTTTAACACACAACGCATAACCATAAACCCATACATCCTCTTTAAATCACCCTGATTAAAAGAGACAAAATCTTCTTAAAAAAAAAGAAAAAACAAAAATGAAAACACACATGAATGGCTTGATCCCCAAATCAAACGCCCCCAGAAAGCCTTCTACAAAAAACATCAAAACAAAACAAAATGCTCTCTAAACACGATCCTAAACACAGACCCAAAATAAAAAAATAAACCTACAAAACATAAAAGGGAAAATAAACACACCTAAACCATAAACGATAAATCAAACTTATAAACAAATAGGGTATGTGTTCAAAAACTAACTACCGCCAAATATTACTAAGCTCACTAAACTCAATCATACACTGGAGAAAGCATAATTCAGTTACCTGCACGCATTTATAAAACCCCACAATGACTTGCATACTATCTTACCAACACCAACCATTCATTCTTCAAACGCTCTAAACAGATCTTCGACTGTGCTGAAATAATTCAACCATATACACACTATGCAAAAGCTTGATGTGTTGTTTCCTTCTCCCATGCTTCCTCTATAGATATAAACTATAAACTTCGTTGATCAGTGGATACTGCTGTAGGAACTAGCAAAAGCTTTATACGCTTTGTAAAAACTTCTACTTCAACTAAAATTGTTTTAAGGCTATTGCCCATTCTTCTATTATTGGCAATACAAAAAACGCCGGCTACAATACTATGCTCTCTACCAAAATAATTACAAATTATCACCTTAACCGATACCACAAATGTAATGACACAAAGTATTCCACTAACCACGCAATTTCTTAAATACTCATGGATCTTCAACATCTTGTGTATTTCCCTGCAGTAATAGAAAAACTGCTGAATTTTGACTGCTAATATATTATCGATAATGGAGAAACAACATTTTTACCATTAGCTCATTACTTGAAATGAAAATAAAGCTTTTGATCTCTTAGCCTCTGTTCAAAAGAATATAATATTTATACACCCATTATATTGATGGCCAAGGATTGGGAGATACTCTTTCTGGGTTATTTTCACTCTGCATTCAAATTCCATCATCACCATTTGATGCAAATATCAATCACTCTGGAAAATAAAATACTAACTAACTCCAATGCTGTTAAACAAACTAGAATAAATAAAATTTTAAAAAGTTTGGCTTGCTATATTTGGCATCATTCTCGAAAAATACGCTCGACAACTCATTTATTTGCCTAGAGAGCATTTGCGTGGTATGATTGATAACGAAAAGCGTGGAGATTACATCTTGAATGTTTTATCTAGGGGTTATTTAATTCAAACGAACAAACTATATGAGAGAAATGAAATTACAAAAAATAATTACTTATACAAACTGGGGGAAGTGAACAACCCTTTCCCTCAACAAGCCGACCTAACAACTTTAAAATTATATCCCCATTTTTCGCCAGTTTGTTTTACAAACAGTCTGCAAAAATGAGTAATCCCTCTTCGATTTTTAGGGCTTGCCCCCTCCTACTGCGTGGAAACAGAAACGGAACGTTTCATTCTGTTTTTTTAATTGCTAACCAACAAAAAAGTTAGAGAAAATATCGGAGAAAATTTTATTTTTAATTGCTTAGAAAGCGGTCACAGTTTCTTTTGGAAAATTAAAGAAAGCTATTCGGTTTTTCTAGTGGATTTTGTGACGTTTTTTTGATGTAAAAATGTCAAAACAACATACACATATGTAGCTAATAGCGTGTACATACATAATACAAATCCCTACCTTGTTTGTAAAAGTAATAAAACAAACAAAATAAAGCATTAATGCCAATTTATTTGCAAATTTTTATGTTTTCGCTATACTTATTTATTAATTTTTATAGCAAGTCATCTTTTAAATTTATTGACAACGGTTGCGAGTTTTATATTTCTTTAAAAGTAATTCGTGTACCTCACATTTATTATTTTGGATCTACAAATTGCGCAACTTACTTTAATCAAGCAATGTAAATTTTTTGGAACATCAATAATAAGACGTTTGATACATTCATCTGCTTACAATTTTATTTTGTGCTAACCTTAATTAATCATCATATTGATATAATATCAGGATTATCGTGTATGCATTAATCGGTGGATATAGTGACTAAATTAATATCATAATAAGATCTTGATCAAAACCGAGTAAGCAATTTGCCTTTCTTGCACATATGAATTAAAATCTTTTAAAAAATAACTCCATCATACTGGATGCATTTTGCAAATTTATTTACTCCTATTTGATAATGAATTTATGATATCTGATACATTTTCTCTCGCTCTTTTACCTTTAGGTGCTCATGAATATCACGGAAATCACCTTCCCTTTGAAACTGATTGGATCATTGCTGAAGCTTTTGCAAAAGCACTCATTTTACAAATAAAAGGGCAATTTCATATTAAACTATTACCTGTAGAAAAGATTGGTTATTCTATAGAACATATGGATGTTCCCGGCACACAAACACTCACCTTTTCTGATGCTATAGAACGCTGGATTAATATCGGTGAGAGATGCCACCGTAAAGGTATCAAGCGTTTTCTCTTCCTAAATGCTCATGGAGGCAATTCACCTTTAATAAGCATTGTCATTACTGAATTACGAAAACGATTTTCAATGCTTGCAGTAGCAACAAGCTGGAATCGTTTTGGTTTACCGGAAGGCTTAATAGAGCCATCTGAGCATCACCTTGATATTCATGGAGGATTTATTGAAACTTCCTTAATGCTCTATTTAGCCCCAGAAAAAGTACAGATGGAACAGGCAGAAAATTTTTATAACAAACAAGCTGATATGATTGCTAATTATCAGTATTTGCGTGCCTATGGACCTCATGCCTTTGGGTGGACAATGCGTGATCTTAACCCACGAGGAGCAGCAGGAAATGCAAGTAAAGCAACATCCAAAGCAGGTGCAGCAATTTTTTCTCATGTTCTTTGCGGGCTTCGTGATTTACTTTATGATATCAATCAATTTAAAATAAGTACATTACAATGATTGGGTATAAAAAGACACACTATACATTATAAAGTAGAGTATTCTCTGGTGTTTTTGTAATTGGTAGAATAATGCATCAGCGTTTATGCAAACGCATGAAGTAGCTATTTTCCTATTACTTTTGCTGTTCTATTTCACAAAATTAAAACAGCCATTCTATAAAATGGCCATCTAAAAAACAACATTGGAAGTTCTAATATTATATTGTAACACTTTACCATAAAATATATATGACACCCGTATTTTTAGTAAGACACCCTTTGAAATCTCCACCTCACTCAACTTCACATCTCCATCCCCCACCCTCACCCCATAACTCCCTGCCCCATTTCCCGTAATCGACCCCTCAGTCATCTTAAACACCCCCTTCTTCACATACACCCCCGTTTCAAACCTTGAAACCTCCACATTCATCAACGTCACCGTCCCCGAAGTATCCACCTTCACCCCATAACTCCCAACACCCCCACTTCCCTGAATCGACCCCCCCATCATAGTAGCACTCCCCGACCCCGTCACCTTAAGCCCCGTACCATTACGCCCCGTAACCATAATCATCGCCTCTCCCATCACCTTCAACACCCCATCCCCCGACACCTCAGCCCCCACCGTAGTTCCCTCAATCTTCCCCCCCATCACATTAGCACTCCCCCCCTCCACCTTAAGCCCCATCGTAGTTCCACTAATCATCGCCTCTCCCATCACTGTCAACGTCCCCTTTGTCACCCTCGCCCCCGTCTCAACCTGTGAAATATTCACCATATTCAACATCAACGTCCCCTCCCCCATCATCTCAGCCCCCACACCCGTACCCCCCTTCCCTGAATCGTCATATTCATCACAGTAGCATTAGCCCTCCCCTTCCCCTGCATTATCACTCCCGTACCCCCATTTGCTAAATTAATCTTCGCCCCTACCCCCATCACATTAGCTTCCCCCGTCGAACCCTTAAACACTATCCCTTGCCGCACCCCTGTAAAATTCGTACCCATCAACGTCACAGTCCCCCCATTACTCACCCCAATCACATAATCTCCCCTAACCCCTATCGATCCTTTAAGTACCGTAACAGAAGACCCCTTACCATCAGCCACTATCCCCTTATTCACATTTTGAATATCAACCTCTCCCGCCAACGTCAGCACCCCTCCACTTTCCACCTGAATCGCCGGACCAGTACTCTTACTATTCTTATCCTTAACCGTCAGCTTACCTACTATCGTAATATCTGCCTTATTGTACACCTTCACAGCAGGCTTAAGATCCTTACCCATATCTATATCTCGATTACCACTCAGCTCCCCATTACTACCACCTATACCACCCGTCACCCTCTGATACCTCTTCCCCCTCATATTCCCCCTCCCATACCCCCCCTCATACCTCCCACTCCCATCACACTCGATTTTCCCAGTTTCACTATCACCCCTAGGATCATCAGGCTCCCCACTAGCCCTATCATTAACAAACCCATTACAATTCAGTGATTTGGCATACACTTTTGTTTGAGCCGTAATAAGAGCAAGACCCGCCAGAACAGCTGTCGAGAGAACACACAAACAAACATGATGTTTTAACACACAACGCATAACCATAAACCCACACATCCTCTTTAAATCACCCTGATTAAAAGAGACAAAATCTTCTTAAAAAAAAGAAAAAACAAAAATGAAAACACACATGAATGGCTTGATCCCCAAATCAAACGCCCCCAGAAAGCCTTCTACAAAAAATCATCAAAACAAAACAAGATGTTCTCTAAACACGATCCTAAACACAGACCCAAAACAAAAAAATAAGCCTATAAAAAACATAGGGAAAATAAACACACCTAAACCATAACAACATCACACACCCCTTGCTTTATCCTGCCCGTCGATTTTAATGCCTATTCCCTTAATATCCGCAGTGTTTAAAACCCTTTTACCCTTTTTGTCTACAACGCTATCTGCCTCAACCTTTAAGAAAGTAGCATCGGAATTACTACCCCTATACTTCATAGACAAATTATTTAACAAAACACTCCCCTGCTTGAGCAAAACACCGTGCTCTCTTTCAAACTCTATCGATCCTCCCACCATACTGACATTCCCCTTTACGATAGTCATACCCTCTGCAACCTCTTTCAAAGTAGTATCAACCATCAACAGCTGTCCATACCCCATCTTTATCCCCGTACCTTTATGACCAGACCCTGTAATATGGACATCATTTAATACAGCATACCCCTGATCAAAATAAATACCGTAGTCTCCCTTAAAACTAATGGATCCCTTACCCATCACCAGAAACCCATTCCCCATCACATAAGCCCCCGTTTTAACCCCCTCAATATTCACCCCCTTCATCATGACTTTTGCTGAGTGACTCACCTCCACCCCTGCCCCTGCCCCTACACCTTCAACTGTATCTTCAACTGTATTTGCAACTGTATCTTCAACTGCAACTGCAACTGTACCTTTATTCTCTTGTCTTGTAATTTTGAAACCACTTAAAAAAGCATTCCCCCCTGAAACACTGATACCATACCTTCCACTAAAGGTAACCGATCCTCCCACCATGTGCACAATCCCTTTTGAAATAGTCATACCCTTTGCAACATCTCTCAAGGTAGTACCAGTCAACCGCACTGCTCCCTGTGTCATATACAGCCCTGTACCCTGATTGTTTCCTTCAACAACCACCTTTTCTAAGAGAACCTTCCCTCCCCCCACATAGACCCCCGTACCACTTCCTGTAATCCTCGTCTCTATCAACTTAGCCATCATTTTTCCTCCCACCATCACCCCATACCCATTCGTAAACTCAATCCTCGTCTCCTTCTCCACTGCCAACGTCCCACTCCCTGTCATAGCTACCCCTGTTCGTACATTTGAAATCTTTACTCCCCCACTCAACGTCACCGTCAGCTGACTTCCCTCAGCACTCACCCCCGTTTGTACCCCTGAAATATCCACCCCCTCCAACGTCACTATCCCACCCCCCACTGCATAGACCCCCACACTCACCCCATTATTCCTACCCCTCTCACTTCCAGTTCCCACAATCCTTGTTTTTGTCAAATAAGTACTCACCAATCCTTCAACCTTCACCCCATACTCACCCATAAAACTAATCTCTGTTGTCCCCCTAATCATCAGGCTCTTTCCTCCCCTCGCATAGACCCCTTTCCCAACCTTTGAAATCTTCACATCCGTCAAATCAACCTTCACATTTTCCTTCCCCCCCGCATACACCCCGTACCCATTATCCTCTCCCTTAATCGTCACATCATTCAAGTTAACACTCTTCACCAATTTCTCCACATAAACGCCCCATCCACTCTCTTTAAAGTCAATGGTTGTTCCCTTTTCTATTATCAACGTCCCCTTTTCCGCATACACCCCCGTTTTAACCTTTGAAATCCCCACCTTATCCAACATCATCTTTCCCGAGCTCTCCATTATGACCCCCACTCCCTTATCCTGTCCCGTAATCGTTGTCCCCTTCAACTCAGCCGTCACCTCACCCCCCACCATCACCCCATATCCACCCATAAACTCAATCCTCGAGTTCTCCCTAATCATCAAACTTTTACCCCCCATCATTCTCACCCCCATTTCAACCTTTGAAATCTCCACCTTCTCCAACGATATCGTCAAGTTCGTCCCCCCCATCCCATAGACCCCCATACCCTTTCCACTTCTCCCTCCTATAATCTTCATCTCTTTCAATTTAGCCGTCACATCACCCCCCACCATCACCCCGTACCCACCCCCAATTGCTAAACTAATCCTCGTCACATTCTCCATCGTCAACGTCCCTTTCCCCAACATCGTCACCCCTATTTCAACCGCGTCAAACGTCACCTTTTCTAAGAGAACCTTCCCTCCCCCCGCATAGACCCCCGTACTCCCCTTTCCACTTCCCGTAATCGTCACATCATTCAACTCAGCCATCGCCGTATTCCCCAGATAGACCCCAACCCCATAATTCCCCGTAAAATCAACTGACCCTCTCTTCATCGTCAAGCTCTTCCCTCCCTTCACATACACCCCCATTGCCACCCCTTCAATCTCCACCTTATCCAACGTCATCTCCAACGTCTCACCCCCCACCGCATATATCCCCTTTCCTTTTCCATCTCCCTTAATCTTCGTCTCCGTCAAATTAACCGTCACCGTATCTCTCACATAGACCCCATAATCCCCCATAAACTCAATCCTCGAGTTCTCCCTAATCATCAAACTTTTACCCCCCATCATTCTCACCCCCATTTCAACCTTTGAAATCTCCACCTTCTCCAACGATATCGTCAACTCCCCATTCCCCGCCCTCCCACCGCATACACCCCCGTACCCTTATTCTGTCCCGTAATCGTTGTCCCCTTCAAACTCGCTTTTGTCACCAAACTCCCCAGATAGACCCCAACCCCATTATTGCCCGTAAAATCAACTGATCCCTTCGTTATCGTCAACGTTTCTCTTCCCTCAACCCTCACCCCCGTTCCAACCTTTGAAATCCTCACATCCTCCAACGCCACCGTCCCATTCCCCGTCCCCTTCGTATATACCCCCACATAGACCCCCATACTCCCAACTCCCTCTCCCTTAATTGTCACATCATTCAAGTTAACACTCTCCACCTTTCCCCACACCCCTACCCCAATCCCATTCTCCTTAAACTCAATCGTCGAGTTCCCCCTAATCGTCAAACTCTTACCTTCCTTCTCCATATAGACCCCCATTTCAACCCCTTTTATCTCCACCTTATCCAACGTCATCGTCAAGTTCGTCCCCCCCTTCGCATACACCCCGTACCCTTCCCTTTTCCATTCCCCCTAATCCTCATCCCCTTCAAACTCGCATTTGTCACCAAACTCCCCAGATAGACCCCAACCCCATTATTGCCCGTAAAATCAACTGATCCCTTCGTTATCGTCAACGTTTCTCTTCCCTCAACCCTCACCCCCGTTCCAACCTTTGAAATCCTCACATCCTCCAACGCCACCGTCCCATTCCCCGTCCCCTTCGTATATACCCCCACATAGACCCCCATACTCCCAACTCCCCCACCCGTAATCACCGTCTGCGTCAAACTAACACTCTTCACCTCTCCCCACACCCCTACCCCAATCCCATTCTCCTTAAACTCAATCGTCGAGTTCCCCCTAATCGTCAAACTCTTACCTTCCTTCTCCATATAGACCCCCATTTCAACCTTTGAAATCTCCACCTTCTCCAACGATATCGTCAACTCCCCATTCCCCGCCCTCCCACCGCATACACCCCCGTACCCTTCCCTTTTCCATTCCCCCTAATCACCGTCCCCGTCAAACTCGCACTCTTCACCCCACTTCCCATATACACCCCATAATCCCCCATAAACTCAATCTTCGTCCCATCCTTCACCGTCAACCACCCACTTGACATAGCTATCCCCATTTGCACCTTTTTTATCTCCCCTCCACTGACCATCACATTCCCCCCCATCGCATGTATCCCCGTTCCCGTTCCTTTTCCATTCCCCTCAATCATCACCCTCACCAAATCAGCTTTTGTCACCTTGTCCCCCATATACACCCCATAATCCCCCATAAAACTAATCGTCGAGCTTCCACTAATCATCAGACTCTCCCCCTTCATCATAGCTACCCCCGTTTGTACCTCTTTTATCGACCCCCCAGTAATCGTCAGACTTTTACCCCCCATCACCCTCACTCCCGTTCCAACCCTTGAAATCGTCACCCCCTCCAACCTCATCGCCATCCCCGTCCCCCTCTCTGCATACACCCCCTGACCACTTCCCCCTCCCGTAATCCTCGTCCCCATCAAACTCGCACTCTTCACCCCATCCCCCATATACACCCCATACTCACCCATAAACTCAATCTTCGTCCCATCCTTCACCGTCAACCACCCACTTGACATAGCTACCCCCGTTTGTACCTCTTTGATCGACCCCCCAGTAATCGTCAGACTTTTACCCCCCATCATTCTCACCCCCGTTCCAACCCCTGAAATCGTCACATTCTCCAACATCATCGTCAAGTTCGTCCCCCTCTCTGCATACACCCCCTGACCACTTCCCCCTCCCCTAATCACCGTCCCCGTCAAACTCGCACTCTTCACCCCATCCCCCATATACACCCCATACTCACCCATAAAACTAATCGTCGACCCTCCCTCCATCTTAAACACCCCCTTCTTCGCATACACCCCCACTCCAACCTTTGAAATCCTCACATCCTTCAACGTCACATCCCCCACCGCATGTATCCCATACCCACTTCCCCCTCCCATAATCGTTGTCCCCTTCAAACTCGCACTCTTCACCCCACTTCCCATATACACCCCATAATCCCCCATAAACTCAATCTTCGTCCCATCCTTCACCGTCAACCACCCACTTGACATAGCTACCCCCGTTTGTACCTCTTTTATCGACCCCCCACTAATCATCAAACTTTTACCCCGCCCCATCACTACCCCCGTTTGTACCTTTAAAATATTCACCATATTCAACGTCACATTCCCTCCCACCGCATACACCCCCGTACCCTTTCCATCTCCCGTAATCGTTGTCCCCATCAAACTCGCACTTTCCACCCCATCCCCCACAATCACCCCATAACTCGCAAAATCTGTTACAGACCCCTGATTCATTATCAACTTCCCCCTCTCCACTTTTACCCCCGTTCCAACCCTTGAAACCTTCACCCCATCCAACGATATCGTCATCCCCGCCCCTCCCATCGCATACACCCCATAGCTATCCCCACTATCCTTTCCCGTAATCTCCACACCCATCAAACTCGCACTCTTCACCCCATCCCCCACCATCACCCCCGTTCCCGTAAAATCTGTTACAGACCCCTGATTCATTATCAACGTCCCCTTCTCCACCTCCACCCCCACTCCAACCTTTGAAATCGTCACCATATTCAACGTCACATTCCCCGAGCTCTCCACAATCACCCCATAACTCCCACTTCCCCCTCCCGTAATCGTTGTCCCCGTCAAACTCGCACTCTCCACCTCCTCCCCCACCATCACCCCCGTTCCCGTAAACTCTGTTACCGACCCCCCCTCCATCTTCAACACCCCCTTCCTCGCATAGACCCCCATTTCAACCTGTGAAATCATCACCATATTCAACGTCACATCACCCCCCATCATCATCACCCCCGTACCCTTATTCTGTCCCGTAATCGTCACCCTTGTCAAATCAGCTTTTGTCACCCCATCCCCCACCATCACCCCCGTTCCCGTAAAATCTGTTACCGACCCCCCAGTCATCTTAAACGTCCCCTTCTTCGCATACACCCCCGTCTCAACCTGTGAAATATTCACCATATTCAACGTCACCTTTTTCCCTTCCATATACACCCCCGTACCCTTTCCCCCTCCCGTAATCGTCACATCCATCAAAGTAGCACTCTCCACCTCCTCCCCCACCATCACCCCCGTTCCCGCAAAATCTGTTACCGACCCCTCAGTCATCTTAAACGTCCCCCCCATCACCCTCACCCCCGTTTGTACCTTTAAAATATTCACCATATTCAACGTCACATCTCCACCCATCGCATACACCCCATAGCTATCCCCACTATCCTTTCCCGTAATCGACCCCCCAGTCATCTTAAACGTCCCCCCCTTCACATACACCCCCATCTTAAACCTTGAAATCTCCACCTCACTCAACGTCACATTCCCCGAGCTCTCCACAATCACCCCATAACTCCCTCCACTTCCCCCTCCCTGAATCGACCCCCCCATCATAGTAGCCTTCCCCGACCCCGTCACTCTAAGCCCCATCGTAGTTCCCACAATCGTCGCCCTCCCATTCACCTCTAACACCCCACTTCCCGACACCTCAGCCCCCACCGTAGTTCCCTGAATCGACCCCTTTGTCACCTCCAACGTCCCCTTTGTCACCCTCGCCCCCACTCCAACCCTTGAAATATTCACCATATTCAACATCAACGTCCCCTCCCCCATCATCTCAGCCCCCACACCCGTACCCTTTCCATCTCCCGTAATCGTCATATTCATCACAGTAGCATTAGCCCTCCCCTTCCCCTGCATTATCACCCCGGTGCTATTCCCACTTGCTAAATTAATCTTCGCCCCTACCCCCATCACATTAGCTTCCCCCGTCGAACCCTTAAACACTATCCCTTGCCGCACCCCTGTAAAATTCGTACCCATCAACGTCACCTCTCCCCCATCCTTCACCCCAATCACATAATCTCCATCTCTCCTAACCCCTATCGATCCTTTAAGTACCGTAACAGAAGACTTGAATCCTTAACCAATATCCCCTTATACACCCCTGTAGCATTGACATCATTCAACGTCAGCTTCCCCTGCCTTTCCACCTGAATCGCCGGACCAGTACTCTTACTATTCTTATCCGTAATCTTCAGCTTATCTACTATCGTAATATCTGCCCTCCCCCCATGCACCTTCACAGCAGGCGCATTACTAGGATGCGTGCTCATATCTATAGTTCGATTACCACTCAGCTCCCCATTACTACCACCTATACCACCCGTCACCCTCTGATACCTCTGCCCTCCCATATCCCCCCTCTCATACACCCCATCCCCATCACACTCGATTTTCCCATTTGGATTATCACCACTCCTATCACCAGGCTCCCCACTAGCCCTATCATTAGCAATCCCATTACAATTCAGTGATTTGGCATACACTTTTGTTTGAGCTGTAATAAGAGCAAGACCCGCCAGAACAGCTGTCGAGAGAACACACAAACAAACATGATGTTTTAACACACAACGCATAACCATAAACCCATACATCCTCTTTAAATCACCCTGATTAAAAGAGACAAAATCTTCTTAAAAAAAAAGAAAAAACAAAAATGAAAACACACATGAATGGCTTGATCCCCAAATCAAACGCCCCCAGAAAGCCTTCTACAAAAAACATCAAAACAAAACAAAATGTTTTCTAAACACAACCATAAACACAGATCCAAAATAAAAAAATAAACCTACAAAACATAAAAGGGAAAATAAACACACCTAAACCATAAACGATAAATCAAACTTATAAACAAATAGGATATGTGTTCAAAAACTAACTACCGCCAAATATTACTAAGCTCACTAAACTCAATCATACACTGGAGAAAGCATAATTCAGTTACCTGCACGCATTTATAAAACCCCACAATGACTTGCATACTATCTTACCAACACCAACCATTCATTCTTCAAACGCTCTAAACAGATCTTCGACTGTGCTGAAATAATTCAACCATATACACACTATGCAAAAGCTTGATGTGTTGTTTCCTTCTCCCATGCTTCCTCTATAGATATAAACTATAAACTTCGTTGATCAGTGGATACTGCTGTAGGAACTAGCAAAAGCTTATCATAATCAAATCAGTAAGGAAGAGACTACATTCCACAATCCAAAACTGAACCTGAGAAACTTAACTCATTATCTATGGGGTCTTCATACCTATCTGTCACTTAAATTAAGCAAAGTAATCCATAGGTAGAACGGTCAAGATTTAATTCCCCGCTTTTTCTCCCTCAATCAGACCATGTAGATACACTGTAAACAAATAAATAAGTCATCGATAATGGTTTTCGAGAATAATACCGGTAGATCACAAAAACAACTTGTTGAGTCTCATAGTTATTTTAGCTTATTCGACAGCATCAAGATAGATATTAAGCATTTTGGCTAAAAACTCTATAGACCCTATAAATTGTTATAGAAAAATAGATAAAAACGGTACGTCAGCATTTGAATAGAAGATTGATACAGTCTAGCATATATCTTATTCATTGCTGTTTTTTAGTAACTAAAATCACGTGAATTATTGACCACTATTTGACACCTATCCAAACACAGTGACTTCTCTTGGAGGGAGAGTTGATAGTGGAACTATGGATGTTGAAAGCTCAGATATTACAGTAAATAATGGAAACTCCTACAGTATAAGCTCTTAGAGTCCACAGAAATCAACATCTGAAATGTACCTCAAAAGATCCCTAAAAACTACACGTAAGTTTAATAGCACTCCATTTCCTCCATAGAGAAAGCATCTGACCTCATATTGAAAGGATCATAAACAGCAGCACTCATATCGCTAGTTCTTAAAGATAATAGTTTTATCCAGCCAGTACGATAGAACTGTATTCTCATTAGGATACTCACTTGTGTTTATATCATTAACTGTAACCGCATCTTTGTAAGAAAATGCAAACAATTTTATTGTCTTAAACATCTTCTTTGATTCTTTCATTTTTGCTGATTCAATATCAAATTTATGCGTGTAATAGGAAATAAGCATCGCTTTAAATTCCTTAATTTGTATTTTCGGGATGTGTTAGATTTGAAAGTTGCAAACGCAATTCATCAATGATGTCTTGCAAAGCTTCAATGCGTTGATCTGCTTTTTTTGATAAAGTGCTTGAAAGATCATGCTGAATATCGTCTTTAACCTTATCAATGATTTTATTTAAAGAACACGAATTTGCTCTGTGTCGATAATCTCATCAATTACTGATGGATTATTGATCATCTTAAAAACTTTATTATTTTATGGTGTAAATAACCGTGTTGTATTAACAGGGCGTGTTTCTACTGAGCCTGTTAAAGAAATCGTGGATTATGTGTATATGCACCAGATGAGGCTATTGTCACTGTTCTGGGGCTATTTTTAGCCGGGTTTTAGCCAATAAACTATAACATTCCACTACAGAATATGTACACCCATGCGTATTGTACCCCGCTAATTGAACGGTGCATGTATGCGTATGCGCTTTTAAGCTATTTTGCTGCTTTTCGGCAAATTTTTCTACCTTGGTCTATACCACATTCATCATCAAAACCACGTAAAAACATCCCTCCTAAAATTGGGAAATTTAAAAAAGTAGTATCGTTATCTGTCCCCCAATGCTCACCTATTGCTTTGAATAACCTAGAATATTTTTTATGCTCATAGTTTGCACCATCACACAAAAGCTAACCATTTAGTAATGCTTGCATAGCAAATGTCGCAATAAACCAAGTTGGAAAAACTTTTATCTTAGGAGGTGTTTTTGGGAGTTAGGTTTAATAAATACTAATTATCAAGACTTCTTGTTAATGTACTATTATGATAGACCAATTTATAAATGCCGTCTTCTTGCAGCTCACCACCTTCTAAGGATATAACACCTGCATCGGTCTTTTATAATATAAATAGGCTTTTCATTCAAGCTACTGACGGTTAGTGTTGAGATATCAACATTTATGCCACTTGCCCTAAAACGTATAATAATGCCATTCTTATATGTCATTATAGGGGAGCTGTGTTCAGTGTGATTGATATCGTTTTTTACTATTCACAATAAACCCAGATTAGTAGGGCTACCATTATAAACACAAAAACTTGTCAAAATTCAATTAAGCGAATAGTTTAGCCTTCTCTCTACCAAAACGGTGCTTTACAATGTGTAATTGATCAAAAAACTCTATTTTACAAAGCTTTTTTATAACTTAACATCATAAACATTAACATTAGAATTTATAAGCTACACCAACGCGAAAATCATTAGTTTTGTAGCTATGCTCAACTCCACTCTTTGCGAATTGTTTTTTACCAAAATCCGAGTAACGGTATTCTGTACGCAAAATAGTGTTACCAATCATCACAAAATCAACACCAGCACCCAAAGTATAACCAATCATTGTCCCTGTTCCTCCCACCGTGTTATCCACTATTTGACCTTGTTCTTGGCTTGACCTCAATAAAACATCTTGAAGCTGCGTATAAGAAATACCACCAGCGACATAAGGCATAACATGATCAGCTGCAAAACCGACACGTACCCGCGTAGCACCAGCCCATTTCTGTTTTAAAATATGATTATAAGTTGCAAATTTAATCTTTGAAACAATGTTTTCATTATAAATACCACAGTCAGAAGCAGCAACCATTCCTTCAGAATCTCTCGCTGTGTTTTCATTTCTTAACTCTTCATTTTGACCATAATCATTTATTTTAACAGTTTTTATGTCCTTTTTATCAGACAAAACCATATCCGTATCAACACCTATAATAAAACTATTCCCGAGACTAACATTGGCACCTGCATAAAAACCTCCAACAACCCCTGAAAGTTTAGGCATAAAATCTTTTCTAATCAAAGCCCATTTTTCAACATCATCATTCTTTAAATAACCTGAACTTAGATCAATTTTATTCGAAAAAATACCAATCTGACCACCAAGATAAAAACCTGTCCAAGAAAAAGAAGGAGTAACAATAACTGATGGCGTAACAGATATTGATTCCTGAGGAATTGTACCATTTTCTGCTTGTACCGTAGAAATTGCAAGCAAAACAAAAGCAGATACTGTTATTAAATATTTCATGTACATAAATTTCCTCCTTAGCTACGATAGCTCTAACAAATAGTCTCACATTACCCTTCAAAAGAACTGTAGTAAAAATGATACAAGTATAGACAGAAATTAAAGCGATAAGTCCTTTTCACAAATCAAAGACAAGCAACTATCAAGCATCTTAATATCTTTATACTTGCCCAAAACTTGTCGGTGATATTAATTTCAGTGTAATAAGTAGAATTTTTCGCACACAACTCATCTGTATGTGAGTTTACGCTTTGTGTAAATTTTGCAATCTGTGTAGAGAAGGCTTTGCATTGTTAAATGCTACTGCTTTATTCTTTATAGAGCCGTAATGTAAATTGTTTGTAGCTTATATGTCTTGTTCAATATGCTGCTAATTACTTTATTCAAAAAGAACAAATGACGAATTTTACTTAGCACCCTCTCAGAACTATAGTGATACAATCATCCAGCACACAGAAAAAATCGAATAGCATTCGACAGTGATTTGCAAAATCGTTATTAGGCAAAAATTGTTTCAATATTGAATATAAAAACCTAAGGAATCTATTTAAATCTCTTATATTTTAGATAAAAACGCACCTTGATTTCCAGCCTAAAATTATGAACTAATTTATCGTTTAAGTGGAAGAATGATATATTTTAAAATATTGATACAAAAACAAAAAAGCATTAGCACTTTTGCAGACGCTAAAAAATAAAGCGATATAAATTATTCTTACTCTATAAATTATATTTTCCTTGTAATTACCCTTCTTTCCAAGAAAATAACATAGCATGCTTTTGCATTGATCAAGCCTTATAAATATCCGTATTGACTAAATTTTCACGTGTGATTTCTTTTATTGTACGGGCACCAATTAATGTCATAGCCACTCGCATTTCTTTAGCAAAAAGATCAAGGAGATGAGCAACACCTTTCTCACCTGTCGCCGCAAGCGCATAAGCAAAAGCACGGCCAATCATAGCAGCATCCGCTCCTTGTGCCACCATGCGTACAACATCAAGGCCAGACCGAACGCCAGAGTCAGCCAAAATAGTCAAATCACCTTTTACAGCCTCGGCAATTGCTGGCAACGCCCGCACAGTTGACAGCACTCCATCAAGTTGACGCCCACCGTGATTAGAAACAACAATACCATCAGCACCAAATTGCACTGCTTCACGTGCATCCCTTGGATCAAGGATACCTTTCAGAATTATTTGTCCTTTCCAAAAATCCCGAATCCATTGTAAATCACGCCAAGCAATCGATGGATCAAAATTTGCATCAAGCCAACCAATATAATCTTCTAGTTTAATTTTCTTTTGAAGATAAGTAGAAACATTTCCAAGATCATGTGGACGCCCCATAACACCAACATTCCAAGCCCAATGAGGATGGACAACAGCCTGTAACATACGGCGTAACTTAGCATAAGGCCCAGACATCCCCGAATGAGCATCACGATAACGTGCACCGGGAACTGGCATATCAACCGTAAAAACCAACGTACGTACACCAGCTACCCAGGATCGCTCTAATACATCACGCATAAATCCGCGATCTTTAAGAACATAAAGTTGAAACCAAAATGCATCTCCAACTGCTGTTTGTACTTCTGCAATAGAGCAAACTGAAACAGAAGATAAAGTAAAAGGAATACCTTTCGCAACAGCCGCGCGTGCAGCTTTTACCTCACCACGACGCGCATACATACCAGTTAACCCAACAGGTGCAAGCACAATTGGCATACTCAATATCTGATCAAAAATCTGAGTTGAAAGATCAACCTCTCCAACGTGCTTAAGAATCCGCTGACGTAATGTAAGTGCATGAAGATCTCTACAATTACGCTGCATCGTTTCTTCAGCATAAGCACCACCATCAATATAGTGAAATAAAAAGGGAGGTAACCGACGCTTTGCTGCTTTGCGATAATCAAAACTTGAAGAAATAATCACAGCGATATCCTTTTTCTATATATGAAATACCAAAGCTGTTTCCTCAAAAAATGAACTTATATATTTGATCAAAATCTGTATTTTCAAACTTATTTAAAATGCTTAGACAATTTTAATCCTTGTGCTTGATAATGCGAACCAATATCATGCCCATAAAGAAGTGACGGTCGATTAAGCATATGCTCATATACCAAACGACCGATCATTTGACCATGCTCTAAAATAAATGGAACCTCATGGCTACGTACTTCTAAAACCGCCCTGGCTCCTTTCCCACCTGCCTGAGTATGCCCGAATCCTGGATCAAAAAAACCTGCATAATGTACTCTAAATTCACCAACTAAGGGATTAAATGGTGTCATTTCAGCAGCATAAAGCGGTGGAACATGGATAGATTCTTGCGAAACTAAAATATAAAACTCATCAGGATCAAGAA
The DNA here is from genome assembly GCF_002022685.1 of Bartonella schoenbuchensis R1. Classification (NCBI taxonomy): domain Bacteria; kingdom Pseudomonadati; phylum Pseudomonadota; class Alphaproteobacteria; order Hyphomicrobiales; family Bartonellaceae; genus Bartonella; species Bartonella schoenbuchensis. The sequence goes on along the minus strand of NZ_CP019789.1, from coordinate 225,161 downwards.
CCAATTCCATTTCACCACAATCATAAATAGGTTCCCAAAAATCTAAAACATTAGCAACACAACGTTGATCAACATCAATAACACTCGTATGATGTTTACCACGATAACCCACAAGCCCTTCTTCATTTCCTTTCAAATTAACAGAAAGCCCAATACCATCGTCGCTAATATTGGGAAAATCATCCGATATAAGCATTTCGTTTCTATGCAAAGCATGTAACTCAATTCCATTCAAATAGCTTTGCCCCTTACGAAACCGAAGCTGTGATAAACGCGAACCTGTACGTACTAAAATCGGAAATGTGCGTGGACTAATTTCAAGATAAAGTGGGCCATGATAACCTGCACAAATTTTATCAAACTCTTGAGCATTATCTGTAATCACACGTGTAAAAACATCTAACCGTCCCGTAGAACTTTTAGGATTAGCAACCGCAGAGAAAATGTTTGGCAAATCCAAATTTTCTAAAAGAGGAACAATATAAACACAACCGGTTTCTAAAACTGCTCCTTCTTGCAAATCAAATTCATGCAACTTTAACCGTTCAAGCTTATCAAAAACTTTTGTACCCAGTCCTGGCATAAAGGAAGCACGTATACGATATGCTTTTTTTCCCAAACGTAAATCAATACTCGCAGGCTGTATTTGATCGGCATCAAATGGGCAAATAGCTTTAAGAACGCTACTATCAATTAAAGCTTGTATATCACTATCTGCGAGAATACCGTTCGTGCACACCATATATCCTGCCTTTCATTTCTATTTGCCTCTTTTTGACCTAGATCATTAGTTATCGTAAGTTTTGTTAAGAATAATAAACTCATTCTTTACCGATGTATTTAACTGGTTTATAACCGCAATTAATATAATTCAAAACTATAAAGATAGAACAGTCTTTGGTAAAGTGTGATCTACGAGTAGAGACATTGAACATTTCAGTTATGTATTATTTCTTCCATTGAAAGTGAACAGAACCATTCTTAAAATATTATTTTCAACTTTCTCTCATTCTTAAATATTGAGTAAATATTTTTTACTCTTTCTATACAATAAAAACGAACCTTGTTAAATTAAACTATGATCATACGCCACCTCAGCGAAACCATTATTAACCAAATTGCCGCCGGTGAAGTTATTGAACGGCCAGCTAATGTTGTCAAAGAACTTGTTGAAAATGCTATTGATGCAGGAGCAACTCGCATTGAAATTGTTACAGCAAACGGTGGAAAAAACCTTATAAGAGTAAGTGATAATGGCTGTGGTATCCCAAAAGATCAATTAACTTTAGCGATTTCTCGTCATTGCACATCTAAACTTGTCGATGATGTACATAATATTTGCTTCCTTGGATTTCGAGGAGAAGCCTTACCTTCTATTGGTTCTGTTGCTAAACTTAAACTCGTTTCACGGACACAAGACGCTGATAGCGCCGCTGAAATTATCGTTACAGCAGGAAAAATTGAAGGACCAAAACCTGCTGCTGCCAATTCTGGAACAACTGTTGAAGTTCGTGACCTTTTTTTTGTGACACCAGCACGGCTAAAATTCATGAAAACTGATAGCGCTGAAATGAACGCTATTACAGATATGATTAAACGAATTGCTATCGCATTTCCACATATCCGTTTTTCTCTTTCTGGTAAAGACCGAACTCTCATAGAATTACCCGCAACTGAAAACAACACCCAAGGGCAATTAGAACGTATTACACAGATTATGGGAAAAGAGTTTGGCTCCAACACTATCACACTAAATGCTGAGCGTGAAACAGCTCGTTTAACTGGTTTTGCTTGTTTGCCATCTTTCAATCGTGGTAATAGTCTTCATCAATTTGTCTATGTTAATGGGCGCCCAGTGCGTGATAAATTTTTATCGGGAGCAATCCGGGGAGCTTACACCGATGTTATGGCTCCAAATCGCCATGCTGTATCCATTCTTTTTATTGATTTGCCCCCTGCTGATGTAGATGTCAATGTGCACCCAGCAAAAGCTGATGTAAGATTCCGTGACCCCGGTTTAATTCGCGGATTAATTATTGGAGCCATTCACGAGGCATTACGCCAGACTGGCATTCGCCCTAGTTCAACAGGCTCTAAAGCGATGTTAGCTGCATTTCAAAGACAATCATCATTCAAAACTTTTAGAAGCCCTAGCCCTCATCAGCCCTTTTCTTATAGTCCGCAACCACAGTATGTTGCACCAGGAACTACATCAGCAGATCATAAACCAGTAGATATTCCCGACTTTTCTGGTTTAAGAGAAGATATCACCCCTATGATAGAGTATGTAAACACACCTAGTAGTGACGTAGGTTTTGTAAATACCTCTACATCAGAAGAATTATACTATCCATTAGGAGCTGCAAAAGCACAAATTCATAAAAATTATATTGTTGCTCAAACCAAAAATAGTTTGATTATTGTAGACCAGCATGCTGCCCATGAAAGATTGGTTTATGAAGCCCTTAAAAATGCACTTTACTCCAAACCATTGCCTTCACAACTATTGCTTATTCCTGAAATTGTAGAACTCTCTGAAGAAGATGCAGCGTGTCTTTTAGTACATAAAGATGTTTTGCAAAAATTTGGTTTAGGAATTGAAGCATTCGGATCAGGGGCAATCGTAGTGCGTGAAACACCTACCATGTTAGGAGAAATCAATGCACAAGCTCTTATCAAAGACCTTGTCGATGAAGCGTCTGAATATGATACCACAGATAATTTAAAAGCAATGCTCAATCATGTTGCAGCAACTATGGCTTGTCATAGTTCAATACGTTCAGGACGCCTTTTGCATCCTAAAGAAATGAATGCTCTTTTACGGCAAATGGAAGCAACACCTAATTCAAGCACATGTAATCATGGTCGCCCTACTTATATTGAACTCAAACTAGCCGATATAGAACGTCTTTTTGGAAGAAAATAAAATCTCACTCACTATTTTAACCTGAAAAAATATTTTAATTCACTCTCGACTTTATAAAGAAAGCATCTTATGGCACTTTATATGTCTTATAAGAATAGAAAGGGTCCATAGAGAATGTTTTCTAATAACGAACGTGAAGCAACTATTCAGTATTCTAGTAATGGATACAAAATTGTGAACTACGGAACCTATACTCTTTGTGCTGTCAGCGGACAAAAAATCCCTATAGATGACCTAAAATACTGGAATCATCATCGTCAAGAAGCATATGCTAGTTGTGAATTGTCCTATCGTCGTGAACTTGAATGCAATCCACATCTTCGCCAATTATTAAAAATAGCGAATGAAAACCCGTAAAGCAGAAACTAGCGCTTTAAATATAGATTAAAAAGAATGCTTGCGTTTCCTAAAACGGGTCATAACCTCTTCAAGCAATATACGGCAAAAATCTGCCTGAACAAAATCGACTTCAACATCAAATATGGTAAGATTTTTTAATTCCTTTTGCAAACCATTTGCTTGTATGCGAGTATAATCCTTAGCAGTTGTAGCCAACCACAAATTGTGAATTCTGGCTTCTTGTGCAAGGTTCTTTAAATCCGTACTGGTAAAAAAATAGTGGTCTGGATAAGAACGAGTTTGTACAACATGACCAGACATTTCTTTAATGGATTTGAAAAATTTATCTGGGTTTCCAATACCAGCAAACGCTAAAAAAGATTTTCCAGCAACCTCATCAGTAACCAAGGGTTTAAGACGAGCATAATGCAAGGGTTTTCCAGAAACTGCTACCAAAAAAGCCACATCATTATGAGAAGCCGCATGACCAATGACTAAAACGCTATCCATTAAAGAAAACTGAGTTTCTAATGGTGCACGCAAGGGCCCTGCTGGAAAAACAGCCCCGTTTCCAAAACCACGCATTGCATCCACCACAAGTAATGCATAATCCATATAAAGGCGACGACTTTGAAACCCATCATCCATCAAAATAAGATCACAGCCCTCCTCCTTAAGGCGTTGTGCCGCCGCATAACGATCAGGCGATACTGCAACCAAAGCATAACGTGCAAGTAAAAGCGGCTCATCTCCAACATCACGTGCATTGTCATATTTCTCATTAACAAGACGTACACCTTTAGCCGTCCCTCCATAACCACGCGACACAATGCCAGGAACAAAACCAAGCTCTTTGGCTACCTTGGCAAAAGCAATCACAACAGGTGTTTTGCCCGCTCCACCTAATGTAAAATTGCCAATACACAAAACTGGCAAATCAATAACACAGGGCTGTCTTTTCATACGACAATGTGAAAAATAGCCATAAACTTTAGCAATGGGTGTAAATAAAAAACGTAAAATGCTTTTATTTTTCCACCAAAAATGGGGAGCTCTAATAAGCATACCCACTCCGACACTGACTTAAACTCGTCTGCATTACAAGTGGCTGTAAAAATGGATCAAGAAGCTTTAATGTGCGCTCAAGTGCACCTGCCATATCTGTTGCTATTTCATAAGCTTTATTAGCCATTTCTTGCCTCAATATTTCATCTTTTAAAAGCTTCTGTACTTGAAGTGCAAGCTGTGCAGTATCTTCAACCACAAAAGCTGCATCACGAGATAAAAAATGTTCAAATATATCTCGGAAATTTGCGACATGAGGCCCCGTTAAAATAGCTACACCAAGCAAAGCCAATTCCAATGGATTATGACCACCATAACCACATAACGATTTACCAATGAAAGCAACTTTCGATAAGCGAAGAAAAAGCCCTACTTCCCCAATTGTATCTCCCAGTAAAATATCTGTATTTGCATCCGGGACAGCATGCCTGCTTCTACGAACAAAATGCAAGCCTTTATCACTACATGCCTTGATAATATCTTCTGAACGTTCAGGATGACGCGGAACAACGATTGTTAATAAATCTGGCCAATAATTTTTAAGAATTTTATGAACCTCAAAAACTATCTTCTCTTCCCCTTCATGGGTTGAAATAGCAGCCCAAACTGGACGATTGCCAATAGCATTACAATAACGTGTAACTAACGATTGGTTTACAATCGGAACAACATCAGTTTTAAGATTACCAGAAAGCGCAACAGACTTTACCCCAAGCGCGTGATAATAAGCTACATCCTTTTGACTTTGACAAATAACCATATCAATATGTTTAAAAATATGCTTAGCAAAGGGTAATCGTTTTTGCCACGCCTTAAAAGAATGTTCAGACATACGTGCGTTAACCAGAATCTGTGGAATACGCATTTTAGCAAGTGTTTTTATACGTAAAGGCCAAATTTCTGATTCACAAGTCAAGACTAAATCAGGCTTCCAATTGCTAATAAAACGACATACGGCCGATTCTAAATCCAATGGAGCATATTGATGAATTAACCGATCACCAAAATGCTTTTTCACAAGAGTGGAAGATGTCACAGTACTTGTTGTCAACAATACATTAATTTTTAAAGATAAGATATAATTAATAAGCGGGAAAAGAGAAAGTGTTTCTCCAATACTAGCCGCATGAAACCAAATCAATGGACTTTGAGGACGCGCTTTATGACTTTTACCCAAACGTTCCTTCTGACGGCCCCGTTCTTCCTTTCCACACATAGTACGACAAAATAAATAAAAGGGCACTATAGGGCGCGAACAAGAACCAACTATTCGATAAATTGAAAGAGCTATTCGTGCTTTTAAGTCTATCATCTTCAATAAACCTTACTCACCTATTGCAAGACGGTTATAAGCTTCATCTGTTAAGCGATTCATCATATCTGTTAATTGCATGCGTTTTTCTTCTAGCAAAGCATCACTTGCATCTTTAGAAACAAAAAATGCCTCCCCAACGAGAACAATTGAACGCCCAAAAGGGAGTGGAATTGCAGTTTTATCCCATGTTTTTTCAAGAATTTTCTCTCTTGAAAAAGCATATACACAAGGAATAATAGGACGACCAGATAATTTAGCTAATAAAATAATTCCTCTCCCAGCTTCACGTGCTTTTTTATGCGAAATATCTGCAATCATAGCTGCCGTTTTTCCAGATTTAAGAGCGTTTTTTAGCGTTAACAACGCCTGCGCACCCCCCTTATTTACGTGATGCGTTTGACCGCGCCCCCCTGAACCACGTACAATTTCAAGCCCCAATTTTTTTGCTAATTGCGCATTTATTTCTGCATCTGCAGAACGAGAAAACATAGCCATAACTACTTCATCTCGAGAACGCAGAAAAGGCGCCATAATATGGCGCCCATGCCAAAATGTGATAATAAATGGATTATGAGCATTATATGTCTTTGTAAGATCATCTGAACTTTTTAATCGCGGATTTGTCCAATAAACAAAACGTAGATAGTTAACCAATAACCATACAACAAAAACTTGGACAAACCACGATTTCATCAATGAACCACGATTTTTTCGCCAAAATCGCTTTAAAACACTATCCGTTTTCTTTTGAATTATTTCACTCATCTTGATGTCAAATCCAGTCAATTTAATCTGACTGCTTTATTGTAGCCGGAAAATAATGTTTGAATATAAATTATGCATCACTTATTTCAGGATCAAGAAGTCGGTGCAAATGCACAATATAATAACGTTGTAATGCGTTATCTACACTACTTTGCGCCTTTGCCCGCCATGCCGCATGAGCTGATTGGTAGTCTGGAAAAATACCTACTACATCCAAATCATTAATATTTTTAAATTGATTATCATCAAGATTTTTTAATTCCCCACCAAATACAAGGTGCAATAATTGCTTTTTCTTGTTGGTTTCATTCATTACTGCCTCCGTATCATTAAATTTTTAGTCTTACGTTTATTTGATTAAACTAACTTTGCTTGACGAACAACATCTATCATATCCTGACAGCAATTATTTTCACCGGCAATTAAAAATCCATATTGATAAGGCTCAATTCTATAAGAAATAAACGGTGCATCAAATGATATAAAACATCCACCACACTCTTGCAAAATAAGATCAGCAGCAGCAATATCCCAACCATGACAATTTGGTCGAACCAACACAAGATCGATCTCACCTTGAGCAATAAGGGCAATACGGTAAGCAAGAGAGGGAATATAACGAAAAAAACTAACCTGATTTAAAAAATCGCATGGTAACTTTTGAGCAACTGATTGATCAAGCGAAATTCTATATTTCCGATTAACACAAGACGACATTAAGCGAGGCAACTTTATACCATTTAACGTCGCCCCCTGACCAATGGCAGCAGCATAAACATCACCTTTAGCCGGACACTGCAAAACACCCACAACAGGACGCCCATTTTCAATAATGGCAACTGAAACACACCAATAAACACTGCCAGAAAGAAAACCACGCGTTCCATCAATGGGATCAACCATAAAATAGCGTTCATAAACCTGTTGTTTTTGATTTTCTTTCATTTCTTCTGAAATCCAACCATAAGTTGGTCGCGCTTCAAGAAGTCGTTCCTTCAAAAAGTGATCAACCGCGAAATCCGCCTCACTGACCGGTGAATTACCATCTTTGATCCAAACTTCTTGCTCATACCCAAAATATTTCATCGCTAAATCCCCCGCTTCCCGACAAACATCAAGCAAAAGATTAAGGTCAGAATGATAATGCGCGTTATTTTCCTGCAAGTGTCATTCCTTCAATTAACAATGTTGGAGAAGCTGTTGCATAACGTCGATCAATATCAGTGGCCGGTGTTAAATGCGCTAACATATGAAGCAAATCAGAGCCCAAAGTTACTTCAGCCACTGGATAAGCGATTTCACCATTTTCAATCCAAAAACCGGAAGCACCACGACTATATTGACCGGTAACAAAATCAACCCCATGCCCAAACAATTCTGTAACATAAAAACCATTTCGTAAAGCTTTTATCATATCATGAGGTGATGCTAAACCCGGTTCAATAGCAAAATTAGTACTCGCTGGTTGAATAAACGATCCGCAACGCACACCGTGCCCATTGGTTTCAAGCCCCAATTCACGAGCTGCTGATGATGAAAGAAGCCAAGTTTTTAAAACACCATTTTCAATAATATTCAATGTTTGTCCTTCTACCCCTTCACCATCAAAAGGACGAGAAGCATTCCCTCGCAATCTCAAAGGCTGATCTGTTACATTGACATCAGGTTTCATCACCCTTGTCCCTTGTAAATTTTGTAAAAGGCTTGTTTTACGAGCAACCGATGCTCCATTAACCATACATGCAATATGCCCAGCAATTTCGCGAGCCACACGCGGATCAAAAATAACATCAACTACCCCAGTAGCTGCACGAACTGCTCCTAAACGCCGAACTGCTCTTGATCCTGCATTTTTGCCAATAACTTCTGCATCTTCCAAATCAGAAAAATGTAAAGAAGTTGTATAATCATAATCTCGTTCCATTGCTGTACTTTCACCAGCAAGTGCACTACAAGAACGTGAAAAACAGCTAGAACGATACGCCCCACAAAAACCATTGCTGGTTATAAGAACAAGCCCACTATTGCCGTAAGCCGTTGTAGCACCACCAGAATTGTTGACCCCTTTAACATCAAGAGCTGCTGCTTCCATTTTTAAAGCATCTTCTGTTAAAAACTGACTTTGCGGAACAAAATCATCAAAAAGGTCAAGATCTTTAGGATGAGTGACTAAATATCCTTTATCTACCAAACCTTCAAACAAATTATCAGGTGAAGCTTTAGCCATTGCAACAGCACGTTCTGCTAATTTTTCTGGATATGATGCCAAATTAGCAGAAACACTTGCTAGTTTTTTCCCAACAAAAACTCTTAATGTAAAATCATCACTTTCTGAAGCTTCTGTCGATTCAACTTTGCCCAGATGAACCGATACACGAACAGAATGTGAATGGACAATAACAGCATCAGCAGCATCTGCACCAGAACGCTTTGCCGCTTCAATCAATGAAACGGCTTTATCAATTTGTTCTTCGACAGTCATTATAAGCTCCTTCAAATATTTACCATTTACAATGATAAATCATTAACAAAATCATATAAAACATCATTTTTATATATTCATAGCCAAATATGCATTATTAATGCGCCATTGAATTTTCAATTAATTGAGAAATTTCCCTTTTAGCTTTTTCACGAAAAGGCGCTAAACGTTGTAAAATTTCTTTGGCTTCAAGAAAATCTAAAATATGAATCCCATCAATAGGAGGCCGTAATAAAAGATCCAAGTTTGAAAACCGCAAACGTGCTGCAACAAGCGCCTGTTGTCCTACAACACTTGCAGCAATAAGGCTTTCTGCAACCGAAACATGTCCATTTTTACAATCAACTATTGGTGGCCCGATAACATCAACACCAATTGAAAGATCAACTGGTTCAATAAAGCAATCAAAAGGTACCGGATTGCAAACCGCCCCATCAACCAACAAAATATGGTTACGCAAAACTGGCTTAAATAAACCAGGAATAGCAGAGGAAGCAGCTAAAGCCGAACGCAAATCTCCTTCTTGAATAATAGCCATTTCTGCTGTTTTTAAATTTGTAGCCACAGCACAAAAAGGAACTTTTAAAACACAAAAATCTCGTGGAAAATCACGAGGTAAAAAATTCTCTAAAATAGACTCCAAATTAAATTGCAAAAAACGCAAACCACATTCCCATAGCTCTTTCCATGAAAGAGGCATCAAAGACCATAAACGACGCAGAGCATTATCCGAATGAGAAAAAGTTGAAAGACAATAATCTTCCCAATCAGCTTGTGTCATTCCAGCAGCTAAACCCGCACCCACAATCGAACCAATAGAAGACCCAGCAATAACACTTGGTTTTAAACCCAAATCTTCAAGCGCTCCAATAACCGGAAGATGACCAAAACCACGCGCTCCCCCACTACCAAACGCTAAACCAATTTTCATTTTATCTTGCCTCTTTTACTCTTCAATTTCTAAGCAAATATAAAGCAACAACCTCCTATAATTCGTGCGATCCATATTGGATCAACTCTTTAATAACAACTACCAACGTCAGTCCTTTATTTTAAAATCTTCAGCAATTGATCTGACTTGATCAAATATAACAATACTGATTATATTTTAGTGCATCTGTATATAACTAATCAGCAATCCCCAATCTTAGTCTTCATATACTTTACCATAATGTCAGAAAGTGCCATTATATTTTTGTATCACATAAAAACCAACTGCACTTCTATTGTCTAAGTTTACTTGCTCTAACTTATACCTATTAACTATTTTTACCTTAAACAGAGACCATAGAAAACACCCTATGCACTTATGTAAGATTATTACTATGATATATCATTAAAATAGCGCACTTTTTTGGGAGATTGAAAGCACATTTGTTTTCATTTTAGCAGTAATTGTTTATCATATCTACGTCTTTTAAACTATTAAAGAAAACGCACTCTATAAAGTTAAGGCAACATTTCATACACTTACTAACAATCAATCACCACCACACTAAGTTCTATCCATTAAAAATATTATTTAGAAATAAACTCATGAAAATTATGATTATCTTTTAAAATATTCAGATAAATAAGTTTAAAGGTGAATATAACCAATTATTATGAAGAATGACTTTTCTCAAAGTCAAAGATTATGATTGAAGCTTATAAATACGTATGACTGTCTCACCATAAAAACGTTCATCATCTAAACGCAATATATCGGGTAAATTAATAACTGCCTCTTTCATTTCTTCGAGCACAAAAAGTGCTCCATCTTTTGCCCATCCACCTTTAAGAACCTCTATAAAAGCTTTTTCACCCAGACAATAACCATAAGGAGGATCTGCAAAGACAACATCAAATGGAAGCATTGTTCCAATATTACCAAGTTTAGTAGCATCACGACGCAAAATTCGCCCAATTGCTTGCAATCCAAAAGATTCAATATTTTTCTGAATTAAGCCGCGCCCTTCAACTGAGTTTTCAACAAAAACAGCAGCTTTTGCACCACGTGAAAGTGCTTCAATGCCCAAAGCACCAGTGCCAGCAAAAAGATCAAGAACACGCCTATTTGCCCAAAATTGTTCTTCTCGACTCACAAGAATATTAAAAAGGCTTTCGCGTATACGATCACTCGTCGGGCGAATAGATTGACCAAGAGGAGATGATAAAATACGCCCTGCAAATTTACCGCCAATAATCCGCACATCAGTCTCCAGATAATTTAGATGTTTTTATTCCATGTCTTACAGGTTTAAACTTGCTTACATTACCACTAAAAAACTTACCCTTCCGCTTGCTATCTGAAAAACGCTTATCATAATCGCCCTTAATAACTTTCCCCTTCTTTTTAAAAAGCTGATCTTCCTTGCCGCAAGCACGTGTTGCATCATAAGATACTTTGCTATGTTTTTTATTAAAACTAACGGATTTCTCTTTTCGTAATTGGCCCTCTAATAATTTTTCTTTTTCTCTACCTGAAAATTTTTTACCAACATAATCACTTGAACGATTATGATAACTGCCTTCATTATAGCAAAACTTCTTACGCTCAACCTGCGGACGCGCGCCAGGAGCCATCCAAACATTAGAATGGCGTGAACGCAGCGACAAATTCTTTGTTTTACCCATAGATTGTTCATCAGATTTCGTATTCAATCGTGCCCGACGACCTTCACAAAAGCCACTTTGCTTTTCATGGCGTGTACCATTTACACGAGAAACAACCTCATCATCACCTGCTACAAAAAGCTTTTTACTGTTCTGTTTTTTTACAGAAACCACAGAGTTTGAAAATGGTTTAAGAATAGGAGAATCAAAATCCGCATTGGCTTGTGCAATCAAACGTTCACCCAATTGATCACGCAACACCCGGCCCTTTAACTCACGAACTGCCCCTTTGTCTAAATCAGCAAGTTGAAATGGACCATAAGATATACGAATTAAGCGATTAACCGATAACCCTAAAGCTCCTAAAACATTCTTAATTTCACGATTTTTTCCTTCACGCAAAGCCACAGAAAGCCATATATTTGCCCCCTGCTCACGTTCAATTGATGCTTCAATTGAACCATAAAAAACACCCTTAATCGCAATACCATTTTTAAGGCTATCAAGTTTACTCTGTTTAATTTTTCCGTGGGCACGCACCCGATATTTTCGCACCCACCCCGTTATAGGAAGCTCTAATATACGTGCTAAACCACCATCATTAGTTAATAACAAGAGCCCTTCTGTATTAATATCAAGCCGACCCACAGATAAAACACGGGGCATTTCTTTCGGCAAATTATCAAACACTGTTGGTCTTCCCTCAGGATCACGGTTAGTTGTAACAAATCCTGCTGGTTTGTGATAAAGCCATAACCGTGTTCTTTCCATAGGAGGCAAAGATTTGCCATCAATTGTAATAACATCAGAACGCATAACATTAAAAACAGGTGTAGTTACAACTGCCCCATTAACAACAACACGCCCTGCAATAATCATCATTTCCGCATCACGACGCGATGCTACACCAGCACGTGCTAATCTTTTAGCAATCCGCTCACTTTCACTGTTTTCATCTATTTTCTTTTTATTTTGCTCCCCCTCAGATCGTTTAGAAAATTTATCACGTGTATCATATCGTTTATCCTGAAAAGAGGGAGTAGTATTATCGTTCATCATTTTCTATCCTTTAACAGCAACAATATGCACCTGTTTATTTTCAAATTCACTGTAGACACTTTTAAAGAAATGATAAAATCTCTTTTATCATAAATTAAATATAAAACGTTCAATTACTCTACAGCAAACTTCTATAACTATTTGATTACCTATTCTCTACATAGAAAGAAAAATATGTCTCTTACTCCTATGGAAATAGCCCTTTTAGAAGCACAATTGGCAGCAAAGCAAGACGAAATTCCTGTAGGTGCTGTTATCATGCGTGGTAAAACAATCATTGCACGTGTTGGAAACTATACAAAAACTGTATGCGACCCTACAGGACACGCAGAAATACGCGCTATTCGTATAGCTTGTGAAATACTTCAAAGCGAAAGAATTCCTGATTGCGATCTCTATGTAACACTCGAACCTTGCGCTATGTGCGCTGCAGCCATTTCATTTGCACGCATACGACGCCTCTATTACGCAACAAGCGACCCAAAAGGTGGTGCTATTGAACACGGTCCGCGCTTTTATCAACAGCCAACTTGTCATCATATACCTGAAGTCTATTCTGGTTTCAAAGAAAAAGAAGCAAGCCACTTGCTTAAAGAATTCTTCGCTCAAAAGCGAAATCAAAAACACTCTTTACTTTCGCCTCAAACACCTACTCTTTAAACAATAGCCCCTTAAAAAGGCCACAAGCTCTTCTTGTCACCAGATTTTGCTTGTCTTGCAGCACGTTTCCTTTTACGCTCTTTCACTGATTCATCGTACCCCTTTTGACCAACAGGGGCTGTTTTTGCTGGCTGACGATAAATTAAAGGCGGCTCACTAAGATCTCTCTGGTAATTTACATTTCCCTCACCTGCCGCTTGTCGACGGAATAAATATTTCTTACGTCGTTTTTTTACATTCACCTGTGGGGAGCCCCCTACACTATCTGCTTGAGGCGGAGGTAAAACTGCACGCGAATCCGGCCCTGGATATACAAGCTCAGGGCGTTGTTTCATAACAGGCTGATTATTATCAGTTGAGCTAGATGGAACAAGGCTCACAATATCATCAACAAATTGCAATGAAACTGCCTTATCTGTCCCATAAGTTGGAGCAGGCACACGGCACCCTGTCAAAATAAAGCATACGCTGAGGGTGCTCATTAACACTATTTTGACTTCACGCTTTTTCACTGCTTATCCATTTTTCAAACGTATTATTTACTTATATCCACTCTGATTAACTAGAGACTAGTTATCTACGCACGAACTTGCCTATCTGTAGACATAATAACGCGTTTTGCACTTAACATAAAAGACCCTCCTCAGCAATGACAGAATTCACATGATAAAAACTGTTGAATATCGCTTACTTCAATTATTCTAACTTAGAGCCTTTGCAATTTTCGTCAAGTTCCTGCAATTCCCGCAAAGCAGCCGCATCACGAGCAGAGACATCAGGATAAGCTGGATCACTTCCAACATCTTGTGTATAACGCCATGACCTGGCGCATTTTGCACCTAAAGCCTTATTTGAACACACACCAACACCTTCAACATCATCTAAAATAAACGCATTCGAAGGTGATATATCCTGAACAATTGTTAGAGCACTGGTGATACAAATTTCTGCCATATCTAAATTGTCTAACGCTTCCAATAAAACTGGATTAGAAATAAAGACAACAGGCGCTGCTTCTAAAGATGATCCAATACGTTTTTCTGCCCGCTCAAGTTCTAAAGCACCCGTAACAACTTTCCGAACTTGCCGAACTTTTTTCCAACGCTCAGCTAATGCCTCATTCTTCCACTCTTCTGGAGCAGAACGAAATTGCTCTAAATGCACTGAACAACTTTCTGGATAACGCTCCAACCAAGCCTCTTCCATTGTAAAAGGCAACATCGGAGCAAGCCATGTTACCATCCGTTCAAAAATCTCACGGACAACCTGTAAAGAAGCTTTACGTTTTTTTGATGAAGGTGCATCACAGTAAAGAGAATCTTTGCGGATATCAAAATAAAATGCAGATAACTCAATAATCGAAAAATCTAATAATGCGCGCATAATTTTTTTAAAATCAAACGCATTATAAGACTGATTAATCAATTGATCGAGCTCATAAAGACGATGCAGTATGAACTTTTCAAGATCTGGCATAGCACAATAAGATATTTCTTCCCCTGTATCATGCGCTAAAGTTCCAAGCATCCAACGAATTGCATTACGCAACTTACGATACAAATCCACATTTGTCTGAAGGATCTTTTTGCCTAAACGCTGATCTTCCCAATAATCAGTCGTCATCACCCAAAGACGAAAAATATCAGCGCCAGAGGTTTTAATGACATCTTGTGGAACAACTGTATTCCCCAAAGATTTAGACATTTTTTTGCCATTCTCATCCAGAGTAAAACCATGTGTAATCACCGTTTTATAAGGTGAACAAGCACGTGTCCCACAACTTTCCAAAAGAGAAGACTGAAACCAACCACGATGCTGATCCGACCCTTCAAAATAAACATCAGCAGGCCATTTTAAATCAGAACGACCTTCTAATACAAAACTATGAGTCGACCCAGAATCAAACCAAACATCTAAAATATCACGTACCTGGTGCCAAGACTCATGTGCACGTGCACCCAAAAAACGTTCACGCGCCCCTTGTGCAAACCACGCATCGGCTCCTTCCGCTTCAAAAGCCTGCAAAATACGCTCATTGACTTGTTCATCTTTCAGAACAACACCATCTTCATTAGCAAAAATACAAATCGGAACACCCCAAGCTCGCTGACGAGAAAGTACCCAATCAGGACGATCTGCTATCATAGAAACTAAACGATTTTGACCAGAAGATGGAACAAAACGCGTTATCGAAACAGCTTCTAAAGCTCGGCTTCGTAAAGTTGAACCATCACCCAAATCTTTATCCATTGAAATAAACCATTGCGGTGTATTACGAAAAATTACTGGTTTTTTGGAACGCCAACTATGAGGATATGAATGCTTTAAACGACCACGTGCAAATAATCGATCCGCTTGAATTAAAGCATCAATAACCTCTTTATTTGCATTACCCATTTTACCATTATCATCAATAATGCGGGCAGCTCCCTCTTTACGCTCTGGCCCAAAACCAGGTGCATCTTTTGTATAAAAACCAGCATCATCAACGGGAAAGGGAATAGTCGTATCAATACCAGCCTGCTCCAATGCAGATTTATAACTATTCCAAATCTCAAAATCCTCGCGCCCATGGCTAGGTGCTGTATGTACAAAACCTGTACCAGAACTATCCGTTACATGGGGGCCATCAAGCATCGCAATCTTATAGAGATACCCCCCAGCTAAACCTTTTAATGGGTGGGATAGAACAAGAGATTTAAGTTCATCATCTAAAACAGAGCGCAAACGCTTAAGAACAAGTTTTGCTTTTTCTGCACAACTATCAGCCAAAGCATCAGCAAAAAGAAGCTTTTCACCAGCTTGGGGGCCAAAAGCATTCTCTGCGCTCTCAACCTCATAAACACCATAAGAAATTTTAGAAGCATAACTAACTGCACGGCTTCCAGGAATTGTCCATGGTGTTGTTGTCCAAATTACCACAAAAGCATCATGTAAATCATGAGAAGAAGAGTGTAAAATAGGATATTTAACCCAGATAACTTCAGACTCATGATCGTGATATTCAATCTCTGCCTCAGCCAAAGCCGTGCGCTCCACCACAGACCACATCACAGGCTTTGAGCCACAATAAAGTTGATCTGACATAGCAAATTTTATCAATTCACCGGCAATGCATGCTTCTGCGTGAAAAGCCATTGTTGTGTAAGGATTTTTAAAATCTCCAACAATACCAAGACGTTTAAATTCTTCACTCTGAACGGTGACCCAATATTGTGCAAATTCACGACACTCTTGACGAAATTCATTAAGGGTACATCATCCTTATTTCTCCCCTGTGCACGGTATTTTTCTTCAACTTTCCATTCAATCGGCAGCCCATGACAGTCCCACCCGGGGACATAATTTGCATTAAAACCACGCATTTGGAATGAACGCACAACAACATCCTTTAAAACTTTGTTTAAAGCATGCCCAATATGAATATTGCCATTTGCATAAGGCGGACCATCATGGATAACATAAAGTGGACGATCTTTTGCTTGTTGACGCAAACGGGTATAAAGATCCATCTTTTCCCACCGAGCCATTAATTCTTGCTCTTTTTGCGGCAACCCTGCACGCATAGGAAAATTTGTTTTTGGTAAATAAAGAGTTTTTGAGTAATCTATTGTTTCATTTTTCACAGTCATTGTGAAACATTCCTGTCCACTTTTATGATTTTATTTTTCACAATTCCCCTAAACCCTGCAACCATGGTTGTTTAATTTATGCGGAAGGCCGAATTAATAATTCGTATGAAGCAACGATTAAGAAGAAAATATCATCACGCGTCAGGGCTTTATCACAAAACCAGTAAAAAAAGAAACCCCAAAATAAATTTATCAAAAAAATAAAGGCCCTGCCAAAGACAGAGCCTTTAAAAAACTTAAATCTTACAACAAATTAGAATTTGTATGCTACACCAACGCGGAAATCATTGGTCTTAAGATCAATTTCAGCGTTGTTACTGATAAATGATTTTTTACCAAAGTCTGAGTAACGGTACTCTGCACGTAATATAACACTGTCAGTCATTGCAAAGTCAACACCGGCACCAAGAGTGTATCCAACCAATGTCTTTGAACCTGACAATTGTTCAATAACTGTCTCTACGCCTTGCCTTTCTTCTGCAACCACAGCTTTAATCTGCGAATAAGCAATACCACCAGCAACATAAGGCATAATGCGGTCAAAAGCAAAACCAAGACGAACCCGTGTAGCACCAGACCATTTATCGCTAAAAGTCACACTTTCAGTTACACGAGAAGCATTATTGTCAGTTCCTTCAAAAAGAGCAGGGGCTCTTGTAGATACTCCAGCCCGCGCTGCCAATCTTGCCCCATTACCAGTCCGCAAAGAGCTTCTTGATGCTTTGGCCTTAGCTCCAGACCAAACGATGTCCGTGTCAACACCCAAAACAAAGCCATTGCCGAAATCAACGTTAGAACCTGCGTAAAGGCCCCCTACAAAACCTGAAAATTTAGGAAATGCCTTATTGTGTCCAAGAATCCCTTGTATGTCACCAGAAGTCCGCACCCAACTACTGTTACTTGAAAAGCCACCGATCTGACCACCAAGGTAAAAACCTGTCCAAGAAAAAGCAGGAGCAACAACAACCTGTGGTAACACTGTTGTTGGTCTTTCTTGAACTGGCATATCTGCTGCTTGAGCTGCAGATGCTGAAACTAAAGCGAAAATGGACGCTGTTATTACACATTTCATATTCATAATTTACTCCATAGCTAATGTGTGAATATGCCAGCTTATATAAATCACGTTTGCTAAATATCTGTAGCAAAAAAGACACACCTCTCAATTAAACGCTCAGAGTTTCATTAAAAATAAATTTATCAAAAAATAAAGGCCCCGCCAAAGACAGAGCCTTTAAAAAACTTAAATCTTACAACAAATTAGAATTTGTATGCTACACCAACGCGGAAATCATTGGTTTTAAGATCAACTTCAACTTTATCTTTGACGAATTTCTTTTTACCAAAGTCTGAGTAACGGTATTCCGCACGTAACATAACAGTGTCAGTCATTGCAAAGTCAACACCGGCACCAAGAGTGTACCCAACCATCGTTTTTGAATCTGACAAGCCTTCAAGAGGTTTCTCTACACTTGTACCTTCAGCTTTTTGTGCACCTGAAGCTTTAGCGTTTTCTACTGAAGCTTTAAGTTGCGAATAAGCAACACCACCAGCAACATAAGGCATAACACGATCAAAGGCAGCACCAAGACGAACCCGTGTAGCACCAGACCATTTATCGCTAAAAGTCACATCTCCCTTAGCTGGTTTAGCTATTTGGCTACCTTCATCCTTAGCTCTAGTTGCTACACCTAAGTACCCACCTCCACTTACGCCATCTGCGGGGTTAAAATCACCAATTGGCGTGTCTGGCTTCGCAGCCACTTCATATGACTTTGACTTACTAGCTTTATCTCCAGACCAAACGATGTCTGTATCAACACCCAAAACAAAACCATTGCCGAAATCAACGTTAGAACCTGCGTAAAGGCCCCCTACAAAACCTGAAAACTTAGGAAACGCTTTATTATCAACAAGAATCTCTTTAGTCCCATTAGGTACGTTATTATAAGTTCCTTTCGAACTGCTGTTACTTGAAAAGCCACCGATCTGACCACCAAGGTAAAAACCTGTCCAAGAAAAAGCAGGAGCAACAACAACCTGTGGTAACACTGTTGTTGGTCTTTCTTGAACTGGCATATCTGCTGCTTGAGCTGCAGATGCTGAAACTAAAGCAAAAATAGACGCTGTTATTACACATTTCATATTCATAATTTACTCCATAGCTAATGTGTGAATATGAAACTTATATAAACTACTTTCGCTAAATATCTGTAGCAAAAAAGACACACCTCTCAATTAAACGCTCAGAGTTTCATTAAAAATAAATTTATCAAAAAATAAAGGCCCTGCCAAAGACAGAGCCTTTAAAAAACTTAAATTTTACAACAAATTAGAATTTGTATGCTACACCAACGCGGAAATCGTTGGTTTTAAGATCAACTTCAACTTTATCTTTGACAAATGTCTTTTTACCAAAGTCTGAGTAACGGTATTCCGCACGTAACATAACAGTGTCAGTCATTGCAAAGTCAACACCGGCACCAAGAGTGTACCCAACCATCGTTTTTGAATCTGACAAGCCTTCAAGAGGTTTCTCTACACTTGTACCTTCAGCTTTTTGTGCACCTGAAGCTTTAGCGTTTTCTACTGAAGCTTTAAGTTGCGAATAAGCAACACCACCAGCAACATAAGGCATAATACGGTCAAAAGCAGCACCAAGACGAACCCGTGTAGCACCAGACCATTTATCGCTAAAAGTAACATTTCTAGTTACACGAGAAGCATTATTGTCAGCTCCTTCAACAAGAGTAGGGACTCCAGTAGATACTTCAGCCCGCGTTGCTACTTCCTGCACATCACTGGTCTGAGGCAAATCATAGCTTTTTGATGTTTTAGCTTTATCTCCAGACCAAACGATGTCTGTGTCAACACCTAAAACAAAACCATTGCCGAAATCAACGTTAGAACCTGCGTAAAGACCCCCTACAAAACCTGAAAATTTAGGAAACGCTTTATTATCAACAAGAATGTCTTCCTTACCTTTAGATACACCCTGATAAATTCTTTTCGAACTGCTGTTACTTGAAAAGCCACCGATCTGACCACCAAGGTAAAAACCTGTCCAAGAAAAAGCAGGAGCAACAACAACCTGTGGTAACACTGTTGTTGGTCTTTCTTGAACTGGCATATCTGCTGCTTGAGCTGCAGATGCTGAAACTAAAGCAAAAATAGACGCTGTTATTACACATTTCATATTCATAATTTACTCCATAGCTAATGTGTGAATATGAAACTTATATAAACTACTTTCGCTAAATATCTGTAACAAAAAAGACACACCTCTCAAGTAAACGTTGAGAGTTCCACTAAAAATAGAATTCTTTATCAATTAATATTAACAAAAAGTTACAATTTGTATGCCACACCCACACGCAAGTCATGGGTGCTATAACTAACGTTTACTGGACTCTCCATAAATTTCTTTTTACCAAAATCTGAATAACGATATTCCCCACGAAGAATAACATTATCACTTACTGCAAAATTAACCCCTGCACCAAGAGTATAACCAATCATCGCCTTTTTTTCTGTCATTAAATTTAAAGGATTCGCTGAATTAACTAAAAACCAGGGGGTAATTTGAACCTTTGTATAAGCAATGCCGCCGGCAATATAAGGCATAATACGATCAGCAGCAAAACCAAAACGAACCCGTGTGGCACCAGCCCACTTCTCTTTACGAGTGGTATTATAAGTTACCTCATCACCCACTTTAACCAAGCCAGATTTTTTGTGCCCAAAACGACTAACGAGTGCATTATGTACACGAGCTGATTGATCACCCACAATCATCCGCTTACCAAATTGTACATTCTTTTGGTTAGACCAAACGATGTCTGTATCAACGCTTAAGATAAGGCCATTGTCGTCGAGCCTAAGGTTGGAACCTGCATAAAAACCACCTATAAAACCTGCAAGATTATACTTATCACTCGAAACTATTTGAGATTTTTTAGTAACAGTATTTTTACCAGAAATAACACGAGAACTTACAGAAAGTTTGCCCAATGCCCCACCAACTTGTCCACCCAAATACAAACCTTCCCAAGAAAAAGTAGAAGGAACAAAAACTGGCATTGGTTCTTGAATAACCATATAACCCGATGCTCGCACAACAGAAGTTGAGAATAAAGTAAGAGCACATATAATAATAAGGCATCTTATCATAGACTGATCTCCATAATACGATTCAAAATGTATTTTATAATATTTTATTTCAATTATCTATAGAAAAATAATTCTCGGCTCTTCATTAACAAGAGGACACATATTATAGAAATGAGTCTGATTAAGTTATTTTTTGTTTATTATTGACTTAAAGACCTGCCAACAGCAATATAATCTAAAAAGATAGCGATAAATAATAGAAAGATATTTCATTATTTGACAAAAAACATGACAAGCACCCCACCTAATAAAACCATAAAATAATAAATTTAGCATCTTCTTAAATACATAACAAATTTTATATGTTTGAAATACTATACGGCATTGTACTGTAACTGTTATGTATGTCCTTATATTATCTAATAAATCTTTTCTCGAGACTCCATCAACCTGTTCACTACAATACCACACCTCCCCCTTAAATAAGTGGGATAATAAAGAAAATTGGCTTTTCTAAATAAGCGCACCATCAAGAATAGAGACATAACCTTTTAGCGTCTCAATAAATGAAATTTATAAGCTATAATAGCCCAGTAATCGTGTAGCAACACTTGTAAATTTAAGCTTCTGTTCAAATGTCTACCGAAATCCAAATACTCATTACACAAATAACACTCGTTCAAAATGAACCACTCCCACCGCCCAGCAGAAACATAAATAAATGACGCTTTTCGTGCTATCTATTAAATGACTAGAAATAATCCAATCATCCATTTCTACGGATTGACTAAGCTTAAAATAATACTCTGAAGTCCCAAATAGCTAATAACGCAAACAATACTAGATAAAGTGCACGAAAGTGCAAATACACTCACCTCACTTTTACTACTCTTGTTCAAAACGTCATTGAAGCCGTTTCACTATTAACTAATAACTAAACGAATGCATTCTAGACCATAATGAACGCCGTGATCTTTTATTTGGTGATACCAGATTTCTATTGCTTCCTCTGCTTTTAATTAAAGAAGCTGTATATCCCTGTCCATAATTCGTTATCCATTTATTCTGATCGGTACAAGAAATATTTAGAAAAGAACCATTCGTAGTATCACTATCCTGCTTATCAAAATGCAAATCTTTAGGAGAAGAAGTGTTAGCAATATTCTGTGCCAATCCTTTCACACTTATAAGATTAGCTCCCTGAACTGAAGCAGTTGAACCAAAAGCGAAAAAAAATATAAACCCGAGATGCTTTATGTTCATAGATTGACCTCCATACAAAATATCCAAAACGGATTTTATATATAATTACTTCACTCCAAATATCTATAGGAAAATTAAGAAAAAAGTGAAAGATTCATCAAAATAGGGTATTTTAACAATGTAATCCCCCATAAATGAGGATTGTGCATGGTGCATACCAACATAAAAAGCATTGATTTGACAACCAAACCGAAACCTTGTTTTTTGCGAATTTCTTTTTCTTGAAATTCAAATATTAATCTTTTGTACGGGACGATAACTTTACCGGCTATTGAATATTCAATACCAGTTCAAAGTTATAATCAAGAAACACCTTATACCCACCCATTACTCACAATGGACTTATAGCACCTTTAATGTATCTCAAATTTAAAATACCTTAAAACTATATATAATTGCGCCTTCATGATACTAGGCATTAATGCGTGATTAGGAGTCAAATAAAGTTGCACACAAGTTGTTATTAGCCCACTTCTCTAGAAAAGTACCATAGCCATCATAGAGCCAACATAACTCTTGGAGATACCTATATATCTGACTTTCAAAGTATATCAATAGCCCCTTACTTCTATCTACTGCTATACCCTATAAACTCCATTTTGGATCTTTTGGTCTCACATAAGGGCATGTCTTATATTATCGTAAAGAGTACATATTTGTGATATAATTTATAAATCAAATAGATTGATTTATAAATACTGTTCTATAAAATTTTTCAAAACAATATATTGAGAAAAACAAGAAAATAAAAAATGCCCGTAAAATACAGGCATTTTATTTTATTAACTTTTTCTGCTTAGATTAAAAACAAATTTTTAAACTCAACTATGTGCAAAAATATCAGTCTCTGTCCATCCCAAAAGATCGAGTTTTGCTCTCATCGGTAAAAATTGAAAACACGCTTTTGCAACATTTTCTCGCTCTTCGCGCTTTAAACGTGTTTCAAACACACTTTTCAAACGATGTAGATATAAAACATCAGATGCCGCATATTCAATTTGTGCACGTGATAAAGTTTCTGTCGCCCAATCTGAAGATTGTTGCTGCTTAGAAATATTAACATTCAGCAATTCGCTACAAATCTCTTTCAAACCATGCCGATCAGTATAAGTGCGCGTAAGCTTTGATGCAATCTTTGTGCAAAAGACAACATCTGGCATAATTCCAAAAGTATGCGCTAAAATGGCAAGATCAAAACGTCCAAAATGGAATATTTTGGTAATTGCCTTATCTTCAAGCAATTTGACCAAATTAGGAGCGCTATTTTGCCCTTTAGCAATCTGTATAATATCAGCAGTGCCATCCCCAGAAGAAAGCTGAACAACACACAAGCGATCACGATATGGTTGCAACCCTAAAGTTTCAGTATCAACCGCAATAGCATCAACGTGATAATTATCTAAATTTGGCAAATCACCTTGATGAACACGAATTTCTGTCATTTATTCTCCTATTTGCAAAAGTCTCAAGAATACGCGCCCAAGACCGCTGTCCTTTATGAAATGACTTTAAATTATATTTTTCATTAGGTGAATGAATACGATCATCAGCCAATGCAAATCCGACCAAGACACTTTCCATACCAAGAATTGATTGAAAGCTCCCAACAATTGAAATTGAACCACCCATAGCAATTAATAAAGCTGACTTCTCCCATTCTTGTGTTAAAGCATCCTTTGCTGCCTCAACAAAAGGTGAATCAGGAGATAACTGAACAGCTGAATAAGCACCATGGTCTTTAAATGTAACTGTACAATCTGCTGGAATAAGGCTGCGCACATAATCACGAAAAGCCTGACGTATTTTTTCAGGATCTTGTTTATGGACTAAGCGAAAAGAAACTTTTGCACTGGCTTGAGAAGGAATAACCGTTTTAAACCCTTCACCTGCATAACCCCCACTAATACCATTGATTTCCGCTGTAGGACGAGCCCATACTTGTTCTAAAATACTACGCCCCTTCTCACCAGCAGCAACAGAAAGACCAAAGGGACGAAGCAGCGCTTCTACACTACTATTAAGTTTATTCCATGATTGCAAAACTTGTGGAGGTGTTTCCTCTACACCATCATAAAATCCAGGAAGGATCACCCTACTATTTTCATCATGAAGCCCACCTAAAATTTTAGTTAAAATACGAAGAGGATTGGCTACTGCCCCTCCAAAAGCACCAGAATGCAAATCACATTTAGCCCCCGTGATAATGATTTCTTCTGTTAACAACCCCCGAAGACCGATACAAACTGAAGGTGTATTTGCATCCCACATTGGTGTATCGCAAACAAATGCACAATCAGCCTTAAGCTCATCAGCATTTTCTTTTAAAAAAGGAATAAGTGAAGGGGAGCTACTTTCTTCTTCACCTTCCAATAAAATAGTGACCTTAACAGGAAGCTGGCCTGTTTCCTTCTTAAACGCACGACACGCTTCAATAAAAGTCATAAGCTGACCTTTATCATCTGAAGCACCACGGGCACAAATAATCTTTTCTCCATTCTGTTCTTTTAAAGAAGGTTCAAATGGATCATCGTGCCATAAATTTAAGGGATCGACTGGTTGAACATCATAATGCCCATAAAACAGGACATGCAAACAGTCATCCGAAGGCCCTGGGTGATGCCCAACAACCATCGGGTGGCCAGGTGTATCGCGGCGTGAAGCTTCAAAACCTATAGTTTTTAAATCTTCCACCAACCAATCAGCTGCTTGACGACATGCATCCTTATAAGCTGGATCTGTAGAAATTGAATGAAAACGTAAAAGAGAAAAAAGACGTTCAAGACTCTTATCTATATTTTCATCAAGATGTGTAAGCACTTTATCAAGCATAAAAATCTCTCCATTCTAATGAAAGCCATTCACGACTTTAAGCTTATTGTAAGATTTTGCAAGATGTTTATTCATTTTTGACACTTTGGGCAGTAAAAACTTGAGCGCCCAGCCTGCAAAATACGTACAATAGGCACCTCGCATTGCAAACATTCCTTTCCTTCTCTTCCATAAACCGAAAAATTGTGTTGAAAATAACCAAGCGAACCATCTGTATGCACATAATCACGTAAAGAAGACCCACCAGCAATTATCGCTTCAGAAATTACATCACGTATATTTTGTGCTAGACAATTTGCCAATTCGTATGCACGCGCACTTTTTAGTGCCAATGTAAACGCACTACGCTGTGGAGATAAACGGCTACGCCAAAGCGCTTCGCAAACATAAATATTCCCAAGTCCTGCGATAATAGATTGATCAAGCAAAGCCATTTTAAGAGATGTCTTTTTATTGATAAAAGCCTTTTGCAAATAAGAACCAGAAAGCACATCCCCCATAGGCTCAACCCCTAATTTTTTTAAAAGTGGGTGCTCATTAAGCTTTATTGTGTCTACTAAAAGTATAAAACCAAAACGACGAGTATCATTATAAATGATATGATAAACGTTACCATCTTTTGCTCTAACGTCCATTATAAAATGATCATGTGCAACTAATTTGCCCATAGAAGCATACTCTTTTTTAAAAAGCTTATCTTCTATGCGCCACGTTCCTGACATTCCCATATGACCTAAAATTGTTTCATTTTGCGAAAGATGAAACAATAAATATTT
Source organism: Bartonella schoenbuchensis R1 (assembly GCF_002022685.1). Classification (NCBI taxonomy): domain Bacteria; kingdom Pseudomonadati; phylum Pseudomonadota; class Alphaproteobacteria; order Hyphomicrobiales; family Bartonellaceae; genus Bartonella; species Bartonella schoenbuchensis. The sequence continues at coordinate 199,345 of NZ_CP019789.1, read as the reverse complement.
TGCACGTCGATCAAGTTCTATGATCCTTCTGCCAACAAGCTTCTCAGAAAACTCTTCCGGAAAAGGAAATCGCAAATTTTTACGATTAAGTGTCACAGATATAATTTTTGCACCAGTCAAAACTGGTTCAAGCCCACGACGAACTGTTTCTACCTCAGGAAGTTCCGGCATTCATCTTCCTAATATATGACACATATTCAAATAAAATACTCCTAAAATTCATCACATTAACTCAATTGTTCCTAACAAAACACTAGGAACTGCTATGCCAATTTGAGTAAGACTACCTATGTTGATTACCCCTTCCCAATTACCCAATCAACATAAAGCATATTTTTACAGCTACAATACATTGCAATCTTTTTCACTATAAATAATGCGCTACTAAAAAGCATTTGAAAGAACATTCTCTAAAGCAACGTAACGTGCAGTGTTTTCATCAACAAGGTATTATAAAAACCAAACCTCTCTTTAAAATAAGCAAAGAATGCAAAACAAGAGAAATCTTCTCCAATCAACTAACCTTCTTATTATTTGGAATAATTTTTTGATTTATTAAAGCATGTGCAGCAACGATACATCTCATTTCAAAATCTACTTAACATTACTAATCAATACTCTTCTGACAGAAAAGTAGTCTCATTGAATGTATATAATTTCTAGTCTTATAAATATGAGGAAAGTTTTAGCACTTCTTCAGCCAAAATATGAAGATTATAAATAACGCCATTTTGCGTGATAGAAGCCTCTGCGCTCTCTTAACATCTGTTAAACAAGCGGTAAATCAGTATTTTTTACTCTGTAAAATGCAAAGCAGCAAAATGCTCTTTACAAAATCATAATCAAAACAAGGCCTTGCTTTTTTCGTAGCTTAAGCCACACTCCTACCGTAACTTCTGTAAAATGATAAAGCATTTCACGCAAAATTACCGCATGAATGCCACAACACATCATTTACAGCTCCTTTAAATTATGAAAAAATTACCGGGCTCTGTATTGTTTTTCTAACATTGCAACAACTGTATTTAACTTATCCAATGATGGCGCAGTATATGCTATAACTGGCGTAGTTTCCTGTGTCTTAGCAATACGATTAGGTGCAGGCGTAGGAATAGGAACCATGTCAGGTTTTGTAACAACAAAAGGTACAGAATTAACTTGCGCAACTTCTATTGAAGCAGATGCTATTTGTATTTCTTCTACTTTTGTTCCCTTGTTCTTTAAGTCCACATCTATGAAATTTGGTACATCGCCCTGATCTTGGGCAAAAGCAAAAGCAACATTATAAGGACGATCATTAACAGGAACTTGAAGTGATCCATCACGCGCCCGCTTTTCATAAAAAGCGTTGCCTCCGGCAACACGAACATAGTGCATATTCTTATAGGGAAAAGACAACCCAGCTGTATGAAAAAACATGGCGTTTTTACTCTTCTTATCCCGTTCACCACGTAAAACAGCATCTACAGCCTCTTTAACGCGAGCAACAGATGCTTTCTCAGTCATAGGACGTGTTAAAACACCAGGAGCAAATTGTTTGGGCTGACCAACAACCTCGCAAATCGTTTTCGGATAGGCACTTGAATTAACACGGTTCATAACGACCGTTCCGACTGCAATCATTCCCTCACGGCTTGAACGATTTGATTCAAAATACATCGCACGCATAAGACATTGGCGCTCTGTCAATGAAGGTGTCGTCACTTTAGCGACCTGATTATTGGGTGCCTTTTTAACGTTTAAATGATTTGATGCGCAACCCACAGTAACTAGTGGTATTATAGAAACAGCGATACGTACAATCCATCGATTTTTTTTTATTTTATACAGTAGATTCATATGTTTTCAAAACATTCAAATTTTAAATAAGTTTTAAATATGCAATTAAATAACACTATATTGTTAATTATTTACCTATCAGTAAACCCTTAACATATAATAAGCACTAAAAGAGATTTACACGAAAAAATAATAAGAAAATCTTAATTTAAAGCACATCTTATTTCTTTAACTATGCAAATCAATCAATCTTTCCATTTTTTATCATTCAATGTACTTACTGATCTGCATATCTAAGGCTAGATTATTCATTAAATATCATATTCTCAAACATGATTTAAAACTTCAATCTGCTTTTTTATCGCCTACTCCAACTGTATACGTAAGATCATCACGAGGACGATCAAAAGACATATGATGACCGGTTATAATATAATACAGCGTTTCAGCAATATTGGTAACATGATCACCAATCCGTTCAATACTCTTTACACAAAAAAGCAAATGCGTACAAACCGCAACATTATGTATATCTTCTGTCATATAATTTAAAAGCTCACGAAAAAGAGAAGTATACAAAGCATCAATTTCATTGTCACGCTCGCGTACCACATCAATACGACCTAACAAGCGCTTAGTATAAGCGTCCAGCACTTCCTTTAACTGATTGAGCGCCAAAATTGTAATTGTTTCAAGTTTGCAGTAAAAAGCCTCAGGTTGGCGTATTTCTGAAATAGCAGCTGCCCGTTTGGCAATGTTTTTTGCCATATCCCCAATGCGCTCAAGATCAGAAGAAATGCGAATAGCACCAACAATTTCACGCAAATCAACAGCCATTGGTTGGCGTTTACAAATAATAGTAATCGCTTTTTCATCAATGTCGCGTTCTGCCTCATCCAAAAATAAATCATCAGCAATAACCGCAGTAGCAAGCTGAAAATCATCATGAATAATTGATGCTATCGAGCGCTCGATCATTCTTTCTGCGCAACCACCCATTTCCACAATCTTTTCTGCCAAATATTTTAACTCTGCATCATAAGAACGGACAGTATGGCTTGTAGGCATATTTTATACTCCTAAATTAACTTACCCAAAACGCCCTGTAATATAGTCTTGCGTACGTTGTTCCTTTGGTGACGTAAATATTACTTCAGTTTCATCAACTTCCACCAAATGCCCCAAATGAAACATAGCCGTGTATTGAGAAACACGTGCAGCTTGCTGCATTGAATGTGTTACAATGACGATTGTGTAATCTTGTCGTAACGAATCGATAAGCTCTTCAATACGTGCCGTTGCAATCGGATCAAGAGCTGAACACGGTTCATCCATTAAGATAACTTCAGGATTCACAGCAATAGCACGCGCAATACACAAACGTTGTTGCTGCCCTCCTGACAAACTTGTTCCTGGTCCATGGAGACGATCTTTAACTTCGTCAAACAATCCTGCTTGCATCAAACTTTTTTCAACCACATCATGCAATTCAGTACGTGATTTTACTAAACCATGAATACGTGGTCCATAAGCAACATTGTCAAAAATAGATTTTGGAAAAGGATTAGGCTTTTGAAAAACCATCCCCACACGTGCTCGTAATTCTACAACATCAATGTGCGAATCATAAATATCTTCCTCATCTAAAGTAATCAAACCTGTTACTTTAGCACCTTCAATCGTATCATTCATACGATTAAAACAACGTAAAAAAGTTGACTTTCCGCAGCCTGAAGGGCCGATTAAAGCAGTAACTTTATGCTCAGGGATATCAAGAGTAATGCCATGGAGTGCTTCTTTATCTCCATAAAAAACCTTAACATCTTGACCCCGCATTTTGACCTTCATTGTAGACCTAACCTTATCTCGACGTACACACTTTACTGAAGTTATAAACGTCGTTCAAATCGTCGACGCAAAAGAACAGCTGAAATATTCATGACAGCAAGAAAAACCATCAATACAATAATGGCGCCTGATGTTTTTTCAACAAAAGCACGCTCTGCTTCACCCGCCCACATAAAAATTTGCACAGGCAAAGCCGTTGCTGGATCCATTGGTGTAGTAGGAATATTCGCAACAAAAGCGACCATTCCAATCAAAAGTAAAGGAGCAGTTTCACCCAGCGCTTGTGCCAAACCAATAATCGTGCCAGTCAGAATACCGGGCACCGCTAAAGGAACAACATGATGAAAAACCACTTGCGTCTTTGATGCACCTAATCCTAAAGCTGCTGTACGAATAGACAGTGGAACAGCTCGCAAAGCAGAACGTGTAGCTATAATAATTGTTGGTAACGTCATAAGAGTTAAAACGAGCCCACCAACAAAAGACGCAGAACGTGGCATGCCTAAAAAATTAATAAAAACAGAAAGCCCTAAAAGACCAAAAATAATTGAAGGAATAGCAGCAAGGTTATTGATATTAATCTCTATAAAATCTGTAAACGTATTTTTACGTGCATATTCTTCAAGATAAAGAGCCGTTGCTACCCCTATGGGCAACGCAACTGCTAAGACAATAAACATCATATAAAAAGAACCAATTATTGCAACACCTAATCCTGAAGTTTCAGGACGACTTGAAGAACCAAATGTAAAAAAACCGCGATTAAATGTTTTATAAAGCGTATTGTCATCAATTAAGCGTCTAATCCATTCTACCTGTCGATTAGAAACCTTGCGCTTTTCCTCTGCCACTTGCAAATTAATCTGTCTTTTATAAACTAAATCAACATCTGCCGCCGCTAAAATTTTAATTTTTTGCGTTGTACCAATCAAGTTTGGATTTTTTACTACCATATCACGTAACTGCACGCGAACATTACCCGAAAACATACGGTTAATATCGCGCATAGCTGCCCGATCATTGTAATCCACTCCAAGTTTTGTAGCCAAAGCATTACGTACAAGAAGTGGATAATTTGCAGTTATTAATACCTTTGGATTAGTTGCACGTTGACCACCCGGATCAATCACCTTTTCATCTAAATAAATTGATAACGTCATTTCACTATGAAAAAAGGCTGTATAGCCTTGACTGACAATAGACCATAAAAGAATAATTAAAAAAAACAAACCAATGAAAATAGCAACAAGGCCATAAGCACGAAAACGGCGTTCAGCCCAATAACGACGCCTCAGACCAATATTACGACGATACGAGACAAAATCTCCACTCATTCATATTGCTCCCGATATTTACGCACTATATAAAGAGCAAAAATATTCATCAAAAGAGTCAAAATAAAAAGTGTCATTCCCAAAGCAAAAGCTACAAGAGTTTGCGGCGAATTAAACTCAAAATCACCTGTTAATTGATTAACAATTTTAACTGTCATCGTAGTCATTGCCTCAAATGGATTAAGAGTCAAATTGGCTGCAACACCTGCTGCCAACACAACAATCATTGTCTCCCCAATTGCCCTGGACGCTGTTAATACAAGTGCTCCCACAATACCAGGAAGTGCCGCTGGTATAATGACTTTTTTAATGGTTTCAGATTGTGTTGCTCCCAAACCGTAAGAACCTTCACGCAATGAACGGGGAACAGCAGTAATAATATCATCTGACAAAGATGAAACAAAAGGAATCAACATAATTCCCATAACCAAACCAGCGGTCAAAACACTATGGGCCATAATAAAACCGGCCCCACCAGAAAGAGAAATAGAAAGGTCGCGCAAAAAAGGCCCAACAACCATTAAAGCAAAGAAACCATAAACAATAGTGGGAATACCAGCAAGAACCTCCAATAACGGTTTTACAATTGACCGCAATCGGCTTGAAGCGTATTCGGCCATATAAAGAGCAGCAAACAACCCAATAGGAACAGCAAAAAGCATTGCCACAAACGCAATATAAAGCGTGCCAGCCAACAGTGGTATGAAACCAAATTGCCCTATCTCACCGCCTGAACCATTGGTTGAAAAACGAGGGTCCCAAACTGTTCCCCAAAAAAAGTTTAAAAACGGTACAGATTGAAAAAAACTCACCGTCTGGAATAATATGGAAATGACAATGCCAATCGTTGTTATAACTGTAATCGCAGACGCACAAATTAAACCAATAATAATGAAACGCTCAACCTTATTGCGTGCACGCTGTTGCGGAGAAACATGTATAATCCCAAAAATAAAACCACAAAGTGCAATTATAAAACATAAACCATAACCAATAAATTGCAGTTTTTTAGAAGAAAAATACCATGATCGTGCTATCTTCAACGCATAATCTGGTACCTCCATAGGCAAAATAAACCCTTTTTTCGACAATTGCTCTTGTACATCTGCGTAAGGAATTGTCATCAAATCCCCTTCAAAATGATGAATAATTTTAGCCAAATCACGAATTATTTCTAAAATAAGGTCATGATTTTCTATTTCTATCGCACCTATTATAGACATCTTAACTGCCTGCGAAGCATTATATTCTAAATAAACTGCACTTCCAGCGTTCCAAAAAACTAAAAACACAAAAGCTGGGATAACAGTTATTAACAATGTCCACCAACCGTAATAATACGCACGAGAGTGCATCTTGAATCTCATAAATTCAAGGAAACGAGCTCGCATATAAGAAATGCAAAAGCCGACAAAACCAAAAATCAATAGCAGAAAAATAACAAAAGAAATGGGCATATTGTCTTTCAATTTTTACAAAAAAGCAGCACAGAGAAATCCTACATCGTCATTTTAGAAAATTATTTTAAAGTCATCACTGTACCAGCATAAAAAGAAGTACGCTGCATTTGCCGCTCTTCTTTAGAAGCAGCAACTAAACCATAATCCGCCAATGGACCATCTGGACCAATCATTTGATCGGAAAGAAAAAAGTCAACATATTCCCACAAACCTGGAACAATACTAAAATGCGCTTTTTTAACATAGAAGAAAAGTGGACGCGAAAGGGAATATTTACCATTAGAAATTGTTTCACTACTTGGAACAACACCATTAATGTATGCAACTTTAAGTTTGTCAGCATTATTCTCGTAAAAAGACAAGCTTAAAACACCAATACCTGTTTTATTAGACATAAGATGAGCAAATGTTTCAGAATAATCACCATCGATATCAATGGCCTTCCCATCCTTACGTACAGCAATACAAGCAGCATTAATCTCCTTCTCATTCATTCCCAAAGCTTCCATTGCCTCAACTGCCCCACTAGCCTTACAGCCTGCGGCTAATAATTTTTCTTCAAAAACTTCACGTGTTCCATGTTTTTCACCAGGTATATAAACTGTAATTTCCCAATCAGGAAGAGCATTATTGACTGTATTCCACTTCGTAACTTTATTTAACTGCAGTTTCCCATCAACCACAACTTGAGCAGCCAATGCCCTATATACATCTACAGAGCGTAATTCCCAGTCAGGTCCACTGCTATTTGTTGCAAAAACAATGCCATCATACCCAATGCGCATTTCTTCAATATCTTTTACACCAGCATTAAAACAGGACTGTAATTCACCTGATTTCATTGGCCGTGAACTATTAACGATATCAATCGTCTTATCTCCAATACCACGGCAAAACTCTTTAATACCAGCACCTGAACCACCAGACTCGATAACGGGAATTTTAAAATTAGGGTAAATTTCTCCAAATACCTCAGAAACGATTTTTTCATAAGGTAAAACTGTTGATGAACCCGCAATCTTAATCTGATCGCGAGCATTACCGATATCAACCAGCAATGCAGTAACGCACATCAGCCCCACTCCAACTGATAACAACTTACTCATTCATACACTCCCTAAGACCCAAATTCTAGTTTACATTTGTAGAATCACAAAATAAATTTAGTAATCTTCTTAAATAAATTAACTCGAACGCTTACGTTCAATAATGTCCCAAAAAAGAGAGGCGATATCCGCACCTCCAAAGCGTTTAATTTCACGAATCCCAGTGGGAGATGTAACATTGATTTCTGTTATATAGTCTCCAATTATATCAATTCCTACAAGAAGAAAACCTCGTTTCTGCAAAGTAGGACCAATGCGTGCACAAATTTCATAATCACGTTTAGTCAAGCCAATAGTTTCTGCTCGACCTCCAACATGCATATTGGAACGAGCATCCATTTCCGCCGGAATCCGATTAATCGCCCCCACAGGTGTACCATCAAGTAAAATAACCCGTTTATCCCCTTTTCGAACGACATCTAAATAACGCTGAACAATAAAAGGTTCACGATAACTGTGTTCAAACATTTCTACAAGCGATGTTAGATTGCGATCATCTTGTTTTAAATGAAAAACACCCGCCCCTCCACTACCATAGAGTGGTTTAATAATAATATCACCAACCTTATTTCTAAACGATTTTATTTCTTCAATATCTTTTGTAATTAATGTTTCTGGCATTAAATCAGAAAATTCAGTAACAAAAATCTTTTCTGGACTATTACGTACCCATGTTGGATCATTTACGACAAGCGTCTTAGGGTGAATGCGCTCTAATAAATAAGTTGTGGTGATATAATACATATCAAAAGGTGGATCTTGACGTAAAAGAACTACATCCATATCCATCAACGGCGTGTATACAGGCTCCCCCAATTTATAATGACACCCCTCTTCATCACGTACAATTAATGGCTCCAACCGTGCAATCACGCAATCACCACGCATAGATAAGCAATCTGGTGTATAATGAAAAAGAGTGTGTCCACGTTCTTGCGCTGCTAAAGCAAGCGCAAATGTAGTATCTCCTTGGATCTGGAGCGTTGAAATATGATCCATCTGAATAGCAATTTTCATAAATAAAACCTCCTATCACTAAAAACAGACTGGTTAATGCGCCATAAATTTATTAAATCATAAAAAAACTATGACAAGAGAAAATCTATGATACAAAAAGGTGATACAAAATTAAGCAAAGAAGAAATTGAACGTTACGCACGTCATATTGTTTTACCCGAAATCGGTGGCGTGGGACAGCAAAAGCTTAAAACTGCTCGTGTTCTTGTCATAGGTGCAGGTGGTCTTGGCTCCCCTGTTCTTACTTATCTTGCTGCAGCAGGTGTTGGAACGCTTGGAATTGTTGATGATGATATTGTTTCACTTTCCAATTTACAACGCCAAGTTATTCATAACACAAATACAATCAATCAATACAAAACCATTAGCGCTGAAACTACTATAAAAGCGATAAATCCTCACGTTATAGTTGAAAAACATAGTCTACGTTTAGATGAAAGTAATGTAGATAAACTGCTCAACGCTTATCATATTGTTATCGATGGAAGCGATAATTTTGCAACACGTTATCTACTTGCTGACCATGCTGCTCAATGTGCTAAACCTTTAATAAGCGGTGCTATAAACCGATTCAATGGCTCACTGACAGTGTTGATGCCTTATAAAGACAATAATCCCCATTATCGCGATTTGTTTCCTAACCCACCTGCAACTGGCGTCATACCCACATGTTCTGAAGTCGGAATCATTAGTCCTCTACCCGGAGTTATCGGGACATTACAAGCAATGGAAGCTATTAAACTGATCACAAACATTGGTGAACCTTTAGTAGGAAAAATCCTTCTTTATAATGGATTGTCAGCGCAATTTGATGTGATTGTCTATAAACGGCCAGATTCTAATGCAAATGCTGCAGCCATTAAAGCTTGCGTATAAGAATTTTGGGGACAAGAAAAAATACGATCAGCACAATCATACTCAACTACTTTTCCTTTATGCATTACGAGTACTTCATGAGCAAGCGCTTTAACGACTTTTAAATCATGGCTAATAAACAAATAACCCAAATGATATTTTTGTTGTAAACGATGCAAAAGGTCAACAATCTGTGCTTGCATACTCATATCAAGAGCAGATGTTGGTTCATCAAGCATAATAAAGCGAGGCTTAAGAATAATTGCACGTGCAAAAGCAATTCGCTGCCTTTGTCCACCGGAAAATTCATGAGGATAACGATAGCGCACAGCAGGATCAAGATCAACCTCACGCAAAGCTTCAATCACACGATTATCGCGTTCACAATCAGAAAGATATGGTTCGTGAATCGACAACCCTTCAGTGATAATCTCACTTACAGACATACGTGGTGAAAGCGAACCAAAAGGATCTTGAAAAACAATTTGAATATGGCGGCGTAAAGAACGCATCTGATTGAAAGTAAAATTGCCAATATCAACACCATCAAAATAAATCTGACCTTTGGAAGAAATCATTCGTGTCAGTGCAAGTCCTAATGTTGTTTTCCCTGAACCTGATTCACCAACAACACCAAGTGTCTGTCCAGTACGAACTGTAATATCAACATCTTGAACAGCTTTTACATAATCAACTGTTCGCCGCAATAAACCTTTTTTAATTGGAAACCAAACACGTATTTTCTTACCTTGCATCAAAACGGGCGCATTATCATTAGCCTGTAGGGGATAACCTTGAAACTCTGCCGCTAATAATTTCTTTGTATAGGAATGCTGGGGATTGTTAAAAATTTCACTCGTGGTACCATTTTCAATAATTTTCCCCTCTTTCATAACATAAACGCGCTCTGCAATACGACGCACAATAGCCAAATCGTGGGTAATTAAAAGCATTGACATATTGCAGCTTTTTTTAAGCTGCACTAGGAGTTCAAGAATTTGTGCTTGAACTGTCACATCAAGTGCAGTTGTTGGTTCGTCGGCAATTAATAACTGTGGCTTATTTGCAAGTGCCATTGCAATCATCACGCGTTGCCGTTGACCACCCGATAATTGATGTGGGAAAGAACCCAAACGTTTTTCCGGCTCATCAATTCCCATTTGATTGAGCAAATCAATAATACGTGTGCGTAATAATTTACCAGATATGTTTGAATGTATTTTAAGAACTTCACCTATTTGCTGTTCCACAGTATGCAAAGGATTAAGAGAAATCATTGGTTCTTGAAAAATCATAGCAATATCTTTGCCACGAACTTTACGCAAATCCTCTTCTTTCTGTTTCATTAAATCTTGATTATTAAAAAGAATTTCACCTGATTGATAAAGTGTTTTTACACAAGGTAAAAGTTGCAAAATAGATAGTGCTGTTACCGATTTTCCAGAACCAGACTCCCCTACCAGAGCAACTATCTCTCTCTTTCCAATATCGAAAGAAATTTGGTCAACAACGCATTTTTTTTCTTTAGCTTGGCAAAATGCAACCGACAAATTACGTACCGAAAGCATCTTTGTCATTGCAATGTCTTTCGTGGATCAAAAGCATCCCGCACTGCCTCACCAATAAAAGCCAACAAAGCCAATAAAGTAGCAATAACAACAAAACCTGTAATGCCAATCCAAGGAGCGTTTAAGTTAGAAGTAGCCTGCCGCATTACCTCACCCAAAGAAGGATAACCAGGCGGAAGACCAAACCCTAAATAATCAAGTGACGTCAGTAAAGAAATACCTGATGTTAATAAAAATGGCATATAAGTTAAGGAAGCAACCATAGCATTTGGCAGTAAATGACGTATTATAATAATGCGATCAGGCACCCCTAAAGCGCGTGCAGCAGTAATATAGGCAAAATTGCGCGCACGTAAAAATTCTGCACGCACCACACCAACCAATGCGACCCACTGAAAAAGAAGCATAACCCCTAACAACACCCAAAAACCCTGCGCCAAAACAGCAGCCATAATAATAATTAAATAAAGCGACGGTACAGAAGACCATATTTCAATCAAACGTTGACAAATTAAATCAACCCAACCACCAAAATACCCCTGAACTGCCCCTGCTATAACACCAATAATAGCTGAAATAGCTGTCAAAAGAATACTAAAAATTATCGATAATCGAAAGCCATATAAAACCCGCGCAAAAACATCACGTGTTAGATCATCTGTCCCAAGCCAATTCCATCGACTTATCGTGCATTCCGGATCAGCGCTTCCTTGTGCATAATTGATACAACGCTCTTCTTTACTTTGAAGCCAAAAAGGAGGTGATAATGCTACAGTTTTATTACCTACTACTGTATTATATGAATAACGAACTAGTGGCCACACCGCCCAACCATGTTTTGCAATCTCATTTTGAATGAAAGAATCTCGAAAGTCCGCTACGGCTAAGTTTCCACCAAATTTTTCATCGGAATAATCAAAAAAAACAGGGAATAGCAACTCCCCCTTATAAGAAGCAATAATAGGGCGATCATTGGCAATAAATTCTGCTGAAAAAGAACAAAAACATAAAAATAAAAAGAGCCACAATGACCACCAACCACGACGATTTTGTTTGAAATTACGCCAACGACGCGCACTCAATGGAGAAAAAAAAGATCGTTTTTGTAACTTCGAGTCACAGAATTGATCATACTTTATCTTTTCCATCATAAATCTTTTCTATCAAAATCAATACGTGGATCAACCAGCATATAAATGATATCAGAAATAAGACTCACAACAAGACCAATCAGAGAAAAAATATAAAGACAGGCAAATACAACAGCGTAATCACGGTTAACAATAGATGTATAACTTAAAAGCCCCATACCGTTTAATGAATACAGCATTTCAATCAATAAAGATCCGCTAAAAAATGAACCCATAAAAGCTGCAGGAAAACTGGCAATTACAATCAATATCGCATTGCGAAAAATATGACCATAAAGAATAGAGCGTTCGCTTAAACCCTTCGCGCGAGCTGTAATGACGTATTGCTGACGAATTTCTTCCAGAAAACAATTTTTCGTTAACAAGGTTGTTGTAGCAAAAGAAGAAATGACCATCGCTGTTAATGGTAAAATCAAATGGTACAGATAATCTAATATCTTGCCTCCAAAGGATAATTTATCAAAATTATCCGAAGTCAAATGACCTAATGGAAACCAATCAAAAAAAGATCCCCCAGCAAAAAAAACCATTAAAAAAATTCCAAAGAGAAAATTAGGAATTGCATAGCCAATAACAATAATAGCACTCGTCCATACATCAAAAGCAGAGCCTTCTTTAAGAGCTTTACGGATTCCTAACGGTATGGAAATAGTATAAGAAATCAGCAAATTCCAAAAACCAAAAGAAAGAGAAACAGGTAGAGCACTCTTAATCAACTCAATAACTGAACGCCCTTGTATATAAGACTCCCCAAAATCAAAACGTATATAATTGCCAAGCATCGTCAAATAACGCTCCAAAGGTGGCTTATCAAAACCAAATTGCCGTTCAAGTTTGGCAATAAATTCTGGATCCAACCCTTGTGCTCCACGGTACTTAGAACCCCATAAGCAGATAAATCAGCATGCGCGCCATCAAAAATACTATCAGAAGAAAGACTAAGATCGCTACCACCAGCCACCCGTCCTACAGCATCACCACCCATTCCTTGTAATTGAGCAATAATATTCTCAATAGGTCCACCGGGTGTAAATTGTACAACGACAAATGTTACCGTCAAAATACCAATCAGTGTCGGTATAATTAGTAAGAGACGCCATAGAATATAGGCCACCATTTCTTATTTTACCTTTTGATCAAGTCACACCAAATCACTTTAAATAATACATTCATCACAATTTTTCTGATAACTCGATAAAACCCAAATCACAAATAAAGTTAACTACACATACTTTTAAAGTCAGCACTTCTAGCACAAACTAATTTTGTTTAGCATCTTCATTATCCAGTGGTAAAGGAACAGGGTGATCAGATAGACTGCGTAAATAAAGTAAAAGATCAGCACGATCTTGATCATTTTTAATCCCTCGAAATGACATAGTCGTCCCTGGAAATGCTTTACGAGGTGATTGAAGATAGTGATCTAAAGTGGGAAAATCCCATTTTTTATTAGAATTTTCACGTAACACTCTTGAATAAGTAAAATCTTTTGCATCCGCAAAAGGGCGATTTACTATCTCCCAAAGTGTTGGGCCAAGAACACGGTTAGAATTATCACGCCCAGAAGTATGACATAGAGCACACTGACGAAAAATTTTACGCCCATTTTCAAGATCACCTTTTTGAAGACGCTCATTTAACGATAGATAATGGTGAGATAGATCCTGCTTTTCTTTAAGATCATCATTATCTGCAGTATAAGAATGTTGAACTGATGCAAAATAATTATAAATTACATCACTAAAAATGAAAATTCCCCCCGCAATAATTAGCAAAAACAGAGAAGCACAAATAAAATAGGTAAATGTAGATCGTTTCATTAAAATCTAAATATTCAATTTTTATCATTTTCAGTTTAAGGCTTTTCCTTATAGTATATCATTATAAATATATCAAATATACAACATTTGGAACTCTAGTGATGGCTTTTAAACCACTCATTCTTATTCCTGCTCGCATGGGTTCATCTCGTCTTCCAGGAAAACCTCTCGCTGAAATCGCTGGAAAACCTATGATTATTCATGTAGCTGAACAAGCGAAAAAAGCTGCATTAGGACGTATCATTGTTGCAACGGACCACAATACCATCGCTCAAGCTGTTACAGCTTACGGACATGAATGCATCATAACACGTACTGACCATCAATCAGGATCTGATCGCATCTATGAAGCTTTAACCATCATTGATCCTGAGCGACACTACAATATCATTGTAAATCTACAAGGTGATTTACCAACAATAACCGCTCACGAAATTATTAGCACTCTACAACCTTTAGAAAATGACTTAACTGATATTGCAACCCTGGGTGCTAAACTTGTTGAAGAAGATGAAAAAACAAATCCCAATGTAGTCAAAATTATTGGTACACCGCTTTCTCAAAACCGTTTGCGTGCTCTTTACTTCACCCGTGCAACTGCACCTTACGGAAATGGTCCTCTTTACCATCATATTGGATTATATGCTTATCGACGTGAAGCACTTGAACGATTTGTAACTCTTGCACCATCCACACTCGAACAACGTGAAAAACTTGAACAATTACGTGCATTAGAAAATAATATGCGTATCGATGTAGAAATAATTGATACGATTCCCTTAAGTGTCGACACACAGTCTGATCTTGATAAAGTACGCAAAATCTTAACATAAAGAAATCAAATCTTTATAACCATATTAACACTTTTGCACTACGCTAAAAATTATCACTAACAATAGCCACACGGTTTATTGTTTTTACTCACATTGCCACATAAAGAAAAAAATATTATTCTTAAAAGCGTCTAATTTCTAAGTGTAAGCTTCTTTTTATGAAAACGCTGTAGTTTTTAAATACCATAAGTAAAAAGCCATTAAGATAGACTTGCATTATAGAAGATTACGCTTGGCAAATAGAGCATTTATAAGAGTTCCAAATGTATAGAACCTATTCAGTTATTTGGAAAAATGCTTCTTTAAAACCGGATTTGCAAAACACTTTCAACTCAATTTGAGTAATTTTATATCTCCACATATATTCAACGAAATTCGAATATTGTAGAGATTTTTCAACAGATTGGATAACCCAGCTTTTAAAAAGAAAAATTAATTTTCACATTAATTAGTGGCGTTCACTTTTATAGCCTAATCATCCCGTAAATTATAAGCTACATTGCAAACAAACATAGAAATAAGAGAAAACTTTGATCAAGAATTACCTATAACAAAGCCAATATTTTATCTACTTTAAACAAAAACATAGGCTGTTTTATTATAAATAATTGACAAATTTCTTGCATATTCAGCAACCTACAGTACAAAAATAAAATCATTCAAAAACCGCAAATCACAAAATGTTAAAGAAAAACCAAAAATATTTCTTATGCTAAATATAAATTAAATTCAAAAGAAAGCTTTTTAACTATTCTTTCTACGTTTTTTGTTTCAAAGCTTGATTTTCTTTTTTAAATCGACAATATAAAATTGGGAGGTTGGTGATGGACGAACTACTCGCCAACCGGGTCAGGTCTGGAAAGAAGCAGCCCTAACGAGCTCTGGTACGGGTCATCGTGCCGACCTTCCACTTTTATTAAATGGAATCACGCCTTTGCTATTTTACAAATCTTCGTGATAAGATAAGTACTCTGCCTCCCAAAAATAAAGAAATCTTGGGCGTTTTTAAGAAATGATCCTATTTTCTTAAAATAAATTGATTGAGAAAAAATCCTTTTATAGTAGAGTATATTTTTAATCTGTGTTTTCATGTCATTGTAATATACTTACAAGAGCTTTTAAAATTGGAATCATTGATGGAAAAACTGCCTGCAGCAACGACTTATCGTGTTCTCGCTCGCAAATATCGGCCTCAAAATTTCTCTGACCTCATTGGTCAAGAAGCAATGGTGCGCACCCTTACTAATGCTTTTGAGACAGGACGCATTGCACAAGCGTGGATGTTAACAGGAATTCGTGGAGTAGGAAAAACCACAACAGCACGCATTTTAGCGCGTGCGCTCAACTACAAAACAAAAGATATTGACCAACCCACTATTGCACTTAATACACTTGGTGAACATTGTGCACAAATTATTGAAGGCCGACATATTGACGTTATAGAAATGGATGCTGCCTCGCACACTGGCATTGACGATATTCGTGAAATTATTGAACAAATACGTTACCGTCCTGTTTCTGCGCGCTATAAAATATACATTATCGACGAAATTCATATGCTTTCAACACAAGCATTTAATGGCCTATTAAAAACGCTTGAAGAACCACCACCCCATATAAAATTTATTTTTGCAACAACAGAAATTCGCAAAGTCCCTATTACAATCCTTTCACGCTGCCAGCGTTTTGATTTACGGCGTATTGAATCAGCAGTTTTAGTAGAGTACTTGCGTAAAATTGCTAAACATGAAAAAATTAAAGTAGAAGATCAAGCTTTATCTCTAATCGTTCGTGCTGCAGAAGGGTCTGCACGTGACGCTTTGTCTATTTTTGACCAAGCTATTGCCTATAGCAATGGTAAAGTCAGTACTGTTTCAGTACGCACAATGTTAGGACTAGCTGATCAAGCGCGTATTATTGATCTGTTTGAATTTGTTATGAAAGGAAATATTGTCAGTGCATTGAGTGAATTACGTAGCCAGTATGATGCAGGTGCCGACCCTTTTATGATATTAACAGAATTGTCTGACTTCAACCATTTGGTCACGCGGTTGCGTTTGACACCAGAGATAGCTGGAGATCTCTTCTTAACAGAAGAGGAACGTTTAAGAGGTTTAGACTTTTCACAAAAACTTTCTATTCCCGTTCTTTCCAGAAACTGGCAAATTTTGCTCAAAGGCTTACAGGAGGTCAATAAAGCTGCACGCCCTATTCAAGCTGCTGAAATGATATTGATTCGCCTTACCCACACTGCTGACCTGCCAACTCTTGATGAAGCGTTGAAAAAACTCACACAAGAAAAAACATCTCTCACAATTACCGAAAATAATCCCCATCAAGAAGCCAACAATGTAAACCATAGCGTAAAAGCTGGTGGTGGACAGACTCACTCTTTCTCACAAATTTCAAACTCACAGCAAAACCAACATAATTTAAAAACAGTCGTAACTAATCAACCCAGCCTTTCCGTTCAACCAATAGAATCATTCAAGATTCAAACTCCTGAAAATACAGATTCTTTTAAAACAACAGAAAGCCTTGATAACATTCAAACTATCGAATCTTCTAACAACATTGTTCATTTACCGTACGCTTCTTCTCAACCAGAAACGGAAACAACAGAACAAAAATTCTTAAATATAAACTCCCTACATGATATCGTTAATTTAGCTGAACAACACCGCGAAACACATTTCAAATTGCTTATTAAAGAATTTGTTCATCCTGTTTCTTTTGAACCAGGGCATATAACATTAAGACTTGCTGAAAATGCTCCGCGTTCACTAGCCCGTGATATAAAAAAAATGTTACATCAATGGACTGAAAAAAAATGGACAATAACCTTCGTCACTGAAGGGGGAGGACCAACTTTACAAGAAGAAAGCGCAGCCGCTCAAAGGGCTCTTTTTTCTGATGTAGAAACAGATCCTGATATAGCAACAATTCTCAACCATTTTCCAGGAGCAAAAATTGTCGATATTCGTCTGAATAAACAAGAAAATGATCTTGATTTAACTCCTCATATCTTCGACAATGAAAACGATGATCATACAAATGATGAATAAGGAAATTAATTACTATGCGTGATATGATGGGCATGATGAAAAAAGCCAAAGAAATGCAAGAAAAAATGCAGCAAATGCAAGATGATTTGGCTAATTTGCATATAACAGGTACAGCCGGCGGCGGGCTCGTTAGTATTACCTTAAATGGTAAAAATATTATATCAGCAATCAAAATTGACCCGTCACTAATCAATCCTGAAGAGGTTGAAATACTTGAAGATCTCATTATGGCAGCTCATAATGAAGCTAAAGCAAAAATTGAAACGGCTATAGCAGAAAAAACACAAAGTATAACAGCAGGTTTACCGATTCCACCAGGTTTCAAGCTTCCGTTTTAATAAAGTGGCTTTAATTTAATCTTTTGGAATAATGGTATGTCTCAACACATTGCAGGCCCTGAAATTGAGCGCCTCATTCAACTTTTAGCGCGAATACCAGGTCTTGGACCGCGTTCAGCACGCCGTGCTGCCCTTCATCTCATCAAGAAAAAAGAAATACTATTGGAGCCATTAGGGGCAGCAATACAAGAAGCTGTAAACAAAGTAAGCATTTGTTCTATTTGTGGCAATGTGGATACAACTGATCCTTGTTTGATTTGTACAGACCCTCGCCGTGATAATACAACGATTATTGTTGTTGAAGATATTTCTGATCTCTGGGCTCTTGAACGAGCCGGAATTTTACCAGCGCGTTACCATGTATTAGGTGGACGACTATCCCCATTGGATGGAATAGGCCCAGATGAACTCAACATCACTTCTTTAATAAACCGTGTTATTAATGATTCAATTACAGAAGTTATTCTAGCTGTTAATGCAACTGTTGAAGGGCAAACAACAGCGCATTATATCACCGATCAACTGTCTAATTTTTCAATTAAAATTACCCGGCTTGCCCATGGAGTACCAGTAGGTGGTGAACTAGATTATCTTGACGATGGAACCTTAGCTGCAGCACTACGAGCGAGAACCAATCTTTAAAATCTAATTTTCTATTATCTTGTTATTTCTCCCATGGTATTTTTAAAGGAGAAAATATTAAAAAGACTATAGTTAAGAGATTATCTCTTCTCATAAATTGTGATCGTGCTTTAATAATATACACACTTAAGACTGAGCGTATAACTTAAAAATTATAGAAAAATAGCTTATACAGAAACACAGTTTGAAAGCTTTGGCAGTTTTATTAGAATTCATTAATTGACTAGTTTGTACAATACCACACATTTCAGAGTAATAATTGTCTTTTTAGTAAAATATCCTGTGGCTTAAAATCTAAATAACCTTGGATTTCCATATTTGCCATATTCTTCTAATGCTGCATATGAACTTTATGGTTCTTTTTCGGTTACTCCTTGATAATTTTAATATTTTTAGTGATACCCTTGCGTACACTTTTGCCATGCTATACCAAGACACACATTAAACACTAATCTAGTCTGAAAAATATTTCCAAAAACGTAATGTTTATTAATATTGCAATTGTCTTCAAACATTGCAAAATATACAAAATAAAAATACTCAAAAAACTATAACTAATTATTTATCTGTTGTTATATCCAGTTAAAAAAATGCGTTCATGTTCATCCTTGCTATAGACACCGCTTCAATTTATTGTGCCGTTGCACTTACCCGCCATCAAGCTGTTATTGCGCGTATCAGCGAACGCATTTCCAAAGGCCATGCTGAAAAACTCATCGGTCAAATTGCACAAATAATTGACCAAACCGACATCACATTTGATCAAATTGATCGGATCGCCATTAATATCGGACCTGGATCATTTACAGGTGTACGTACAGGTGTTTCAACTGCAAGAGCTTTAGCATTAGCACTAGAAGTACCAGCCATTGGGGTGAGTACACTTGAAGCATTAGCAGCACAAGCAATTAATAAAAATGCCATGTCAACAATCACTGTTGTCATTGAAGCTGGTAGAGGAATGTTCTATTATCAAAATTTTAACAAAGACCTTACAGCTTTATGTGTGCCTGGCTTACAAACACTTGAGAATATCGTCGCAGCTTTACCACAACAAACAGTATTAACTGGTCCAGCTGCTGATATTATCGCTTCGTACATCAAAAACAATAAAATAAACACCACAACCATATCAGATCTCATTCCATGTGAAGCGGCTGATGTTTTAACCTATGCTCACCTTGCGGCAAACAAACAGCCACAAGCTGCACCTCGCCCACTTTATTTACGCGATGCTGACGCAAAACAAAACGCCAGTTTTGTCTTACCACGAAAAAATAATGGCTAAAGTTTCATCCATAAAAAAACATTTTGAGATTGCATCGCTACAAACTGATGATAGCGCTCTTCTTCATCAAATTCACCAAAATTGTTTTATTCCAGCTTGGGAAGAACAAACATTTGATACTTTTTTAAAAGATCATTCTATTTTTGGCTACAAAGTTTACCTTATTAATCAGCCTGATCAAATTTTAGGATTTTGTCTATGCCGTTTTATTCTTGATGAAGCAGAAATTATTACAATTGCTGTCCAACCTCATTACCAAAGACAAGGAATTGGCTCTTTGCTTGTCGATAGTATACTTTGTTATCTTCAACATGCACGTGCCGCAAAGCTATTTTTAGAAGTTGAAGAAACCAATCTTTCTGCCTTGGCTCTTTATCAGCATTTTGAATTCAAAAAGATTGCTAAACGTCTTGCTTACTATCAATCACCAAATGGCCGCAAAAATGCAATCATCATGCAAAAAACTTTTAAGCAAACAGATTGAGATTTATACAAAAAGCGTTTAGGAATGCATCATGAAGCAGTCGCATCTTAAGAATACACTTTCTATTTCTCCCCAAAAGGTTTTTATCAAAACCTACGGCTGTCAAATGAATACTTATGACAGCCAACGAATGAATGATAGTCTTAGTGCCGAAGGTTATGTAACTACACAAACACCAAATGATGCTGACCTTATTCTTGTTAACACCTGCCATATTCGTGAAAAAGCAGCAGAAAAACTTTATTCTGATCTTGGTCGCTTGCGGATGATACGTCAAAAACGTGCACCTGATAAACCTTTAATAATTGGTGTGACGGGCTGTGTTGCACAAGCCGAAGGAGATGAAATCTTGCGTCGTGCGCCAACAGTAGATCTTGTTGTTGGACCGCAAATGTATCATCGCTTGCCAGAGTTATTAAAACAGGCCAAACAAGGAAAAAAAATCGTTGAAACGAATTATGCTGTTGAAGATAAATTTACTCATTTACCACCTCATAATAAACATGCTGTGCAAAAACGGGGTGTTAGCGCATTTTTAACAATACAAGAAGGATGTGACAAATTTTGCACCTTTTGTGTTGTTCCTTATACACGGGGTGCTGAAACATCACGACCTGTTGAACAAATTACTCATGAAGCCATCCAACTTATTGAAGCTGGTGTCAAAGAAATTACGCTTTTGGGGCAAAATGTAAATGGCTGGCATGGACAAAGTGCTAATGGCAAAACTTGGCGCCTTGGTGACCTTCTCTATCATCTTGCCAAACTTGATGGTTTAAAGCGTTTGCGTTATACAACCAGCCATCCACGTGATATGGATGACAGCCTTATTGCTGCACATCGCGATCTTGATATGCTTATGCCTTATCTGCACCTTCCTGTCCAATCTGGTTCAGATCGTATCTTAAAAGCAATGAATCGCCAACACAAAAGTATTCATTATCTTAAACTTATTGAAAAAATTCGTACCGCACGACCAGATATTGCTTTTTCAGGCGATTTTATTGTGGGATTCCCAGGTGAAACTGATGAAGATTTTGAAGAAACCATTAAACTCATTAAACAAGTGGGTTACAGTTCAGCTTATTCTTTTAAATATTCCCCCCGTCCTGGAACACCTGGTGCAACAATGAAAAACCATGTCGATGAAACTGTGAAAAATTCTCGCCTTCAACGTTTACAAGCACTCCTTCTTGACCAGCAACATACATTTTTACGTTCTAAAATTGGTCAAAAAACCAATATCCTTATTGAAAAATCTGGTCGCCATCTTGGGCAAATGGTAGGTCGCTCTCCTTGGCTTTTACCTGTTGTTGTAGATGCACAAGTCTCTACAGGCACTATTATGGAAATTCATATTAAAAATGCGAGTCCAAACAGTTTCGTCGGAGAAAAAGTGAATATTTAAAAACACTCCTAAAGTTTTGTTCAAAGTATTAACTTAAAAAACTCTTTTATTTTTAAAGAAAAAAATTATATCTTAAATGTATCATACTTAAACAACACAGGAGAATAGGTTGAAAGTATCAACCGAAAAACCAAAACACATTAAAAAGGCAATAAATGCCTCCCCCAAAAACATTAATATCTTTGAAAAAACGAGCTTATCGGAAACTGATCATATTGTTTTAACTTTTGAAAATAACAACTATGCAAAAATGGTTTTTGGAAAATTCGATGAAAATCTTTCTTATATTGAACAAAAACTCGGACTTAACATTTACCCGCGCGGTAACAAAGTTTCAATCCGTGGAAGTGCTGCTGCTACAAAACACGCGCAATATGCATTAGGCCAGCTCTATAAACTAGCAAAAACACGTCAAGAGCTTACTTTATCAGATACAGAAAGTGCACTCACTATGGCAAATTTGCCAAATGAAAAGCAAAAGTCTCCAAAAACAATTCAATCTACGACAAAACATGTACCAATACAGTTGAGCACTCATAAAAAAACAATCTATCCTCGCACCCCAACGCAAGAGGCTTATCTACGAGCAATGGAGTGTTCTGAGCTTGTTTTTGGTATAGGTCCAGCAGGAACCGGCAAAACATATC
Source organism: Bartonella schoenbuchensis R1 (assembly GCF_002022685.1). Taxonomy (NCBI): domain Bacteria; kingdom Pseudomonadati; phylum Pseudomonadota; class Alphaproteobacteria; order Hyphomicrobiales; family Bartonellaceae; genus Bartonella; species Bartonella schoenbuchensis. The sequence goes on along the minus strand of NZ_CP019789.1, from coordinate 176,702 downwards.
TTGCTGTTGTTCACGCTGTAACGCTCTTAGAACGCGGTATTATTGAACGAATTATCCTCTCACGTCCTGCAGTTGAAACTGGGGAACGTCTTGGTTTTCTTCCTGGTGACCTCAAAGAAAAAGTTGATCCCTATTTACGCCCGCTTTATGACGCCCTTTACGATATGATGTCTGCTGAAAAGGTAGAACGCATTTTAGCTTCTGGAGTCATAGAAATTGCTCCTCTTGCTTTTATGCGCGGACGAACACTTGTTCATTCAGCTATCATCCTTGATGAAGCACAAAATACTACACCCATGCAAATGAAAATGTTTCTCACACGTCTTGGAGAAGGAGCGCGTGTTGTTGTTACAGGTGATATAAGCCAAATTGATCTTCCGGCAGGGCAAAAGTCAGGTTTAACAGAAGCAATTCGCATTCTTTCAGATATAGAAAATATTTCGATCGTTCGTTTTGACGAAAAAGATATTGTACGCCATCCTCTTGTTGCTGCTATTGTCCGCGCTTATGATCGCGATTCTGGCAAACAAGCAAAAAAGTATCATTCTAATGATCTTGATTGAAAAATGAATTAAATCCACCATGATTACTATTGATATAACTATTGAAGATTCTGAGTGGGATAATGAGGACGTACTTTATGACATCACCACAAAAGCATTAACCACCACAATGCATCATTTATCATTAAACCAAGTAACAAGTGAACTCAGCTTGCTTTTTACAAATGACGATCACATAGCACAAATCAATGCACAATGGCGCTCTCAAAACAAACCCACCAATGTTTTATCCTTTCCTGCTTTTCCTCTCAAAGTTGGACAAAATCCTAAACCTATGCTTGGTGATATCATCATTGCAAGGGAGACTATTATGAGAGAAGCAAAAGAAGAAGGGAAATCATTTCAAGACCACCTGACGCATATGATTGTTCATGGCCTCCTCCATCTTCTTGGTTACAATCATGAAACAAATGATGAAGCTAATCAAATGGAAATGTTAGAAAGAGAAATCCTCAGCAAGCTTTCCATAAAAAATCCCTATACTGAGTTACTTTAAAATGATAAAAATCAAACTTTAAAAACCGATATTATACAATAAAGCTTAAAACATCTTACGCGTTATATTATAAAAAAAAGGCTTAGAAAATCTTAGGACCATGGTGGATAAAATCAATACACACAATAACAACCAAATATCTTCTCATACTGAAGGAGCCTCCTCTCAACGAACAAATCATATAGAAAAAAATTCATTTCTGAGCCATTTGTTTTCATTCTTACGTGGACGTAACTCCACATCACTGCGTGATGATTTAACTGATGCCCTTGCTGCTCACAATGAAGATGACGCAACACTCTTCTCACCCGAAGAGCGTATTATGCTGCACAATATCTTACGCTTGCGTGAAACACGCATTGATGATGTGATGATCCCACGCTCTGAAATCGAAGCATTAGAAATAAATACCCCTCTTGGGGAAGCTCTCGAATGTTTCGAAAAAATTGGTTATTCTCGTATGCCTGTTTATGCTGAAACTTTAGATGATCCACGAGGTATAATCCATATTCGTGATATTCTTAGTCATATAACCCGCTTTATTACCAGTTCAACTTCCAACAAAAATGGGCAAAAATCTGTTCCACTTCAGTTAAACCATACAGACGGTTTAGATACCCCAATTGGTAAACTAGATCTTATTCGGACGGTTTTATTTGTTCCAAGCTCTATGCTTGCTAGTAAATTATTAACACGTATGCAAGCTACACGAACACAAATGGCTTTGGTTATTGATGAATATGGTGGCACAGACGGTTTAGTTTCTATGGAAGATATTGTTGAGCTCATCGTTGGTGATATTGAAGATGAACACGACAATATCAACAATGTTATTGTGCGTGAACCCGATAATAAATGGCTTGTTGATGCAAGAACTGAATTAGAAGATGTGGAAAAAGCTCTCGGTCCTGATTTCATTGTAGGAGAATATGGTGATGAAGTCGACACCATTGGTGGTTTGATTGTTTCCATTCTTGACCGCATTCCTTCAAAAGGTGAAATCATTGAAGCTATACCTGGCTACAAATTCCGTATTTTAGAAGCTGATAAACGCCGGATTAAGCGATTACGCATTGTTCGTATCCCAGAAAATGAGCACTTAACTGAAGAGGCTACTTTAAAAGGGTGATGATCAAGTGCTTGTTAATAAGCTCACAGCTTTTCTACTTTCTATCACTGGCTGGAAACGGCAAATATGTGTTTTTTTATGTGGTGCACTCACATCTTTTGCGCTCCCACCTTTTTACTTGACACCTGTCAGCTTTTTAACTTTTCCTGTCTTTGTTATCTTACTTGATGCAATCTATGCTATTCAAAATCTCAAAAAACGCCTTTTGATAAGTGCATTAACCTGCGGAAATTTTGGCTTTGGTTATTTTGTTTGCAGCCTTTGGTGGACAAGCAATGCTTTATTGATAGATCCGATTACTTATGCTTGGACAATACCATTTGTTGTTTTTGGTCTTCCTGCTTATCTTGCTCTTTATTGGGCTTTTGCTGGTCTTATTGTTGGTTGGTTATGGACAAAAGGGATAGCACGCTTCTTTGTCCTTGCTTTTGCACTGGGACTAGCAGAATGGCTACGCGCCATCTTGTTTACAGGATTTCCATGGAATGCACTTGGCTATACGGCTATGCCAACCCCGATACTCATGCAATCAGATATGATTGTAGGGCTTTACGGAATGAACATTCTTGCTGTTTTAGTCTATAGTTTACCTACAGTTTTATTCACGAATGAAAAAAAGAAATCTGCACTTATTCTTTGTTTTCTACTTACATTAACCCATAGCTTCTTTGGATTTTATAGACTGAATACAGCACCTAATATCGCTGATTATCAAAAGAGTAGTTATTGGGTACGCATTGTTCAACCCTCCATCCAACAAAATAAAAAGTTAGACAATGCTACACCTGAAGATATATTCACAGCTCATCTAAATTTAAGTATAATGTCAGAAACTGATCAAACTTTAAAGCCTGACTTTGTCGTATGGCCTGAAACATCTGTTCCTTACATTCTCACAGGTACTTCTGCTATCACAATGCGCATTGCCTCACTTCTTAAGCCACAACAATGGGCTATTATTGGTGCTGTGCGAGCCAATACTGACTCCCCTAATGCCCAAACACAATATTTTAATACAATTGAAGTCATTGACGCCAAAGGCAATATTCTTAACGCTTCCGATAAACTCCATCTGGTCCCTTTTGGTGAATACCTCCCCTATCAAAGTTTATGGAATAAAATTGGATTAAATGCCATTGCCGATAAAATTGGTGGATATAGCTCTGCTTCTGAGCGCCAAACTGTTATGATGCCAAATGGATTTTCTTATCTTCCTCTCATTTGCTATGAAGCCATATTTCCCCATGAAATGACTTTTAAAGGCCCTCCTCCTCAAGCAATTATTAACGTTACAAATGATGCATGGTTTGGCATAACACCTGGCCCCTATCAACATTTTCAGCAAGCACGGCTGCGTGCAGTTGAACTAGGAATACCTCTTATACGAGCAGCCAACAATGGAATATCAGCTGTGATCGACCCTTATGGACGAATCGTTGATGCTCTTGAACAAAATGCTATTGGTTTTCTTGATTCTCCGATTCCATCACCAATTATTTTAATATGGAACAATGAATACAGAATATTCTCTACTTTCATCTTATTCATTCTTATGCTATTGTGCCGTATTAGTTTTGGCTTTACAAGACGACCTTAATGATTGAGTGCTTATGTATAATATCATGTTATGCGTACCAGTAACGTTGGGGAAAAGTATTACATATTATCCTAATTTATGATAAACTAACTTTACGTGCATCTAATATTGATTTGGAAACAAAGCGCTGAAAATAAAGAGTTGCAGTATGACCGAAACTAGAAAAAAGCCCGATCCAATAGATGTTTATGTTGGCACTCGTATTCGTTTACGTCGTAATATGTTAGGTCTTACCCAAGAAAAATTAGGTGAGCAATTAGGTATTACTTTTCAGCAAATCCAAAAATATGAAAAAGGTACAAACCGTGTTGGTGCAAGTCGCCTTCAAGCAATTGCAGAAATTATGGATGTTCCTGTTTCTTATTTTTTTGATAAAGGCATTACTCAATCCGTAGAAGGTTTTGCTGAAAGCGAGAGTAATTTCATGGATTTTTGCTCTAGCAGCGAAGGAATCCAATTAATGCGTGCTTTTACTAATATACTTGATGCTAAAGTACGTCGAAAAATCATTGATTTAGCAAAAGCTCTTTCTGAAGAAGATCAAACAAATAAATTATAAGAATAAAAATACATTTTTCCTTTAATATCGCCTCATAAATCAGCATTGACGATTTGCCATAGGATTGGCAAATAGAGCAAACTTTAAATAAATAATAAGAAAGTGCCGGTTTTCTTTTTTGAGGGAGTTTTTATGCCGCATCAAAATTATTTTTTCACTAGTGAATCAGTATCCGAAGGGCATCCTGACAAAATCTGTGATCGTATTTCGGATGAAATCGTTGATATGGTTTATAAAGAAGCGCAAAAAACTGGAACTGATCCATGGTTAATGCGAATCGCTTGTGAAACTTTAGTAAGCATAAATCGCGTGGTTATTGCTGGTGAGGTGCGTGTTCCTGATACGCTCTTAAAAAGAGACAAAAATGGAGAATTTATTTATGATAAAATTGGTTCTCCGATCATCAACCCTACTCATTTTCGTACAGTTGCACGTCAAGCTATTCGTGCAATTGGTTATGAACAGGCAGGTTTTCACTGGAAAACGGTTAAAATTGATGTTCTTTTACGTCAACAATCGGCTGATATTGCACAAGCGGTTGACAATGCAACTGATCGTCAAGGCCAAGAGGGAGCAGGCGATCAAGGTATTATGTTTGGATATGCTTGCCGTGAAACACCAGACCTTATGCCTGCACCAATCTATTATGCGCACAAAATCTTAGAGCTTCTTGCCATAGCGCGCCATAAAAAAGAAGGAGAAGCTGGAAAACTGGGGCCAGACGCTAAAAGTCAAATAACAATACGATATAAAAATGGAAAACCTATAGAAGTAACGTCTATTGTTCTTTCAACACAACATTTGGATGAAAGTTGGGATTCAAATAAAGTACAAACAGTGGTTGAGCCTTATATTCGCCAAGCTTTACGTGATATTCCTATTTCTGATGAATGCAGTTGGTATATCAACCCAACAGGCAAATTTGTTATTGGCGGGCCTCAAAGTGATGCAGGGTTAACAGGACGCAAAATCATTGTTGATACTTATGGTGGTGCAGCGCCCCATGGTGGAGGGGCGTTTTCAGGTAAAGACACAACAAAAGTCGACCGTTCTGCAGCATATGCTGCACGCTATCTAGCTAAGAATATTGTTGCAGCTGATTTAGCAGAACGGTGTACTATTCAACTTTCTTATGCAATTGGCGTTGCACAACCCCTATCTATCTACCTTAACCTTCACGGAACAGGAAAAGTAGATGAAAATACTATTGAAACCGCAATCCGCAAAATAATGGATCTTTCACCAACAGGTATCCGAAAACACCTTGGTCTTAATAAACCCATTTACGCCAAAACAGCTGCTTATGGCCATTTTGGGCGCAAACCAGAACATGATGGTTCATTTTCATGGGAAAAAACTGATCTAATTGCAACGCTTAAATCAATGATTAAAGTGCCATGATTGCACATAAAACACGTATGAGCGAAGCTTTTTTTGGTCGCCGACAAGGGAAACGGCTACGAAACAATCAACTTTCGTGTATAAAAACGCTTCTCCCCACTCTTAATGTTGATTTAAATAAACCAGCGCCCTTAGAGTTAACATCTTTATTTGCTACTCAAGTAAAGGAAGTCCGGCTTGAAATTGGTTTTGGTGGAGGTGAAAATTTAATTCATGAAATGGAACGTTTTCCACAAACTGGTTTTATTGGCGTAGAACCCTTTATTAATGGTATGGCAAAAATATTGGTCCATATTGAAAAACACACACATTATCAAAATCATCTTCGCCTTTATGATAATGATGCCACACAACTTCTTGATTGGCTGCCAACAGCATCACTTGATGGAATAGACCTTTTTTATCCCGATCCATGGCCTAAAAAAAAGCATTGGAAACGGCGATTTATCAATACAAAAAACCTTAATCGTTTTGCTCGAGTTCTTAAGATAGGTAAAAAATTCCGTTTTGCCAGCGATATAGATACTTACGTTAATTGGACCCTATATCATTGCACACATCACGACAGTTTTGAATGGCAAGCAGAAAATCCTCAAGATTGGAAAAATCCCTACCCGTCATGGCAGAGCACCCGTTATGAAGCAAAAGCTTTGCGCGAAGGCAGAACACCTGCTTATCTCACTTTTATTAGAAAATAGCTGATAAAACACTTTACCATGGACGACTTGAAAAACTTTAAATTTAAGAATATAATGAAAACAATTCTTAATCTTGTGATAAGGAGTGGGTTATTTGAACCCGCTCTTTTTTAATATCAGTGGGTCAAAACAACTTGAATGATATAAACGAAACTGAAACAATAAATAACATTGACGAGCCGCGTCTGTTTAAAGAAGATGGCATCGAAGGGCGTGTGGCTGCTCTTGTCTCACCATTGCTCAAACCTTTAAGTTATCGTTTAATTCGCGTAAAATTCTCTGGTTTAAATGGCTTAACTCTTCAGATTATGGCTGAACGCACTGATGGCACCATGACAATAGAAGATTGCGAAATTATTAGCCGCACTGTTTCGCCTTTTCTTGATGTACAAAACATCATTGAACGAAAATATCATTTGGAAATCTCATCTCCTGGTATTGATCGTCCATTGGTAAGAAAATCTGATTTTTTCAAGTGGCAAGGACATGTTGCAAAAATTGAAACTGGTGTTGTTATTAATGGACGCCAGAAATTTCGTGGCACACTAACAAATATTACACAAAATAGCTTTACCTTAAATACCGATAAAGCTTCTCACGGAGAAATAGCGGATGTTTTGATTCCCTTCGCTGATGTTACAAATGCGCGTCTAGTGCTCACTGATGAACTTATTCGCGACGCACTGAAAAAGATAAAGAGTTACGTCAACAGCTAATCCCTGAAGATAATTTTAACACTTTAACCGAAAAAACAAACTGTCAAAATTAATATTAATTAGGATCATTCCGCTTGGATGGTATAAAAAAGGAGAAAATCTATGGCTATAAGCGCTAACAGGCTTGAACTTCTGCAAATCGCAGATGCTGTTGCACGCGAAAAGTCAATTGACCGTGAAATTGTCATTTCTGCAATGGCTGATGCTATACAAAAAGCAGCACGTTCACGTTATGGTCAAGAAACCAATATCCGTGCTGAGATTAATTCTAAAACCGGTGAGATCAAATTACAGCGCTTGCTTCAAGTTGTTGATATTGTTGAAGATTATACAAATGAAATCGCTTTATCTGACGCCTTAAAACATCAAGTCGATATAAAAATTGGTGATTTTTTCTGTGACCCTTTACCTCCTATGGATTTTGGGCGCATTGCAGCGCAATCTGCCAAACAAGTTATTGTCCAAAAAGTACGTGATGCGGAACGTGACCAGCAATTTGAAGAATTCAAAAACAAAGTTGGCGAAATAATTTCTGGTACAGTCAAGCGTGTAGAATATGGTAATGTTATTGTCGATCTAGGACGTGGAGAAGCTATAATACGACGTGATGAGCTAATTCCCCGTGAGTCATTTCATTATGGAGATCGGATCCGTGCCTTTGTTAATGACGTACATCGTGAACAGCGAGGTCCGCAAATTTTCCTTTCGCGTACGCACCCTCAATTTATGGCAAAACTTTTTACCATGGAAGTGCCAGAAATTTATGATGGTATTATAGAAATTAAATCCGTTGCACGTGATCCAGGTTCGCGTGCCAAAATTGCTGTCGTTTCACGTGATGGCTCAATTGATCCTGTTGGAGCATGCGTTGGAATGAGAGGAAGTCGGGTTCAAGCTGTTGTTGCAGAATTGCAAGGAGAAAAAATTGACATTATTCCTTGGTCACCTGATGCTGCAACATTTATTGTCAATGCACTACAACCTGCTGAAGTTTCAAAAGTCGTTCTTGATGAAGATGCAGAACGTATTGAGGTTGTCGTTCCTGATGACCAACTCAGTCTCGCTATTGGGCGACGTGGGCAAAATGTTCGTTTAGCCTCGCAATTAACAGGGTGGAGCATTGATATCTTAACAGAACAAGAAGAATCCGAAAATCGTCAAAAAGAATTTAATGAACGCAGTAAGCTTTTCATGGAATCCTTAGATGTTGACGAAATGGTCGGACAAGTTATGGCATCAGAAGGTTTTGCTTCAATTGAAGAAATTGCCTATGTTGATCTTGAAGAAATCGCTTCTATTGATGGTTTTGATAATGAAACTGCTTCAGAAATTCAAAGCCGTGCACGCGAATACCTAGAACGCAAAGAAAAAGAATTAGATGAAAAACGTAAAAAACTCGGTGTTGCTGATGAATTGCGATCACTTCCTGGCATGACAAACGCGATGTTGGTTGCTATTGGTGAAGATGGTATTAAAACAATAGACGATTTTGCAGGTTATGCAGTGGACGACTTAATTGGCTGGCGAGAACGCAAAGGAGGTCAAGTTCAAAACTTCTCTGGTATCTTAACCCCATTTGATATTACACGTACTGATGCAGAAGCTATGATTTTAGCTGCACGTGTGCAAGCAGGTTGGATATGCCAAACTGATTGTGTCGTAGAAAATTCTACAGAAAATGAGAAAACAGATAACGTGGATGAAGATACACTTTAAAATAGGAGACACACTTTAAATGAATGAGCGGACCTGTATTGTGACAAAGAAGAGCGCTTCAACAGCAGCGTTGATCCGCTTTGTCGTTGGTCCAAACAATCAAATTATTCCCGATCTTAAAGCTAATTTGCCTGGGCGTGGTATTTGGGTCTCTGCTCATCATCACGCCATTGAAGAAGCAATTAAACGTAAAGCTTTTAGCAGAAATCTTAAAACAGATGTGGAGGTTGCTTCAAATCTTGCTAATATTGTGGATAAACTCCTCCTAAAGTCTGCCCTTGGGAGCCTTTCTATGGCGCGAAAAGCAGGTGCTGTTGTTACAGGTTTAACCAAAGTTGATTCTGCTATTCGCTCTGGTCAGGTTGCTCTCGTGCTGCATGCAAAAGAAGCTACGGAAGATGGTAAACGGAAAATTTTACAAGCAATCTATGCAATACAACAGAAAACGAATCAGGATATAAAAGCTTTATCTTTATTTACAAGCGATGAAATGAGTGTGGCTTTTGGAGCTAATCTTGTGATACATGCAGCCTTATTGAATACAAAATCTGCAGAGGGTTTTAGCAAAACGATAAACAAATTGATCGCCTATCGTAACGAGAAATACAATAAGCCTTGTGAGATGACGGCAAAAGCCGTGAAGGAAATACAATGAGTGAAAATAATAATGACAAGATAACAGCTAAAAAGACGCTGACCCTCAAACGAACAGGGCTGGAAACTAGTATGGTCAAACAAAATTTTAGTCATGGCCGTACAAAAGCTGTAGTTGTCGAAACTAAACGACGTAAAATTACACGTCCTGATGAAAAAGTTGAAACATCATTGTCAATTACTAAACCGCATGTGGCTCAACCACGTTCCAAACCGCGGTTTGAAGAAAAAGCAACGAGTAAACCTATAGCCCAAAAATCTGTGACTCAAAGTAATCTTTCATCAGCTGAAATAGAAGCAAGATTTCGCGCTTTAGAAGAAGCAAAAATCCAAGAACAGATAACGCGTCAACAAGCTGAAGAAAAAGAAAGACGTGCCAAAGAGCGTGAAGAAAGTTTACGTTTACAAGCTGCTCAAGAAAAACAAAACAGCAAGACAATCAACACACTGTTGTACAAACTCAAACTTTCTCTCCTGCAGTCTCTCTAACAGAACCAATAGAATCAGCAAAGGCAGCTGCCCCGTTTAAAAATACAGCTTCAATCGAAAAACGTGCCATAGATGACAATGAAGACGAAGAAAAGCGTAACCGTCGCGCTAATCTTTCCAAATCAGAAATACGTGCACCTAAAGCTGTAAAAGGTGCCGATGAACGCCGCCGCGGAAAATTCACACTTAACAGTGCCTTAGATGAAGAAGGCAGTGCACGTGGCCGTTCAATGGCTGCAATGCGCCGCAGACAAGAAAAATTTAAACGCGCTCAAAACCAAGAACCACGGGAAAAAATTTCTCGTGAAGTTATTCTTCCTGAAACTATTACTATCCAAGAACTTGCGCAACGTATGGCTGAGCGTTCCGTTGATGTTATTAAATTTCTGATGAAGCAGGGCCAAATGATGAAGCCCGGCGATGTTATTGATGTAGATACTGCTGAACTTATTGCTATTGAATTTGGTCATACAGTTAAATGTGTCTCAGAATCGGATGTAGAAGAAGGTATCTTTAATATAGCTGATGACCCTCAAAAAATGCGACCACGTCCACCAGTGGTAACAATTATGGGCCATGTCGATCACGGAAAAACGTCTTTGCTTGATGCTATTCGCAAAGCCAATGTTGCATCTAATGAAGCAGGTAGTATTACGCAACATATTGGTGCTTATCAAATTGAACACAATGGTCAGAAGATTACCTTTATTGATACACCCGGACACTCTGCCTTTACAGCCATGCGTGCTCGAGGTGCCCAAATCACTGACATTGCTATTCTGGTAATCGCTGCAGATGATAGTGTTATGCCGCAAACAATTGAATCAATCAATCATGCAAAAGCTGCTGGTGTGCCTATTATTGTTGCCATTAACAAAACTGATAAACCAACTGCTGATGCACAAAAAGTGCGCACAGAGCTTATGCAACACGAAGTTTTCGTGGAATCCATGGGTGGGGAAACTTTAGAGGTTGAGGTTTCTGCTAAAACTGGTCAAAATCTTGATAAACTTCTAGAAGCTATTCTTCTTCAAGCTGAAATTCTTGACCTGAAAGCAGATCCAGAGCGAACTGCAGAAGGTATTGTTATTGAAGCAAAACTTGATCGAGGACGTGGATCTATTGCAACTGTTCTTATTCAAAAAGGTGCATTGCATCTTTCCAATATTATCGTAGCAGGTAATGAATGGGGCCGTGTTCGTGCCTTGATTGATGATCATGGTAACCATATTAAAGCAGCAGGTCCTTCTACACCGGTTGAAATTTTAGGTATGCAAGGTACACCGCAAGCTGGTGACCGTTTTGCTGTTGTAGTGAATGAAGAAAAAGCACGTGAAATTTCTGAATATCGTCAACGATTAGCACGTGACAAAGCTGTAGCACGAAAAGCTGGTTCTCGTGGTTCTCTTGAACAAATGATGACAAAACTGCAAACCGCTGGCATAAAAGAATTTCCGCTTATTATTAAAGGGGATGTTCGGGGATCTATTGAAGCGATTGCATCAGTATTAGAAAAGCTCGGAAATGAGGAAGTATGTGCACATATTGTTCACTCTGGCACTGGAGGAATCACTGAAAGTGATATTTCTCTTGCTGCAGCATCTAATTCTGCTGTTATTGGTTTTAATGTCCGAGCTAATAAACAAGTGCGTGATCTAGCCGCGGCTCAAGGAATCGAAATTCGCTATTATAACATCATTTACGATCTCGTTGATGATGTCAAAGCAGCTATGTCAGGATTACTTTCACCAGAAAAACGTGAAACATTTCTTGGTAATGCTGAAATTTTGGAAGTCTTTAACATTACAAAAATTGGAAAAGTTGCTGGTTGTCGAGTTACAGAAGGTAAAATAGAACGAGGTGCAAGTGTTCGCCTCATTCGAGATAATATTGTTATTCATGAAGGAAAACTTAAAACACTTAAACGTTTCAAAGATGAAGTCAATGAAGTGCAAGTTAGCCAAGAATGTGGGATAGCATTTGAAAATTATGAAGATACACGTATAGGCGATATTGTTGAAATTTTCCGAGTCGAGCACATTAATCGCACATTATAAAATCACATGATAATTTTCCTCTTTATTAAATGAGAGAAATTTTTGGGTTGATGAATGGGTGCCTCTTTCCTTTTTAATTTTTTAAAAAAGTAAAGAGAAGAGAAATTGTAATAAAGGTTATGAGTTCAATGAAAAACACAGGCCCATCACAACGGCAATTAAGAGTGGGAGAACAAGTTCGCCACGTGTTAGCTCATATACTGCAACGAGATATTTTACTTGATGATGTCTTAAAAGGTGTTGTTATTTCTATCTCTGAAGTACGTATGTCAGCAGATTTGAAAATTGCCACTTGCTTTGTTTCTCCGCTCAGTACTATTCACGATATTTCTCATACTGCTATTATAGAAGTCTTAAATAAACACAGTCGTTTTATCCGTAAAGAAATTAGCCATCAATTGCGACAAATGAAATACATGCCTGAATTACGTTTTCGATTTGATAGTAGTTTTGATAATTTTTCAAAAATTGATGCTCTACTCCATTCACCTGAAGTAGCACGCGATCTTCTTCATAATGACGAGCCTGAAAATTAAAAGAGCATGGCACAACAACGCAAAAAAAAAGGTCGTTCTATCTCTGGTTGGGTAATTCTTGACAAACCAAAAGGAATGAGATCAACAGAAGCTGTCTCACAAATCAAATGGCTCTTTAATGCACAAAAAGCAGGGCATGCAGGCACACTCGATCCACTTGCTTCTGGTATGTTACCTATTGCATTAGGCGAAGCAACCAAAACTATTCCTTATGTTATGGAAGGTATCAAAACCTATCACTTTCACGTAGCTTGGGGAGAAGAGCGCTCAACAGATGATCTCGAAGGTGAAGTCATTAAAACAGCGACTCAACGTCCAACACAAGAAGATATCCTCGCCCTTTTACCTAAATATACAGGTGTTATTTTACAAACACCTCCAAAATTTTCTGCAATTAAAATTGCCGGAAATCGTGCTTATGATTTAGCCCGTGCAGGCGAAATTGTTGAAATTCCGCCCCGCGAAGTGAAAATTGAATCCCTCAAACTTACTGGAACCACCACACAAGGACATTCCATTTTTGAAATAACATGCGGAAAAGGAACATATGTACGCTCCTTAGCACGCGATATGGGACGTGATCTTGGTTGTTATGGATATATTGCTGACTTACGCCGTGTCGCAGTAGCTCCTTTTAATGAAAATGATCTCATTCCATGGAGTAAATTAGAAGCAGCCGTAACACATAAAGACGAAAAAAGAGAAAATTATGCATTTCCCAAACGGGATTTCTCTATACTTGATGAACTACTAACTGAAACAAAGGCTGCATTAGTTCATCTCCCTCATTACACCATAAACGAAAATCAAGTACAGCATTTAAGCACGGGCAATCCAGTACTCTTACGTAATCAAAATACATCCGTTGATGAAAGTGATGTTTGTATAATCTACAAAGACCAACTTCTCGCTATAGGTACTATTGAAAAAAACCAATTCAAACCAAAACGTATTTTCACAAATAGATGAACTTCTTTCTGCCTGCGATAACTTCTTTATGAAACGAAATATTCTCTTACACTTATTACGAACAATTGATCTATTTTACTACTTTATATCCAAGCTGTTCTACTAAAATCATTGCTCTGTAGGAAACTTCAAATATACCTCATCAGCCTGTGGTACTGTTTGCCATTCGATCATACGATGTACTCTTATACCATCGGGTGCACAATTTAATCGATCAAGATGTTTATTCACTTCTGCATCTGCTTTTATAGCCCGATAATTATGGCGTAAATAATCTACCCATGTTGGCATATGATAAACTTCTGTCCAATAGCCAGGTTTTTCAAGGTTACGTACAAGAACCCATTGGCGAGCACCATCACGTCGACGAATATGACGACGACGTGCCATAACTTCAAGAAATTCTTCAAGATCATTTTCATTGATTTGATAATCAATCATAATCATGATAGGGCCACTGCATGCTTCCAAGTCAAGCAAAACTTGTGGTTCTTTAAATTGATCAAGTGGATCAAAATCTATCTGAGGAATTTCTTGGATTTTAAACTTTATACCCGCAAGAGCCCCTAAAATTAAGAAGAGAGCACAAACACTCAAAGCCACTGTTGGAGAATAAGCATCAGCAAATACACCCCAGATCACACTACCAACTGCCATACCACCATAAGATGCAGTCTGATAAAGTGCTAAAGCACGTGCAACAACCCAACGTGGTGTGGAAAGTTGTACAGATGTATTAAACAGCGACAACGCTAAAACCCAGAATAAACCAGCAGGAAATAAAACAAGATGGCTTACAACAATTGAACGACTGATTGCTAAAACAAAGCAAACAAAAGAAAAGCCAATAAATGAAGTTGCAACAATCGTTTCTGAACTAAAACAATGCCGTATATACGAGTTAACAAAGCCAGCTGTAATCGCACCTATACCAAAACAACCAAGTAACGTACCGTAGAGAAGGGCACCTCCCCAAGAATGTCACATGCAACAATTGGCAATAAAGCAGAAACCGAAATCGTCCCGATACCAAAAAGAAACGCTCTGGCCATAACGTTTAAAAGATTAGGCGACATCACAACATAACGCAGACCATCTGCTATAGCCCCTAAAAATTTCTCTCGTGGCAATGGTAATGTATTGGTCTTATAGTTGGGTTTCCATACAAATAAAGTACTCGTTAAAGGAATATAACTCATAGCATTTAATAAAAAAGCCGCCGTTCCACCTAGAGCAGCAATAACAGCTCCTCCGATAGCAGGACCTATACTGCGCATTAAATTAAAACCAATACTATTTAGAGTAACAGCAGCAGGGATATTTTCTCTACTGACAATATCCCCCATTGTTGCTTGCCAAGCAGGATTATGAAAAGCAAGCCCACACCCAATCAAAAATGTGAAACACAGTAAAAGCCAAGGCGTTATCAATCCTAAATAGGATAAAACAGTCAAATTAATTGATACAATTATCATAACTATTTGTGCAAATAACATAATTTGACGCCGATTAAAATTATCGGCTAATGCTCCTGCCATCAGAGAAAAAACAACAAGCGGTAATACTGTAGCACCTTGAACAAGCCCAACCATGAAATGTGACGAACTAATCAAAGTCATCAACCAGCTTGCCCCTACAGCTTGTATAACAACTCCTAAATTAAAAATGAGATTCGCTGACCATAAATTTCGAAACATTGAATTTCGAAAAAGCTCTAACGTTGAAATTTTCTGCATCTTTTGTCTCCAAATCGGCAGTCTAATCTTCTTTTACCATAAACACATTGCGCAAAGCTGCAATCTTTCTCTCAAATAGATATGCCATATTTCATAAAATAGCCTTAAACTAAACAACTTTATTTCTAAAGAAGATCTTCAATATACTTTCAAGGGCTAGTATTTTGTTCTTCTTTCTTATATAAATACCAAAGCAAGTAAGAATTTTTGTTCTTCTTGTTTTTTCATAGACCCTCGCTGGACGACATCTCGGCTATGGGTGACTGTTGTTTCCTCATTTTTTGAAAGGATGATATGATGTCGATTACAGCTGAACGTAAACACGCTCTCATTACAGAATATGCAACTAAAACCGGTGATACAGGCTCGCCAGAAGTGCAAGTTGCTGTTCTTTCTGAACGTATTTCTAATTTAACTAATCATTTTAAATCTCACAAAAAGGACAATCATTCTCGTCGTGGCCTTTTAAAGATGGTTTCTAAACGCCGTCGTCTTCTTGATTACCTTAAAGAAATTGACCAAGATCGCTATCAGGTATTGATCGGAAAACTAGGTTTGCGTCGCTAAAATAAAGTAAATGGGTGTTTTTACAAAAACATCCATTTATGTCAGCTTACTGCTTTCATCTTCAAAATTGATAAAAATTTTCATAAGGCAGGATTGCCAGTTGCTTCGTATCTCAATTGTGATTTATTCTTATCTTTGCGAAAGAACAGAAGCATCTTGTTGTCTTGCCCACATTTGAAAGAAAACATACAAAATTAGAACGTGAACACTGGCCATTAAGGATAAAAAATGTTTAAAACCCATAAGGTAGAAATTGAATGGGCCGGTCGGCCACTCATCCTCGAAACAGGAAAAATTGCACGTCAAGCTGATGGTGCAGTTCTTGCAACCTACGGTGAAACCATCGTCTTGGCAACCGTCGTTTCAGCAAAAAATCCAAAACCAGATCAAGATTTTTTTCCATTAACCGTTAATTATCAAGAAAAAACCTATGCTGTCGGTAAAATACCAGGTGGTTATTTCAAACGCGAAAGCCGGCCGAGTGAAAATGAAACATTGATTTCACGTTTGATTGATCGTCCGATTCGTCCTCTTTTGTCGACGGTTATAAAAATGACACTCAAGTCATTGTCTCTGTTATACAGCATGATTTAGAAAACAACCCTGATATTCTTGCTATGATTGCATCTTCTGCTGCATTAACTTTATCAGGCATTCCTTTTGTAGGTCCTATCGCTGGTGCTCGCGTTGGTTATTGTAATGGGCAATATGTTCTCAATCCTCACATTGATGAAATGCCCGAATCAAAACTTGATCTTGTCGTTGCCGGAACAGAAAATGCCGTGTTAATGGTTGAATCAGAAGCGCAAGAATTACCTGAAGATGTCATGCTTGGTGCTGTTATATTTGGTCAAAAAGGTTTTCAACCGGTTATTGACGCTATCATAAAACTTGCTGAAGTTGCTGCAAAAGAACCGCGCGATTTTATTCCAGAAGATTTATCTGACCTTGAAACAACTATGCTTGGAATGGTCGAAAAAGACCTCCAAAAAGCTTATACAATCACCGATAAACAAGAACGTCACACTGCAATTGACGCTATTAAAGCAGAAGTTGTCGACAAATTTATGTCGAAAATAGAGGAAAATTGTGAATTTAATGCTGATCAAATTGCCACTGTTTTCAAGCATTTACAGGCTAAAATTGTTCGCCAAAATATTCTTGATACTGGAAAACGTATTGATGGACGCACCCTTTCAACTGTCCGTTCAATTCAATCAGAAGTTGGTATTTTGCCTCGTGCACACGGATCAGCACTGTTTACCCGTGGTGAAACACAAGCACTTGTTATAGCAACCTTGGGAACGAGTGAAGACGAACAATATATTGACTCATTAACAGGAACGTACAAAGAAACATTCTTACTTCATTACAATTTCCCACCTTTTTCAGTAGGTGAAACAGGACGTATTAGTTCTCCTGGTCGTCGAGAAATTGGTCATGGTAAATTGGCATGGCGTGCTATTCACCCAATGTTGCCAACAAAAGACTCTTTCCCTTACACTATTCGTGCTGTATCGGAAATTACTGAATCTAATGGATCATCTTCAATGGCAACTGTCTGTGGAACTTCACTTGCGCTCATGGATGCAGGTGTTCCTTTAGCTCGGCCTGTTGCAGGTATTGCAATGGGCTTGATTAAAGAAGGTGAACGTTTTGCTATTTTGTCTGACATTTTAGGCGATGAAGATCATCTTGGTGATATGGACTTCAAAGTAGCAGGTACAAAAAATGGTATCACGTCTTTGCAAATGGACATTAAAATCGATGGTATTACCGAAGAAATTATGAAAATAGCACTTGAGCAAGCCAAAGACGGTCGAATCCATATTCTCAATGAAATGTCAAAAGCCTTAACCAGCGCACGTGATGAACTAAGCGAGTTTTCTCCACGTATAGAAATGATGAACATCCCTGTAGATAAAATTCGTGATGTTATTGGCTCTGGTGGAAAAGTAATTCGGGAAATCGTCGAACAAACTGGAGCTAAAATTAATATTGAAGATAATGGTGCAATTAAGATTGCTTCTACCGATGCTAAAGCCATTGAAGCAGCAAAACGTTGGATTCATTCGATTGTTGATGAACCCGAAATTGGTTCCATTTATCAAGGAACAGTTGTAAAAACTGCAGAATTTGGCGCATTTGTGAACTTTTTTGGCTCACGCGATGGACTTGTTCATATTTCCCAACTGGCATCAGAACGCGTAGAAAAAACAACTGATATCGTTAAAGAGGGTGATAAAGTTTGGGTTAAATTAATGGGCTTTGATGAACGCGGTAAAATCCGATTATCGATGAAAGTTGTTGACCAACAAACTGGGAAAGAAACTTCTCTCGATGATTCAATAAAGACAGAAAAAGAAAATAGTTCTGATAAAAAAAGTAACACTGAACGAAAACGCCGCAGTAAGAAAAAAGAAAACTGAGTTTTTTCTTATTATCATGAAAAAAATGCTATCCTCACGTTAGGATAGCATTTTTTTTGAAAGAACCCAATGTGTCACTGTTGTTATCTTGAAAAATATGAATTCCTTCAACTTAACCCAAATGAATATTGGCCGTTTTCTGATTTAATTAAGATACTCAATGAATAATAAATACAAACTTTTAAAGTATAATTGTCTTAGTAATTAAATTTCTTAAAATCTACCAATGTCAAATTCCGTCTCTTTTGCAAACAAGCTAAATATTTGCCTATGATGGTGTGCTTTTACAATTTGATAAATACCGTGATCCTCGCTAAAAACTACTTCTTGGATTTGTCTAAATAGATCAAACCAAGTATATAAATTGTCATCAACAAAGATAAAGCTAGCAAACATCACTTCAATGATGAAATAGATAAATTATATTAGTGACAAATTACCCAAAATCAAAGCCTTGTATTTTGGTTTTAAGTATCACAATCTATATAGATAGATACAATATTTATCGTTTCGTTCACCACTACTCAGTTTTGAAAATAAATTTCATAACATTTTGGCATGTTTTTATGGTCGTCATTGTTCCAGAAAGAATCTGCCATATTTGCTATTTTGTATATTTCTGGAAAACTTTTATTTTAGTAGAAAGATTAAGACTTCTTTCTTATGCAAAAACCTAAGAAAATAAATAAAACCTAGCCTGCACTTAATCTTTATGAAATTAATCATAACAAAAAGCAGCCAAAAACACATGTAATAATTAACAGCTATTATTTTCATGGTTTTTTATTAGAACGATCTTGTTTACGAGTTTATCACAGATTTTCACAATACAATCATTTCAAATCCACGGTCTCATACAACAAAACATAAATATCTTCATCTTATAAAGACAGTATTGCGATTATCAATATCTGCAAAATCCTTCAAATAAGAAAGCAGCTTATTTTATTGTTGCTAACCAATCTACTCTTGTGAAAGAGTGTAAAAAACTCTTTCACAAAGTTTTGATATATAAAAAGTACACAGTTTTAAAAGTTATCGAAGCACAACGAAAAGATGACAACAAGCGATAACCTTTTAAAGAATAAAACGTGAAAGATCGACATCAGCCGCCAGATCACCTATAGATTGTTTGACATAAGCAGCATCAACTTTAAATGAAGTACCAGCTTTATCAGGCGCTGTAAAAGAAATTTCATCTAGAACACGCTCCATCACTGTTTGCAAGCGACGTGCTCCAATATTTTCAATCCTTGCGTTTAAATCAACAGCAATATCAGCCAAAGCATCAATTGCATCATCTGTAATTTCTAAATGAACCTCTTCTGTCGCCATCAAAGCAATATATTGCTTAATCAAACTTGCTTCAGGTTCGGTAAGAATACGCCGTAAATCTTCCCTCGTTAAAGCATTTAACTCTACACGTATAGGCAAACGACCTTGAAGCTCTGGCAACAAATCAGATGGCTTGGATACATGAAACGCACCAGAAGCAATAAAAAGAATATGATCCGTTTTTATCTGCCCATATTTAGTAGCAACTGTTGTTCCCTCAACTAAAGGCAAAAGATCGCGCTGAACCCCTTCACGTGAAACAGTAGCACCTGCTCCACCGTCTCTGGTTGCAATCTTATCAATCTCATCAATGAAAACAATTCCATCATTTTCAGCCACACGCAATGCTTCTTGAATAATTTGATCCTGATCAAGAAGTTTTTCAGATTCATCATCAATTAATGGTTTAAAAGCATCCCGCACAGTTGTTTTGCGGATTTTTGTACGAGTCCCCATTTTGCCAAAAATATCTGATAGACTCATAATACCCATTTGTGCACCAGGCATACCAGGAATATCAAAGGTGGGAGTACCATTACTGCTATTATCGGCTACTTCAATCTCAATTTCTTTTTCATCTAATTCACCTTCGCGTAATTTTTTACGAAAACTATCACGTGTAGCAGGACTTGCCGTTTTGCCAACAAGGGCATCCAAAACCCGCTCTTCAGCATTCATATGGGCTTTAGCTTTCACTTCATCCCGCTTTTTTTCGCGTACAAGAGAAATTGCTATTTCAACAAGATCACGAATAATTTGTTCAACATCACGCCCAACATAACCAACTTCGGTAAATTTAGTGGCTTCTACTTTAACAAAAGGCGCACCAGCAAGTTTTGCCAATCGACGTGCTATTCCTGTTTTACCAACACCTGTCGGCCCTATCATTAAAATATTTTTCGGCATAACTTCTTCACGCATTTGTCCTTCAAGTTGTTGCCGACGCCACCGATTACGCAAAGCAATAGCAACAGAACGTTTAGCGTCTTTTTGACCAATAATAAAACGATCAAGTTCAGAAACAGTTTCGCGAGGAGAAAATACAACACACATTCAAATAGCTTTCTCTAAAGAATTATAATTCTGTATCCAATGTTTCAATCGTGAAATTGCCATTGGTATAAACACAAATTTCAGCAGCAATGCTCATCGCCTTACACGCAATAGCTTTTGCATCCAAATCCGTATCTATAAGTGCCCGCGCAGCCGATAAAGCAAAATTGCCCCCAGAACCAATTGCCATGATTCCATCTTCTGGTTCTAATACATCTCCAAGACCTGTTAAAGCCAAAGTTACTTTTTTATCAGCCACAAGCATCATTGCTTCAAGACGACGCAAATAACGGTCAGTTCGCCAGTCTTTTGCGAGCTCTACGCACGCACGCATAAGCTGATCAGGATACTGTTCAAGCTTAATTTCCAATCTTTCTAACAATGTGAAAGCATCCGCTGTAGCGCCTGCAAAACCAGCAATAACTGTTCCACCCTTCCCAAGACGACGCACTTTACGTGCATTACCTTTCATAATGGTTTGCCCAAGTGAAACCTGACCATCACCAGCCATAACTACTTTATCACCCTTTCGTACAGTAACAATAGTTGTACCATACATTCTATCAGACTTATGTTCTGTCATTAAGAAAACTCCTTAATATTGCTTCCCTTTATCAGACATAAAATGTAACTATCTATCTCTTTATTTAAGAACATATATTGCAAAACACAACGACTGAGCTTAACTCAATTATTTAAATAAGAAAATGATACCGTTGCTGCTAACTTAAATTGTTGTTAAATAACTTTCACATGTAATCTGCATTTTCTAAAGGGCAAACTATGAAAAAAATAGCCATAGGAACATTGGGTGGCACTATTGCAATGGCGCCCGATAGTTTTGGAAAAATGCAACCAACTTTAACTTCAGATATCCTTATAAAAAGTGTTCCTGATTTAAAAAACATTGCTGATATTTATGCTCAAACATTAACACAATTACCAAGTGGATCTTTATCTTTTAAAATTCTTTTTGAAACAATAGAATGGGCAACACAGCAAATTGCAGCCGGTGCCGATGGTATTGTTTTAACACAAGGTACTGATACACTAGAAGAAACAGCTTTTTTTCTCTCCCTTTACTGGAATAAAGTTGAACCACTTGTTATAACTGGCGCTATGCGTCTGCCCTGTAATGCAGGTGCTGATGGGCCGGCTAATCTTTTAGCTGCAACCCGCGTTGCTGCTGATCAACAAAGTCGTAACAGAGGTGTCTTGGTTGTGATCAACGACACTATTCATTCACCCTACTGGGTGCAAAAAAGCCATACTGTCAAGGTTGAAACATTTCAGTCAGATTTAGCAGGCGCTTTAGGGACCATTTTGGAAGGAAAACTTATTTACTTCAACGATCAAAACTTCTTCCCTACAACTTTTACTTTTCCCAAAAAGGATAATCACCAAGTTGCACTCCTGCACTCCTCTCTCTCATCTGATACAAACTTAATGAAATTCTGTCTTGAAAGTGGACATTATGCAGGTCTTGTTATAGCTGGTTTTGGTGCGGGTCATTGCTCTTTTCAAGAAGCAGACATTGTACGACAATACGCCAAGAAAATTCCAATTATCATCGCAAGCCGTTCTTATAATGGCTCAACAGCTAAAACAACCTATGGTTATAAAGGTTCAGAAATCGATATGATCGCTTCTGGCGCCTTAATGTCAGGTTATTTATCCGCAGTGAAAGCGCGTTTACTTTTATGGGCTTTTTTAGCACAAGGTCTATCACGAGAACAAATTAATATGTATTGGAATGATTGGACTATAAGTTGAGCAAACCCGTTGATTATCTTAAATGAAGAGAATATGCACAATAAAATATTTCTGACAATAAAGCGCCCTATCTTTTCATACTCAAGTATTGCTATTGCAAAAAAAGCAATCCAGCAAAAATCCTTGGCTGGTAAAAAATGATTGATATCAATTTGTCAAAAACCAATCAAGGAGATGATCTGATCAACTACATTTCTGGCCCTTATTCTCCTTATAGTGTCTTTACTGCACAAGAATGGTCACAGTTTCGTGCAGATACACCACTTACTTTAACTTTTGATGAAATTAAGCGTCTACGATCAATTGGCGATCCTATTGATCTTGAAGAAGTACAACGCATTTATCTCTCGTTGTCGCGTTTGTTATCATGCCACGTTGAAGCAGTGCAAAAACTCTTCCAAAAACGACAACAATTTTTGTACCAAGAAGACACAATAAAAACTCCTTTTATTATTGGAATTTCCGGTTCTGTTGCAGTAGGAAAATCAACCACTGCACGCATCCTTCAAGAACTTTTGAAGCGCTGGACATCCAGCTTTAAAGTCGACCTTGTAACAACTGATGGCTTTCTCTATCCTAATGCTGTGTTACAGAAGAAAAATCGTATGAATCGTAAAGGTTTTCCTGATTCTTATGATATTAAAAAATTGCTGAGCTTTCTTTCTGCCATAAAAGCTGGTATTGGTAATGTCAGCGTGCCGCTTTATTCACATATGACCTACGATATTGTAGAAAATAAAGAAGCTATCATTGACCGCCCTGATATTTTAATCGTTGAAGGTATTAACGTGCTTCAGGTCAGTAATTTTCTCAATGATAAAAAAATTATGCCTTTTGTTTCAGATTTTTTCGATTTTTCAATCTATGTAGACGCTGAAACAGAAATGATTCGCCATTGGTATCTAGATCGTTTCAAGCGTTTACGTAAAACAGCGTTTCAAAATCCTGAATCTTATTTTCATCGTTATGCACTCTTAAGTGAAGAAGAAGCTTTTAAAATCGCTGAAAATCTTTGGCATACAATTAACTTAAAAAATTTACAGGAAAATATATTGCCAACACGGCCACGGGCTAACCTTATTCTACGGAAAGGAAGAAACCATTTAGTCGAATATGTCGCACTTCGAAAACTATAAGGATCAAATAGATATGCTTCAACACCAAATTAATTTCACTTCAACACGTGCTGACAATAGCTGCCCTATTATTTTAGTGTGCCAAGAAAATTGTGCTGACTTACCTTTTGATGCATCAACAACCAAATGGATGAAAGTCAATAATTTTACTGGAAAAGCAGGGCAAATATTATTTGTTCCTCATGAAACAGGACAATTAAAAAAAGTTTTATTTGGAATTGGCAATGGTGAAGAACCTTTTATCACAGGGCTTCTTGCCAAACATCTGCCCGCCGGCCATTGGCATTTACAAGGATCAGCCGCAAACGAAATAAATACTTATTTAGGATTAGCATTAGGAAGCTATCAATTTAACCGCTATCTCCAAAATCCTTCTTCCAAATCATTATCGATTCATGTTCATGACACAATTGATCTTAATGAACTCAAACGAATTTATGAGACAGTCTTTTTTGTCCGTGATCTTATCAATACTCCAGCCAATGACATGACCCCTGATACTCTGGAGGCCACAACCCACCAACTAGGGCAAACTTATAATGCTCACGTCAAAAGCATTTGTGGAGACGAACTCCTTACACAAAACTTTCCAATGATTCACGCCGTAGGGCGGGCAAGCAATATTGCACCACGACTTATTGAACTACAATGGGGGCAGGAAAATCATCCTAAAATAACATTAGTTGGTAAAGGCGTGACCTTTGACACTGGGGGATTAGACATTAAATCAGCCAACAACATGCTGTTAATGAAAAAAGATATGAGTGGTAGTGCGCATGTCTTAGGTTTAGCCAAGCTTATTATGGATGCACAATTACCTTTCCGTTTACAGGTTCTGATTCCAGCCGTTGAAAACGCAGTTTCGGGTAACGCCTTTCGGCCAGGTGACATTTTAAAAAGTCGAAAAGGACTAAGCATTGAAATTGGCAATACAGACGCTGAAGGTCGACTTATTCTTGCCGATGCATTAACCTATGGTGATGAAAACAAACCTCAATTCATGCTTTGTATGGCTAGTTTAACAGGGGCTGCTCGCATAGCGTTAGGTCCAGATCTTCCTGCATTTTATTGTAATGACTCATCATGGGCACAAAAAATTTCTCAAGCTGCCAACTGTGTTAGTGATCCTCTTTGGCAAATGCCACTCTGGCAACCTTATAAAGAAAAATTATCATCACCGATTGCTGATCTTAATAATGTAACTCGGGATAACTTCGCTGGCTCTATAACTGCTGCCTTATTTCTCAACTCTTTTGTTGAAAAAACCCAACACTTTGCTCATTTTGATCTGTACGGGTGGATACCAAGAGAAAAACCAGGTTATCCTACTGGTGGTAGTGCACAAGTTATTCGTGCCCTTTATCATCTTTTCAAAGACCAAAGTTAACATAGATGACACATA
This sequence comes from Bartonella schoenbuchensis R1, assembly GCF_002022685.1. Classification (NCBI taxonomy): domain Bacteria; kingdom Pseudomonadati; phylum Pseudomonadota; class Alphaproteobacteria; order Hyphomicrobiales; family Bartonellaceae; genus Bartonella; species Bartonella schoenbuchensis. The sequence continues at coordinate 151,691 of NZ_CP019789.1, read as the reverse complement.
AAGATCCACGATTATATCCATTCAGAAATGATCTTGCAGATCAGCACATTATAAAAGAAATGACAGCTCAACGCCCTATTCAAGGAGAAAAAAAACGCGTTAATACAGCAGTTGCCGGTTTGTTTAAGGATAAAAGTCAAAAAAGCGAAAGGCAAACTGAATGCCTTTTTGGAGAAGAGCTTTTAATCTTTGAACAAGGAGAAATCATGTCATGGGGGCAATCACTCAAAGACAACTATGTGGGTTATATCGATACAAAAATTCTTTGTACACCAACTATAAAACAAACTCATATCGTTGCAGTACCGCGCACCTTTCAATATTTACAAGCTGACTTACGTGGACCAATAGAAAGTGCCTTATCCATGGGAAGCAAAGTAAGTGTCGTTGATGAAATTGAGACACGAAATACAATGTATTCTATCCTTGAAAATGGAAAAGCTATTGTTTCTTGTCACCTTAAGCCCATTGAATATCTCTATGAAGATTACGTTACAGTTGCGCAAACTCTTGTCGGCACACCTTATCTTTGGGGTGGTGTCAGTGGTTTTGGTATTGATTGCTCGGGACTGGTCCAGCTTTCCATGATGATGACCGGTCAAATGGTTTTACGAGATGCCGATATGCAACAGAAAACCATAGGAAAACAATTGACAGACGATGAAAATCTTCAACGGGGTGATTTGATTTTTTGGAAAGGCCATGTTGCTATTATGGTCGATCACCAAAATATCATTCACGCAAATGGCAAATCTATGGATGTTATGATCGAACCATTAGAAGAAGCTATCGCATATTTTGCTAAGAAAAATCAGCATCTCATAGCAAAACGTCGACCAATCTAGAAAATATAATATACGTTCTCTCATATGAGAGAGAGTTTAAAAAAACACAACAACGCAATTATTATTATCATATGTGGAAAACAATAATTTGATTTTATATACTCATTAATGCAGAGCTGAATTCTACACTTACTTTTTTAAACATATAAAGTTTACCCTCTGTTATAAGGCTTTTCATTTACGTACTTCAACTAAAACATTTCCGTTTATAATTTTACGTATTTCCCCCATAAGACAGCTTACACATAAGCATCAAAGCATTAAAAATAACTTTTATTATTGTGTATTATAAATTGTATCATTTAATCAAATGAATGCCAAAAAGTTCGTCTATACATTGCTTTATTAAAAGAAGAAAATTTACTGTAATATTATGATGAATCTGTACTTACAGTACATCTATATCTTCAAATGTTTTAGTATTGTTCATAAATTTTATCATAATTGCTCAATTAATTTAAACCTCTTTAACTAAACATATGCCATATTAAATAAGTCTCGGACCTATTTTCCAAATGTTAAATTACAAAAATACAAAAAGCATAGAATAAAAAAAGGTTGAAAAGTGAAAAATTCCATCTGGTTTCGATTTTCAACATTCCTATCATGTGTATTAATAACAGGAGAATTTTTATTTAGTTCTCTTGTTCTTTCGCATGCACAAGCATCCAATCAAAATTTGGGTCCAAGTGGTTTACCACTTCCACGATTTGCTTCGATCAAGCCTGCACGTGTTAATGTACGCGTGGGACCGGGAAGTAATTATCCTATTATCTATACCTATCAAAAGCAGGGCTTGCCTATTGAAATTATTCAAGAATATGATCAATGGCGCAAAATTCGTGACGCTGAAGGAGACGAAGGATGGGTCTATCAATCGCTTTTATCGGGAAAACGAACTGCTATAACTATTCCGTGGCAAAAAGATAAAACAAAAAGACTTATGGTACGCCAAACCCCAACAGATAATGCAAAACTTTTAGCAGAAGTAGAACCCAATATTATCGGGAATATTCGTCAATGTGACGGGCATTGGTGTGAACTAGATATTCGCAACATTCGCGGATGGCTTCATCAAACCCAATTATGGGGAATTTATCCTGGTGAAAAAATCAAAAATTAATGATTTTCCAGCTTCTGCACTTAATTTTCATGTATCAAACTGTTTAATTTCTAATATCAACTAAGTTTTGGGTCTTAATCGAATGATTAAATCAACATGCGAAATTTCCATCCCCTCTGGTGGTTGAGGCAAATTTTCAATAATAGGAGACCCTTTTAAACTACAAGGAATATCAAGAATACGATTCTCACCTTCAATATAGAAATGATAATGATCAGATGTATTCGTATCAAACCAAGTTTTTGAACCTTCTACAGCAATAATTCGTAATAAACCAGCTTCCGTAAATTGATGAAGTGTATTATAAACCGTCGCTAAAGATATAGGAACATTTGATTTAACCGCCTCTTCATAAAGCTCTTCAGCCGCAATATGGCGATTGCCTTGAGAAAAAATCATTTTGGCGAGCTCTAATCGTTGGCGCGTTGGTCGCAAACCATTTTGACGTAAATGCTTTTCTAATTCAGGTAAGGAATAATAATTCACAACTCTCTCACGAACTATTTTTCTTCATAAATCCTAAATCGTTTATGCTTATTGACGCAATATAAACTGCATTACATTTATATTCAAGTAAGGTTGACATTCAAGAAAATGAGGAAGATAAAATATAAATTCTTGATTTTATCAAAAATAGCCTTTCATAATAAAAATATATAAAAAAGGTCTTTAATCATATAAAATTATTTCCTTCTCCCTCAAATTTGCTTTAAAAATAAGTTGAAAAAGCACAATGAAATACACGGAGATAAATGGAGTAACAATGGCTGAACAAAAGTCTCGCTACACTTATGAAGAGCTCCTAAGCTGTGCTCGCGGTGAAATGTTTGGTAAAGGTAATGCGCAATTACCTGCACCACCAATGTTAATGATTCACCGAATCACCCAAATTAGTGAAACTGGTGGTGAATATAATAAAGGGATAGTCCGTGCGGAGTTTGACATCACTCCAGATCTATGGTTTTTCGATTGTCATTTTATCGGTGACCCTGTCATGCCAGGATGTCTCGGCTTAGATGGACTATGGCAATTAACAGGTTTTTTTCTTGGTTGGTTAGGTGAACCAGGAAAAGGGCGTGCTATATCGACAGGAGAAACAAAATTATCAGGCATGGTTACTCCACAAACTCAACTGCTTGAATATGAAATCAATTTTAAACGTATTCGACGTGGGAATTTGGTCTTAGGAATAGCAGATGGATGGGTGAAGGCAGATGGAAAAGCCATTTACAAAGCCAATGATTTACGCGTTGCTTTATTTAAAGAAGACTAACATTATTCCATCAGAAAAAACATTTTGTTGTGCTCTATATGAACTAAGGAGGTATGAATGCGTCGAGTTGTTGTAACCGGAATGGGAATTATCTCCTCAATTGGAAACGGACTTCAAACTGTTTTAACGAGTTTGCGTGAAGCAAAATCCGGAATTTCTTATGCACCCGAATATGCTGAATTAGGCTTTCGTAGCAGAGTTTATGCCAAACCAAATGTAAATATAGAAGAATTGGTTGATCGACGAGCCATGCGTTTTCATGGTTATGGAACAGCGTGGAATCATATTGCTATGGATCAAGCAATAGCTGATGCAGGTTTAGAGCCTAGTGAAGTATCAAATGAGCACACTGGTATTATTATGGGTTCTGGAGGACCTTCTACTCGTTCAATCGTTGAAGCTGCCGATATTACACGTCAGAAAGGCCCTAAACGCGTTGGACCTTTTGTGGTACCCAAAGCGATGAGTTCCACAGCAGCAGCAACTCTTGCAACTTTCTTTAAAATTAAAGGAGTGAACTACTCGATCTCTTCAGCTTGTGCTACATCTAATCATTGCATTGGCAATGCTTATGAGATGATACAATACGGCAAACAGAATCGTGTCTTTGCAGGAGGTTGTGAAGATTTAGATTGGACGTTATCTGTTTTATTTGATGCCATGGGCGCTATGTCTAGTAAATATAACGACACACCAGAAAAAGCTTCACGTGCGTATGATATCAATCGAGATGGATTTGTTATTGCTGGTGGTGCTGGTGTTTTGGTTCTTGAAGAGTTAGAAGTAGCCAAAGCACGTGGCGCAAAAATCTATGGTGAAATTGTTGGTTATGGTGCTACATCTGATGGGCATGATATGGTTGCTCCATCCGGTGAAGGAGCAGAAAGATGCATGCGCATGGCACTTGCAACCGTAAAAAATAAAATTGATTACATCAATCCCCATGCAACAGCAACGCCCATTGGTGACCCCCCTGAAATAGAAGCAATCCGCCAGATCTTTGGGACAGGTGATCAATGCCCACCAATTTCTGCTACAAAATCTTTAACGGGTCATTCTTTAGGTGCAGCAGGTGTTCAAGAAGCGATCTATACATTGTTAATGATGAATCATAATTTTATTTGTGAGAGTGCTCATATTGAAGAACTTGATCCCGCTTTTGCTGATATGCCGATTGTCCGTAAACGCCGTGATCACCAAGAATTAAATACTGTATTATCAAATACATTTGGTTTTGGAGGTACCAATGCAACGCTTGTTTTCCAACGTTATACGTAAATGATGATTCTTAATTGATTGACAATGGCACGATCTTACGGAGAAATAATATGAAAGGTTTGATGGAGGGCAAGCGTGGCCTCATTATGGGGATTGCGAATGATCATTCAATTGCTTGGGGCATTGCATGTCAATTAGCAGAAGAAGGAGCTGAACTAGCCTTGACTTATCAAGGAGATGCCTTTGGAAAACGCGTTCAACCGCTTGCAAAAAAACTTGGCTGCAAATTATTACTTGAGTGTGACGTTGAAAAAATTGAAAATGTCGACCAAGTTTTTGAATATTTAAAAAAAGAATGGGGGTCGATTGATTTTGTTGTCCATGCCATTGGCTATTCAGATAAAACACAATTAAAAGGGCGTTATGTCGATGTTACAACCCGCGAGAATTTTACTCGCACAATGGTAATTTCAGCTTATTCTTTTACAGAAATCGCTCAACGCGCGGGTAAGCTCATGCCCAATGGTGGAACACTTTTAACACTCACTTATGGAGCTTCACAGCAAGTTGTTCCTAACTACAATATCATGGGCGTTGCTAAAGCAGCCTTAGAAGCTATGGTGCGTTATTTAGCTGCAGATTTTGGTCCTCAAAATATCCGTGTCAACGCAATTTCAGCTGGTCCTGTTAGAACCTTAGCTGGCAATGGCATTGCAGCTGCAAGAGCAATCTTTTCATATCAACGTCGTAATGCACCACTCCGCCGCACTGTAAACATTAATGAGATTGGGAAATCTGCTCTTTATTTGCTTTCTGATTTATCATCAGGCGTTACGGGAGAAATCCACTATGTTGATTCAGGATACAACATTATGTCTATGCCAACACTTGAAGAACTAAAACAAAGTGAAGAAACTCAAGGAGAATAATGGTTTAGACATTAGAAAAAAGTAGAAACACTTATTCAATAATTCCTACAAATTCCTGCAAAAATATTTAAGTCTATAAATTATTTAAGAGAATGATTCCTTTTACTATAGAATCATTCTCTTTCTCTTTTAAAATGCAAGCATTCTAGTCATTAAAAGATGATGAATCTTTCAACGCTGGTTCTTCCGGCGTTTGTACATTTGATGCCGGTTCTTGCACACCTGGTGCTAATTCCTCTTGCTGTTGCACACTCGACGCCGGTTCCTGCATACCTTGCACTGGTTTTTCCGGCTCCTGTATTGATGTTTGTTCCTCCTGCTCTTGCATACTTGATGCAGGCTCTTCCGGCTCAGTTACATTCATTTCTAATACTTCTGGCACAATAATGCGTCCTGAACCACCCATCATATTATAATTCAAATGAGAAATAGCCCACCACGTTCCCCCAATAATAATGAAAACGCACATAGCTGCAAACCATAGGGTTATCCAATTCCACTTAGCATCTGGACCAGAATTCAAGTGCAAAAAGAAAACAATCTGTACGACAATCTGGATCAGTGCCATACCAATGAGATAAATAACTTTCGTACTAACCGCCCAACTGTCCAACATCCCATACATTACAGGAATAAAAGAACCTAAAGTAAAAAAACAGCTAGAATAAAACCAACCAAATAAGAGATAGTACTTGGATTATGTGCTTTGTCATGCATGCTCATTACAGTGCTCCTAACAAGTAAACCATAGTAAAAACACCAACCCAAACAATATCAAGCAAATGCCAGAAAATTGAAAGGCATGTTAAACGTGTTTTGTTATTCTGATCCAAACCACTACGACATAGGTGAAAAAACATCACAATCATCCAAAGTAGACCAACACTTACATGGAGACCGTGCGTACCAACCAAAGCAAAAAATGCTGACCAATAAGCAGACAGAACCTCTCGCCCAAAAAGTTGCGTACCTGTTGTTAAATCAACACCAGCATAAGCACCAGCATCATAATAATACACCTCACTTAAAAGTTCACGAAATTCATAAATTTCCATCCCAATAAAGCAAGACCCAAGTACAAAGGTTATAGCCATCCATAAACGTACGCCAGCCAAATTACCCTTGTGGGTTTGTACCATCACAAAACCGTAGGTAATTGATGATAATAACAAAATAGCAGTTTCAACCAACACAAAGTTTAAATGAATAAACTCACTGCCTGCTTTACCTCCGCCATAAGAAGCAGAAAATACAGCAAAACCTGAAAAAAGCGTCGCAAACACGATCAAGTCCGAAAGGATATAAATCCAAAATCCAAATATCATTACCGAACTATTGTCGTGGTGATGCTCATCCGCGCAAACATTATTCATTGTTACCGCACTCATGCTTTTACTCCTTGTTCTTTAAGAACAGCTGTGAAGGTGTCTTCTGTTTTCTGCACTTCTTCAGCTGGAATATAATAACCATGATGATCGCCCATTAATGAATGACAAACAATCGTTGCAATAAAGCCAATCACCCCAATCGCAACAAGCCACCAAATATGCCAGACAAGCGCAAAACCTACAATTAATGAGAATAAACCTGCAATAACTCCAGCTGATGTATTTGACGGCATATGGATTTTTGTAAATCCACTCGTTGGGCGCTGATAACCATTTTTCTTCATATCCCAATAAGCATCCTCAGCCTGCACCTCTGGAATAATTGCAAAATTATAAGCAGGAGGAGGAGAAGAAGCCAACCATTCAAGCGTACGTGCATCACCCCAAGGATCATTCGATGTTACTGGCAAGCGCCCCTTATGCTTAATGCCATACCAAATCGCCAAAACAACTTGGAGCACAAAACAAAGGATACCAAGAAGAATAATAAAAGCTCCCACCGCAGCAATAATAAACATTGGCTGCCAACTAGGTTCAATATAGTGTTGGAGACGACGCGTAGCTCCCATTAAACCAAGTATATAAACCGGGAAGAAAGCAACGTAAAAACCAATAAACCAACACCAGAAAGATGCAATACCTAACATGCGGTTTGGTTTAACACCAAAAACTTTTGGAAACCAAAAAGCCAGACCACCCAAATAAGCAAAGACAACACCCCCAATAATTGTATGGTGAAAATGACCCACCAAAAATAGAGAATTATGAAATTGCCAATCAGCAGGCACAATCGCCATCAAAACACCTGTCAAGCCACCACCAACAAATGTAAACATCATCCCCATACACCAAAGCATAGGAGGCTCAAAGCGAATCCGACCCTTATACATAGTGAGCAGCCAATTAAAGACCTTAACACCCGTTGGAATTGCAATAATCATCGTTGCAACACCAAAGAAAGTATTAACAGCTTCACCACCACCCATTGTAAAGAAATGGTGTCCCCAAACAATAAGTGAAAGAATCAAAATAACCAAAATCGCCCAAACCATTGAGCTATACCCAAAAAGGCGTTTTGAAGAAAAAGTGGGTACGATTTCAGAAATAATCCCAAAAGCGGGGATAACTAAAACATAAACTTCAGGGTGACCAAAAATCCAAACATAATTAATCCAGACCATTGGATTGCCACCAGCTGCATTGGTGAAAAAATTCATACCCAAATAACGGTCACCTGCTAACAACGCAAACGCTACAGCTAAAACAGGATAAATAACTAAAATAAGAATATTGCTAACAAAAGCTCCCCAACAAAAAACGGGCATTTTCATCAATGTCATCCCAGGAGCGCGCATTTTAATAATAGTTGCAACAAAATTTATTGCTCCCATCGTTGTCGCGATACCAGAAAGCTGAAGGGACCACAAATAATAATCGACACCTGTATCTGGACTACTTTGTAACTCTGAGAAAGGTGGATACATCAACCAACCACCACGACCAAAATTGCCAACTCCAAGAGATATATTCAGCAGTATTGCTCCCGCAACCGTAATCCAAAATCCTAGATTATTTGCAAACGGAAACGCGACATCACGAGCACCGATTTGAAGAGGTATAAGGTAATTAAAAATACCAAATAAAATTGGTGTCGCCATGAAGAAAATCATAATAACACCATGGGCCGAGAAAATCTGATCAAAATGCTCAGGAGGCAAATAACCTGCTGTTTCATTACCAAGCGCCATAGCCTGATGTGTTCGCATCATAATCGCGTCAGCAAAACCACGTACAAGCATGATAATCCCGAGAACGATATACATAATACCAATGCGCTTATGATCAACTGTTGTAATCCAATTGCGCCAAAGAATTCCCCACCAGCCAAGCGCTGTTAAAGCAACAACAGCGACCAAGCCAATCACAGCAATTGCAATACATGTATGAAGAACAATTGGCTCATGTGTAAGTGCATGAAAAGCACCAGCCGTAGGATCCGTAAGTCTTCCAAACATTTCTCACCCCATATCCAATGAATTTTAGTTTTAAAAAACCTTTTTAAAAAAGTTTTTCTCGATTGATGCCTTCTTAAAGAACACCCGGATCAAAAACAGAACAAAGTGTACCCCAAAGTGTTTGAGCGGCAGCACGCTTCATTAAGTCTTCATTACATATCGTATTTTCATCAACACACCGGTTAACAATTCGATAATAAAGCCGTTCTTCAACAGGTGCAAAATAACGCACTTCAGCATCTTTTTCTTTCGCGACAACATCACCCATACGAGGTACACTTGAAAGTTGACGATAAGATGAACGATCAAGTTTTTGTCCACTCGCCCGAGCTTTAGCAATCCAATCATCGAAATCTTCTAAAGACACAGAATGCCATTGAAAACGCATACCTGAAAAACCATCACCACTATAGTTTGCCGAGCTCCCGTTGAATATTCCTTGCTCATCAGCTACTAAATGTAATTTAGAATTCATCTGTGGCATAGCATAAAGAACCGTACCCAGTTTTGGCACCCAAAATGCATTAACAGAGTTTTCTGATGTTAATTGCAACAATACTTGACGACCTTCTGGCGCATAAATTTCATTGATCGATGCAACGCCATATTCAGGATAAATAAACAACCATTTCCAATCTAGAGCCACAACATCAACCTGCAACGGCTTTTCTTCACCAGCAACATCTACTGGAAGTGGATTTGAAGGTTCAAGCCTATAAGTGTAATAGGCCGTCAACAAACCTAAAATCGCAACAATAACAATGGGAATACCCCACATAAAAGCTTCAATTTTATTTGAGTGCCCCCAATCAGGTAAATAATCTGCCGCTGTGTTCGATGCGCGATATTTAATAGCCAAAAGGACTACCGCAATCATCACTGGAATCACGACACAAAGCATAACAAGAACACATATAACAATTAAAGTAAGCTGTTGACGTGCAATATATCCCCCAGGTTGAAGAATATCCATTTCACAACCAGATAAAAGTAACGCTCCCCCTAAAATAGCAAGCATCTTAATTTGTTCAAAACAGTTTCTCATTCTGACCTGCCTGTTATATGTATTAATAAATTATCATAAAAACAGTAATAGTATTTTTATAAGTTATCTTACTCATTTGAAACAAATTATTAAGAAAATGTCAAACACACCTTATCAATTTTGTCCAATTTATGCCTTTTTCATACCACATTTTAGCCACTTGGCAATATAATTAAGTGCAAATAAATATCCTTCACCTCCACACCCGGCAATAACTGCATCTACCCCGTAGAAATATAAGAATGGTGACGAAAGGATTCACGCTGATAAATATTTGACAAATGGACCTCTACTATTAGCCCTGAAAACATTTTTAATGCATCAAGAATTGCAAGAGATGTATGACTATAAGCAGCTGGATTAATAATCAATCCAGCACTCGTTCCAGTTGCTGCTTGTATCCACTCAATCAATTGTCCTTCACAATTACTCTGATGAAATTGCACCGTTATTCCAAGGTTTACTGCATAATTCTTGCAAGACTTTTCAATATCTTCTAAGGTTTCACTGCCATAAATTTCTGGCTCACGTCTTCCAAGGAAATTCAAATTAGGACCATTTAAAACCGTTATAATCGCAGACACAATAAGCCTCTTTTTCTCAATTATTACCCCATCACAAACTTTGAATAGGTTTCTTGCTGCAATAAAGCTCCATCTTCAATCTCAAAGAACTCTGCTCGTCCTTTTAAGGAATCAAACAAAATACGATCTGTTCCTGTCATAAATGTTTGACTACCTAAATCATCAAGAATATCAAATAAAGCAGCACGCCGACGAGAATCAAGATGAGCAGCCATTTCATCAAGAAGAAGAATAGGTGTCATATTTGACATCATACCTGTTAAACGCGCATGACATAAAACTAAACCTGTCAACAAAGCTTTCTGTTCACCTGTTGAACAAGATGTTGCAGCTATATTTTTATCCGCATAAAAAACCTGTAAATCTGTGCGATGCGGCCCTTCTAATGTTCGCCTAGCAGCACAATCTATCGGGCGATTGCGACGCAATCGGTCTAAAAACTGCTCTTCAACCTCAATTGCTGATGTCGTTCCAAGAGCTTTTTCCAAAAAACCATCAATTTGCAGAAAAGCCCGTGGAAAAGGTGTATAAGATGACGTTTGCTCAGACATATCATTCAAAAGCTGAATAACATCAACCCGTGCAGCTGCAATAGCTGTTGCAAGTTCAGCCATCTGCGCCTCTAAAGCATCAAACCAAGCACAATTTTCATTTCCATCTAAAAACAAACGATTACGCGCGCGCATAGCCTTATCATAATCTGCGATACGCCGGCCATGTAAAGAATCAATAGCCAAAACCATACGATCTAAAAAACGACGTCGATCAAGTGAAGGCCCCATAAAAAGTCCATCCATAGAAGGAGTCAACACACTCACATGACAATAATCTGTCAAACAATCACACGACTCATGCACACCATTGATATGTACTTTTCGACCACTATCACTAGTCTCTAAAGTCGTACCAATATTCACTTCACCATAAAGAGCACATTGGAGACGAGCAAACACAACAAATGCAGCCCCTACACCCTTAGAAAAACTGATATCAGAATAAGCCGCACGCCGTAACCCACGACCAGGAGAAAGAAAAGATAACGCCTCTAAAAGATTAGTTTTACCAGCACCATTATGACCGGTAAAAACTACATGCTGACCTGATAAATGAATATTGAAAGAGCAATAATTGCGATAATGCGTTAATTTCAGCTGCCTCACTGTTACCTTATGTATACGGCTAGCACTGCACTGCAAGACACACTATCCCTAAACACGAATAGGCATCAGCACATAAAGTGCAGCTGCATCATCACTTTCACGAATCAGTGCCGGTGCCCCAGCATCAGCCAACATAAAAACCATTTCATCACTTGTAAGCTGCGCAGCAATATCTAAAAGGTAACGTGAATTAAAGCCTATCTCAAGCGGATCAGATGTGTAATCTGCAACCAATTGATCTTCTGCACTTCCAGAATCAGGGTTATTAACTACAAGCTTTAGCTGCCCATTTTCGATTGTTAATTTTACCGCACGACCACGATCACTTGAAATTGTTGAAACACGATCAACTGCAGCAGAAAAATCCTGCCGGTTGACAGCTAGCTTTTTATCATTGTTCAGAGGAATGACGCGTTGATATTCTGGAAATGTTCCATCAATTAATTTTGATGTCAAAACCACAGACCCAACAGAGAAACGAATCTTTGTTTCTGAGAGTTCTATAGAAACATCACCCTCAGTTTCTTCGGAAAGCAGTTTTTGTAACTCTCCCACAGCTTTACGAGGAATAATAACACCCGGCATATCCTTAATTTCTGAAGGCGCCTCCATATCAACCTGTGCTAAACGATGACCATCAGTTGCAACCAAACGCAACTTCAAAACACCATCATCAACGACATGAAAATAAATACCATTAAGATAATAACGCGTTTCTTCAGTCGAAATAGCAAATTGCGTACAATCAAATAAACGCTTTAAATCTGATGCCGATAAAGAAAAACAACAACTAAACTGACCTGGAAGCGATTCTGGAAAATCTACCTTAGGAAGACATTGAAGTTGAAAATTAGCACAACCAGAAACAACAGACATTGTATTTGCTTGATTGTTATCAACCTTTAGCACAATCTCACTTCCACTGGAAAGCTTACGAACAATGTCATAAAGCAAATGCGCTGGAACAGTTATTGCTCCTTCCTGCTCAACTTTAGCTAAAGAAGACTCTATAACTTCAAGATCAAGATCTGTTGCTTTTAATTGTACACCATCACCACTTGCGTTAATCAATACATTTGACAAAATAGGAATCGTATTACGACGCTCAACCACACGATGAACACGATTAAGAGACTTTAAAAATTGATTGCGGTCAATTGTAATGTGCATAAAAATCCCCGTTGATAATTTATTCATAACTATAGGAATTCGCTCAGCCAAAGCACTCGATTCATTTAAAGAATCATAGTTTAAGTTTATTCAACCTCTACTAAAATGGCAATAGGGCATCATACAAGCAAAAACGACTATTCTCACTGGATCTTTCCAACATATTAACAAATAGAATAAAAAATTATCAATGTTATACAGCCTGTTCTCCAATTAGTCGCTTAAGTAACTCAAGTTCTTTAGCTAAAGTCTGATCATCATAAATCAAATCTTCAATTTTGCGTACAGCATGTAAAACTGTTGTATGATCGCGCCCTCCAAAACGACGCCCAATTTCAGGCAACGAACGAGGCGTCAATACTTTTGCCAAATACATTGCAACTTGCCGTGGCTTAACAACCGTACGTGTCCGGCGATTGGATAATAAATCCTGCTTAGAAACGTTATAATGGCGTGCAACCGTACGCTGAATTTCTTCAATTCGAATACGCTTTGGCTCACCTGAACGTGTCAAATGACCTAATAACTCATCAACACGCTCTAAAGATAAATCAGATTCAAAAGACTGACGGAATAAAAGCTGATTAAACGCTCCTTCAATATCGCGCCCTGACCCTAAAATTGTTTTAGCAATATACTCTAAAATATCATTAGAAATTTCAATTGCACTATCATCTTGGCGCGCCACCTTCAATCGTTGCTGCAGCATTTTTAAGCGCATTTCATAATCTGGCGCTTCAATTTCAAGAGCAACCCCCCTTGAAGACGAGACCGAACCCGAAGATCAAGCGATTCCAATTCCGCTGGTGGACGATCTGCAGCCACGATAACCTGTTTTGCACTATCAAGTAACATGTTGAGTAAATGGCAAAACTCGTGCTGAATCGATTTACCCTGTAAAAATTGCATATCATCAATAATTAAAAGATCAATATCGCGAAGCTGTTCTTTAAAAGAAAGAGCATTATTATCACGAATAGCTGTCGCAAAACGCCACATAAAATATTCAGCAGTCAAATAAATAACCCGTGCTGGCGTCAAACGCTTCAAAGCAGCGGCTGCGATAGCTTGAAGCAAATGCGTTTTCCCCAAACCAACCGATGCATGAATAAAAAGAGGATTAAATCGTAACGCGCTTTTATGCCCCTCTGCAATTGAACGCGCAGCAGCTAAAGCAACACGATTTGAAGCACCCTCAACAAAATTCTCAAAAGTATAACGCGAATCAAGTGGCGAACCAAAGATTCCTGCCTGAGAATTCTTGGCTGAATGCTCCACATAACTCTCAGCTAAAGATGAAGTATTCTGCTCCTCAGGAACTGCAACAACAGAGCTTCCATTTGTTTTGCATACTCCATTTTTTGAAACACGTTTTAAATCACGAACAATAACTTCAACCCGAAGAATCGCTGAATTTTCTTGTTGCCATAAACTGGTTAAAAGAGAACCGTAATGATTATTAATCCATGAACGCAAAAATGCTGTAGGAACAGAAAGTTTTACAAGATTGCGATTATATTCGGAAAGCTTCAAACGACCAAACCAACTGGTATAAGCCTCAACACCAACCCGCACTTTTAATTGCGCCATCACACGTGTAAAAGCAGCTGCACCTTCTTCTTCTAAAATAACTGGATGCTCTCCAAGAGTACTTGTACCACCCATTTCATTTATATTCGTCATTTGATTTATTGCTCTTTCTGTCGACAGGACATCCACCGAAACCCTTTTCAAGGAATTAGCTCTAGAACTCAATTTATCCACCATTTTTTATTCCGATAAAAACTACAATCTTGTCCTGCCAGACAGCTAAATATTTACTTAGCCAAGGCAAGTGCTCCTTTCCCCAAATGAGATAATTCACCCTCCCCTAAGATAGCCTCATTACAACCTGACTAATAAAGATGACCAATAAGATTTATCTTTTTCTGATTGTACGATATGCCCTTCAAGATGACAAAACATATCAATAAAGAAACCAAAAAAACTCACCCGAAAACTCGCTTAAGCTAAAGCACTCTTCACCTAACACACTATAGCATCTAGCTGATGTAAACCTTGTGCATTTTCAATTTCTATTAAAGACCATACAAAACAGAAGAGGTAAAATGCAAGAGGCGAAAATAAAATCAAATGATCATTAAAATCCGTAATAATTTTGTAATCGTAAAAAACAAATAAGAAAGTTCATTGATTCAACTCACTTTTTCTTTACGAAAAATTTACTACTAATGAAAAAATTCATTCATTAAAAAAAAATAAAAAAAGCTTGACAAGAAAAGACTCTATTACAATCCACAAGGCTTGTGGATAACTATCTTAACATTATAAATTTATTCTATTTTTTAACAGTAATAACCGTTCGTATAGCTTTTATAAAAAAAGCATCATGTTTAAAAATAAATAAAAAAGTCAGCACCTGTTCGGTACTGACTTAATTTGACAAATTGTAAAAAATTTAGGCGCTAAAAGCTTTTAAGCGTTTTGCTAAACACGACACTTTTCGTGCAGCAGTATTCTTATGAAAAACCCCTTTAGAAACCGCACGCATAATTTCAGGTTCAAAATTTTTAAATGCTACTTCTGCAGAAGCTTTATCACCGCTAGCTAAAGCATCATTAAATTTACGAATAAAAGTGCGAACGCGTGAACGGCGGGCCTTATTGACCTGCGTGCGTGCTGCGATCTTGCGCACCGCTTTTTTGGCTGAAAGTGTATTCGCCATCGTATCTTTCTCTTTCAACTAATCAGTAAAAATTAACTCGACAAAATATTTTACTGAAATAAACAAGTCTAAGCTCTAAAGCTGTTCATTATTGCTGCTCTTATAACGTAATCTGAAAACAAACGTCAATTAGATTCTCAAAGATGAACCTAAAAATCAGCAAAACACCTCTTTGAGCCCCTACTTAAACACACTGTTAAACAGATAAATTTTATTTAACCTGCCAAATTACGCAAAACATAGTGCAAAATGCCACCATGATGCAAATAATCTAACTCATCCTCAGTATCAACACGACATAATAATGGTACAGTTTTCACCATTCCATCAGAAAAAGTGATTGTAGCTGTAGTCTTCTGACGAGGTTTCAAATTATCGATTCCTTCAATCGTTATTTGTTCATCTCCTTTTAAACCAAGCGATTGCCAACTTGCACCCGCTTCAAATACAAAAGGAACAATACCCATACCAACAAGATTAGACCGATGAATACGCTCAAAAGATTGAGCAATCACTGCTTTTACACCAAGAAGATTAGTACCTTTAGCCGCCCAATCACGAGATGACCCGTTGCCATATTCAATACCAGCAAAAATAACGAGTGGGACTCTTTCTTGCTTATATGTCATTGCTGCATCGTAAATTGTTGTTTCTTCTTTGGATGGATAATGAACTGTATAACCTCCTTCACGACCACTTTCTCCTAACATAAAATTACGAATGCGGATGTTAGCAAAGGTCCCACGCATCATAACTTCATGATTTCCACGACGGGTTCCATACTGATTAAAATCAGCCATTTTAACACCATGATCAGTCAAATATTGCCCCGCAGGCGAATCAACCTTAATAGAACCAGCAGGAGAAATATGATCAGTCGTAATTTTATCACCAAACAAACCTAAAATTCGTGCATTTTTAATATCTTCTAATGCACCAGGAACTTTCAGCATACCGTCGAAATAAGGCGGGTTACGTACATAAGTTGACTGATCATCCCAAGAATAGGTAACACCAGAAGACACTTGAACTTTTTGCCAATTTTCATCTCCCTTAAACACATCTGCATATTTCTCAACAAAAATCTTACGAGTAACATTTTCTTCGATAAATTCTTGTATTTCTTTAGAAGTAGGCCAAATATCTTTTAAGTAAACTGGCTGACCATCCGAACCTCTACCAAGAGGCTCTTGGGTTAGATCTTTGCGTACCGTCCCCATAAGAGCATGCGCTACAACTAACGGTGGTGAAGCTAAATAATTTGCTTGCACATCAGGTGATACACGCCCTTCAAAGTTACGATTACCTGAAAGGACTGCTGAAGTAATTAAACCATTATCGTTTATCGTTTTGGAAATGGCTGGCAGCAAAGGACCAGAGTTCCCGATACATGTCGTGCATCCAAACCCAACTAAGTTAAACCCTAAAGCATCCAAATCTTTCTGAAGACCTGAACTAAGAAGATAAGCTTCAACTACCTGTGAACCAGGCGCAAGAGAAGTTTTAACCCATGGCTTGGTTTTGAGACCTTTTGCCACAGCATTACGTGCCAAAAGGCCAGCAGCAATAAGAACA
Organism: Bartonella schoenbuchensis R1; assembly: GCF_002022685.1. Taxonomy (NCBI): domain Bacteria; kingdom Pseudomonadati; phylum Pseudomonadota; class Alphaproteobacteria; order Hyphomicrobiales; family Bartonellaceae; genus Bartonella; species Bartonella schoenbuchensis. The sequence goes on along the minus strand of NZ_CP019789.1, from coordinate 134,641 downwards.
CTTGGATTTGATGTATTCGTACAAGAAGTAATCGCAGCAATCACCACATCTCCATGACCGAGCTCATACTCCTCACCCTCAACCTTATAACGGTCATTTTGCCCAGTAGTTTTCTTATAATCATGGACCAATGCCATCTCAAAACCTTGGCCCACATCTTCCAATGGAACCCGCCCTTCAGGACGTTTAGGGCCAGCCATAGAAGGCACAATGCTTCCCATATCTAATTCAATTACATCACTAAAAACAGGATCAGGTCCTGTTTCATCACGCCACATCCCTTGTGCTTTAGAATAAGCCTCTACCAAAGCAATCCGATTTTCATCGCGCCCTGTCATATTAAGATAGCGTATTGTTTCTTTATCAATTGGGAAAAAACCACAGGTTGCCCCATATTCAGGCGCCATATTCGCAATTGTCGCCCGATCAGCAAGCGTCATATACTCTAAACCAGGACCAAAAAATTCAACAAATTTACCAACAACACCTTTTTGGCGTAAAATTTGTGTTACCCTTAGAACTAAGTCAGTAGCAGTTACACCTTCTTTCAGTTTTCCAGTTAAATGAAAACCAATAACTTCAGGTAATAACATTGAAACTGGCTGCCCCAACATGGCAGCTTCTGCTTCAATACCGCCAACACCCCAACCTAAAACACCCAAACCATTCACCATGGTTGTATGCGAATCAGTTCCCACGCACGTGTCAGGATAAACTGTCTGACAACCATCCCCATCGTTCATCCATACACATTGCGCTAAATATTCTAAATTGACCTGATGACAAATCCCTGTTCTGGGAGGAACAACACGAAAATTTTTAAACGCTTTCTGCCCCCATTTAAGAAAACGATAACGCTCGCCATTGCGCTCATATTCACGCTCAACATTTTTCTTAAATGCCATTGAATTGCCAAAATTATCAACGATAATTGAGTGGTCAATGACGAGGTCAACAGGAATGAGAGGGTTGATTTTTTCAGCGTCTCCTCCTAATTTGACCATAGCATCGCGCATTGCAGCAAGATCAACAATTGCAGGGACGCCAGTAAAATCTTGCATGAGAACGCGTGCGGGGCGATAAGAGATTTCTGCACCAGCGCTGCCTTTATCATTCAGCCAATGAGCAATGTTTAAAATATTTTCTTTTTTAACTGTACGGCCATCTTCAAATCGTAGCAGATTTTCGAGAAGAACCTTCATGGAAAATGGCAAACGAGAAACACCTTTAAGGCCGTTTTTCTCTGCTTCAATCAAGCTATAATAAACGTATTCTTTGCCACCAACATTTAAAGTTTTACGACACTTAAAGCTATCAATTTGAGACATGATTGTTCATCCTTATATTATATATTCACCCATTTTCCGGAATGAACAACACAAACTACAAATATAAATGCAGCTTGAATACGAATGCAGTCACTTCCGCTATCCATTCCCCGCTTTCTTCGGTCAATTCGCAAGCTCGATCTTAAAATCCATTCTACATCGACAACTGATAGAACATACACCTTATAAAACTATTCCTAGAACTATTCTAGATACAATTACATAAAAAACGTGTTTTTTATTTTACAATGTAATAAAAGCTATAGAAATAATAAGAATAACAGGCAATCACATGGTGTTATTAGGTAAAAATCTAGCAGCACGTAGAAATGAAGAAATTTTATTTCAAGGTCTTTCTTTTTGTCTACTCCCACAACAGCTCATGACAATTACAGGCCCAAATGGCATCGGAAAATCGACATTGTTGCGAATCATTGTCGGCCTTCTTGAAGCTGCTGAAGGCCATGTCATTTTTAAAGAACATACACAGACATATCCTTTAGCTAGTGTATGTCATTATCTCAGTATTCAAAATGCTATGAAATCCTTCTTATCAGTCATTGATAATTTGCAATTTTGGGCAGCATTTTACGGTCAATATCTGCGTACGCCCCATGAAGCCCTTGCTGATGTTGGTCTTTCTGATCTTGGGCACCTACCTTTTCGCGTTTTATCAACTGGGCAAAAAGACGCGTAGCTATTGCTCGTCTTTTGCTATCTTATCGTCCTGTTTGGATTCTAGATGAACCAACATCTGGCGTTGATAGCCATACCCAAAACATTTTCGCAAATCTTTTTCAAAATCATCTCAACCAAGGCGGCATGATTATTGCTGCAACCCATACACCCCTTGGTCTTCCAGAAAACTATACGATTGCCCTAGAGCATTTTCTACCCTTATAAAGAGAAAGTATAAATGAAAGCATTATTCTGGCGAGATCTTAAATTAACCTTAGAACCACAAGTTTCTTCACTAACAGAGCTCTTATTTTTTATTGCTGTTATTATGATCATTCCTTTTGCCATCGGGCCAGATCCAGATATTCTCGCACGAATAGGTCCAGGTATATTATGGCTTGGTGCTCTTCTAGCTAGCCTACTTAACCTTAATAAACTGTTTCAAATTGATCATGATGATGGCAATCTTGATCAACTTATCCTTGCCGCTCACAGACAAAGCTTAACACTTATTGTTTTTACCAAATGCCTTGCCCATTGGGCAGGCACTATGCTGCCTCTTATTCTTGCTACCCCTATTTTAGCATTTATGCTCCATTTAGATGCTAAAACAACTTTCGCAACGATGCTCACCCTTTTATGTGGAACACCTGCTATCATTTTTATTGGTGCCATTGGTGCAGCATTGGCAATATCATTGCCGCACAGTACTATCCTCACTTTCATTATTATTCTGCCATGGACAATTCCAATCATGATTTTTGGTGTTGCAGCTTCTACAGCCCCAATAATACCAAACATCTTCTTTACTGCCTTGGCTTTTCTTATTGCTTTCTCACTTTTTTTGAGTGTCTTTAGCTCTTTTGTCGCAGCTATAACACTGAAATATTTATATTAGAATAATAAAAGATAATTGCTGCAAAACTAAAGTTTGCTTATTATAAACTTATGAATGAATTACCACGTCAAAAAAAAACGAAGCTTTTCCTCATAAATTCAACTCGTTTTATGGAAATTAGCAGTACTGTTTTGCCTTGGTTAACCAGCGCAACAGTGCTTTTTTTTATCTTAGGATTAGCTCTTGTTATACATTCTCCCGATGACTATCAACAAGGTATTACTGTTAGGATTATGTATATTCATGTGCCTTTTGCATGGCTATCTACAATTTGCTACATTATGATGAGTGCCGCTGCACTAAGCAGCCTGATTTGGAATAATTGCCTTGCTGATATAGCACTCAAATGTAGTGCTCCCATTGGAGCAATCTTTACAGCTTTAGCCTTAATGACAGGAGCCCTTTGGGGACGCCCCACATGGGGAACATGGTGGGTATGGGATGCTAGATTAACATCAGTTTTAATCTTATTTTTTATTTATCTTGCTATTATCACGCTCGCTCGTGCTTTTGATAACCAAGTAAAAGCTGCACGTGCTACAGCGATTTTAACACTGGTTGGATTAGTCAACATCCCCATTATTAAATTTTCCGTCAATTGGTGGAATACGCTTCATCAATCAGCATCACTTTTACGTTCAGGTGGCACAACAATTGATGGCCCCATGCTATGGCCACTTATAACTATGATGTTTTGCTTTATTCTTCTATTTATCTTATTAAACTTAATGGCCATGCAAAATGAAATTACTCGTCGTCATATTCAAGCACTCCAAACTAAAATAACCCGTCGTACTTAACATTAAAACTTCTTTACCATACCTAACTCAAATAATATGCAAAACAAACTTTTAGCAAATTTTTCTCAGCGCATTGATTTTCTCCTTGGCACTCTTCACCATGAACAAACTGTCATTTTAAGTTACATGCTTTCTGCAATTACTCTGCTTTGTTTTATTGGGCATATTCTCCGTAAAGGAGCCCATCAAAGAAAAATCTTGCAACAACTACAAGCAAAAGAGCTTATTTTGGAAGAAAAATGCGATGAAAACAACTCCATCCAAATGTAAAAAAAGTATATCTTTATCTATTTTATTTGGCCTGCTTGCGCCATTTTTGCTCTTTCTTCTTTTAATCTTACTGCTCTTTAGCTCTATAAAAAACAAACACTCTAACGATCTTTCCCTCACCCCAAATATATTAATTGGAAAACAAGCTCCTAAAACTAACCTTCCCTTGTTAAACAAAGACGATTATTTAAATTCAGAACAGTTTAAAGGACGCATAACATTAATTAACTTTTGGGGATCCTGGTGCCCACCTTGCCGTGAAGAACATCCCGTCCTTATGAAAATCGCAAAAGATCATCGTTTTGATCTTATCGGAATTAATTTTAAAGATAACAAAGAAAATGCCAAACGTTTTTTAACTCATTTTGGCAATCCTTTTAAACTTATCGGTTTTGATGTTTCAAACCATACAGCCATTAACTGGGGCGTATATGGACCACCGGAAACCTTTGTTCTGGATAAAGAAAACATCATCATTGCCAGACATATTGGCCCTTTAACATGGCAAATTTATCAAAAAGAAATTCTGCCAAAAATAGAAAAAGCTATAGCTGTCAAAGGATCTTCTAACGATAAATGATTTATTTCACCCAAATAAACAATTTTACTCTTTCGGTGCTTTATTAAGAAATAAAACAAACAAGCAATATTTTTGATTTAAATCATTTCTATATTAGAGTGGACATTTCAGCTTTCTTACGAAACCTTAAAATTAGTTTGTACACACCGTATTAGTTTAGCTTTACTCTCTTGATGTGCACTTTTTATACAAGCACAGACTTTATCTTTCAAATCACTATAACTTGGTTAACACCACAGTCCACTCAGTATTACTCATTCTACCCTATGAACCGTAATCTCAAACAATTCAACCAATCATGTTAATATGCAATAATGGACTTTATTGCTGTAATATCAACAATAGCCTCAATTAACATATACAGTTAACAACTAACAAAAAACACCTCTATGAATAAGAAGCAATAAAACTGCTTAACAACTAATAATAATTAAATACGCACAGTTAGTATTTTGATATAGCCACCAAGACTTGCTTGAACTTCCTATTACTTTCGTTTTAGGAGAATTTCTTATCATAAAAGTGCATCAAAAAATGAAAAAGTAAATATCAAGCACACCAGTTGAATGATACAATTTAGCCTTAAGAATCAAGAAATACCTACAGATAACAAAACATCCGCGGAATAATGAAACTTTGTCTAAATTTTGTAATGATTTATACACACACCAATGCGTATTATCATTCGAACGAACAACCACGAAAAGTGAAATTTGAACCCTCAAGATTCCAATAAAAATTTCACATCCATTTAAATATATATCTTCACAAAAGATCTCTTTTATAAGATCCAGATTTAAAAATAATTTTTTACTTTTTTAACTAAAATTCACTTATAAAATATAAATTCTAATATAGGATAATACCTTTAATTATATTCTTACTCGCCGTTTTTCTGATATTGGTTGAAACGCTATTTTGGCATGAAAAGCGCAATAAGGGTTGCCTTCACCAGAATCAGCGCCACAAAAATGAAAATCTGATGACAAAGGATCTCCCACTGGCCATCTACATGTATTTTCACTCAGTTGCAAAAGATTAAGATGACGTGAAATAGGAACAACCACTTTTGATTGCTCTAAAACATCAACTGCTTCCACATCCTCAGCTATAAAATCCATTTTCAAAGCTGTAGCTCCAACACTGCAAGAAATAGCATTTTCTGGAACTACAGAAGATGCAGCACGGCGCATTCGTGGTATTGATGAACCAACACCTGTTGATGTTTTTTGTACACGCGATATCACAGGTGTTGTTTTACCACGCCCTGGTAATTTTAGCCGATGCACTTTACCGATCACTGCATTTCTGCTAACCCCACCTAGTTGAGCTGCGATCTGACTTGCACTTAGACCCTCACTCCAAAACTTCTTAAGAAGTTCAACGCGTTCACATGTCCAGCTCATACAAGAACTCCTTTCTGATTATATCATTGAAATGCATTTTTATCGCATTTTCAAATGTCTTAACTTTTTTTTATATTTTAAAATCAAGCGCAAAAAGATCTCTTTTGATCCGTAGATTTACAAACGTAAATACAATTTCGTTTGCTTATTTAGACTATAATATGCACTGACTCTATGACAAGAGCCTTTACCTTCTGAAATGTCTTTTTAAAAAGTTTTCCCCAACTTGCGAATCAATCATAGATAAAATTCTTTCTTTTTCTCCAACCTTTTCATGTAAACATACCTTTTAGAAACCTTAATTGACTTTTTATAAATTGGCGCGATAGTTTATCAATAATTTTGAAGTACCGATTACATTGCATTGATAAGCGTAGCAGTATTTTGTTCATCAGATTGCGGTGCTTAAGAAATAAAGGAAATAATGATGGAAAGCACCTCTACACAATCACTTTATAATAATTATGCTCGACGTAATTTGTGTTTTAAACAAGGCAATGGTGCATGGCTTATTTCCGACAAAGGAGAGCGTTATCTTGATTTTACATCTGGCGTTGCTGTCAATGTTTTAGGATATGCTCACCCAAAACTAATTGATGCTCTTAAAATAGAGGCTGAAAAACTTTGGCATATTTCCAATCTTTTTCAATCACCTGAACAAGAAACACTTGCTACACGTCTTTGTGCAAATAGCTTTGCTGACAAAGTTTTTTTCTGTAACTCTGGTGCAGAAGCATTAGAGTGCGCATTTAAAACTGCACGACATTATCACTACGCAAATGGTCAACCAGAACGTTTTGAAATTATTACTTTTGAAGATGCATTTCATGGCCGTACACTTGCAACGCTTGCTGCTAGTGGACAAAAAAATATCTTGAAGGTTTTGGCCCTAAAGTAAGTGGTTTTATTCAAGTTCCCTTTGGGGATGAAAAAGCTTTACGTAGTGCCATTAATAAAAATACTGCAGCCATCCTTATTGAGCCCATTCAAGGAGAAGGGGGGCTTCGAGCAGTACCTCTTGAAACTCTAAAGCTTTTACGCAAACTATGTGATGAAAATGGCCTGTTATTAATTTTAGACGAAGTTCAAACTGGTATTGGACGAACAGGTAAACTTTTCGCTTATGAATGGAGTGATATTATACCTGATATTCTCACTCTAGCAAAAGGGCTGGGTGGGGGCTTTCCATTAGGGGCTTGCCTTGCAACAGATAAAGCTGCAAAAAGCATGACACCGGGAACCCATGGTTCAACTTTTGGAGGCAATCTTCTTGGTATGGCTGTTTGCAATAGTGTTCTTGATGTTGTGTCAGAACCTGGTTTTCTTAACCATGTGCAACACGTAGCTCATCAGCTAAAACAAGGGCTTTTAACTATTCTTGAAACTTATCCTGATGTTATTTGCTCAGTTCAAGGAAAAGGCCTTATGATAGGTGTCCAGTGTATCGTCCCCCAAAATGATGTCATCACTGCATTGGAAAATGAATATATTTTAAGTGTTGGTGCCGGCAACAATTTTGTGCGTTTCTTACCTCCTCTCATCATAACTGAAGAAGAAATACGTGAAGGTCTGCACCGTATTGAAAAAGCAATTGCTCACCTTTCAAATTCATAAAAAAATAAATGTAATCTCATGATAAATGCTCTTTGCTATTTTTTTGACTTATCCATTTTAACCCCACAAACAGCACGCATTATCATCGATTATGCCGCAATCCTTAAAACAACTTTCAAAGCAGGGCAAAATTCAAAACCCTTTATTAGTAAAACATTAGCAATGATTTTTAAAAACCGTCCGTCCACACGCACTCGCATTTTATTTGATATCGGCATGCGATAGCTTAGTGGAGAAACGCTTATGTTAACTGGTTCACAGATGCAACTCAGTCACAGCAAAATCATTGCTGATACAGCACGAATATTATCGCGTTTTGTAGACATCATTACACTAAGGACTACAATACACCATCGAATGCTCAAATTAGCACAACGTGTCCAAATTCCTGTCATTAATGTCCTTACAGATGATACGCATCCTTGCCAAATTCTAGTAGATATTCTTACTTATGAAGAGCATCGTGGACCAATTTTTAGCAAAATATTTGCTTGGATGGGAAAGAGTAATAATGTTCTTCATTCCTTAATCGAAGCGACAGCTCTTTTTAACTTTCATCTACGCATTGTCATACCCAAAAGCAGCAAACCACAAACAAAACATGTTGAATGGTCACGTAAACGGGGTGCTCATATTACACTTACTAATGATCCCCAAAAAGCTGCAGAAAATGCTGATTGTATTATTACCGATACATGGGTTTCCATGGGGCAAGAATTTCGTGTCCGCAATCATTCTATTTTTCAGCCCTATCAAGTCAATGAAGCTTTAATGAAATTAGCAAAACCCAATGCTCTTTTTATGCATTGTCTTCCTGCTCATCGTGGCGAAGAAGTCGTAGATACTGTAATTGATGGACCACATTCTGTCGTTTTTGATGAAGCTGAAAATCGTTTTCATACCCAAAAAGCGATTTTTGCTTGGTGTTTACATGACGCATTTTTCTCTACACAATAACTTACTCAAAATCATAAAAAGTCAAAGACATGAACACTGAAAGCAAAAAAACCAATAACGAAACTTATTCTAATGACGTCTTCTTGAATGGAGATGATACTGTTATTCCCTTTCAAGTTGAAGGACTTGATGTGCGTGGACGTATTGTACAACTTGGAGAAGCTGTAAACTCTATTCTTACAAGCCATCAATATCCTGAACCTGTCTCTTATCTTTTGGCAGAAGCTTTGGTTTTAACCGTTCTGCTTGGAACATCACTCAAAATTAAAGGGAAATTTATCTTACAAACTCACTCTAATGGACCAGTAAATATGCTGGTATGTGACTTTACTACTCCCTCTCAGCTGCGTGGTTACGCTCGCTTTGATGAAAAAAGTTTAAAACAAGCAATAACCAATGGTCAAACATCTTCAAAAATGCTGCTTGGCAAAGGAACCTTAGCATTTACCATCGATCAAGGTTCCCATACGAAACGCTATCAAGGAATTGTCGCATTAGATGGATCAAATTTACAAGAGGTTGCCTGTACTTATTTTGATCAATCAGAACAAATCTCCACAGATATCCGTTTGGCAGTCGCCATGTTAATCAATCATGATCACCAAGGAAAATTAACAAAAACCTGGCGAGCAGGGGGTATTTTAACCCAACTTTTGCCTCAAGCATCACCCTATCATAAAACGCATATAACACATAAACAAGTAAAAGAAACCAAAACTCATGCCCAACTTAAAGATCAATGGCAAGAAGTTAAAGTACTCACTAAAACCATTGAAAATGAAGAGCTTACAGACCCTCAAGTTGGTCCTAAACGGCTACTGTTCCGTCTTTTTCATGAACAAGGCGTTACAGTTTTTAAAGCCTCTTCTATTGTGGCTCAATGTTCTTGCTCACGCAAAAAAATTAAAATGATATTAGATAAATTTTCTACTGAAGAACGTGCTCAAACAGTCGAAAACCAACAAATTTCAGTCACATGTGAATTTTGTTCAACAGTCTATTATTTCAAACCACAAGAATTTTCTGAAACAGAACACGAATGATCTCTACTTATAACAAAGAAGAGTTGTTTCTTCTTAATTCAACAATAAACATGATTTGCACAATTTCACTAAACACAGCATCATAACTATTTCCCCTTATGTAAACTGCGTAACCGGATATAAAGTGCGCCATTTCCACCATGCTGACGAGAAGCTTTCTCAAAAGCATGAATATAATACCGAAAAATTGGTGTTGATAACCAATAAGGAACATACTGACATAGAACGCCATTACTTCCATGTGATTGGCCTTTTCCTGTAATCACTAGAACATAGCGTAATCCACGCTGTTGAGATGATTGTAGAAATTTTTTCAAGAAAAAATAGGCTTCATCCTGTATAAAACCATGAAGATCAATACATGCTTCTATAGGATAGTGACCCTTTGCAATTTTACGATGTGTTGCACGATCGAAAAAATATATTTTTTCTGTTTGTTCTATCATCCCTCTACTGTTTTTAACCATCGTTAATTGTTTTTGATTTTGTTGAGAAAATGAAAGAACATGTTCTTCTTGCAGTTTTTTATGTTTGGTATTTTGAATATCTTCTCTCATAAAAGGAGAGCTTCTATCATGAAGCGGTATCGTAGTACGACAAACTTTCTCCCACAAAAGGCTATCTTCTAACACCAATAACTTATGCCCCTCCTCCTCTTGACCTCTAGCCATTTTGACCCTGCAATTTTCTTGAATTTAATTAAAAAAACTCAAATAAACGAACAATCGTTTTAATCTCCATCTTCTGTTGCAAAAAGTTTCCAATTTGGATCTTGTGATAAACTGTTGCGAACAAAGGTCCAAACATCTTTAATTTCTACAATAGCTTCAGGATCACCATCTATACATTCGTTTTGCTTATTATAAGTTACAGAAATAATTTCACTCACAATACGCACAGTTAAAAACTCTTCATTTTTTTGCATTTCTGCTGCAACAAATTCAACTTTATTAATCCCGACAAAAGTAAATTCGACTTTCTCTTCTCTCTTTTCGCGCCGCTCAATAGCTGCACAAAAACTTTCAAAAACATCTTGAGAAAGCAACTTTTTAAGCTGATCACGATCACCTTGTGCAAAAGCTGTCATAATCATCTCATAAGCAATTTGAACACCATTGACAAAAAATTGAGGAGAAAAATTAGAATCAGCCTGACAGATAGCCCGCAAACCATCATTCAATGCGCTTCCTTCTGGTGCAATTGCATCAATTTCGCTAAAATCTTTCTTTCGTGCGTTAGCCTGATGAGGGAACGAAAGACTATGATCGACTGTTTCTGTTTCAATCTGCTTTTTAGAACAACCAGAATAAGGATCAAAGGGAGGTCTTTCAAAACCAGTCCGCTTTCCTAATACATTACGTAGTTGCATAAAAACAACAACCATAATAACAAGAGCTATTACAAGTACAACGTCAAATTCCATGGGTGCTGTCAATCTCCAAACTTAAAGTGATCTGTAATAAACATTGCAGTTAATATTATTTATCAATAAATATATAAATTAAATAAATCTACCATTCAAATAGTGTTTATGGTCTCTAATTTAAGTTGAAAAGACACTATATATAAATTTTCCTATAAAAAATCTTGAGAAGGGAAGTTTCGTGTGACAAAATTCTATCATATAAAGCCTCGCTTTTTTGTGGTTATTGTCCTTAGCGTTCTTTTTATCGAAATTGCCAGTTTTATTGTTGTTGGGAATGAAATCGGAATTTTAGCAACTTTAAGTTTAATCCTTTTAACAATGATAATTGGAAGTATTTTATTACGTATTCAGGGTATTAGCCTTTTAAAAAATATACAAAGAGAACTTATCCAAGGGACTATGTCAGAATATTATATAGCTGATGATGTCCTCATTATTATTGGAGCGATTTTACTTATTTTTCCTGGTTTTGTAAGCGATATTTTAGGAATATCACTCCTTATAAAACCTATACGTACCTTTATCCGTTTCCTCTTTTTATCATTAAAAAATAAAATTAATGCTAAAACCAGTGCCAAGACTCAAAATAAATCTGAAAAAATAATTGAGCTTAACGCAGAAGATTATCAAAGCTACAATATCAAAGAATCTCCTTGGCGTATAAATGATGATCATTAAAATATAAAAAAGCGACAGAAAACCAAAAAATAACGAAGACAAAAGAACGTTTCTTGTAACCTTGCACAAAGCATGGTAACCACTTTATTTTGAAACCTGAAAAATATATGCATTCCATATGAAAGGTATTTAATATGGCCGAAGGTGAAATAAATAATAAAAATGCAGGGCCAGTTTTTGCTGTATTGACTCAGTACTTAAAAGATTTTTCATTTGAAAATCCAAACGCCCCTCAGTCATTGCGTCCACGAGAAAAAGCACCGCAAATTGATATTAACATAAATGTTGATGCCAACCCAGCTGGCAACGATAATTATGATGTAACCTTATCACTTTCAGTCAAAGCCTTTGATGATTCTGAAATATTATTTCATGTAGAACTAATTTATGGTGGTATTTTCCATATTAAAAATATTCCACAAGAACACGTTATGCCATTGGTCTTTATTGAATGTCCCCGTCTTTTGTTTCCCTTTGCTCGGCAAATTATATCTGATGCTACTCACAATGGTGGTTTTCCGCCCTTGCGCATTGATCCTATCGATTTTGCAGCTTTATTTCAAAAGCGTATTGCTGAAGAACAAAAAAATAACTCAACGCAACCATCTTAAAAATTGTTTCAAAACAGATGCGATCTATTTTTGGTTTTCCAATATTAAAAAGATCTTAAAATTTCAGTTTTTTCTCTCAAACAATTTTTGCTGCATGATAAGCCGCCAGTGTTGCAATATTGACAATATTTGTGTCGTGTCCACTAAACGGCACAATTTGGACAGATTTTTTCAACCCAATTAAAATGGGGCCAATAATGGTTGCTTGGCCAAGCTCTTGTAACATTTTACTTGCAATTGAAGATGAATGATATCCAGGCATGACCAAAATATTAGCAGGTTCTGTTAACTTCATAAAAGGATATTGTTGCATCAATTTCGGATTGAGTGCTACATCGGCACTCATTTCTCCATCAAATTCAAAATCAACCTTACGTTCACACAAAAGATCAACAGCATCTTGAATATGCTGAGTAACCTGCCCTTTCATATACCCAAAGGTAGAGAATGCTAAAAATGCTACCCGTGGCTGATACCCCAGCCCACGAACAAAAGAAGCCGTCTGTTCAGCTATGTCGGCAAGTTCTTCAGCGCTAGGATGTTCATAAATAGCTGTATCAGCAATAAACACAGTTCGTTCACGACAAATAGCCATTGAGATACCAAGCAGCCGTTCTTTTGGTTTTTCATCAATTACCCGGCGTATATCCATTAAAGCTGTTTCATAATTTCGTGTTACCCCTGTAATCATCACATCAGCATGGCCCAATGCTACCATACAAGCGGCAAAATAATTGCGATCATTATTAATGCGGCGATGACAATCTCTCAACAACCAACCTTGACGCTGCATTTTTTTATAAAGATAATCAGCATAAGCATCCGTATAATCGGATAGCTTAGCATTAACAATAGAAATACCCTCACGTTCAAGATCAATTCCAGCAACAACAGCAGTATCTTTAATCTGTTCTTCACGGCCAATTAAAATTGCTTTGCCCAATTTTTGATGAACATAAGAAACTGCTGCACGCATCACTTGTTCTTCTTCGCCTTCTGCAAAAACAATTTGTTTTGGCGCTTGACGAACACGATTGTAAACACCACGCATCATGGATGCAATAGGATCGCGCCTAGCATTTAAATCACGCTCATAAGCCTCTAAATCATCAATATGCTTCCTTGCAACACCACTCTCCATTGCTGCTTTTGCCACTGCAATTGAAACAACTGTAAGTAAACGTGGATCAAATGGAACGGGAATAATATAGTTTTGGCCAAATTTTAGCCGATTGCCATGGTAAGCTTCTGCAACGCTATCTGGCACATCTTCATGCGCTAAACCAGCAATAGCTCTTGCTGCAGCAATCTTCATACTTTCATTAATAACTGTCGCACGCACATCAAGCGCACCACGAAATATATATGGGAAACAAAGAACATTATTAATTTGATTGGGATAATCTGATCGACCTGTTGCTATAATAGCATCATCACGTACTTGCATAACCTCTTCAGGTGTAATTTCGGGATCGGGATTGGCCATAGCAAAAATGATCGGCCGTGGAGCCATTGACTTGACCATTTCACGAGTTAATGCACCTTTAACTGAAACTCCGAAAAATATATCAGCCCCTTCCATTGCTTCGGCAAGAGTACGCTTATCTGTTTTTGTAGCATGAGCAGACTTCCACTGATTCATCCCCTCTTCACGACCTTCATAGACAACGCCTTTAGTGTCACATAATATAATATTTTCAGGACGAAAACCCATTGCTTTGATGAGCTCAATACAAGCAATCCCCGCAGAACCAGCGCCATTGCAAACCAACCGCGTATTCTTCATATCACGCCCAGTTAAATGCAAAGCATTGAGAACACCAGCAGCTACGATAACTGCTGTTCCATGTTGATCATCGTGAAAAACAGGAATGTTCATTATCTCGCGCAAACGGCTTTCGATAATAAAGCAATCAGGCGCCTTAATATCTTCAAGATTAATGCCACCAAAAGATGGCTCCAAATGGCGCACTAGATTGATAAAACTTTCCGTATCGTTTGTGTCAATTTCTAAATCAATCGCATCAATATCTGAAAAACGCTTAAAGAGTACCGCTTTTCCTTCCATCACCGGTTTAGATGCCAGTGCCCCTAAATTCCCTAAACCTAAGATAGCAGTCCCATTTGATATAACAGCAACAAGATTGCCTTTTGCTGTATAATCATAAGCCAGTGCTGAATCGTGAGCGATTTCTTTAACCGGAACAGCCACACCCGGCGAATAAGCAAGTGCTAAATCACGCTGAGTTGCCATAGACTTTGTTGCAACAATTTCAAGCTTTCCTGGCCGACCACGACTATGAAAATCAAGAGCCTCTTGCTCGCTTGCACTATAAGCTTTTTTATGCACTTTTTGACCCTGTTCACTTTTTTCATCTGACTTATTTTTCTCCAAAAACAGTATATATTCTGCTTACTAACAAGTGCAACTACTTGATTTTAAAGTTTGATTCATATGCTAAAAATCGCTATGTTTTCATTAAATAGATAATTTACTATACGTTTCAATTTAGAGATAATGAAGATCTGCATTGAAGTAAATAAAAAAGGGCGTAAAAACCTATATCAAAGGAAATGGGCACGTCAAAATGACAGAAAAGGCTGAATATAAAAATAATTTAATCCCACAGTCTGCAACTGCACATCAAGATCGCCTTACACCCATGATGGAGCAATATATAGAAATCAAGGCAGTCAATAGCGATTCTCTTCTTTTTTATCGTATGGGTGATTTTTATGAATTATTCTTCAATGATGCAATTGAAGCTTCACAAGCTTTAGGAATCACGCTCACAACACGTGGCAAACATTTAGGCGAAGACATTCCCATGTGTGGTGTTCCTGTTCATTCTGCAGATGATTATTTGCAAAAGCTTATCGCTCGTGGTTATCGTGTTGCTGTATGTGAACAAACAGAAGACCCTGCAGAAGCAAAAAAGCGCGGCTCAAAATCCGTTGTTCAGCGTGATGTTGTACGCCTTGTTACACCCGGAACCATAACAGAAGAAAAGCTCCTTGATCCAACGCGCGCAAATTATTTGATGACACTTGCTCGCACCAGAACCAATGACAGAAAAGAATTTGCCCTTGCTTGGATTGATATTTCCACGGGCATATTTCGTGTTACACAAAGTCACCATGAAAAGCTTTTGACAGATATCATGTGCGTAGACCCACAAGAAGTGATCGTAGCCGACTCATTTTTCCATGATCCATCGCAAAAATCGCTCTTTAATGCTCTTGGTCGTATTGTCTCACCTCAACCACTTAGTCTTTTTGATACAATAACCGCTGAACATGATATTTGCAATTATTTTAAACTATCAACTCTTGAAGGCATTGCAGACTATTCACCTGCAGAACTTTCAGCAATCGCAGCCGCCATCCGTTATATTGAAAAAACGCAAATCACTCATCGCCCCCTCTTATGCGACCTGAGCGCCAAAATGAAAGTGCCACCCTTTTTATTGATGCAGCTACTAGACTTAACCTTGAACTTATTCGTACCACATCTGGACAACGCGACGGGAGCTTACTAAAAACTATCGACCGCACTGTCACAGGAGGTGGTTCACGTCTTCTTGCTGAGCGCTTAATTTCCCCGCTTACTACTCCTGAAATTATTGATAAACGTCTTGATTCAATTGCCTTTTTTCTGAGCAATACTTCCCTTGCAAAAGCTATCCGTCTTATTTTGAAAGGGGGGCAGATATGCCGCGTGCAGTTTCACGCTTAGCTCTTGGCCGAGGAGGACCACGTGATATAGCCACAATTCAGCGTGGTTTTGAAATTATTAATGAGCTTAACCAACTTCTGAGCAATGAATTGCCTCCTCAAGAAATAGGTGACGTACGAGAAGTATTCTCACATTTACCCATTGCTTTGCATATTCAATTAGAAAAAGCATTAGCCGATGATCTGCCTCTTCTTAAACGTGATGGTGGTTTTATTCGTTCTAATTATCATCAAGAATTAGATGAAACGCGCAGTTTACGTGACGAATCCCGTCGTATCATTGCTGAACTTCAAGCACAATATGCTCAAGAAACAGATATTAAAACACTCAAGATTAAGCATAATAACATTTTAGGGTATTTCATTGAAGTCACAAGCTTACAAGCTTCAGCTCTCACAGATAACCCGCAATCAAAAGAACGTTTTATCCACCGGCAAACAATGGCAAGCGCTATGCGCTTTACTACAACAGAGCTTGTTGAACTTGAAAGTCGTATTGCTCATGCAGCAAATCACGCAATAACGCTTGAATTAGAAATTTTTGATACACTTGTTAATGAAATTACCGCACACGTTGATTTCATTCGTAAAGCCTCTGAAGCGCTTGCTGTTTTAGATGTATCTGTTGCTTTAGCTCATTTAGCTGAAGAACAAGGATATTGTCGTCCCAAAATTGACGATTCGCTTACCTTTCAGATCACTGGGGGACGTCACCCCGTTGTAGAGCAAGCATTACGAAAACAAGCAACAGAATCATTTGTTGCCAATGATTGCGATCTCTCTGCACAACAAGACCATCAATATGCAGCAATTTGGTTATTAACAGGCCCAAACATGGGAGGAAAATCAACCTTTTTACGGCAAAATGCTCTCATTGCTATTATGGCACAAATGGGCTCCTTTGTTCCAGCTGCTTCAGCTCATATTGGTGTTGTTGACCGTTTATTTAGTCGTGTTGGTGCTTCTGATGATCTTGCACGGGGGCGTTCAACTTTTATGATGGAAATGGTTGAAACAGCAACCATTCTCAATCACGCTAGTAACCGTTCTCTCGTTATTCTTGATGAAATCGGGCGGGGCACATCAACCTTTGATGGCCTTTCAATTGCTTGGGCAGCAGTTGAATATCTTCATGAGGTAAACCACTGTCGTGCCATCCTTGCCACACATTTCCATGAAATGACAGCACTGACTAAAAACTCAATCGTCTTCATAATGTAACAATGAAAGTCAAAAATTGGAATGGTGATGTGGTCTTTCTGCATGAAGTCACTAAAGGAGCTGCTGACCGATCCTATGGTGTACAGGTTGCAAAGCTTGCCGGACTTCCCACAGCAGTTATTGCTCGTGCTACAGATGTTCTACAACAATTAGAAAAAGGTGAAATGAATGGAAAAGGAAACAAATTAATTGATAACTTGCCGCTATTTTCTCCTCAAACAACGTCACCTACAACTGAAGAAACAGATAAATATTATGCAATTAAAGAAGCTTTAAATAATATCCACCCTGATGAATTATCACCTAAGGCTGCGTTAGAAGAGCTCTATCGCCTTAAACAGCTGAATGCACAATGAATTTTCTAATAAACTGTAGAAAGATTTCTTATCATTTACTTAGGCATATTTTTTAAAAAAGCTTTATTTGGATTTAAATCCTTTTGATTTTTCTCCTTTTAGGATTCATAATTTTTTATTTGGAACGTTAAAATCTAACAAGTAAACTTCACTTTTCTGATTTTTCCTTACCAACAACATTAAGTGATTTAATTATCAGTATTATGGTGTATCAGTTCCTTTGGTAAACACTCTTACCTTGTAAGATAACCTTCAAATATACCACTCTATTCATTCCCCATTTATGCTTATAACTCATTGTATTATTATTGCTTTTTTTATGATCAGCATAACTTATAGATAAGTGTAAATTGATTTCATCCCCTAACTACAGATCTTCTTTTGGCGTTTTAGTAGAGCTTATTTATAGTATTGTTTGGGATAACTTTTTGTTCTCTTCATGACGTAGAGAAACTACAGCAATCAAAAATTACATCATTACATTTTTCAATCTCTCTAAGCTTTAATCAAAATAGTTCATAACCCTCCCCTCTACCAATGAGTGACAATCTGAAAAATTAAAGTTTTGGTCAATTTTATTTATCTGCACTAAACTTAAATTTTACTTAAATCAAATATTACGAACCGCGCCTTTAGCAGCAGAAGTAGTCATAGCTGCATAAGCTTTTAGAGCTTTTGAAATCTTACGCTTACGTTCTTCAACCGGTTGCCAAGCAGTGTTTCCTTTTTCTTCCATCTTGGCACGACGGCGTACAATCTCAATATCATCAACCATCAAATGAATGATACGGTTTGGAATATCAATCTCTATGATATCGCCCTCTTCCACTAAAGCAATTGTGCCCCCTTCAGCAGCTTCTGGTGAAACATGACCGATAGAAAGCCCTGAAGACCCCCCGAAAAGCGACCATCTGTTATAAGTGCGCAAACCTTCCCTAATCCTTTAGATTTAAGATAGCTCGTGGGATAGAGCATTTCTTGCATTCCAGGCCCACCACGTGGACCTTCATAACGGATCAAAACAATGTCACCTGGTTTAATTTTATCGGCCAAGATTGCTGAAACAGCTGAATCTTGACTTTCAAAAATCCGTGCAGGACCTTTAAAAGTTAAAATCGACTGATCAACACCTGCGGTTTTCACAATACAACCATCTTGTGCAAGGTTCCCATAAAGAACCGCCAATCCTCCATCTTGCGAATAAGCGTGTGCAATATCACGGATGACACCTTTTTCACGATCAAGATCAAGAGTATCATAACGAGATGCTTGGCTAAAAGCTAACTGTGTTGATACACCACCTGGTGCCGCACGATAGAATTCATGAATGCTTTGTTCATTGGTTTGTTTCACATTCCATCGACACAAAGCCTCTTTCATCGTTTTTGCATGAACCGTGTAAGTTGATGTATCGATAAGTCCGGCTGCATCTAATTCACCCAAAAGCCCCATAATACCACCAGCGCGATGAACATCTTCCATATGAATATTAGCAATAGCAGGTGCAACTTTGCACAAAACAGGAACACGGCGTGAAAGACGGTCAATATCAGCCATGGTAAAATCCACCTTGCCTTCTTGCGCTGCTGCTAAAAGATGCAGCACAGTATTAGTTGATCCGCCCATAGAAATATCTACAATCATTGCATTTTCAAAAGCCTTACGTGAAGCGATAGAACGCGGCAAAACTGTCTCATCATCTTGTTCATAATAACGCTTTGTTAATGTAACGATACGCCGGCCTGCCTCTTCAAAAAGCCGCTGACGATCTGCATGTGTAGCCAACATAGATCCATTTCCAGGAAGAGAAAGTCCTAATGCTTCTGTAAGACAATTCATAGAATTGGCAGTAAACATGCCTGAACAAGAGCCACATGTAGGACAAGCGGCGCGTTCCATTTCAGAAACTTCTTCCTCTGAATTACGATCATCAGCCGCAACAATCATTGAATCAACTAAATCAACAGTAATATCCTGATCTTTCCATTTAATCTTGCCAGCTTCCATAGGGCCACCTGAAACAAAGATTGTTGGAATATTTAACCGTAAAGAAGCCATCAACATGCCAGGCGTAATTTTGTCACAATTAGAAATGCAAACAAGAGCATCTGCACAATGGGCATTGACCATATATTCAACAGAATCAGCAATGATTTCACGGGAAGGTAAAGAATAAAGCATTCCATCATGCCCCATAGCAATCCCATCATCGATAGCAATAGTGTTAAATTCCTTCGCAACACCACCAGCGGCAGCTATTTCTCGCGCAACAAGTTGCCCAAGATCTTTCAAATGTACATGCCCTGGCACAAATTGTGTGAAAGAATTCGCAATTGCAATAATGGGCTTACCAAAATCCGTATCTTTCATTCCTGTTGCACGCCAAAGACCACGAGCCCCTGCCATATTGCGTCCATGAGTTGACGTTCTTGAACGATAAAAAGGCATTATTTCTTTCCTTGAATAATTTAAAATTCTTCTCTGTTGTGCTGCACCCTAAATAAAGACAAGAATTTTAGCGCTAAAAATAAAATATTGTTCTACTGAAGCATTTGAATCTCTAAAAGACTGGTATTCTTTATAAAATTCAATTCAATAGCTGTTATTTGTTCATAATCAATAAGATTATCCTATGTACCACTTCTTTAATTTTGATTAAATATAACAATAACTTACAAGAACTAAATAAAAGCACAACCAGACAATAATAATAACCAATATCAATTGAATTCATGATGAATAAAATTTAAATCATGAATTTATAGTGCATAATGCATTGATTTTATTAATTGTTTTTTTGAAGATAAAATTCAAATCCCATTGCTATTTTGGTATGTGCTGCGCATTACGAATCATGAAGTTAGCACTATTTTCCAGTTTATGGATCTAATTTTACGCTACTCTTGAGATCTTTTATTACAAGTTATAATCCAATCAATGGCTTTTTTGTAATACCTTCAAGCAATAATAGAGTTTTTGTTTAGCGAATAGTTTATTTCACTTTGCTTTTATTAAACTTTCATTTTTATGGCTGTTAAAAATTCAAAAAGACATAGAATGAATGAGTGCAAGATAAACATATTGCAAACTCTATTGAATAAACCTCTTAAAAAAGAGATTTATCACGAAAACCATGGTACCTCTCAACCGATGTATAGATCTTCTTTCCAAATATTTGCGTTATATTAAGAAAAATATCCCGACCTTTTTGGTGGAGCTAAGCGGGATCGAACCGCTGACCTCTTGCATGCCATGCAAGCGCTCTCCCAGCTGAGCTATAGCCCATAAAAGATACCCTCTCTTCCCAAAAGGAAGATTAACAATCTAACAAGATTCCTAAAACGAGAAAAATCGAAGATCAAGAAGAATTTGTCTTCAACAAAACGAATACTGAATCTTCTCGTTTCTTTTAAGTACCATCATCGTCTGGAACACTACCACCAATAATGTCGGTTACATCGTCATCCTCATCGCTTTCAGTGTGCGATAAAAATGTATCGTCGTCATCCCCGAGATCCATATCATCATCTTCCAAAATAGGGAGATCATCATCCTTAGAATCGTCAACATCTTCTTCCAGCAACATAAAAGCAGACTTTTCAAGTGCTGTATCTAGCTCTTCAGTGTCAACTTCTTCTTCGCTACTGGCTTCAGCTGCGGCAACCTCAAAATAAGAGCGCGGATAAGAAAGCCCTGTATAAGGTGATACAATAGGATCACGATTAAGATCATAAAATTTCTTTCCCGTTTCCGGGTCAACACGTTTGGTTCCAAGTTCCTGTTTTGCCATGGACCGTGCCTCTTTTTTGGTTAGCTACAATTTCATTTAAAAACGAATTTAAGGTGCTTAAGCGAAAAACAATGTATTTGTCAAAGATAAATGCATCGTTTCACACGGATTTTCTCATGACGCTTATTAAAGCGTGTGCTAAAGAACACTTAATTTTGTAAAATTTAGATTAAAATTCAATAAAGCTTCTATGCAAAACGCAATACCCGCAACAGCTCAAAAATCTACCAATCTTTCTGGTACAATTAAAATACCAGGTGATAAATCAATCTCTCATCGATCTCTCATATTAGGGGGGCTTGCAAATGGTGAAACACATATTCACGGGCTTCTTGAAAGCGATGACATTTTGCAAACAGCTGCTGCTATGCAAGCTATGGGTGCCCATATTCGTAAGGAAAATAATCTCTGGGTCATTCGCGGAACTGGGAATGGCTGCCTTTTGCAAGCGCAGACATCTTTAAATTTTAAAAATTCTGGAACAAGCGCTCGCTTGATTATGGGAATGGTCAGTTCTTATCATATGAAAACAACTTTTACTGGCGATTCTTCTCTATCTAAACGTCCAATGAAGCGTATCCTTGACCCTTTGTGTTTAATGGGCGTTTCAGTTGAAAAAATGTGTGATGATCATTTGCCTTTAACGCTTTATGGTCCTAAAATGGCTAGTCCGATTTATTATCGTGTACCAATGGCTTCTGCCCAAGTTAAATCAGCAATTCTTCTTGCAGGTCTTAATACTCCTGGTATTACTACTGTTATTGAACCAATCCTCACCCGAGATCACACGGAAAAAATGTTAAAAGCATTTGGTGCTGAACTTGAAATAGAAACAGATAAAAAAGGTACACGTTTCATTCATCTGAATGGCCAACCACATCTTACTGGACAAATTATAGATGTTCCAGGGGACCCTTCCTCTGCTGCTTTTCCACTCATTGCAGCCCTTCTTGTGGAAGACTCCGATATCATTATTGAAAATGTTCTCATAAATAACTCTAGAATCGGTCTTATCCAAACATTGTGGGAAATGGGAGCTAAAATTGATCTTTTAAATCAACGCCAAACAGGCGGAGAGGATGTTGCTGATCTACGGGTCAGATCATCAATATTAAAAGGCGTAACTGTACCTAAAGAGCGAGCCCCATCAATGATTGATGAATATCCCGCTTTAGCAGTAGCAGCAGCCTTTGCTGAAGGTAAAACAACTATGCTAGGAATTGAAGAATTGCGTGTTAAAGAATCAGACAGGCTTTCTGCCATTGCCCAAGGATTAAAAATCAACAATGTCGATTGTGAAGAAGGTGTAGACTTCCTTATTGTCCATGGGCAAAACTCAACAAAAAGCCTAGGAGGTGGATGCGTTACAACATATCTTGATCATCGAATCGCAATGTGCTTTCTTGTCTTTGGATTGGCATCAGAAAAACCTGTAACCGTCGATGATACACGAATGATTGCCACCAGCTTTCCAGAGTTTATCCCCTTAATGCACCAACTTGGAGGTCAAATTCTTTGAAACCTTTTATCATTGCAATTGATGGCCCAGCAGCTTCTGGTAAAGGAACATTAGCCCGTAAAATTGCAACCCATTATCACCTTTACCATTTAGACACTGGTCTAACCTATCGTGGTGTTGCTTATGTACTTTTACAGCAAGGATTGGCTCTTGATGATGAAACCAGTGCTATCACATACGCCACAAAGCTTGATTTTAACGCTTTAGATTCAAATCTTCTCACTTCTCATGAAATTGGCGAAGCGGCTTCAAAAATAGCGACCATACCGGCTGTGCGCGAAATTCTTGTTGCAAAACAACGCAATTTTGCCAAAACCCTGCCAGGTAGTGTGCTTGATGGCCGTGATATTGGCACTGTTGTCTGCCCTGACGCAAATATAAAATTCTACGTTTTTGCAAATGCTCAAACACGCGCAAAACGCCGCTATCAAGAAATTTTAAAAAAAGGAGCACAAGCAGATTATCATGAGATCCTTACTAATCTTAAACAACGCGACAAACGTGATTTAACCCGCAAACAAAGCCCTTTAAAACCAGCAAAAAACGCCCACTTGCTTGACACGTCAGAATTGAGTATAGAAGAAGCATTAACAGCTATGTGTACCTTTATTGATCCTGTCATAAAAGCTCATACCGTTAAATAAAATCATCCTGGTGATTCCAGCTTAGCGCTAATTTTTCTTTCCTGTATTAAAGATAAGAAATCATGGAATTACCCCATATTAACACTAACCCAGCGCTTATACCTCTTTAAATAAAGGTATATATTTAGGAGTTCTTATGTCACAATATAATCCCACAACAGCGGATTTTGAAGCTCTTTTAATGGAATCCTTTCAAACCAACGATCTTACTGAAGGATCCGTTGTGAAAGGTCGTATCATTGCAATCGAAAAAGACATGGTCATTATCGATGCTGGCCTTAAAGTAGAAGGACGTATTCCACTTAAGGAATTTGGCACAAAAGGTAAAGATGGTTCCTTGCAAGCTGGTGATGAAGTTGAAGTTTATGTTGAACGCATCGAAAATGCGATGGGTGAAGCTGTTTTATCACGCGAAAAAGCACGTCGTGAAGAAAGCTGGACTCGCCTTGAAGAAAAATTCAATGCCGGTGCGCGTGTAGATGGAGTTATCTTTAGCCAAGTTAAAGGTGGATTTACAGTCGATCTTGATGGTGCCATTGCTTTCTTGCCCCGCAGCCAAGTTGACATTCGCCCTATCCGCGATGTTGCACCTTTAATGCACAATCCACAATCTTTTGAAATTCTGAAAATGGATCGTCGCCGTGGTAATATTGTTGTTTCACGCCGCACCGTCTTAGAAGAAAGCCGCGCTGAACAGCGTTCAGAAATTGTTCAAAATCTTGAAGAAAATCAAATTGTTGAAGGTGTGGTTAAAAATATTACCGATTATGGTGCCTTTGTTGATCTTGGTGGAATTGACGGCCTTTTGCATGTTACCGACATGGCATGGCGGCGTATTAATCACCCATCTGAAATCCTTACAATGGGTCAAACTATTAAAGTTCAAATTATTCGCATCAATCAGGATACGCACCGTATTTCACTTGGGATGAAGCAACTTGAAAATGACCCCTGGGATAGCATTAGTGACAAATATCCAGTTGGTAAGAAAATTACAGGTGCTGTTACGAACATCACTGATTATGGTGGTTTTGTTGAAATTGAACCAGGAATTGAAGGGTTAATTCATGTCTCTGAAATGAGCTGGACAAAGAAAAATATCCATCCTGGAAAGCTCCTTTCTACGTCACAAGAAGTAGAAGTTGTTGTTCTTGAAATCGACGCTTCTAAACGGCGTATTTCCCTTGGTTTAAAGCAAACATGTGAAAATCCATGGGTGGCTTTTGCTAATAAATTTCCTGTAAATTCACAAATTGAAGGTGAAGTTAAAAATAAGACAGAATTTGGTCTTTTTATCGGCCTTGAAGGTGATGTTGATGGGATGGTACACTTATCTGATCTTGATTGGAACCGTCCTGGTGAACAAGTCATCGAGACTTATAACAAAGGTGATATCGTTAAAGCTGTTGTTCTTGATGTTGACGTTGAAAAAGAACGAATCTCTTTGGGAATTAAGCAACTTTCCTGTGATAAAGTTGGAGAAGCAGTAGCTTCTGGTGAATTGCGTAAAGGTACTATCGTGACCTGTGAAGTTTCTGGAATCAATGAAAATGGCATTGATGTGAAATTAATTGATCACAACCTTGAAACGACTATTCGCCGTTCTGATTTGGCCCGTGATCGTGATGAACAAAACCCTGAACGTTTTGCTATTGGACAAAAAGTTGATGCTTGCATCACCACATTCGATAAAAAAACGCGGAAACTGTCAGTATCCATCAAGGCCTTGGAAATTGCAGAAGAAAAAGAAGCAGTAGCACAATATGGATCAACAGATTCTGGTGCTTCTCTTGGTGACATTCTTGGTGTGGCCTTAAAAAAACAAGAACAAGATTGATAATCTCAATAACTAATACTTAAGACCGCTTATATTTTTGAGCGGTCTTTTTTATCTTTTGCTGGAAACATTTTCTTGACTTTTCAGCGAGCTGACAAAAAATAAATATTTTCCAATAAAAAACTTATTTTTTTCACTAACCATTCATGACTAGGATAAAATGTTAACAATTCATTAAATAAAGAGAAATTTGCATAATTGAGTGGCAATAGAATATTATGGCACCCACACTATTTTTCATGAAGTGGTTTTCTTCTCAAAAAACAGAAATTTGTTATTTTTCTGAAACCGATTCCCCTATTCGTTCAACTGATAAATCGCAAGAAGAGCTTTACAAATTAGGCTATGATATAGCTTTGGGCAAAAACAATTTTCTTGCTGAATACAAGGGAGAGAGTGATTTTCGCAAACGATTAACTGAAAATGCTAAACTTATTCTCCATGCTTTCCGCATTAGCGATGTTGCCGCGCGTAACAATGAAACTATAGCACCATCTGCTCAATGGCTTATTGATAATCATTACACCATTGACAAAACCATACAACAGTTACGCTGCAATTTTCCAAAAACGCTCACTAACAAACTCTCCCTTGATGAACAAAAAGCAGGAATCCCACGTATTTTTGCTTTAACCTGGCTTTATATCGCCCATACAGATAGCAGTTTCTCACAAGAAACCCTTACAGCCATGGTTAATGGCTTTCAGAAAGTATGTAACCTTAAAATTGGCGAATTGTGGGCCTTGCCTTCTGTTATTCGTATGATTTTAATTGAAAATGTTCGTCGTCTCTCACTGCGTATTGAGCAAGCACAGCATATGCGTTACCTTGCCAATCAAGTGGCTAACAAAATTACCCTTGCAAAAAATGAGACTGAATTACATAATCTTTTCACTCTTTATGAAAAATTCACTGCTAATTTAACCTTTTCAACTCATTTGTTTTATCGTCTGCGTGGTGCATCTGTTGATGTTACAGTGGCACTGACTTGGCTTGAAAAGCAATTACATCATCACGGCAGTAATCCAGAAATTGCAACAGCTGATGAACATACCCGTCAAGCAAAAGACGGTGTGACTATGGGCAATATTATTCGTGCTCTCAAAACTATTGATGACATTGATTGGACAGCGTGGTTTGAAACCGTTAGCTATGTGGACTCTATCCTGCGTCAAAACAGTGATTTTTCTGAACTCGATTCTCATTCACGTAATACCTATCGGCAAGTGATTGAAAAAATCGCACACCGTTCTCCACTCAGTGAATTGGAAGTTACGCAAAAAGCCGTAGAGATGACGCAAACCTTCCTTGAAGATGACGCTCATCAAAATAACTCTTCTATTGGCTGGTACCTTGTTGACAACGGGCGTTATGCCTTTGAAAAAGCTTGTGGATACACTCCATCCCTTTTCATAAGATGGATGCGCGCTTACCGTCGCTTAAAAGTAGGAACAATTGCAATTCCTGTTTCTATTTTAACACTTATCCTTTTGTTTGCAACTTATACTCTATTACAGATATCCAACCTAGCGCCATGGATGAATCTTATTTTTATCGCTCTGGCACTCTTTCCTGCCATGGAAGCTTCTTTTTCCTTTTTTAATACTGTTGTTTCATGGTTTATCCCACCAAATCAGCTCATTGGTTATGAATATAAAGAGGGGATTCCTAAACACGCACGTACAATGGTTGTCGTGCCCACTTTAATTACTTCATATGATTATATTGATGAACAAGTGCGTAATCTTGAAGTACATTATCTTTCTAACCCGCAAGGTGCTATTCATTTTGCGTTAATCACGGACTGGGCAGATTCTTCATTAGAAGAAACACAAGATGACCTTGATTTGCTGCATTATGCACAAGAGAGCATAGCTAAACTTAACCACCGTTATCATCGTGATGACATTCCTTTGTTTTTCCTTCTTCATCGCCGACGCCTTTACAATGCTAGCGAAAAATGCTGGATGGGGTGGGAACGTAAACGTGGTAAGCTTCATGAGCTCAACCTTTTACTACGAGGAAATCAAAATACGAGCTTTTACACTCCAGATCCACGCCTTCCTGTAGATTGTCGTTTCGTTATGACCCTGGATTCAGATACACGTTTAACACCTGAAGGGGTTACTAAACTTGTTGGCAAGCTCAACCACCCACTCAATCATCCCGTTTTTGACCCTCAAAATGGAACAATTGTAAAAGGTTATAGCATTTTACAACCGCGTATTACGCCTTCTCTTACAACAGGAAAAGAAACATCAATTTTTCAACAAATTTTTTCTACCAATCGTGGAATTGATCCTTATGTCTTTGCTGTCTCTGATACTTATCAAGACCTTTGGGGAGAAGGAACTTTTACCGGCAAAGGTCTTTATAATATTGATGCATTTGAACAAGCGCTTAGTGGAAAAATCAAAGAAAACACTGTTCTTAGTCATGATCTTTTGGAAGGAAGCTATGCACGCGCAGCACTCGTGAGTAATGTAGAGGTAATTGAGGATTATCCAACAGCCTATAACATTGATGTTGCTCGTCATCACCGTTGGATTCGTGGTGATTGGCAATTATTGCCTTATCTCTTTAAGCGCTGTCAAATTAATCTTATGAATCGTTGGAAAATTCAAGACAATTTACGCCGTTCTCTCACACCACTTACATGGCTAATTGCAGCAATCATGGGATGGTCTATTTTACCATTAAAGATAGCAGCCATCTGGCAAATATTTTTACTGCTCAGTCTATTTATCTCTCCAATTCTAGGTATGCTTCAGACATTCATGCCATTTAGTCTTGATTATTCTTTGCGTGGACAGCTGAAATTAATTTTGAACAGTATTATTTCAACGGCAGCAGAAATACTTCTTAAAACCACCTTTATTGCTCATTCAGCTTATTTTGCAACCGATGCAATCATCCGCACTTTCTATCGCATGTTGATTTCAAAACAACATCTCCTTGAATGGAAAACCTCGGCTGCAACAAAATTAATCCCCAATAGTTTAAGCTTCTATATTCTCACAATGTGGCCAGCATCACTGATTGGTGCCATTGCCATAGCGCTACCTATATCCTTTTATAGCCCGACAATCTTCATTGCTTTGCCCTTTGGACTGGTTTGGTTTTTCTCACCACTCATTGCGTGGATTGTAAGCCAACCAGCAACATTCCAAGATATGCTTGATATATCTTCAGAAGATGAAAAAGCACTTCGGTGTATTGCACGACGTACGTGGCTTTATTATGCAACTTTTGTCAATGCGCAAAACAATTATTTGCCACCTGATAATTTCCAAGAAGATCCCGAACCCCTTGTCGCTCAGCGTACATCCCCCACCAATATTGGAGTTTATCTTCTTTCCACTATTGCCGCACGTGATTTTGGTTGGATTGGCTTTAAAGATGCTATTACACGCATCAAGCGTACATTAAGTACTCTTGAAAAAATGGAAAAATTCCGTGGTCATCTTTATAATTGGTATGAAACAGACACTCTTAAACCTTTATTGCCAACTTATGTTTCAACAGTTGATTCAGGTAATCTTGCCGGTCATTTAGTGACACTCTCTTCAGCTTTAAATGAATGGGCTCAAACACCTGACATGTTTTTACAAAGTGATCCAGCAGGTTTACTTGATGTTAGTGATATTCTTGAAGAAACTTTAAAAGAGATTCCTGATAATCAGCATTTTTCATGCTCTCTATACCAACAGATCGAAGAACGCATTGTTTACTTTCGTCATGTCGTTAGTACTTCCAAAGAAAAGACAGAAACTGTAACTTCATGCACTATTAATTTTCCACTCTTAGCTCGTGATATTGCACTCTTAACAGAGGAACTTGATAAAAAAATTCAAACTGTAGAATCTGCTCACACTCTGTCTTGGGCTAAATGTCTTGTGGAAACCTGTGAAGCACATCATCATGATATTACCTATGACTATGACATCGAAAAACTGCGCAAACAATTAAACACTTTAGCGACAAAAGCACGACAAATAGCTTTTGATATGAAATTTGATTTTTTAGAACAACCTGAACGGCAACTTTTGTCTATCGGCTATCGTGTTCAGGAAAATAAACTTGATGAAAGCTGTTATGATCTTCTAGCTTCAGAAGCACGTCTCTCAAGTCTTTTCGCTATTGCAAAAGGCGATATAAAATTCAAACATTGGTTTCATCTTGGCCGTTTACTCATCCCAATTGGTTGGAAAGGTGCTTTACTATCATGGTCGGGATCTATGTTTGAATATCTTATGCCTTCTCTGGTTATGCGTGAACCCTTAGGATCCATACTAGATCAAACTAATCGATTGATTATTCGCCATCAAATACAATACGCCCGTAAACGGGAACTGCCATGGGGTATTTCAGAAGCTGCGTTTAATGCCCGCGATCATTTAATGAATTACCAATATTCCAATTTTGGAGCTCCAAGCCTTGGACTTCAACGCGGTTTATCACGTAATGCTGTTATTGCCCCTTACGCTAGCATTTTAGCTGCGCAATATATGCCAACTCAAGCTCTTATAAATTTAAAACATTTACGTGATCTTGGCGCTTTAGGGGCCTATGGATATTATGATTCTATTGATTTTACTCCTTCGCGTGTGCCAAAGGGAGAACAATATGCTATCGTGCGTAATTATTATGCGCACCATCACGGCATGTCAATTCTTGCAATTAATAATGTCATTTTTGAAGGACGGATGCGTAACCGTTTTCATCGTGATCCCGTTATTGAAGCTACACAATTATTATTACAAGAAAGAGCCCCCCTTCAAATTCCTATCATTCACGCCAAAGTTGCTAACCCAATGCGCAATGACTCTGGAGAATTTGATGACGCTCCTTTGCGCACTATTACAAACCCGCTTCTCAAAACCCGTGAGACTTTGCTCTTATCCAATGGTTGTTATTCCACAATGCTAACAGCCAATGGTTCCGGCTATAGCCGTTGGCATGATTATACTATCACACGCTTTATCCCTGATGCATCAGAAGATCAACAAGGTACCTTGTTTTTCCTACGTGATACACAAAATGGACGCTGGTGGTCTGCCACCGGTGAGCCAACACGCATTGTCGAAGAAGAATCAGTCACCATTTTTACAGATGAAAAAGCTGAATATACAAAAATAGTTGATGGTATAAAATCAACGCTTGAATGTCTTGTGGCATCGGAAGGTGATGGTGAAGGCAGACGCCTTCAGCTTATAAATACAACCAACAAAGATCGCTTTATTGAAGTGACATCTTATGGTGAACTAGCACTAGCAACTATGGAGAGTGTTTGTGCTCACCCTGTTTTTTCACACATGTTTGTAGAAACAGAAATTGCTGATTCAGGTGGAACGATTTTTGCTAAAAGGCGCAAACGCGCCCCTAGTGATCCGGATATTCATATTGCCCATTTTGTCACTGACTCATCTGGAACTATTCCAAAATCAGAAGCTGAAACTGACCGTTGTATTTTTATTGGTCGTGGTCGATCTATTCATCGTCCAGCTGCATTTGATCAAAATGCCCACTTTAGTAACCGTCAAGGCTGTGTTCTTGACCCGATTATCTCAATTCGTTGCTACTTAAAAATTCCAGCACATGAAAAAAGAGAACTTATTTTCTGGACATTTGCTGCTCATTCAAAAGAAACACTGCAAAATCATATTGAACGTTATCGCCAACCTAATATGTTTCAGCGAGAATTTTCTATAACATGGACACGCTCGCAAGTTTCACTATTCCAAAACAATATCCGCCCCAGAGAAGCTATTGCTTATCAAAAATATGCAACACCACTTATATACCCCGACAGAACATGGCGTCTTCCCTCTAAAACGCTTGCTAATACTCTTGGAAAACAATCTGATCTTTGGCCAATGTCCATCTCAGGAGATTATCCTATTTGTCTTCTCAGAATTGATAATGAAACGAATATAACTGTACTACGCGACCTGCTTAAAGCACACGAATATTGGCGTATGCGAGGGTTAATTGTTGATATGGTTGTTTTGAATGAACAGGCATTTTCCTACATACAAGACACTCAACGCGCTATTGAATGGACATGTGAATCCTATCGTCGTCATGCCAATGAAATGAATGGAAATAAACACATTTTTACCCTTCAACGTGATCAAATAAATGAGCAAAGTTTCAAGACACTTCTTGCATCAGCCCGCATCATACTTCATGCCCAAAATGGTTCTTTATCTGAACAGCTTAAATGTACAGAAAATATTGATCCTGATCTGATAACTCGCAATCGTAGGCAAGATTTTAATCACAAACTAAATCACAGCAAACATGACAAAAAAAGACAAGCAGAAACGCAAGATGAACAAAATTCATCTACTTCTATTGGTCTTATAGCTCAGCAAAAACAATCATCTCCTCTTATCAATGGAAAAGACCTGCGTTATTGGAATGGTTATGGGGGGTTTAATCAACATAATCATTATGTGGTGCATCTTAATGGGTATACCACTACACCACAGCCATGGATTAATGTCGTTGCTAATCATAATTTTGGCTTTCACGTATCAGCTGAAGGTGCAATCTTCACCTGGGCTAACAATAGTCGTGATTATCACTTAACCCCTTGGACTAACGATCCTGTTTCCAATCGCCCAGGAGAAGCTCTGTATCTTGTTGATCGTCTTTCTTTAAAACGTTTTTCTCCAGTCTCTGCTGTCGAATGTGATGACAGTGTTGTTTACGAAGCTTGTCATGGTTTTGGATTTTCAACCTTTAAATCCACACATTCCGATATTGCATTAGAACTTACCCATACGCTCGATCGAGAAAGACCTGTTCGTTTTTCGCGCCTTATTATTAAAAATGAAAGCAAAAAACCACGCAGTTTACGTCTTTATAATTACGTTGAGTGGGTTTTAGGTAATGCACGTACAAAATATGCTCCCTTTATCATTCCCTCTTACGATTCCAAACGTGGCGCACATTTTATTCAAAACCCCTATCACATCGAAAGATCTCAACAGGTCACTTTTTTATCAGCATCCGAAATACCAACCAGTGTTACAACTGATCGCACTGAGTTTATTGGTTCAACAGGAACAGTTAAACACCCTCATGCCATTTACAAAGCTGAAAAACTTTCAAATACAGTAGAAGCAGGCCGTGATCCTTGTTCAGCATCAGCCTATGATATTTATCTATTACCGGGTCAAACAAAAGAAATCATCTTTTATCTTGGTAGTGCTGAAAATAGACAAGAAGCTGAAAAATTGCTGGATCAAGTACGCATAGATGATTTTCAAGTTATTCTTGCACAACAAAAACAGCAATGGAATGATTTTGTTTCTCCTTTGCAAGTTAAAACGCCTGACCCTTCTTTTGACATTATGGTCAATCATTGGCTTCCTTACCAAATCTATGCATGCCGCATGATAGCACGTGCAGCTTTTTACCAAGCCAGTGGTGCATTTGGCTTTCGCGACCAGTTACAAGATAGTTTATCTTTGTTACTGCTTAAACCGCAATTAGCGCGTGAACAATTGTTAAGCGCTGCAGCCCGTCAATTTACTGAAGGTGATGTACAACATTGGTGGTTTCCTGATACTAACGCTGGTGTTCGCACACTCATTTCTGATGACATAGTCTGGCTTGCTTATGGAACAGCCATTTATGTCAATACTACTGGTGAACATACATTTCTTGATACTCCTATTCCTTTTATTGAAGGAGCTCCTCTCAAAACAGGACAACATGATGCTTATTTTCACCCCACACAATCACCAAAAATTGCAACACTTTATGAACATTGTGCCCTAGCTTTAGATCTTACTATCAAACGTTGTGGTCCACACAGTCTCCCACTTATTTTAGGTGGTGATTGGAATGATGGTATGAATTTAGTGGGAGTGGAAGGAAAAGGCGAAAGCATTTGGTTGGGCTGGTTTCTTGGTACCACATTACAAGCATTCATTCCCATTGCTAAAAAACGGGGTGACGATAACCATGTAAAAGCTTGGAGCACACACTTTAAACGTTTAACAAAAGCTCTGGAAAAAAATGGTTGGGATGGCGCTTGGTATCGACGTGGTTATTTTGACGATACAACCCCTCTTGGTTCTCAAATAAATACTGAATGTCAAATTGATGCCATCGCTCAATCTTGGGCTGTAATTTCTAAAATGGCATCTTCCAACCGCCAAAAACAAGCAATGATGTCAATGCTTGATCACTTATGCGATGAACAAGGTGGGCTTATTCGTCTTTTCTGGCCGCCTTTCAATAAAAGCACTCTCGAACCCGGCTATATTAAAGGGTATCCACCGGGAATTCGAGAAAATGGTGGACAATATACCCATGGTGCTATTTGGAGTATTATAGCGCTTGCAGAAATAGGTGAAATAGACAAAGCGTATAACTTATTTTCCATGATAAACCCTATCATCCATGGTCAAAATCCTGAAATTTACCGTGTTGAACCTTATGTCATGGCCGCAGATATCTATGCTGTTGAACCACATCGAGGACAAGGTGGTTGGACATGGTATACGGGTTCAGCAGGCTGGTTTTATCGTGCAGCGACAGAAACTATTCTTGGGATTCACATCCAAGCCAATCAGTTATTTTTACGCCCACATTTACCCTCCTGTTGGCCTGAATACGAAGTAAAAATGAAATTTTATGAAGCTGTTTATATTATTAAAGTTAAATGGGCTTCAAAAGATACACTCAGTGTTAACAGTAAGGAATATACCAACATTGATGCAGGTATAGAATTACAAAAAACAGGTGTTCATGAGATCATACGTACTCTTAAATCCCCAATTCCAAAAAAATGAAAAGCTTTTTTATATTGTTCACAGTTATAAAGTTGTTATAGTTTTTATATTTTTATGATGATTATATTGATATGCAACAATTTTAGATTTCACTCAGCTGAAAGAACAGGGGCATGAATCATACAGATATTGCTAGACGCGTTTATAACCACACATGGAAACTTGACCCCATTATTCGCTCGCTTCTCGATACGGATTTTTATAAGCTTCTTATGGTGCAAATGATTTGGGGACTTTACCCAAATGTTCATGTCACCTTCTCACTTATAAACCGCAGTAAAACAATTTGTCTTGCCAATGATATTGATGAAGATGAGCTACGTGCTCAGCTTGATCATGCCCTTAGTTTACGCTTTACCAAAAAAGAAATAATCTGGCTTGCTGGTAATACATTTTATGGACGCAAACAAATTTTTAAACCAGATTTTCTTAATTGGCTTGAAAAATTTCAACTACCCGAATACGAATTAACCCAAAAAGACGGTCAATATATTCTACGTTTCCATGGTCCATGGGCTTATAGCTCTATGTGGGAAATCCCTGCTCTTTCTATTATCAGTGAATTACGTTCACGCGCTGCAATAAAAAACCTCGGTCGCTTTGCACTCGATGTCCTTTATGCTCGTGCTAAAGCAAAAATGTGGAGTAAAATTGAACGCCTGAAACAATTGCCTGATCTTAACATCGCTGACTTTGGCACTAGACGTCGCCATTCTTTTTTATGGCAACGTTGGTGTGTCGAAGCGTTAAAAGAAGGAATTGGCAATTCTCTGGTCGGATCTTCCAATATCCTTCTAGCAATGGACACAGACTTAGAAGCTCTTGGAACAAACGCACATGAATTACCTATGGTTATCGCAGCCCTTGCTAACAATGACAACGACTTGCACCAAGCATCTTACCAAGTTTTGCAAAATTGGAACCGCTATTATGGTGGAAATCTTTTGATTGTTTTGCCTGATGCTTTTGGAACAGAAGCATTTTTACGCAATGCACCAGATTGGGTAGCAGACTGGACAGGATTTAGAATTGACAGTGCTTTACCCATTGAAGGAGGTGAACGCATTATAAAATGGTGGCAAGAAAAAGGAAAAAATCCACAAGAAAAATTATTGATTTTTTCCGATGCGCTAGATGTAGATACGATTGAAAAAACCTATCATCACTTCCATGGTAAAGTACGCATGAGTTTTGGGTGGGGAACCAATCTCACCAATGATTTTGAAAATTGTGCACCCCAAAACATCGCAAATCTTGAAGCTGCTTCCCTTGTTTGCAAAGCCACTCACGCTAATGGTCGACCAACTGTAAAACTTTCAGATAATCCTGAAAAAGCCATTGGAGATCCACAAGAAATACAACGCTATTTGAATTTTTTTAATCCTGAACTATCCACTACCAAACCTATCAAGATTTAATCATTAACTGATACTGATTAGATAAAAGAGACCAACTATGAAATAAATCATTGCCCAACCCAAATAGCAGATATTATTTCTATTCCTCTTAACAGGCAAAAATAATATCATTACATGAATGATCTCTTATTGCTTGTGATCTGATCAGCATTCAATAAAGCATTCCACGCACAATTCTATTGATGATAAATTGTTCACAAACGTATACTTCATCTAGCAAACATACCTGTACTACTTTAGAAAATGACAGCTGATGTGCATATTGATATCGATAGATGAAAACTTTATCTTAAATATTTTTTAGTCAGAAAACTTTCTGCAAATAGTCTCAATAAAACAAGAAAAATGTAAGACAGACTTAATTAATAAAATTTCTTATTTTGATAATGATGATGAGGTAGATGAGGATGGGCGTGTCACAATATAAATAGCAATCACCAACAAAATAATTGCAGCGGAGAAAGCAAACCATAAGGCAGGGTGTACAATTATTAAAAATGACAAAAAACCACCGATCATACTTACCACAGCAAAAATTTTAACAAAAGGTGAGATGATTCTCTTTTCTTCCCATTGCTTAATGGGAAGACCAAAAATTCGATGATTATGCAACCAATAATGAAACCGTGGTGATGAACGGGCAAAACACCATGAAGCAACTAATAAAAAAGGTACGGTTGGCATAATAGGTAAAACCACACCGATCAGACCTAATACAATCATCACCCAACCCAATATAGAATAGAAAACTCGTAAAGGGCGAGATATTTTAAAATCTTTTTCTATCATTTATTGCTGTTTCTTCTCTCATTCAGATATCATGATGTAAAATTTTGCCCTCTATATATTTAGCACATAATCTTGCTGAACACTCTCCATCAATAAACATATTTTCAACAATGACCATTGCCTAAATGTAGGACAGTTTATGCAATATGATGATCATTTAAAAGTTTTCAAGAAATGAAAATAAGTTTTTAGGACATTTAAAAATAAAAAGGCTGCACGATAAATCAATGCAGCCTCTCAATTACGAATGCAGTGTTGGGAGGAGAAAATACTGCATCCATCGGCTAGACATTAGGAGGAAAATAACCTAGCACCCCCCATTTAATAAAAAGAAAAATTTAAAACAACCTACAAAAATGCATGGCTGCTATGCAAAGAATCTATTATACTTGCGTTTCCCGAGTTGCAGCCTGTTGAACAAAAATCCATATAAAAACAGCGGTAAAAATTAGTGTCAAAATCAATACAATCGTAGAAGCAGAATCAGAACCAATAAATAAGCTTAGATAAATTCCTAAAAAACTAGAAAAAACAGCAACCAATACAGCAATCAAAAGCATAGAGAAAAACCGCTTAGTAATAAGGTAAGCAATTGCTCCTGGTGCAATCAACAAAGAAATAACTAAAATAATCCCAACTGCTTTCAAAGCCGCAACAATCGTGAGAGAAATCATTGTTAATAGAGTATAATGGAGCACTGATATCTGTAATCCTATTGCACGCCCTTGAATCGAATCAAAAATATACAGCATAAAATCACGCCATTTCGTTCCCAAAATTAAAGTGACGATAATAGAAATTATTGCTGTCTGCGTAATATCAAGCCAATTAACACCCAAAAGATTACCGAATAAGATGTGATTTAAATCCAAATTACTATAAATTGCCGTTGCTAGAACAAGCCCCAAACCAAACATAGACGAAAAAACAACACCCATAACCGTATCTTGTTTTATACGGCTATTGCTCCCTAAAAAACCTGTCGTGATGGCACAAATCATACCAGCAATGAAAGCACCAAAAACAATTAAAATCATCGTAACATTGGCTGGATGTAAATGGTGAAACCAAGCAAATGGCAAAGAGGCTAAAAATGTTATCACCCACGGTGTTGTCATATAACCAATAACCACACCAGGAAAAACTGCGTGAGAAATCGCATCTCCTAAAAGCGCCCACCCTTTTAAAATAAGGAAACAAGAAAGCATAGCCATTGGAATGGAAAGAATAACGGTAATAGTCATACCCTTAACCATAAAAGAAAGCTGAAAAGGGAGCAGTAATTGATCTATCATGTTGTTATCACATTTTCTTTGCCATTCTCACGCGCAAACGGGCAGCGAGAAAACCGTATTTTGGAGAAAAAATAAAAGCTATAATAAACAGAAATGCTTGAAAAAGCACAACAACACCACCGGTATGCGCATTTAAAAAATAACTTACATAAACACCCAGTACACTCGTAAATGTCCCAATCACTACTGCAATTATCAAAAGGTTCACAAAACGATCACTTAAAAGATAAGCTGTCGCCCCTGGTGTTACCACAAGACAAATAACCAAAAAAGCTCCTACTGTTTGCATAGCAGCAACAGTACACGCAGCAAGAAGCGTAAAGAAGAGAATTTTCAATAGCTTTACATTCAATCCAAGAGCACGTGCATGACTTTCATCAAATAAAGAAACTAATAAATCTTTCCACTTCGCACATAATATCAACAAAGAGAAAACACTAATACAAACTAACTGCATAATATCTGATGAACTAATTGCCAAAACATTTCCAAGAACAATCGTATCAATGTTAACAGCCATTGGTCTTAATGACTTGAGAAACAATCCAAGAGCAAAAAAGGAAGAAAAAGTTAAACCAATAATCGTATCTTCTTTCAGTTTTGTTCGATGGTTAAGAAATAACATCGCGGCAGCAGCAGCCCCACCAGAGAAAAAAGCCCCAAGCGAAAAAGGCAACCCTAAAAGATAAGCCCCAGCAACCCCAGGCACAATCGAATGAGAAAGTGCATCACCAATTAACGACCAGCCCTTTAACATTAGAAAAGCCGAAAGAAATGCACAAACACACCCAACCAACCCCGAGACCCACATTGCATTGATCATATATTGATAGTTGAATGGCTCAAGTAACCAAGACATCATGAAACGTGCTTCCGCTCTTGATTGTAGTCAAAGAATAAAGGCTCTTCACCATTTGCAAAAATATTATCTTTTTTTCCACCTTGGAAATCAATATTATAGCGGTGTAATGCACCACCAAAAGTTCGTTCAAGATTTTTCTGCGTGAAAACCATTTGTGTCAATCCAGAAGCTAAAACAGTTCCTTTTATTAAAACCGTACGATCACAAAATTCAAAAACAGAACTTAAATTGTGGGTAGAAACTAATATTATCGCACCTTCTTTACGAAGGTCTTGCAACAAAGCGATAATTTTATCTTCTGTTTTAATATCAACTCCCGTAAATGGCTCATCTAACAAAATAGCTTTTGCCTCCTGCGCTAAAGCACGTGCTAGGAAGACACGCTTTTTTTGTCCACCAGAAAGCTCCCCAATTTGGCGTTTAGCAAACGCTAACATATCAACACGCTCTAAAGCAGAACGAACAGCTTCGCGATCTTGCGCGCGCGCATAGCGAAAAAAATTCATATGGCCGTACCGCCCCATTAATACAACGTCTTCAACAAGAACAGGAAAATCCCAATCAACATCTTCACTCTGAGGTACATAAGCAATGAGATTTTGTTTCAAAGCCTTCTTAACCGGCAAACCTAAAATGCGAATTCTCCCCTTTGAAGGCTGCACAAACCCCATAATGGCTTTAAATAACGTTGACTTTCCTGATCCATTAACCCCGACCAATGCAGCAATCGAACCAATTGGATTTTCAAAACTTACTTCGCGCAAAGCCATATGCCCATTGCGATAAATCACCGTTACATCTTGAACAGATATTCCAGATTCAATCATTGACCTTTCACCCCATCAGATAACCCCTGGGCAATACGCGCGCTCGTAACACGTAACAAATCAATATAGGTTGGAACCTCCCCGCCTTTTTCACTGAGTGAATCAACATAAAGAACACCGCCATATCGAGCGCCTGTTTCTTTTGCAACTTGTTTGGCAGGTGCATCAGAAATAGTACTTTCAGAAAAAATGACTTGAATATGGTATTTGCGAACCATATCAATAACATGTTTAACTTGCTGTGGTGTTCCCTGTTGATCAGCATTTATTGGCCATAAATAAAGCTCTTTTAGACCAAAATCACGAGCCAAATAACTAAACGCACCTTCACTGGTCACAAGCCAACGCTTATCTTCTGGCAATGCTTCCAATTCAGCTTTGATTGGATCAAGACTTAAACGAATCTTCTGCTTATAGATTTCAGCATTTTCTTTATAAATGTTAGCATGCTCAGGATCATACTTTACAAAGGCATCACGAATATTATCAATGTAAATTAAAGCCAAAGTCGGTGACATCCACGCGTGAGGATTCGGTTTACCGCTAAAAGGCCCCTCGCCAATTGCGATGGGTACAACACCTTGTGAAACAACAACACTTGGAACATCTTTAATATTTTGAAAAAATTTTTCAAACCAAAGCTCTAATTCTAACCCATTCCACAATATAAGATTGGCGCCTTGCGCACGCATAAGATCGCGCGGTGTAGGCTGATATTCGTGAATTTCAGCACCTGGTTTAGTAATGGATTCAACATCAGCAACATCACCTGCTACATTACGTGCCATATCAGCAATAATAGTGAACGTTGTAACAGCTTTAAATTTGTTAGCACTCAAAGCTAAGTTAGGAATTAAAAAGATTAAACCTAAAAAAAATGCAGTAAAAAACGTTTTTACTTTCATCGATCTACTTTCTATTGCAAATGATTTGCATTATCAATTAGCAGTTAATTTCTACCTTTGCAACGAGAAATTATCCAAAATAACGGTTTTTTTCTGTTATTTTCAGTTATTTAAAAAAATTTTTTACACTGAAAACTGTTTATAATTTCAATTAATAGTCTACTGATATTGAAAATCAATTTCAAAAAATTCCCTGGCCCTTTAATTTAAGGCCCATATTTACCGCTCTAGTACTCAACAAAAATACCCAAAAGGCGCTTTATGTATAAAATAATTCATACAAAAGAATAGCAACCAACTGTGCAAAACATAAAATTCAGCAACGCAAACATGCACCTGTCGCTTTAGTAACATTTTCCACCACTTTCAAAGCAAGTTCTTCAAGATCTTCATCTGTTAAGGTTCGTTCAACAGGTTGAATAGCAACTTCAATCGCCACAGACTTTTTATCCTCACCAAGACTTGGATCTTCAAAAAGATCAAAAATCTGTACTGAATGAATAAGTTTTTTATCTGCCCCACGTGCAGCATTAACAATTAAAGAAGATGCTATTGCTTTATCAACCACAAATGCAAAATCGCGTCGTACCATTTGAAAAGGTAACAACTTTAAAGGAGAACAGATTTTTGTTGCCTTTTTCTTTGGTTCCGGAATTTGGTCAAGAAAAACTTCAAAACCGCATAAAGGACCACTAACATCTAATTTTTCTAATGTATCAGGATGAAAAACACCAAAGAAACCAAGAATAATCTTCGGTCCAAGCTTAATGACACCTGAACGACCAGGATGATACCAATCAGGTGTTTCAGTTCCAATTTGTACTTTGCTAATATCTATACCACACGCCTCCAAAACAGCCAATGCATCTGCTTTGGCATCAAAAACATCAACTGTTTTTGCATTTCCACTCCAAAAACGTCCAGACCCTTCAAATTTTTCTGTACCACGACGAATACCACCAGCAACACACTGTTGTTCATCAGGTGCATCGCCCTTATAAATACTTGAAACTTCAAACAAAGCAAAATCCGGGAAACCACGATCAACATTTCGCTGTGCAGCAATAAGCAAACCAGGCAAAAGAGAAGGGCGCATCACCGACATATCAGTTGCAATAGGGTTTACCAATTTAAGCTGCGCTTGACCACCTCCAAAAGTCAGTGCTTGATTTTCAGAAATAAATGACCAAGATACAGCTTCCACCATGCCTCTACACGCTAAAGCCCGGCGAGCAACACGTGAGACAATTTGCGAGAACGTTAAAATTTTATTATTTCCCCCAGTAAAATCTTTCAATGGTATAGGTTCAATTTTATCCAGCCCATAAATTCGTATCACTTCTTCTACTAAATCAGCTTTACCCACAACATCAAAGCGCCATGTTGGCACTTCGACCGTAACCACATCTCCTTCTCCTTTAATGCCAAATCCAAGCTGTTTTAAAATAGCAATGGCTTTTCCGCGTTCTATTTCTAAATTAGTCAAACGTTTAATTTCAGAAAATGGAAAGCTAATCTGTTTAACTTCTGGCTTCTGATAGCCAACAACTTGCGCTTTTGATACCTCACCACCACAAAGATTCAGCACCAACTGTGTGGCAATCTCAAGCCCCGATTCCATAAAAGCAGGATCAACACCCCGTTCAAACCGATAACGCGCATCACTAATAAGGCCTAATGTGCGACCGGTCTGTGCAATGCTGCGTGAATCCCAAAGAGCTGATTCAATAATGACACGACGTGTCATTTCATCACAACTTGTCCTGACACCACCCATAATGCCAGCAATAGCAACAACCCCTTCTTCATCTGCAATGACACAATCCTTGGTACTTAAGTTATAGGTTTTACCATTCAGAGCTTGCAGCTGTTCACCTTCACAACCACAACGTACTCTTAAAGCCCCTTTAATTTTATCGGCATCAAAAACATGAAGTGGACGACCAAGATCAAAACTTATATAGTTTGTTATATCAACCAGCGCATTAATCGGTCTTAAACCGATTGCATTCAAACGTCGTTGCATCCATTGTGGTGATGCACTATTTTGCACATTGCTCACTTCGCGCCAAGAAAAGCCTAAACATAGTGATGTACTTTGAAAAAAATCCAAAGTGACTTGAACTGATGTTTCAAAAGAGATGTCAAACTGCGGTATCGATAATTCTTTCAATCGCCCAATTCCAGCTGCAGCTAAATCACGAGCAATCCCATAAACACCTGTGCAATCAGAACGATTAGGCGTTAGCCCAACATCAATTACAGGATCATTCAAACCTGCATAATCTGCATATGGCACTCCAAGAGGAGCATCCTCTGGCAATTCAATAATCCCATCATGCTCATCTAACAATTTAAGTTCTGCTGATGAACACATCATACCAAAACTATCAACACCGCGGATTTTCCCCACAGATAATGTCACATCAAGCCCCGGCACATAAGTGCCTGGCAATGCAAGAACACTAACAAGCCCAGCACGTGCATTTGATGCCCCACACACAACCTGCACAGGTGTACTGGACCCTGTATCTACTGACAAAATTTGTAATTTATCTGCATCAGGATGTTTTACAGCTGTTAAAACCCTTGCATTCACAAAACCTGCTAAAGAAGCATAATCTTCAACATGATCAACCTCAAGACCAATAGCTGTCAATTTATTACAAATTTCATCTAAAGATGCATCTGTTTCTAAGTGATCCTTCAACCAAGACAATGTAAATTTCATCTTAAAACCTCATATGAAAACCGCGACAAAATTATACATTGCTCAAGCCAGTAAAAAGGGCAGGAACATCAAAGCAACGAAAACCATAATGATTCAACCAACGTAGATCAGTTTCAAAAAAA
Organism: Bartonella schoenbuchensis R1; assembly: GCF_002022685.1. Taxonomy (NCBI): domain Bacteria; kingdom Pseudomonadati; phylum Pseudomonadota; class Alphaproteobacteria; order Hyphomicrobiales; family Bartonellaceae; genus Bartonella; species Bartonella schoenbuchensis. Next base: position 91,491 of record NZ_CP019789.1, on the reverse strand, counting down.
GCCCGCAAATCAGGCATGCCATATTTTAACATAGCCATACGATCAATCCCCATACCCCACGCAAATCCTTGATATTCATCCGGATCAAAACCAGCATTCTTTAACACATGAGGATGCACCATACCACACCCTAAAATCTCCAACCAATCACGACCTTCTCCAAACCTCACTTCTGAACCGGAACGATTACATTGAATGTCTACTTCCATAGATGGCTCAGTAAAAGGAAAAAAAGATGGGCGAAAACGCATCTTTACCGAAGATACTTCGAAAAAAGCTTTACAAAAAGTTTCATGAAGCCACATCATATGTGCAATAGTGGAAGTTTTATCAACTACTAATCCTTCTACCTGATGAAACATCGGTGAATGCGTTGCATCAGAATCCATACGGTAAGTTTTTCCAGGAATAATGATGCGTATTGGTGTTTGTTGCTTTTCCATTACACGAATTTGTACTGGTGATGTGTGCGTGCGCAACAATTTCCGATTCCCCGCTTCATCCTCATCAAAAAAGAAGGTATCGTGCATTTCACGCGCTGGATGATCTTCAGGAAAATTCAGTGCAGTAAAATTATAATAATCCGTTTCAATATCTGGCCCTTGCGCAATAGAAAAACCCATATTCGCATAAATAGCTATGATTTCATCAATCACTTGCGAAATAGGGTGGATACGACCACGCTCTATAGGCGAAGAACGAACAGGCAAACTTACATCAATTGTTTCCTTAGACAGGCGTAGAGCCGTTGCATGACGTTTGAGAACATCGCGCTTTTGCGCCCACAATTCTAAAATACGATTTTTTAATCCATTAAGTATCGGTCCGACTTTATGGCGCTCATCGGGATTCATCTTTCCTAATGCTTTTAATCTTTCAGAAATGCTACCTTTTTTGCCCAATGCCGCAATACGTACCGCTTCAAGTGCCTGTTCATCATTGGCTGCTTCTAAAGCTGAACAAATTTCTTGTTCTAGACGTTCAATATCATTCATATTTCTGCCTATTTTACATTAAAAAAAAACCGCACCAGTAATAACCAGAGCGGAATCTTGAATAAATAAATGCTTTAAGAAAACGCAAACTGGCTTACTTGACAGCGCCTTCAAAAGCATTAGGCGTTGTGTCTTTTAAATATTCTAAAGCCTTTTTTGCAGAAACCACTAAAGCAGCAAATGCTGTGGGCTCATAAATAGCTATATCAGACAGAACCTTACGATCAATCTCAATACCGGCCTTTGACAGTCCGTCAATAAAACGCCCATAAGTTAAACCTTCTACACGAACAGCTGCATTGATCCGCTGAATCCACAAAGAACGGAAAGTACGTTTGCGGTTTTTACGATCACGATAAGCATATTGCTTTGAACGATCAACCGCTGCTTTAGCTGCACGAATGGTATTTTTACGCCGACCACGAAAACCTTCAGCTTCTTTAAGAACTTTTTTGTGTTTAGCGTGAGCTGTAACACCTCTTTTTACACGTGCCATATGACAATCTCCTATGAATCAAAAGTGCAAGGCTTAAAGGCCATTGGGTAAATAATACTGAGTGATTTTTTTAGCATCTGATTCAGCTAGAATCATTGTTCCACGTGCATCACGAATGAACTTATTAGAACGTTTAATCATACCGTGACGTTTGCCTGCTGCTGCTGCTTTCACTCGACCTAATGCAGTAATCTTGAACCGTTTCTTAGCAGATGATTTGGTCTTCATTTTGGGCATTTTGCTACTCCATATGTTTAAATTTGATCAAATTGATCAAAACTTGAATAAGCCATTTGAACAGCCACGGCATGCCCTGCCGGGCGGTTCCAACCATATTTTCATAAGCCAGTATACATAAAATAGCAAGGCCGTATTAAAAAAAAACAGGAGCTCCATTCCCTTTAACTTCAACCAAGGGTGCTGGAATGGCATTTGTTTTGATTGCTGCTTTGCAAAGATCAGCAATGATGCACTGTGTACAAAGTGCTTTACGCGCCTTGCAAATGTAACGCCCATGTAAAATAAGCCAATGATGAGCATAATGCATATAACAAGCTGGTATAATTTTCACTAACTTCTCCTCAACCACCTCTGGTGTTTTACCTGGTGCTAAACCAAGGCGGTTTCCAAGGCGCAAAATATGCGTATCTACAGCTAGAGTAGGTTGACCAAAAGCAACATTCAAAACAACATTAGCCGTTTTGCGCCCTACACCAGGTAGCGCCATAAGTGCTTCGCGACTATCAGGCACTTGTCCATCGTATTGATCAATTAAAAGGCAACAAAGTGCATAAATATTTCGGGCCTTTGCACGCCAAAGACCAATGGTTCGGATATAAGATGCGATCCCCTCTTCTCCCAACGCAACCATTTTTTCCGGTCTATCTGCAAGGGGAAATAACTCTTGTGTAACTTTATTAACACCAACATCTGTAGCCTGAGCTGAAAGAATAACCGCAACCAAAAGAGTAAAAGCATTCGTATACACAAGATCGCTTTTGGGAGTAGGGCGCTGAATAGAAAAACGGCGAAAAATTTCTGCAATTTCATCTTTTCTATATAATGTTCCGACGACTTTTTGCATTTTTCTCAATTACCTTGTCTTTTCAGTCATCAACCTTCTTTCTCATTTTCTTTGAAGTTATTGCTCACACTTGGCCCTCATAAAAGAAATATGAAAAATGCTTTTTAAAGATTTGTCAATTAATCACTTTAAAGAGTAACTATTACAATGACACATATTTTATTCTTTTCTTTTTAAATTTGAAAAAGGAATAAAACGTCACAATATATTAATATAACTAATAAAGCTTACGCTAATTATAAATAGTGCGTATTTTCATAAAAATAATGAGGAAAGCTATACGTGTAAACTCTAGCTGTTATCGCACTAAAATTTAATATGCTTAAGCTTCCTCTAGAAGAGAATCAATTGGCTATTCACAATGAGCAAACAGTTAAAACCATTAATATTTCTATCATGATATAACTTTGCATAAGTTCCAATACGCTTTTCTTCTCACTAAAGATATGTATAGCATGAGTACTAAGTTGAAAAATAATCTTTTATCAATTATTCTTTATTTATTAAATGCAATAGATCTAATTCAAGTCAGCAGCGAAAATAACAAAAGTCAATGCATAAAGGACCAATGAAATGAGTGAGCATAAACAAATCTTGTCATTACAAGACACAGCATCTTCTAATGAAGGACAAATTGCTTATTTAAAAAAGTTTGTACAGACGATCTAGCTAAAAATTTTCCAGATCTTCCGCCAATGACTCCAGGAATTACAGTATGGGCTCTCTTTGGTGAAACAGGCCACCCAATCATTTTATCCGATGAGCGCTCTATCGCTCTTGCAGGTGCCAATGAACATGAGTTACAAATTGTCACATTGCACTAAATTATTTTTAAGACAAATTATGAAATCACCCAATCTATGAACTTAAGTGTTGTAGCCATTGTACAGTCATAATTCTTGCCATAAAGGCTATTAAAGCTTCAACTAAACAGGATAAATTTGTCTTACAAAAACAGAAGGCAATCAATCATTTGCTTGTATATCATTCACAATAAACATAAATCTTCCTAAAATATTGAATGACATTTTGATCCGGCTATTTGCACAATCTTTCTAGCGCCAACCACATGTTCTTAATTGCTGATCATAACGTCTTGCCATTTTATCCATACGTTGTGCAGCTTCTGTAATCGCTGGGGTAGAACGACCTTTATTGCGAGCATAAGCACCATGCCCCATATAATAATTTAAATAAAGACTATACGCATCATTAGGGTTAATACCATTGCGTTTAACACTTTGGCGATGATACCAAGCGACAAAATCGGCAGAATCAGCAAAATTAGTCCGTCGTGCAGAAGATCTTCCTGTAGAGCGGATATAGACTGCCCATGTATTATCAAGCGCTTGAGCATAACCGTAAGCTGTTGAACGACGCTTCCACGGAATAAAACCAAGAAGTTTTTTACGCTTAGGGCGCGCATTATAACGAAAACCCGATTCTGTATTAATCGTTGCAAGAATAATAGATGCAGGAATTCCATGACGCATTTCTGCATTTCTAGAAGCTTTTTTCCAATTATCAAAAAAGCCATTTTTTTGAGCTAAAATAGCACAAGCATTATTTGTATATGTGGGAGGCTTTGTTGCGCAACTGCCTAAAAAAAATACAAATGTCCCCAATAATAAAAGGCGCCGCATCACCCTGTATTCCCTTATAAAAAGCTAAAACGTGGTATAAATACTTCCAAATTCTTACCAAATTAATAAAAGATAAAATTATCCTCTATTTACTTGAATAATCCTATTTTATTACTCATCACCCAAACGCAATGTTTGTGACTGAATATGCGCTGTTATTGGCTTTGACACAAAATCATTTTCTTTTAATTCGAAAGCCTCAATGCGGCTAGCACGTCTCATGATTTTAGAAGACGATGTTAAAATTGCTTCAATATCCTCGCCTGTTTTGTAAAAATGTTTTTGTAAAGCACGAACACGCATATCCATCCGTCCAAAGTCTTCCATTAATTTTGCTACCTCTGATTGAACCAAATGCGCTTGTTCACGTATCTTTGCATCTTTCATAATAGTTTGTACAACTTGAACAGATAACATCAACAAAGATGGCGAGACAATAATCACATGCGCACGATTGGCTTTTTGTACTAATGATTCAAAATCTTCATAGATTGTTGCAAAAATTGATTCCGATGGCACAAAGAGAAAAGCTGTATCATGTGTGTCTCCGGGAATTAAATATTTTTGCGCAATATCACGAATATGAACATCCATATCAGTACGAAATTGGCGTTCAGCTCTTTTTCGTTCTTCAGAAGATGATGCTTTGCGCATAGCATTCCAAGCTTCTAGAGGAAATTTAGCATCCACAACAAGGGCTGGTGCTTTATTAGGCATATGGATGAGACAATCTGGTTGTTTTCCATTTGAAAGAACCGCTTGAAAAACATAAGTATTAGCTGGCAAAGCATCAGAAATAATAGCTTCCATCCGTCCTTGACCAAAGATGCCGCGTGTTTGCTTGTTGTTTAAAATAGCCTGCAGTTGAATAATCTGCCCAGTAAGTGATTGAATATTATTTTGTGCTGCATCAATGACTGCTAAACGTTCTTGCAAACGAGTTAAATTTTCATAAGTAGATTTGGTCTGCACTTGGAGAGTTTGACCTAAATTAGTTGTCATCCCATTGAGTTGTTCGCGAATAGATTGATTTAATTCAGCCTGTCTTTGACCAAAAATTTCTGCCATTGTCTGCATGCGCCCTTGCATTTCTGCTTGGGTTTTTAACAATGCAGCCATCTGCATTTGCATTTCATGTGCGTGTGTAGTCGCTTCAATAGTCTTTTTCCGGTTACTGCGTATAATCATCATAATCACAAAACCGGCCAGTAAAAATAAAACTATAAATCCATAAAAGCGCTCATTTAAGAGTATCAAAGAAAAAAACGAATCAAACATAACAGTAATATAGCGATTTTATTACGAAAAAGTGCGCGAATCTCTTATTCAATATTGACCAGTCATAAACCATTGATTAATTTATTTCTATGCTAATGAAATCTTTAGTTACTCTACCTGACCCGATTCTACGTGAAGTTTCAAAACCTGTCGAACAGATCGATCTAGCTATTCAAAAGCTAGCCGACGATATGTTGGAAACCATGTATCACGCTCAAGGCATCGGTCTTGCTGCCATTCAAGTTGGTGTGCCATTACGTATGCTGGTTATAGATATTGCTGAAAACAATACCCCTAAAAATCCGCTTGTTGTGATCAACCCGGAAATTTTATGGCTATCAGATGAACGCAATATTTACAAAGAAGGTTGTCTTTCTATTCCTGAATATTATGCACAAGTTGAACGTCCTAAACGTCTTCGTGTTCGTTATAGTGATCGTGAAGGAAAGCAAACAGAAATTGAAGCAGATGATCTTTTAGCTACTTGTCTGCAACATGAAATCGACCATTTGAATGGCTGCCTTTTTATTGATCACATTTCAAAAATCAAGCGCGATATGGTAATTCGAAAATTAAAAAAACGCGCAAAAGAAAAAGACACACAGAAAGCAATTGTTTGATGGTATTACGATTAGGTTTTATGGGAACACCTGATTTTTCTGTGCCCATTTTACATGCTTTATTAGATGCTGGCCATGATATTGTAGCAGTCTACAGCCAACCTCCCCGCCCAGCGGGACGGCGTGGTCTTAAATTGGTCCCTTCCCCTGTCCAGAATGTAGCACAAGCAAAATCCATCCCCGTTTTTACCCCTCAAAGTCTTAAAACACCTGAAGAACAAGATCGGTTTGCAGCATTATCTATTGATGTTGCTGTTGTCGCAGCTTACGGATTACTTTTGCCAAAAGCTATTCTCGAAACACCACGCTTTGGTTGTTTGAATGTTCATGCCTCATTATTACCGCGCTGGCGTGGCGCAGCCCCTATTCAACGCGCGATTATGGCTGGTGACCAAGAAACTGGAATCATGATTATGAAAATGGATGAAGGGCTAGATACAGGGCCTATTGCTTTATCCCGTTCAATCACTATCACCGATAATATGACAGCTCATGAACTTTCAAACAAGCTTTCACATATAGGAGCAAAGCTCATAGTAGAAGCTCTATCAACTCTTGAAAGAAACGAACTTAAACTTACCCCACAACCCTTGGAAGGGGTAACCTATGCTGCCAAAATTAAAAAGAAGAAACCCGAATTGATTGGACGCAATCTGCACAATCCATCCACAAATGTATCTGCGCTCTCTCCCCTTTTCCTGGTTGCTGGTGCATCATGGATATTGGTGGAAAACAAGAACGGGTGAAAATTCTTGGAAGTCGCGTAGTAGAAGGTGTCTCACTTGAAATTGGTCGAATAGAAGCAAAAAATCTGATTATCCATTGCGGAAAAGGACAAATAGAAATAACTCACCTCCAACGATCTGGCGGCAAAATTCTCGATAGTCCAACATTTTTGCGGGGAACCAACATTTCTGCAGTTTTTTGATATGGTACGTTTTAAACTTACTCTTGAATATGATGGTTCAAATTATGCTGGTTGGCAACGTCAAGCGGGTCTGCGCACTATACAAGGTGCTATTGAGCAAGCTATTTTTAACTTTAGCGGCGAAAAATTGACCATCGTTACAGCTGGTAGAACCGATGCTGGTGTTCATGCTATAGAACAAGTTGCGCATGTTGATTTTACGAAAAACTGGCATGCTAATACTGTACATAATGCACTTAATGCTCATTTGCAGCAACAAGGTGAAAATATTGCTGTTTTAAATGTACAAAATGTCCCAGATAGTTTTCATGCACGATTTTGCGCAACCAAACGCTATTATCTTTTTAAAATTCTCAATCGTCGTTCACCACCAGCTCTAAACGTTAAACGTGTGTGGTGGCTACCAAAACATCTTAATGCGGATGCTATGCATGAAGCAGCCCAAAAGCTTGTGGGACAGCATGATTTTACCACTTTCCGCTCAGCCCACTGCCAGGCTAAAAGCCCTATTCGCACCCTTGAACGCTTAGATGTGTACAGAAAAGGAGAAGAAATTTTTCTGTACGCACAGGCTCGCTCTTTTCTTCACCATCAAATCCGTTCATTTGCAGGAAGTCTTGTGAAAGTTGGTACTGGACAATGGACAGCTCAAGATCTTGAAGCAGCGCTTAATGCCAAGGATCGTGCGCGCTGTGGTATGGTCGCACCTCCTTCAGGTCTTTATTTGATGAAAATTGACTATTAATTATTTTAAAAACGTCTTCTTAAGCTATCAACCCAACTTATAAAAAGAACGAATTACTTCAAAAGCTTGTTCTGCTGTATTGACGAACGTGAAAAGATCAACATCAGAAGGAGAAATCATACCTTGAGTGGACAAATAATCAAAATTGATAACATTGTTCCAAAATTCCTTCCCAAATATTAAAATAGGAATTTTTTTCATACGACCTGTTTGCATTAAAGTTAATGCCTCAAACAGCTCATCCAAAGTGCCAAATCCCCCAGGAAAAATAGCCAATGCTTTCGCTCGTATTAAAAAATGCATTTTTCGTATTGTTAAATAATGAAAATTAAAACACAAATGCGGTGTCACATAAATATTGGGCCATTGTTCATGAGGCAAAAAAACATTCAAACCAACCGTTGGTGCACCAACATCATCAGCACCACGATTTCCTGCTTCCATTACCCCAGGTCCTCCCCCGTTGCAATTACGAATTCGCGATATTTTGTGGTAGCAGAATAGCGCGAGCACAAACGCGCAAACTCTCTTGCCTCATCATAATAATGAGACATATTTTGCAAATTATTCTTTTGGTGTTGATTTTTTGCTGCCCACGCTTCTTGCCCAGGCTCAGGAATACGTGCCCCACCAAATAAAACAACAGTTGATTGAATGCCACATTCTTGAAAAACCATTTCTGGTTTTAAAAACTCAAGACCAAGACGTTGTGAACGCAATTCAGGACGCATCATAAATTCCTGATCCATATAAGCTATACGGTAAGTAAGTGAACGCATCTGCGGTGTGTCAGATATTGTATCCACTTGTTGCCCAACCTCTTTTGCACAGGAAGATAGCGTATTATTTTTTTCTTCTTTTTTTACCATTCTTTTATAGCCTTTTTTATATACCTGTACCTGTTACACTCTTTTAAAACCCTTTTATTGACTACACACATTTCTTCACGTAGGCCATAAACAATAAATCTTTATGCTTTCAACTTGCTTAATGGAACTTTGGCAATGACCAATCTTACACAACTTGAAACGATTATTGAAAAAGCATTTAACAATATCGATTCTATTAATACCTCTACAAAAGGTGAAATTCGTGACAGCGTTGAACACGCATTAAATCTTCTAGACAAAGGTGAAGTCCGCGTAGCAAAACGTCAAGAAGATGGTCAATGGCATATTCATCAATGGTTAAAAAAAGCTATTCTTCTATCGTTTAAACTCAATCCTATGCGCATCATTTCTGGTGAAACAAATGGATCATGTTGGTGGGATAAAATACCTTCAAAATTTTCTGGATGGCAAGAAGATGATTTTAAACAAGCCAATTTCCGCTCAGTTCCTGGAGCGATTGTACGCCATTCTGCTTATATTGCGCCCAATGTCATCTTAATGCCATCTTTTGTTAACCTTGGTGCCTATATAGACGAAGGAACAATGATTGATACGTGGACTACTGTTGGTTCTTGTGCTCAAATTGGTAAGCATGTTCATCTTTCTGGTGGTGTCGGCATTGGAGGCGTTTTAGAACCACTGCAAGCAGGCCCAACAATTATTGAAGATCATTGTTTTATCGGTGCACGTTCTGAAATAGTTGAAGGTTGCATTATTCGTGAAGGCGCTGTTTTAGGTATGGGAGTTTTTATTGGAAAATCTACAAAAATTATTGACCGTACAACAGGTGAAATTTTTATAGGTGAAGTACCAGCCTATTCAGTTGTTGTTCCAGGCTCTCTTCCTGGAAAACCACTACCCAACGGTGAAATAGGTCCCAACCTTTATTGTGCTGTCATTGTCAAACGAGTCGATCAAAAAACACGGAAAAAAACATCCATTAATGATCTCCTACGCGACTAAAAGTACTGTTTAAAGATCTTTCTCGACAAGCATTATATCAAACAAAATAATCAAAAAAGGCAAACACTTTCCTTTTTAAATTATTTATTCATTTTAAGTGCTTGAATAAAGGCTGACTGTGGAATTTCTACCTTCCCAAACTGACGCATGCGTTTTTTGCCTTCTTTTTGTTTTTCTAACAATTTGCGTTTACGGGTAATGTCACCACCATAACATTTAGCTGTCACATCTTTGCGTAAAGCACGAATTGTTTCACGTGCAATAATTTTACCACCAATTGCTGCTTGAATTGGAATCTGAAACATATGTTGAGGAATAAGATCTTTAAGCTTTTCGCACATAGAACGCCCACGTTTTTCTGCTATAGTGCGGTGTACAAGCATTGACAATGCGTCAATAGGTTCTCCATTGACTAAAATAGACATTTTAACCAAATCACCTTCAGAATAATCAATCATCTGGTAATCAAAAGAAGCATATCCCTTTGAAATTGACTTTAACCGATCATAAAAATCAAAAACTACCTCATTTAGAGGTAAATCATACGTTACTATGGCACGCGTCCCAACATATGATAAACCAACTTGTACCCCACGCCGTTCTTGGCAAAGCTCTAAAATCGCTCCAAGATAATTATCAGGTGTCATAATTGTTGCGCGAATCCATGGCTCTTCAATGGAAACAATTTTAATACTATCAGGCATATCAGCTGGATTGTGCAATTCCTCAACAGAACCATTAGTCATATGCATGCGATAAACAACAGAAGGTGCTGTTGCAATTAAATCTAAATTAAATTCGCGCTCTAATCGTTCTTGAATAATTTCAAGATGAAGCAGCCCTAAAAAGCCACAACGAAAACCAAAACCCAAAGCAGCCGATGTTTCCATTTCAAAAGAAAAGCTCGCATCATTTAAGCGCAATTTCCCCATAGCTGCACGTAAATCTTCAAAATGAGCTGCATCAATTGGAAAAAGGCCACAAAAGACAACCGGCTGAGCAGGTTTAAAACCAGGCAACATATCTTCACAAGGGCGGCGTTCCTCAGTAATAGTATCCCCAACGCGCGTATCTGCAACTTCCTTAATAGAAGCAGTTATAAAACCGATCTCTCCTGGTCCTAATTCATCAACCTGTATCATTTTTGGAGTGAACACTCCAACTCGTTCAACGGGATATTTTGCTCCCGTGCCCATCATACGAATAGTTTGACCTTTTTTTAACACACCATCAATTACCCGCACCAAAACAACAACACCAAGATAAACATCATACCAACTATCAACTAGCATTGCCTTTAGTGGTTTTGTAACATCGCCAACGTGGGGAGGAGGTAGGTGCATAACAATTGCTTCTAAAACATCCACAACACCTAAACCTGTTTTTGCCGATATTTCCAACGCTCCAGATGCATCGATACCGACCACATCTTCAATTTGCTCTTTAATTCGTTCAGGCTCTGCAGCTGGAAGATCCACCTTATTGAGCACAACAACCAATTCGTGATTATTATCAATGGCCTGATAAACATTTGCTAATGTTTGTGCTTCTACCCCCTGACTTGCATCCACTACTAATAATGAACCCTCACAAGCCGCCAATGAACGCGATACTTCATAAGCAAAATCAACATGCCCAGGTGTATCAATAAGATTTAAGATATATGTGTCACCATTTTTTGCTTTATAGTGCAAACGTACTGTTTGCGCTTTAATAGTAATCCCACGTTCGCGCTCAATATCCATAGAATCGAGCACTTGATCTTTCATCTCTCGTGTTTCAAGACCACCTGTCATTTGAATCAAGCGGTCAGCCAAAGTTGACTTTCCGTGATCGATGTGTGCCACAATGGAAAAATTACGGATATAATTGCGATCTATTGTCATACAAGGCGATTTAGCAAAGAATAGAACAAAACGCAAAGACCAATTATATACTCTTGAAAACCTTTAAAAGAATAGAGGTGAAGATCGTTCGTAAAACCCCATTAACTTGAACAAAGATTAAATTTTTATTTGCTTCAATCACAATGAGAATTACTCAATATGAAATTCTCTATTTTGGTTTTTATCAACTATAGACTCTAAACATTTTCAATAATCTAGCTCTCTCAAGCAAAATCGTCATAAAAATTGTTAAGAAGAAAAAGTTAATTGATTTTTTTATTCACTGCGCCTTTTTTACGCCATTGCGCAGGCTGTAATTCAGCTATCACAATCCCAATTAGAATAAATAAACCACCCAATAAAGCTGAAGCAGACAAACGCTCACCAGCCAAACGCCCAACAATACCAGCCCAAACAGGTTCACCTGCATAAATGAGTGTTGCGCGGGTAGGTGAAACAGATTTTTGTGCCCAATTCATAGTCAATTGGATTACTGCACTCATCAAAGCCAAACTTAAACCTACATTTAGCCAAACCCATGAAAATTCAGGAATATTTTCTCCCATTAAAGGCATACAGAGAAATGAAAAAACACCACCAAAAAATAATTGTATAACCGTTATACGCCGACTATCAACCTTATTTGCAAAAAGCCCAATGAGAATAATTTCCCCAGCAATTGCTAAAGCTCCTAGCAAAGTAAGAATTTCACCTTTTGAAAAATTAATACCTTTAAACCCTTGTCCCGAAACCAACACAAGCCCGACAAAAGCAAAAATAATACCAATCCAACTGGCAAAATGAGGTGGCTTTTTAAACAAAATCCATTGCAATATTGGAACCATCGGCACATAAAGTGCAGTGATAAATGCTGACTGACTACTGATAATAGTTTGAAGCCCTGCTGTTTGCAAAGTATAACCAAAAAACATTCCCAAACCGATGCTCATACCAGCAAAAATTTCATAAAAGGTTACGCCTTTCATAGAGCGCCAAAAAATCATTCCAGATATGAACGCCGCAACAATGAAACGAAACCCCACAAAAAAAAGTGGCCCACTATATTGTACTGCAATATGAATAATTAAAAATGTAATACCCCAAAGTATTGTCGCAGCAAATAATGCCAATTCTTGTTTACTGAATAAAAAACGCCTCAATTGTTGCATCTCAGCCATGAAAGGTTCCATTCCTAAATTGATTCCGATACATTTTATGAAACGATAAGCGTCCCAACCCCATGTTCGGTAAATAATTCAAGCAAAACAGAATGAGGTGTTTTACCATTTAAAATAACTACACCTTCCACGCCATTTTGAATAGCCTCAATACAAGTTTCTACTTTTGGAATCATACCACCTGAAATTGTTCCATCTTTGATAAGGTGCTTAGCCTCAGAAATTGTCAATTCTTTTAAAATTTTACCCTTTTTATCCAACACACCAGGAACATCAGTTAGAAATAAAAGGCGTTTAGCTTTTAAAGAACCAGCAATTGCTCCAGCAAAAATATCAGCATTAATATTATAGGTTTTACCATCGCGGCCTGGAGCAACCGGAGCAAGTACCGGAATCATTTCAGAACGTGCTAACAGATCCAGCAATGTTCGGTCAATTTCAACAGGTTCACCAACAAATCCTAAATCTAAAACACGTTCAATATGTGACTCAGGATCAATTATAGTCTTATAAGCTTTTTCAGCAAAAACCATATTGCCATCTTTACCACAAAGACCAATTGCCCACTCTCCTTCAGCATTGATAAGAGCTACAATTTCCTTATTGATGGAGCCTGCTAACACCATCTCAACTACTTCAACGATTTTTTCATCAGTTACGCGTAAACCATTTTCAAATCGCGATTCGATACCCATTTTTCTCAAAATTTCAGCGATCTGAGGGCCACCCCCGTGAACTACAACAGGATTAATGCCTGATTGTTTCAAAAGAGCAATATCACGTGCAAATGCCTGCCCCAAAGCAGGATCACCCATAGCATGTCCGCCATATTTTACAACAACCGTTTTATTTTCATATTTTTGCATGTAAGGCAAAGCAGATGACAAAAACGCTGCCTGTTTTTCGAAAATATCTGCGGCAGTATTTGCAATATCACCCATTAAAAGAGTCTCCTCATCATTTTTTGCCCTCTTTTATAAAATTTAGGGAAAATGAAAACAGATTTGAAATACATTTTTTATTCAACTCCTTAAAAATCATCTGATTTTTTCCAAAATTGCGTTTAAAACAAACGAAACTAGATAAATGCATCTTAAGCAATTATTGACACTGGAGTGTTTAAAAAAGAGGAACAAAAAAATATTACCACTTTATAATCTTACTTTATCAAAAGTGCTAAGATAATATAGAAAACCCTTTGGGAAATGCTATATAATTACTGATTAAACTACACAATAACGCTTTAACAAAATAGGTTGTAAAAAATCAATGGTTTTATGGAGAAAATATATTTTTCTATAATGCAATTAATTGCCATACCTTTAGTAAATGGAACAACTTGATAAGTGTAATAATCTCTAATACATAAATGTATTATTATCACTAATTAAACATTGTTTAATGGAATCCAAACCTTAGCAATTTCTGCATAAAAGTTAAACATTCATAAAGGCGATTGTATTTTGGTCTCTATGCCCATCTTTTAAGGGTTTTACTTTTATCATAATCTGTACCATATTGGCCCAATCCGCTCTATCCTTTTTGAAGAATTAACTGTCAAATTATGATGCACCTTAATAAGTTTCCAATAAAATTAATTATCATCATTGTGCAATATTGAAACTTATTCGTTATTTTTCTCTCACAATCCATAGCTTTACAAGCTACTGAAATTTAAATTACTCAACTATCATTGCTGTAAAACAAAAATTTTCTTTCAAACAAAAAAATCAAATGTGATTTGAGTTTTTCTATTATATTTTACAAAACATATGACAAAAAACGTTGAATATATTGAAATTTTGCAACCAACTTGCAATCTTTTCATACTGTAGGAACGACAAAAAACTGAAGAACAGATGCATGAAATCTATAGTTAATGATTACTCTGATTGCGTCCAATGAAAAGTATTTTATACATAAATCTTAATGAAGCTATGTTTATCGTCCTTAACCTCAGGCAGAGGATTGACTATTCTTATATTTTCTAAAACCATCCTCTATAGGTATTTTAGAGATTATACTTAAAGAAAAACCTGTTAGGTTACCTGATTTAAGAATATGTAGACAGATTTATTGCAAAAACATTCGTGTGTATTTTTTGTCGTTCCTTGCTTATGTCTATTTTATGAATTTTGACCAGCAATATTTTCAAAAAACTCTTTCATACGTGAAAAAAAACCGTGTGATTGCGGTGAATTTTCATGGTTGGAAAGCTTATCAAATTCTTGCAATAATTCACGTTGTTTTTGCGTCAATTTTTGCGGTGTTTCAATAGTGATATGTATATAAAGATCACCCCTTGTTTGTTGGCGTAATATAGGCATTCCTTTACCTTTAAGGCGGAATTGATGCCCATTTTGTGTACCTTCTGGAACCTTCACTCGGGCTTTGACACCATTAAGATCAGAAACCTCAAACTCTCCCCCTAACACAGCCGTAATCATCGAAATAGGCACACGGCAATGAAGATCTGCTCCATCCCGCTGAAAAAATTCATGCGGTTTAATGGAAAGAAAAATATAAAGATCACCCGCAGGACCCCCACGAGTTCCAGCATCACCTTCGCCAGAAAGACGAACACGAGTACCATCTTCAATACCCGCTGGAATATTGACACGCAACGAACGGTTTGCTTCCACCCGTCTTGTACCATGGCATTTTGAACATGGGTCTGTAATAATTTCACCACGGCCATGACAAAGTGGACATGTTCGTTCAATAGAAAAAAAGCCTTGCGAAGCACGCACACGCCCAGCCCCATAACAAGTGCCACAAGTTTGTGGCTTGGAGCCTTTTTTTGCACCCGATCCCTCGCAAACATCACACATAATGGAACTGGGAATATTAATTTGCGCCGTTTTACCTGCAAATGCTTCTTCTAATGTCACCTCCATATTATAACTTAGGTCTGCACCACGTTCACGTCCATCACTACGTTTACGATGTCCACCGCCCATGATTTCACCAAAGAAATCTTCAAAAATATCAGCAAATCCACCACCAAACGGACTAACCCCTTCACGACCACCATTTTCAAAAGCGGCATGACCAAATCGATCATAAGCAGCCCGCTTTTGAGGATCTTTTAGAACTTCATAGGCTTCGCCAATTTCTTTGAATTTTTGTTCTGCTTCTTTATCCCCTGGATTACGATCAGGATGATATTGCATTGCCAGCTTACGAAAAGCAGATTTCAGCTTTTTATCATCACATCCACGCGTTACGCCGAGAATTTCATAATAATCAACTTTCATCATGTATTCCTGATAAATTTTCCGTCATCCATCTCAAGATAATATTTGTTTTAATCTACATTCTTTAAGTAACAAAGTTATAAACTTGCTCCTAAATAACAAAACCCAGCCTTATATTTCACAGGCCGGGTTTATTAACTTATAAATACATTTGCTTCAACTATTTCTTTTGATCATTAACTTCTTCAAAATCAGCGTCCACAACATCATCATTTTTTGTATCTGTTTCAGCATCAGTCTTTGCTTCTGTTTCTGAAGCCTCATACATAGCTTGTCCAAGCTTCATGCTAACTTCTGCTAATTTTTGCATCTTCACTGTTACTTCTTCAGTATCAGTACCTTCAAGTGCAGTCTTTAAATCAGCCATTGCTGTCTCAATCTGACCTTTATCTTCAGGCGATACCTTATCACCATATTCAGCTAAAGATTTTTCAGTTGAATGGACAAGAGCTTCTGCCTGATTTCTCGTTTCAACACTTTCACGACGCTTTTTATCTTCAGCAGCATGCGCTTCTGCATCTTTGACCATATTTTCAATGTCAGCATCACTCAGACCACCCGATGCTTGAATGCGAATCTGATGTTCCTTACCAGTACCTTTATCCTTGGCAGAAACATTCACAATACCATTTGCATCAATATCAAAAGTGACCTCAATCTGAGGAACACCACGTGGTGCCGGTGGAATACCAACAAGGTCAAATTGAGCTAATAATTTGTTATCACTAGCCATCTCGCGTTCACCTTGGAAAACACGAATAGTAACAGCATTTTGATTGTCATCAGCTGTTGAAAAAGTTTGCGATTTTTTAGTCGGAATAGTGGTATTGCGTTCAATTAGACGTGTAAATACCCCACCTAATGTTTCAATACCCAAAGATAAAGGTGTAACATCTAAGAGCAATACATCTTTTACATCACCTTGTAATACACCCCCTTGAATAGCAGCACCCATAGCCACAACTTCATCAGGATTAACGCCTTTATGTGGATCTTTACCAAAGAAGCTTTGTACGACTTCCTGAATTTTAGGCATACGGGTCATACCACCCACCAAAACGACTTCATCAATTTCACCAGCGCTTAAACCCGCATCTTTCAATGCAGCTTTACAAGGCTCAATAGTGCGCTGAATCAAATCTTCTACTAACGATTCAAATTTCGCTCTGGTTAATTTCATCGTTAAGTGTTTAGGACCAGATTGATCAGCTGTAATAAATGGCAAATTAACTTCAGTCTGCTGTGAAGAAGATAGCTCGATCTTTGCTTTCTCCGCTGCTTCTTTCAAGCGCTGTAAAGCCAATTTATCATTTTTCAGATCAATTCCATGTTCTTTCTTGAATTCATCCGAAAAATAGCTAACCAAGCGCATATCGAAGTCTTCACCACCTAAGAATGTATCTCCATTGGTTGACTTAACTTCAAAAACACCATCTCCAATTTCAAGAACAGAAATATCAAATGTACCACCCCCAAGGTCATAAACTGCAATAGTTTTACCGTCCTTTTTATCTAAACCATAAGCTAAAGCAGCAGCTGTGGGTTCATTAATGATTCGCAAAACTTCAAGCCCAGCAATTTTACCAGCATCTTTAGTCGCTTGACGTTGCGCATCATTAAAATAGGCAGGAACAGTAATAACCGCCTGCTCAACCTTTTCACCTAAATAAGATTCTGCGGTCTCTTTCATTTTTTGCAAAATCATTGCAGAAATCTGCGATGGAGAATATTTCTTTCCTACTTCCTCAACCCATGCATCACCATTGTCACCTTTAACAATTTTATAAGGCACAAGCACTTTATCTTTTTCAACCATAGGATCATCAAAGCGGCGCCCAATTAGACGTTTAACCGCAAAAACCGTTCCTTCAGGGTTGGTAACCGCTTGCCGTTTAGCAGGTTGCCCAACAAGCCGCTCACCATTATCGGTAAAGGCAACAACAGAAGGTGTGGTCCGTGCCCCTTCTGAATTTTCAATGACCTTCGCATTTTTGCCATCCATGACAGCAACACAGGAGTTGGTCGTCCCCAAATCAATACCAATTACTTTTGCCATATTTTAATCTCCATTCAGCAAGCTGCCTAAACCTTTATCAAGCATCTTTCCAAGACAGCTCCTTATCACATTTAAAGCCTGCTTTTGATTTCAACACTATAAACGATAACTTGAAAATCATAACAAGTCTTGTTAGCTGGTATATAAGAACAGCTTTTTACCCCTACAAGAGAATAACGAGAGAAACATTTCTAAAATAAAAATTTTCTTTAAAATAAGCATTCGTACTTTTAATATCTTCGCTAAAATATATTTCTACAACTAAGACAAGTACAATAGCATATCTCTCACAAAGCTGTAAATTACGCCCATAAAACTTGAAGGAATAAGAATGATTATTCCACTTTTCCTTAACCTTTATTTCTCATAGTGACTAAAAATATTCAAGGAAAAGTTTGTAAAAATATCCTTCATGCACAATAAGTTTACTCAAATATTTCCAATCGCACTAAATAAACTTTATATTGGTTGCAATAAATCAGACTTAATTGCTACACATAAGTATTTCTGCATCACTTATAAAATTAAACTCAATTTTCAAATGAAGTGAAATTCTTAATTCTTATGTACTCCCTAACATATTTTCTCTCTGAGCATCTTGAACTTTTCTCATTTCTTTAACCAATATACGCATGTACCCTTTTTCTTAATCATTCATACCAACATAATTTGTGCAATATTACCTTTTATTAATATGCGTAAGAATTGTACTTACAATTAATATGAGTTTAATAAACTAAAAATAAACCAATGGCGACACCTACCACCCCAAAATGGAGAGTTTTATGGACACACACACTACCTCTACACAATATGCATTTAAAACTATTATCACCTGCATCTTGTATACTCTTATTTCTGCCTTTATAGCTCTACCTGCAATTGCAAATGTTAACCAATACAAACTTGGCGAGTTAGAAATCATTTACCCTTGGACACGAGAAACGCCTAAAAGTGCAAAAGTTGGCAGCGGTTATCTCCATATTATTAATCACGGCAATACCCCCGATCGGTTAATTGCTATTTCAATGGACGGAGTACAAGAAACAGAAATTCACTCCATGGCAGCAGTTAACAATATTATGCAAATGAAAAAACTGTCCAATGGCATTGAAATTCCCGGCAATGGTGAAATCATATTGAAACCTGGTGGCAATCATATCATGTTTATAGGGCTTTCACAGCCATTTCAACAAGGCAATAAAATCAATGCAAAGTTAACATTTGAGAAAGCTGGAGCAATTAATGTTGACTTTTTCGTAGATGCTATAGGAGTAACATCATCTTCTAAGCCACATACCTCTCACTAAACTCTTACAAAAACCATATGATACGATAAGAGTAGGGTACGCTTTTCAATTTTTCTTAAACACTATTAATGGTCTATAATCTATCATAAAAATAGAGAGTCTCCCACCACTCTTATTTATCATATTTGGCCAATGTCAGCAATATATAAGTATTGTTCAAAGTAATTCATCAAGCGGCCTTGACATTGGTTCATTGGTTTCAAATACAAATGTATTTTAGCCTTTTTCTATAAAACTTTTTTAGTTTTTTAAACCTTGTACAGCAATAGATTTGTAATCTTACGATCAGATTGGTAAACATTAACAGAAAAAACACCATACGAATTATTAACGATTAAAACCACTCCTTCAAATGTTTCTTTAATCTTGAACTTCTTTGCTCAAAACAATTTCACAATTTTCAATCTAAAATCGATTTTTTCTGTACCAAACTGAAAATTATTAAGTACAGCTTTAAGGTTGTTTTCTTTTTGTTTATAATTGCCTATATTAATTGACTAATTTTAGAAAAATTTAAAATCCTCTTATAATTTTCTTTCGTACAATAACAGCGTATCTTTAATAGCGCACCTGTTCCCCCTATATCACCATACTGTAAAAATAGATTAGGTGCACTTTATAAACTCCAACCATTAAAAATGAGCTCTTTCACTTCTTTGACACAAACAATGGTAGATTTTGTAAAAAACGCCTCAATGAAAACCTACACTAAGCGAGGGAATCCTAACTAAGCAAAAACGCATTACAAAACTGCAAAGAAAAAATAGTCTTTACCATTAAGACGAAATGTATTTTACTTTGCTACAATTTGTACCATATTTGTTTTGCAAAAAAAATATGAACTCTCATATAAGAGCTATGGGCGATTCTCTGCCACAGCGATAGAAAGGTCTAAGAAGCTATGAAGGATACTCCAGCAATCACCCAGACGATTGTACTTGTTGATGATGATCGCAATATTTTGACATCCTTATCTTTTGCACTTGAAACAGAAGGCTATCGGGTTGAAAGCTATACAGATGGAGCATCTGCGCTTAAAGGCTTAACGTTACATCCCCCTCACTTAGCTATTTTTGATATTAAAATGCCACGAATGGATGGAATGGAACTTTTGCGTCGACTACGTCAAAAGTCTGATCTCCCAGTTATTTTTCTTACATCTAAAGATGATGAAATTGATGAACTTTTTGGGCTTAAAATGGGTGCTGACGATTTTATTACCAAACCCTTCTCTCAACGTCTTCTTATTGAGCGAGTAAAAGCTATTTTACGCCGTTCAAACGCTCGCAATCAAGCGCTTCTAACAGGAACATCACCTGCCTCTTCTCTTAAACGTGGAGATCTTGTTATGGATCAAGAACGCCACACCTGTACATGGAAAAATAGACCTGTTATATTAACAGTTACAGAGTTTTTGATTCTGCAAACTTTAGCGCAACGACCAGGAGTTGTTAAAAGTCGTGATGCTTTAATGGATGCTGCCTATAATGATCAAGTTTACGTAGATGATCGTACCATTGATAGTCATATTAAACGTTTGCGTAAAAAATTTAAACAAGTGGATGATGATTTTGCAATGATTGAAACGCTTTATGGTGTAGGTTATCGTTTCCATGAGGTTTAAAGTTATTGTGTCACGACAGTTTGAACAACAATCAAATCAATGACAACAAATACTCAATCAAACACTGTATCAAATAAAACACCCAATAACGTTTCCCCTACACGATTTCCTATATTTACTCATTTGCATTTTCGGGGACAGCGTTTATTTAGACAATTGTTTTTTTCTAGCCTTACACGCCGCATTGTTATTTTAAATCTCGCTGCTCTTGGCATTTTGGTTACAAGTATTTTGTATCCTAAACAATTTCGTGATGGTTTGATTGAAGCAAAAATTGAAAGTTTGCGCACCCAAGGAAAAATCATTGCTGGGGCCATTGCTGCTTCTGCAACAGTAGATACTAATTCTATTTTAATTGATCCTCAAAAACTTTTGGAATTACAAGCTGGAGAAAGTGTTACACCAACACCTCAATCAACCGACACTTGGGATTTTCCTATTAATCCAGAGCAAATAGCTCCACTTTTACGCCGCCTTATTACACCAAAAACAACAAGAGCACGTATTTATGATCGAGATGCCACTTTGCTTCTTGATTCACGTGTTCTTTACTCCAGTGGAATAGTTTCTAGCTATGATCTTCCCGCTATTGAAACAAAACAAAGTCCCTGGAAACGCTTATATTCATGGTTTTCACATGCACTCTACGGTGGTGGCCTTGCTCTTGATAGAGAGCAAGCAAAAAATAATGGTGATATCTATCCAGAAGTTTATCAAGCATTAAATGGTTCTTCCGCTACTGCCCAACGGCGTAACAAGCATGGACAACTGATTGTTTCGGTTGCTGTTCCTGTGCAACGTTATCGTGCAGTAGTTGGTGCTCTTCTTCTTTCAACTCTCAGTTCAGACATTGATAATATTGTGAAAGCTGAAAGGCTTGTTATTTTTAAAGTTTTTGCAGTTGTTGGTAGTGTACTTTTTGTACTTTCTTTATTTTTAGCCTATACAATTGCTAATCCATTAAGCAAATTATCTGCCTCTGCCAATCGTGTGCGTCATGGCAACAATAAGCGGGTAGAAATTCCTGACTTTTCAGAACGTGAAGATGAAATTGGCCATCTTTCAACTTCTATACGCGATATGACTAACGCCCTTTATACACGTATTGAAGCTATTGAACGCTTCGCTGCCGATGTGAGCCATGAATTAAAAAATCCTCTTACTTCACTGCGCAGCGCTGTTGAAACGCTACCATTGGCTAAAAATGAAGCAGCACAAAGACAACTGTTTGAAATTATCCAACATGATGTCCGCCGTCTTGACCGTTTAATTACCGATATTTCTGATGCCTCACGGCTTGATGCAGAACTTGCCCGCGAAACTGCGCAGATTGTTGATATGAGTCAGCTTTTGGAAAGTCTTATTCATGCCGTTCGTGAAGTATATCGTAATAAGCAAACTATTAATATCAGCCTTAATATTATGCCGCGCCCTTACAATAAACCCTATCTCATTTTGGGACATGAATTACGTTTAGGTCAAGTCATTTCCAATCTCATTGAAAATGCACGTTCCTTCATTCCGCATAACAATGGCGAAATCCGTATTACAATGAAAAATAATGCTTCAACTCTTACCCTAACTGTTGAAGATAATGGCCCTGGCATTCGTTCAGAAAGTATTGATCACATTTTTGAACGTTTTTATACTGACAGACCAAATGAAGATACATTTGGACAAAATTCAGGACTTGGTTTATCTATTAGTCGGCAAATTATTGAAGCCCATAATGGAACACTCACAGCTGAAAATATTATTGACCCCTTACTTGAAAATAGCAAAATTGGTGCGCGGTTTATTATTGTTCTTCCCTTTGCCAAATAGAACCTTCTATTCACAATACACCAAGGTGCAAGAAAAAATAAAATACAGCTATGCTAATTATCTCCAACTAAAGAATAAAAGCTGAATTATCAATCCTCCTGAACAAAGAAAACTATTCCTCTCTCTTGCCTTACTTGACTGTATGGGCTAACCACAACATAAAGTAAAACTGATTAGTAATCAGAATGCGATATTGTGCGCAAAAAATAAAAAATGCCGCAAAAACATTCCAGAAAATTTAAAGAACAGCATTTAAATTTGTAAAGTTGCCTTTTAAATAGAATTTAGAAAACGAATTTATCCGCTGCATTATTCTCTTTAATTTTGAATATGAGTATTTTTCCATTAATCAAATTATTGAAGTTGTGAATTAATACACTCTTCTTTTAAAATTTTTTAGCTTTCATAAAATACAATTTATAGCCATTTGTTAAGCTATCAAATATTCTTTTTAGAAACATTACTCTTAGTACACTGTAATGTTTTGTATAATAATAAAAATTCTCGAAAACAGAAAAGCTTACTTTTTAGTTAGATACATTAGAGCGTAATCTTTTTGCCATTTTTTTGAGTCAATAAAGGTTATTAAATAATCAGAATTTTTAAGTCCCCCCTTATTCTAAGCTACATTCAGTGCCACTAAAATGGATAGATATTTTATTTTTTCACAAATTGTATATCAAATTTGCTATTCTAATATTCACGCAAAAGTTTCTTTTATTGGTGACAGTACCACCCTTTTCAGCACAAATAATCTTATGAATTCAATTGATAATATAGGGCTCGTTATTTCTGTCTACATCATTATCTATCTTATAATAATTGGCTCTATCTTAGTTTATCCATCATCACATTCAAAACATTTAAGCGTCAAAATTATCTGCCAACAATAAGGAGGCTCTATGCCACGTCTATTTGCTGCTATTAAAATTTCTCAAGAAACAACAAAAGCACTTATATCACTGCAAAATGGCTTGCCAAAAGCCCAGTGGATTAACCCACAAAATTTCCATGTCACCTTGTCTTTTTTTGGAGAGATCGCAAACTCTGTTGCTGATGAACTTATTGAAGCTTTTGGTACAATAAAATGCCCTCCTTTTATGCTCCAACCTAATGGCTTTGAAGTTTTTGGTTCAGAAACTTCCCCTCATTCCCTGGTTGTTCGCATAAAACCCTGTGAACCCCTCACCCTTTTACATGAGAAAATACTATGCATTCAGAAACGTTTAGGATTAACTCCCGATGAGATGCAATATACCCCGCATATTACTCTTGCACGACTGCTCGATATTCAACCTGAGGATCTTTCTTCGTATTTATCTGCTCAAAGTGATTTTTCTTTTCCTCCCTTTTCAGTTGATCACTTTGTTTTACTCCTGTCGAAAGACCCCTCAAGTGATGCCCTTTATATTGTAAAAGGAAGTTGGCCACTTCAAGCGTAAGAGCACTTTAACAAAGTACTCTTTAAAGTTGTTCTAAAAATTGCTTTAACAATGTCAGGTCGAATATAAAATAACATGCCTTTATAGTTTAAAATATCTTTTTTACTGATGTGTTGAGGCTGGATCAACTTTAACAGAATCTTCTTTAAGCCCCCCTTAGCCACACCAACCATGGCCGGACGCAAAACACGCTCACCAATAATATAACCTGCCTGAACGACTTGCTGTACAGTATTATCAGGAACATCAGTGTTAGGAATTTCAAACATTGCCTGATGAAAATGAGGATCAAATTTCTGCCCTTCTGGGTGAATCTTTTTTACTCCATGGCGTTCTAAAGCTGTCATCATGGCCCGCTCTGTCATTTCAACGCCTTCTGCTAGCATTTTCAAACCAGTATCATTTTCGCGTGCACCTTCTGGAATAGCTTCTAAAGCACGATTAAGATTATCAGAAACAGATAACATATCGCGGGCAAAATTAGCGATCGCATAAGCCCTTGCATCAGCTACATCACGCGTTGTACGACGTCGAAGATTTTCCATATCAGCAGCAAAACGTAAAAGTTGATTTTTTAGTTCCTTATTTTCATTCTGTAAATCAACTAAGGGATCTGTAGACTCACTTTCTTTTTCTTCAACGTTTTCGCAAACCTCTTCTTTATTCATTTTCAAAAGCTCATCTGCAGCTTTTTCAAGTGCTTCACGATCGTTTGGGTTTTTTAGATTACAATTTTCAAATGAAGCATCAGCAAATTTGTTTTTTTCGTCAGACATAAAAGTTCCATTCCTTCATAAGATTTGTTATTTCCGATATTGAAATTTTGCAGACAAAAATCAAGAGGTATTTATTCACCTTAACATAATGAGTGTCTACAATAAAAATGCCCGATACAAGCTAACGCAATAACTGTGACATAAGTTGAGCTGTATAATCAACCATAGGTACAATTCTTGCATAATTAAGCCGTGTTGGTCCAATAACACCCAAAGCACCAATTACCCTTTGCTGTGAATCGCAATAAGGTGCTACCACTAAAGAAGAACCTGAAAGCGAAAACAGCTTATTTTCTGAACCGATAAAGATACGAACCCCCAAACCTGCATCTGCTAAATCAAGCAATTGTGCCATACTTTCACGCGTTTCAAGATCATCAAATAAATGCCGTAACCGCTCTAAGTCTTCTTCTGCTTTTACATCTTCAAGTAAATTGCTTCGCCCACGAACAATAAGATGCATCTTATGATCTGAATCTTCTCCCCCCCAAAGAGCTAATCCAGTTTCAACAAGATGATGGGATAATTGATCAAGTGCAGCCCGCGTTTCCACACATAAACGTGCAATTTCCGTTTTAGCTTCATTGAGTGTACGCCCTTGAATATGAGCATTGAGAAAATTCGTTGCTTCCGTCAATTGCGAATGCGTAACGCCTTCTGGCAAATGAATGATGCGGTTTTCAACCTCACCTTGTTGTGTCACTAAAACTGCAAGAGCATGCTCGCAATCAAGACGTACAAATTCAATATGTTTTAATGTACCTTCATGTTTCATCGCTAAAACCAACCCCGCTCCACGTGAAAGGTCTGAAAGAATTTGGCTAGCTTGGATCAAAAAGTGTTCAACTGATTGTGTATGACCTGCTTCTTTGACTTGAAATTCAATATTCTCACGTTCCTCAGATGGTAAGTCGCTTACTTCCATAAATGCATCAACAAAAAATCGTAAACCTGATTGCGTTGGCATTCGCCCTGCAGACACATGAGGTGCATAAATCAAACCCAGGTGTTCAAGATCACTCATTACATTGCGAATTGTTGCAGGTGATAATGTTTGTTGTAAAAGCCGCGATAGATTACGTGATCCCACCGGCTCACCATCATTAAGATAGGCTTCAACAATATGGCGAAAAATATCACGCGAGCGTTCATCAAGCCCTTTAAGCTCATCGGTAATAGATGCTTGTTTTATCACAATTATTTCACCACTTCAAAAACACTTTTTCTTATATAAGTTTTATTAAGGTTTGGTCAAATAGTCTAAAGCAACGTAAAAAGCATATCACATATTTATTGCCAAAAGTACTATCGTTTTATCATCAAAGATACCATCATCAAAAGAGAAGCTATTTTATGTAGCACTCTAATCTTCATCCTTCTCAAATGCAAATAATCCTCTTTGAATAAGATCTCAAAAAAAATTATAGAAGGATCAAATTACGCAAAATTTGGCAATATTCACATTTTATAATTATTCAAGTTAGACACCACTATAAAAAATTTTCTCACGATAAAATCCTTAAAAACCATAAGGGTGTTATTTTTTGTCATATCTATAAAAATATATTCATGATTGACTTTAACTATGATGTAAATTTACAAACTAAACCTAATACTAATTTCGTTATAATAAGTCGCAAAACTTTTGTGGACGTGAAAAAACCACCGCAAATAAATCTCTCAAGCTGTATTGATCACTTCATTTATTGGAATTTACAAAACCGGTATTGTCAAATTTATTCTCCTATAAACAAACTCTCAATCCAACAAATAATTCATCCCTCATATCAGGAGAGATACGTATGAAACGTATAACAAATGAAAAACTTGTTATTGCTACACATAACGCCGGAAAATTGCATGAAATCACCGCATTAATTGCTCCTTTCGGCTTAACAACACTCTCAGCAAAAGAGCTCGGTTTGCCCGAACCAAAAGAAACAGGAACAACATTTGAAAAAAATGCCTATATCAAAGCCTTTGCAGCAGCAAAAACTACACAGCTTCCTGCTTTATCTGATGATTCTGGCTTAGAAATAGACGCATTAGGTGGTGCACCAGGCGTCTATACAGCCGACTGGGCCATTCAGCCTGATGGTACACGTAATTTTTCAAAAGCTATGCAAAAAATAGAAGATGAATTACAAAAAATTGGAGCCCTTGAAAAAGGCCAGCGTAAATGTCGGTTTATATCAGTCATCTGTGTTGCATGGCCCGACGGCTATGCAGATTATTTTCGTGGCAGCATTGAAGGCACATTCATTTGGCCACCACGTGGAGATAAAGGTTTTGGTTTTGATCCCATTTTTCTACCAGATGGATATGAAAATACCTTCGGTGAAATGTCAACAGAGCAAAAACATGGCTGGACACTTAATGATAAAACACCCCTTTCCCATCGCTCACGCGCTTTTAAGCTCTTTGTGGAAAATTTTTTGGCATCCTAATGGCTGAACCCTTCGGTATTTATATTCATTGGCCTTTTTGTGTTGCTAAATGTCCTTATTGTGATTTTAATTCGCATGTTCGCAAAAATGGGGTGGATCAACAGCGTTTTGTAGCCGCCTTTAAACGCGAAATGACAACACAATATCGTACGATAGGCCCCCGTCATATTACAAGTATCTTTATAGGCGGTGGTACACCTTCCCTTATGACACCTCAAACTGTTGATGCTTTACTACAAACTGTCGCCAAAAATTGGACAATCGACGATAAAACTGAAATCACGTTAGAAGCCAACCCTTCCAGCGTAGAAGCAGAGCGCTTTCGCGGCTACCGTGCGGCAGGTATTAATCGCTTATCTTTAGGTGTACAAGCACTCAATGATAAAGCCCTGCGACAACTTGGCCGTCTTCATGATGTTAAACAAGCTCTTCATGCTATCACTTTAGCACGTGAAATCTTTACACGTTTATCTTTTGATTTAATCTATGCCCGCCCTGAGCAAACGCTTAAACAGTGGAAATATGAACTTTCCCAAGCTATTGATTTAGCAGCAGACCACCTTTCCCTTTACCAACTAACCATTGAAGAAGGGACCGTCTTTAAAAAGCTTTACGCTGCAGGAAAACTTATTCTTCCAGTATCTCAGCTGGCAGCAGACCTTTATAATCTTACTCAAGAAATAACAACTATGCACGGCCTTCCCGCTTACGAAATCTCAAACCATGCAATGCCTGGTGCTGAATCTCGTCATAATCTTCTTTATTGGCGCTATAATGAATATGCAGGTTTTGGCCCAGGAGCACATGGACGTTTTATACAACGCCCGATGAAAAATTTCTCTACTTTTTCAAAAATACCACTATCCAAAACTGAAAAACTTGAACGTTATGTCACAATGAATGAAAAACATCCCGAACGTTGGCTTGAATTGGTAGAAACCACAGGACATGGCTGTATCGAAACAGAACAATTAACAAGAAAACAACAGGCCAACGAAATGTTGCTCATGGGTTTGCGCCTTTCAGAAGGTCTTGATCTTACACGCTATGAAACCTTAAGTTTAAAAAGTTTATCACCAGTCAAACTTGCCAATTTACAACAACAAGGTTTGATAGAAATGGTAGACAACCAGCGCTTAAAAGCTACAACTAAAGGATTTATTGTTCTCGATTACATCATTAATCAATTGGCAAATTAGCACTTCTGTTTCAGGTAAAAAATTACGAATAATGACCCTGACTATAAAACGCTTTTAATAATTAACCTATTTTACGTTTATAGTAATCGTTTTTATGCAAAAAAATCAACAATGAAGCGTTCATAAATCGAAGTGAGATTTTCCAATGCATCAAGAGTAACGCATTCGTCCACCATATGCATGGTTTGCCCTGGTAAACCAAATTCAACAACGGGGCAATAATCCTTAATAAACCGTGCATCTGAAGTACCGCCAGAAGTTGAAAGTTCTGGTCTATTTCCTGTCATACTTTCAATAGCGTTCGATAAAGTTTCAATCAGCTTACCATTTTGAGTTAAGAAAACGCTACCTAAATTTGGCACCCACTCAAGTTGATAACATGGAAGCTCATTATGATTGTTTTCTGATTGTACCGATGCAAGACGATTTTCAACTTCAGCAATGAGTGTTTCTCTTGTCCAAAGGTCATTGTAGCGTATATTGAAACGAATTACTGTGTGCATAGGAATAATATTGACAGAACAATTACCCGTATCAATACTTGTTAATTCCAAATTACTTGCTTGAAAATTTTTTGTTCCTTGATCTAGAGGAGTTTGTATCAGTGCCTGAACAAGCTTATGTGCCAAAGGTAATGGATTGGCTGCTCGTTCAGGAAAAGCAACATGACCTTGCCGACCCTGCACTCTAATAATACCGGAAATTGACCCCCGACGACCAATTTTGATCATATCACCAACAACTTTTACACTTGTCGGTTCACCAACAATAGCCGCAGTCCATTTTTCGCCCTTTTCTACTGCCCATTTTAAAAGTTTTACTGTGCCGTTAAGAGCGGGACCTTCTTCATCACCAGTTATTAAAAAACTTATTGTCCCTTTAATTGGCTGTTTCTTAAAAACCCGTGCTAGCGCTGCTATAAAGCACGCTATGCCTCCTTTCATATCAACAGCACCCCTTCCATAGAGTTTTCCTTGATCTATGACGCCTTTAAAAGGAGGATAAGTCCAATTGCCCAGCTCACCAGGTGGGACTACATCACTATGACCCGCAAACATAAGATGTGGACCTTTATTTCCAATCTTTGCATAAAGATTTTCAACATCTTCTGTATTTTTATCTACAAAAACAGGGCGTTCAACAGTAAATCCCAGTTTTGTTAAAAAGTGTTCCAAAGTCGACAAAGCACCTGCTTCATGAGGTGTAACAGAAGGGCAACGGATAAGCGCCTGTAATAACTGAATAGGATCTGTAAGAACAGGCATAAATATATTCCAATCTGTACAAAGAGTGATTTAAAAATGTTAAGCTAAATCATAAAAAAGATAAAGCAAAAATGTTAAAAGCCCTTACTAAACAAAGCAAAAAAACAATTTCAATAAAGCGACTTAGTCGCCTTTTATCAAAATATCATCAACAACATGGCTGGATATTAAGCCCACCTAAGTACAATTTTTTGCATAAAAGGCAGTGTAAAACACACTGTAAATATCAACTAAATAATGATTTCAACATATAGCTATTTTTTGATTTAATAACTAGTACTTCAAAAATCATAAAACCAAACCCACAGAAAGAACAAGAATAATTAAAAATAGTAAAAGAATCTGATCTTTTCATTTAATACATCTAATAATGATAGTATATTTTGGTCAATGCTTGCAAAATAATATCTGTTACAATAAGCCCACTAATCGATAGGTATGCATAAACTATAAAGGGCAAAAAACTTTGTATAAAAATACAAAGTAGGAGATGATATCGCACACAATGACAAAAAATAGCAGATAATTATCAATAAAAATGTATGAAGTTTAAAAAATAACCATAATATTCTTTGTATTAGTGAAAATTAATCGCGTGCAATGTATGACCATTTTTCTTTAACCAAGCATGATAAGTTTTACTACCTGGGCAAAGTTTCTCACAAAGATCCCAAAATTGTGATCTATGATTCATTTCGATAAGGTGAGCAACCTCATGTGCAACAACATATTCAACAATTTCTCTTGGCGCCATAACAAGACGCCATGAAAAAGATAAACGCCCATCTACCGAACATGACCCCCAGCGGCTTTTGATATCTTTATAACGGATTGATTTAACTTTACGTTCCACTTTATGTGCATACTGTTCTACTAGCGGTGTTATAATGATTTTAGCTTGTTTTTTTAAAACATCAGCAATTCGCCTTGGCAAATATTCTAACCGACTATAGATAATAATTTGCGGTTTTTGTTCCATACCACCTGCAATGATTTCATCCACCCCACGTCCTTCTTTATGTTTTATAATGTGTGCAACACCCAATAAAGGAATTGTTGCACCCTCCTTGAGATCAGAACTTTCACGCGACATGAGAACATGAGTAAGATGTGTTTCTATCCAACAACGATGTTTTTCAAGGAAAGACTGAACCGCATTAAGATTCATCGCTGGTGGTATTGTTAAACAAATCCCCTGTCCATCCGCATCAATGCGTAACGTAAAACGGCGTGCATGTTTATGTTCTCGTACCCGTAAAGGCACAACGCGATCAGAGAGAATAAAATCTTGCTCATAAATAGCCATGCATCATGTCTCTATAATCTAATCAACTAGATCTTGATGGTTCATTGATTCGATCAATTAATGACATCAACACCTTTTCAAAACAATCCAAATCTTGTGGACGTGAAAACCGGTGATTTGCATCACGAACAAGTGTTAATGTTACATCATGCAAAGGCAAATGATCAAGTAAAGCTAATGCATGTTGATAGGGAACTATTTCATCTTCCATTCCTTGTAGAATATGAACTGAGCACCCAATATCAATGCATCCTTTCATAACACAGTTATTTCGCCCATCTTCAAGTAATGCCTTTGTAAAAGGTGTTGGTTCTAAATCATAACTTGAAGAACGCTCAAAATAGCCTTTTTCTTCCAGAGCTTTCCATTCTACCGTGGTCAAAGTTGGTTCAATCAAAGCTTGTGTAAAATCCGGAGCAGGTGCAATCAATATCATCCCGGCAAGTGGTTTATTTTGCTGCGCGAGCATCATAGCAAGCCTTAAAGCAATCCACCCACCCATAGAGGAACCAATTAAAATTTGTGGTCCTTCACAATAAGCTTCAAAAATCGCTAAACTTTCTTTCACCCAACGTGAAATCGTACCTTCAAAAAAATCTCCTTCTGATTCCCCATGACCAGAATAATCAAAACGCAAGCAAGACAAATTATTTTTTTGAGCAAAAGCATCAACCACCATTGCCTTGCTTCCCAGCATATCAGATCGATAACCAGATAACCAAACCAATCCCGGAGAACGACTACCTTTACGATGACGTACAGCAAGAACTGTATCTTCAAACGAAAAAAACTGACAAGGAATATTTTGATCTATCATCATTCTTCCTTAATAAAATAGTTTTTACTATAAAAGAAAAACCTCTTTTTTCAAAACTAAACTTAAAACAACGAATAAATAAGCTTGTATTAACGATAGTGAAAAAAACATGAATTCTTATTGTTTTTCTGTATAGATATTGTATATTAAGGCATTCTATAAATAAATCAAAATTAAGGAGCATAGACCATTCGCCGATCATTTAAAATGACGCCTAGCCAAAAAGATGGGCCACGTTCAAATCAAGATATTCGTGTTCCTTGCGTTCAACTCATTAATGATGAAGGACAAAATCAGGGAATTATTGCAACGCAAGAAGCGCTTGCTATGGCTGCAGATGTTGGGCTTGATTTGGTTGAGATTGTGCCAAATGCAGAACCGCCTGTTTGTAAAATTATTGACCTAGGCAAACTGAAATATCAAAATCAAAAAAAAGCAGCTGAGACGCGTAAAAAACAAAAGACTATCGAAGTCAAAGAAATCAAGATGCGACCAAATGTTGACGTTCATGATTATGAGGTGAAACTTAAGGCCGTTCATCGCTTTATTGATCATGGTAATAAAGTAAAAATTACTTTGCGTTTCCGTGGCCGTGAAATGGCGCACCAAGATCTTGGAATGAAGCTTCTTCAGCGAGTTAAAGAAGATACAAGTGAAATTGCTAAAATTGAATCTGAGCCTAAACTTGAAGGTCGCCAGATGATGATGGTTATAGCACCTAAATAATTTTAATTGAGGAAACGTGCTTTAATACAACTCGTTTTGGTCGAGTTGTGAATATGATCTTAAAATATTGTAGAGTGTTGATGTAATATTTTTGAAAACAAAAATTGGCACACTAAATCTCTCTAGAGAGTATTCCCTATAGAAGAGGGTTTGCTTTTCTATAAGGAGTACTTTAATCTTGCGTGAAATAATGAGAGAAAATAAAAGTATTTCATGGCAAAAATACAAACATCCCTTTCTGGTAAATACCTTATCATCCGTCTTTTACGAGAGAATTTTCGTAAACATGTGTACTGGTATAGTGCAGCCATTGTTGCAATGATCATCATTGCATTGGCCACTGCAATTAGTGCATGGATGATGCGTGATATCGTCAATCATATTATTGATGGACACAGTTTTAACATGATTGTTTTCATCTCTAGCGTTTTTGCATTTATTTTTATTCTCAAAGGGGTTGCAACTTTTGCTCAAACCTATTGTCTGAGTAAAGCAGGCAATAGTATCATTGCCGAACAACAGCGTAAAATTTACGCACGTCTTATGAAGCAAGGCGTTTCTTTTTATCAAAATAATGCTTCATCTGATCTTCTTGTTCGTGTAACCCATAATGCAACAGCAGCTCGTAATATCATCGATATAATTATTACAACTTTTGTGCGTGATTTACTCTCTGTCATTGGCCTTTTGGTTGTTATGTTTATTCAAAATTTTACGTTAATCGCCATTACCTTAACAGTAGGACCTCTTGCATTTTTAGGAGTTCGAATGGCTTTAAAACGTATTCGTGGCCTTATGGAAAAAGAACTTCTCTCATTAGGTGAAATTATCAAAGTTATGCAAGAAACTGCTGTTGGTATTCACGTAATTAAAGCTTTTTCGTTAGAAGAGTTGATGAAAAAACGCATGAATAAAGCTATTTGTGATGTTGAAAAACAAGCAAATAGTATTGCAATGCTTGAAGCTGCTACACATCCAATCATGGAAACGCTTGCCGGCATCGCAATTGCAGTTATTATTTGTTTTTCCGGCTATCTTGCAACCCAGCGTGCTGGTGTTCAAGGTGAATTAATGTCGTTTCTTGTAGCTTTGCTCCTCATTTATGAACCTGCTAAACGATTGGCAAATGTGCGTGTCAAAATTGAATCTGGTTTGGTCAGCATTCGTACAATGTTCGAAATACTTGATTATCCACTTACTGTTATAGAACATAAAGAAGCTAAAGACTTTAATAAAACACACTGCTCTATTCGTTTTGAAAATGTTTCTTTTGCTTATATGGATGATCAAACAGTCTTAAACGACATTAACCTGGAAATAGAAGCAGGAAAAATGACAGCATTGGTGGGGCCATCTGGTTCAGGTAAATCAACCCTTATCAATCTTATCATGCGCCTTTATGACCCTACACAAGGATCTATATTCATTAATGATCAAGACATTCGCTTCATCACATTTCATTCCCTTCGAAACCTCATAGCTTATGTAGGGCAGGACACTTTTTTGTTTCAAGGAACTATTAAATATAATATCGGGCTTGGAAAAAAAGGTGCCAACAACAATGATATTATAAAAGCAGCAAAAGCAGCCAATGCTCATGACTTTATTATGGATTTGCCCCAAGGTTATGATACACAAGTGGGCGAGAATGGGAATAATCTTTCAGGAGGTCAAAAACAGCGTATCGCTATTGCCCGTGCAATACTTCATGACAGTAAAATCCTGATTTTTGATGAAGCTACAAGTGCATTAGATTCACACGCTGAGGCTCAAATTAATGAGACAATTCAAAACCTTACTAAAAAGTGTACAATTCTTGTGATTGCTCACCGTCTTTCAACAATTGCGCATGCTGATAAAATTATTGTAATACAAAATGGGCAATTAGTTGAACAAGGTACTCAGATAGAATTGTTAGCAAAGAAAAAAGGCCTTTATAAAAAGCTTCATAATACTCAATTTAAAAAGCAAGAGTTTTAGGCGACTAGCTTTTAAAAATTTTGTATTTAATACTCTCTTTCATAAAACAAACCAAAACTGGAATTGTTTTCATTTCCTATAGCACCTTTTGCCTTGAGATGGCGTGAAATATCTAAATCAATTGTTCCTTTTGTTGTGCCATCTAACCCTGCCTCAAAACCCAAATAAATATTATCGCGAACATAACGCCCAACACGTAAACCGGTATTGCCATTTTCATCAACAATAACGTCAAGATCATCAAGACCAACCTTAGCACGTAAAGTATTCAATAAAGATGTATTAGAAGCACCAGCAAGCTCAGCTACAGCTGCTGCAAGTTGAGCAATTTGAAATGGCGATAATTCATTAAGAGAGCGCTTAAAAATCAAACGTGCTAATACTTCATCTTGCGGTAAAACAGGTTGTGACTCAAATTGAATATCAAGGTTATCAATAGTTCCACTCACTGTTACAGTAACATGAATGTCGCCATTATTACTGTTAGTAACAAAATAAACAGTTGGATTGAGATTGCCACTAAAACTTACCTGTCCTTTATCAAAATTGAGACGTTGTGATAGAATATCAAACCGTCCACGAATCATCTGAAGCTCTCCAACTGGATGTACATCATGTAACGGACCTGTTAAACTAATACGTCCCCCCAACTCAGCATCCAAACCTCGACCACGAACAAAAATTTGGTTGTGTGCATTAATTTGCATATTTAATTGCACAACAGAAGAAGGTTCTTTAGAAATATTATGATTGCTTCTGTAAGCTTTAGCATCAGCACGTTCAAGCGTTTTTAGAATTAATTTAGTTAAATTATGATGTCTAATATCAAGGAATGTTGCATTTCGAAAATGATCAGGAATAAGAATTTCAGCCTTTTCAACTGTAACTTCACCATCAATAACAAGATTGCTCAACAAATGACCAGTCATTGTTGTTTTGCCTGTTAGCGTCGCAAAAATCATAGATCTATCATTATAATTGATACGGTCGAGGTGAATAGATAAATCTGTTTGCAGATCTGTAGAAATACGGCCTGAAACAGAAACAGATCCCTCACCAGATGAACGAGCAGAAGCATGCTCTAAAATTATATGATCGCCATTCAATTTGGCTTTAAGCATTATATTGCTTAGCTCCAAATTTGTTTGCGAATCAAAAAAACCACCATTTACTATCGAAAAAGATCCTATCAACTGTGGCTGAGACAATGTTCCATTTAAAACAGCATCAATTTTTGCTATTCCTGTTATATGCGCACCACGTTTTGCTAAAAATTGATCAACAAAAGCAAGAGGCATTACACCTTTAACACTCAGTTCAGTTGGTGAATTATCCAAAGAAAGACGCCCATTTACAAAAAGATCCAAATCTTTAGATCCAGTCGCTGTTATATGCTGAATATGAAGTGTTGATTTTTCATAAAAACCACGAGCATTTATATTAATTAATGATGCATTCTTATGAAGCATAGAATTGATTGTTAAATTTTGACTAGAAAATTCAAAATGCGCAGATGGATCCTTCAATGTCCCCCCAATATCGACCTTACCAGTTACCTCTCCTCTCAAAGCTTGCCCTTCAATAAAACCGTTAAACAAAAGCGCAGATAAATTTTTCAAATCAATATGAAGATCAAGTTCGCCTTTATCTAAAGATACAGTTCCTTGTGTTTGCGCTTGCAACCCTTCTCCAGCTAAATTCGCCCCTAAAGTAAAAGTTTTATCTATCACCTTACCACTAGCAGAAAACATAAAAGGTTTTATCTTTCTCTCTTGGAGAGCTGCAATTGTCAGCTCATAACCTTTTATATCATAGGTCACATCAGGATTTTCAAAACGACCATGAATCATAATTTGCCCTGACAAAGTACCAACCGCACCAAGATCCGGTTTCCATAGGTTAGCTAAAGCTACAGGAATAGCATTCATAGTCAGATGCAAATTTAAAACATCTTGAAGAGTACCATTAAGCACAATCTTACCTTGATCGACAATAAATCCTAATTCACTTATTGTTATCCCGTTCTCACCAAAAATGATTGTTGCTGGAGTGAATAATTTTGCATGAAAATTGGAGTATTTTATATCCATAGCGTCGAATTGGATTTTTTGTTCATCGGTCAATAGTCCTGCCGTAATCATACGACCAGAAAACTGCGTATTTGTATTGTTAGGTAATACCGCCTGAATATTAAAAACCGTTCGCTCACTGTTACCATCAGCGTGAAATTTTAAACGATCGGCCACCATAAATGATGTTTGAACACGCTCTGCATTGACAAAACCTTTAAATTGTATCGCATTGAAAGGGTTGAATATATCAGCCTGCACTGCTAATTTTTTGATTTCATTTTTTGCAAATATTAAATGATCACTCTTGATGCTCAGATTAGTTTTTTGCTTACCCTTGTGTTCATCAAAAACAAATTCTCCTCTTACTTTTCCGCTACCTTTTTGCGAAAACAACGCAGCAAACGTTGAGATATCGTCAACGTCAATATCCAAAGTTCCCTTTATAAAACCTTCAAAAGTTTGAAAAAGATCACCTGTTATTTTTGTAGACGCTCCTTCAATATTGATATCCTTAAGCTTCCAAATACGGTTGAAATTTTCAAAAGAAGCAGACAATTGTAACGGTTGTTGAGCAAAAATCCCGTTACCTTCTACAAAGCCAGTTACATTAGAAGAAACCGATGTATTATCCACCAATGCATTGACATTTAATATTGTATTTTGAAGCTTTTTACCCATAAAAAGCGCCTCAGTAATATCAGCGTGCGTACTGATCATTATAAGACTATTGTGTCCTCTAGCAGCACCCTGTATAGTGATCGCACCCTCCATCCTTGGGTCTAACATGGTAAGGTTAGATATTTGAGCATAAACATCCATCTCAGCACTCACATTTGAAAGATGTCCATTAGCCGTTACACTGGCATAGTCATTTTTCAACCGCAAATGATGTAAAATTAAGCCCTTCGTGTTTCGAGCAACATTACCTGAAAGGGCAAGCTTTCCTTTTAATAAAGAATCAACAGCCTTAGTACCTATCATCACGTTATCAGCAGCTCCTGACAACTCAAGATCAAAAGCGCTACCAAGTAAACTCATACTCCCTTTGGCTTTAACATCTGCATTCCCAGACATTGGTTGCCCAATTAACACACCCAGAGGTGTTAATGTTTGTGCTTTTAAACCAAGATCCCCTTTAAAAACAAAACGATTTACTTCTCCCTTTAACCAAGCAGAAAAACTTTGAGCCACAATACTAAAATCATGAACTAATATCGGTTTTCCAGAGACAACATCTGTATCTATATGGAGATGAATCGTTTGATCTAGACCATCTTCAAATGCATTCTTAGTATTTGCAACTCCCTGAAGAGTACCATTAACCTGAATGCCAACATGACGAGTAGCTGGATCATCCAGATTTTCGCTCACACCCCCCATATCAAAAATTGCATCACGAATATGAATATTTTCATTGCTCAAATGATGTACAATAAGCCGACCTTTCCAGGTTTGTTGATCTTGGCGACCATAATCAATGGTTAAAGTCAAATTATTCACATGTGTTTGACCTTCTGGCAATAAACGAGCAGATTCATTTGCTTGATCAAAACCTATATTGCCATCAACAAAAAGACGCCGTAAAAATCCATCGGCTGTTATCTCTGCATTAGCTACAACATTAATTGCTTTACCTTGAACAACCATATGATCAAGGCGTGTGATACCCTCTTTTGTTATCACCGCCTCTATTCCCAATGTTACATTAGATTCAAAAAGGTTGCGATATTGAGAAGGCATTAAAAGGCCAATTGTACCTGCCAACTGCGCAGAAAGGCTATGACCATCTAAAACCCTTGCAAGAACAATATTGCCATTTAAAATAGGTTGGCGATCAACTTCTGCCCGAAGTGCAACAACTAAGTCATCAAAGGTACCATCACCTTTAATGACAAGATTTAACGCAGGCCGTTTCTCAATATTAAAGACATTAGCCAATATACCATTTTGCGGCTCGTTAGCGGTAATATCAATTTGAGCTATACGGCTTTTTTTGGATATCTTTGTTAAAATAGAAAAATAACCTGATGCATCTAAACGATGAGCCTTTACATTAGCATCAACAGCTGCATTGGTTAAAGCTAAACGTCCTTCTAATGATACATCAGAAGAAAGACCAAAAAGATTTTGTCCAAAGGTCACCTGTTCAGCCTTAAACATATTGACAGAAATAGACATAAGTAATTTGGGAATGGAAAACTGATCACCTTCTAAAAAAGAAACAGATGTAGAACTGTATGGTTTGCGTAAAAACGTAACGTGTCCTACCAAAAGCTCGTTAACCTCAATACGCCCCCTTAACAACGCTAAACGATTCCAATTTATTTTCGCATTGGTAATGGTAAGCCAAACACCTTTATGATCACTTACTGTAATGGCATCAATCGATGGTTCAGACGATAATATTCCTTGTATATGATGCAAACGAATTTGACGATTAGGCGTTGAAAGTTTGTGTTCAATAAAAGAAACAAACCATGAACGCTCACCTCCTATTATGTTTTTAAAAGGTGAATCACCTTTCTGTATAAAAACAAAAAAGCTTATTACAAGAAAAGAAAATCCAAATAAGAAGGCAAAAAAACGCAATATTTTTTTCATTAGAATGCTTGCCCTATACCCACATAAAAACCTACACGTGGATCACCTTTCTCCCGCTTAAGAGGCCAAGCCAAATCAAACCGTAAAGGACCAAGACCTGTCATGTAACGTCCCCCAATGCCTACCCCCCATTTAATATCTTGCGAAAAATCAAAATATGCCTTCTCCCTCACAAAACCACCATCTATAAAGCTGACCAATCCTATTGTATCATTGACAGAAAAACGTAATTCAGCTGAACCTTCAACAAGTGCATGCCCACCAATAATAGCATCATTTTTCGCCTTTATGCCAATATTGTGATAAGCATAACCACGAACAGACCCTCCACCACCAGCAAAAAAAAGCATATCTGAAGGCAACTTCGCTTTATCGCTGCCAATAATTGTACCAAGTTTTGTTCGTGTTGCAAAAACAAAACGGTCGTGTTCATCAAGCACCCAATAAGAACGACCTTCTATTGTTATTTTCGTCACAAAATCATTAGCATGCGCTTCATATAATGGTTCAATTATCGTTTCACCATACAAACCTTTTGTCGCATTGAACTTATTATCACGGCTATCATAAATCAAACCATTCTGTAACCCAACCATCGTAAAATTACGGCTCCCAAGATAATCATCATGCGACTGACCATTAGAAACTACCACAGCAAATTGCCCGGATAAATTATCATTAAAAATATGGGTAAGACCAAACTTTCCTCTGATAGCTTGTGTTGTGTAATTATCTAAGCTATCTCGCTGCATTTTTAATTCTGTTTCAAAGTCTGTGTCAGGAGTGATTATACCAGGCTTTGTTAATGTCGTTCCAAAAAGATAATTAAAATTCTTTGGATTATAAGATTTTGTTTTATAATCGCCAATACCACTTATTTTAGTTTCAATTTTAAGGCGCTCTGCACGGCCAAAAAGATTATTATGCATCCAATAAGCTTCAAAACCAGCGCCATCTAATGTTGAATAGCTACCACCAACACCAAAACGTCGTGGTTTACGTTCCTCTAAAACGAGCGTTAGGGGTAAACTTCCATCAGGGTTAATTGCATCAGCCTCTTGTATATTGACAGCACGAAAAACATCAAGCCGCGCAAGCCGTTTATTAGCTTTAGCTAATGCATCAGAATCATATTGCTGACCTGGTTTTAATGCTGTTATCCATTTAACATAATCTGAATCTATGCGTGGTTGTTCACTCACATTACGCACACTTAAAGAACCATAATAAGCTTTTTGCCCAGGATCAGTTATAATTTGCGCATCAATAAGGTGCGTAGTGTGATCAGCAACCACATCACGGCTCATAATGTTAACTTTAGCATGTCCATGTCGACGCCACCCTTCAATTACCCATCGTTCTGCCTTAAAAATAGTTTCAGATTTTGCAACAGCCCCAATCTTATAACCCAACTCTTCAACTGAAGGCATTGAATTTGTTTTTTTTATAAGTGGAGCAGCCTGTGTGATACTTGCAGCACTAAAAACATACTGTGGCCCAGCATCAACTGTAATAACAATGGTAGATTGAACTGGCAATTGAGTCATAGGAGACAAATCAGCAACTTCCAGACCATTAATCTTAATACTAATAACACCCCCGTAACGTCCATCAGCATAAAGAGCAGAAAGAATGGCTTGGTAATTTGAACGAGCTTTAGCCAACAAACCAGAAGAACTGGAAACTGCTTTATCTTGATCAGCAACAAGAGAAGATACGTCTTTAACTATTTGAGCCCCTATTTGTGGTGCACCTTGTGGTACAACAACTTCAACTTGATAAAATCTTTCCGTACCACTCATATCCCCTGAAGAAAGATTTGGCTTTTTTTTACCCCACAAATGAATGCCAAAAAGCTCAAACGCTGCAAGCGATTGCGGAAAAACAAAAACTAAACATAAGCCCACAAATATGCTGTATATAGTTTTTGATTTCGATGAAACTTTTTTCTGACATATTACCAAATCAGATACTCTTAAAATAAATATTCTATAGTATGTTTTTTATACATAACATCTAAAAAGAAAATAAATATGTCTGTTTTTTAAATTCTTCACGCATTTGATTATATCAAACAATATTTTATGGTGATATCATATCATTTTCCTGTGTTTATAAGCCTATGATATTATAAAAACAAATAGTCTCCTTTTTCTTTTTTTAAACATCCTTATTAGCTCATTCTATAATATCTTGAGCCGTAATGTTACCATAGTTAAATTTATGTAAATCCCCATCTGTAACTACGCCATAAAACTTGTATATATTTATTTATATGTACAAATAAATTGCTCCATCAAAAACATCACACACAGACCCTGCTTGATTTTTATAGGCAGATATGATTGTTTTTTCGCAATCAAAAAAAGGGGGAGACTTATGGTCGCGCGTGTTACAACAATTGCTTTTCGTGGTTTAGAAGCAATCCCTGTTGATGTGCAGGTTATGATTGCTCCTGGTAGGATAGGAATGGCTATTGTTGGATTGGCAGATAAAGCTATCGCAGAAAGCCGTGAACGTGTGCAAGCAGCCCTGCATGCTTGTGGACTTTCCATGCCCAATAAACGAGTTACGATTAATCTTGCACCAGCTGATTTACCTAAAGAAGGTTCACATTATGATCTTCCTATTGCAATAGGCTTAATGCTCGCTATGGGACTTCTTCCCCCTCAAATAGCACAGGACTATATCATTTTAGGAGAATTATCACTGGATGGCTCTATTACTGCTGTCAACGGGGTTTTACCAACCGCAATGACAGCTTTATCACTTAATAAAGGATTAATTTGTCCCCACCAATGCGGACCTGAAGCTGCATGGGCAAATGCAGATATGGATATTCTCGCACCCGATACACTTCTTGCTATTGTCAACCACTTTAAAGGAACACAAATCCTAAAGCGTCCACAACCACGCCAATACACAATCCAAACTGAGTTACCAGACCTTTGTGAGATTAAAGGACAAAAAGCCGCCAAACGTGCTTTAGAAGTATGCGCAGCTGGACGGCATAACCTTTTATTTGTAGGTCCTCCTGGCGCAGGAAAATCTATGTTGGCTCAATGCTTACCTTCTATTTTACCGCCTCTTGATAGCCGTGAGCTTTTAGATGTTTGTTTGATCGCCTCTATTACTGGAGAAACAGTACACAATACCATTTCACGCCACCGTCCCTTTCGCTCTCCTCATCATTCTGCTTCCATGGCAGCAATAATTGGTGGTGGACTCAAAGGAAAACCAGGAGAAGTAACACTTGCGCATAATGGCGTTTTATTTCTCGATGAATTGCCTGAATTTTCTCCACAAGTCCTTGATTCTCTTCGCCAACCCTTAGAAAGTGGAGAATGTATTGTTGCCCGCGCTAATCACCATATTAATTATCCCGCTCGCATCCAACTCATTGCTGCAATGAATCCTTGTCGATGTGGCATGGCAGGCGAAGAAGGCCATGTTTGTGCTAAAGGTCCACGCTGTCAGAGCGATTATCAAGCTCGTATTTCTAACCCTTTACTCGATCGTATTGACTTACGCATTTGTGTGCCAGCCCTAACAGCTATGGATCTCATGCAACCAGAACAGTCCGAAAAAAGCTGTGACGTTGCAAAACGCGTTGCACGAACCCGTGTTATTCAAGCCAAACGTTTTGCAAAATTGGGCCTTGGTCATATTCGCACCAACGGTGATTGCCCTGGCAAAATTATTGAACAAATTGCTATTCCAGATCAAAGTGCGACCACATTGCTACAAGATATTAGTGAAAAAATGTGCTTTTCTGCACGCGCTTATCACCGTATCCTCAAAGTTGCACGTACTATCGCTGATCTTGATGAAGCAGATCAACTTTCACGCCATCATCTTGCAGAAGCCATTTCCTATCGATTAAACAATGAAAAATTAACAACTATTGGTTAAAGAAGTTATTTCGTCAATAAAAATGAATCGGCAAATAATATAAACAAAACCTTATTAATTTATTATCATTTCCAAATATTTTAAGAATATAACTTAAGTGCATTAATTAATTTTGCATTTTTTGCAAAAACATTCCGCATTTTTCTCTCTGACAACTGTAAAACTACACAAGTAGCGCCCAATAAAATAAAACAATCAACTTATTAGGTCATTCAGCCATTAAGATTAAGGTTCATAATCATCAAAAAATATTGTTTTCTTCTAGCTATAAGCTTGATCAAAATAGTGAGCGTTTTTATAAGCTAAAATGTCTGATGTTTTCTAAAATTGTCAGAAAAAACATAATAATTCATACATTTATCCAGAACACATGGGAGGTAGGAATGTAAATCTCATTGTAAATGTTTTTGAAGCATAAACACAAAGAAAAGCGATCCTTAAGTATAGAAAATATCATCAAACCTTCCTGTTCTTCTTTTAATCAAATAAATGCAAAAAATAAAGATTTAACACCATTTACGTATGGAAAAATTAATCCACCTAATTATAGAGTAACAAATGTTGAATATATACTTGATATACGGTAAATGTTTTAATGCAATCATATTGTAAATAACACATTAGAATACTAAACCTGAACAGAGCCAATAAAATATTGATATCAAAACAGAAATGGATTGACTTATGAGTGATGAAACAACCTCATCATCAAATAGTGAGTATGGTG
The DNA here is from genome assembly GCF_002022685.1 of Bartonella schoenbuchensis R1. Lineage (NCBI taxonomy): Bacteria > Pseudomonadati > Pseudomonadota > Alphaproteobacteria > Hyphomicrobiales > Bartonellaceae > Bartonella > Bartonella schoenbuchensis. The sequence continues at coordinate 47,444 of NZ_CP019789.1, read as the reverse complement.
CCGCTTCCATCAAAGTTCTCAAAGGTCTTGATGCTGTACGTAAACGCCCCGGCATGTATATCGGTGATACTGATGATGGTTCCGGTTTGCACCACATGGTTTACGAAGTTGTAGACAACGCTATTGATGAAGCTTTAGCTGGTCATGCTACCCTTGTAAATGTCACGCTTCATGCCGATGGATCTTGTTCTGTTCGTGATAATGGGCGTGGAATTCCAACTGATATTCACCCAACAGAAGGCGTTTCAGCAGCTGAAGTCATTATGACACAACTTCATGCTGGTGGAAAATTTGATCAAAATTCTTATAAAGTGTCAGGAGGATTACACGGCGTTGGTGTCTCTGTTGTCAATGCGCTTTCCGTTTGGTTGCGACTACAAATTAAACGTAATGGCAAAATCCATGAAATGTCGTTTACTCGTGGAGTGGCCGATTCTCCACTTAAAATTGTTGGCGATTGTGATACAGAAAGTGGAACAGAAATTAGCTTTTTACCAAGCTCTGAAATCTTTACCAAAACTAAATTTGATTTCGAAACTCTAGAACGTCGTTTGCGAGAGTTAGCTTTTTTAAATTCTGGTGTGCATATTCTTCTCACAGACCAACGTCATGCTGATGTTCAATCAGTAAAGTTACACTATGATGGTGGGTTAATTGAGTTTGTAAAATATATTGACCAGTCTAAAAAAGTGCTCATTGATAATCCTATTTACATTACAAATGAAAAGGATGGGATGAGTGTAGAGGTTGCTTTATGGTGGAATGATTCCTACCATGAAAAAGTATTATGTTTTACCAATAATATTCCGCAACGTGATGGAGGAACTCACCTAGCAGGCTTTCGCAGTGCCTTAACACGCCAAATCAATGGTTATGCTGAATCTTCAGGTATTACAAAAAAAGAAAAGGTCAACTTAACTGGTGATGATTGTCGTGAAGGATTAACAGCTATTCTTTCAGTCAAAGTTCCTGATCCAAAATTTTCCTCACAAACAAAGGATAAATTGGTTTCTTCTGAAGTACGTCCTATTGTTGAAAATTTAGTAAATGAGGGTCTTTCAGCATGGCTAGAAGAACACCCTAATGAAGCGAAAATTCTCATCAGTAAAGTAGTAGAAGCTGCAGCAGCCCGTGAAGCAGCGCGTAAAGCACGTGAGCTCACACGGCGAAAGGGAGCTCTTGACATTACTTCACTTCCAGGAAAGCTTGCTGATTGTCAAGAACGTGATCCCACAAAATCAGAAATTTTTATCGTTGAGGGAGATTCAGCTGGTGGTTCAGCTAAAAGTGGGCGTTCACGTCAAAATCAAGCGATTTTACCTTTGCGTGGTAAAATTCTTAATGTCGAACGAGCGCGTTTTGACCGAATGCTCTCATCTGAAATGATTGGTACACTTATCACCGCTCTTGGAACTTCTATTGGTAAAGATGAATTCTCGCCCGATAAATTACGTTATCATAAAATCATCATTATGACAGATGCGGATGTCGATGGGGCCCATATTCGTACTTTGCTTCTCACTTTCTTCTTTAGACAAATGCCTGAATTGATTGAGCGTGGTCACCTTTATATTGCTCAGCCACCTCTTTATAAAGTATCACGTGGTAAGTCTTTTCAATATATTAAAAATGAAACAGCATTTGAAGAATTTTTGATCGATGCAGGATTGGAAGATACGGCATTAGAATTATCAACAGGTGAGATTCGTACAGGCGCTGATTTACGCCAACTTGTTCAAGATGCTTGTTTGTTACGCCAACTTTTAAATGGTCTTCATACCCGTTATGACCGCAATATTGTTGAGCAAGCAGCAATTGCTGGTGTTTTTAACTCTGAAGCTTTTGCAACACCAGAGAAAACCCAAAAAACAATAGATAATGTCGTGCACCGCCTTGACTTAATTGCTGATGATATGGAACGTGGTTGGAGTGGGTATAGCACACCAGATGGAGGTTTGTGTTTTGAGCGCATTTTACGCGGTGTTAAAGAGGCTGTTGTGCTTGATACAGGGCTTATAAATTCAGCAGATGCACGTCAAATTGATCGTGTTTGTCAAAATCTCACAGAAATATATAATCCTCCCACTCTTCTGCGTCGCAAAGATAAATCAGAGCATATTTTTGGACCAATGAGCTTATTAGAAAGTATCTTTGTAAACGGTAAAAAAGGCATCACTCTACAGCGTTATAAAGGTCTTGGAGAAATGAATGCTGAACAGCTTTGGGAAACAACCCTTGATCCTGATGCGCGCTCTCTTTTACAAGTTAAAATCAATGATGCAACTGACGCAGATTCTCTCTTTTCCCGTTTAATGGGTGATGAGGTTGAACCACGGCGAGTTTTTATTCAAAATAATGCTCTAAGTGTTGCCAATCTTGATATCTAAAAGTACTTTTTTGTTTTAAACTTAAGCGCCATGGGTTTTGCGTATTACTTTTTTGTATGTGAGAATTTTCTCTATTCTTCATTTACATAAAAGAAAAATAAGAAAGGTCGTCACATATGCCAACTGAAATGAAACGCGTAGGGGCTGACGGTGGCATGGAATATTCTTTTGGTTTCACAAAAGTTGATGAAATGCAAAAGCAATCTATGGTCGATGATGTATTTCATTCTGTTGCGACAAACTACGACAAAATGAATGACATTATGTCTCTTGGGCTGCACCGTATGTGGAAAAATTCCATGGTTGCATGGCTCTCTCCACCAGCGATTTCTGGCTGGAAAATTCTTGATGTAGCTGGTGGCACGGGTGATATCGCTTTTCGTATTCTCAATGCTTCACACAAACAAGTTCACGCTACAGTACTTGATATTAATAATTCGATGCTCAACATTGGCAAAGAGCGTGCGCATAAAAATGGTCTTGCTCCTTTTATTGATTTTGTTGAAGCCAATGCAGAAGATCTTCCTTTTGAAAATCAAAGCTTTGATGCTTATACAATTGCTTTTGGAATTCGCAATGTGCCACATATTGATAAAGCTCTCAAAGAGGCTTTGCGTGTTTTAAAACCGGGCGGGCGTTTTTTATGTTTAGAGTTTTCAAATGTCGAAATGCCTTTTCTTGATAAAATTTATGATCTTTGGTCTTTTCATGCCATTCCCCAACTTGGTCAACTCATTACTGGTGATGGCGATGCTTATCGCTATTTGGTTGAATCCATTCGTAAATTTCCCAAACAAGATGATTTTGCCCATATGATTAGTCGTGCAGGTTTCTCGCGAGTATCATATCGTAACCTCACCGGTGCTATTGCAGCATTACATTCAGGCTGGAAGATCTGAAAAATGGTACAAATTTCCGCTTATTTCCAACTTATGCGCGCAGGATGGATTTTAGCGCGCGAGGGTGTTCTTAGTGCTCTTCCCAGAGAAGGTCTTCATGGCCCTTTAGCGACATGTCACCATATAGCAAGAATTTTAGCACGGCGTAAAACAAAAAAGAAGCACCGATCTGAAAATATGTCACACGCCATTAATAAACTTGGCCCCTCTTATATTAAGCTTGGTCAATTTCTTGCCACCCGACCTGACATTGTAGGGCGTGATATTGCTAAAGATCTGGCACAGCTACAAGACTGTGTCCAAACATTTCCTTGTACTGCAGCTATTGCCCAAATTGAAAGTTCGCTAGGTCGCCCTATGGATGATTTATTCATAGACTTTTGCCCACCTATTGCTGCTGCTTCTGTTGCTCAAGTTCACCCAGCTGAATATTATGATGAAACAGGTCATAAAAAAAAATGTGCTGTTAAAGTTATCCGCCCCAATATCAGAACTCGTTTTGCCAAAGATCTTAAAAGTTTCTACCTTATTGCCCGTTTGCAGGAGCGTTATATCCCCGCTTCTCGACGTTTACGCCCTGTTCGTGTTGTTGAAACTCTGGCACAAACTACCCGCATTGAAATGGATTTACGCTTAGAAGCAGCTGCTCTATCAGAAATGGCTGAAAATATTCAAAATGATGTAGGTTTTCGGGTGCCTCTTGTTGATTGGGAAAGAACAGGGCGCGATGTTTTAACGATGGAATGGATTGATGGCATAAAAATGTCTAATATTCCAGCACTTAAAGAAGCAGGTTTTGATTTAAAAAATCTAGCAACCACGCTTATTCAATCTTTCCTTCGCCACACATTACGGGATGGTTTTTTTCATGCTGACATGCATCCTGGTAATTTATTTGTAGATCAACAAGGGTGTATTGTTGCAGTTGATTTAGGAATTACAGGGCGGCTTAGTAAAAAAGAAAAATATTTCCTCGCTGAAATTCTTTATGGTTTTATTACTCGTGATTACTATCGAGTGGCACGCGCCCACTTTGAAGCAGGATATGTACCACCTCATCACAGTATTGAAAGTTTTGCTCAAGCCAACCGAGCTATTGGTGAGCCCATTCACGGACAATCAGCACAAAGCATTTCCATGGCTAAATTACTCACGCTTTTGTTTGAAGTTACTGAATTATTTGACATGAAAACTCGACCTGAACTTTTGTTACTGCAAAAAACTATGATTGTTGTAGAAGGTGTAGCTCGCACATTGGACCCAGCTTTTAACATGTGGAAAGCCTCTGAACCCGTTGTTAAAGAATGGATTGGCAAAAATTTAGGACCTATGGGACTTATCCAAGATTTTAATGAGGGAGCACAAGCACTGTTTTCACTAGCACGTCAAACACCAAAATTAGTGAAAAACTTTCAACGTATAGAAGAAAATCTCAACCAAATGACAAAAACAGGACTGTATCTTTCCCCCCCCACCTTTAAGCACTTTGTTTTAGAACAAAATCGCAATTACCGTTATAGCCGTTATAATTTATTTATCACGACCCTTTGTCTCATTATTCTAGGCTTTTTTCTTTTTCATTTTTTCTAATTTGCTTAATATGCTAAAAAGAATAAAGTTTATGAAATCATTGAAATCACTTTATTCCTTTGGAAGCATTTTATGGCCAGTATCACTATCCGTAATCTTTCACCTGAAGCCAAAGCAATGTTGCGTACACGAGCAGCACAAAATGGTGTTTCTATGGAAGAAGAAGCCCGTCGTTTGTTAAGCAATCCCACCGCATTATCCACACCACCATTACAAGCAAGTACTGCTGAAATGCAATCATTGCAATCAAAATCTGTGCTTTTCATTATCGGCGGTGGAATTGCTGCCTATAAAGCACTTGATTTGATTCGTCGTTTACAAGAACGTGGAGCGCATTTGAACATTATTATGACAAAAGCGGCTCAAAAATTTGTTACCCTCTTAGCAGCTGAAGCTCTGAATGGAGGTGATGTCTATAGTGATTTATTTTCACGTGAAAAAGATCATGATATTAGCCATATTCGGCTAGCACGTAATGCTGATTTAATTATTTTAGCACCGGCTACTGCTGATCGTATTGCAAAAATGGCCGTCGGTATAGCAGATGATCTAGCTGGTTGTGTGCTTTTAGCAGCACGTTGTCCACTTTTGATTGCGCCAGCTATGAATCCGGCTATGTGGGCTCATCCTACAACTATACGTAATGTCGCACAATTGCATGCTGATGGGGTTCATATAGTAGGGCCAGAAAATGGTAAAATGGCTGAACGAGATGAAATAGGTTATGGACGTATGAGTGACCCTTAACCATTGTAGCCTCAGTAGAAACTCTTTTGAGGGAGCAAGAAAAACCGCTTTCTGGTCGTCATTTTATTGTTACTTCTGGCCCCACATACGAACCAATTGACCCGATACGTTATCTTGCCAATCGCTCTTCAGGCAAACAAGGCCATGCAGTTGCAACAGCTTTAGCCAACTTGGGGGCTAAAGTAACACTTATTTGTGGACCTGTTGATCTTCCTGACCCACAAAATGTAAAAACTATTCACGTGGAAACGGCTTGTCAGATGTTAGAAGCTGTTCAAGCTGCACTACCTGCTGATGGTGCTATTTTTGTTGCTGCTGTTTGTGATTGGCGTAGCCAAACGCAATCTTTACAAAAAATCAAAAAGGAGAATAACAAAATCCCACCATCTTTGCATATGGTTGAAAATCCTGATATTTTGGCAACTATCGGTCATGCTTCAAACCGCCCCCCACTCGTTGTTGGTTTTGCTGCTGAAACATGTGACATTATTGTGAACGCACAAAAAAAATGTGTTCAAAAAGGAGCAGATTTCATTCTTGCAAACGATGTTTCTCTCCACACTGATGGAACAAGCGTAATGGGTGGAGATACAAACAGAATTTGTCTGGTCAGTAGAAAAACTGTTGAACAATGGCCATGTATGAGTAAACAACAAGTAGCTGAAAAATTAGCAAAGATTATTGTGTCATTTTTTCATTCTCTTTCCCCCACTGATTAGAAGAAGAAAGAGCTTCTTGTTTCAATAAAATAAAAATTTTTAAAAGTTGATGATGTTTTAAAAACACAACATAAAATAAGAGATAAATTTTAATTAATACAATTTACGTAAGGACCATATAATTTACCAAACAGAGCTTATATAAAACACCATTAATATGAGCTATGATGATGTTAATTTATTTAATCTATCTCTTGTTTTCTATTCTTCTCTTCTTATCTATCGTTTATGATTTTTACCGCTACTTATTTGGCTCTAAAACGCCTTTTTACCCCGCAATATTGCATTATGATGTTGAAAATTTTGGGGCTTACTTGTGTTGTTTTCATCATTATATGGCTACTCATAAACAAGCTTTTTATGCCTTATCTTTGGCTTTGGGTTACGCATTTTTTTCCCATATTAACAGATTGGACAGGATTATTAAAACTTAGCACATTAATCATTCTTAACTTTGGTCTAGCTTTCTTAGCGCCTTTTCTGATTGCTCCAACTACTGCTATAATTGGCAGTTTTTTCGTTGATGCTGCCGCTGAAATTATTGAAAAAGAAGATTATCCCAATGAACCTGTTGGGCAAACTATGTCGTTTACGTCTTCGCTTATTCTCTCTTTAAAATTTGCTGTCATAAGCCTTTTAGGTAACGCAATTGCCTTTATTTTATTTTTCATACCAGGTGTTAATTTGATCGCTTTTTACGTTATTAATGGCTATATGCTAGGTCGTGAATATTTTTTACTCTCTGCTTATCGTTTTCAATCTCAGAAAGAAGCCCATAGTTTTTTACGCATCCATCATATGACAGTATTTTGGGCTGGTTTGGTGATTGCGTTTTTCGTTTCTATTCCCATTGTTAATTTAGTAACACCACTTTTTGCGGCTGCCTTTATGACATATTTATATAAAATGCTCCCCCATAATCACTCTACACTTATTACATTAAAATAACTTACATCCAAAAAATAATTTATACTCAATCAAGTCAAATAGTCGATCTACGAAAGAGGCATTTCATGCCAGAATTAATTTTATATTTAATATAATCTGACGATACTAAAAAATACAAAATTACATATTTAAAATATGATAATCTATTGAAATAATTAATTTTATTAATAAAACGTGTTTATTTTATTGGTTTTATTTTCCTTATAAAGGCACAGCTTAAGCTAGTAATACTTGTAATTGAGATTATCATGCCGCTTTTAAAGCCATATACTTATAAATTAATGTTTCAAAACACCACAGCATGTATTCATAAATTGAAGTAGATTTTTAATCCATTTTTATGGACAGCATTTTCCCATATAAACTTTTGCTCTCATTATTTTACAAGTTATTATAATGCTATAGTATTAAAGTTCTTTTGGCTGAAAATTTATATTATTTGGTTGATAATTGAATCATTGTTGACTTATCACAAAAAACAGATGAAAAATTTTCCTGCTAAAATGAATAATGAAATTTTATTTTATCTATCAATATCTTAACAGTCAGTAACAAACAGATATCAAAAATTTGCAAAATAGTTTAAATTTTGTCTATTATGTTTTTGCAGTAAATGTCACTAATCAATATTAAAGGAAATATCTTTGATTAACCAGAGTAACTCTACAGTTAAAGTGACCAAACAATACATGCTTACCTGCTACAATAGGATTTAATATTCAAATAAATAAACAAGCAAACTATATTGCTAAAATTGTTAACAGATTTATTAAAGGAAATACTCTCAACTCATGCCATTGTTGCTCTATTAAATAAACAAGGGAAGTTAAAATGATATATTGAAAGCCAACACTGGTAAAAAATAAAACAAATAGTTGATTAATCAGTCAAAAGAATCCGACTATTCAATCCCAATATGCCCTTAAGCCATATAAAGTGTATAACATCTAAAGGGAGGTTGCCAAATGAATTGGATTACAAATTATGTTCGTCCTAAAATTAATTCTATATTAGGTCGCCGCGAAATTCCGGACAATCTATGGATCAAAGATCCTACTAATGGGGAAATGGTATTTCATAAAGATTTAGAAGCTAATCAATATGTGAGTCCTTCTTCTGGTCATCACATGCGCATTAGTGCCAAAAATCGTCTTATGCATTTTTTTGATGATGGTGTTTATACATTACTTGAAAATCCAAAAGTTGTCACAGACCCATTAAAATTTCGCGATACAAAACGCTATACTGATCGGTTAAAAGAATATCGCTCTAAACTTGGTGTTGATGATAATATTTTAAATGCACGAGGAACTATTGAAGGCTTACCAATTATTGCCACTGTTCAAGACTTTGCCTTTATGGGTGGATCACTTGGCATGGCCTCAGGAGAAGCTATTATCAAAGCTTTTCACACTGCCATTGAAGATAAATGTCCTTTGGTCCTTTTTGCTGCTTCTGGTGGAGCACGAATGCAAGAAGGAATATTGTCACTAATGCAAATGCCCCGTACAACAGTAGCAATTGAAATGATGAAAGAAGCAAAACTTCCCTATATTGTGGTTCTAACCAACCCTACCACTGGTGGTGTAACTGCTTCTTATGCGATGTTAGGAGATATCCACATTGCTGAACCTGGAGCCATGATTGGTTTTGCGGGGCCACGTGTCATTCAACAAACCATTCGTGAAACTTTACCAGAAGGCTTCCAAAGTAGTGAATATCTGCTTAATCATGGTATGATTGATATGGTTGTATCACGCTTGGAAATGAAAGCCACTATTGCACGGCTTTTACGTTTGATGATGAAACATTCTGTACCCCAAAAACCTTCTTACCCATCATCTCAAAATCCTCAAACAGTATTTTCTGAAATAAATGCTGCTTAAATTATGAACAAAAGCGGCACACAAAAAGTGATTGATGATTTACTGGAAAGCTATCCAAAAAAATTTGCTCCTTCTTTAGAACGTATTTCTCGTCTTTTAGAGTGTCTTGGCAACCCACATTTAAAACTTGCACCCATTATTCACATTGCCGGAACAAATGGTAAAGGATCTGCTTTAGCCATTTGTCGGGCTTTGTTGGAAAGTTCAGGCTACCGCGTTCATGTATACAGCTCTCCTCATTTGGTGCGTTGGAATGAACGCTGGCGACTAAGCGGTCAATTTGTCACAGATAACCAACTGATCAAAACAATTCACCAAATTATAGAAGTAAACCGTAACGAACCAATCGCTGTTTTTGAAATTCTCACAGCAGTTGCTTTTATGTTGTTTAGCACAAATCCGGCTGATGTAATAATTGTAGAAGTTGGATTAGGAGGGCGTTTTGACGCTACCAATGTAATTAACAAGCCAGCTGTATCCCTTATTATGCCTATTGACTATGATCATGAAACCTTTCTTGGCAACACTATTGAACAAATCGCTTTTGAAAAGGGGGGAATTATCAAACAGACTGTTCCTGTGGTCATTAGCAAGCAAAATTATGATATAACTCATTGTGTTTTAAGCACCCTTGCTGATAAAAATAAAGCACCTTATTTTATTTTTAACCAGGATTATCAAAGTTATGAAGAATATGGGCGTATGGTATTCCAAAACAATCAAGGTTTAATGGATTTACCACTTCCTAACCTTATTGGAGCTCATCAAATTGCTAATGCTGGTGCTTCTATCGAAGCAATCTATCAAGCAGGGTTTCAACTTTCACAACAAACAATAAGCAAAGCTTTGCGCAATCTTTACTGGCCAGCACGAATGCAGCACCTCACCCATGGGCGACTGGTTGATCAACTTCCTCTCAGTACTGATTTATGGCTAGATGGCGGACATAACCCCGCTGCTGGAAAAGTTGTTGCAGCAGAACTTACACAATGGAAAAAAAAATCAAACCGTCCTATTATTATGATTGCTAGTATGCTTAAAACTAAAGACGCTATTGGTTATTTTCGCCCCCTGGCCAATCTTGTAGATAAAGTTTACACGATCCCTTTAAATTCCAATGATGCGAGTATATGCCCAACAATCTTAGCTCAATCAGCTCAAAAGGTAGGGCTTATTGCTAGCCCACAAGCTAATCTACAAACTGTTTTTCATAAAATTAGTTTAGAACATAAAGATGCAATCATCCTTATTGGTGGCTCTCTTTACTTTGCAGGTGATATTTTACGTGACAATGAAACACCGCCATGCTAAAAATTTCTATCCATAGGGCTTTAATAAATAGAATTTTTTACCATGAAATTTGATTGCACTCTTTATCAACATCCTAAACTTATCACTGTTTTCGGTGGATCAGGTTTTGTAGGACGACATATCGTTGAAACTTTAACCAAACAGGGTTATCGTGTTCGTATTGCTGTTCGTCATCCACAAAAAGCTTACTACATGTTACAAGTAGGTGAAGTGGGCCAAACCCAAATGCTTGCAACTGATGTTAAGAACCGTGCTTGTGTTGCCCGCGCATTGCTTGGAGCAGATGGTGCAATCTTTCTTCCTGGAAGTTTAACACAAGCAAGCCAGTCGAATTTTCAAAATGCGCAAACTGATGGCGCAAAAAATGTTGCAGAATTATCAGCTCAAGCGAATATTCCGCTCATTCACATGTCTACGCTCATTGCCAATGATGAAAATACCTCATGCTCTTATGCTCATGTCAAATTTACAAGTGAGCAAATTGTGCGTCACAGCCATCCTCAAGCAATTATTATGCGCCCATCGGTTATTTTTGGACCGGAAGATTGCTTTTTTAATACCTTGGCAAATCTATCTCGCTTTTCGCCTATTATACCACTTTTTGGTGGTGGACAAAGCAAATTGCAACCTGTTTATGTTGGTGATATCGCTGAATTTGTTGCACGCGCTTTGGAAGGAAAGGTTGCTTCTGGAAAAAGTTATGATCTTGGTGGACCTGTAGTTATGACATTCCAGAATGCCATTGAAAATGTACTAAAAATCATTCACCGCAAGAAAATAGTTTTATCTATGCCTCTTTCCATTGGTCTCTTCATGGGAAATATTTTAGGAAATATCGGTAAAATACCCTTATTGCCAGAACTTATAACAGCTGATCAAATACGCTTTCTACAAATAGACAATATTGTCTCTCAAGAAGCTATTAAAAATGGACGAACTTTAGAAGGGGTCGGGATTAGTCCTAAAACAATGAGCGCTATTTTACCCAGTTATCTATGGCGGTTTCGTCCTCAAGGACAGTTTTCTAAAAGTTTATCAGCTTAATATACATTTTTTGTGATTAAATTGATAATGTCTACACTTTTAAAATCTAATAACAGAATAGATGTACTGACGCTTAAATCTTATTCATATGTTATTTTTCAGACAATATAACCTTATGAATAAATTCTTTGACCCTTCTTTTTGCAATGTCAAAACCATTGCAAACCATTAGTTTTTTGCTTTATCAATAGAATTTATGATATTTTATTGCCTGTTGTGGGTATCATCATTCACTATATCGATATATTATATCAATATATTGGTCGCATAAGCTCATGAAAATCTAAAATCATATAAACATATAAAGAAATCTTTATATGTGCGTGCATTTTTTAAGCTTCTTTAATCACTTTGAACAAAGTAATTTTAAAGGAATAAAAATAATAGCTTAAATACTACGTTATCAAAGATACCGAACTTGCTGTTTATAGCTAGCAAGAAATCTGGTATTCCTCGCCAAAAATGGAAATATTCAATCTGATGATTTGTCGTAAAGAATTTTCTTCTAATCAACCTGTAAGTGAGGCATATATTTCTTGTACAGAAAACTACAAAAATAAAACAATCGTTTTGCCCAAATATTCTAATGAAAAAGTTGCATACCTTTATCTTGATCGGTTAAAAATAAAATCAAACGTTCTATCAGAAGATATAAGCCAACCTATATTGGAGTTACCTACAAAAACCTTATAAGCCAAATCTAACCGTTATTAGAACGTTTCCCTGGTAAAAAAAGGAGATGCATCGTGCGCAACTTTGGTGAGTATACCTCCAAAGAAAAAACTCAAAAAATCACTCAAATTTATACCAGTATTTTTTGCTTCTTATTCTTTTTTTCTCCATTGCCAGCTGTTGCTCAACCGTTAGCATTCTCCTCTCTTTCTAACTTCACTTGGCCAGATGGTTCATGGCTTATTTTAGCTCTCTTTGGGGGTATTTCTTGTGCCTCACTGCTCATATGTATAGCGGTTATTGTGGCTATAAAAAAAGCTTCATGGAAACCGTTGAAAATGATTCAAGCAGATTTTTTTGAAAAGCTTAAATATTATGAGTGGCTTTTTGAAGAAACAGGCCAATGCCTTCTTATTTGGGAAAATCCCACAGCTTTACCGCATATAGTTGGTAATATTTCCGCATTACAAAAAATGGAAATTAACCAGAAAAATTTTCAATGTTTTGGGCGTTGGTTAGAAGAATCATCTCTAAGACAACTTGATCAAGCGCTGATTGAATTGCGTTGCAATGGTTGCCCTTTTGAGCTTTCTATTACTACGACAAATAAAATATTGTTGCAAGTTACAGGCGTCATTGCAGGAACAGCGGCCATTGCGCGTTTTCAAAATATTTCAACACAACAAAGTGAAAATATTCGCTTACAGAAAAATATCGCCGAATTACTTAAGGAACTGAACCTACAACGTAACCTTCTTGATCATATTCAAGAACCTGTGTGGATCCAAGACTGCAAAGGGAAAATCTGCTTTATCAATCGCGCTTTTCGAGAAATAACAGGCTTTAAAGAAGGCAGCAATCATATAACTGACCTTTTCAATGAAGCCACACAGTGCAAAACAGGTGAAGCAGAAACAGTTTTTCAAGAACATGTGCATACAGTTGTTGATGGAGAACGGCGCCACTTTCACCTCACCCGTGTCACAACAAGAGAAGGGATGGCAGCTTTCGCCCGTGATGATAGTGCACATGAAAATCTTACCAAAGAAATGAGACGAATTCTTCAAAATCATTGTGAGACACTCGATCAAATTTCAACAGCTGTGGCAATTTTTGATGCTCATCAAAAGTTAAAATTCTGCAATCATGCCTTTAAGGTTTTATGGCCACTGGAAAATTCTTTTTTAGAAAGTGAACCAAGTCATTCATTGCTTCTGGAACAATTGCGTGAAAAAGGATTGCTTGGTGAACATCCTGATTGGCGTGCATGGAAAGAAGAGCTTTTTAAAGCTTACCAGCAAATAGAATCGGACCAACAAATTTGGAATCTTCCCGATGGACGTACAGTGCGTGTTATTGCTAGCCCTCATCCGCAAGGAGGTGTTACTTGGTTTTACGAAAATCTTACTGAAAAAATTGATCTTGAGCGGCGCTATAACACATTAATTAAAATACAAGGTGAAACACTTGATAAACTTTCAGAAGGTGTAGTGGTTTTTGGAACTGATGGTCGCCTTCGTTTATCAAATCCAGCCTTATCAAAATTGTGGTCTTTACCTTATAATTTATTAGTAGAAGGGACCCATATTACACAATTACAAACCCATTGTTCAACTTTAACAGTGGGGCAAGAATGGGAACAATTTACCAAATTTATCACTGGTTTTGCTGATAAACGTGATGCATATTCAGGTCGCATAGACTTAAAAAATGGAACGATTATTGATTATACATTGGTACCATTGCCCAACGGACAAACAATGCTAACATTTGTTAATGTTACTGATAGTGTTCATATTGCGCGCGCACTACAAGAAAGGAATGAAGCTCTAGAAAGTGCTGATCGTTTACGCAACGAATTTGTCCAACATGTTTCTTATGAATTACGTACACCCCTTACCAATATTGTTGGATTTTCTGACATTTTACGCGACCAAATTTTTGGCTCTATCAATGAACGCCAACATGAATATCTTGGCCATATCCAATCAGAGTCAAATGCTCTTTTGAATATTGTTAATGATATTCTTGACCTTGCAACTCTTGATGCAGGCATCATGGAATTGGACATTAAACCAGTTAATATTGCCGATGCTATGGCACAAGCAGTTGCCCGAGTAGAAGAACATCTTAACGGGCGCTATATCACATTTTCACAACAGATTTCTCCTTCTTTAAATTTTATTTTGGCTGATGCAACACGTTTGCACCAAATTTTTGTTAATATACTTAGTAATGCTGTTAATTTTGCAACGGAAGAAAGTACGATTGAATTTTGTGCAAATAAACAAGGAGACAACATTGTTTTCAGCGTCCATAATGAAGGGTCTGATATCCCAACTGATATTCTGGATCGTATTTTTAAACGTTTTTCTTCTCGTCCGCACCATGGTGGACGTGCAGGAGCAGGTCTTGGCCTCTCTCTTGTCAAAAGCTTCGTTGAACTCCACGGTGGACACGTTAAAATTTTAACCGGTACGGGCCAAGGGACAACAGTTAAGTGCTTTTTTCCAGTGCAAAAAGAGGATATAATTTCTTAATCTTACTTTTAGTTATTATAACAATTTTTTTCTATAAATTTCATGGAATTCTTTATGAATTTTAGTTTTTTTCTCGAAAATGAAGAAGCAACTAAACTTTTTGCGCAAGATTTAGCTCTTGCCTTAAAACCAGGCGACCTTATAACACTCCAAGGTAATCTTGGGGCAGGAAAATCAACACTTGCCCGCGCACTTATCCATGCACTTGCTAACGATAACACATTGGATGTTCCTAGTCCTACCTTTACTCTTGTTCAAAATTATCAGCTTCCGCAATTTGAAGTTATCCATGCCGATTTTTACCGCCTTTCTATGGTAGAAGAAATTGATGAATTAGGGCTTCATGAAGCACGTGAACAAAGTGTTTTATTGATAGAATGGCCAGAAAAAGGAGCAGATCTCTTAGGGCCTACTACCTTTGCCATCACCCTACAACATGAAAACTGTGGACGCTACATTAGCGTAACATCAGCAGTACATTCTGCCCAGCGCTTGCAACGGTCCTTTGCCATTCGCTCTTTCTTAACAGCTCATGGCCGTGGTCATGTTCACCGTTATTTTTTAGCAAGTGATGCTTCAGCACGTTCCTATGAACTTTTAGATGATGGTCACCATCAAGAAGTTCTCATGGATGCAGCAATTATGCAAACAACACATGATGCCAATTCGGCTTATTCAGAAATAACACATCTTGCAAAAGATATCCGTCAATTTGTAGGGATAAGTCGGCTTATTTCGGATAATGGATTTTCTGCTCCTCGTATTTTCGTTGAAGATTTTGAAAAAGGACTTTTAATTTTAGAAGATCTAGGGCGTGAAGGACTTTTAGATCAAACAGGCAATCCTATAGAAGAGCGTTATCTTGCTTGTAGTGAACTATTGGCGACTTTCCATCAAAAATCATGGCCTTCAGAAAAACAATTTGCAACATTTTTACTTCAAATTCCCTGTTATGATTACCAAACTATGCAAGCAGAACTTTCCTTACTGCTGGATTGGTATATACCCTTTCAAAAACAAAAACCCTTAGATGAAAAACAACGTGAAGCTTTTTTTACCTGTTGGCACCCTTATCTTGACATGTTAATCCAAGGAGAAAATACCTTTGTTATGCGCGATTATCATTCGCCTAACATTCTTTGGCGCGCTCATAAAAAAGGTATCGATCGTATTGGTCTTATTGATTTTCAAGATGGTTTGAAAGGTCCAACAGTTTATGACCTTGTTTCTTTAGCGCAAGATGCACGTTGCTATATTTCACCAACATTGGAAGCAAAAATTCTCGATGCTTATTGCAATGCACGCCGTCAAGCATCACAATCTTTTGATGAAAACGAATTGCGTAAACTTTATGCGTTTGCGGGTGCTCAACGAATTTCAAAAATTTTAGGAATTTTTATACGGCTTCATCAACAAGATGGAAAATCATCTTACCTTAAACATTTGCCCCATCTGCAAGATTATCTTATCCGTAATCTTTCACACCCAATTCTTGCTGATTTACAAAGCCTTTATCAAGAAATGGGTATACTTGCAGACACACCATAGGCATCCAACCTATTGAGCATATTATTATGCGTCTCATACATATTTTCTCATGAGTAGGAAACAATTCATGAGATTTAATTTTGTATCATTAAATCACCTTTTTAAAGTAAAATCGTCTTCTCTCATTCTTAAAGTGCAGATTTTCTCCTGATTAATCATAATCTTTTTGCTCCATACAAATAGGGATATTATTATCTTCAGCCCTTACAAATCTATTGCTTTAATCATTACGTGCCACAAAACTATAAAACAAAGCATAATGGTTGTATTATAGCTGCAACCGCAACACTTCACTCCTCTTACTTCTGTTTTGGAAAAACCATTGTATAAACGCAGTTTTTCAAGCTTTTGCTAATTGAAAATTAATATACAATGGAAATAATCAAAAGATAACTAAGATGGAATCTTTATGCTCTCAAAACAAGGCTCAATGACTCGTAAACCGCGTGTATTTTCTATTTCTCCTGGAACTTCTTTTTGCCTCATTTTGTTGATGCACTTCTCTCAGGTACCCTTATTGATGACTTTGCACCAAATGGAGATATCCAAGCTGCGCTTGTTGATACTCTTATTTATGTACCAACACGGCGTGCTGCTCGCGCTTTACGTGCAGCCTTTGCTGAAAGAAGTCATACACGATCGAGCTTTTTGCCCACTATCCGCCCTTTAGGAGATATGGATGAAGAAAGTTCTTTTTTGTTGAAAATCATGATAGTATTTTAACACTCAATCCCCCTATTAAAGAAAGTGAACGTCTTCTCCTTCTAGCACGCCTTATTCGTCCCTGGCGTGAAAATCTGCCAGCCCATTTGCGTGCTATATTTGGTACAGAAGATGTGCTCATTCCTGCTAATACCGCTGATGCAATTTGGCTTGCTCAAGATTTAGCAAGCTTGATGGATGAAGTTGAAACAGAATCTGCAGATTGGTCAAAACTTAAAGATATCTGCCCTGATATGGTTGCTGAATGGTGGCAAATTACTTTAGATTTTTTAACTATTATTACACAAAATTGGCCTCAAATTTTAAAGGAAAAACAACGAAGCAATCCGGTTGAATGGCGCAACCAAGCACTTAAAATACAAGCAGACATTTTACACCGCACACAACCTCATAAACCTATTATCGTTGCTGGTGCAACAGGTTCTATTCCTGCAGTTGCCCATCTTTCAAAAGTGGTTGCCTACCTGCCCAAAGGAGCCGTTGTTCTCCCAGGGCTTGATCTTTATATGGATGAAGCGCAATGGGATGCATTAGGCACAATGAATAAAGATACAACAACTCTTGATTGTTTTGATCATGCTCTTGGTGCTTTTAGTCACCCTCAATATCATTTAAAGAAATTTTTATCTCTTATGAAATGTCAACGCATTCATGTGAGTGAAATTGGCCAAAGAAGTATAATGCAAACAAAACGCGCTGCCATTGTATCAGAAGCGCTACGACCCGTTTCTACTACAGATCAGTGGGCACAAATCGTGCGTGATGATTATGAAAATGTTTGCGCAGATTGGTCACTGATTGAAGCCAGTAATGAACGTGAAGAAGCTTTAGCTATTTCTATTGCTTTACGTAATGCCATTGAAGAACCTCAAAAAATTGCAGCTCTTATTACTAATGACCGCAATTTAGCACGCCGTGTTGTCGCTGAATTACAGCGATTTGGGATTGAAGCAAATGATTCAGGTGGAATACCACTTGCACATACATCACCTGCAACCCTATTACGACTGCTGTTAGAGAATGTATTTAAGCCTGGTGATCCTATCGCCTTTCTATCTCTTCTTAAACATCCACTCACAATTCTAGGACAAAATCGTCAACGTTTACGTGAAATAGTAGAAAATTTTGAATTATTTGTTCTTCGAGGCAATCCTAATCATATCAACCTTTGCGAATGTGATCAATTTCTTGAAACATGGGTGCAAACATATTCCTATAACATGTCTGACAACTGCCCCCTTGATCTACAAAAAACCGAAGAGGCACGATCGCTTTGTCACCTTTTGGTTAAAGCAGTTGAACCATTAGCATCTTTGATAAAACAGGATAAAGAATGTACCATCAATGAAGTTGCAAGAGCAACTGTTGAGGCATTTGAAAATTTTGGGCGAGACGATAATAACTCTTTTGTGCATCTTTACCAAAATGAAGCAGGAAAAGCTCTATCAATTTTTTTGCATGAATTGGTGAATGATCAATCAGGATTAAAGTTTCATCTTTATGAATGGCCTGCTATGTTTTCAGCTCTTATAGCAACCCGCTGTGTAAGCCCCTCTCCCGGTGGGCATCCGCGTTTATTTATTTGGGGGACCTTAGAATCACGCTTACAAACAGTTGATACAGTTGTTCTTGGTAGCCTTAATGAAGGATTTTGGCCTTCAACAACCCGCAATGATGCTTTTTTATCGCGGCCAATGAAAATGACACTAACTCTTGAACCACCTGAAAAGCGTATTGGCCTTGCAGCACATGATTTTCAATGGGCCATGGGAATGAATAAAGTGGTGATGAGCCGAGCTACGCGGGTCAACCATATTCCTTCTGTTCCCTCACGCTGGTTGCAACGTTTAGAAACAGTAGTAGGCAAACAAGTTTGGAAAAAAATCTGCTCACGGGGAGAGACATTTCTTCATTGGGCAAAAATGCTCGACAAAACAGATACGATTGGTTTTACACCACGACCTTGCCCTGTACCGCCACTCGATATGCGCCCACGTCATTTTTCAGTGACTGAAATAGAAACATTGCGCTATAATCCTTACGCCATTTATGCTAAAAAATCTTGCGTCTCAAACCACTTAAGGCACTCATTTATAGTCCCTATGCAGCTGACCGTGGAATTTTATATCATGCTATTCTTGCCGCTTTTTGCACACAAATAAAAGACCCAAACGTTGCTCATGCATTAGCGACATTTCTGGCCATTGGGCGCAAAGAATTTGACAAATTAAATTTGCCTCCTGACATTAAAGCAATTTGGTGGTCAATTTTTGAAAATTTTGCTCCTTTCTTTATTAAATGGGAACAAAATCTTGGACCTCGTAAACGACATGTTGAAGTCGCTGCTCAAAAAACGCCTATAGGCACAACAGGTGTCACTCTTTCAGGGCGTGCTGATCGTATTGATATTTTACCTGATAAAATGGTTGAAATTCTTGATTTTAAAACCAATACTCCTCCTTCATCTAAACAGGTTCGTGCTTTATTACATCCACAATTGGCGTTGGAAGCAGCTTTGTTAATGCAAGGAGCTTTTACAGACTTCCAAGATCTTACTCCTTCAAACTTATTTTACGTCCCCCTTAAAGGAAAAGGTCCAATCAAATCTCAATCGATTATTTTATACCAAAAAAAAGCAAAAGATCAGACAAGTGCAGTCTTACTTGGTCAAGAAGCATGGAAACGTCTTATTACATTGATTGAGTATTATCAAAATCCACAACAAGGTTACCTTTCACACGCACTCCCTTCACCTCATCGTTATGAAGGTGATTATGACCACTTGGCTCGATTATCGGAATGGTCTAGTAATTTTTATAAAGCAGGTTCATCATGACTACTTTTTTTATTCCTGAAGCAGCCCTTGATGCACAAAAAAAAGCGACACATCCAAAAACAAATGTATGGGTTTCTGCAAATGCAGGATCTGGAAAAACCCATGTTTTAAGTGAACGCGTCATCCGCTTGCTTTTAAACGGCACTCCTCCAGCGCGCATTTTATGTCTAACTTATACCAACGCAGCCGCTTCTGTGATGCAATCGCGTATTTTTCGCACACTCTCTAGTTGGAATGAACTTAATGATGAGCAACTCCAAACAGTTTTATCGCAACTTGAAAACAAGCCCACAAATACACAAAAACTCGCTCATGCGCGTAAACTCTTTGCTCGTGCCCTTGAAACACCAGGTGGCTTAAAAATTCAAACCATTCATGCATTTTGTGAAGCTTTATTGCATCAATTTCCGCTAGAATCTAATATTGCTGGTCATTTTGAACTGCTTGATGATACAAATCGAACACAGTTATTGCACCAAGCCCGTTGCCAACTTTTGGCACATAGCCATATACAATCGGCTTTAAAAGAGCTCTTTAAAACTATTAGCGAAAGTACATTTGATCAATTGCTACATGAAGCTGCTCAAAAACAGCATGAACTTTCTGATTTCTTACCGTTCATTTTATCTGAAAGTGGAGAACAGCAATTACGCGCATTTTTTAATTTAAAACCCAATGAAACACATTCACAAATACTTAAAGAAATTCAACAAACCGCTTCATTGTCTCCATATACCTTCAAATATTTTCAAACCTACAGTAATAAAAAAGCAACAGACATTATAGCGAAATTTTCTCAGTTAGCGACCGTCTCAGATGAAGAAGATATTATAGACGTTGTATCAAGCATCTACTTTACAGCTGACGGCATACCACGTAATTTTTCATGTCTTTTTTCCAAAAAATTAGATGAAACTTCGTCTTTTATTCAAAAAGAAATTGAAGAAAAACAAAACAAGGTTTCTACTTTATTAGACAAATATCAAGGTATAAAACTTGTCACACTCAATATAGCCGCTTTCCAGATTTGTGCTACTTATCTTAAAATCTATGCGGATTTAAAAAAGGCCAACGGCCTGCTAGATTTTGATGACCTTATTGAACGTACACTCTATTTATTGCAGCGTAAAGGTGCAAGTCAGTGGGTGCAATATAAACTTGATCGCGGCATTGATCATATCCTTATCGATGAAGCACAAGACACCAACCCTGAGCAATGGCAAATTATTCAGCTTTTAGCGCAGGAATTTTTTGCAGACTATAGTCAACACACAAACATCCGCACTATTTTTGCTGTTGGTGATGAAAAGCAATCTATTTATTCTTTTCAAGGTGCTGAGCCAGAAAATTTTGCTAAAAATGGCAGGATGTTTCAAAAACAAGTGCAACGCATTAATCAAAAATTTGAAAAAATACAACTGCACTATTCTTTTCGTTCTACAGCTGATATCCTCAAAGGTGTTGATCTTGTATTTGAAACGCCAGAAAATTATAAAGGACTTTCAGCAGACAATGTAAAAACAGTGCATGAACCTGTTCGCATTAACAGCCCAGGGGAAATTATTTTATGGGACACCATTTCCAAAGAAACAAACAAACTTCCTGATGATTGGCATTTAACTGTTGATCATTTGGATACACCTGAAATACGCTTAGCCAATAAAATTGCCGCAACCATTGCTAACTGGTTGCACTCAGGTGAAATGCTTCCAGCAAAGGGGCGTCTGCTGCGTGCCAGCGACATTCTGGTTTTAGTTCGTAAGCGACATGATCAATTTGTACCAGCTCTTTCTCGCGCACTTAAATTACACAATGTTCCTGTGGCTGGCGCTGACCGTTTACAATTAACCAGCCATATTAGTGTGCGCGATTTAATGGCGCTTGCACAGTTTGTTTTGCAACCACAAGATGACCTCTCTCTTGCCTGTGTTTTAAAAAGTCCACTTTTTGCGCTTAGCGAAGATGCACTCTATCACCTTGCAGCAAAACGTACAGGATCACTTTGGCAAAGCCTTTGTACCCACGCTTCATCACATGTATCTTATAAAGATGCTTTTGAAAATTTAAGCAAATACCGTACCTTTGTTGATAAAATGCCCGTTTTTGAATTTTATAGCCATATTCTCAACAATGACAAAGGACGACAAAAAATCCTCGCTCGTCTAGGATCTGAAGCAAATGAGATTCTTGATGCTTTTATGGATTATACACTCACGATTCAAAAAACCGGTTTGCCAGGACTGCAAGCCTTTTTAGAAACATTGAGTGCCAATAAACCAGAAATCAAACGTGAACTTGATCAAAACCATGAAGAAGTCCGCATTATGACTGTCCACGCTGCTAAAGGATTGGAAAGCGCTGTTGTTTTTTTTGTTGATCCAGGTAGTGCAATTTGGGATACACGTTATACACCACACTTTTTCACATTTCCTTTGAATGGAAGACAAGCTCTTATTTGGCGCCCAAATGCACAATTTGATACAAAATTTAAAAAAGCACTCTCATATTTAAAAGAGCGTGCTGAAGAAGAATATAAACGCCTTCTTTATGTAGGAATGACGCGTGCTGAAGATCGATTAATTGTTTGCGGTTATAGCGGTCAACAAGAAAACCCTAATACATGGCTAAAGTTAGTAAAAAAAGCCCTTCAGCCCCACACCGTTGCTATAAAAGACCCGACAGAAGATGTAGCAGCTTGGCGCTATTCTATTACACCTTCTTCTACCCTAATAAACAAAGAAATACTTGATGAAGGCAACCAAACATTGCCACCTTTACCTGATTTTTTTCATCATAAAATGCCTTTAGAACCAGCTTTACCAAAACCCTTAAGACCTTCTGTTGCTAGTCTTTTCATTGATGTTGACGCGGAATCTTTCCCTAATCAAACACACCTTAGCATTTCACCTGTTTTAGGAGAAAAAAATACAAACAAAATTTTTACTATTGAATATGGTAATTTGGTTCACCGCTTACTACAATATCTGCCTGAGTGCCCTCCCCAACAGCGTTTTGATTATGCCCAGCGTTATCTTAACATAAAGGCTTCCCATTGGCCTGAAATTCAAAGAGAAAAAGCACTCCAACAAGTTTGTAAATTGTTAGAAAATCCACATCTCAAATCTCTTTTTTCTGATAATTCCCGCGCTGAAGTTTCGCTTACGGGTACCCTTAAAATTCATGGTAAAGAACAGATAATTTCCGGACAAATTGACCGTTTATGTGTCACCCAAGACAGCGTTCTTTTTGCTGATTTTAAAACAGGAATTCCACCAGAAGATGAAACAACTATCGCACCAAATTATTTATTACAAATGGCTCTTTATCGAAAATTGCTGCAAACTATTTACCCAGATAAAAATATTGATGCCTTTCTTATTTATTGTAAAGAAGCAAAAATTTTTACACTTACTCCTGAAAAACTCGATGCATGTTTAAATGAATTTACCTGATAAAGAAGAAAAAACTTTATAAAAGGTCTTGTTCTCCTTTATTTTATCATTACTTGACATTAATCGAAGTCATCTTAATATGTATAAAAGAATATATAAAGGCTCAATCAATGACATGTATAAAAGCTGACAATAGCAATTTCAAAAACGAAGTTCTTACCTCTTCCACCCCTGTTGTAGTTGATTTTTGGGCAGAATGGTGTGGCCCTTGCAAAATGATTGCACCAATCCTTGATGAAATTTCAATGGAAATGCAAGGCCAGGTGAAAATTGCCAAAGTTAATATTGATGAAAATCCAGAATTGGCTACACAATATGGAGTTCGCTCGATCCCCACTCTCTTGATGTTTAAAAATGGAAATATCTCATCTCATATGGTTGGCGCCGTTTCTAAAGGACGCCTCTGCGAATGGATTAAAGAGGGGCTTGGTTAAATCTTCTTATAATAAATTTTTATATAAAGAGAGAAATTTTAAAAAGCTCTTTATCTTCTTAAAACGATTTTCTTTGCTAAAAATTATTATTTAGAACGGATTTGATAATCCTTAAAAGGTGAAAATTTTATTTTTGGCGCTCGTTGTGCTTCATAACTTAATGAAAAATGATTTTCTGCTAAAAAAACCGGATCACCATCCAAATCATGAGCAATAGCAGAGCGGTGGTTTGTGATAAAATTTTGAAGTTCATCTTTATTGTCTGTAAAAATCCAACGACAAATATTAAAACGCGCTGGTTCAAAGTTTACGGGTAAAGAATACTCCACCTTCAGTCTTTCTATTAAAACATCAATTTGCAAAGCACCAATAACACCAATAAGAGCAGGTGATCCATCGTCAGGAATAAAGAGTTGAACAACTCCCTCTTCAGCCATTTGCCTTAAAGCTTCTTTAAGCTTTTTTGCTTTCATGGGATCGTTCAAAC
The DNA here is from genome assembly GCF_002022685.1 of Bartonella schoenbuchensis R1. Classification (NCBI taxonomy): domain Bacteria; kingdom Pseudomonadati; phylum Pseudomonadota; class Alphaproteobacteria; order Hyphomicrobiales; family Bartonellaceae; genus Bartonella; species Bartonella schoenbuchensis. The sequence goes on along the minus strand of NZ_CP019789.1, from coordinate 23,221 downwards.
ATACGCGACGCAAAATTTCTGGTGCAAAATTTGGTAAACCTTTAAAAAGAATATCCTCGCCTTCAGTCAAAGTATCACCAATTCGCAAAGTTCCATGATTAGGAATCCCGACTACATCACCAGCATAGGCTTGATCAGCAATTTGGCGTGAACGAGCAAAGAAAAATTGCGGTGTCGAAAGCGTCATTGGTTTTCCCGTCCGAACTAATTTTGCCTTCATACCACGCTTAAGCGTCCCCGAACATACCCGTAAAAACGCAATCCGATCACGATGATTAGGGTCCATATTGGCTTGAATTTTAAAGACAAACCCTGTCATCTTGGATTCTACAGCCATTACGGTGCGCTGATCAGCCACCTGATCACGAGGACTTGGACCAAAATCAACTAACGCATTTATCAAATCACGAACACCAAAATTACGTAAAGCTGAACCAAAATAAACAGGTGTCATATGACCTTCACAGAAAGCTTGAAAATCAAAATTTTTGCATGCATCACGGGCAAACTCTACTCCTTCAATAAAAGATGCGCGTTGATTTTCAGGAAGTAAATTAGAAACCTCAACAGGCCCAGAAACTATTTGTGGAGTTACTTCATCATCATGTTGACGAAAACGATTATGATGAAGATCAAAAGTACCTTTAAAATCTTTACCTATACCTACAGGCCACGTGATTGGAGCAGTATCAAGAGCAAGTTTTTCTTCAATTTCATCTAAGATTTCTAGGGGGTCACGCGCCTCACGATCCATTTTGTTAACAAAAGTAACAATAGGAATGTCCCTCATTCGGCAAACTTCAAATAGCTTTAATGTCCTAGGCTCAATTCCGCGTGCACCATCCAATACCATGATAGCACTATCAACCGCCGTGAGAGTGCGATATGTATCATCGGCAAAATCAGCATGGCCTGGAGTATCTAATAAATTAAAAATATGCCCCTCATATTCAAATGTCATCACAGATGTTACAACCGAAATACCGCGGTCACGTTCAATTTTCATCCAATCAGAACGAGTTTGAATACGGTCTTTTTTTGCTCTCACCTCACCAGCAAGTTGAATAGCTCCACCAAACAGTAAAAATTTCTCTGTTAACGTCGTCTTTCCTGCATCAGGGTGAGCAATAATCGCAAATGTACGCCGCCGCTTTACCTCTTGCGCTCTATTTTCCATTATTTCCCCCTTAAAATCGTGCAAGCACTTCAGCAATGAGCGCACGCATTTTATCAATTCCATAAAGTGCAATAAACGATCCAAACCTTGGTCCCCGTTCTTGTCCTAAAAGAACTTCATAGAGCATTTGAAAAAAAACATTCGAAACACCAGGGCCCCTTCAGGACTTTTTTTGTTATGATCTTGATAACGTTCGGTTAAACGTGCCACATCAAGAAGCGCATTTTGAATTGTATTTTCATCAACAGTTTCTGGAAGACTGGCTAATTTTTCATCAATTTTAGCCAATGTTAAACGTTCATCTTCATCAGGTATGCGAAATTTCTTGTTTGGTTTTACAAAAACACCAAAATATTTAATGGCAAATTCCACTAACTGGTCAAGCATTGGGTACGTTTGTGGATTTGCTCCTTTAGCATAGCGAGAAATAAATCCCCAAAGAACTTCTTTATTTTCAGCATTTGAAGCGCTTACTAAATTCAATAACATAGCAAAAGATACAGGCAAACTAATCTGTGGAGGGCAACCATTATGGATATGCCATACGGGGTTATTTAGCCGTTCTTTCCATAACTGGCGATTATAAGCTGAAAGATGTGCATAATATTCATCAACAGCTTTTGGAATAACATCAAAATAAAGTCGTTTTGCCGTTTTAGGCTTTAAAAACATATAAAGTGCTAGGCTTTCTGTTGGTGCATAAGTCAACCATTCATCAATAGTCAAACCATTCCCTTTAGATTTGGAAATTTTTTGCCCCTTATCATCTAAAAAAAGCTCATAATTGAACCCTTCAGGCGGATTACCATCAAGTACTTTGCAAATTTTAGAAGAAAGAGTGACAGAATCGATAAGATCTTTTCCTGCCATTTCATAATCAACCCCAAGCGCTTTCCAGCGCATTGCCCAATCCACCTTCCACTGGCATTTAACCTTTCCACGTGTGATTTCTGTTTCAATAGTTTCACCTGTTTCAGGTTCTATATAAGTAACAGTGCCTTCCTCAACATTACGGTCAATCATTGGTACTTGTAAAACTTTTCCAGAAACAGGAGAGATAGGTAAAAAGAGTGAATATGTTGCCCGCCGCTCTTCACCCAATGTTGGTAGAATAATATCCATAACCTGGTCATAACAGGCGAGTATTTTTAAAAGTGCTTCATCAAAACGACCAGAGTTATAATAATCGGTAGAGCTGACAAATTCATAATCAAAATCAAAATGATCAAGAAAAGTGCACAAACGCGCATTGTTAGCTGCTCCAAAAGAAGGATAAACATCCCCAAAAGGATCTGGCACACGACTAAGTGGCTGACCAAGATAACACTCCATCTTTTCACGGTTAGGTACATTATCAGGAACTTTGCGCAAACCATCCATATCATCAGAAAAACACAAAATTTTTGTTTTAACTTGGTTCTCAGTTAAAATGTGAAACGCATGACGTACCATGGTCGTGCGGGCTACTTCTCCAAAGGTACCAATATGCGGCAAACCAGAAGGCCCATAACCTGTTTCAAATAAAACGCTCTCTGGATAACCTGTTTTTTCATAACGCTTGATAATTTTGCGTGCTTCTTCAAACGGCCAAGCTTTCGACTGGGCAGCTGCATCAATTAATTCGGGTGTAAGACTAAGGGCAGCACATTGATCACGCATTTATAATTTTTATCCTTAAATTAAATTGTTTAATACCATGGTGTATGGTCATTGAATTTATTCGTCAATAATAGCAAAGTTAAAAGTAGCAAAATTCTTTTATCTCATTTTATTACTTCACAATAAGCCTTGCTTTTATATTTTAATTGGCTTTTTTAAGTGTCGTCATTTTAAACTTGACCCTACTACACTTACTCCAAAAGAAAACAAATCCTTTCATATTGAAGACAACATAGACAAATAACGTACCTGTTGTTGGTGAAAATGAGTAATAAAAACTTTGTTAAATATTTTGTCTAAAAGTTATTTTTCCAGAAAAAATATTAAAGTAGTTTTTTATTATTTTCGTAATTTTGATGAACGCATTGCTAATGTGCGTAAGCGTAAAGCATTTAATTTAATAAAGCCAGCAACATCTTTAACTTTAATATTGGGGCCAAGAGCATAAGCAAAAAGTTCAAAACGTACTTGATCATTCCCTTTTCCTGTTGCGCCATGAGCAATTGCATCTGCACTTATTTCTTTAGCAATTTCAATAAGATATTTTGAAATAAGTGGGCGAGCAATTAATATCCCCAAAAGATAAACCCCTTCATAAACTACATTTGTTCGAAACATTGGAAACACAAAATCACGTACAAATTCTTCACGCAAATCTTCAATATAGATTTCTTTAATACCAAGCATTTTGGCTTAAAACGTGCAGGCTCTAATTCTTCCCCTTATCCCAAATCAAGCTGTAAAAGTTACAACTTTTACACCGAGTTTGCTTTGTAACCATTTAAGAATGATTGACGTATCTAATCCCCCTGAATAAACTAAAACAACTTTCTTAATATCTTGCCATTTTTTCATTTTAAAGCTCTACATTATTTTCCTTCTTTTATTCAGAAATCAACCCCATGCAAACAATCAAAATAAATTCCCCTTAAACAATATTAAAAGGATGCAAAATTAAAAGGATGCAAAAAAGAATGAAAAAGCTTAAAAAATGTGTATGTGAAAAGTCTTATATTATAGCAATCTCTTTATATAAAGGAAGTTTAAATGTCATTTTTCCCTGAATGGCCCATTTTTGTACAATTCGCTCTAATATCTTTGATTTTAGCGCTTATCCCAGGACCTGATATGATGCTTTCAGTGGGACGGACCATTGCACAAAATAAAAAAGCTGGGATTATGTGTGCCTTTGGTAGTGCAACGGGTTTTGCCATTCAAGTTACTGCTGTGGCTATTGGTTTATCAGCACTTATTGTCACCTCACCGAGGGCTTTTTTTCTTCTGAGAATTGTTGGTGCTTTCTTTCTTCTATGGCTTGCTTTTCAAACATTGTTAAAAAACTCAACATTTTCCCTACAACAAACATCCCCACCAAAACATCAAAGCCTCAAACGTAATTATCTTGCAGGAGTTGGAATTAATCTTTTAAATCCCAAAGTTATTCTTTTTAATATGACTTTCTTACCTCAATTTATCGATGTTAATGACCCTATGGTCAAACAAAAATTGTTTATTTTGGGGCTTTCCTATATCCCTATATCTTTACCCATTACAATTTTATTGGTTCTTATGGCCAACAAATTTTCCACGAGTTTAAAAGAAAACCCTTTTTATATTCGCATGCTCAATTGGCTTATTGCCGCTATCTTCATTATTTTTGCTTTACGCCTACTTATCATCAAAGCGCACTAAATTAAGCTTATTCATCCCCAGTTGTATTTTCGCAGTGCAATCGCTCAGATTTACGTAAGCGTTCTGAAGCTGATTTTAGCTGTCCACAGGCAGCTAAAATATCACGACCACGCGGCATCCGAACGGGTGAAGCATAACCTGCTTGATTAATGACATCAGCAAAGCGTTCAATTTGTTCCCAATCAGAACATTGATAATGACTTCCCGGCCATGAATTGAAAGGAATTAAATTGATTTTAGCAGGAATACCTTTAAGCAATTGTACTAATTGTTTAGCATCATCCAAACTATCATTCACGTCTTTCAGCATAACATATTCAAATGTAATTCGTTTTGCATTAGAAAGACCAGGATAATTACGACAAGCGTCCATTAACAGAGTAAGCGGATATTTTTTATTGATTGGTACCAATATATCTCGTAATGCATCATGTACAGCATGAAGAGAGATTGCTAACATAACTCCAATTTCTTTTCCGGCTCGTATAATTTCAGGAACTACTCCACTTGTTGAAAGTGTGATTCGCCGTTTCGATAAAGAAAGTCCATCACCATCAGATGCAATCAATAAAGCTTTTTTGACCGCTTCAAAATTATAAAGCGGCTCACCCATACCCATCATAACAATATTGGTGACTTTGCGCCCTTCGATTGAAACGGCTGCACCATCAGGTGTATTTTTCTCAGGAAAATCACCCAAACGATCACGTGCAACTAATAATTGCGCCAAAATTTCTTCAGCTGTCAAATTACGAACAAGTGTCTGTGTTCCTGTATGACAAAAAGAGCAGGTTAATGTACACCCTACTTGAGATGAAATACATAAAGTACCGCGCCCTTCTTCAGGAATATAAACCGTCTCAATTTCAACAGGCTTTCCAGCACCACGCGCTGGGAAACGCAAAAGCCATTTACATGTTCCATCGTTTGATGTTTGTTCTTCAACAATTTCCGGACGCGCAATAGAAAAATGATTTTGAAGCATTCTGCGCATTGGCTTGGCAATATTTAACATTTCATCAAAATGTGAAACACCACGCACATAAAGCCAATGCCAAAGTTGACGTACGCGCATACGCGTTTGATGTTTTGGTACACCAATTTCCTCTAAAGCTTGCACCATTTCATCATGCGATAAGCCAATTAAGGATAGTTTAGACCTCTCCTTTATCTCAATATCATTTACTTTGAGCACTTGGCATGCACCACCTGGTTGAAAAATCATATAAAATAGCCATTGATTTCCAGTTTATATAGCTATTTTAAAAAATTATAAGCGCTTTAATGACATTTTTGTGCCATATTTAACGCAGCTGTCACCCCTTTTAAGGAATAAGTGTAAGTAGTATGCGTTCCCCGTTTTGAGGTTGCTTTTACCACCATATCTTTACCCGAACGCATAGCAGAAACAAGCTGTTTTTCCATCTCCGATGATGCTAACCAAGCTGATGAATCCTTTGTAAAAAAGTCAAAATCTTTATCTCCAACAGTTACAGTAACTTTTGACCCTTCTTTAAGTGTATAACCAGCCATAAATTGCGGTTCGAATGTAACAGGTGAATCAGACCGTTTAGTGACCAAAAAGAAATTATCACCATGATTAACAGTTGTCGGAAGTGCACTTAAAGGTACTGATAACACATAACAAACTGTATTTTCTGATGATTTATAAGAATAAGCTCCCCAAGCTTCAAATTGATTTAGGCGGTTTGGCGTTTGTGCCCATGTTATCCCAGCAGCAGCTAGAATCATCACAGACGTAGTGATAAAAGTCTTTTTTAACATCTTCATTTAGCTCACTTCTTTATTCTCTTTAACAAAACTCTTTTATTAATGAAGCCTAACAAAGGCTGGCTAAATATTTAGCATTATTGTTGTTAATTATTTAACAATAAAATAAGGCTTCTAATTAAAATAAGCCTTTCATTCTAGTGTAGCCTTTTGGCTTTTATAGAATATAAATTTTTTTATTTATAACCAGATAAAAAGACAACACTCTGATTTCATTTCGTCAAATTTATTTTTGCATAAAGAACTTATGTTTTCGTAAACGAGTATATTTCTGCCGTTTAAAATAAAAATATACCTTCACTCTGTTTGATAATTTGATTGCAAAATAGAACAAAAATGAACACGATTGTCAAATCGTTAAGCAACAAATTGTAAGAATTATACTGTATACAAATAAATTATTACACAATTTTGAAAAATGTATTTTTTGTGGGAAATTTTGAATTTTAAAATCTTGTTGCTATCATTAATCGGTATCAAAAATTGAATCTACACGCATAAAAATACAAGAGCAGTTTTGTCTCTATATTGATCAATTCTTTGCCTATACACGAAATACGAACACTTTATGTTCACTTACTATAGTATGCTTAAAGATCAGGCATCACATTCCTTATCAATTAAGCCAACTTTTAGATTTGTGTGCGACGCTATTTTACGCCTTTTCTTTATTTTGCTTATTCAAAAGAAATATCGCAAAATTATCAAATATTATGTGCCTTCTAATTTTGAAATATTTACAAAAGAGACTAGCAGGATATTAATCTTTTTTTTTAAGATTAATTACTTTAACATAAATTATGTCACATCCCGCCTTCGATTATTTCTACCATAATACATATTGTACCAATATTGCCTCTCAGGCTGCATTTAATGTTAAATGTTGAAGTAATAAAGCATCAAGCGCGTCAACATCATGTGTATTGCGTAATTTGTCAATAACGTCAGAATAATGCAAAATACGCATAATTTGTGACAAAGCTTTCAAATTATCCGTGCCAGCATGCTCTGGTGCTAAGAGTAGAAAAACAAGGTCAACAGGTTCATCATCAAAAGTTTCAAAATCAACTGGATGTTCAAGACGAGCAAAGATACAGATATTTTGATCAATATTAGGAAATTTCCCATGAGGGATCGCAATACCATTTCCCACACCAGTTGATCCTAATTTTTCACGCTGCAAAATAACATCAAAAACCATACGCTCATTAAGGCCTGTTAACTCATTAGCTTTCTCAGCTAAAATTTTCAGGACTTGTTTTTTCGAATTTGCTTTAAGCACTGGAATAATTGCTTCTGGTGCAATTAACTCACTCAAATTCATAACTTTTTTCCTTTTTTTACGCTTAAATACTTATTTACAAATCCCAAAATAGTATTAATTTTTAAGAGTTTTTGTCTATTTCTGTCAATATCTTACGTACGCTATTTTTTCATAATAGCTATGAATTAATCTTTCTAATATCACTATTAATTTGATGATAAACACGCTCAAGCCTGTTCTCAACAACATTGGGAAAACAAAAATAAAACTACCTTGTCAATCAAAATTTAATTCCTGCTCTAGTAATAGTCATCATCATTTTTATTAACTCTTCAATTGTTATAGTTGATTTATAACCTTTGGAAGATTGTTCTCTCTCTTACAATAAGCTCCATAATACCACATACATATTAAGCTAAAGTGGTATTCTTATTTGGAGTATCAGCGTATGGCTTTAAAACAACTAATGATAACGACAAAGCTGTATAAAATACATTCAACTACTCTATTACAACCACTCTATTAAAAGCTATGCGTACATTTTGTAATTGGCTTGACGTATGCAAAGATGCAAATCAGATATAATTGATAGAAAGCAGCATTTTACCCCTTATAATTATGATCTTTTAAGTTTAATTTGATCTTCTATAGCACATTAAAATAATCAAAGAGAAAACTGATTGCCCAAATAAATTCTGCGGACATCAGCATTATTGATAATATCGTTCGGACAGCCATCAATTAACACCTGTCCTTCATGAATAATATAAGCACGATCAACAAGATTTAATGTTTCACGCACATTATGATCAGTTATCAAAACACCGATACCACGTTGAGTTAAATGATGAACGAGTCGTTGGATATCAGAAATAGCAATAGGGTCAATTCCTGCAAATGGCTCATCAAGCAACATAAAATTGGGGCGTGAAGCTAAAGCACGTGCGATTTCAAGTCGCCGTCGTTCACCCCCAGATAAAGAAATAGCTGGTGTTTTGCGCAAATGATCAATTTTGAATTCACATAAAAGTGCATCCAATTCTTCACGACGTTTAAAGCGATCTTTTTCGATCACTTCCAAAACAGCTTTAATATTATTTTCTACTGAAAGACCGCGAAAAATAGATGCTTCTTGTGGTAAATATCCAATACCCAAACGCGCACGTTGATACATCGGCATATGGGTGACATTAAACCCATTAATTTCAATTGTCCCCCCATCGGCTTCAACTAAACCTGTAACCATATAAAAACAAGTAGTTTTACCAGCACCATTAGGGCCTAAAATACCTACAGCCTCACCGGTGCAGACATTAAAAGAAACATCCTTAACAACCTGCCTTCCTCGATAAGCTTTAACTAAATGACGCGCAACTAAAGTTCCTTTTAAAGGTTGTTTTAAAGCCTCACTTGCAAGATCATATCTCGTTGTTTGTTTTGTTTTTTTGATTTTAAGCATAAAATCTTAATAGCTATTTTTGACTTGATTTTAAAATGATTGAAGCACGATTCTTTTTCTCAAACGCCTGACAACCTTCGAGAAAAGCTTTTCCGCTTTCCATATGTACTGTCAACTTGCACCCTGTCGCAACATTATTATTATCTTTCAAGACAACTTTATTACCTGTCAAAATCATCCTATTTGATTGTCTATCAAAAATACCTTTATCACCGGTAGCAATTTGCGTGGCTATTTTAATATAAACCTTTCCCAACGCTTCCATTTTCTTAATACCTGTTACATCAAAACCAACAGGCGATGTTGACTCTATGTTTTTCTTATTTTCATCAATTGTTTTATGTGTTTTATCATAATAAACAATTAATTGTGATGTTTGCATCAGTCGCTCACCTTGAACAATTGAAACATTGCCACTAAAAACAGCAATCTCCTCTTTATCGCGTATTTCTAAGGAATCTGCATGCAATTCTATGGGCTCTTTACTATTTGATAAATTAATCCCGAAATGAGCTTCCTCAGCATGTCCCCAAACCATTGTTAATCCTAATGTTCCCAAGATTAAAGCCAAATATAAACCCATTTGTTTTTTATATGATGTTCTTGGCTGCACTTAATTTACCCTCAATTTTCCCATTTGTTTATGTACAGATTTATCTCCCATAAACATCATTTAAAGATTCGTGTTGGTTTTAATTTATTGTTTGTCGATCACTAAATGCACATCACCCTGAAAATATATCTTTTGCCCTTTTTCATGAATTTGCAAAGTATTTGCTTTAAGAGATAAGCCTGCACGTTTAATATGTACACATTGATCGGTTTTCAATTGGCTTTCAGATAAATCGATATCAGCAGCTATGAACTGTGCGACCATATTGTCCTGTGTTTTGACTGTAAACGGCTTATCTAATTTTAAATGATTATTAATATGATCATAAGTCCCACTTTGTGCCTGGAGAAAAGCTGTCCCCAATTTGCCTGAAGGTATCTCAGCTGTAATACCTTGTAATCCAACCACCTCAGAATGTAGAGAATCTTGAAAAGCTTCTTGCGCTTCAAGCCAATAAAGCTTGTGAGAACTTGTATAGCTTTCTAATCTTGGATTAACCATTATCAATTTTACTATCTCATCATCTTCATTCTTTAAAACCACACTACCAGAGGAAGCAGAAAGAGAAAAAAATATAAACCAAGAAAAAACCAGCGCTATAATCAATGCCACGAGAGGTAAAAAGATTTTTAACAAACGGATTCGACACGAATGATGATATGCTTTCTTAAAAATATCATCAGAAGATGATTTTATTGAAAAATCTTCACGGTAATTGTGCATAGTCATATTTGTTTTATCTCTCAAATACTCTACTTTTTTCAATCTGTAGCATCTCTTAATATGTATTTTTAAATTTTGCTTCTTGCAATCTGACTGCTCTTGGTTTTATTCTGTTTTTATTAATCTATATGCGTAACGTGCGCACATGGAATGCATAATTGGTAAAATATAATCTTTTTTGTGTAAATAGAGAGGCTATTTTGATCAAATCAGAGCTCATACAAATTATTGCTCGTTATAACCCACATCTTCTTCAGCGTGATGTAGAAAATATTGTAAATGCTGTTTTTGAAGAAATTTCAACAGCGCTCATTAATGGCGACCGTATTGAACTTCGTGGTTTTGGAGCTTTTGCCGTCAAAAGTCGTTCAGCGCGCAATGGTCGTAACCCACGAACAGGTGAAACCGTTGTCGTTGAAAAAAAATGGGTTCCTTTCTTCAAGACAGGTAAAGACTTGCGGGATCGACTGAATAAATGAGTAAACTCATGACAACCAAACGTATTCTTTTGGCAATTATTTTAGTGCCTCTTACAATTTTTTTGATTGCTTTTACTATAGCTAATCGTCAAATTGTTACTTTAACGCTTGATCCTTTTCGAACTAATTCTGAAAATTTTACTTATCAAGCTCCCTTTTTTGTTTGGCTTTTTATTTTTCTTGCTCTTGGTATTTTGTTGAGTAGTGCAGTGCATTGGCTTATACAACGTCAATATCGTAAAGCTCTTAAAAAAAGTAAAGCAGAGCTTGAGAAATTAAAGACGTCAATTGCTAAAAACCTTAATATAACGACACCTTAATGAATTTCACCCTTATTGTGTTTGACAATGAATCTTAAAGGTATTCTTGCTTTTTTTATAATGTTTAATTAATTTCGAATTTTCACATTATTCTAGAAATTCAATAGTCTTTCATAATAAACCTTCTTGCAAAGAAAGTACTATGACACCAAATATGTCTGCAAAATGCTTTCAAACACATTTCAATGGTGTGTACCCGCAAGAAAAAATACCTCTTATTTTAGAAACAAGTCCCAGTGCAGACTATGCCTTAATTGACTCTGGCAATGGACGAAAATTAGAACGTTACGGTTCTTACCGTATTATCCGACCAGAAGGTCAAGCATTATGGAAACCCGCTCTACCACAAGAAAATTGGACTGATGTTGATGCCATTTTCAAAGGCAATCGAGATGAGGAGGGTATTGGTCGCTGGCATTTTCCTAAAAAACAACTTGATGAAACATGGCCTCTTTTTTGGAATGGTTTGCCTTTTTGGGGACGTTTTACTTCTTTTCGTCATGTAGGTGTTTTTCCCGAACAAGATGCTCATTGGCGTTTGATGGAAGAACAAATTATCCAAGCCAAGCGCCCTATCAAATTGCTCAATCTTTTTGGTTACACAGGTGTTGCTTCTTTGATTGGTGCACGTGCAGGTGCAACTGTTACCCATGTTGATGCTTCTAAAAAAGCCATCACTTGGGCAAAAGCTAATCAGGAAAAAGCGGGCTTATCAGATCGTTCCATTCGTTGGATTTGTGACGATGCTGTAAAATTCGTTGAACGCGAATTACGTCGTAAAAAAACCTACGACATAATTCTTCTTGATCCTCCTGCTTATGGACGTGGACCTCATGGTGAGGTTTGGCAATTATTTGACCATTTACCAGAAATGATTAAAAATTGTCGCAACCTTTTATCTGATAAACCATTATCCATCGTGCTTACAGCCTATACTATTCGTGCTTCTTTTTATGCACTTCATACTTTAATGCGTGATGAATTGATAAATCTTGGTGGTATAATTGAATCAGGAGAACTAATTTTGCGTGAAGAAACTGCTGGACGTGCTCTTTCTACTTCTCTCTTTAGCCGTTGGATTGCTTGAACATGGATACACAAAAAACAGGTCAAGTTAAAGAAATCACCTCTCTTAGCAACCCTATTATTAAAAGCCTTAAAGCACTCAATCAAAAGAAGAACCGTAATCGAGATGGAGTCTTCATGGCAGAAGGACTTAAACTGGTGATTGATGCTTTAAACCTTGGCTGGGCAATTCAAACACTTATTTTATCTAAAAATAAAGTTGGTAACACTGTTATTGAAAATATAGCTGCACGTACTGTAGCTCGTGGTGGTTTTGTCATTAAAGCTTCACAAAAAGTTATGGAATCTATTACCCGGCGTGATAATCCGCAAACAGTTGTTGGCATTTTTAAACAACAGTGGCACCCTATTGAAATGATAAAGGGACTAACTCAAGATGTCTATATTGCACTTGATCGTGTACGTGATCCTGGAAATCTTGGTACCATCATCCGCACTGCAGATGCAGTGGGAGCAAAAGGGGTTATGTTGATTGGCGAAACGACAGATCCTTTTTCACCTGAAACAGTACGCGCAACAATGGGATCAATTTTTTCCGTACCACTCTACCGTTTTAGTGAAAGCGCCTTTTTGAATTGGTCTACACACTTTAAAGGCATCATTATTGGAACACATCTCAAAACATCTGTTGATTATCGTAGTGTTGATCTTAAAAAAGGTCCTATTATACTTTTAATGGGAAATGAACAACAAGGTTTACCAGATGTCCTCGCTGATCGCTGTGATCAACTGGTGCGCATTCCGCAAAATGGACGTGCCGATTCGCTTAATTTGGCTATAGCTACAGCTGTTATGCTTTATGAAATTCGCCGTCCTTATTTAACACTTGAACCCACGATTTAACACTTGAACTTATGTGAGGTCAAAATATGACACACAAATCATTATCCTTCCTTTTTTCTGGTTTGTTTATTACAGTTTTACTTGATCAAGCGATAAAATTTTGGGTTATACAGACTATACCTTTAGAAACAAAAATTCCGCTTCTTCCTTTTATTTCGCTTTACCACGTACGCAACTCTGGTATTGCGTTTTCATTTCTTTCTTCCTTTTCCCATTGGGGAATCATTGCTTTTACGCTCATCATTATTGTTTTCCTTTTATGGTTTTGGAAAAATATCGAGCGTGATAAAATTTTAACACACTTTGGTATTGTTTTGATCCTTGGTGGAGCAATTGGAAATCTTATTGATCGTGTTCGTTTCCATTATGTTACTGATTATATATCATTCCACATTGATGGCATCTTTTCTTTTGCTATTTTCAATCTCGCTGATACTTTCATAACACTTGGATCCATTGCCGTGTTAATTGATGAATTCCGTATTCTTGCTTCGAAAAAAAAGCTATCTCAATAATAATACTTCCGAGGAATAATATACTACTTCATTATTTATGAAGCTATTTCTGCTATAAATATAACTTCTTATTTTATCTACTGATAAGGTTAACCCACAACGTATTTACATTCTATCTGCTACTGTTTTTTCTTTACAGAGCTTAGTAAAATTGTAATCCTAATTTACAATAGAAAAATTCGATACTCACTCTTTAGTTCGCGATATTACTAAAGCTTCTTCCAGCTTTGTGTAGTATTTTAATGTATAATAAAGCCGTTGTTAGAAAACTAACACCGGATTAATAACTACGGATTTAAGCTAATAGAAAAAAATGCCTTTAGGTTAAAATCTAACATCTCATAGGCTGTTTTTAACGTTCTTTATTGCCACTAAATGAACAGTATAATATCGGAGATATTAATAAAACAGATTTTGTTACTGTTTTAGATTATTCTGATTTGTTTTTATAAAATTGACGATATAAAAATAGTGCCTCTTTTGGCTATTGAGGTACTAACAACTAAAATTTGGCTTGGATAGTACTTCAGTTATGAATTATTGTAATCACCAAAAATAGAAAAATCTTTAGTATTCATTAAAAAATAAAGTGCTTAACTAAGCTTTTGAAATTATGCGCATTAATAAATATTACTGAATATAGCTAATTCTTTTCAAATTTATTTAAGCAAAATTGTTCATTCAAACTACTGATAAAATAGATTCCTAATCTTTTAAAATATCCTTGAAAAAATTAAATATTTCCAGTTAAAATGTGCTCTTTCATTACGAATTTGTAAGTTTTCCTTTCAATAAAAGTCTCTTGTAATTTTTAAATAAATCTCCATAATAGAAAAAGCGTATGCTGGAATTTTACCAGCAACGTTTAGGGGCGTCTATATGAGCTTAATAATGGCTTATGTAACGTTATTAAAAGGAATTTTTACCTTTTAATCCTAACTCGTGACGGAACATATGCTAAAGGACTTTTTATTATGGCTGATTTCAAAAATTTACGTTCGGCGTCTGTTTCTCATGCCGATGCATCAATCGATCAAGGATTGCGCAGTTATATGCTGGGCGTCTATAACACAATGGCCATTGGTTTACTTATTACAGCTTCTGCTGCTTATATAATTGCATCATTGGCCACAACAGCAGATATAAATCAAGCAGTTGCACAAATTAATGATAGCGTTTACTTAACATCATTTGGAGTGACATTTTATACGTCACCTTTGTCTTATGTTATTATGTTTTCGCCGCTTGTTGCTGTATTGTTTCTCAGTTTTAAAATCAATACGCTTAGTACCAATGCTGCTCGTAGTCTCTTTTTTGGTTATGCAGCGCTTGTTGGCCTTTCATTGTCATCAATTATTTTGCGTTACACACCTGAAAGTATTGTGCAGACTTTTGTTATCACTTCTGCAGCTTTTGGCTCTCTTTCGCTTTATGGCTACACTACAAAACGTGATCTTACGGCGATGGGATCATTCTTGTTTATGGGGTTGATCGGCCTATTACTTGCTATGGTCGTTAATATTTTTCTAGGATCAAGCGCCTTACAATTTGCTATTTCAGTAATTGGTGTTCTCGTTTTTGCGGGCTTAACAGCTTATAATACACAAACTATCAAATTAATGTATTATGAAGGTGATGCAGATGACACGCGTGGTCGTAAAATTATTATGGGTGCGTTAAATCTCTATCTTGATTTCATTAATATGTTTGTTTTCTTGTTGCAATTTTTGGGTTCAAATCGCAATTAACTATACAGTTATTGTTTTATTGAAAAGCCTTGTTTCATTCAAGAAACAGGGCTTTTTTGTTTTTAACATAAGCGCGTATTTTCTAATCTTTTAGCATTATATTTACGTGTACTGAACAACTAACTCAAACATAAAATGATAAAGAAGCCTCATAAACCAAAATTTCGCTGGCCCACCGCATTTATCCAGCAAAAGCTTCATAAACCTCTCTTAAGTGTTATTCGTAATCGTTCTGGTTACCGACCAAATACTGTTAATTGTGATAACGATTATGATCTTGTTGTTGCTTCTTATAATGTTCATAAATGCGTAGGTGTTGATAAAATTTTCAACCCTACTCGCATTGTACGTGTTATTGCAGAATTACAAGCTGATATTCTTGCACTCCAAGAAGCGGATAAACGTTTTGGTGAACGCATTGGTTTGATTGATCTTAAATTGTTAAAAGCTGAAACAAATTTGATTCCTGTGCCTTTGAATACCATGTCACCCCATGGCCATGGTTGGCATGGTAATGCTCTTTTTGTGCGTCAAGGGAAGGTACATGATATTTTACAAATCTCCCTACCTGGTATTGAACCACGAGGTGCTATAATGGCAGAATTAGAAATGGAGACAGGTTTTATTCGCATTATTGCAGCTCATTTTGGCTTGTTACGCCATTCTCGCAATCAGCAAGTAAAAATGCTTCTTGCACTTTTGCAAAAACGTTCTTTTATGCCCACATTACTTATTGGTGACTTTAATGAATGGCGAGTAGGGAAAAAATCGTCATTAAATCATTTTTTTCCTTATTTTGATATTACACGAGGAACTGTACCAAGTTTTCCTTCTCGCTTTCCTTTTCTAGCTCTTGATAGAATTTTTGCTTTTCCTCCCCATTTGGTAACAAAAATTGAAAGTCATTATTCCCCACTAGCACGTGTTGCATCAGATCACTTACCAATTAAAGCTCACCTTAATCTTGCCAATGTAATGACGATGTTTAAAGATCAAATAAGCGAGAAAAACTAATGTGCCTCATTCCAGTTTTGAGCAGCAGCGACTTTTACTTTAAGAGGGACAGACAAAGATAATGCAGGCATTGCAGCATTTTCCATTACCTTTGTAACAAGGACTTTTGTTTTTTCACTTTCAGTTTCTGGTACTTCAAAAATCAGTTCGTCGTGAACTTGTAGTAGCATTTTTGCTGACAGTTTTTCTTTTTTCAAAGCACCTTCCATCTGGATCATAGCACGGCGAATGATATCTGCAGCTGATCCTTGAATTGGTGCGTTGATAGCAGCTCTTTCATTGAAAGTACGGATTTGGGAATTAGTCGCTTTTATTTCAGGGTAATGAATACGACGTCCAAAAATTGTTTCCACATAACCATGTTGGCGTGCAAATGATTTAGTCGTTTCCATATAATCTTTAATTCCTGGAAACCTTTCAAAATAAATATCAATATAGCGACTTGCCTCATTTCGTGAAATACTTAATTGGTTTGCCAATCCAAAAGCTGAAATACCATAAATAATACCAAAATTAATCGCCTTTGCACGTCGGCGTATATCTGAGGGCATTCCTTCTACTGCAACTCCAAATATTTGCGATGCGGTTATAGCATGAATATCTTGATCTTGCGCAAACGCTTCTTTCAATGCAGTGATATTGGCGATATGTGCAAGAATGCGCAATTCAATCTGACTATAGTCAGCCGATAATAGTACACATCCCTTTGGAGCAATAAAGGCTGTTCGAATTTTGCGCCCTTCTGGCGTTCGTATTGGAATATTTTGCAGATTGGGCTCTGATGAAGATAACCGCCCTGTTGATGTCGTTGCTAAAGAATAATTAGTGTGAACACGCCCTGTCTCAGGCAAAATGTAATAAGGTAAAGCATCTGTGTAAGTGGATTTTAATTTTGTAAGTTGGCGCCAATCAACGATTTTACGTGGTAAAGTGTGACCTTCAGCGGCTAATTCTTCTAAAATTTGTGCAGAGGTTGACCACTGACCATTTTTGGTCTTAACGCCCCCAGGTAAACCCATTTTACCAAAAAGAATATCACTTAATTGTTTTGGTGAGGCAATATTAAATCGTTCACCAACCAATTGGTAAATTTCCTCTTCCAAAGAAAGGGCAGCCTGCGCTAACTCACATGAAAGACGTGAAAGAATTTGCCTATCAACCAGAATCCCTCGTTCTTCCATTTTTGCGAGAACTTCTATCAGTGGTCGATCAAGACGTTCATAAATTTTCGTCACGCCTTGTGCGACAAGTTGTGGCTTTAAAACTTGCCATAACCGTAGCGTTATATCGGCACCTTCTGCTGCATAAAAGGTTGCCTGTTTTAAATCTACTTGTGCAAAAGAAGTAATTTTCTTTCCGTTATGCGTTAAATCTTTGTAAGCAATTGGTTTATGCTTAAGCCATCGTTCAGATAAAATATCCCTATTATGAGTCGAAGTTCCAGCATCTAAAGCATATGATATGAGCATTATGTCATCAAAAGGTTGTGTCACAATGGCGTATTGTTTCATAATCAACCAATTATATTTCATATTATAGCCAATTTTTAATACAGCTTGATCTTCTAATATTGGTTTTAAAAGCGCTAAAACCTTTTGTGTTTCAATTTGTGTGACTACACACCCACCTCCTAAAAGGTCGCATCCTTCTTCAGTGTGTTCTAGTGGTATATAAGCTGCTTTTTCTGGCTGTAATGCCAACGAAAAACCAATAATTTTCGCTTGTATAGGGTTTAATGAGGTTGTTTCTATGTTAAAAGCAAAATAACCTTGCTCTTGTGCTTCCAGTAACCATTCTCTTAAGATTTTCTCATCAAGGATGGTTTCATAAGAATCTCCTATATTTTTTTGTACAAGAGCCTGATCTTTACGTTTTTGTGCCAAAGTCTGTGGTGAATCTTTACAAAAATCATGGGTTAATAATGAACCAACTTTCTCACTATCCAAGTCAGGCCCATGAATAGTTTGGGTCCACTCAGTATCTATATCAAGAGCATCAATAACCTCTGCATCACATGCTGTTGCTTCTGCTACACGACGGGTTAACGTTGTAAATTCCATAGCTTTTAAAAAAGCAATTAAACGCGGGCCATCTTGTGGTTCTAAAATAAAATTATCTAAATTATTGTCTATAGGTACATCTGTTTTAAGCTTTACCAATTCACGAGAAATCTTTGTTTGCTCTTTATAAGCTTGAATATTTTCACGCCGTTTTACTTGTTTGATTTCTTCTGCGTGTTGCAATAAGAGATCGAGAGTACCAAATTGATTTAATAATTGTGCTGCAATCTTTGGACCAATACCTGGAACACCTGGAATATTGTCTGTGGTATCTCCAACTAAAGCTTGCAAATCAATCATTTTTTCAGGCGCTACACCCCATTTTTCTATGACTTCAGAAACACCGATATGTTTATCTTTCATTCCATCATATAAAGATACACGCGTATTTACCAACTGCATTAAATCTTTATCTGAGGAGATAATTGTTGTTTTTGCTCCCGCTTGAGTTGCCAATTGCGCATAGGTCGCAATTAAATCATCTGCTTCAAATCCTTCTTTTTCGATGCAAGGCAAATTAAAAGCTTTTGTAGCTTGTCGTATCAAAGCAAATTGAGGAATAAGATCTTCAGGAGGAGCTGCACGATTAGCTTTATATTGAGGATAAATTTTTTTACGAAACGTATCAGATGAATAATCAAAGATAACAGCAAAATGGGTTGGCACAATACCAACAGCCGTATTGCGAGCATCACAAAGTAATTTCCATAACATGTTGCAAAAACCGGCTACAGCCCCTACAGGAAGCCCATCCCTTTTGCGTTTTAAGGGTGGTAAAGCGTGATAAGCACGAAAAATGTAACCTGATCCGTCAACTAAAAATAAGTGATCTTTTGTTTCCATGATAATTTCATTTCTTCATTTTAGCGCAAAACAAATTTATTTTTATATTTTTTTCGATCTCATTTCAAAATTTATAGAGTTGCCTCTGAAAAGCCATTTTTTTGTTTTTATAAGATATAAAGTCGTTGCGTTTTATAGTCAGTACCGAGAGCTTTTCTTTGTTATTATAGGATATGATAGCTTTCATTTTACTCCTTCTATGATAGCTGAGGTACAACGTAGCGGTAAGGTCGTTGTGGTGTTCCCCTCCCCACAACGGCCGTATTTTTAAGAATTATATTATCCAATCCAAATTTTTAATAATTTTTTCAAAGAAACTTAAATTCTTATTGAAAAATTTTAAAGTTATTCCACAAAGCCTTATCGCCTATTTTTTTAACTAAATCAGCGTGCATATCTTTTTCTTGTGTGCTCAACCTTGAAGGTAAAGCGTGGGGACGAGTTTTAACTGTATGGGAAACATTCTTGCCATTTTGAATATTTTCATCAAGGTCACTATTGTTATCAAAACTAAGTACACCCTGTTTTCCACCAATTAACTCAATATAAACATCAGCAAGAATCTCTGCATCAAGTAGAGCACCGTGAAGAACACGATTACTATTATCAATCCCAAAACGTTTACATAAAACATCAAGAGAATTAGGCCCCATAGGGAATTTTTGCCGTGCTATAGCTAGTGTATCAATGACATTATCAACACTGATAAGCGGTTTATTGATCCGCCCTAATTCCGCATTAAGAAAGCTTATGTCAAAACTTGCATTATGAGCAACCATTGTTGCACCATCAATAAATTCTAGAAACTCATCAGCAATATCTTCGAATTTCTTTTCATTTTTTAAACGTTCATTGGTCAATCCATGAATCGCTACAACTTCGTCAGGGATAATGACTCCTTGCGGATTTAAATAAACATGGAATTGGCGTTTCGTAAGATAACGATCAACCATCTCTACACAGCCAATTTCAATAATACGATCGCTGTCTTTATCTAAACCCGTTGTCTCGGTATCAAAAATAATTTCACGCATTTCTTTAATTCTTTAAAGATACATCCTTTAGTAAATTCTTTATTATACGAAAAACTTGTTGACGTGTATTATCTAAACTTTTTCCCGTATCAATGACAAAATCCGCACGTTCTCTCTTTTTTTCATCGGATATTTGTTTGGCACTGATCGCTGCAAATTTTTCCTCACTCATATTTGGACGATTCATTACACGCTTCTTTTGTATTGCTGATGGTGCAGATACAACAATTACACTATCTACTCGGTTTTCACTGTTTGTTTCAAAAAGAAGCGGAATATCAAGAACTATTAGTTTTTTTCCCTGTTGGCGTGCCCTGTTAACAAATTCTTCTTCTTTTTTCCAAACTAAGGGATGAATTATTTTTTCTAAAGTTTGTAGTTTTTCGTGATTATTTATCAAAACTTTGGAAAGTTTTAAACGGTTAACTTGACCATTTTCAACAACACCTGGAAAAGTACGTATAATAAGTGACAAGACCGGCTCACTACGGTAAAGTTGGTGCACTACTTCATCAGCACTAAAAACAGGAACACCTGCTTGTTCAAAAAAACGAGCAGTTGTTGATTTGCCCATGGCAATTGATCCGGTCAATCCTATAATTTTCATATTTTATTTTCACTCATATCCTCTACAATCGCTGTTCGCAATGCCTTTGTTACAAGCGGTCTTGTTCCAAACCATTGCTCAAAACCAGGTACAGCCTGATGTAAAAGCATACCAAGTCCATCAACTGTTTTCAAACCATGAGCTTTTGCTTGTTGCAAAAAAGGGGTCATTAATGGAGTGTAAACAACATCTGTTACCAATGCTGTTGGTTTTACTTTATGAAAATCAAAAAAAATACTCTTTTGTTCGCTATAAAGATTTGTCATGCCTACAGAAGTTGCATTAACAATGAGATCAACTTGATAAAGTATTTTGTAAATATTATGCCAGTCATAGACTTCAACAGGTTTTCCAAAATACTCAGCCAAATCGTCCGCATGTTGTCTTGTACGATTAAGCAAGAAAATACGTTCAAATCCACGTTTTTTCAAGATATATAAAACAGCGCGTGCAGCACCTCCTGCACCAAAAACAAGTGCTGTTTCTTTAACCCAATCAGGAGCAAATTCATCAAGATTAGCACTAAAACCATATGCATCAGTGTTTGTGGCACAAAGTTTTTGCCCCTCAAACCATAATGTATTAACAGCACCAATAGCTGTTGCTACCTCATCTTTATAAGTTGCTAAATGAAAAGCTTCCTGTTTATGGGGTAAGGTAACGTTGCCTCCACAAAAACCCCTTTTTTGTGAAGATATAAGAAAACTCTTAAATTCTTCGGTTTTTACCTCTTTTGCAAGGTACTCACCTTGTAAACCATATTGTTTGAGCCAAAAATTATGAATCTTTGGTGATTTTGAATGATGAATAGGATAACCAGCAATAAAAGCACACGGATATTCTTTTTTTTTGCAGTTTATTGCAAAATTAACCATCAATAACTCCCAAATGACGCAATTTAGCCAGCAAAGGTAATAATGGTAAGCCAATGATAGTAAAAAAATCTCCTTCTATTTTATCAAAAAGATGTATTCCTTCTTTCTCAATTTGATATACCCCTACACTTTTTAAAACATCCGCTCCTACACGCGTTAGGTAACGTTCAATAAATTCTGATGAGAGAGAACGTACCGTCATATGAGCACTAAAAGCTTCAACCCATATTTCTTGACCATTTTTGACTAAAGCTATTGCACTATGAAGAGAATGTGTTTTTCCTGATAAAGCACGTAATCGTTGATGTGCTTCTTTAATATCTGAAACTTTATGAAAAATCTGTCCATCCAGATCAAGTATTTGGTCACAACCTATAACTAATGCATGAGGAAAACGCTTAGAAACATCTTTTGCTTTTGAACTTGCAAGGAAACAACTTGTTTCTTTAGGAGTTTTAGTTTTTACTTTCTCTTCCACTTTTCGTTCATCAAAAGAAGCTCCTTCAATAGAAAATTTTAAACCAGCTTTGTCTAACAATTGTGCACGGTAAGAGCTAAGAGATGCTAATATTAACATATTTTCATCCATAATTTTTTTCATCTTCTCTCACGAAATTGTGATAAAAGTTTAAATACCGCTGCTGCAGTTTCCTCAATAGAACGTCTGGTTACATCAATGATAGGCCAACCAAAACGTTCATAAATGCGTTTTGCATAAATCAACTCTCTAGCTATGCTGGTGCGATCAGTATAATTTTCAATAGCAAAACCTTCCCCCAAATCTCGATTTTGACGAATATGTGAAATTCTTTCAGCTGAAGCAATTAAACCAACAACTAAAACATTTTTTTCTTCCAAAAGAGTTTGTGGTAAATCAATTCCTGGAATAAGAGGTATGTTAGCAGTTTTTATTCCACGATTTGCTAAATAGATGCTTGTTGGTGTCTTAGAAGTTCTTGAAATACCTACAAGAATTACATCTGCATCTAATATACTATCAGGAGATTGTCCATCGTCGTGGTCTATTGTAAAATTCAACGCTTCAATACGACGAAAATAATCTGCATTAAGACCATGCTGCGCACTAGCACGTAAATTTGTTGGTGTTCCAAGATAAGACTGAAAAGCATTTAAAACAGGATCTAAAATGGCAACACAAGGAGTGCCTATTTTTGCACATACTTTACTGAGAAGTTGTTTCATTTCTTCATCAATAATTGTGTAAAGAACAATACCCGGCTCTTCTTGAATTTCATCAAGAATTTTTTGCAACTGTGTTTTATTACGAATCATTGGGTAAAGATGTTCTATTGCCTGATACATCGTGTATTGCGATGCAACAGCTCTTGCAGCAGAAATCAATGTTTCCCCTGTTGCGTCAGAAATCATATACAAATGAAAGCTTTTTTTTTCTTTTTG